>NZ_JBVIXA010000015.1:143731-201974 GCF_055594065.1 Streptomyces sp. NPDC040610 | reverse complement strand
CTGACGGTGTTCCTCAACGGCAACGCCATCTCCGAGCCCGGGGAGCGCGGCGAACGCATCACCGACGACTCGTTCCTGCTGATGTTCAACGCCTCGGCGAAATCGCGGGAGTTCCTGGTACCGGTCGGACCTGACCGACCGTGGCAGGTGGTGGCCGACACCGCCCAGGAAGACGGCGGGATATCTCCGCATGCCGGTCGGCAGGCAGAGGCAGGCGAGCGGCTGACTCTGGTCGAGCACGCTCTTGTCATCCTGCGGCGCGCTGCGCGGTGACAGGCGGGATCCCGACGTGGCACTGCCATTCGTCGTCGGTGAGGTCGCGGCCCGCCGCTTCGCGGGCCAGGGCCGCGAGGTGTGCCGCACGGAGCGGCAGCCGGACGACACCGTCCTCGCCGTTGCGTTGCCGCCCTCGGTAGACCAGATGGGCTCCGTCGGCGCTGAAGGCGACATGGCCCATGGGGCCCTCGGCGTCGCCACGACGGTCCCCGGAGGTGAGGTCCCAGATGGTGACACGGCCTCCAGCCATCTGTACCGCTAGGGACAAGCCGTCCGGCGCGAAGTCGAGATCCTCGACGAACCCCGGTGAGGGGAGCGCCAGGACCTCGTCGCCGTCCGCCTGCGCCGACAGCACCCGGGTGACGCCGTCGTCGCCACTCACGGCGACCCTGCTGCCCTGGCCGTCCACGGCCACGCAGGTCGCGGCAGTCGGCAGAGCGACCCGCCACATCTTCTCCACGGAGTCCGTGATCTGGTAGAAGTGCAGCTCACCCGTCTCGGTGCCCAGGCACAGCGCCGTCGCCGTGTCCGTGCAGGCGGCGATCACGGCCGGGGCGGCGAGCGGCACGTCGGCTCCGCTTCCCGCGGCGCCCCAGCACATCCGTACACGCCCACGCGCGTCGATGAGCACACTGGTGTTCTCGTCACCGAGTGTCCAGTGGCGCGTCGCCCCAGGCTCGGTCGACCAACGCCCAGGAGGCCCCTCCGCCCATTCGGGGAGACGGATCCTGTTGGCCGTCCGCCTCAAGTCGCCCTCGTATCCGGCTCCGGGTACGTACTCGAGCTCGGTCCGTCCCGTTCGGTGCAGGCAGGAACGCACCAGGAGATCCACGGCCGGATCGGTGGAGCGCTCCAGAGCCTCCACAGCAAGGAGCATGGCGACTGTCGCGTCGTCGGCGCGCTGCGCGGCCAAGGTGAGGGTGCGCACCAGGGAGTCCTCGAAGAGGGTGCGGTACTTGTGCTCCTCGCGGTCTTGATACTCGCGGTTCGCCCTGATGAACCGGCGTTCCTCGACGGTGACGTCGTTCGGGCGCTCTGCCAGCCAGCGCTCGGAATCGCTGAGCAGAGGTCCGGCCAGTACCGCTGTCTCGTCACCTGCGTGGCGTCGGCGCATGGCGTAGGCGAGCATGCGCCGCCAGGTGCGGAAGGGTTCCTCTTCCTTGAGCCAGGACGCGAGTGTGCCCCAGGCGTTCAGCAGTGCTTCGTGCACCACTTCGACGGTCTCCTCGCCGTCGTCGCTGCGGTTCGTGGTCAACAGCCGCTCGTTGGCCAGTCGGATCGCGATGGACCACTCCGCGGGCCGGAGCTCGGAGCGGGTGGCCACCCGGCGGACGCCCGGCTGGTCGGGCGCGGTCAGGTGGTTGAGGAAAAGCCGTCGTACGAGCGGACGCTCTTCGGGAGCAAGGTCCGCCAGGACGCCGTCGGCGTACTCGGCGAGCGCACCGTCAAGTCCGCCGATCTCCGCCAACGCCTCGAAGGACAGGGTGTGCTGGCCCCGCTGCAGGGTGGACCACATCCGGTCCAGGGTGAACTCCAGCAGAGGAAGGGCACCTGGGCGCCCTTCCACGAGCGAGGCCAACTGGTGCACCAGTCGGCTGTGGAGGGTCATGCCGCGGAGACCGGCAGGCAGCACGATCGCCGCGTTGAGCTCCTCCGTCTCCATGCCACGCAGTGCCACGGCCGTCCGCCGCAGGACCTCCCCGAACCGCCCGGGAAGCACGAAGAACCGGCCGAAGGCGTCCTCCCTGAGGGTGAGCACCGCCACCGTGGCGGATCGTGTACACCCGGCCAGCTCCGCGAGCCCGTCGAGCAGTGCACGCGTGGTCGACGGGTCGTCCTCGACCTCCTCGAACTGGTCGATGACGAGCAGGAGCCGCTCCCCTCCGGTCGCCGCCAGCAGCAGGTCCCCCGCCGCCGACAGGCCGATGGAGCCGATCCGGGCCTGCCATGCCTCCAACTCGGCCACGGGCACATTCACGGGAGACCCTGCGGCGCGGGCGAACCCCGCCGCCAACGCCGTATCCAGGCGTGGACGCGGGCGGACGAGAACGAACCGCCAGTCGGTACGCCCGGCCGCCAGGCGCGGTACGAGTCCGGCCTGCACCAGGGACGATTTGCCCGCACCCGACGCGCCGACCACCGGTACGAGGCCGCGGGCGTCCACGGCCGAGACCAACTCGTCGGTCATCGCGTCACGGCCGAAGAAGAGAGGGGCGTCATCGCGGCCGAATGCCTCCAGCCCCTTGTACGGGGACGCGGGCAGCGGGGCAAAGGCCGCGGGCCATACGGCCACCAGGCTGGTCACCGGGATCGCGTATACGGCCGCGTCGTCACGCCTGGTCGCGACGGCCACCACGATGCCAAGGACACGCCCCGTCTTCGGGTCGAGGACCGGCGTGCCGCTGTACCCCGGCCGGGCCATGTGGGCGCCATGGGCCCGCTGGTCGACCTGCTGCCTGAACTGCTTGACCAGCGGGCGCAGTCGGGCCGATATCCAGCCGCCTGGCCGGCCCTCGACCGGCCCGAACAACAGGACGTCCCCCTCCGTGAGGTCTTCGTGGGCCAACGGCATGGGGGTCGCACCGATCGGCCTGGCTTCACCGACGAGCGTCAGCCCCGCCACGTCGAGCCCGTCGAACGCGGTCCCGGGCTCCGCCCAGACGTCGACCCGAGCACGGCGTTCCGGTGCCAGCGCGGCGAGCTGGGACAGCAACGGAAATTCGAGCCGGACGACCTGTCCCGTGGCATCGTCGGCGCTGCGCGGTGAACGTCCAAGTGCCGCGTTCACGACGTGTGCACAGGTGACGATGTGGTCCTCGTCAACGAGGACACCGTGTCCGACGATTCCCCCACCCGAGGAGCGGAAACGGACGACGGCCGCACCGGACGCGACCATCACGCAGGCGAGGGCTCGGCGGGCACGGGCCGGGGCGTCCACTGGACGGTCACGGTGAAATGCACCTCCGCGGTCCCCTTGGCGAAGATGACCCCCGTCTCGCCTCCCAGCTTGAGCCCGAATTCGATCGACACCGCGTCCGCACTGAGCTCTTCCAGTGTCTTCGCCAGGCCGGTCAGGGCGGGACGAAGGCTCTGAAGGCTCGACTCCAGGGTCCGCGACGCTTGCCCCACCGACCGTCCCGGCTCGGGAGAGGCCAGGACCACGGAGTCCTCCGGGATGTCGGCGAGGTCCACCTCCGCGACGAGGAACTCCCCCGCGTCCAGCGGAATCCGCACCAGCCCGGTCATCCGGCCTCTCCCCTCCGCCACCCGCCTCAGCCCTTCATCGTCTCTCGAAGGGCCACCGTCACACAGCCCCCGTCACAGGCTTTTCCCCGGGCTTGGCCGGTGCCGTGCGACGTGCCCTCGTCGTCGACAACCGGCCGCGGGGCCGACGCAGCCGCAGCACGAGCGCGTCCAGTGCGGTGGCGAGGGCGAAGACCACTGCCACGGCGACGACGAAGAGGACGGCGAAGAGCCTCCAGAACTCCGGGGTCAATGACGTACCCACGATGCTCTCCTCCTCTCGCCGGTGTTTCCCTGCCTTCATCGAACACCGCCGTGCGATCGCCGCGCAGGGGCCACCAGGCCCCCGTACGTCCCGGCTCGGCCCGTCCGCCGGGCCGGGTGGCCCCTGGTGTGCGGTGGGATACCGCGTCACTCTGAAGGTGCCGGGCCGGTACGCCCACCGGGCCGCGGGGCGCGGCCACTCGGACCTCATCCGGCAGGCCCGGTGTCCGCCGCCCGGTGGCATCTGCCGAAGCCGTGGCAAGCCCGTATCGTGGAAGGAGCGACGGTTCCTCTCCGCCCCGCCCCGGCGTGAGCCCATGAGGGAGCCACCATGCCTGATGACAAGACCGTCGAGCGGTTGGTCGCCGCTGCGGCGACCGCACCGTCGATGCACAACGCGCAACCCTGGCGGTTCCGCTTCCTGCGCGACAGCGACACCCTCGAATTGCGCGCCGACCCGGCACGGGCCATGCCCGCTTCCGATCCGTCGCACCGTGCCCTGCACATCGGATGCGGAGCCGCGCTGTTCAATCTGCGCGTCGCGGCGGCGCACGCGGGCCGGCTGCCGCAGGTGCGTCTGCTGCCCGACCACGCCGACCCGGGGCTGCTCGCCAGCGTCGGCCTGTCCGACGGTCCTCCGGAGGGACCGGACGCCGAGCTGGAAAGGCTGTATCCGGCGATACACCGCAGGCACACGAGCCGATACCCCTTCTCCGAGCAGGGGCTCTCGGACGCCCAGCGGGCCGTGCTGGCCCAGGCCGCCGACCGCGAGGGCGCTGTTCTGCTGTTCCCCTCCACCTGGCATCTGGAAGCGCTGCTCGACCTGGTCCAGGACGCCGAGGGGCGTGACGGCGTCGAGCCGGCCCGCGACGAGGACCTCGCCCGCTGGACACGGCTCGGTGCGGCCGAGGCCGACACGGCCACCGAAGGCGTCCCCGAGTACGCCTTCGGCCCTCACAAGCGGGACGGCCGCGCCCCGGTGCGCGACTTCGCAGGCCGTCGGCCCGTCTCCGACCGCGGGACGACCACCTTCGAGTCCCAGCCGAACCTGGTCCTGCTCGGCACCGCGGACGACCGGCCGGCCGACTGGCTGCGCGCCGGCCAGGCCATGGAACGGGTCCTCCTGCGGGCCACGCTCGACGGCCTGGCCACTTCCCTCACGTCTCATGCCCTGGAGTGGCCGGACCTGCGCGAGCTCGTGCGGGATCCGACGTCGGCCGTGGGCTTCGTGCAGATGGTGCTGCGCATCGGTCACGGCCCGCACGGGCCGACGACCCGCCGTCGCCCGGTGCGCGAGGTTCTGGAGTTCGGGTAGGGCCGGTCGGCCCCTGCCGGGACCTGGTCGGCCCTTCCACCTCAGTCGCCCCACGCACGACACTGAAATCGAAGCCAGGTGCGAATCGAGGCCGTGAACGATCGAGGCAAGGGCAACTCGCCGTCCTCGGCGACTCCGGCCCTGACCAGGAGGTACGCATCATGTCCCGCACTGTCGTCGCCGGTTTCGACGGCTCCCCCGAGAGCCGTGCCGCCGCCGAGTGGGCGGTCCGCGAGGCACAGCTGCTCGGCTCGGAGCTGAAGCTGGTCAGCGTCTGGCAGCCCGTTCCGCTGGCGTACACGCCGTTCCTCGGTGCCGAGAGCCAGCAGCACGAGGCGGTACGGGTGCCTCATGAGGCGGCCGACGGCCTCAGGTTGCGCCACCCCGGTGTGTCCGTGAGCGTGGAGCAGCTCAGCGGGCGGCCCAGTGAGGTGCTGGCCTCCGCGGCGGACGAGGCCGGGCTGTTGGTTCTCGGGGCGCGCGGGCTGAGCGGTCTCGGCGGTTTCCTGGTCGGGTCCGTGGGGCAGGCCGTGGTGGCCCATGCCCGACGCCCGGTGGTCCTCGTCCGGGCAGGGGAACAAGCCGCGGACGAGCACGTTCAGGACCCGTCCGGGATCCCGTCCGCCGCGACGGCGTACCGGCCCGTCGTCCTAGGGCTCGACGCCGACAGCCCCGACGCGTCGGTGATCGAGTTCGCCTTCGAGGCCGCGGCGCGCCGTGAGACGGCCCTGCGCGTCGTCCACGCCTGGCCGCTGCCTCCATACTTCGCCTACGGCCTCCCCGAGGACCCCGAACTCAACGCCCGGCTGGCCAAGGACGACGCGGCCGCTCTGACCGACGTCCTCGGCTCCTGGCGGCAGAAGTTCCCGTCCGTCGAGGTGCGGGAGGAATCCCGCCCCGGCAGGCCCGCGGACCACCTGACCGCCGCCTCCAAGGACGCCTCGCTCGTGGTCGTCGGGCGCCGCGTCCGCAGCTCACCGGTCGGTCCCCGCATCGGGCCGGTCACGCACGCGGTGCTGCACCACGCGGCCGCCCCGGTCGCCGTCGTCCCGCACGACTGACTCGAACAGGACGGGTGAAGGAGATGCCGCGCATGGAACTGCCCGTGGTCGTCGGCGTCGACGGTTCCGCTCCGAGCATGCGGGCCGTGGACTGGGCGTCGGACGAGGCCGCCCTGCACGGCGTGCCGTTGCGGCTGGTGTACGCCTCGTTGTGGGAGCGCTACGAAGGGCCCGCGCTGGCGCAGGTGCTGGGCAAGCCCTCGCAGCATGTGCGCGCCGACCTCATCGTCGGCGGTGCCGTCGAACGGGCCGAGCGCCGCGTACCGGATCTGAAGATCTCCGCCGAAGTGCTGCGCGCCGACGCGGTGAGCGCCCTGCTCCGGGAGGCCCGCAACGCCTCCATGGTGGTCGTGGCGTCCCGCGGCCGCAGTGGCGTCGCCGAGTTGCTGCTCGGCTCGGTCAGCCTGGCGGTCGCCGCACGAGCCGCCTGCCCCGTCGTCGTGCTGCGCGACGGCCGCGGCCAGGGTCCTTGGACCCGTGCCGGGCAGCGGATCGTGCTCGGGGTCGGCGACGAGGCGGACTCGGCGGCGGTGCGCTTCGCGTTCCAGGAGGCCGCCGACCGCCACGCCGCACTGCACGCCGTACGGGCGTGGCGCTGTCCCGCGCACGACTCGTCCGATCCCCCGCTCACGGTCGGCGATGCCGCCCGTGACCACGAACAACGCGCCACGGACCTGGTGAACGAGACGCTGCGGGACGCGGTGGTGGAGCACCCCTCCGTGCGGGTACGCCCCCGGATGGTCGAGGGGGTGGCACGCACGGCGCTGGTGGAGGCTTCGCGCACCGCCGACCTCCTCGTCGTGGGCGCCCGCCGACACCGCGGACACCTCGGTCTCCAGCTCGGCCGGGTCACGCACGCGGTGCTGCACCATTCCGCCTGCCCCGTGGCCGTCGTCCCGCAGCGGACGTGACGCCGGTGCCCCGCTCAGAGCCCGGCCGTGTGGTCGGCAGCGACACGGGGGCGCTTCCTCCTTCCGGCCACGCCGCCTCCCTTGTTCTTCGAGTGCTCCTCGAACCGCTCCTCGACCCATCCAACGACGTTCACGAGGTTGTTCATGACCAACGCCAGGCAAGAGCACCCGGACAGCAGCACGACGTTGACCGACGAGGAACTACGCACACTGGACGCCCACTGGCGGGCCGCCAACTACTTGGCGGTCGGCCAGATCTACCTGCTCGCCAATCCCCTGCTCACCGAGCCGCTGCGGCCCGAGCACATCAAGCCGCGGCTGCTCGGACACTGGGGCACATCGCCCGGACTCAACCTGGTCCACACACACCTCAACCGTGTGATCAAGGAGCGCGGCCAGGACGCCCTGTGCGTCTGGGGGCCCGGTCACGGTGGGCCGGCCGTCCTCGCCAACTCCTGGCTCGAAGGCAGCTACAGCCAGACGTACCCCGATGTGACCCGGGACGCGGTGGGCATGGAGCGGCTGTTCCGCCAGTTCTCCTTCCCTGGCGGAGTGCCGAGCCACGTCGCCCCCGAGACCCCGGGCTCCATCCATGAGGGCGGCGAACTCGGCTACGCCCTCTCCCACGCCTACGGCGCCGCACTCGACAACCCCCAGCTCCTTGTCACCTGCGTGATCGGCGACGGCGAGGCGGAGACGGGACCGCTGGCCGCCTCCTGGCACTCCAACAAGTTCCTCGACCCCGTGCACGACGGCGCGGTCCTGCCGGTCCTGCACCTCAACGGCTACAAGATCGCCAACCCCACGGTGCTGTCCCGGCTCCCGGAGGCCGAACTCGACGAGCTGCTGCGGGGATACGGCCACGCCCCGCTCCATGTCACGGGCCACGATCCGCTCCAGGTCCACCGGGACATGGCCCAGGCCATGGACACCGCCCTGGACCGCATCACCGAGATCCAGCGCACGGCACGCAAGGAGGGCGGGATCGACCGGCCCCTGTGGCCCGTGATCGTGCTGCGCACCCCCAAGGGCTGGACCGGACCCGCCGAGGTCGACGGGCTGCCCGTGGAGGGCACATGGCGCTCCCACCAGGTCCCGCTGTCCGGCGTCCGCGACAACGGGGAGCATCTGCGGCAGCTCGAGGAGTGGATGCGGTCGTACCGGCCCGAGGAACTCTTCGACGCACAGGGACGGCCGCGGGAGCAGGTCCTCGCCTGTGTCCCCGAGGGCACGCGGCGCCTTGGCTCCACCCCGCACGCCAACGGCGGACTGCTGCTGCGGGAGCTGCCGGTACCGCCCCTGGAGAAGTACGCCGTCGCCGTGGACAAGCCCGGCGCCACCCTGCACGAGCCCACCCGTGTGCTCGGCGACCTGCTCGAATCCGTCATGTCGGCGACGAGCGAGCGGCGTGACTTCCGGATCGTCGGTCCTGACGAGACCGCCTCCAACCGTCTCCAGGCCGTCTATGCCGCCAGCGGCAAAGCCTGGCAGGCCGAGATGCTGCCCGTGGACGAACACCTCGACCGGCACGGCCGAGTCATGGAGATCCTCTCCGAGCACACCTGCCAGGGCTGGCTGGAGGGCTATCTGCTCACCGGCCGACACGGCCTGTTCTCCTGCTACGAGGCGTTCGTCCACATCGTCGACTCGATGGTCAACCAGCACATCAAGTGGCTGCGGGTCACCCGTCGCCTGCCCTGGCGCGCGCCCATCGCCTCGCTCAACTACCTGCTGACGTCGCACGTATGGCGCCAGGACCACAACGGCTTCTCCCACCAGGACCCCGGCTTCGTCGACCACGTCCTCAACAAGAGCCCCGAGGTCGTACGGGTCTATCTCCCGCCGGACACCAACACCCTGCTGTCCGTGGCCGACCACACCCTGCGCAGCCGCGACTACGTGAACGTGATCGTCGCGGGGAAGCAGCCCTGTTTCGACTGGCTCAGCCTGGAGCAGGCGCGCGCCCACTGCGCCCGCGGTGCGGGGATCTGGACCTGGGCCGGTACCGAGGACAGCGCGCGGGAACCGGACGTGGTGCTCGCGGGTGCGGGTGACGTACCCACCCAGGAAGTGCTGGCCGCGGCGCAGTTGCTCCGCCAGCATCTGCCGGAGCTCGCCGTACGGGTCGTCAACGTCGTCGACCTGGCCCGCCTGCTGCCCGCCGAGGAGCACCCGCACGGCATGCCCGCCGCCCAGTACGACGCCCTGTTCACCCAGGACAAGCCGGTCATCTTCGCGTACCACGGCTATCCGTGGCTGATCCACCGCCTCGCCTACCGTCGCACCGGCCACCACAACCTGCACGTGCGCGGCTACAAGGAGATCGGCACCACGACGACGCCCTTCGACATGGTGGTCCGCAACGACATGGACCGTTACCGCCTGGTCATGGACGTCATCGACCGCGTCCCTGGCCTCGCCGTCCGCGCTGCCGACGTACGGCAGTCGATGGAGGACACCCGGCTGCGCCACCACGCCTGGATCCGCGAACACGGCACCGATCTCCCCGAGGTCGCCGACTGGACCTGGACCGCCTGACGTGCCCCGGCCCGTACGGGAGTACGTCTCCATGAGCGCAAGCACCGGCCTCGGCTCCGGCATCCGCCGATGAGCTCGGGTCCCGCCCGGGCCGCCGTTCCCCGCGCACTGCGGGGCACGGCGGCCGTGGTCCTCGACACCGACGGCGTCATCACCGATTCGGCGCGGGTGCACGCCGCCGCGTGGAAGACGGCCTTCGACGCCCACCTGCGCGACCGGCAGGTCCACCAGCGCCCCTTCGACGTCCGCGACGACTACCTGCGGTACGTCGACGGCAAGTCACGTCTCGACGGGGCACGGGCCTTCCTGGAGTCCCGCGGGCTCGACTCCGCCGAGGACGAGGTGCGGGCCGTAGCCGCCGACAAAGAACGGCTGTTCACCGAGCGGCTGCGTCGGCACGGCATCGACGCCTATCCCGGC
The DNA here is from genome assembly GCF_055594065.1 of Streptomyces sp. NPDC040610. Taxonomy (NCBI): domain Bacteria; kingdom Bacillati; phylum Actinomycetota; class Actinomycetes; order Kitasatosporales; family Streptomycetaceae; genus Streptomyces; species Streptomyces sp. NPDC040610. The sequence continues at coordinate 191,946 of NZ_JBVIXA010000015.1, read as the reverse complement.
ACGGTCCGGCTGCTGCGTGTCCTGCGGTCGGCGGGACTTCCGCTGGCTGCCGCGTCCGCGTCCCGGCACGCTCCGGAACTCCTCGACCACGCGGGGGTACGGGACCTCTTCGACACCCTGGTCGACGGTGCCGCGGCCGCCCGCCTGCACCTGCCCGGCAAGCCCGACCCCGCCCTGTTCCTGGAGGCCGCCCGCCGCCTGGGCGTCCCCGCCGCTCGCACCGCCGTCGTCGAGGACGCCCTCGCGGGCGTGGCGGCAGGGCGGCGCGGCGGCTTCGGCCTGGTCGTCGGCGTGGACCGGGCCCGCACCCCGCAGACACGTGCCGCTCTCCTGGACCACGGCGCGGACATCGTGGTCGACGACCTCGCCGATCTCCTCGCATCGGAGGACTGAGCATGCCCGACGGGACCGACCTCACGGACCTCACCGACTGGACCTGGGAGTACGAGGGCTACGACCCCGCGCAGGAACGGCTCCGTGAGTCGCTGTGCACCCTCGGCAACGGCTATTTCGCCACACGCGGCGCCGCCCCCGAGTGCGCCGCCGGCACCGTCCACTACCCCGGCACGTACGCCGCGGGCTGCTACAACCGGCTGACGTCCGAGGTGGCCGGGCGCTCGATCGAGAACGAGGACATGGTCAACCTGCCCAACTGGCTGCCGCTGCGCTTCCGTACCGGCGCGGGCGAATGGCTGGCCCCCGACACGCACAAGCTCCTCGACCACCGCCTGAGCCTCGACCTGCGCTCCGGGATCCTCACCCGCACCCTGCGCTACGAAGACGAAGACGGCCGCCGTCTGGCGGTGCGCCAACTGCGCCTCGCGCACATGGCGGACCCTCATCTGGCACTGCTGCGCACCGAGTTCACCGCGGAAGGATGGTCCGGGGACCTCGACGTCGAAGCGGCGCTCGACGGGACGGTCACCAACGCCGGCGTCGAGCGCTACCGGCGACTGGCCGCACGCCATCTCACACACGCACACACCGGCGCCTCGGACGACAGGACCACGGTGTGGTTGCGCTGCCGCACCACGACGTCCGACATCCGCGTCGGCCTGGCCGCCCGGACCACCGCCGACGCTCCGGCGAGGATATCCGTCGCGCGCGACGACGGGCGGGCCGTCCAGCGACTGCTGCTCCGCCTCACCGACGGACAGACCGTGACCCTCGACAAGACCGTCGCGCTGCACACCTCGCGCGACCCGGCCATCAGCGACCCGCTGCACGCCGCCATCGACCGGGTGGGCCGCGCTCCCGACGCCACCGCGCTGATCGCCTCGCACCGCACCGCCTGGCGGCAGCTGTGGCGCAACGCCGAGCTGGACGTCCCCGACAGCACGGGTCCGGTGCTGCGGCTGCACCTCTTCCACGTCCTGCAGACCCTCTCCCCGCACACGGCCGACCTGGACGTCGGCGTCCCGGCTCGCGGCCTGCACGGAGAGGCCTACCGGGGCCACGTGTTCTGGGACGAGCTGTTCATCCTGCCCTACCTCAACCTGCACCTGCCCGAGGTCTCCCGCGCCCTGCTCGCCTACCGCCACCGCCGTCTGGAACAAGCCTGCTTCGCCGCCCGCGACGCCGGGCACAGCGGCGCCATGTACCCGTGGCAGAGCGGCAGCGACGGCCGGGAGGAGACCCAGGAGCTGCACCTCAACCCGCGCTCGGGCCGCTGGCTGCCCGACCACTCCCGCCTCCAGCACCACGTCGGTTCGGCGATCGCGTACAACGTGTGGCAGTACTGCGAGGCGAGCGGCGACAGCGAGTTCCTGCACACCAAGGGCGCCGAGATGCTGGCGCAGATCGCACGGTTCTGGGCCGGGCTCGCCACGTACGACAAGGCGCTCGGCCGCTACCGCATCCGCGGCGTGGTCGGCCCCGACGAGTACCACGACGCCTATCCGGGATCGGCGCGCCCGGGCCTCGACGACAACGCGTACACGAACGTCACCGCCGCCTGGGTGCTGGCCCGAGCACTCGACGTGGTCCGCGGCCTGCCCGAACCGCGTCGCCGGGACCTCGCCGAGCGCATCTCCCTCGCCGCCGGTGAGCTCGACGCCTGGGAGGACGTGTCCCGGAAGCTGTACGTGCCTTTCCACGGCGGCGTCATCAGCCAGTTCGAGGGCTACGGCGAGCTGGCCGAGCTCGACTGGGTGTCGTACCGGGCGCGTTACGGCGACATCCGGCGCCTGGACCGGATCCTGGAGGCCGAGGGCGACAGCGTCAACCACTATCAGGCGTCCAAGCAGGCCGACGTCCTGATGCTCGGCTATCTCTTCGGGCCGCGCGAACTCCAGGGCCTCTTCCGGCGGTTGGGGTACGTACTGGACGACGCCACGTGGCAGCGCACCGTCGATCACTACCTGGCCCGTACCAGCCACGGATCCACTCTCAGCAGCCTCGTCCACGGCTGGGTCCTGGCCCGCGCCCGGCGCTCCGATGCCTGGACCTACGTCCAGGAGGCGCTGGCCGGGGACATCGCCGATCTGCAGGGCGGCACCACCGGGGAGGGCATCCACCTCGGCGCCATGGCCGGCACGCTCGACCTCGTCCAGCGCGGTCTCACCGGCCTCGAGACCCGCGGCGGGGCGCTGCGCCTGGATCCCGTACCGCTGCCGGAGCTGTCCGAGTACGGCTTCGCGATCCGCTATCGGGGGCACTGGAGTGTCCGGCTGCGGCTGAGCGCGGGACAGCTGCGGATCACCGTGCCGGAGTCCGACCGGGATCCGATCGACATCGCGCTCGCCGACCGCACCGTGCCGGTGGCGCCCGGGGAGTCGTGCGCCCTCGCCCTCACGGGCGAGCAAAGGGCGTGGACGGCATGAGCCAGTCCACGCCCCTCGACCCCCGCGCCGGGTACCCGCGGCTTCCGGTCAGCGCAGCCAGTGGTTGCGACGGACCACGGGGAGCCTCGCCCACAGCCTGCCGACGCCCAAGGTGTCGCCGGAGGAGGCCGCCGCGAGGGCTATGAGTGCCACGGCGTAGATGAGGTGGTACTCCACCAGGGGGTTCGTGGACATGCTCGCTCCGCCGTCGGAGAGGTGCTTGGCGGGCGGCCATTCGGCCATCCACATCAGGGCCATCATGAGCGTGCCCGCCAGCGCGGCGAGACGCAGGGCGATGCCGCTGACCAGGGCGACTCCGATACCGAGCAGGCCGAGCATGAACAGCCAGTCGGCCCAGGCGTCACCGGCCCAGGAGTGGAACGTGGACTCCATCGGGCCGGCCGCCACATTGCTCAGGAACCCCTTGGTCGGCGAACCGCCGTCAACCCACCCCTGGCCCGACGCGGTGGCGTAGCCGAAGCCGAAGGCCTTGTCGAGGAACGCCCACAGGAAGACGAACCCGGTCAGCAGGCGCAGCGAGGCGAAGGCGTAGTCCCGCACGGTGTGCGCCTCGGCGCGGTGCGTCACCGCGGTCGCGGACGAGTCGCGCCGGGTCCTGCGGAGGGACGGCAGGTGGAGTCCCGGGCTGCGGTGCGGGTGGTCGTGCACGGCCATGGTGATGCCCTTCCGGTGAGCGGTGCTCTCGATGCCTGACATCGCTCACTCTTCTCGCCCGGGACGGGGTCCGCCGGATGCCGAAGGGCCGTCACTGTGGTTCCGTTCGGTCCCACGGTGCGGGACCGAACGGACCCGTGGGGAGGGGCCGCACGGCCGGGCCCGCGCGAACCGCAGGCCAGTTCCGGCGCGTCCGGCGACGGTGCGCCTCGGTACCGACCGGCCCGCAGCGGAGCCGTTGGGCCCTTGGGCTGCGGGGCGACTCGGGAACATCCTGGAAGTGGCGAGTGCTCACACCCCTTCTGGAGGCACCCCATGAACCAGTCCCCCATGCCGAGCACGCTCAAGACACTGCCCTCGGCGGACCAGCAACGGCTGATGGACATCGCCCGCGAGGTGTCGTTCCCGCAGGGCACCCGGCTCTTCGAGGAGGGCGGGCACGCCGACCGGTTCTGGATCGTCCGTACCGGTACCGTCGCGCTGGATCTGCACGTTCCGGGCCGTCGCGAGGCCGTCATCGAGTCCCTCGGCCACGGCCAGCTCGTCGGCTGGTCCTGGCTGTTCGCCCCGTATGTCTGGCACCTGGGTGGCGAGGCGACGGCGCCTGTACGGGCCTACCAGTTCGACGCGCCCGCCGTGCGGACGATGTGCCAGGAGGACCCGGAGTTCGGCCGGCACGTCGCCGAGTGGGTGGGAGGAGTCGTCGCCCACCGGCTGCACTCGACACGCACGCGGCTCCTCGATCTGTACGCCCCGTACGGCAGCGGCAACACCCTGTGACTTCCTGCGCTCCGGGCTCCGCGCAGGACTGACCGCCATGCACGGCAGCCCGCACGTCGTGGGCGACGTCATGACGCGATGCCCCTTGTCGGCGCACCGGGCGACGCCCTTGTCAAACGCCTTCCGGTCGTCGACGGACAAGGCTGCCTGGTGGGCATGGTGAACCCGGGCGGTGGAGGGTGTCGTGGACGTGGAGTTCGTGCCCACCGAGAATGGTGGGACCGGTCGGCCCTAGTGCGCCGAAGGCCGGACGGGTGATGATCGTCGTGACGGACAGCCCGCGGTCCGTCGTCCTCCGGGGAAAAGGGGTCGACATGAGCGAGGCACGCACGTTCACCGAGTCCCACCCGATCCGCGTCTTCCTGCTCGACGACCACGAGGTCGTCCGACGTGGCCTGTCCGACCTCCTGGAGGCCGAGCCGGACATCTCGGTGGTGGGTGACGCCGACACCGTCGAGCAGGCACTCGTGCGAGGTCCCGCGGTGCGTCCGCACGTGGCGGTCCTCGACGTCCGCCTGCCCGACGGCGACGGCGTGACCGTCTGCCGGGAGCTGCGCAGTCGGATGCCGGAGCTGGCCTGCCTGATGCTGACGTCCTTCGACGACGAGGATGCCCTCCTCGACGCCATCATGGCCGGAGCCGCGGGCTACGTACTCAAGCAGATCAAGGGTTCCGACCTCGTTTCGGCGGTACGCACGGTCGCCTCGGGGCAGTCGATGCTCGATCCGGAGACGACCGCCCGCCTGATGCGCTCCTTGCGCGCCGAACCCGGCGACGCCCCTGCCGTCGCACCCGAACTGGCCGCCCTCTCGTCCCGGGAGCGCGACATCCTCACGCTCATCGGGGAAGGCCTCACCAACCGGGAGATCGGCAAGCGGCTCTATCTGTCGGAGAAGACCGTCAAGAACCACATTTCCCGGCTCCTGGCCAAGCTCGGCGTGCACCGCCGCGTGCAGGCCGCGGTCCTCGCCTCGCAGTTGGAGCAGCCAGAGCCCCGGCAGCCGCCCACGAAGTGACGGCGCGGGGCCGTACGGCACCGTGCGAGGCCTGACGGCCCCTCCCCCGTCGTCGCCGCGGACGCCACGCTGGATCTGCTCACCGCATCGCCCCGCCGAATCGTCGGTACGGGCGGGGAGGAGTTCCTGATGAGTGCTGCCGTGCTGGACGCGTCCACGCTCGAAACCCTGGTCGCCGCGGCCGTGGCCGCCCCGTCGATCCACAACAGTCAGCCCTGGCGCTTCCGGCTGGATCCGGACGACACCGCTCTGGAGATCCGTGCCGTGGAGCGGCGCGGGCTGCGCCACATCGATCCGCACGGCCGGGCGCTGCACGTGTCCGTCGGCTGTGCGGTCTTCAACCTCCGGGTGGCGGTGGCGCACTTCGGCTGGACCCCGGTGGCCCGGCTGCTGCCGCGATCAGCCGAGCCGGACCTGTTGGCCGTCGTGCCCCTCTGCGGCACCGCCACGGGCCGGCCGGCGCGCCTGTCGGCTCTGTACGACGCTCTGTGGCGTCGGCACAGCAGCCGGTTCCCCTTCTCCGGGCGACCGCTGCCCCGCACGTTGCTGGGCGAGCTCGCCATGGCCGCGCACACCGAGGGCGCTCTCCTCACCCACCCCGGTCCAGCCGAGACGGATCGTCTTCTCCAGCTCACGCGCGAGGCGGAGCGCCTTACCACCGCCGACGGCGACCGGGCCGCGGAGAGCCGCCGCCTGGTGCACGGCATCGACGGCACAGGCCTCGGCATTCCGTCGGCGGCCCTGGGCCGGCAGGATGCCCACGAGCGGATTCCGATGCGGGACTTCGGCGCCCACCGGCATCCGGGCGTGCTCGTCAGCCGCCCCTTCGAGAAGCGCCCTTCGGTCTCCGTGCTGTCCACCGTCCACGACCGCAGGGTGGACTGGCTGCGGGCCGGACAGGCCCTCGAACGCGTCCTGTTGGTGGCCACCGCCCACGGCGTACGCGCTTCGCTGCTGCACCAGGCACTGGAGTGGCCGGGCCTGCGCGAGCGCCTGACGGGACCGCGGCACGGCCGACCGGAGCACGCCCACATGGTGATCCGCCTCGGGTACGGCCCGGAGGGGCCACCGTCCCCGCGTCTCACGGCGCGCCAGGTGATCGACGACGGCGGACCTCCGCCCCGTCCCGGCAGGTTCTCAAGCCTTCCCTGAACGCGTCGGCACGCGCCACACCAGCCGTGTCCCGCTGCCTTCGGGCCGTTCACCGAACGTCAGCTCTCCGCCGAGCGTGCGAGCCCGGTCCGCCATGTTGGCCAGTCCGCTCCGGGCGACGTCGCCCGGAATGCCGCAGCCGTTGTCCGCGACGCAGAGAGTCAACTCACCGCCGGTGCAGCGTAGATGGATGTCCACGGATGACGCCTTCGAGTGCCGGGCGACGTTGCTGAGCGCCTCGCTGAGGACCGCGAGCGTGTGGTCGGCGACATCCGCCGGTACGTCCGTTTCGACGAGGCCTTCGATCCGCAGCGCGGGAGCGAACCCGAGCGACGCGGTCGAGGTACTGACCGTCTCCGCGACACGGGCCCGCAGGCCCCCGCCGCCGACCGCTCCGTCGCCGCGCCCACGCAGGCCGAAGATGGTGGATCGAATGATCTTGATGGTGTCGTCGAGGTCGTCCACGGTGCGTGACAGCCGCTCGACGGCCTGCGGATGGTCCACGAACCGCTGAGTGCTCTGCAACGTCATCCCGGCGGCGAACAGCCGCTGAATGGCCAGATCGTGCAAGTCACGGGCGATCCGGTCGCGGTCCTGCAAGAGGGCCACCTGTTCGGCGTCCTGACGCCGTTCGGCGAGTTCGAACGCCAGCGCCGCCTGCCCCGCGAAGCCGAGCAAGGGACCGGTGTCGTCGCCCGCGAAAGCCGTCTTGCCTGCTGTCCGTCCGAGCAGCAGCACGCCACGGGCCTTCCCGCCGGCGCCGAGCGGAACGGCCACGACCGGGCCGAGCCCGACCCACTCCGCGGCATCCGCGCGGGTGCGGGCGTCATGCCGGATGTCGGGGCTCACCACAGGCTCGGATGCGGTGAGAGCGGCACCGACGAAGCCGTCCTGGGCGGAGAGTCGCAGGCCGCTGCGCCGCTCCGCGTCCGTGCCGACGGCGAGCAGCGGCCGCAGCTCCTCGGTTCTGGCGACGTACTCCGCGATCATCCCCACATCGGCCGAGACGATGTCACGGGCCTGCTCGACGATCAGTTCCATGACCCGCGTGCCGGGCTCCCCGGACAGCAGAGTGCTGGTCACCTCCGCACTGGCCCGCAGCCAGCGCTCGCGCAGCCGCGCCTCCTCGTACAACCGCGCGTTCTCGATCGCGACACCCGCCGCCACCGCGAGGGTCGAGAGCACCGCCTCGTCCTCGGCGTCGAACTCGGTGGCACCGCGCTTCTCCGTGAGGTACAGGTTGCCGAAGACCTGGTCGCGCACCCGGATGGGGACACCCAGGAACGAATGCATCGGCGGGTGTTCCGCCGGGAAACCCTGGGACGCGGGATGCTCGGAGAGCTCTGGCAGGCGCAGCGGCTGCGGATGCCGGATCAGTTCGCCGAGAATCCCGTGCCCGCTGGGCAGATCACCGATCCGGCCGCGCTGCTCGTCGTCGATGCCGACCGTCAGGAACTGCACGAGCCTGCTGTCGTCGCCGATCACTCCGAGCGCGCCGTACTCGGCGTCCACCAGCACGACCGCGGCCTCGACGATGCGCCGCAACACTTGTGGCAGCCCGAGCTCCCGGCCCACCGAGAGCACCGCTTCCAGGAGGCTGTGGACCCGGTCCTGCGTACCGCGTGCGGCGTCGATCCGCGTCTGCAACTCGTCCAGCAATTCGTCCAGTCGCAGCTTGGGCAGGTGCTGGTCGGGTCCCATGTGCGCTTCCCCACTCACCGCTACCTCCGACCGGATCCTGCAGCCAAAGTGCGGCTCGGCAGCCACGCTCCTTTCTCTCACCGTACCGGTCGACCAATCCCCGCGAGAGGGTTCGGATACAGGTCGTAGTCACGTTGGCCAAGATCTGTTGCCAACCCCCAGGATCCGCCACCGGTATCCGGCCAGGTCCTGCCCCGTGACTTCGCTGGAGCCACCGTCCGGGCCCGGCAGCCGACGATCTAGGAGTGCGGCACGACCGCCACGGGACATGTCGCGTGGTGGATCATGTGGTGGGTCACGGGCCCGGTCTGTGGGCCGAAGTGTGGGTGTTCGCGCTCCCGCCTGCCGACGACGAGCAGACCGGCACCGGCTGCGGCGTCCAGCAGAACGGGCGCCGGGCGCCCCTTCTCGACGGTCTCCGTGACGGCCACGTCAGGGTGCTTCAGCCGCCACGGTCGCAGAACGGCTTCGACGAACCCCTGCCATTCCCGCACCTGTTTCGGCTGCTCCACCAGGGCGATCTCGCCGGAGCCGATGCTTGCGGGCGACGGATCGCTCCACGCGTGCACCACGTGCAGCGGCGCACGGCGCACCAGGGCCGAGGAGAAGGCGAACTCGATGACCTCGTCGCACGGTTCACTCACGTCGATGCCCAGGACGACGGCGCCCTCCGGCTGTCGTTCCGCGGCCCGTACGAGCACAGCCGGGCGGGTGGTCCGTGCGACGACGCCCTGGGCGACCGATCCGACGAGCAACCCCGTGACCGCACCCCGGCCTCGTGAGCCCAGCACCGTCATGACGGCGCCGTCCCCCGCCCGCAGCAGAGCCGCCGTCGCAGGCCCTGCGGTGTGCTCGTCGGTCAACCGCACCGACGGGCACACCGACCTCACCTGCTCCTCGGCCTCGTCCAGGATCTGCCGGGCGCGGCGCCGCGCGACGACGCCTGCCGGCCCCGGCTCCTCCGGCCGTGGGCCCCCCGCATGGATCAGGTGCAGCCGGGCATCGCGGAGGACGGCCTCCGCCGCCGCCCAGCGGGCCGCGGCGATGCTCTCGGACGACCCGTCCACGCCGCTGCACAGTGTCCGTTCCATGGCACGCGCCTCCTTGGTCGCCGCCTACAGCCGTTCGGCCACGTACACGGTCAGGTCGAGCAGTCGGTTGGTGTAGCCCCATTCGTTGTCGTACCAGCCGAAGACCTTCACCAGGTCACCGTGGGCCTGTGTGAGGGCGGGGTCGAACACGCATGAGGCGGGGTCGCCGATGACGTCACGGGAGACGATCGGGGCCCGTGAAACCCGCAGGATGCCGGACAGTTCACCGGCGGCCGCCTCGTCGAACGCGGCGTTGACCTCCTCGGCGGTCGTCTCCCGCCGCAGCACGACGGTGAGGTCGGTCAGCGAACCGTCCTCCACGGGCACGCGCAGCGCGAGTCCGTGCAGGGCCCCGTCAAGGTCGGGCACGATGGCGCCGACGGCGCGCGCCGCGCCCGTGCTGGTGGGGATGATGCTGAGTGCGGCGGATCGGGCCCGGCGGAGGTCCTTGTGCGGGCCGTCGAGCAGTGCCTGGTCGTTGGTGTAGCCGTGCACGGTGGTCAGCAGGCCGCGGGCGATGCCGAAGCGCTCGTGCAGCACCTTCACCATCGGCACGACGCAGTTGGTGGTACAGGAGGCGGCGGAGACGATCTGATGCCGTGCGGGGTCGTACGCGTCGTGGTTGACGCCCATGACGACGGTGGCGTCGACTCCCTTGCCGGGGGCGGAGAGCAGCACCTTGCGGGCGCCGCCCTTGAGGTGCAGAGCCGCCGCGTCGCGGTCGCGGAAGCGGCCCGTGGATTCGACGACCACGTCCACGCGTTCCGTGCGCCAGTCCAGGGCGGCCGGGTCGCGTTCCGCCGTGACCGCGACGCGGTGTCCGCCCACGGTGATCGACGTGTCGTCGTGCAGGATGTCTTCCCGGAGCCTGCCGTACGTGGAGTCGTACTCCAGCAGATGCGCCATCGTTCCCACCGGGGCGATGTCGTTGACGGCGACGACCTCGACGTCCGAGCCGCGCTCCAGGGCGCAGCGCAGGTAGGTGCGGCCGATGCGGCCGAATCCGTTGATGCCTACGCGGACGGTCATGTGCGGCTCCTTGGGGTCGTGGTGGCCGTGAGGTCCACGGCGCATCGTCGGGTGAACCGTGCTTCGGTGATCGTCTGGGGGCGGCTCATTCGTGCGCGACAACGGCGATGGGGCAACCGACGTGCTGGATGGCCATGCGCGTGACGTGGCCCGTGTGGCCGCCGACGGCGCCCCGGCGGGCCTCGCGGCCGAGGACGAGAAGGCCCGCGTGTTCCGCGGCCCGCAGCACGGCGTGGACGGGGCGGGTGTGCTCCGCCTCCGCGTGGACGGTGACGTCGGGGTACTTGTCACGCCACGGGTCGAGCACGCTGTCCAGTGCCCACTCGGCGTCCCACCGGCCCGGCGCATCCCCTTGTTCACCGGTGTGGGTGTGAGGAAGCCTCCACGCGTACACGGCGTACAGCGGAGCGGCGCGGTGCCGCGCGGCCTCGAAGGCGAAGTCGAGCAGCGCGTGGCAGTCGTGCGCCAGGTCGAGGGCCAGCGCCACCGGTCGGTACGGATTGCCGGCCGAGGCCTGCCCGTCGCCGTTCGGCACGTGCTCGTCGACGGCGGTGAAGCCCTCGCGCACCAGGACGACCGGCGTCCGCGCGCGGGCCACCACGGCCGTGGCGACCGACCCCGCGAGGAGGCCGCCCAGTCCGCCGAAACCCTGACTGCCGAGGACCAGCAACTCCGCGGACTCCGCCTCGGCCACGAGCGCCGGCACCGGCAGCCGCCCGATCGGCTCGGCGGTCGGACACACCCTCGGACACTCAGCGCGCACCTGGTCCACGACACCGTGCAGGATCGTTCGCGCACGGCTCTGCGGAACCTTCAACTCCGGCAGGCTCACCGGTTCCGTGTCCTGCGGCATCCCTTCCCAGGCGTGCACCAGCCGCAGCGGGAGACCGCGGCGTACCGCCTCCCGAGCCGCCCAGTGTGCGGCACAGACGCTCTCACGTGAGCCGTCAAGGCCCACCACGATCGGTCGGACCATCGTCGTCACCCCCTCTTGTGTCACAAGCCTCGCGCGGTCGACGTCGGGTGGGCAGGGGCCGCCCGGCCCCATGCCCCGGGCCTTTCGGGTTGCTCATGCCGGGCCGCTCTCCGCAACCGGGGATGGAGCCGGCGGCGAGTTCAGGCACGTTCCAGGCCCGCTGCCGTCTTCCGTGCGGGACGCGGTAGGGCATGTTCGTCGGATGAGTGCGGTTCGGGCACAGTCACCACGGGGCACACCGCGTAACGCAGGCAAGTCCGCGCGACCGCGCCGAGCGCAGGCCCAGAGACATCCCTGAAGGGCTTGCGGCCGAGCGCGAGCAGCACGGCGTCCTCGGTGTGGCGTAGAAGAACCCGCTCGGCAGGGCCGCGATCCAGCAGCGGAACGAAGTCGATGCCCGGGTCCACGTCAAGGAGTTCGGCCACGGCCTCCTCCAGCGTCGTGGTGGCACACGCGTGTTCCTGTTCCGGCGTGCGCCGTCCCGCGGCGGGCGCGTAAGGCGCTCGCAGGACAGCAGTCGGCTGCCAGGCGTGCACGACCACGAGCGGAGCACGCAGAAGCCGGGCCTTCGTGGCCGACCAACGCAGAGCCGCGAGGGCGGCAGCCGAGCCGTCCACTCCTACGACCAGCCCACCCTTGGCCACATCCATCATGATGTCCTCGTTCCGCATCAGGGCCGTCCATGGCGGCGAGGGACCGGAACTCACCCGCTCCCGTGCCCCTCGCCCGGTCCAGCGGCCGTACCGTCACGCGACACGCCTCAGCATCGGCGGCACCGATGCGAGTGCCGGTCCCGGAGCCTGAGGACGCGTTGCCCTGACCGGGTCCAGCAGCTTCCGGTTGTCCTGCCCCCACCGTGGCCCGCGACCGCCGGGAACGAACAGGGGCCACCCGGCCGCGGTGCGAGGCCGAAGGAACCCGGCCCGTCGCCCGGCCGCGCCCCGATGAGGCTCCGCCACACGAGGTGGCAGAACCCCGGTGCGGCCGAGCTGCCCTCCGGTGTACGCCGACTGACCGAGAAGGAGACTGGCTGGGCGCCGCAGCCCGTCCTAGGGTGAAGTGCCTCCCAGCCCGGCCGCACAGCACGCCGGCCGTCCACGTCACAAGCTGTCGGAGCTCAGCCACCCCAGGATGACCGAAGGCGTGGCAACCGACCCTTCGTGCACGAGGCCCTCCGGCGCGATCAGCCCGACCTGATGAACACAGAACTCCGGAGCTGCACGTCACAGCCCGGAGGGGTTCCCGTGCCCGCCCCCTCCAGGCCGGGGCCGGGCCCGGCCCCGAAACGACCGCGGAGGTGACGATGACCACCGAAGTACGCACACCGATCGTGGTCTGTATCGATGAGGATCCGTCCTGCCGGGAGGCACTGGCCTGGGGGGCCGACGAAGCCGCAGGACGCCAGCTGCCTCTACGCCTGCTCATGGCGCGGGGCCAGACCGGCCATGGCCTGGCTGAGCCCATGCGGTCCCGGGAGGACCAACAGGCCCGCGCCCCGCACGGCGCGGCGGAACAGAACCTCGACGAAGCGGTTGCCTACGTCCACAACCGTCACCCGCGCTTGGAGGTCTCCACGCTGCTGGTTCTGGATGCACCTGCGCCGATCCTGCGCGACCAGTCCCGCACGGCCACGGCCGTGGTGCTGGGCTCGCGACGGCGGAACAAAAGAGGGCAACTGTTCGCCTCAGCCCCTTTCGCGTTGTCGGTCATCGCGCACGCCACCTGCCCTGTGGTGGTCGTGCGCCACCACGAACTCGTCGGCCAGCAGCCGTTCTTCGTCGTGGGTATGAACGTGGGTCGGGACGGCCACCACCATTCCGCAGCCGCCCTCGACCTCGCCTTCGTGGAAGCCGCCCGGCGCGGTGCGGCGCTACGGGTGCTGTACGTATGGCGCCCGCCGCTCCTCGGCGTCCTGGACGAACGAGCGGCCTTGCGTGACTGCCGCCAGGTCCTGTCGGAGACGGTGGCAGTGCGACAGGCCCTTCACCCAACCGTGGACGTACACCACAGGGTTGTCCGCGGCCACCCGGCGCAGGTACTGACTCAGGAGTCCGCGCGCGCCCTGGGCCTCATCGTGGGAACTCGCGGTCGCGGCCTGCCCGGCCCGGCGCTCGGCTCAGCCCTCCACAGCGTGCTTCGCCACGCCCGGTGTCCGGTGGTCGCCGTTCCCCGGCCGACTGCATGCCGCCATCCGCGCGGGCAGCCGCGCGTCCATCTGTTGTTCTGCGGAGCCCGGAGAGCTGTCGGGCAGTGCACCCGCATGCTCACCTGCCTCGCCCGCGCTCGGCTCGGCAGGTCGGTGCGGGTGTGCCGGGCTTGTGCCCGGCTTGGCTGCAGTGCGGTCCTAGGACGTCGCCGCAGCACCCGGTGCTGCAAATGGCCGGAGCTTCGACGATGAGTCCGTCATCAAGCTGAGCGTGGGTGAACGCCGTCTGGCTCGAAGTGCGGTTTGCGCCCACCTCCATCCAGTGATCACGGTCAAGAACGGGGTCACCCAGGTCGTCTCGGAAAAGATCTCGACCCGCGCCATGAAGCGGCCCGAGTTGGAGACTGCCGGGAAGCTCGCCGGGAAGATCCGCTCCTCCGGAGTCGCCGTGACGCTCGTCGTCCAGGGGCGCAAACGGCTCGGCCGCGGCATCGGACCCGCCATGCGTCGGGAACATGCAGAGGCGCGCGCTTCACATCCCGGTACTCAGACGCGTCGTACCGGGATGGCCCAGGTGCCCGTCTTCGCGTCCGGCACCGGAACCTCGACGGTCAGGACACCGTCCTTGTAGTCCGCGGTGGCATCGTCGCCCCGGGCGGCGGCGGGCAGCCGGACCGAGCGGGCGAACGTCCCATAGCGGAATTCGGTGTGGTGTTCGGCGGTGGTCTCGGCGCCACGTTCGGCGCGCAACGTCAAGACGCCTTCGGCAATGCCGAGTTCAATGCCCTCGGCCGGGTCGACCCCCGGGAGTTCGGCCCGCAGGGTGTACACCCCCTCCCTCAACGATTCCTCTATCCGGATGCCGTGCGGACCAGGGGTCGTGAGGACTCCGGGCAGCCCGGACTCCACCCAGGCGAACAGATCCGGCAACACCGGTGGCCATCCCGGCAGCCGTTCGATCATTCCGGTCATCTCGCCCTCCCTGCGATGCTGTTGTCGGGCTTGTACGTCGCTCTTGTCGGGCTTGTCCGTCGCCTCATCCTTCCGCCACCGACACAGGGAGAGGGCTCTCGCGCCTAGCGTCGAGGGTGACGAAACCATTCGATGCCCCGGAACGAGAACCCGATGGAAGACTACGAGCATGCCGCGATGGCTGACCCGTTTGCCCGCTCGGCTTCTTTCTTCACTCAGCTGATCTCCGATCTCTCCGGCCCCGCCATGCTGGTCCTGCCTCATCGGGATGTGGAGGAAATGGCCGCGGCGCGGGGCCGGGAGCGGGCCCGGCTGCTGCTGCAGGCCCACCTTGATCTGCGGGCCCGCCACGAGGAGACGGAACTGGCCGCGCTGAATCCGTGCTCGCGTGCGGCCCTGGCCGGCGGACGCACCCGCCTGGAGCGCGGGCATCACCGCGAACGGGCCACCGTCCTTCGGACGGTGAGGGTCACCCGGTGCGCGCTCAGGTCACCGGGCCAGGTCAACTGCTACCCGGCCGACAAAGTGCTCGGCCTACCGTACGAGCGGCACAACCATGGGAGTACGCAAGCACGCCGTGCTCGAGGCGGTACGCGGTTCATACGACACCGCGATGGAGGCGATCACCCGATGCTGCGGGAAGGTAGCAGGCAAACGCCAGTCGAACACCTCGTGCAGGCAGCGGCGGTGAACGTGGCCGCGTTCTACGCCGCCCGCATCCCCATGCCGCAGAGCGCGGACATGCTGCTGGTGCTGTCCGTGGACGGCAAGGGGATCATCATGCGCCCGGGCCACCTGCGCGAAGCCACCCGCAAGGCGGCCGAGCGGGCCAAGCGGACCTTCCGCACCCGCCCGGCCACCGGCGAGAAGGCGGGACGCAAGCGGACGGCGCACGACATCATCTCCCCGCCCGGCGGCCGCAGCGGCGAGCGAGCACCCCGGCCAGGGCCGAAAGCACAGGAGAAGTGGCTGACAGAATCGGTCGAACACGATCCCGAGCACGTCCTCGCCGCTGCCTTCGACCAGGTCCAGGCCCGTGACCATCCACATCGTCCTCGACCTGGTCCACGTGATCGAAAAACTCTGGGCCGCATCCCGCTGCTTCCACGCCCCCGCCGACGCGGACGCCGAGGACTGGATCGCCGTCAAGACCGCCCGCATCCTTCGCGGACGTGCCCAGCAGGCCGCCGATGAGATCCGCGCCGAGGCTGATCATCGCAAGCTGACCGGTGAACAAAGGCGCGGCCCGCCACCTCATCGCCGACGGACTCGACATCACCGGCAGCAGAAGGAGCGTCCCCGGCGCCGAAGCCCTCCTCATCCTCCGCGCCGTCATCAGTAACGACGACTTCCCGGCGTACTGGAACTTCCACGTCCAGGCCGAGCACCGACGCCTGCATCCAGGAGCCGACCAGGCCAACTACAGACTCACCGGTTGAGCGATGATCTCGCCTATGACCACATTCACCGTCCGCAAGGCACAGGCCGCCGACGCAGTTGCTCTGGCACGTCTGAGGTGGCGTTTCAAGCTGGAAGACGAGCCGAACCCAAGCGGCGGACAGGAGTCCTTCATCCGCGAGTGCACCGAGTGGATGCGTACCCGTCTGGCCGGGTCCTGGACCGCCTGGATCGCCGAGGCCGATAACGAAGTCCACGGCCATGTCTTCCTGAACCACGTGGAGAAGATTCCCGAGCCAGGCGCCGACGCCGACACGCTCGGCTACGTCACCAACTTCTACGTCTGCCCGGAGCACCGCGGCCGCGGTCTGGGCAGGGCGCTGCTGGACGAAGTAGTCCGCCACGGTCGGCAGAACCGCATGGACACTCTGATCGTCTGGCCCTCGGAACGGAGTGCATCCCTGTATCGCCGGACGGGCTTCGCTGCACCGAAGGAAACCCTGGAACTGCCCATCGAACCACTCTGATTGCTCAGGAGGTCCCCGCAGAACAGCTACACCCAATCGATAATCCCGACAAGGGACGCCGAGGAGAGGCCCTGGCGCCCACGTCGATCATGGGCCGGGCATCGTTCCTGGCGGCACCGGAGCAGATGTCGACATGGGGTCGACCAAACCCGGCGCGCCCAACGGCCCAGCACGCCTGTCGCCCCAACTACGCCGTACGGCCTCCAAGTCGGTCCTGTCGGCCCGCCCACCGCAGGGTCCCGACGCGGTGCACTGGATGGTGAGAGACCTGGTCGTTCCACTTCGGTGGCCGGGCAAAGAGAGGAGAAGCCATGCTTACAGCCCCTGCTCTCCGCCGTCTCGCGTTGGGCGGCGCAGTGCTGCTGCTCGGAGCGACGGCACCGGGCATCGCGACCGGCAGCCAGGCCAGGAGCGCGGCCGTGGCCACCCCGGAGGCCCCACAAGCCCGCGGCGGCAGCCCGCAGTCCACGGTCGATCGGGTCGCTGACTTCTACGGCGCGTACATCGACATCCTGTTCGACTCCGGTCGAGGGCGCCTCAGCCATGCCCTCCGCAACCACTACCTGACCCCCGAGTTGCGCCACACTCTGGCCCGCTGGGAGGCCACCCACCACAAGGACGGCGTGCTGCGCGCCACGGGGGTCCCCACGGCCTGGAAGGTCGTCTACAACGACAGCGGGATGGGGCACTGCTGGAGCCGCGTAACCCTGACCTGGAAGGTCTCGGAGAATCACATCCGCCACACTCATCTGATGGTCCAGTCCGACATCGCGACGCGCTTGATCTCCGACCTCAAGATCGGCAAGTGACCGTTGCGCCTCGGCCTGCGAGGCGAGCGCGATCAGCCGCTGCGAGCCGTGACCCTGCCCACTCGCAAGGCCCCGCCCATGAGAAGGCGGTCGGTCCCAGACGAGACCGACCGCACTCTGCCACCCTCACTCGGCACGGCAGGTTCCGGGCAACGGCTCAGGGGCAAGAGTCCGACTCCTTGATCGGCGTCGGCGCCGCCCTGCGGATGAGCACAGTTCTCGCGGAGCCCTCGCAGGGCAGCGTCAGCCCCTGGTCAGTGCCGACTTCTCACAGCATGCGACGACAGGTTCAAGAACCGATGGGTATCCGCAGGACCTGCCCCGGGGTGATCTTGTCCGGGTCGCTTATCTGGTCCGGGTTGGCACGCACGATGCGCTTGAACAGCGAGGGGTCTCCGTAGTGTGCCTTCGCCAGTCCGGACAGGGTGTCCCCCTTGACCACCTTGTGCTCGCGGTAGCCGTAGTAGCCGGGCACGATACGCGGCCCGTAGAGGACGGGCGTGGTCACCACGTTGATCTCGCTGCCGTCCTTGGGGCTCTTCTCGAACACCTGGATAAGAAGCCGGTCGGCCTGGAACTTGGCTTTGCCGACGTCCACCTGGACGTGGAACTGTCCGTGCTCACCAGTGCCGCCGCCGACGTTGAAGTGTCCGGTCACCTCGTCATGGCCATCGCCGACCCGGTAGTGGAGCGTGCCCTCGTGGCCAGTGCCGACTCCACCCACGTGCACCGGGTTGCCGACGAGATCAAGCTTTCGAGGTTGATCGATCCGATTGGTCATGAAACCTCCAGCGCCTAGAGAGCCTGTGGTTCCCCTCCAGCCAACTCCCTTTTCCACCGCCCGCAAGCGGAGCTTTCGGACGTTTCAGGCGCCCGTCCGAG
Organism: Streptomyces sp. NPDC040610; assembly: GCF_055594065.1. Lineage (NCBI taxonomy): Bacteria > Bacillati > Actinomycetota > Actinomycetes > Kitasatosporales > Streptomycetaceae > Streptomyces > Streptomyces sp. NPDC040610. The sequence goes on along the minus strand of NZ_JBVIXA010000015.1, from coordinate 173,970 downwards.
CAGATGGCCCGAAGGGCCGCTGTCGGGTGCCCCGGTCGGCCTGGCTCTGTTCACGGGTAGCGACAGCAGTTGTTCACGGATTGGTGCTGGTCATGCCGCAGATGTCGAAGGTCGAGCTGTATGCGGCGATCCGGCGGGCAAAGCCGTGCACCGCGTCTTCGCCTCATGCGGGCAGGAAGCCTTCTTCGAAGGCCACGTGCACGCGCTCAGAACGCTGGGCGGTGTTCCGCGGAGCAAGGTCCGCTACGACAACCTGAAGTCCGCGCCCGCCCAGGTCCTGGGACTCAGCCGGGCTCGGGGCGAGACGGACCGCTGGTCCCCGAAGTCGCCTGGCTCGCTGAGCTGAACGAACTGGCGGAACAGACCACAGCGGGCTGATCAACCACTTCAACGCCTGGCCAGGCAGCCGCTGAAGAACGGCCAGGCCGACGTCACGCGAGCGGGACACGGTCTGGGGCCAGGGGCCCGGCGTCCAGATGAGCTGCGATGCGCGTGATGGTCCGGGCGTTGTCCTCGAAGAGGTGGGCATGCATGCCTGCCGCCCGGGCGGCCTCGACGTTGACCTCGACATCGTCGATGAACAGGCAGTTTTCCGGCCGCACGTTCAAGCTGGCGCATGCGGCCTCGAAGGCACGCAGGTCGGGCTTCTCGATGCCGATCTCGTGGGAGTAGACGATCTGCTCCACCAATTCGTCGAAGTGATACAGCGTCGTCTCCCGCTCGCGGGCGCCGACGAAGCTGTTGCTCAGGATGCCCAGCCTGCAGCGTCCCCGCAGCCCCCGCACATAGTCGATGAGGTCCTCGTTCGGCGTCCCCAGATACTCCGCCCAGAGATCAGCCATGAAGGCTTCACCCTGGGAAGCGTCGAGACCCAAACGGACCGCCACCTGCTCGTGCACCTCTCGCTCGCTGATGCTCCCGACGCTCCCGGCCCGCCACACGTCGCGCATCCGCTCATGGACAGTGCCCAGTGGCAGCTCCAGCCGCTCTTCCCACCGTTGCACCCATCCAGTTTCCGGCGTGATCTCCAGCACGCCGCCGATGTCGAGAACGACACAGGTCGCGGTCACGCGAACTCCCCCTCTTCGTCCTTGCCCAGCGAGCACAGACCGCCCGCTCATGTGATCGACAGAGACACTGTCGTCTCCCCCTCTGGGGCAAGGTCAAGCGATCTTCGAAGCTTGTGACAGCCCTGTCGCAACCCGCCGACCCGACTCACCTCAATCAGCAGGTGCCTTCAAAACTCATGACGATCTGCGAAGCCGCCCACCGGACGATGCCGTCAAAACTCGTTAACCAACGCTGTCGCAAGAAGTGATCGAAACCAGCCCAGAACTCCTCGGCGTGGAAAGGCAGCGGTACACGATCTCCGCGACGACGAGTACGGCCAGCCATCGACGGCCTCGCCCGTCAGCCAGTCGAGCACGTCTTCCTCGCTCAACGTCCTGTCGCACGAGCCCAGCATCAACTTCCCCTCAATCGGGACAGGTTTGCCGCTGGGCACCCACGGGTGCAGCAACACGCGCATGGTGACCTCTCCCCGGTGGCCCGTTCAGTCCGCGACAACAGTGATCTCGGGCGCCCGACGCAGCGAGTTGTGGACCGTGCAGTGGTTCACGACCGCGCACAGCGCCCGTCGCCGCACCTGGCTGAGGGGCACGGGCAGCAGGATCCGCATCCGCACAGCCGCGACCCGGGCGGGCCGGTCGTCCGCCATGTCGAACTCGGCTCGCACGCGCAGGCCTTCGCACGGCAATTGGTGGCGTTGCAGGAATCGACCGGCGTAGTACGCGACGCAGGCGGCGAGCGACGACACGAACAGCTCCACCGGTGTGGGTCCGTCGTCGTCGCCGCCCGCCACGACGGGCTGGTCGTGGTCTCGGACGAACACCGCGAAAGTCCCCGCAGCGATCAGGAACCAGCCGACGAGCGCCGCCCACTGCCCCACGAGCACCCCGCTCAACAGCACGGACGCGAAGCCGGGGAGAAGCATGAACCAGCCGAGGTACCGGCCGGCCGTGGCAGCGCCGCGAGCCGCTCGCACCGGGTCCTCACCGCGGTGCCACAGGTAGGCCCGCAGCACGCGCCCGCCGTCGAGCGGCGCCGCGGGCAGCGTGTTGAACACGGCGCGCACGAAGTTGATCGCGGCAAGCCAGCTGACGCACTCCACCGCGAGACCGGGCGCCGACAGCACCGCCATCCAGGCAGCGGTGCCGGTGAAGAACACCGCGGCGACCAGACTCGTCAGCGGGCCCACTCCCGCGATGCGAAGCTCTGTGCCCGGATCCCGGGCGTCGCCGCGCAACCGCGTGCCCCCGCCGAACATCCACAGGGTGACGCCCTCGACGGCCACACCACTGCGGCGGGCGACGACCGCGTGTGCCATCTCGTGTGCCAACAAGGAGACGATGAACACCAGAGCCGTGATCAGACCGAGTCCCCAGTAGGCCCAGGCGGGTTCGCCGGGGTATGCCTGCGGAAAGCGGCCCCGCGCGAGCGTGACAACGACGAGAGCCACGATGAACAACGTGCTCCAATGCACACCGACCCGTACGCCTGCGATGCGCCCGAGGCGCAGAGTCGCATTCATGGTCGGCCTCCTGACCGTCCGTGCCCGGCTTCGACTCGTCAGACTGCCCCTTCTCCTTCGCATCCTCCTGCCGCACGTGCCGTGCCAGGCAGGTCGGACGGCCCCCGTCCAGGGACGCTCGGCCCCTGACCACCGTGGTGGCCCGACCGGACGCTTCAGCGTGAGACAGATACGACAAGGCAGGCACGACAGAGCATGCGGTGGCCCTGGGGCCACCGGGCACGGGATGGTCCGTCATGACGGAACAGCGCACACTCACGCCTTACGACCACGCCGCCAACCACGTTGTCCGCGCGGCTGCCATGGCGCCCTCACTGCACAACTCCCAGCCCTGGCTGTTCACCTGCTCCGGTGGCCGGGTCCTGTTGTACGCGGACGGCACTCGGCGGCTTCCGCTGGCCGACCCCCGCGGAAGGCAGCAGGTGATCAGCTGTGGTGCGGCGCTCTTCAACCTGCGACTCGCCGTGCGGAACCTCGGGTTTCAGCCGATGGTGCAGCCCTTCCCCGACGCGAGGGTGCCCGCGCTGCTCGTACGGGCGGGCTGGGGAGCGTACGACCCGTCGACCCCCGAGGAGAGGCTGATGCACCACGCGATAGGCAAGCGCCACACCCATCGTGGGCCCTTCCACACGGCACCACCACCCGCGCCCCTGATCGAGGCCCTCCGGCAGCAAGCGCGCTCCGAGGGCGCCGAGCTGTGCACCCTGGACGACCTCACCTCACAGAGTCGCCTCGCCGAACTGGTCCGTGAGGCCGAGCGCCTCAGGCGGCACAGCCCGGCCTATCTCGCCGAACTGCGCCGCTGGACGCGGCTGGGCGACGACTTGCGCGACGACGGGGTGCCCGCCGCGGCCTGCGGATTCCATCCGGACTGCACGGCTTTGGCCGGTCGTGACTTCACCGATGTGACGCGTCATCCCGAAACCGCCTCGCCGCCCGGGAAGTGGCCGGCCCGCACCGGGCTCGTGGTCCTGCTCACCACGCCGCACGACGGCTGTCAGGACTGGCTGCGGGCGGGCCAGGCCCTGCAGCGCGTCCTGCTGTACGCGACCGGCCACAAGGTCGCGGCCGGGTTCCACACACAGCCACTGGAGTTCACCGGCCTGCGGGCCAAGGTGCGCGCCGTCGTACCGTCAGGTCAGCACCCCCAAATGATCCTGCGCCTCGGATACACCCATGACCGGGTGCGTACGCCACGTCGGCCCGTGGCGGACGTGCTGGCCCGCAGCACCGGCACGAGGCCCACCGCGTGACTCCGGCGCGGCGGGCAGGTCCCTGGCGCGCCGCCCGGAACGTCACGTGTGCGGCACGACCGCGACCGGACACGCGGCATGATGCAGAACCGCGTGGTTGACCGGGCCCAGTTGCATGCCGAGGTGTCCCTTGCGGCGGCGGGCGCCGACCACGAGCAGGTCGGTACAGGCCGACGCCGCCAGCAGTGCGGTCCGGGCATGTCCTTCGACCACGTGTTTGCGCACATCCACCGTCGTGTCGCCGCGCACGATGTCACGCAGCGCCTCGTCCAACTGCCCTTCGGCGCGGATCTGGTGGAAGTCCGTCGGCTCCCCGCGCCGCGGCTCGTCCGGCACAGCGTGGGCGGGACACCGCCAGGAGTGCACGGCACGCAGCACGACTCCGCGTGCCTCGGCGGCCCGGAGCGCGAAAGCCACAGCGGACCCTGACTCACCTGCCTCGCCGACCCCGGCGGCGACCTCGCGGAACCCGCCGTCGCGGTTCTTCTCCCCACCGCGGACCACGATCACGGGTGATGGGGCGTGCGCGGCCACCGACAGGCTCACGGACCCCAGCAGCAACGATGTCAGCTCGCCCCTGCCACGGCTGCCCACCACCACCGTGGTTCCGCGCCCGCTCTCCCGGATCAGCAGTGTCGCCGGGTCCTCGGCCACCACGTCACTGGTGACCTTCAGCGCCGGCGCACGACGGCGCGCACGCTCGACGCTCTGCCCGACGATGTGATCGGCGTACACATGCGCCGGACTGCGATGAACGCCGAACGACGGCTTGTGGCCCTCGTACCGCTGCCACGCGGAGGCGTAGACGATCCGCAGTGGCACTCCACGGAGTGCCGCCTCGCCGACAGCCCAGTCCACCGCGGCCAGGCTCTCCTCGGAACCGTCCACACCGACGACCAGATCCTGCTCCACGGCCCTCATCCCCTTCTCGTTGCTCGGCCCGTTGCGTGTGCCCCCATCGCAAGCCGGGGTGACGTACTCCAGCGAGGCAGAGGCGCAGCGGCCCCCGGAAGGGGCTGATCGGCCCCTGCGCGGTGCGCGTCGGGGACGACCACGGTGAGTCGCATGAAGAAGCGCACGCACATCGCCGTTGTCGGCGTCGGCAATGCGTACCGGCACGACGACGGGATCGGCTGGGCGGTCGTCGGGCGACTACGGGAGCGCGCCGCGCGGCGTCCCCTGCCGCCCGGGACAACGCTTGCCGCCTGTGACGGGGATCCCGTTCGGCTCATCGCCCTGTGGGAGGGCGCCGAGCTGGCCGTGGTCGTGGACGCCGCGCACGCGCATCCAGGCACACCGGGCCGCGTCCACCGCATCGAGTTGGACGCCGTGCGGCTCGCGCAGCCCCCGAGGGCCAGTTCCCACGGTCTGGGGCTGGGTGAGGCCGTCGAACTGGCCCGCGTCCTCGGCCGGTTGCCTGGTCGGATGGTCGTGTACGCCGTCGAAGGTGCCGACAGCTCTCTCGGTACCGGTCTGTCGCCCGCGGTCGCGGAAGCCCTCGCGCCACTGACCGAGTCCGTCGAGCTCGAAATCGTGCGGCATCGTGACGCCGCCGCGCGGGGGTGAGTGGAGGATGCGTGTGACGCGGGCTTTCACGGTCCACGGGACCGTCCAGGGCGCGGGGTTCCGCCCCTTCGTGCACCGCTTGGCGGACGGGCCCGGCCTGAGCGGCTGGGTGGCGAACGTGGACGGGCACGTCGAGGGCGAGGTGACGGGGCCGGACGCGGTCACGGAGTTCGGCCGAGGGATACGCGCGGACGCACCCCCGCTCGCACGGGTGCGCGGGGTCGTGTTGCGGGAGCCGGACGGCACGCGACGCGTCTGCGTGAGATCCCCGCCGACGCGGCGACCTGCGACGCCTGTCCGCGCGAGCTCTTCACGCCGGAGAACCGGCGCCACCGGTATCCGTTCGTCGACTGCACCGACTCGGGCCTCGGGCCGCCATCATCGAGGGCCTGCCATACGACCGCGTGCGGACGACGATGCGCCGTTTCCCCCTGTGCGCCGACTGTGCCGCGGGGTACGCCGACCCCCGCGACCGGCGCTTCCACGCCGAACCCGTGGCGTGTCCGGCGTGCGGCCCGACCCTCACATCGGGGACTCGCGCGGCGAGCAGGCGCTCAAGGCAGCGGTGGGGTCGCTCGCCACAAGCGGGATCGTCGCGGTCAAGGGGCTCGGCGGCTATCAGTCGGTGTGCGACGCGACCGACCCCGAGGCGGTGGCGGAGCTGCGGCGGCGCAAGCGCAGGCCGGTCAAGCCGTTCGCCGTGATGGTGCGTGTGGCGGGCGGACCTGCGCGGCTGAAACAGCACCGAGCGGGCGCTCCTGACGCCGATCCGCGCCCGCTACGACGACTCCGTGGTGACCGCCGCAGGCCGGCTTCCGCTCACCGCGCGCCGCGCCCGCGGTCCGGCCCCCGCACCTCTGCCCCTCAGTCCCCCCGCACCCGTGCCGCTCGCTGGCGCGGGCGCGCAGACGAAGCACACCTTCACGCTCCGGGTACCTGTCCACACGATGGGCCCTGGAGCAGCCCGTGCCCCGCGTCGCGGTGCAGCGCCATCACGCCCACGTAGCCGCGTGCGCCGCCGAGCACGGAGTACACGGGCCGTTCGTCGGCGTCGCCTACGGCGGCTTCGGTCTCGGGGACGACGGCACGCTCTGGGGCGGGGAGGTGTTTCGTCGCCGACCTGCCCCACTATCGACGCGTGGGGCGCTTCGCCACCGCACCGCCTGCCCGGCGGCGAGTTCGACACCGTCGCGAGCTTTCTTGGACTCGCCGACACCGTCAGTTACGAGGGTGAGGTGGCCGTCGCCCTGGAGGCCGCCGCGGGCCTTGCGGGCCGGGACCACCCGGTGCCGCTCAAAGACCGCCTCGTGCGCGTGGCCGGTCTGTGGGTCTACGACTCGGCGGCCACGCCCGGAGACCTGCTGGACCGGCAGGCCGACGGCGGGTCCGTGCCGCGTCTGGCCGCCGCCCTCCACAGTGCGCTCGCCGCCGCCACCGCCGAGCTGGGCGCCCGTGCGGTCGGGGACAGCGCGCCCCGGACGGTGTGTCCGGGCGGCGGCTGTTTCGCCGACGTCCAGTTGCTCACGCAAGTACGGCGACGACTGCGAGCCCACGGCCTTCGGGTCCTGGTCGACCGTCAGGTTCCGGTCGGCGACGGCGGCATCAGCTGCGGGCATGCCGCCGACGCCGCGGCCCCGCTCGCCGAGGAACGTCGGGGTACGGCGCGGAAGGGCAGGTGACAGCCGTGTGCTTGGGGGTTCCCGGACGGGTGCTCGACCTTCACGACGACGCCGGGTTGCGCATGGCGACCGTCGACTTCGGTGGCGCTCGGCGCGACGCGTGTCGAACTGCACACCGGACGCAGATGTGGGCATGAACGTGGTCATCCATGTCGGCTTCGCCATCGCCCAGGTCGACGAGGCCAAGACCCACCGCACTCTGGACGTGCTGCGGGTGATGGCCGACGCGGTCGAGGGCGAGTTCGGGCAGGCCTTGCCATGAGGGCCGTTCGGCCCGAGTCGGGGCGCCGGTCGGCCACTGCCCGGCACCGGTGTCCGGCACGACCCTGAAGACGTCAACCGACCGAACACAAGCGCGAGGTACACGATGACCGGCAGCGCCGCTTCCCGTTCTTCCGCACCCGCACCTCGGCCCGCACCGGCCACGGCCCCCGCGCATGCCCTGCTCGCCGACGGCACCACCATCCTCATACGCCCCGGCGAGCCGGCCGATCACGACGCGGTCCTGCGCCTGTACGAGGACATGTCGCCCGAGCACCTGCGGCTGCGGTTCTTCGTCGCGAGCCACCGGTCGGCCGAGCAAGCGGCGGCCCGCGTGTCCGGCCGTGCCATGCCGGTCGTTTCGCGGAACGTGCGGCCGGAAGGTTCCGGGTACTGCGCGCTGCTCGCCGAGCACGACGGCCACCTCGTCGGGATCGCCGAGTACGAGACCACGAACGACGACTCGACCGACACGGGCGTCGTCACGGCGGACATCGCCCTGGCCGTCAACGACCACTGGCACCACCGCGGCATCGGCACCCTGCTCCTGGAGCACCTGGTGTCCACGGCGCGCGCCGCCCGCATCACCGCGTTCACCGCCGACGCGCTCGCCGAGAACCACGAGGTCCTCAAGGTCTTCGCGGACCTCGGTCTGAGCACCGCACGCCGCTTCGAGGGCACCGAGGTGCAGTGCGTCGTCCAACTGGCCCAGACCGACACCTATTTGACGTCCGTGGACTTCCGCGGCCGCACCGCCGACGTGGCGAGCCTGCGGCCGTTGCTGCGCCCCGAGTCGGTCGTCGTCGTCGGCGCGGGCCGCAGGCCGGGCTCGGTCGGCCGGGCCGTCCTGCGCAACCTGTGCACCGGCGGCTTCACCGGCCGCCTGTTCGCCGTCAACCCGAACGCCGCCACCGTCCTCGGCGTCCACACGCACCCCGACATCGCCTCCTTGCCGCAGGTTCCGGAACTCGCGGTGCTCGCCGTGCCCGCGGCCCAGGTGCCCGCGGCCGCCGAGGAGTGCGGCAAGCTCGGCGTGGCCGCCCTGGTCACCGTCTCCGCCGGGCTCGACGTCGACCAGGCGCGGGCGCTGCTCGACATCTGCCGGACCCACGGGATGCGCCTGGTCGGCCCCAACTGCCTCGGCGTCGCCAACGCGGAACCGGACGTGCGCCTGGACGCCACGTTCGCCGCCACGCACCCGCACCCCGGGACGGCGGGGGTCGCCGTCCAGTCAGGGGGCGTGGGCATCGCGCTCCTCAGCGGGCTGGCCCGACTGGGTGTGGGGGTGTCGAGCTTCGTCTCGCTGGGCGACAAGTACGACGTCAGCGGCAACGACCTGCTCCAGTGGTGGGAATGTGACGGGCACACCGACCTGGCGCTGCTGCATCTGGAGTCGTTCGGCAATCCGCGCGCCTTCGCGCGCACCGCACGGCGCGTCACCCGGCGGATGCCCATCCTGACGGTCGACGCGGGCCGTACCGAGGCCGGGCGGGCGGCGGCCGCCTCGCACACGTCGGCCGCCGCCACTCCCACCATGACGCGCCGGGCCCTCTTCAAGCAGGCCGGCATCACCGCCACTCGGTCGGTCGGTGAACTCCTCGAAGCCGCCGCGCTGTTGCACAGCCAGCCGCTGCCCTCCGGGGCCCGCGTCGCCGTGGTGACCAACGCGGGCGGCGCCGGGGTACTCGCCGCTGACGCCTGCACCGAAGCGGGGCTCACGCTGCCGCCGCTCGGCACCGACCTCATCGACGACGTTCTGGCCGTCCTGCCCGAAGGGGCCACCGCCACCAACCCCGTCGACGCCACCGCCGCGGTCAGCGAGGAGCAACTGCGCGCCTGCGTACGGCATCTCACCGCGAGCGGCCGCGTCGACGCGGTCCTGGTGGCACTCGTGCCCACCGCAGTCGCCGCGGCGACGGGCGACGCGCTGGTCCGCTCCCTCACCCACACCCCGGACCGCCGTCGCGACCGTCCGGTCGTCGCGGTCCTGCTCGACCAGGATCTACCGGTGCGCCTGCTGCCCGCCGAGGACGGCACGGTGCCCTCCTACGCCGACCCGCAGGCGGCCGCCCGCGCGCTCGCCCACGCCGCCGCACGCACCCGGTGGCTCGCCCGCCCGCCCGGCACCGTGCCCGAGCTCGACGGCATCGACCCACCGCGTGCCAACGCGACGGTCGAGGCCCATCTCAACCAGCACCCGGAAGGCGGCTGGCTCGGCCCGCGCGAGTGCGCCGAACTCCTCGACGCCTACGGCATCCGCCAACTGCCCTGGGCCTGGGCCGAGACCGAGGACGACGCGGTGCTCGCCGCCGAACGCCTCAAGGGCCCCGACGGGCTCGTCGTGCTCAAGGCCCACTGGCCCGGCCTGCTGCACAAGAACCAGGAACACGCACTCCACCTCGACCTGCGCGGCGACGCACAGGTCCGCGCCGCCTACCGGGACTTCGAGGTGCGCTTCGGCCACCTGATGACCGGCGTGGTCGTGCAGCCGCTCGCCCCACGCGGCGTGGAACTCTTCGCCGGCGTCGTCCAGGACGAGATCTTCGGCCCCCTGGTGCTGTTCGGGCACGGCGGGACCGCCACCGAGGTACTCGCCGACCACGCGGCCCGTCTGGCACCGCTCACCGACCACGACGTCCACGAACTGATCACCGCCCCCCGCTGCGCGCCGCTGCTCTTCGGAAGCGCGGGCGGCGGACCGGTCGATCTGGAAGGCATCGAGCAACTGCTGCTGCGGCTCTCACGACTGGCGAGCGACCTGCCGCAGCTCGCCGAGGCCGACCTCAATCCGGTCCTCGCCCGGCCCGAGCTGATCACCGCGCTGGACGTACGCGTCCGCGTGCTGCCGCGCCGGGCCCAGGACCCCTATCTGCGACAACTGCGACGGCTCCGCTGAAGCCGCCGAGGACACCGAGCGCGCCGAGGAGGCGAAGGCAATGAAACACCGCAAGGTCGGCACCGTCATGACCACCGAAGTCGTCCAGGCCACGTACGACACTCCCTTCAAGGAGGTCGCCCGGCTCCTGGACCGGCACCGCATCAGCGGACTTCCCGTCGTGGACGGCGAGCAGTACGTCATCGGAGTGCTCTCCGAGACGGACCTCATGGCCCGTCAGGCGGAGGCCGAGGCCCCGTACACACCGGAACCGTCCATCCGCTGGCGGAAACTGCTCCCCGGCGCGCGCAAGCGGACGGCCAAGGCCCACGCCCGTACCGCGGGACAACTGATGTCGCAGCCCGCCGTGACCGTGCACGCCGAGGACACCATCGCCGAGGCCGCCCGCACCATGGCCAGGCATCGCGTCGAGCGACTGCCCGTCGTGGACGAGGAGGAACGTCTCGTCGGCATCGTCACCCGCCGTGACCTGCTTCAGGTGTTCCTGCGGCCCGACGTGGAGATCCGCCGCGACGTCGTCGAAGAGGTCCTCGTACAGACCCTGTGGCTCGCGCCGCAGACCATCGCCGTGGAGGTCCTCGACGGCGTGGTGACGCTACGCGGACAGCTCGAGCGGCTCAGCGACATCCCCATCGCCGTCCGGATGACCCGGCAGATCGACGGCGTGGTCGCGGTCGTCGACAAGCTCACCTATCGCCTGGACGACTCCCACCTGCGGCCCTCGGAGGAGGCGCTGCACGGCGTCGCCGACGACTGGCTGCGCAAACTGTGAGAGGGGTACGGCCATGCCACCCACGGTCCTGGTCGCCTACGGATCGACCTATGGTGCCACCGCCGAGCTGGCTCACACCGTCGGCGCTGTCCTCGACAAGGCCGGGCTGGCGGCCGACGTGCGGCCGGCCGGGGAGGTGCGGGATCTCTCCCCGTACGACGCCGTGGTGCTGGGCGGCGCGCTGTACGCCGGGCGCTGGCAGCGTGACGCGCGGCGTTTCGCACGGCGACACCGGCGCGCGCTGGCCAGGCGCCCGCTGTGGCTCTTCAGCAGCGGTCCGCTGGACTCCTCGGCGTCGCGGCGGGCCCTTCCGCCGCCGTCCTCCGTACGCCGCGTTGCACGCAGGCTCGGCGCCCGGGGACAGGCCACCTTCGGGGGATGCCTCGACGAGCGGGCCCGTGGCCGTGTCGCCCGGATGATCCTGAACTCCGGCAAAGGGGGCGACTTCCGCGACTTCGACGCCGTGTCGGCGTGGGCGAGCGGGATCGCCCGGGAGGTCGGCTCCCGCGTGGACACCGGAGACTGACGCCATGCCGTGCCGCGTTCCGTGGTGGCGGCTGCGCCGCGGTCCGCTGTGGCGCCGCTCGGACGTGATCGAGGCCTGGACGGTGCTCGTCGTCGGCGTCGTGCTGTTCGTGGGCGCTCCCGCCGCGGGGGTCGTCGCCGGTGCGCTCGCGCACCGCGACGGCGTCGCGGCCGCCCGGGCGGAGCGGGCAGAGCGGCATCGGGTCTCCGCCGTGCTCATCGCGAACGCCCCGCCCGTCGTGCCCACCGCCGACGGCACGGTGCCCCTGCACCGGGTGCCGGCCCGCTGGACGGCGTCCGACGGCACCCCGCGCACCGGCGACGCGTTGACACCGGCCGGCAGTCGGCGCGGGGAGCGCGTCGCGGTGTGGCTCGACGCCCGCGGCCGGGTCGCCGAGGCGCCGCTCGACGCCGGCGACGTCGTGCTGCGCGTCGTCGGCGCATCCGCCGCCGCTGCGGCCGGGGCCGCGCTGACAGCGCTGATCGCCCTGCACACGGTGCGCGCCGTCCTCGACAAGCGCCGTATGGCCGCGTGGGACGAGGAGTGGCAGAGGACCGGACCGGAGTGGGGAACCCACAGGACCTGATCCCACGGGCCGAGGCGGTCACGTCGGCCGCCTCGATCCGCTCGCGATGTAACGGTCGGGCCGGGCCGCGTCGCCAGGGTGCCTGGCCGCCCGCCGGTGCCCGCGGAGGATCCGGCCCGACCGGTATGTGCAGGGCGAGTGCCGCCCTCGCGCCGGGCTCGGTGACGTCCCGCCCGACGCGACGAGGAGCCACCGGCGACGCTCCGGCACGGCTCGACGGCCCGTCCGTGGAACCGTCCGGCTCGGGTTTGCGCCCCAACGGTCCTCCGACCGGCCCGAACGGCCCCTGCCGAGCCGGGCCCGCACCCCCGATTCTGGTCATGTGCGAGTTGCCCTGCACCTGACGACGCGACCTGCGAACCGCACGTGGCGAGGAGGACTCCATGACCGCGACCGGAGCCACCGCGGTGCTCGACCGTGCGGGGCTCGACGCCCTGGTGACCGCGCTGGTGGCGGACGGCCGCACGATCGTGGGCCCCACGGTCCGCGACGGGGTCGTCGTCCTGGCCGAGCTGACGTCCGCCGACGAGCTGCCGTTCGGCTGGGGCGTCGAACCGGACGCCGGGCATGACCGGCTGACGCCCCGCGAGGACGGAGCCGCGTTCGCGCACAGCGCCGGGCCGCAGTCGTGGAAGGCCTTCCTGTACCCGCGGCGCGAGCATCTGTGGAGCGCCCGGCGGGCGTCCGAAGGCGTTCCGGTGTTCACCGAGGTCCGCCCCGCCCCGCGTACATACGCCTTGCTCGGGGTCCGCCCCTGCGATCTGCGGGCCCTCGCGGGCGGCCACTACCTGGACCACGGCTGTCGGCAGCGCCGGAGGGGGGCGCTGCTGATAGCCGCGGAGTGCACTGGGCCCGGCGCGACCTGCTGCTGTGTGTCGACCGGCGGTGGCCCCGCGGCCGACGGCGACTTCGACCTGGCGCTCACCGAAGTCGTCGACGACTTCGGTCACCGCTTCTTCGTCCGTGTGGGCAGCGCGGAAGGAACGCGCCTGCTCGACGGCGTACCGCACCGGCCGGCGGACCTGATGACCGAGGCCGTGGCGCGCGGTGCGGTTGCGGCGGCCAGGGAACGCATGAGCCGCTCGTTGCCGCCGCTCGGCCTGCGGGCGCGGATGGGCGCGAGCCTGACGGCCGACCGCTGGGACGACATCGCCGCGCGCGGCCCGAGCTGCGTCAACTGCACCATGGTCCGCCCCACATGCTTGCGCACCACCACCGAGGAGGTCACCGACCTCACCGCGGACCACACCGAGCGGTGGCAGCGCGGGTACTTCTGCTTCGACTGGGACGTCTCACTCCTGCACGGCGGTCCGGTCCGCGCCTCTTCCCGCAGCCGCTGCCGGCAGTGGCCCACCCGCCCACTCTCCTCCTGGCACGACCAGTTCGGAAGCGGCGGCTGTGTGGGCTGCGGGCGCCGCATCACACGGTGCCCGGCCGGGATCGACGTCACGGAGGGGGACGCCGCACTGGCCGCCGAACGCGACGCGTCGGCCTGCGACCAGCACACCGCGTACGACGACGGGTCGGCGCACCACGACAGGGGGGGCACAGCCATGAACACCACGACCACGTCCACCACCACGATGACGCAGGCTCTGCCGCCGAGGCACCGCACCCGTCTGCTGCGCATCGCCCGCGAGGTCGATGTCCCCGAGGGCACCCGGCTGTTCGAAGAGGGCACTCGCGCCGACCGGTTCTGGATCGTCCGCACCGGCACCGTCACTCTCGACATGCGTGTGCCGGGGCGTCGGCCACCGGTGATCGAGGCCATCGGATTCGACGAACTGGTCGGCTGGTCCTGGCTGTTCCCGCCGTACGTGTGGCAGCTCGGCGCCGAGGCGACGACGCCGGTGACCACCTACGAGTTCGACGCGACGGCGGTTCGGTTCATGTGCGAGCACGACCCCCACCTCGGTTCGGCCGTGGGCCAGTGGGTCGGCAAGGTCCTCGCGCACCGGCTGCAGTCGGCCCGCACCCGGCTGCTCGACCTGTACGCGCCCTACGGCGGTGGCAGCGCACGATGACCACCCAGCCGTCCACCACGGCGCCGCGCGCGGGGCGACCGAAGCCCCACTGAGCTGCACCACCATGACGCCCTGGCGGCCGACGACACCGTCACCGACGCCCTGCTCGTTCCGCCCACCGCGCAGCACCAGGGCGCGGCGATCCGCAAGCACGACCCGTGCGTCTCCTGATCCACCCACTTCCTCGACCTCACCGTCGTCCGCACCAACGGAGGCACCGATGCCTGACGCACCGCACGACCAATCGCCCGCAGCCGAGTCCGCGCGCCCGGATCTGCCGCGCGAGGACTCCCCGTACCACGTGAGCGACGTGATGACCCACACCGTCATCGCCGTCGGCCGGGACGCGTCCTTCAAGGAGATCGTCGAGCTCATAGACACGTGGAAGGTCAGTTCGCTGCCGGTGCTCGAAGGCGAGGGCCGCGTCATAGGTGTCGTCTCCGAGGCGGATCTGCTGCCCAAGGAGGAATTCCGCGACGTCGACCCGACGCGGTACGACGTGCTGCGGCGCCTGTCCGACATGGCCAAGGCCGGCGCGATCACCGCGGGCGAGCTGATGACCACTCCGGCCGTGTCCGTGCACGCCGACGCCACGCTGGCCGTGGCCGCGCGCGTCATGGCCCGGCGCCGCGTCAAGCACCTGCCGGTCGTCGACGCCACCGGGCTGCTGCAAGGCGTGGTGAGCCGGAGCGACCTGCTCAAGGTGTTCCTGCGCCCCGACGAGGACATCGCCGCCGAGATAGACCGCAGCGTCCTGTCCTCGCTGCCCACGCAAGCGAGGGTCTACGTGCGCGTCCATGAGGGCGTCGTCACGCTCGGCGGCACCCTGCGTGACACGGCGCTCGTCCCCGTACTCGCGCGCGCGAGCCGCGCGGTGGAGGGAGTCGTCGACGTCCGCCTCGACCTGAACCGGCCCGCGAGCGAGATGTGAAGTACCTCGCCCCGGTCTTGCCCCGCCGTCTCCTGGACGAGCTGCGGGCCGCCGCCACCCGCCCATGGCAGATCATGGAGGTGCGCGGCGGCCAGACCCACACGCTCGTCCGCCAGGGCATCGACGAACTCCTTCCCGCGGGCATCCGTATGATCCACGGGGACCCGGCTGTCCCGTCTGCGTCACTCCGCTGGAGACTCTGGACCGCGCGGTGGCACCCGCCACCCGCCCCAACGTGATCCTCGCCAGCTTCGGCGACATGCGGCGCGTACCCGGCACTTCGACGGACCTGCTGTCCCTGCGGGCACGTGGCGCAGACATGTGGGTGGTGTACGCGCCCACGGACGCAGTCCGCGTCGCCGCAGCGCACCCAGACCGTCAAGTCGTCTTCCTCGCCGTCGGATTCGAGACGACCGCGCCCGCCAACGCCATGGCATCGTCCCCGCGATCGACGACCCGGCATGGCCGGAGGTCCTGGCCGAGCTGGCCGCCGCGCAGGCGGACAGGTGGACGCTGACACCGTCAACCGGGAGCTGTGCATCGCACGCAAGGCGATCTTCTGGTGGCAGCGCCAAGGCTCGATCGAAGGCCATCCCACAATCGGCATCGAGCGGCGGTCGGCACGGCCGGACCGCACCAAGGCTCTCGCGGAGAATCAGATGGGTGTAGCTCTCCCGGAGGGACAGGGTTGATTAGGCCGCGAGGGTGCGTTGGTCCTGGTCAGGGATGTGGTGGACCCGGTGGTGTTCGCGGGTGAGGTGGTAGCGCCAGTAGGTGTGGAAGTCGCCGTTGCTGTTCAGTGCCCGGAGTTTCAGGAGGGCTTCAGCTCCAGCGAGGCCCCAGCGGGCCCGGTGATATCGAGCCGGTCGGCGATCAGGTGTCGACAGGCGCCTTCGATGACTCCGGTTGCGATGGGCCAGCCTGCCGCGAGTGCGCGCTCGTAGTGGAGGAAGCGTTCGTTGTTGGTGAGGTAGCGGATGCAGGCTTCCGCGCCATGGAGTTGGACGTCCGTCAGGCTTGCTGCTTGGGTCTTGATCGACTCGGCTGTTCTCCGGGCTCCGCCGGCCAGGATGCTCAACGCGTGGATGGCGACCCAGTCCTCGGCGGCGGGATCACCGTTGTTGTGAAAACTCCAGGCGGCGCCCCAGAGGTACTCCAGGACGTGAACGAAGTCGATGACGATGTTGACCGTGACTCCCCGCGAGGCGGCTTCGGTCTGGATGAGGTCGAGTTGGTGACGGGCACCGTCGACGAGGACGACCCAGGGACGCCGGTGGTCCCGGTCGCGTGCTTCGGCCTGTTCGAAGGCCGTCTTGATGACACTGGCCGCGTCGTCGATGACCGAGCCGTGCAGCCGTTTCGCCTTGGCGCGAGGCCCGGGCCGCAACTTCCGGTGGCCGTGCCGACCGCCCGGCGGGGCGATGACATCGTGCGGACGCCTGGGTGCGGGTTCGGCATCGTAGACGGCGGCCAGGGTGGCCATGCGTTTTCGGGCGGGCTTCTCCCCGGCGGCGAGCCGGGTGCGGAAGAGGGTGGGGCGGGCGGCGGCTTTCTGGGTCGCGGGCCGCAATGCGTCCGGACGCATCACGATGCCCTTGCCGTCCGCCGATAACACCAGCAGCGTGTCGGCGGTGCACGGGGCAGGGATCCTGGTGCGGTAGAGGGCGTCGATGTCCACTGCGGCGTTCACGGTCAGGTCTTCGACCTGCCGTTTGCCGATCACCGGCCCGCAGCGGCGGGTGATTGTCTCGGTCGCGGTGTCGAAGGAGGCCCGTACCGATTCCAGGACGGCCAGCCGTGCCAGCGAGTACGAGTGTCGCCGCCTGGGCAGCGACAGAGCGGTGTCGGCCGGGTAGACGTTGGCGACGCCGGGGCGCCGTCATGCGCACCGGCGGACGACCACGGTTCCGAACAGCGTGGCCAGCTGCCTCTGGTGGCCTTGTTCGAGGCGGGTGCGGGCCAGGCGGTCGGGACCGACCACTACCGGCGAATGTGTGCGGGCGGCTGCCTCCTCGCGCAGTGCGCGCAGGTCGAGGTAGTCCTGCAGGAGCTGGCGGAGCAGTAGCCTTCCTCGGTTGTCGAGGAGTTCTCACCCCGCGGTGGCGGGGCGAACATGCCCGGCTCGTCCTCGGCCAGCCAGCCCCGTTCCACCAGCCTCTTCAGCTTCGACCGCAGCCCCTCGACCTTCGAGCGGTCCACGCTCAGCCCGGCCGCCTCGGCCACTTGCATCGCCCGCAGCGGATGACCGGCGTCATCGATGACTTCCAGAAGATCGCGGTAGGCACCAGGCAGCACCGAGGTGTCCAGACCCGGATGCCAGGGCGGCACCGTCAGCACCCCGATCGGCGATCCCTCCCCAAACGGGGAGTCCGCACGGAATCGCCCACCTTCACGCCGTCAAGTCAGCATGAGTCGCGCCCCCGTCCGCCCGTCACCGTCTCCGCGCACCCGTGACCAGCCGGAACGAGCCCATACCCATGCCTGACGGCCTGTCAGAAAAGTCGGCATCGGGTCAGCATGAGTCCTATCAGAGCCGACTACAGCCACCCACAGACTGGAATTGCGGTCACCGCTGCCACAGCCTGCAACGACTCAAGGGAGGCAGCCTCCTCCGAGGCTCGGCATCAGCCTGAAGGAGCACCCTCGCGGACCGTCCCGAAGGGCCCGATTGCCGCATCTCACCAGGTCAGCGCACTCGACCTCGCGGCTTCAGCGCCACCGGCGGCAGCTCCGGCGCGGGCAGCGGGGCCCCGTCATAGCCCTTCACCTCGCCGAAGCGGGTGCCCGTCATCCACTCAGTGCGGGCCTGTTCGATGTCGGACTGGGTGCGCCCGATGAAGTTCCACCACATGATCAGCTCCTCCTCGAACGGCTCGCCGCCGAGGAGCATCAGGCCGGCGTCGGAGTCGGCGCGCAGGGGGAGTTCGGTGCGGCCGCAGCCGAGGTACAGCATGGAGCCGGGGAGTACGGGGACTCCGTCCACGTGGGCCTCGCCGGACATGGACAGGACGGCGTACTCGAAGTCGGGCTCCAGTGGAAGGCGTACGTCCGTTCCCTGCGTGAGGGTCAGGTCCGCGCCGACGATCGGCGTGTACGTCGTACCGGGCGACTCCGCACCGTCGAGCGCGCCCAGGAGCAGCTTCGCGCTGACGCCGGGCGCGGTCACGACCGGCAGGTCGGCGTGGTGCTCGAAGTGCGCCTCGGTGTGGCGGTGGGCGTCCGGCAGGGCGACCCACAACTGCGCGCCGTGCAGCAGGCGGGCGTGCGACTTGGGGCTCTCCTCGGAGTGGGAGATCGCCTTGCCCGACGTCATGAGGCCCAGCTCGCGGGGGCGGATCGTCTGCAGGCTTCCGGTGCTGTCCCGGTGCAGGACCTCGCCCTCGTGCAGCCAGCTGACCGTCTGCAGGCCCATGTGCGGGTGCGGCGGCACCTGCATGCCGGGCTCGTCGGCGATGTCGTCGGGGCCGTAGTGATCGACGAAGCACCAGGCGCCGACCATCCGCCGGCCCAGGTTCGGAAGCAGTCGCCGTACCTCGGTCGACTCGCCGAGCTTCACACGTCGTGGGCTGAGGAGTTCCCGCACCGGTTCCGCGACGACGAACCCGCGACCGCCGCACAGCGCGGGCACCGCCTCGCGATCAAGATTGCTCATAGGGCACAACTTAGCCCCGAGCACCCGGAGCGGACAGGGCAACTCCCCGACCCGGGCCCGGCCGGCGCCGCCACCGCGCGGCGGCGCCGGGGTCAGAGCTCGGAGCCGCTGTCCAGCGTGGCGTAGTACGCGCCCACCTCGTTGAGATACGCGGGATCCGTCGTCTGACTGTCGGTCGTGAACTGGGGCGCCTCCTTGACCTGGTCCTTGGAGTGCCCGACCGTCACCGTCCCGGCCTCGCGGTCGATCCGCGTGACGGCCCCGGCCGGGATCAGCACGCTCTTGCCGAACACCCACACTCCGGTGTCCACGACCAGATGCTGGCGGCCCGGCTGGTCCACGTGCCGGTCCACCTGCCCGATGACGCCGTCGGTCGCCTCGACCGTGAATCCCGTCATGGGCTCCTGCGGCACACCCTCGTGGCCGCTGCCGGGCGGATAGGCCCAGATGTCCTTCACCGCATGTGCTCCCTCTGCTCGGGCGGCCGGCCGCCGCTTGCGCCGCGTCCGTGCCGCCGCTGGTTCCGTCACGTGGCGCCGGTCGCGCCACGTCCACGGATGCCGCTCTGCGACGGGGTCCTGAAAGTCGGCTCATTGTCCACCCCGTCGCCTCCTCCTGAGCCGGTCTTCGACGAGACACCCGATACATCCGATATCCCGTCCCGGGCCTCGCATGCCAATCGTGGAATATTCAACTTCCTGGGGTCGTTGTGGGCGGTCAAGGAGGCACACAGTGGAGTTCACCTACTTCGACCACGGCACCGCGGCCGAGCGCTGGGAGCGCGCGGGCCAGTTCTTCGACGCCAAGGAGTACACGACGGCGGCCCGCATCCTCGCCCCGCTCGCCGACGAGGTCCCCGAGCAGGTCGCCCCGCGCCTGCTGCTGGCGCGCGCCTACTACCACTCGGCCCAGCTCCGCCGCGCCGAGACCGAACTGCGCACGGTCCTGGACCTCGACCCCGTCGAGGGCTACGCCCGCCTGATGCTGGGCCGCACCCTGGAACGCCAGGGCCGGGACGCCGAGGCGGCGCCGCATCTGCGGATGGCGGCGGCGCTGGCGGGCGAGTTCGCGGCCTAGGGCCGAGCCGTCGGAGCCAGGGCCGAGCCATCGGAGCCGAGGCTGAGCCCTCGGGCCGAGCCATCGGGCGGGCCCTGACGACCGGACGGGGAGCGCGGCGGCAACTAAAGCGCATTAGTTGTCGCCGCGCTCTAGCCTGAACCCTCCTCCCTGGTCAGAATTGCCGGGACCTGGAACGACCTTGTCACGGCAATTCGGCATACCTGGAGGAGAGTTCAGGATGATGAAGAGACGGAGCGTCCTTCTCGGCGCCCTCGCCCTGACCGTGGCGTCGGGTGCGACGGCCACGGCCGCGACCCGGGGCGCGGCGGGGAAGCGTGTCGTCGTCTACTACCAGACGCAGTACACGAACGGCACGTACGTCTCGCCCCTGGGCCTGACCAGGAACAAGACCGGTGTGACCGATGTGCTGGTCGCCGCGGTGCATCTGAATGACCTCAACGGTCCCTACGCGCCGGTGCACCTGAACGACGATCCGCCGGGCGCCGCGAAGTACGACCAGATGTGGCGGGATCTGAAGGAGCTGCAGGGCCGGGGCGTACACGTTCTGGCGATGGTGGGGGGCGCGGCGCCGGGGAGTTTCACGCGGCTCGACACGGAATTCGACACGTATTACCCGCTGTTGCGGGACTTCATTCGGCGGTACGGGCTCGACGGTGTCGATCTGGATGTGGAGGAGCGGATGTCCCTCGCGGGCATCGTGCGCGTCATCGACGCGCTGCGCGCCGACTTCGGCCCCGGCTTCCTCATCACGCTCGCCCCGGTGGGGTCCGCGCTCAGCGGCGGCGGGAACCTGTCGGGCTTCGACTACGAGCGGCTGTACCGCGCCCGGGGCGGCGACATCGCCTGGTTCAACGCGCAGTTCTACAACGGCTGGGGCAGCATGACGTCCACGTCGAGCTACGACGCGGTGATCCGGCGCAAGCTGATACCGGCGTCCAAGGTGGTCGCCGGCACCTTGACGGACCCCTCCAACGGCGGCAGCGGCTACGTCGCCCCGGCCCGGCTGAAGTCGACGATCCGGGGCCTGGTCGCCAAGTATCCGGACATGGGCGGCGTCATGGGCTGGGAGTACTTCAACTCGCAGCCGGGCGGGACGGCGCAGCCGTGGCGGTGGGCCGCGGAGGTGTCGTCGGCGCTGGCCCGGTCCCGCTGAGGGCGCGGCGAGGCGAGCCAAGGGCCCCGGTGCCGTGCCTCTCGTGAGGTACGGCTAGCGAGGTACGGCACCGCTGCTCAGCCCCACAACGCCTCGCCCCTCAGCCCCACAACGCCTCGCCGCCCGCCACACCCAGGAAGGCCACACCGAGGCCCACCGCGACGCTGCCGACGACGTTCGCCGCCGCGGCGAGCGGCAGTCGGCCCTCGGCCAGCTGCCACGTCTCGTACCCGAAGGTCGAGTACGTCGTCAGCGCGCCGCACAGGCCGGTGCCGAGGAACAGCTGGGTGTGCGCGGACGCCGCGCCCGCGCTCGCGGCGCCGGTGACGACGCCGAGGACGAGGCAGCCCACCACGTTCACGGTGAACGTCCCCCAGGGGAAGGCCGGTCCGTACCGGGCGCGCACCGCCCGGTCGGTCAGGTACCGCAGCGGAGCGCCGATCGCCGCTCCCGCCACCACGCACAGCCAGTTCACCGTCCGCCCGCCTCCCGTCGCGCCGCCAGGACCCGGCGCGTCGCCACCGTCGCCGCCCCCACCGCCGCGAGCGCGGTCAGCGGCGTCAGCGCCAGGTGGAGCAGGCCGGTCGCCAGGTGGCCGCCGTCCAGCAGCCGCTCGGTGTCCACCGCGTACGTGGAGAAGGTGGTGAAGCCGCCGAGCACCCCGGTGCCGAGGAACGGCCGGACCAGGCGGTGGACGGGTGTCCGGGCCGCGGCGATCAGCGCCATGAGGACGCCGATGAGCGCGCACCCCACGGCGTTGACGGCGAACGTCGTCCACGGGAAGCCGCCCGGCGCGACCGGCCACAGCAGCGCCGCGCCATAGCGGGCCGACGCCCCGGCCGCGCCGCCCACGGCCACCGCCGCGAGAACCGGCCACCCGTCGCGCGGCGCCGCCACCGTCCCGCTCATCCGTCTCCCGTTCTCCCGCCCGTGCGGCGTCCGTCTGTGTGTCCGCCTGTGTCCTCGGCGTGCCGTCCCGTGTCCTCGGCCGCGGCCTCATTGTCGCGCGCGCCGGGGCACGTGAGCGCGCCGGGACGGCTGTGGCGTGCGGAAACTCGGTGGACAACGGGTCGCGCTGTGGGTGGGATGAGGTCTTCGCGGATCCGGTGGCCACGGCCGCCGGGCCGTGTTCGGTCGAGTCGCGTCGAGGAGAGTCCGTGTCAACAGGTGGTACCGGCAAGCCGTTCGCGTACGAGGAGTACGAGGATCACGACGACTTCGAAGACCACGAGGATGACGAGGAAGACGGCGGGGGCGGCGGGGAGGACGCGAGCGAGGACGGGGACGTCCGCGTCGACGGCGCGCTGGTGCGGCGGCTGCTGACCGCGCAGTTCCCGCAGTGGGCGCACCTGCCGATCCGGCCGGTGCCGCGCTCGGGCATGGACAACGTCACGTACCGCCTCGGCGACGATCTGACGGTCCGGATGCCCCGCTACGAACGGTGGGTCGGGCAGGTCGAGCGCGAGCAGCGCTGGCTTCCGTGGCTGGCGCCGCGGTTGCCGCTCGCCGTCTCCCAGCCGGTGGCGCGCGGGAAGCCGGGCGAGGGCTATCCGTTCCCGTGGTCGGTCTGCCGATGGCTCGACGGCGAGCCCGCGACGACGGACGGCCTGGCCGATCCGCGGCGGACGGCGGTGGAACTCGCCGGGTTCGTGACCGCGCTGCGGTCGATCGATGCCACGGGCGGTCCCGAACCGCAGTGGAGCAACGCCTTCCGCGGTGCTCGGGTCGGCGCCGAGTGCGACGCTCTGACCGCCGACTCCCTCGTACGCGCCAAGATCGCGAAGCTGCGCGGGATGGTCGACACGGACGCGGTGACCGCCGTGTGGGAGCAGGCCCTGGCTGCCCCCGCGTGGGACCGGCCGCCCGTGTGGCTGCACGGCGACCTCGCGACCGGCAATCTCCTGGCCGTCGACGGCCACCTCACCGGGGTGATCGACTTCGGCACGTTGGCCGTGGGCGACCCCGCGTGCGACCTGATACCGGCGTGGATGTTCCTGCCTCCCGAGGCCCGCGCCACGTACCGCGAGGCCGTCGGCGCCGACGACGCCATGTGGGCGCGCGGCCGCGGGATCGCCCTGGCCGGGTCGCTGCCGGTGCCGGACGATCCGTTCTTCCAGCAGGATCCGGCGCGGGTGACGACGGCGCTGCGGCATCTGGAGGGGATCCTCGCGGACGGGGTGTGAAGGTCCGGCGCAGGGACGTCGGCCGCCCCGCGCCTCGGACGCCGGTCCCTCCCGGCGTCCGCCGCGCCCCTCAGCGGCCCACAGCCCGCGCCAGCTGCGCCTTCGTCATCGACGAACGGCCCTTCACCCCGCGCCGCTTGGCCTCCTCGTACAGCTGGTCGCGGGTCGGGCCCTTGGCGCCGCTGTGCGAGCGCAGGCCTCCCCTGCGGCCGGACGAGATGTCCTGCGTCGACGTACGGGAGGCGGTCTTGGCCTCGCCGCTGCGCGCCCGCTCCTTGTTCACGGTGCGCGCCGCGATCTCCCGCGCCCGCTCCGGCTTCTCGCCGCGCTGCTCGGCGCTCTCCTTGATGTGTTCGTACTGACGCTCACGCTTGGCATTCGACCCTCGTGGCACGGCCGGTTCTCCTTCCTCGGCGGGCCCCGGCTCCGGTGTGCTCCGGGCCAGGGGCGGGGAATCCACGTGTAACCGCTCGGCGGAATCGTCAAACCGGGGTTGTTTGTCCAGAGCGACCCCGGGCACCCGCCGCCGCATGGATGAGGTACCGCTGCGACAGGAGTGGATCCACCGGGCCGCGTGCGCGGACGTCGATCCCGAGCTGTTCTTCCCGGTGGGGACGACAGGACCGGCCGAAAGGGACCAGGAGGAGGCCAAGCGGGTGTGCGCGCGCTGTCCCGTGGTGGAGCAGTGTCTCGCGTACGCGCTGGGGTCCGGGCAGACGTCGGGCGTCTGGGGCGGCAAGGACGAGGCGGAGCTTGCGGCGCTGCGGCGCAGGCGGCGGGCGGCCGAGCGGTGGCAGGAGCGGCGGGGCGTGCGCAGCGCGGGGTGACGAGCGGCCTGGGTCCGTCCCCGTACTCCCTGGCCTCGTGCGCGGCTATCGTTGCGGCCTGGCGGGTGCTCTGGGTGCCCGCGGGGCGCACGGAGTCGCGAGGGGGAAGCGGGGCCCATGGGGCGGGCGGGGTGGATACGCGTTCCGGTCGGTGACGGGGCCGGACAGTGGGCGGCGCGCGGGCGCTGCCACAAGGTGCTGCTCATCGTCCACAACGTCACGTCCGCCACCAGGCTGCTCGACGTGCTGCCGCTGTTCCGCGACGACTTGCGCGTGCAGTTGCTCGCGACCTGCACCGGCTCGTCGGCCTTCCAGGCAGGGACCGCGGAGCTTTTGGAGGAGGTCGGGGTGCCGGTCCTCCCGTGGGAACAGGCCGCGCGCACCCCGGTGGACCTGGCCCTTTCGGCCAGCTTCGGAGGTCAACTCCAGCTCCACAGCGGCCACTTGGCGATCCTCTCCCACGGTGTTGGCTACAATAAGAAGCTGCCGAGCCGGGAGCCGGGAGCCGGGAGCCGGGAGCCGGGAGCCGGGAGCCGGGAGCCGGGAGCCGGGAGCCGGGAGCCGGTGTTCGGCCTTTCGCCGGAGTGGCTGCTGGCCGACGGCACGCCCATCGCGGACGCGCTGGTGCTCTCGCACCCGGAACAGGTCGAGCGCCTGCGCGCCGCCTGCCCCCAAGCCGCCGCGACCGCCGTCCTCGGCGGCGACCCCTGCTTCGACCGGCTCCTGGCCGCCCGCCCGTACCGGGACCGGTACCGCCGTGCCCTCGGTGTGCGCCACGGCCAGCGGCTCGTCCTGCTGAACTCCACCTGGAACCCCGAGTCGCTGTTCGGTGACGGCGGCGAGGACGTCCTGCCCGCCCTGCTGCCCCGTCTGACAGCCGAACTGCCCGCCGACGAGTACCGCGTCGTCGCCGTGCTGCATCCCAACATTTGGCACGGCCACGGCCCCGGCCAGGTCAGGATGTGGCTCGACCGGGCCCGCCGCGGCGGCCTCACCCTGGTCGACCCGCTGCACGGCTGGCGGCAGGCGCTGCTCGCCGCGGACATCACCCTGGGCGACTTCGGGTCGGTGACGTACTACAGCGCGGCCGTCGGTACCCCGGTGCTGCTCGGCTCGGCCGCGACGGACGGCCTCGGCCACGACTCCCCCGTCGCCGCGTTCGTCCGCGCCGCACCCCGGCTCGACCCGTACCGCCCGCTGCGGCCGCAGCTGGACGCGGCCCTGGCCGGGCACGCCCCCGTACCCGGCCCCGCCGAGCTGACGTCGTCCGCCCCCGGCCGCTCGGCCCAGCTCCTGCGCCGCACGTTCTACGGCCTGATGGGGATACCGGAGCCCGCGGCGCCCGCGCTCCTCGCCCCGCTCCCCCTGCCCCCGTACGAGCCGCCCGAGCGCACCGCTCCCCTGCGCGTCCTCACCCGGCTGCGCGGCGCGGGCGAGGTCGACGTCGCCCGGTACGCGGAGCCGCGGGACGAACCGGACGCCGAGGGGCAGGCCCACACCGCGGTGCACGAGGACACCCTCGACCCCCGCGCCCTCACCCTCGCCGACGTCATCCTGCGCCACGGCGCCCCGGACGACCCCCGGCTCGGCCCGCCCGCCGCCTGGGCCGAGGACGTCCTCGCCCGCCACCCGCACTGCGGCCTCGCCGCGTACGTGACCGGCCCCGGCGACTGCACCGTCCGCACCCGCGCCGGACACCTGCTGCGGCTGGCCTCCGACCCCCACTCGGCGGACCCCGCGGCCTGCGCCTCCGCGCTCCACGCCTGGCTGGCGGCGGGCAAGACGCTCGGCGAACTGTCGGGCTGCCTGACGGTGTGGACGGGCGGTACGGCGACTCAGGTCGCCGTCGTCCCCGCCTGACCGTCTCCGTCCCGCAGCGCCCGCAGATACGCGACGTGGTGCCCGGCGTTCTCCGCCGCCAGTGCCTCGAGCGCCCAGGTGATCAGGGGCAGCGCGGCGTCGCGGCGCCCGCTGAGGACGTACAGCTCCGCGAGGTCGGTGCGGGCGCGCGCGCCGTTGTACCGCTCGCCCTGCCCGTCGAAGCGCCGCACGGCGTCCGTGAGGCGCGCCTCCGCCTCGTCCAGCGGCAGGTTCTCGGCGAGGGCGAACCCGCGCTGGGCCCGCCCTCTGAAGCGCTGCAGCAGCGCACGGATCCGTGGCAGGTCCGCGAAGCCCTCGTCCCCGGGGCGGATCCCGTCGGCGATGCGTCCCGACTCGACGAAGAGAGCGTCGGCCTCGCGGAACGCCCAGCGGGCCAGCTTCACCCGGCCCAGCGTCTCGACGGCCGTGGCCTGCCCCCGCAGATGCCCGGCGTGCCGCTCGGCCACGAGGGCCGCCTCGGCCTCCCGCTCGGCCTCGTCGAAGTCGAGCGTCTCGATGAGGGCGGACGCGAGACAGACATGCATGCGCCCCGCCATCCGCGTGCGCGGGCACACCTCGTCCGCGACCCGGGCAGCCACGCGCAGGGCGGGCAGCAACGTCTCGTGCTGCCCGGCCTTGAGCTGTACGGCCCACAGCGCCTCCATCAGGGTGCACGCGGTGTCGCCGAAGCCGAACTCCCGGGCCGCGATGACCGCTTGGACCAGGTTGCCCAGCTCGTCCAGGAGCGCGGCAAGGGCCCGGCCGCGGTCCGCGTACGTACCGGGAACGACCTGTTCGTAGGCGGTGCTCAGATGCCAGCGCTCCGGCAGGGCGTCCAGGTCGGCCCGCACGGCGAACCGCACGTACCACTGGAGGGTGCGCTCCATGGCCCGCGCGCAGCCCGCGACGCCGTCGTCCCGCATGGCCCGGCCCTCCGCGTGCCGGCGTACGAGCGGCCGGTACCGGTAGCGCCCGGGGCCTGCCGCCTCGACGAGCCTGAGTTCGACGAGCCGGTCGAGCCCCGCGCTCGCGGCCGCATCCGTGATCTCCGCCGCCGCGGCGAGCGGCCCGGCCGTGACGGCGGGCCACGGCCACAGCGCGCCGCGGCGGTAGAGCCGGGCGAGGCCCGGGTCGAGAGCGCCGCAGATGTCGTCGAGCAGGGTGTCGTCGCCGGTCACCTGGCCCCCGTCCGCCGCGTCGTCACGCCCGGCCAGGGCGTCGGGATCCGTGCCGTGCCGCCCCTGTGCCCACTGCGCCGCGACCGCCCACAGAGCGTACGGAGAGCCCGCACACCGCGCGAGGGTCCGGTCGAGCGCGGGGCCGATCCGCTCCACGGTGTCCTTGCCGACCGCTTCGTGAAGGAGTCGCAGGGAGTGCCGCCGGGAGAGCGGGTCGACCTCGATGGGCTCGGCGTCGAGGCCGGGGAGCCGACGCCGGGCCACGACGACGGTGAACACCTCGGCGCAGGACGCGAGCAACGGGCCGACCTGCGCGGCCGAGTGGGCGTGGTCGAGGATGACGAGCATCCGGCGCCCTTCGACGAGCCGCTGGAACAGGGCCGCCCGGTCCCCGGGGCCGGGCGGGATGTCCGGGTCGGTGACGCCGAGGCCGCGTAACGCCGACCGCAGGGCCGCCTCGGCGTCGAGTCCGGTGCCCGCGGGGCCTGCAGCGAGGTCGACGTACAGCCGCCCGTCGGGAAACGCGGTCCGCTCACTCGCCGCGAACTGCACAGCGAGTCCGGTGGTGCCGATGCCCTCGGGCCCGTGCAGGAGCGCCCGGCGGGGCCGTCCGTCGTCCTTGCGCCGGGCCTCGCGCCGCAGCTGTCGCAGGGGTTGCTGCCGGTCGACGAACGTCCGGGCGGCGCCGGGCGGCGGCGCCACTGACAGCGCCGCGGGCTGCTGGAACGTGCGCAGCACCAGCCCCTGCACCTCCAGGAGCCGTGCGGCGACGCCCGGGTCGCGCCGGGCCGCCGCCAGCAACTGCGGGGCGAGCGCCGCGAGTTCAGCGGACCGGTCGGGCGCCTGCGACTGTCCGCCGAACAGCCCGCCGACGAGCGCGTAGAGCTGTTTCCCGGCCTCGTTGGCCATGCCGGACCCCACCGCCCCCAGCGTCGCCGTGATCATCCCCAGCGATATGGGATCCACCCTGCCCCCGCTCTCCTTGAGCCCGCGCCCCGTCTGCGCCCCGCTCCCGGCAGGCAACAGTATCGACGCCCCGCGGACCCGGTCGTCACCGAGCGGCGCGCGGGGCGTCCGGCGCCAACTTCCGGCCACGGTCTGGCCAGTTCGCGACGCGGGGCGACCGTCAGCCCCGGTACGTCTCGAGCAGCCGCAGCCACACCTCGCTGATCGTCGGGTACGCCGGGACCGCGTGCCACAGGCGCTCGACGGGGACCTCGGCGGCGATGGCGACCGTGGCGGAGTGGAGGAGTTCGCTGACGCCGGGGCCGACGAAGGTGACGCCGAGGAGGATCTCGCGGTCCAGGTCGACGATCATGCGGGCGCGGCCGCGGTAGCCGTCGGCGTACAGGCCGGAGCCCGCCACCGACGCGAGGTCGTGGTCGACGGCGCGGACACGGTGACCTGCGGCTTCGGCGGCGGCGAGGGTCAGGCCCGCGGAGGCGGCCTCGGGGTCGGTGAAGACGACCTGGGGGACGGCGTCGTGGTCGGCGGTGGCGCTGTGGGTGCCCCAGCGGTCGGTCTCCAGGAGGGGCACCCGCTGGGCGCGGGCGGCGATGGCGGCGCCCGCGATCCGAGCCTGGTACTTGCCCTGGTGGGTGAGGAGCGCCCGGTGGTTCACATCGCCGACGGCGTACAGCCAGTCGCTGCCCGTCACCTTGCAGCTGTCGTCGACGGTCAGCCACGCACCGGGCTCCAGGCCGACCGTCTCCAGGCCGAGGTCGTCCGTGCGCGGCGCACGGCCGGTGGCGAAGAGGATCTCGTCGGCCTCGACGGTGGCGCCGTCGTCGAGCGTGACGGTGAGGGTGGCGCCCTCCCGGTGGACCTCGCGCACGGAGGTGTCCGTGCGGACGTCGGCGCCCGCCTCGCGCAGCGCGTCGGCGACGAGTTCCCCGGCGAACGGCTCCATCTTGGGCAGCAGCCCCTCACCGCGGACGAGCAGCGTCACCCGCGACCCGAGGGCCTGCCAGGCCGTGGCCATCTCCACGCCGACCACGCCGCCGCCCACGACGACGAGGCGCCCGGGGACATGGTCGGAGCTGGTCGCCTCGCGGCTGGTCCAGGGCTTGGCGTCGGCGACGCCCGGCAGATCGGGGACGACGGCGCGGCTGCCGGTGCACACGGCGACGGCGTGGCGGGCGGTGAGCCGCCGCAGCGTGCCGTCCCCGGCGGTGACCGTGACCTGGCGGGCGCCCGCGAGGCGGCCGTGGCCCCGGTAGAGGTCCACGCCGATGGAGTCCAGCCAGCCCACCTGGCCGTCGTCCTTCCAGTGCGAGGTGTAGTCGTCGCGGTGGGCCAGGACCGCGGCCGCGTCCAGGGGGCCTTCGACGAGGTGACGCAGGCCCGGTACGCGACGGGCGTCGGCGCGGGCCACGGCCGGGCGAAGCAGGGCCTTGCTCGGCATGCAGGCCCAGTACGAGCACTCGCCGCCGACGAGTTCGCTCTCCACGATCGCCGCGCTCAGGCCGTTGGCGCGGGCCCGGTCGGCGACGTTCTCGCCGACCGGTCCCGCCCCGACGACCACGACGTCGTAAGTGATGGTTTCGCTGGCTTCCGTGGCATCCGTCATGAGGACAGTCTGGTCCCAGGTGTGCGGCGTGGCCACACGGGTACGCGCGCGGAATACGGCCGTCGCCCCGGCCGTTGTGCACGACGGCTTCGCCCTCATCAGGAAGAGAGAACAAACCATGAGCAGCACGACAGTGGAGCTCACGAAGGAAAACTTCGACCAGACGATGACGGACAACCAGTTCGTCCTGATCGACTTCTGGGCGTCCTGGTGCGGGCCCTGCCGCCAGTTCGCCCCGGTGTACGAGAAGGCCGCAGAGGCCAATCCGGACCTGGTCTTCGGCAAGGTCGACACGGAGGCGCAGCCGGAGCTCGCGGCCGCGTTCGGCATCCAGTCGATCCCGACGCTGATGATCGTCCGCGATCAGGTCGCGGTGTTCGCGCAGCCCGGCGCGCTGCCCGCGGAGGCCTTGGAGGACGTCATCGGCCAGGCCCGCAAGCTGGACATGGACGAGGTGCGCAAGTCCGTGGCGGAGCAGCAGGCCAAGGAGCAGGAGCAGTAGCAGCTGGTCACGAGCGCGCTCACGGGCGTGGGGGGGGGGGGGGGGGGCCCCCCCCCCCCCCCCCCCCCCACCCCACCCCCCCCCCCCCCCCACCCACACCGAATACCGCCCCCCTCCTCGCTCCCCCAATTCTCTCTCCCCCCCCTCTCCC
>NZ_JBVIXA010000015.1:81644-143721 GCF_055594065.1 Streptomyces sp. NPDC040610 | reverse complement strand
ACGGAAGCAGGACAAGCAGCGAGGAAAAAAAAAAAAGACAAGGAAAAGGAGCACTCCCCCCTCGCCCCACCGCCCCTCCCGGGGGGGGGGGGGGGTCCCCCCCCCCCCCCCCCCACGCCCTGTCTGTCTCCAGGGCTCCGGCGGCGGCCCGACCAGGGTGGCCGCGGCCCGCGTCGGCGCGCCGCGGGTCAGCTCGACTCGCGGTGCACCACGCTCGCACCGAGCACGTCGTGCACTTCCGGCCGCCCGCCCGGCTCCCGCACCACCCGGTCGACGAGTTCCGCGAGGCTCCGGCCCGACGGCAGCTCGATGCGGACGCTGCTCAGGCGCGGGCGCAGCAGCCGGGCCAGCATCAGGTCGTCCGCGCCGACGACGGCGACGTCGTCGGGGACGGTGACGCCCTCGTCCTGGAGGGCGCGCGTCAGGAGCATGGCGTACTCGTCGTTGTACGCGAAGACCGCGTCGAGGCCGAGGGAGCGCCAGCCGTCGACGAGGCGGGCCGCGGAGTCCTCCGTGTAGGCCAGGGGCAGCTCGGTGACGGAGCTGCCCTCGACGGTGCGCGCGGCCGTGCGCACGCCGTCCAGGCGCGGCTGCGAGAAGGCCTCGAGGCCGGGTTCCTCGGGGACGACGACGCCGATGCGGCGGCGGCCCTGTGCCAGCAGGTGCGCGGCGGCCGCGCGGCCGACCAGGCGCTGGTCCATGAGCAGGGCGTGCGCGCCGTCCGCCCGCTGCGGTCCGAGGGTGAAGACGGCCTTGGCGCCGGAGCGTTTGAGCACGGCGACGCCGCGGGCGCCGAGCGCGATCGCGTCGGGGGCGAGGACGGCCACGGGGCGCAGCTCCGCCCAGGCGCGGGCGGCCTCCTCGCCGGTCAGGCCGAGGCTGCCGTACTGCACCACGGTGTAGTCGAACCGGCTGAGCGCCCACTGGAGTTCGTTGATGAACTCGCTGAAGAGCGGGCCGACGGCGATCTGCGGCGTCGGCATCAGGACCATGCGGCTGTGCCCGGCGCGCAGGCTGCGGGCGGCGGCGTGCGGGACGTACCCCAGTTCCTTGGCGGCCGCGTGGACGCGGCGGCGGGTGGGCTCGCTGATCCGGACGGCACTGGTGTTGTTCAGGACGTAGCTGACGGTGGCGCGGGAGACGCCCGCGAGGCGGGCGACGTCGGCGCTGGTCGGGACGGAGTGCGGGGTGCCCTGCGGCACGGGGTCGGGCGGGGAGTTCGGCGCGTCCGGCGCCGGAACCGGCGCGGGCTGCTGCTTCGGTATCTGCACCATGACCCTCGCAATCCTTCCAGACGGCCCCGGGGCGCACCCAGGCGGGCGCGGGGGCGCTGCCGGGCAGGCGGCGGGGCATGGCCGCGCACGCCGTCGTACCTGGTCGCGCGGCCTGTCACGCACGCCCGCGACGGCGCACGCACGGCCCCGCGGGGGCGTCGCACGCCTCCCCCGCGCGCCGCCACGGGGGCGGGGCACACCCGGTGAGCGGCGTGAACTCCCCCGTCCGGATACCGCGTTGGGCCGCCGGAGGCTACCGTTCGGTCACCTGCCCGACCGGGCCGCCGACCACTGGCCCCCTCCCCCTGCCCTCTTGTGCCCCCTTCTGCCCCGCGCACCCACTGCCCTCCCCCTCCCCACGGCCGTGCCGCCCCCTGGAAGGTGCCCCCACATGACCGCCGACCGTTCCGCGGGACTCGCGGAGACCGCCCGTGTGCTCGCCGAGGGCCGGGTGACCGCACGGGAGTTGACCGAGCGGGCGCTCGCCCGGATCGAGGCGGCGCAGCCCCGTCTCAACGCGTTCCGGGTGGTGCGCGCCGAGGCCGCGACGGCCGAAGCGGAGGCGGCCGACCGGGAGTTGGCGGCGGGCAGGCGGCTGCCGCTGCTCGGCGTTCCGGTGGCGGTGAAGGACGACACCGACGTGGCGGGCGAGCCCACCGCGTTCGGCTGCCCCGGGGATTTCCCGCCGAAGACCGAGGACGCCGAGGCGGTGCGCAGGCTGCGGGCCGCGGGCGCCGTCATCGTCGGCAAGACCAACACGTCCGAGCTGGGGCAATGGCCGTTCACGGAGGGCCCGGCCTTCGGCGACACCCGCAATCCGTGGCACACCGGGCACACGCCGGGCGGCTCGTCGGGCGGTTCGGCGGCCGCGGTCGCCGCGGGCCTGGTCCCGGCGGCCCTCGGCTCGGACGGCGCCGGGTCGGTGCGGATTCCGGCGGCGTGGACGCACCTCGTCGGGATCAAGCCGCAGCGCGGCCGGATCTCGACGTGGCCGTGGCCGGAGGCCTTCAACGGCATCACCGTCAACGGCCCGCTGGCCCGGACCGTCGCCGACGCCGCCCTGCTCCTCGACGTGGCCAGCGGCAACCACGCGGACGACCTGCACCAGCCGCCCGCGATCCGCGCCGCCGAAGCGGCCACCCGCGAGCCGGGGCGGCTGCGGGTCGCCCTCTCGCTGGGCATGCCGTTCACGGCGACGCCGAAGCGGCTGCACCCGCTGGTGCGCGGCAAGGTCGTGGCGCTCGCGGAGCGGCTCGCCGCCCTGGGCCACGACGTGTCCGAGGCCGACCCCCGCTACGGCCAGATCGGGCTCGCCTTCGTGCCCCGGGCCACGGCGGGCGTGGCGGACTGGGTGCGCCGGGTGCCCGACCCGTCGCTGCTCGACCCGCGCACCCGGGAGGCCGCGCGCCTGGGACGGCTCCTCGGCGGCGCGCCGCTGCGGCTCTCGCGGCGCGCGGAGGCGACGCTGCACCGCAGGGTCGGGGCGGTCTTCGACACGTACGACGTGGTCCTCGCGCCGACGACGGCAACCCCGCCGCCGCCCGTCGGCACCATGGCCGCGCTCAGCGGCTGGCGCACCGACCAGGCGATGATCGCGGCCTGCCCGTACGCGTGGCCGTGGAACGTCCTCGGCTGGCCCGGCGTGAACGTGCCCGCGGGCCGTGTCACGGGCGGCCTGCCGGTCGGCGCCCAGCTCCTGGGCCCCGCGGGCAGCGAGCCCCTGCTGATCTCGCTGGCGGCGCAGCTGGAGGACGACCTGCGCTGGCACGAGGAGTGGCCGACGCCGCTGGCCGACGCGCAGGCCGCGCCGTGAGGCGGTACGCGCCCTGCGCCTGGCACGCGCGGTAGGCGCACGGCGGCACGGGGAGGCCCCGCATGCCGCAGAGGCCCGGCAGCCCGGCGGGCACCACTCGCCAAGCAGCCCCCGACAGCCCCCCCCCCACGCCGAAAACCCCGTGCGGCCACCGCCCCGCCCGCCTACCGTCCACAGCGTGCAGATCTACGAAATCCACATCCACGGTTGCGCCGGGACCGACGCCGCGCTCGCCCTCCAGGAGCCGCTCGCCCGGCTCCTGTGCCCCGTCGAGGACCACGACGGGCCCTGTGAGGTGCCGTGGGGCTTCACGCTGGGTGACGCGCGGGGAGCGGACGACCCGGAGTGTGTCCTCGTGCTCGGGATCTTCGCGAGCGCGGAGAAGGCCGGGGAGGTCTTGGCGCGGGTGCGGGCGTTCGTGGGCGAGGCGCACCCGACGGTCCTCGGGGAGGCCGCCACGGACACCTTCGACGAGCTGGCGGAGCAGTACCGCATCGAGCAGGGCCGGGGGCAGGCGCAGGGCTGACGCGGGCGGCCGCCCGACCGCCCGGTTGCCCTGGCCTCACGACTCACCGCCTCACGACCTCACCGCCTCGCCACCTCAGTCCGAAGACCGACCCGTACCGCCCGTACCGCCCGTCACCCCCGCGGCCCCGAAGGCCCGCTCGAAGGCCCGGCGCGTCGTCTCGCCCCGGGTCCGGTCGAGGACCCCGAAGACCACGTGGTCGAAGTACCCGGCGAACCGGCCGCCCGCCCCCAGCGGCGCCCGGAACGCCTCGGCCACCTGCGCCGGATCGTTCTGGAACACCCCGCAGCCCCACGCGCCGAGCACGAGCCGCCGGTAGCCGCAGGCCGCGGCGGTCTCCAGGACGCGTTCGGCACGGGCGGCGAGCGCGGCGGGGAGCGCGTCGGCCCGCTCGGGCGCCGTGCGCCGCAC
Organism: Streptomyces sp. NPDC040610; assembly: GCF_055594065.1. Lineage (NCBI taxonomy): Bacteria > Bacillati > Actinomycetota > Actinomycetes > Kitasatosporales > Streptomycetaceae > Streptomyces > Streptomyces sp. NPDC040610. The sequence continues at coordinate 139,697 of NZ_JBVIXA010000015.1, read as the reverse complement.
CACTCCGGCGTTGGGCGCGGGCGAGGTGAGGAACCCGGGTGCGTACGCGTCGCCGAGGAGGTTGCCGCGGTCGTCGCGGAAGACGGGCACGGCGGGCGCGTGGATGACGCGGTCGCTGTAGAACGGGTCGCGGTGCGCGCGGTGGTGGTCGTAGAAGCTGCGCTGCTCCAGGAGGCAGGCGTACAGCGCGGAGGACCGGCAGAGCGCCTCCTCCTGCGCCTGTGCGCCGTTCAGGAAGCCGCCGCCCGGATTGCGGGCGGAGGCGAAGTTCAGGACGGCGACCGGGCCGCCGCCCGCGCCGTGCAGCCGGTGGGCGGCCTCCAGGCTGGACTCCCCCGTGACCTCGACGGTCGTCGGGCCGGGCTCGCGCGCGGGCACCTCGACGGGGTCCGGGCCGTACAGCCGGGTCCCGGCCCGCGCGGCGGCCACCGCGTCCGCGAGCCGCACGCGCCGTCCGTCCGGCGCCGTGTACGCCCCGACGGCGACGATGTCCACCGTGTCCTGCGCGATCCCGCGCAGCCGCGCGCTCACCGACGCCCCTCGCCGGGTGCCACCATGGCCCCCGCGCCCCGCGCCACCGTGCTCCGCGTGCCGTGCTCCGCGCTGTCCCCCATGCTGGACATGGCCCCGTCTCCGGTGTCCCCAGTGCCGTGTCCGCGTCCATACCCCGTGTCGAACATGAACAGATGGTGTGCCGTGCCTGTCGGCCGTCGCAACGGCATTTCCCGGCCACGAGGGCAGTCTTGTGCGAAATAGGTTCAAGGTCTTGGGTGTTACGAGCGCTGCGCGGGCAGTCCGCCCGCGCGGGCCGAACAGGAGGACCCGCGACATGCCAGAGGGAGACTGTACGAAACGCCGAGCCCGCCTCGGCGAAGCCGTCACCGAGGCCGAGATAGAGGCCCTGGTGCGCGGCATCTGCTTCAAGACGGGCCCACCCGCCGTGACCGGTGTGGAGCTGGAATGGCTCCTGCACACACCGGACGCGCCCCGCACGCCCGTGTCGTCCGCCCGTGTCGAAGCCGCTCGCGCGGCACTGCGGACCAAGCCCCTGCACTCGACGGTCACCGTCGAACCCGGCGGCCAGCTTGAGCTCAGCTCGCTTCCCGCCGCTTCCCTGATGGAGTGCGTGTCAGCCGTATCGGCCGATCTGGCCGTCGTCCGCGACACGCTCCGCTCCCTGGACCTGACCCTCACCGGCCTCGGCGCCGATCCCTGGCGCGCGCCCGCGCGGATCCTGCACGAGCCGCGCTACGACGCGATGGAGAGCTGGTTCGACCGCACCGGCGAGGCAGGACGGCGCATGATGTGCTCCACGGCGTCCGTGCAGATCTGCCTGGACGCCGGGTACGAGGAGCCCGGGCCGCTGGGCTACGCGCGCCGCTGGCGCCTGGCCCATCTGCTCGGCCCCGTGCTGGTCGCCGCGTTCGCCAACTCCCCGCTGCAGGAGGGCCGCCGCACCGGCTGGCGCTCCACCCGGCAGGCGGTGTGGGCGGGCATCGACCCGGGCAGGTCGGGGGCGCCCGCGCTCGACGAGGAGCCGCGGGCCGCCTGGACGCGGCACGCCCTGGACGCGCCCGTGATGTGCGTGCGCGGCGAGCCCGCGGACGAGGCGCCCTGGCTGGTTCCGGACGGCCTGAGCTTTCGGTCCTGGGCCCGCTCCGGCGCCCCGCGCCCGCCCACCCGCGCCGACCTCGACTACCACCTCACCACGCTGTTCCCGCCGGTCAGACCGCGCGGCCACCTGGAGTTGCGGATGGTCGACGCGCAGCCCGGCGAGGACGGCTGGATCGTGCCGCTCGCGGTGACGAGCGCGCTGTTCGACGACGCGGGCGCCGCGGAGACGGCCTACCGCACCGTCAAGCCCCTGGCCGAGCGCGCGGGTGCCACCCCGCCGCCGCACAGCCCGCTGTGGCTGGACGCGGCGCGCCACGGCCTCGCCGATCCGGAGCTGCACGAGGCCGCCGCGGCCTGTTTCGCCGCCGCGCTCGACGCGCTGCCGAGACTCGGCGCCGACAGCCACGTCCTGTCGGTCGTCGCGGCGCACGCCGACCGCTATGTGGCCCGCGGCCGCTGCCCCGCCGACGACCTGCTCGACGCGGCGCACCCGGACGGGGCGCACGGGGCCGACGCGCCCATGGACGGGACCCCTCTCTTCGGGAAGGACGCACACCGATGACCGGTTCCACGACGGGACCCCCGCACGGCTCCCCGACCGACCCCGAGGCGCTGCGGACCCGCGCGCAGAGCGCGCTGCTCGCCGCGCGCGAGCGCACCGCGCTGCTCACCTCGTGCGTCGAGGACAGTGAACTCACCGCCCAGCACTCGCCGTTGATGTCCCCGCTGGTGTGGGATCTCGCACACATCGGCAACCAGGAGGAGCAGTGGCTGCTGCGCGCGGTCGGCGGCCGTGAGGCGCTGCGGCCCGAGATCGACTCCCTGTACGACGCGTTCGAGCACCCCCGGGCGACCCGGCCCTCGCTGCCGCTGCTCGCCCCCGACGAGGCCCGGCGCTACGCCTCCGACGTGCGGGGCCGCGCGCTCGACGTGCTGGAGAGCACGCCGTTCCACGGTTCGCTGCTCACCGACGCGGGCTTCGCCTTCGGGATGATCGCGCAGCACGAACAGCAGCACGACGAGACGATGCTGATCACCCATCAGCTGCGTGCGGGCGCCCCCGCGCTCACCGCACCGGACCCGGATCCGGCGCCCCCGTTCGCGGGTCCGCCCGAAGTCCTCGTGCCCGGCGGCCCGTTCATGATGGGCACGTCGGCGGAGCCGTGGGCGCTCGACAACGAACGCCCCGCGCACCGGCGCCTCGTACCGCCGTACTTCATCGACACCACGCCGGTCACCAACGCCGCGTACCAGCGTTTCATCGACGACGGCGGCTATGACGAGCCGCGCTGGTGGCACGAGCGGGGCTGGGAGGCGGTGCGCCGCAACAAGCTGACGGCGCCGCTGTTCTGGCGGCGCGAGGCGGGCCAGTGGCTGCGGCGCCGCTTCGGCGCCCTGGAGCCGGTCCCGGCCGACGAGCCGGTGCTGCACGTCAGCTGGTACGAGGCGGACGCGTACGCGCGCTGGGCCGGGCGGCGGCTTCCGACCGAGGCCGAGTGGGAGAAGGCCGCGCGCCACCACCCGGGCGAGGACCGGTCGCTGCGCTACCCCTGGGGCGACGCGGACCCGACGCCGGAGCGGGCGAACCTGGGGCAGCGGCATCTGCGCCCGGCCCCCGCGGGCAGCTATCCGCTGGGCGAGTCGCCTCTCGGCGTACGGCAGTTGATCGGCGACGTGTGGGAGTGGACGGCCAGCGACTTCCTGCCCTACCCGGGCTTCGTGGCCTTCCCCTACCGCGAGTACTCGGAAGTGTTCTTCGGCGGCGACTACAAGGTGCTGCGCGGCGGCGCCTTCTCCGTCGACGCGGTGGCGTGCCGGGGCACGTTCCGCAACTGGGACCATCCGGTGCGGCGGCAGATCTTCTCCGGCTTCCGCACGGCGCGCGACCTCACGGCCGCCGAGACCTCCGAGGGGGTTCTCTGATGTGCCGTCACCTCGCTTTCCTGGGTGCGCCCGAGGCGCTCGGCGCGCTGCTCGTGGAGCCCGCGCACAGCCTGTTCCGGCAGTCCTGGGCGCCGCGCAGGCAGCGGCACGGGACGGTCAACGCGGACGGTTTCGGCGTGGGCTGGTACGCGGACGGCGATCCGGTGCCGGCGCGCTACCGCAGGGCCGGGCCGATCTGGGGCGACCAGTCCTTCGCGGACCTGGCCCGGGTGGTGCGCTCCGGCGCGGTGCTCGCCGCGGTGCGGGACGCCACCGAGGCGGGCGCGGACGGGGAGGCCGCGGCGGCGCCGTTCGCCGCGGGGCCCTGGCTGTTCAGCCACAACGGCGCGGTGTCGGGCTGGCCGGACTCGCTCGCCGCGGTCGCCACCACGCTGCCGCCCGCCGACCTGTTGGCCCTGGAGGCGCGCTGCGACTCGGCGCTGGTGTGGGCGCTCGTCCTGGAGCGGCTGCGGCGCGGCGACGAGGCGGCGCAGGCGCTCGGCGACGTCACCGTGGAGGTCGCACGGGCGGCGCCCGCCTCGCGTCTGAACCTGCTCCTCACCGACGGCGAGACGATCGCCGCGACGGCCTGGGGCGACACCCTCTGGTACCTGACCGCGCCGGGCCGCCGCACCGTCGTGGCCTCCGAGCCCTACGACGACGACCCGGCCTGGCGCGAGGTGCCCGACCGCACCCTGCTCGCCGCCACCGCCACCGACATCCTGCTGACCCCGCTCAAGGAGCCCACCGCGTGAGCCCGTTCCTGCTGACCCGCACCCTGCCCGACGACGCCGCGGGCGCCGCACTGCGCGCCGACGTTCTGCACGGCCTCACACGGACACCGAAGTCGCTGCCGCCCAAGTGGTTCTACGACGCGCGCGGCAGCGCCCTGTTCGACGAGATCACCACGCTGCCCGAGTACTACCCGACGCGCGCCGAGCGGGAGATCCTCATCGCCCGGGCCGCCGAGATCGCCACGGCGACGGGCGCGCGCACCCTCGTCGAGCTGGGCTCGGGCTCCTCCGAGAAGACCCGGCACCTGATCGACGCGATGCCCTCCCTGCACACCTACGTCCCGGTCGACGTCAGCGAGTCCGCGCTCACCGGCGCGGCCAACACGCTGCTCGCCGAGCGGCCCGCGCTCGACGTGCACGCCCTCATCGCCGACTTCACCCGGGGCCTGGCACTGCCCGGCACGCCGGGGCCGCGCCTGGTCGCGTTCCTCGGCGGCACCATCGGCAATCTGCTGCCCGCCGAGCGCGCCGCGTTCCTGACCTCGGTACGCGGCCTGCTGTCCCCCGGTGACGCGCTGCTCCTCGGCACGGACCTGGTCAAGGACGAGGGGGTGCTCGTCTCGGCGTACGACGACTCGACGGGCGTGACCGCCGCGTTCAACAAGAACGTCCTGCACGTCATCAACCGCGAGCTGGGCGCGGACTTCGACCCCGACGCGTTCGCCCACGTCGCCGTCTGGGACCGCGACCACGAGTGGATCGAGATGCGGCTGCGCTCCCGCACCGCCCAGACCGTGAAGGTCCCGGCGCTCGACCTCGCCGTGCACTTCGCGGAGGGCGAGGACCTGCGCACGGAGATCTCCGCGAAGTTCCGCGAGGAGGTGGTGAAGTCGGAGCTGGCGGCGGCGGACCTGTCCCTGACCCACTGGTGGACGGACGAGCGGGCCCGCTTCGCGCTGTCGCTGAGCACGGTGTCCGGGGCCGAGGCCTGATGCCGGCCGCCCCGCCCACGGCGCCGCGCGGGGCCGGTGGCGCGCCCGGCTAGTCGGCCTCAGGGCCCCGCGGGGTCCAGCGCCTTGGTGATCCGGCCGGACGCGGCCTTGGCCTCGACGGCCGGATCACCTCCGGCGAGGACCTTGGACATGTACGCCTTGATGGGGTTGTCCGCCTCCACGGCCGCCCACGCGGGCGACTTGGGCGTGGCCCGCCCCCGCGCGGCGCCGACCGCCATCGCGGCGACCCCGGCCTCCCCGGACACGGCGGACGCCAGCGTCGTCTTGTTCGGTACGTAGTCCATCGTGCGGGCCAGGTCCTTCTGCCACTTGTCCCCGGCGAGGGCCTTCACCACCTCGACGGCGCCCTTGCGCTCGTCGGTGCCGTCCCGCACGACCAGGTCGGAGCCGCCGGTGAAGACGGCGCCGGGCTTGCCCGCGGTCTTGCCGGGGATGGGGAAGTAGCCGAGCTTGCCCTTGAGCTTGGGGTTCTTTGCCTCGATGGCGCGCGCGGTGCCGGGCACGGCGATGATCTGCGCGACGTCGCCCTTGGCGAACACGCCGGACTGCGGCGGGTGCTCCTCGTCGGCGTCGGGCGGCCCGTCGCCGAGCGCCTGGAGCTGCTTGTAGAACTCCATGCCGCGCAGCGCGGCGGGCGTGTCGAGGGTGCCCCGCCAGGAGCCGGACTTCTCCCCCTTGGCCAGGTCGCCGCCCTCGTCCCAGATGAATCCGGCGAGCGTGTACCAGTCCTGACCGGCCAGATAGAGCCCCTGGTTCCCGCCCGAGTCGAGCCGCCGGGTGTCCGCGAGCCACTGCTGGCGCGTCTTCGGCGGCTGCTCGATCCCGGCCTGCGCGAACAGGTCCTTGTTGTAGATGACGACGCGGTTGGCGGCGTACCAGGGGATGCCGTACTGGCCGCCGTCGTAGCGGCCGGGTTCGGCGAGGCCCGGCAGCCAGTCCTCCATGCCCAGGTCGCGCGCGGACTCCAGGGTGAGGTCCGCGAGGCCGCCCTGGTCGACGTACTGGGCGACCTGGGTGTTGCCGACCTCGATGACGTCCGGTCCGTCGTCGTCCTTCAGGGCGGCCTTGACCTTCTCGCCGATGCCGGTCCACTCCTGGACGCGGATGTCCAGGTCGATGTTGCCGTGCTGCTTCTCGAAGTCCTCCGTGAAGCGCTTGACGAAGGCGTCCGACGCGCTGCCCCGCATCAGCCACACCCGCACGGTGCTGCGGTCGTCCCCGCCGCCTCCGGGCAGATGGCCGCAGCCGGGCAGCAGGGCGGTGGAGGCGAGGGCCAGGGTGAGGGAGAGGGCGGTGCGGAGGCGGCGGCGGTTCACGTCGGTCACTTTCTGCCTGCGGACAGGGCGGGGGAAGCCCGACGTGGGGAAGAGCTGAAGCTCGAACGGGTGTGCAGGATTTTGGTATGGACCAACCCGCAGGTCAAGGGGCGTGCGCTCATTCGTGACACTTCGGTGGACGCGTGGGCACAGTTTCCCCCCACATCCGCCGACAGGCCCCCACCCGCCCCCGGCACTACCGTGGAGGGCACCGCAACGCCGCGGAGAGGAGAAGCCCGCTCATGTCCGACCACACCTACCGGGTCACCGAGATCGTCGGCACCTCGCACGAAGGCGTCGACCAGGCCATCCGCAACGGCATCGAACGCGCCGCACAGACCCTGCGCGGCCTCGACTGGTTCGAGGTCACGCAGGTGCGCGGCCATATCGAGGACGGACAGATCCAGCACTACCAGGTCGGCCTGAAGGTCGGTTTCCGCCTGGAGGACTCGGCCTGAGCCACCGGGCCCCGGCGCAGCCCGCCCTCACGTACGGCCTTGGCGCTCCTGCGCGTCCCGCAGTTCCGCGGACGCGCCGCCCCAGCGCGCCCGCACCACCGTGAACCCGGCCCGCTCGGCGTCGACGCAGACCAACTCGTCGTCGTCCACGAGCATCCGGATCTCACGGTCGCGGGCGAGGTCCCGCAGGGCCTCCAGCTTGGTGCGGCGCGCGGGCCGCCGGTCGTGGTCGGGCCGCATCCGGACCGGCCCCGCGGGCAGCCCCTGCGCGGCCAGCCACGCCTCGGTGTCGGCGCGGCAGCGCTCGGGCCGACCGGTGAGGTAGACGATGTCGCACTCTTCGGCGCTGTCCAGGGCGAGCCGCACGCCCTTCGGCAGCGGCGGGTCGTGCGGGGCGGCGGCGAAGAACGCCGCCCAGTCCCGCGGCCTGCGCTCCAGGAAGCGCTGGCGGTGCGCGGTGTCCGCGAGGGTGCCGTCGAGGTCGAACACGGCCAGGGGCCGCTCGGCAGCGGTGCTTTCGCGCTTCGGTCTGTTGTCGTGCGTCACGCCGTCAGCGTACGGAACGAACGCAGGCTGCGGCCCGGGAACCGATGGCGCCCCTGGTGCGCGGGGGCGACTGAACCGCGCCCGGCGGACCCGCCGGAGCGGAACGGAGGACGAGGTGCGCGGGATCGCGATCGTAGCCGGCCTACCGCGTGGCACTCCGGCTCGGGGAAGGGTCGGACACGGGAACGACGTTGCCCGCCGCGTTGCAGCGGACGGTCCAGGGCGTTCCGTAGCCCTCCTCGTAGACCCGTACGTCCACGTCGGGGGGCTGTTTGCCGTCGGCGACCCGGGCGTTGGCCGCGGTGCAGATGATCTGGCTGAGCCCGAGGCCGCCGCCACCGGTCGTCTGTGCCACCGGCACCGGAAGGCGCAGGTCCACGCCGCCGTCGTCGACCCGCGCGATCAGCCGCCCGTGGATCGGGGGCACCTCGGTGATCAGGCCGCGGGCGCGTTCGGCGGTGTCGGGGCCCTTGAGGAGCAGGTCGAGGGCCTGTTGCGGGGTCGCGGCGGATCCGACCTGACGGGTGACGGCCTGGATGCCGTACGGACCGACGAAGTAGAGCTGGGCGTAGTGGCTCGCGGATCCCGGATCCCGCAGGCCGGACGCCGGGGCCCCGGCCCGGACCGGACCCGTGGAGCCGACGCCGCAGCCCGCCGAGAGGACACCCAACACAGCGGCGAGGCAAGCGAGTTGGCGCTTCACGACTGGTCCTCATGCGGGAGCGCGCGCGGGATGGTGAGAGTGAACACCGCACCGCCGTCCGGGAGGTTGGCGGCGACCAGGGTGCCGTGGTGCAGCCGTGCGTTCTCCCTCGCGATGGCGAGTCCCAGTCCACTGCCCGCGGAGCGGGCGCGCGCGGCGTCCGCCTTGTAGAAGCGGTCGAAGACGTGCGGCAGCACCTCGTCGGGGATGCCGGGACCGCTGTCGGCGACGTCGATCACCAGGGACTCCCGCGTGGCGGTCGCCCGGACGGTGACGGGAGCGGCGCCGTGGCGCAGCGCGTTGCCGATCAGGTTGGCGAGGACGACATCGATACGCCGGGCGTCGACCCGGATGCGCGGATCCTCCCGCGGAAGCTCGGTGATCACCTCGTCCGGCTCGCGCCAGCCGCGCAGGTGAAGTGTCTTGTGGACGACGGTGGCCAGACTCACGTCGTCCAGGCGCAGCACCGCCGCGCCCGCGTCGAAGCGCGAGATCTCCATCAGGTCCTCGACCATGGCGGTCAGCTTGCGGGTCTCGTCGCTGATGAGGAGGACCGCGTCGGCGGTGTCCGGCGGCAGCGCCGCCGAACGGGCGTCCTCGTCCAGGGCGTCCGTGACGGCGGCCATCGCGGCGAGCGGGGTCCGCAGTTCGTGCGAGACGTCGGCGGCGAACCGACGGGCGTTGGCCTCCATCCGCCGCAGCTCGGCGTCGTCCCGCTCCAGGGTGGCCGCCATGGTGTTGAACGTGCCGGTCAGGGAGGCGAGTTCGTCCTTGCCGACGACGTCGAGGCGCGTGCCTAGGGCGCCCGAGGTGATCTTCTCGGCGGCCGTACGCAACTGCCGTACGGGACGCAGCACCCGGCGGGCCGCGAACAGGGCGGGCACGACGGCGAAGGCGAGCGCGGGCAGAGCGCCCGCCCAGGCCGCGGTGATCAGGGCGGAGATGTCGGCACGCTCGCCCTTCAGGGACATGACGGCGTAGGCGACCAGGCCCGACGGCTTCTCCGCTGCTTGGCTCCGGCCGGTTCCCGCGCCCTGGTCCGTGCCTTCGCTCTGGCCGGTTCCCGCGCCCTGTTCGCTTCCTGCGCTCCGGCCGCTTCCCCCGTCCCGGTCGGCCCCCGCACGCCCGTCGGTGTAGCCGATCGGCATGCCGATCAACAGGCGCGGCCCGTCGGCGTGCTCCACGCGCTCGTAGAAGGTGGCGTCGCCGCTCTTGGTCGCGGTGCGCAGGGCGCCGCCGATGTCGGCCGCGGTGCCGATGAGCGGCCCCTCGTCGCGGGAGACGGCCGTGCGCCAGGCGCGGGAGCCCGAGGCGCGGTCGAGTTGGCGTGCGAAGGTGCGCAGGTCCGTGTCGGTGGGGTCGGCCGGAAGGTTGGGGGCGAGCGAGTCGACCTGGAGGCGCAGGTCGTGGACGGCGTTGTTCTGGGTGCGGTCCAGGATCGCGCTGCGGGCCTGCCGGAAGGTGAGGGCTGCGGTGATCAGCGCGCTGAGGGCGGCGACGAGGACGAAGGCGACGACCAGGCGCGGGCGCAGGCCACGGGGCAGGGAGAGCTTCATGCGGGCAGCGGGCCGAAGCGGTAGCCGAAGCCGCGCACCGTCTGGACGTACACCGGGCTCCGCGGGTCCTGTTCGACCTTGGCGCGCAGCCGCATCACGCAGGCGTCGACCAGGCGGGCGTCCCCGTAGTAGCTGTGCTCCCAGATGTCCTCCAGCAGCTGCTGGCGGCTGAAGGTCCGCTCCGGGGCGGCGCTGAGGAAGAGCAGCAGCTTCAACTCGGAGGGGGCGAGCGGGAGTTCCTTGCCCTGCTTGCGGACGATCAGCGCGTCGCGGTCGATCTCGAGGTCGCCGACCCGGGTCGGCCCCGCACCCGCGGCGGTGTCGGCCTGGGCGGGGGCGACGCGGCGCAGCACCGCCCGGATCCGGGCTTCGATGACCGCGGCCCCGGCGGGTTTGACGACGTAGTCGTCGGCGCCCGCCTCCAGGCCGATCACGACGTCGATGTCGTCGCCGCGCGCGGAGAGGATCACGAGGGGGACCTGACTGGTCTCGCGGATGCGCTGGCACACGTCGAGGCCGCTCATGCCGGGGAGCATCAGATCCAGGAGCACGATGTCGGGCTTGAAGGCGGCCAGGGCTTCGAGGCCGTCCTCGCCGGTGCCGACCGCCTCGGTCTCGTGCCCGTTGCGGGACAGGCCGAGGACGACTCCACGGCGTACGGCCGGATCGTCCTCGATCAGCAGGACACGGGTCATGCAGGGGTCCTTCCACAGCGGGCGGGTTTTCCGGCATCGCGTGAGCCATCCGGTGGATCGCTCAATGTACGGGTGGGGCGCGTGGGGCTTCCCGCTCGCCCGGGCGTCACCTCAGCTGCTCGACGTCGACCGTGCCCGCCCCCGTCACCGGCTCGGGCACCACCGCCCACAGCACGGCCCCCGCCAGCGCCAGCGCGGCCACCGCGGCCAGTCCGCGCCCGCCCCGCGCCCACCCCGCCCGCAGCCGCACCGGATCCTCCACGAACCGCGTCGTCACCACGGCGGCCCCCAGAGACACCCCGATCGCGACGGCCGTCCCGCCCAGGTCCCCGAGCGCCGACAGCCTCGGCAACAGCAGCAGATACACCGGCCAGTGCCACAGATACAGGCTGTACGAGACCTTGCCGAGGCCGCGCGGCAGGCGGCTGCCCGCGATCCGTGCCGACCGGGTGCCCGGCACCCGGGCCAGCAGGACGATCAGGACGGCCGCGGCCAGCGAGTGCAGGAAGAGCCCGCCCTGGAAGAGCAGGGGCGCCTTCTCGCCCTCGGTCACCGTCCACGCCACCGCGAGGCCGCACGCCAGGGCGAGGCACACCGGGTCGGCGGCGCGGGGCGGCACCCGGCGCGCGAGGTTCCGTACCGGCGCGGTGGCCATGAGCGCCCCGAGCAGCAGGGCGGCGCCCCGGGTGTCGGTGCCCTCGTAGGCGCGGGTGGTGTCCACCGCGGCGCCGAGCGACACGGTCAGGGCGAGGGAGACCAGGGCGCCCGCCCCGGCGAGCGCGGCCACGACGCGCTCGCCCCACCGCCCCCGGGCGGCGACCGCCACGACCAGCGGCCAGGCCAGATAGAACTGCCACTCCACGCCGATGCTCCACAGATGCGCGAAGACGCGGGTGTCGGAGGCGTTCCAGTAGCCGATCCGCTCGGCGATGTAGTGCCAGTTGACCGCCTGGGCCCCGACCCAGGGCAGGTCGTCGCGCGCGAACCGCAGCTGCTCCGCGCTCCCCCACGCCCACGTGGCCGCCACGGTCACGACCACCACGCAGCACAGGGCGGGCAGCAGCCGGCGGACACGACGGCCCCAGAACGCGGCCAGGGCGACCCGGCCGCGCCCCGCCGCCTCCCCGAGCAGCAGCCCCGTGATCAGGAAACCGGAGAGCACGAAGAACAGGTCGACGCCGAGGAACCCGCCGCTCAGGTGCCCGGCGTGGAAGAGCAGCACGGCGGCGACCGCGAACCCGCGCAGCCCGTCCAGGGCGGCGATGTGCGCCCGGCCCGCCTCACCGGGGTGCGCCGCACCGGGGCCCGCCGCACGGGCCGTTTCCTCACGCGGCACAGCGGAGCTTGCCGTAGCGCTCGTCGCCGGTCCAGGTCCGCTGGGCCCAGGAGTCCACCGGCGCCGGGGTGAACTTCTCCCGCTTGCCGAGTTCCCCGGTGAACCACTTGGCGAAGGCGGCCGCGCCCTGCTGGCAGTTGTGGATGCCGTCCGGGGCACGCAGCGCCTTCTTCGCCGCGTGGTCCGTGCCCCACACCTGCGAGGCGTCGAGGAACGCCGCCGCGCCACCGCTCTTCCTGGCGACGTCCGCGGCCACCTCGGGGGCCGTACGCATCTGTGCCTCGTGCTGCTTGTAGAACCCGTCGACCTTGATGGGCGGCGACGGCACGAACACCACCTCGGCGCCCGCGTCCTTGGCCGTGTCGACGAGCTTCTCGTAGGCGGTCCGCTGCTGCTCCCTGCTTCCCCAGTCGTACGTCGTGACCTGGTAGGCGACGACGGTGGGGCGGAACGACCCGATGTCCTTGGCCAGTTGCTTCCAGGTGTCGTCGGAGATCATCCGCGTGATCTTCTCGCCGCTGTCGACGACCGTGCCCCCGCCGTCCGACGAGGAGTCCTTGAACTCCACACCACTGGCCTTCAGGGCCGCGCCCAGTGCGGGGGCCTCGGCGCCCGCGATGGAGTCGCCCACCCACAGCACCTTCGTACCGGTCGCCGCCGTCGTGCTCTTCCCCTCGTCCCTGGTGCCGGAGCCCTTCTCCCCGCATCCGGCCAGGGCGAGGCCGAGCGCGGCGACTGCGGCGGCCCCGCCCGCGGCGTAGCGGGCCGAGCGGCGGGACATACGGGAACGGGATGTGCGCTTGCTGTTCATGCGCCCAGCACAACAGCCTCCGAGCGCCCCACCGGCCGCCGTCATCGTTTGCTCATACTCCGGGCAAGGAGCGCTCATAAAAACTTCCCGGACTCCCGCTTTGCCCCGCGGGAGACGGGAACGAAGGGGAAGGCGAGTGCCTCGCCACACCGCGCGAGGCTCATGGTGAACGGCGCGACATCATCCGCACGTGACGACGGAAGGGACCGCGATGCCTCTTGAGGGCGAGTACGAGCCGAGTCCGGCGCAGTGGATCCGCGATCAGGTCGAGCTGTACGAGAGTTCGGGCGGTACGCGGGGCACCACGCTGTGGGACACGGGCCTGCCCGTCGTCATCGTCACCATGCGCGGCGCGCGGACCGGCAAGCTCCGCAAGGTCCCGCTCATGCGCGTGGAACACGAGGGGCGGTACGCGGCCGTGGGCTCCAAGGGCGGCTTCCCGCGCCACCCGGTCTGGTACTTCAACCTCAGGGCCGACCCGCGCGTGGAGCTCCAGGACGGGGCCGAACGCCGGGACATGACGGCCCGTGAGGTCACCGGGGACGAGAAGGCCGAGTGGTGGGAGCGCGCGGTAGCCACGTTCCCGACGTACGCCGACTACCGGGAGAAGGCCGGCCGCACGATCCCTGTCTTCGTGCTGGACCCCGTGGACGCCGTGGGGCCGGACGGTCCCGCCTGACCCTGCTCGCGGAGCACGGACGGAAGGTCACTCGTCGAAGACCCCCAGCCGGTGCGCGATGGCCGCGGCCTCCCCTCGGCCCGACGCGCCCAGCTTGGCCAGGATGTTGGAGACGTGCACGCTCGCCGTCTTCGGCGAGATGAACAGCTCCTCCGCGATGAGCCGGTTGCTCCGCCCGGCGGCGACCAGCCGCAGCACGTCCCGCTCCCTGGCGGTCAGCCCCAGCGCCGCCGCCGGGGGCGGGGCCGCCTCCCCGTCGGCCTGCCGCAGCGGGATCCGGGCGCGGCCGGCCAGCGTGGCGATCTCCTCCTCCAGCGGCGCCGCGCCCAGCTCGCGCGCCACCGCCTCGGCCTGCCGCAGCAGTTGACCGGCCGCTTCCCGGGAGCCGCCGTGGGTGATCAGGGCCTCCGCGAGCCGCAGCCGGGCGGTGGCGAGGAGCATGGGGGCCCGCAACTGCTCGGTGGCGGCCACGGCCTCCGTCCAGAGCGCGGTGGCATCGCCGCCCTCGGCCGTGCGCAGCTCGGCCTTGATCATCAGGGCCTGCGCGGCCCACAGCGGTACGAACTCGGGCTGGCCCCGCATCGCCTCGCGGATCCGCGCCACCGCCGCCTCGCGCCCCGGCTCGGCCACCGCCTGCCCGCGGGCCCGCGCCTCCGCCGCCGCGGCCTCGTACAGGAGCGGCCAGCCGTAGCGCTGGTGGCCCGACGGGATGGCGTCGCCGACCGCCGTCTGGAGGAGGGAGCGGACGTCGAGGATCCGGCCGTCGGCGGCCGCGAGGGCGATGGTGACGCGGGCGACGGTCAGGGTGTGCTGCGGCTCCGGGTAGGGCCCCGTGGTCCAGCCGCCGGACTCCTCGATCAAGCGCAAAGTGTCGTCGTACGCGCCCCGGGCCAGGGCCAGTTCGGCCCGCTGCTCGGCGACCTGCCCCCAGGTGCGGGCGCTCACCCCGCGGCGGCCGATGGCCCGGGCGAGCACCGCGTCGGCGTCGGCCCACCGGCCGAGCTGGGTGAGGGACTCGGCGAGGTTGCCGTCGATGAACGAGGCGATGTCCGGCAGCCCGTGCCGCTCGGCCAGCGCTGTGCCCTCCTCGGCGACCTCGACGGCCTCACCGAAGCGACCGATGCCGTGCAGCGCCGTGGACAGGTTGCCGTAGCCGCGCAGCACGACGTCCGTGTTGCCCGGCGCCAGCTCCCGCGCGCACACGTCGCGGGCCAGTTCCAGCCCAGCCTCCAGGTCGCCCGTGTCCATGATGAGCCAGGCCAGGGTGTGCTGCGCGGCGAGGCCCGTGGTCTCGGCGCCCGTCAACCGGCAGAGCTCCACCGCCTGTTGAGCGATGTCGAGAGCCGTCGGCCCCGGCTGGTGCACCGCGTACCAGTACGCCGCGTTCATCAGCACTTCGGCGTGGACGACCGACGGCGGCAGGCCCTTCACCAGTTCCTGGGCGTGGGCGATCTCGTCCCAGCCGTCGGAGCGGGAGAGGGCGCGCATCAGCCGGTGGCGCTCGGTCCAGAACCAGGCCGCCCGAATCGGATCCCCCTCGCCCGAGCGGGGTCGGGAGCTCACGGAAGGGGCACCCTCCAGTTGGCGCAACGCCCGCTTGCAGAGGGCCAGCGCCCGCTCCCGCTCCCCCGCGAGACGCGCGGCGACGGCGATCGCGGCGAGCAGGTCCACGAAGTCTCCGGGGACGTCCGGCGAGAGGGCCAGGCCAAGGCCGTCCTCGACGCCCTGCCGCATCGTCCGGCGGCGCAACTCCTCGGGCGTGTCGTCCCACAACTCCAGTGCCCGCTCCAGCAGTTGGTGCTGCTCGGCGAACGCGTGCCGCCCCCGGGCGGCGGCCGCCGCGGCGATCACGGCGGGCAGTGCCCGGGCCGGGTCACGGGCGCCGAACCAGTACCCGGCGAGGCGTCCGGCCCTCTCCTCGGACCGTACGAGCGCGGGGTCGGCCTCCAGCGCCTCGGCGTAGCGACGGCTCAGCCGGGAGCGCTCGCCGGGCAGCAGGTCACCGGTCACGGCCTCGCGCATCAGGGCGTGCCGGAAGCGGAAGGACTCGCCCTCGTCGCAGGGCTGCAGGACGGCGGCGCCGACAGCGGTGCGCAGGGTCTCGATCAGCTCGTCCTCGGTGCGGCCCGTGACGGTGGCGAGGAGCGGGAACTCCACCGCGGAGCCGCCCTCGGCGGCGATCCGCACCACGCGCTGCACCTCGTCCGGCAGCGCCTCGACCCGGACCAGCAAGAGGTCCCGCAGGGAGTCGCTGATGCCGCCCGGGGAGCCTTCGAGGATGCTGCAGGCCAGCTCCTCGACGAAGAACGCGTTGCCCTCGGAGCGGTCGAAGATCCGGTCGATGACCTGCTCGGACGGGGCCTCGCCGCGGATGGCGGCGAGCTGGCGGCGGACCTCGGCGCGGTCGAAGCGGAGCAGTTCGAGGCGGGTGACGGTGCGCAGCCGCTCGTACTCGGCGAGGGCGGGGCGCAGCGGGTGGCGGCGGTGCAGGTCGTCGGTGCGGTACGTGGCGACGATGAGCATGCGGCTGTCGGTGAGGGCGCGCAGCAGATAGCTCAGCAGTTCGCGGGTGGAGCGGTCCGCCCAGTGCAGGTCCTCCAGGACGAGGACGAGGGTGCGGTCGGCGGCGAGGCGTTCGAGGAGGCGGACGGTGAGTTCGAAGAGCCGGGCGCGGCCGTCGGTCTCCAGGTGGCCCACGGGTGCCGCCAGGGGTTCGCCGAGTTCGGGCAGCAGCCGGGCCAGCTCGCCCTCCTGCCCGGCGACGGCGTCGTCGAGCTCCGCGCCGAGCTGGCGGCGCAGGGAGCGCAGGGCGGCGGAGACGGGGTGGTACGGCAGGGCGTCGGCGCCGGTCTCCACGCAGCCGCCGAGGGCGACGACGGCCCCGGCCGCGGCGGCCCGGCCGAGGAACTCCTGGATCAGCCGGGTCTTGCCGACCCCGGCCTCGCCGCCCACGAAGAGGGCGCGGGGCTCCCCGGCGTTCGCCCGGGCCAGGGCCTCGCCGAGGGCGGTCAGCTCGGCGCCGCGGCCGACGAAGACGGGGCTGGTGTGCCTGCTCTGCATGGTGCCGAGCATCGCATGCCGTGCGAGAAGCGGGACAACCGTTTCGAGGTCGGTGGGGGGTGCGGCGGCCAGGGGTGCGATCGAGGTGAGGGCTGCGGCGGCCGGGTGCGCGATCGAGGCGGGGGCCTCGGCGACCGGGTGCCCGGTCCCGCGGCGCCCTTGCTCCGTCACGCGGTGCGGACGTAGTGCGTGCGGCTGTCCGGGCCGGGGCCGTTGTCGGCGGCGGCACGGGCCGCCTTCGCGGCCGCCTCGGCCTCGCGGACCAGGCGGCGCCGCGCGGCGCGGGACAGGATCTCGGCCTGCCGGGCGGTCTGGAACTCGTGATGCATCGTCACGACGGCCTCCTTGAACGAGCTGGTCACTTGCTGTGTTTCCAGCGTCGTCACCGAGGTGGGGGCGCCACATCGGGAGGCTTGCGCATCCTGCCGCACGCGGGCTGCCTTAGGTCCGGGGCCGGGGCACCTTAGGGCCTGTCCGGCGGGCCCCGGGGTGACTCATTGCCGACAGCGGATGGCCCTCTGGCCGACGCCTGCCACCGGCTCATGGCGGAGCGACGTGACCGCCCTCGCCGCCCGCGCCGCGAGTGGATCATCTCGCCGCGATCCGCCGGGCCGCGTCGTGGGACGGCTCGGGGTACGAGCGGACCTCGCGGCGGACGTGGCTCGCCGGTCCCAGGCCGTCCAGGGCCTGGCCGACCTCCCGTCGGCTCCGCCCGTCCGGTGTCACGTCCAGCAAGGCGATCGTCGCACCGTCGATGTCGCCGGGGCGCAGATTCGCCAGCTCGGTGACGTCGCGGACCCGTACGCGGGCCGCGGCGGCCTGTGTGATCGCGTTCCTGACCGCGGGGGCGGAAGCCTGGCCCGCGACCAGCAGCGTGTCGGACTGGGCCAGCGTCGAGGCGACGACCGTGTGCAGATCGTCCATGGTGTAGCACCATTCCCGCGGATGCTGGCCGCGCAGCCGGGGGCAGCGTCGGCGCAACACGTGCAGGATCTCGGTCACCGCGGACACGACGGCACCGGGGGCGACGACGAATGCCAGGCGGTCGGGGTCGGCGAGGGCGACGAACTCCGCTTCGTGCGGGGTCCGTACCAGGACGGCGCTTCCCCCGAGGGTCTGCGCCGACCATGCCCCGGCGCCGACGGCCGGTACCCCCACGACGACCACCTGGTCCCCCTGGTCCAGGAACCGGCGCACGGCGCGGTGCGCGTGCGCGGCCGCGGGGCACGGGACATCGGCGGGGCAGCCGCACGGCTGCCCCGGGCCGCGGGGACCGTCGGTCGTCTGCGGCGGCACCGCGGAGCCGGGCGTGCGAGGTCCCCCGGCAGCGCCCCCGGCCGTCGGTGCGACCACGTACAGCACCCGGCGTGTGCGCAGTACGGCTCGCCAGGACTCGATCTGTCGGCGTGCGAAGGCGATCGCGGCGGGGTCGTCGCCGCGCGCGGCGAGGGCGAGGCCGCGATGCCCGCCTTCCGGCTTCTCGTAGGAGACGGTGAAGACCATGGTCGGCGCCTCCGGGAGGGCGTCCCACAGGTCGGTGTCCGGTAAGCAGAGGCTGTTGGCGGTGAGGCCCGCTCGCCGGGCATGCGCGGCGAGCAGGTGGTGGGCCGGGCAGTCGACCAGGCCGCGCGTGGGGTGCTTGAAGGATCTGGCCACGACGAGCGCGCCCTGGGTGATGTGCAGGGTGGTCGAGTGAAGTACTTCGGAGAGGACGCTTCGGTTCATCTTCCTGGTGGGGGTCGCAGGAACATACGTAGGTGAGTCACAGGAACAGACGTAGGTGATGGGGGTGGGTGCAGGAGAGGCCGCGACCACCATCCAACAGGCCGGAATCGCCTCCTATCCACCTTGGTTTCCGATTTCACCCTGCTGGGGCAGCGGAGGCAGAGCGGAGCGGCGCCCCGCCCGGATCGCTCACGGAACGCGTCCGGGACGGCGCGTGCGGTCGCCGCCGCGACTGCCGCCACGGCGCATCTCGCGTGACCGCGCCAGGAGCGCCGCGGCGGCGGGGTGCGTGGCGTTGGGCCGGAGCGCCGCGATCAGGGCACGCAACCGGTCGTCGGCGCGAGCACTGCGTACCTGGGGATGCACATCGAGGAAGTCGCGCCAGGTCCGGCACGCCTGCTCGAGGTGACCGGCCGCCAGCTGGACCTCGGCCAGTTCGGCGAGGCCGAGGGCACCGGACCGGCGTTCGTCGACCGGGCGGGACCGTAGAGACAGGCCGAGTGCCCGGGTGGCCGCGCGGTTGTCACCCAGGCTTCTGGCCACGGCGGCGTGCTGAAGGGCCAGGGAGCCGTGGTGGAAGGCACCGACCGGTGAGGCGCTGGACGACGACTTTTCCAGGCACCGTTCGGCCGCGGCCAGCAGCCGGCTGGCGCGGGTGCCGCCGAGCCCTACCTCGGCGACCGCCAACTGACCGAAGAGGAACGCCTGTTGGTGCGGCGGTACGTGACGTGCGCCCGTGCGCACGGAGGCTTCGGCCAGGCGCTGGGCTTCGGTGAAGTGCCCCAGAGCGTGGGCCTGCACGCTCAGTCCGCGCAGACCGAGCGCGTGTCCGACCGGGTCTCCCGCCTCGCGGGCGAGTTCGATGCTGGTGAGGTAGAGGCGTTGCGCGGCGGCATGGCGGTTCATGTCGAAGTGGGTGAACGCGCAGAGGTAGGTGAGCTGGGCGGCCACGGTGAACAACTCGCGCCGGACGGCGGGCTTCATGGCGCACCTGAGCCAGGGAAGCAGCGTCGTCGAGAGGAACAGGCGCAGTGGTTCGCGTACCGGCCCGGCCCCGAAGGAGGCGTCGGCTCGGGAGAAGAGGGCGAGCAGTTCCCTGGCGGAGGCCACGTGGGCGCTGCCGACGCGCGCCGGCGGGGCGGCCGTGGACGCGCTCAGGCCTGTCGAGGGCAGTGGTCCGTGCGGGACGGCCAGCGCCGCGAGCGAGTAGGCGCCGAGGAGTGCGACGCTGCGCCGACCGGTGTCGCGCAGTACCCGGTCGAGGCGTTCCACGGCGCTCCCTTCACCCGGCGGTGTCCCGACGCCGTGGTCCCACGGTCCGGTGCCGAGCAGGCCGGTGTCCTCCGCTCGGACGGTCCTGCCGAGGTGCCGGGAGAGGGCCTCCGCGACGAGCTCGGGCACGGGTGGGCGCGGGCGGCTGCCGGCCAGCCAGTGGGCGACCGCGGTGCGGTCGTAGTGGCGTGGGGTTCCCTGGGCCGCGCCGAGCGCGTTGACCTGGCGCGCCAGGTGGGCACCGGTCCATCCGGCTTCGGCCAGGAGGACGCGCAGGGCCTGGTTCGGTGTACGGGGCGATCGCACGCTCCTTTAACTGTCCCACTTCGCCGTGCGTCAGTACCGGCGTTCAACACGCGCATGTGTTCAACAGGTTTGCCTCCCGCATAGCCACTGGAAGCGCTTTCGGGCGTGCAGGCTCAGGGTGTGCCTCCATGGGCGGCCGCGCACAGTGCGCACGGGTCGAGCACGCGTCGCGGCCGTACGCCCCTTGTGCACAGCTGACCTGTCCGAACGGAAGGGTGAGATGTACACCAGCACCGCGCTCAGACCGGGGCGTCCGTCCGACTGGCGGCGTTCCGTCCATCTGTTCCCAGGGCAAGGGGACTTCTCCGTCAGCGCTCTGGTACGTGCCGCCCGCGCCGACGGCGGCGTGCTCTGCGTCGTCCGTCAGGTCTTCCAGGAGGTCGACGACATCGCGGTGGCGCGCGGTGTGCGGCCGCTCGGCCCCTGGCTGCTGGGACCGAATCCCCCCAACGGCAGGGAGCTCGCGCACGAGGCCACCGGCGTGGCTCAACTCGTCCTGTTCGGCGCGTCCGTGGCGGTCCACGAGGCACTGTGCGCCGCCTATGGAGCGCCGTCGGCCGCCGTCGGCGTGAGCTTCGGCGAGATCGCCGCCCTGACCGCCGCCGGAGTCCTCAGCGTCCACGACGGCGCACACGCGGCCCATGATCTCGCGCTTGTGCTCGCCTCCTGCCCCGGCGGACTGACCCTGCTCTCCTGCCCGGAGCCCACCGCCCGGCGTCTGCTGGAGCGGGCGGGGGCGGCGGACGCGGTGGTGGCCGTGGTCAACGACGACCGGTCGGTGGTGGTGGCCGGGCCCGTGCCCGACCTGGTCCGTGTCGAGAGGACGGCCGCGGACTCGGACGTGCCCGCCGCACGGCTGCGCCTGCCGTTCTCCTCCCACCACCCGTCGTTCGCCGTGCAGGCCGAGGCGTTCGCCACCTCACTGCGCGCCCGCACCTGGTCCGAGGCCCGCTTCCCGGTGTACTCCGCCGTGGCCGGGCGCCCCTACCGTCCGGACGACGACCTGGCGCGATGCCTGGCCGACTGCCTGGTACGGCCTGCCGTCGTGCCCGCTGTCCTGCGCCGGGCGGCCCGGCATCTCCCGGACGTCGTCTTCGAAGCGGGAACGGGGAACGCCCTGGCCTCCAGCGCCCGCAGGGTGCTGTCCGCGGACACCGCACCACCCGTCCACGCGCCCCTCGCGGAACCCGACTTCCCCTGGTGACCCCCGCTCCCCGACCTGGAGAACCAGCGATGCCCCTCGCGTCCCTGCCTGTGGCCACCCATGACGAGATCCAACGACTGCTCCACGGCCCTTGCGACTCCTCCTTCCTCTCCTCACTGCACAAGGCGCTCGCCGCCGCCTGCGCTCCCGGCGCCGCGAAGGGCGATGGCGGCCAACTGCTGCACCAGCTCCGGCTGCTGGGTGCGACCCTGCCGACGGCGGACCGTCTCCTCGACCATCCGGCGCGGCTGACCGCCGTCCACGCCTGGGCCGCGGTCGCCGACCCGTCCCTGTGCCTTGCGGCCCTGGTCCACCACCTGCTCTGCCTGGGGTCCATGGCCCAACTCGCCGACGGCCAGGGTCAACACCTGGGGCCGCGCATGGAGGCGCTGCGGGCGGGCCGGGCCAAGGGCGTCTACCTGATCACCGAGGTCGGCCGGGCCAACAGCCACCTCGCCACCCGGACGCGTGCGGAACTCGACCGGGACACAGGTGCGTTCGTCCTGCACACACCGGACCCGCAGGCCGCCAAGTTCGGCAGCGCCGGAACCCTGCACGTACCGCAGACGGCCGTGGTGCTCGCGCGCCTGGTCACGGACGGAACCGACCGCGGGACCTTCGCGTTCGTGGTCGATCTCACCGACGACGAGGGGCTGCTGCCCGGCGTCGAGGTCTCCTCGCCGCTCGGCCTGGGCGCACTGCCCCTCGACTACGTCCTGGTGCGCTTTCATCACGTCCGGGTCCCGTACGCCGACTGGCTGGCCGACGGCGCGAGCATCGGAGCCGACGGCACGTTCCACGACCCGGCCGGGTCGGACGAGCGGCGTCTGCAGCGCACCCTGCGTGTGGGGCAGGGACTGTGGGCGACCATGCCCGCGGTCGCGGCCGCGACCGCACGCCAGTCGTCCGTACAGGCCGTCAACTACGCGCGGCAGCGCCGCACTCAGGGGAGGCTGGCGCCCGGCGTCCCGTTGCTCGCGTACCGGACCCAGCAGCGCGCCGTGCTGGGGGCGCTGGCCGACGCGTTCGCCCTGACGTGCGCCGCCGCGGGGGCGCGTGCCCTGTGGGCGGAGTCCCTCGCGGCCCCTGCCGCCCCGGCCGGTGACGGAGTCGGGGCGATGGGGTTCTCGCCGTGGGCCGCCGTCAGCCGCCCGCTGGCCGCGTACAAGGCGGCCGCGGTCCGGCTGGCCGCCCGGGTCGCGGCCGACTGCCAGAGCCGCTGCGGCTTCTCCGGGCACCTCGATGTGAACGGCCTGGCCGCGTACCACGGCTTCCACCACGCCTTCGACGCGGCCGGCGGGGACAGCCGGCTCATCTTCTACGACATCGGCCGCGCCCTGGTCGAAGCAGGGGGACCGGCTCCAGAGGCAGCCCTGTCGGCATCACCCGCGTCCCCGCACTGGTGGCCCGCGACCGTGCGGCGGCATCGAGGCAGCCTGACCCGACGCCTGTCGGAGCAGGTGCGCGCCACTGACCCGAGCGCCCCGTTCGACGCCTGGAACCCGCTCCTTGAGGACGTCGGCCTCCTCGGCGAGGTCTACGCGACCGCGCTCGTGGCCGAGGACGTCACGCGAACGCTGGACGGGGTGCGCGACCGCGACCTGGCACAGGCCCTTGGGCCGCTGGCGGCCCTGCACGGCGTCATGGCCGCGCGCCGCTGGGCAGGTTCACTCCTCGCTCACGAGACGCTTCGACCGGCGGACATCCAGGCCCTGTCCGCCGTCGCCGACGATCTGTGCGACGCGGTCGGACCTCATCTGCCGCTGCTGACGGAGGCGTTCGCCCATCCCGATGACGTGGTGGGCTCCCCGCTGGCCGCCACGGACTACGACACCGCGCTGCGGGCCACGCTCACCTGGACCCGAGGAGGTACGCGATGACGTACGAGCGCCGAATCGGCGTCCTCGGCATGGGCGCCCATCTCCCGCCGACCGTACGCACCAACGCCGAGGTCGCCGAGGGCGCCGGTGTGACGGCGAAGTGGATCGGCGAACGCACCGGTGTCCTCAAACGCCACGTGGCCGGACCGGACGAGGCGGCCTCCGACCTGGCGGCGCACGCCGTCCGGTCGGCGGCCGAGGCCGCGGGCATCGACATCGCCGACATCGGGCTGCTGGTCTGCGGCACCTCGACCCCCGACGAACTGGGACCGTCGACCGCCTGCCGGATCCAGACCCTGGTGGGTGCCTCCGGTGCCGTCGCCCTCGACGTCAGCGCCGCCTGCTCGGGCTGGCTCTTCGCGGCCAAGGTGGCGCACGACTGGCTGCGCGGTACCGAGGGGATCCGGTACGCGGCCGTGGTGGGCGTCGAGACGTACTCGAAGTTCCTCGACCCGGCGGACCGGGGCACCGCCGTCCTGTTCGCCGACGGCGCCGCGGCGGCCGTCCTGGGACCGGTGGCCGACTCCCAGGGGTTCACGGACTTCAGCCTCGGCTCCGACGGCGCCCTGGCCGACCGGGTCCTCATCCCTGCGGGCGGCAGCCGCCTTCCGGCGAGCGCGGCCACGCTCGCAGGCCGCGACCACTGCATCCGCATGGACGGCCGCACCATCGGCCGGTTCATCACCGACGTCTTCCCCAGGCTGATCACCGATGCGCTGGAACGCGGCGGGCTGGCCATCGGGGATGTCGACTGCGTCGTCGCCCACCAGCCCAACCCCGTACTGCTGCGGCGGATCGGCGCCGACCTCGGCATCCCCGCCGACCGTTTGGTGGTCGTCGGCGACGAGGTCGGCAACATCGGTGCCGCGAGCACGCCGTACGCGCTCGCCCGCGCCGCCGCCCGAGGACAGTTGGGGCCCGGCGACCGCGTCCTGCTGGCCGTCTTCGGCGCCGGCATGACCTGGGGCAGCGCGCTCCTCACCTGGAGCGGGGCCCGCGCCGTCACCCCGGAGTCGGCCGCCGCACCCGTCTCCACCACGACCGCGACCTTCGCCGCACCGGCGCCCGAATCCGAAGGAGTCCCTCGATGAACGCCATGGACCTGTTCCGCCTGGACGGCGCCCGCGCGCTGGTGACAGGCGCCTCCCGGGGCATCGGCAAGGCCGTCGCCGAAGCCCTGGCCGACGCGGGCTGCGAGCTGGCGGTGACCGCCCGGACGCTGCCCGCCCTCGAAGGCACCGTACGGGCGGTCGAGGACCGGGGCCGCAAGGCCGTGGCCCTCTCCGGGGACTTCGGGGAGCCGGGCGTCGCGGCCGACCTCGTCGACGGGGCGGCCGCCGCACTGGGCGGCCTGGACGTCGTCGTCCACAACGCGGGCACCCTCCCGACGGCAGCGGACGGAAGCCCTCTCCTGACACCGCTCCAGAACAGCCGTCAGCAGGACTGGGACACCGTCGTCACCGTCAACCTCAACGCGACGGCCGCGGTGTGCCGGGCCGCCCACCCCCACCTGGCCGACTCGGGCCGCGCCAGTCTGGTCCTGATGTCCTCCGTCGCCGGACTCGTCGGCACCCCGATGATGGAGGCGTACGCCGCCACCAAGGCGGCCCAGCTCTCCCTCGCCCGCAGCCTCGCGGTCGGCTGGGCGCGTCAGGGAGTCCGCGTCAACGCCCTGTGTCCTGGCTGGACGCGCACCGACATGACCGCCTTCGCCAGTGGGGCCGGGGCGCTCTCGGACTGGCTGACCAGCCATGTGCCGCTCGGCCGCTGGGCAACCGTGGACGAGGTGGTCGGGGCCACGCTCTTCCTCGCCTCCCCGGCCTCGTCGTTCGTGACCGGGCACGCGCTCGTCGTCGACGGCGGCCTTGCCGTACCCGACGGCGGCCTGGCCGGGCATCCCAAGCCCCCCTCGCCGTTCGCCGCTGCATGAACGCCGACGAGCGAGCGCTCGTGCGCCCGGCTCCCCCCACTGCGGCCATCACCGGAGTCGGAGCCTGCCTCCCGCCCCGCGTCGTCGACAACGACACGGTCGTCGCACGCGGGGCCCTTCGCACGGACGACGCCTGGATCCGCGACCGCACGGGCATCGCGCGCCGACGTCACGCGGACCCCGCAACCAGCACCGGCGACCTGGCCGTCGGCGCGGGGCGTGCGGCCCTCGCCTCCGCCGGGGACCACCGCCCCGAGATGCTCCTGCTGGCCACCGGCACACCCGACCACCCCTGCCCCGCCACAGCTCCGTCCGTCGCCCACCGGCTGGGGCTGGGCCACATCCCCGCCTTCGACATCTCGGCCGTCTGCTCCGGTTTTCTGTACGCCCTGGCCACGGCCACGGCTCTCGTCCGCAGCGCCACCTGCTCCACGGTCCTGGTGATCGCCGCCGACACCTACACCAGCATCGTCGATCCCACGGACCGGGAGACCGCGCCGATCTTCGGGGACGGGGCAGGGGCCGTGCTGTTGGGTCCGGGCACCCGGGACGCCCCCGGAGCCGTCACGGCCGTCGACCTCGGAGCCGACGGCAGCGGCAGCGACCTCATCACCGTCCCGTACGGCGGATCCCGCCATCCGCACCACCTGCCGCCGCCCGAACCGGACGCACGCTACTTCCACATGCGGGGGCGCGCGGTCTACGCCCACGCGGTCCGCCGGATGACCCAGTCCGCGGGCTCGGCCCTCCGCCGAGCCGACTGGGCGCCGGACACCGTGCGGGCCTTCGTCGGCCACCAGGCCAACCAGCGCATCCTGGACTCCGTCGGCGACCGCCTCGGCATCGCCCCCGCCCACCGGTTCGGCAACATCGGCGAACTCGGCAACACCGCGGCCGCCTCCATCCCCCTGGTCCTGGCCGATCCCGCCGTCCACCGAGCCGTCGCCCCCGGCGAACGGTCGCTCCTGACCGCCTTCGGCGGCGGGCTCACCTGGGCCTCCGTCGCGCTGAAGTGGCCCGCCGCCGTCCCCCGGTCCGAAGCACCGCCCACCGACCTGGACACCACGCCCCTGTGCACGCCCGACCTCTCAAGGAGCCATCCGTGGACCCCGTCTACGACCACCTCGTGACCCTCATCCGCGACAAGTTCGAGGTCGACGCCGACCGCATCCGCCCCGACGCCACCCTCGCCGACCTGGACCTGGACTCCCTCGCCGTGGTGGAGCTGTACGTCACGCTCCAGGAGGAGTGGGGGATCCCGCTCGACGACTCCGCCGCCGTCGCCGACCGCACCGTCGCCGACGTGGCCCGTTCGGTGACCTCGCTCCTGGACGCGCCGGCGTCCGGACGCGAGGCCGTGCAGTGAGCGTCCGGACGCGAGGCCGTCCGGGGAGCGGGAGAATCGCCGTCACCGGCGTCGGTCTGGTGACACCGGCAGGGGTGGGAGTCCGACCCACCTGGGAGACCGTGTGCGCGGGTCGGCCCACCGCCCAGGCCGACCCCGCCCTGAGCGGCGGCCCGGTGACCATGTCGTGCCGGGTACCGCCCATGGAACGCGGGCGGGGGCGGCTCTGGCGCTTCGACCCCGGCATGCGCTTCCTGCTGACCGCCGCCCGAGAGGCCCTCGACGCGGCCCGCCTGGACCCCGCCGCGTGGGATCCCACGCGCGTGGCCGTGGTCGTCGGCACCGCGGCGGGCGGCATCGGCACCCTCGAGACCCAGCACCGCAAGCTGCTCACCACCGGCCACGGCGTCGTTTCGCCCATGACGCTGCCCGCCTTCCTCCCGAACATGACGGCCGGCCATCTCGCCCTCGAACTCGGCGTCACCGGCCCCTCCCTGCAGACCTCCACGGCCTGCGCCTCGGGAGCCACGGCCCTCATCACCGCCGGACTGCTCCTGAACTCCGGGGCCTGCGACATCGCCCTCGCGGGCGGTACCGACGCCATGGTCACGCCCCTGTGTGCCGCCGCCTTCGCCAAGATGGGCGCGCTGTCCCCCCGGAGCCACGATCCCGGCAGCGCCTCACGCCCCTTCGACAGGGACCGGGACGGATTCGTCCTCGGCGAGGGGTGCGGAATGCTCGTCCTGGAGCGCGAGCGGCACGCGGCCTCCCGCGCCGCCCGTCCGCTGGCGTTCATCGCGGGCCACGGCAGCACCAGCGACTCCCACCACCCCACGGCACCGCACCCCGAAGGGGCGGGGCTGCGAGCCGCGACCCGCACAGCCCTGGAGCAGACGGGGGCCGGACCGGACGACGTCGACCACATCAACGCCCACGGCACCAGCACGCCCCTCAACGACAGCGTGGAGGCCACCGTGATCCGGGAGCTCTATCCCCGCAGGCCGCCGTCGGTGACATCTGCCAAGGGAGTTCTGGGACACACCATGGGGGCCGCGGGAGCCATCGAGGCCGCCCTCACCGTGCTGAGCATCGTCGGCGGCACGGTGCCACCGACCGCCAACTTCACCGCACCGGACGACAGCACCACCGGCATCGACATCGTGACGACGGCCGCCCGGGCGCAACCCGTACGCCTGGCACTCAGCCACTCCCTGGGCTTCGGCGGACACAACACGGTCCTGGCGTTCGCCGCGGCCTGAGACGTGGCTCGATTCCTGTCAGCGACGGCCCAGCAGTTCGGCGACCCGTATGAACCCTTCGGCACCGTGGCCCTGTCCGATGGCGCGGCGGGCCAGGCCTTCCGCCGCGCGCATCACGCCCGCGTCGATGCCATGGGCCTCGGAGGTGTGGACGATATGAGCCATGGACGACGCGACTGAGGTGAGCGGGCTGCCCTCGGCGGAGGCCGTTCCGTTGTCCACCTCCACCGACAGCCCTTCGAAGATGGGCGGGAGGATGTCGCCGATCCCCTTGGCGAACGGCGCCAGCTCACGCGCGGTGATCCCTTCCGCCCGTGCCACCGCCACGGCGTGGGCATAGCCCGCCATGGCGGTCCAGAAGATGTCGAGCAGCGCGATGTCGTACGCCGCCGCCCGGCCGATGTCCTCGCCGAGGTGGGTGTGGGTGCCGCCCAGCGCCTCAAGGACGGGCCTGTGCTCGTCGTAGAGGTCCTTCGGGCCGCTGTGGATGAACACCCCGGCCGGAGTGCCGATGGTCACCGTCGGCGTCATGATCGCACCGTCCAGATAGCGCACGCCGTGCCGGTCCGCCCATGCCGCGGTGTCCCGGGCCCGGTCCGGTGTGTCCGCGGTCAGGTTGACCACCGTGCGCCCCTTGAGCGCGTCGGTGACGGCCTCGCGCCGCAGAATGGTGTCCACCGCGTCGTAGTTCACCACGCAGACCACCGTCAGCCCGCTCGCGGCGATCGCTTCCTCCACCGACGGGGCGCTGGCCGCGCCCCGCGCGACCAACTCCTGGTCCCGGCCCGGCGTCCGGTTCCAGACCGTGGTGCGCAGACCGGCGTCCAGGAACGCGCCCGCCAGGGCTCGACCCATCGGCCCCAGACCAAGGACGGTGACGGCAGACTGTTCCGTGTGTACGGACATGATTCAACTCCGTAGATAGATATATCGACAACGTGTATTGATGGACGAGCTGTACTGACTGATGAGGGGGACGACCATGACGCGCAGTCGCGCTCTGGACCCGGATGTCTGCGGAGTGACCGCCGCGATCGCGGTGATCGACGGGAAGTGGAAGACCACCCTGCTCTGGCAGTTGGAATCCGGTCCGCGCCGCCCCGGCGAGCTGCGGCGACGGTTGCCGGGCCTCACCGAGAAGGTGCTGACCCAGGCGCTGCGCGAGATGGAGACCGACGGGCTGGTGCACCGGGAGGTCCACGACGGGCTTCCGCTGAAGACCTTCTACTCCCTGACCACGTTCGGCCGGGAACTCTCCGAGGCGTTGGGTCCCGTCTCCGAGTGGGGCCACCGCCGCCTGCAGAAGCTCAGCGACATCCAGTCGGCTTCCTGACGCATCTCGCGATCACCCCGTCTCCCACTCGGCTCCGGTGGCCCCGCGGCCGCCCTTCATCAGGATCACCCCGTTGCCGCACGCCGCCAAGTACCCACAAAAAGGTGGCCACCCCGCCTGGTGAAGGGCTCCGCGGCGCACGGCTGCCGCGGCCGAGCGCCCACGAGGTCCCCGGCACCGCGGAGATCAGAATCACTTTGCCCACCCCGCACACCTGCCGGATCATGGAAGCCGCAGAGGAATTCAGTCGGCCACCACTCCCCCGGAGCACCCGTGCGAGAGCGACAGCAGAGCGATGTGCCGCGGACGGCGGCCCTCGGTGCCGGGGGCGTGCGGTTCTCCGTCCTCGACCGCTCCCGCACCCGTGAGGGGCACGACGGCGCGGAGCCCCTGCGGGACACCGTCGCCCTCGCGCGGGAGCTGGAGGCGCTCGGCTACCACCGCTTCTGGGTGTCCGAGCACCACGGCGTGCCCGGAGTCGCCGGTTCCGCACCGACGGTGCTCGCGGCGGCGGTCGCGGGGGCCACGCGGACGATCCGGGTGGGCACGGGCGGGGTGATGCTGCCGAACCATCAGCCGCTGGTGGTGGCCGAGCAGTTCGGGGTGCTCGAAGCGCTCTTCCCGGGGCGGATCGACATGGGGCTCGGCCGCTCGGTGGGGTTCACGGACGGGGTGCGCAAGGCGCTCGGCCGCGACAAGCACGACGCGGACGACTTCGCGGAGCACCTCACCGAGCTGCTCGGCTGGTTCCGCGGCACCTCGGACACGGGGGTGCACGCGCGTCCGGCCGAGGGCATGCGCGTCCCGCCGTACGTCCTCGCCATCGGCGAGGGGGCCCGGATCGCCGCGGAGGCGGGGCTTCCGATGGTCGTCGGCGACATCAGGGGCCGCGAGAAGATGCTCGCCGCCGTCGACCGCTATCGCGCCGCGTTCCGGCCCTCCGCCTGGTCAAACGAGCCGTACGTGATCATCTCGGGGACCATCGCCGTAGCGGAGTCCGAGGAGGCGGCCCGCCGTCTGCTCATACCCGAGGCCTGGTCGATGGCGTACTCCCGCACGCACGGCACGTTCCCGCCGCTGCCGCCCGCGGAGAGCGTCGAGGAGCGCGCGGCGACGGGCGCGATGACGGAGAAGGAGCGCGGCTTCTACGAGTCGGGGCTGCGCGGGCACATCCACGGCACCGAGGACCAGGTCGCCGCCGAGCTGGAGACGCTACTCAAGGAGAGCGGCGCCCAGGAGGTCCTGGTGACCACGAGCACGTACGACCGCGAGGGTCTGAAGGACTGCTTCCGGCGGCTCGCGCGGGTCGCTGGCCTGCGGGCTCCCGGGACGCTGGCACCCGGGCCCTGACACCGGCCGCCGGGGCTCGCCCCCGGGCCCATGCCCCGCCGCCCGATCCGCCCCGGGGTGCGGATCGGGCCCCGGCCTAGAATCGTGGGGTTTGCCCCCGAGCCCGGTACGGAGCCCGCCCATGCACAGCCGCCCCGCCCACGAGCACGACCCCTTCGTACGGGTCCGGGGTGCCCGCGAGCACAATCTGCGCGGGGTCGACGTGGACGTCCCGCGTGACGTCCTCGCCGTCTTCACCGGCGTCTCCGGCTCCGGGAAGTCCTCGCTCGCCTTCGGGACGATCTACGCGGAGGCGCAGCGGCGCTACTTCGAGTCGGTCGCCCCGTACGCGCGCCGGCTGATCCACCAGGTGGGCGCGCCGAAGGTCGGGGAGATCACCGGGCTGCCGCCCGCCGTGTCGCTCCAGCAGCGGCGCGCGGCGCCGACGTCCCGCTCGTCGGTGGGTACGGTCACGACGCTCTCCAATTCGCTGCGGATGCTGTTCTCGCGCGCGGGCGACTACCCGGAGGGCGCCGAGCGGCTGGACTCCGACGCGTTCTCGCCGAACACCGCGGCCGGGGCCTGCCCCGAGTGCCACGGCCTCGGCAAGGTGCACCGCACGACCGAGGAGCTGCTGGTCCCCGACCCCTCGCTGTCCATCCGCGAGGGCGCGATCGCCGCCTGGCCCGGCGCCTGGCAGGGCAAGAACCTGCGGGACGTGCTCGACACCCTCGGCCATGACGTGGACCGGCCGTGGCGCGAGCTGCCGCGGGCCGACCGCGACTGGATCCTTTTCACCGACGAACAGCCGGTCGTCACGGTCCACCCGGTGCGCGAGGCGGGCCGCATCCAACGCCCCTACCAGGGCACGTACATGAGCGCCCGGCGCTATGTGATGAAGACGTTCTCCGACTCCAAGAGCCAGACGCTGCGCACGAAGGCCGAGCGTTTCCTGGCCAGTGAGCCGTGCCCGGCGTGCGGCGGCAGCAGGCTGCGCCCCGAGGCCATGGCGGTCACGTTCGCGGGCCGCACCATCGCCGAGCTGTCCGCACTGCCGCTCGCGGAGCTGGCCACGTCCCTTGAGGAAGCGGCCGGTTCGGGCTCGGGGGCGGCCGGGGCGGAGACGGCCGGGGTGCTGACCGCCGACCTGCTCGCCCGCATCGGCACCATCACCGAGCTGGGCCTCGGCTACCTCTCCCCCGACCGCGCCACCCCCACCCTCTCGGCGGGCGAACTGCAACGCCTGCGCCTGGCCACGCAGTTGCGCTCCGGCCTGTTCGGTGTCGTGTACGTCCTGGACGAGCCGTCGGCCGGACTGCACCCCGCCGACACGGAGTCCCTGCTCACCGTCCTCGACCGGCTGAAGGCCGCGGGCAACTCGGTGTTCGTGGTCGAGCACCATCTGGACGTGATGCGGCACGCCGACTGGCTCGTCGACGTGGGCCCGCGCGCGGGCGAGCACGGCGGGCAGGTGCTGCACAGCGGGCCGGTGGCGGAGCTGGAGCAGGTGGCGGATTCGGCGACGGCACGCTTCCTCTTCGACCGGACTCCCATGAGAGTACGTCAGGTGCGGGAGCCGCAGGGCTGGTTGAAGGTGGGGCCGGTCTCGCGGCACAACCTGCGGGACGTCACCGCGGAGTTCCCGCTCGGCGCGTTCACCGCCGTCACGGGGGTCTCGGGCTCCGGCAAGTCCACGCTGATCGGGGAGATCACGGAGGACCTCCCCGGGGTGGGCCGTCTGGTGTGCGTCGACCAGAAGCCGATCGGGCGCACACCGCGCTCCAACCTCGCGACCTACACCGGGCTCTTCGACGTCGTCCGCAAGGTCTTCGCCGAGACGGACGAGGCGCGGGCGCGGGGCTACGGCGTGGGCCGCTTCTCCTTCAACGTGGCGGGCGGGCGCTGCGAGACGTGCCAGGGCGAGGGGTTCGTGAGCGTGGAGCTGCTCTTCCTGCCCAGCACGTACGCCCCGTGCCCGGACTGCGGGGGTGCCCGCTACAACCCCGAGACCCTTCAGGTCACCCACGCCGGGCTGACCGTCGCGGACGTCCTCGACCTCACCGTCGAGGCCGCCGTCGACTTCTTCGCCGACACCCCCGCCGTGCTGCGCAGCCTGCGCACGCTCCTCGACGTCGGGCTCGGCTATCTGCGGCTCGGGCAGCCCGCGACGGAGCTTTCCGGCGGGGAGGCCCAGCGGATCAAGCTGGCCAGCGAGTTGCAGCGGGTGCGGCGCGGCCACACCCTCTACCTCCTCGACGAGCCCACCGCCGGGCTGCACCCGGCGGACGTGGAGGTCCTCGTGGGGCGGCTGCACGAGCTGGTCGACGGGGGCAATTCCGTGGCCGTCGTCGAGCACGACATGGCTGTCGCGGCCGGGGCGGACTGGGTGGTGGACCTCGGGCCCGGGGGTGGTGCCGACGGAGGGCGGGTGGTCGCCACGGGGACGCCCGCCGATGTGTCCCGGGCCGCCGGGAGCCGGACAGGGCCGTATCTGGCGCGGGCGTTGGGGCGCTAGTTCGGGGACCTCGACGAGCGCCCGAGTCGGCCCGGGTGCCGCTGGGCGGCGTGCCGGCTCATCGGACAGCCCTGGGCCCCGGCGTGAGGGCCGCCGCATCGGCAGCGATGTCCGCCACGATCCGTCCCGCCGGGGCGACGTCATGGACGAGTCCGGCGCTCTGGCCCGCGTAGAGCGCGAGCGCCTCCACGTCGCCCGCCACCGCGGCCACCAGCTCGGGGGTGACCGCGGACCCGATGGGCGCCTGCAGCACGGGTACCTCGATGCCCAGTCGCCGACACAGCGGCGTGGTCAACGTCATGCGGTCCTCCTCGCGCGGGTGCTTCGGAATTCGAATCACCAGGGGCGTGGGACTCCAGGAGCGCGGGTCCGCAGGAGAGTGGCGCACTGGGGTTCCGTGCCCTGCGCCGACGCTGCGGCGACATGTCGTCCAGCGTGCTGCGTCAACGCCTCGTCGAGCTGATCGAGGCGGGTCTGGTGCACCAGACCCCCGAAGGTCACTACGCCCTCACCGCGCTGGGACGAGGGGCCCACACGGCGCTCAGCCCCCTCGTGGACTGGTCCGTCGCCTGGGCCGACGAACTGGCCACGCACTCCGCCGACCACGAAAACGCTGCCGCCGACGACGCACCGGACACCCTCTAGAAACCAGCGTGCCGCGCCACTCGGAACCGATCCAACCTGCGGC
The DNA here is from genome assembly GCF_055594065.1 of Streptomyces sp. NPDC040610. Taxonomy (NCBI): domain Bacteria; kingdom Bacillati; phylum Actinomycetota; class Actinomycetes; order Kitasatosporales; family Streptomycetaceae; genus Streptomyces; species Streptomyces sp. NPDC040610. The sequence goes on along the minus strand of NZ_JBVIXA010000015.1, from coordinate 106,467 downwards.
GATATCTCAACTCATATCAATGCGCGACCAATTCACTCTTGGACATGACGATCTGTCACCTGCTTCGCTGCCGTCATGGACATCAACGGGAGATCCTCACGACCAGGCCGCCGCACCCTCCTGCGCGGCGCCGCCCTCGGGGCGGCCACGCCGATGCTTTCGGGGACCGCGCTCGCCGACGACGGGCCGACGGCAAGGCGTACGCGGGGGACGGGCTCCGTCACGTACCGCTGGCTCGGCACCTCGGGGTGGCGGATCGACATCCAGCGAGGGCAGGGGCGGAAGAGACCGGCGGCGGCCACCGTGCTCGTCGACCCCTACATCACCCGCTTCGACACCGGCCTGTTCAACGGCGCCTTCGACCCCGCCACGCGCCTGCGCACCGACAAGCAACTGGTGCGCAGGCACGCGGGCACGCCCGAGGTCATCTGCGTCACGCACACCCACTGGGACCACCTCAACGACGTGCCGTTCCTCGCGCGGGCCACGGGAGCGCGGGTCATCGGGACCGAGACGACGTACCACGTGCTGCGCTCCCTCGGCGTGGACGCGTCGCAGCTCGTCGTCGTCAAGGGCGGTGAGGTGCTCGACTTCGACGGGTACGTGGTGGAGGTCGCGAGTTCGCGGCACAGCCGCAACGCCGCGTACTCCTACTTCGCGCCCGGCACCCTGACCGCGCCGCCCGCGACCGCGCCCCGGACGATCGCGGACCTGCCGGAGGGCGACACGCTGGCCTTCAAGGTGACGCCGGACGGCGCGCCGTCGGCGCTGTTCATGGGGGCGAGCGACTTCGACGAGCGGTCCTTCACGGGGCTCGCGCCGGACCTGGCGATGATCGCGGTGGCGTCGACCGGGTCGACGCACCGCTATGTGCCGCGCCTGCTCGCGGCGCTCGGCCGTCCCGGCGTGGTCGTGCCGGTGCACTGGGACGACTTCGAGAAGCCGCTGAGCGAGCCGCCGCGCAAGGACGGCACGGCCCTCGACGACTTCGTCGCGCGGGTGCGCGAGGCGAGTCCGGAGGCGCGGCTCGTGGTGCCGGACTACGAGACGGTGTACGGGGCGGACCTGCGACCGCGCAGGCCCACCCCCTGACGTACCGTCAGCATGCCGCCCCCGAAGCCCGGTCGGCACATCGTCCCCGCTGCCGCGTCAGCGCACCTTCCGCGTCGCCCGCAGCCACTCCTTGTTCATCGCCGCGATCGACGGCAGCGGGATGCCCTTGGGGCAGGCCGTCGCGCACTCGCCGGTGAGAGTGCAGCCGCCGAAGCCCTCGGAGTCCATCTGGGCGACCATGTCGAGGACGCGGGTCTCGCGCTCGGGGGCGCCCTGCGGAAGGACGTTGAGGTGGTTGACCTTGGCGGACGTGAAGAGCATCGCCGAGCCGTTGGGGCAGGCCGCGACGCAGGCGCCGCAGCCGATGCACTCGGCGTGCTCGAAGGCGAAGTCGGCGTCCGGCTTCGGCACCGGGGTCGCGTGGGCCTCCGGGGCGGCGCCGGTGGGGGCGCTGATGTAGCCGCCGGACTGGATGATGCGGTCGAAGGCGGAGCGGTCGACGACCAGGTCCTTGATGACCGGGAAGGCGGCCGCCCGCCACGGCTCGATGTCGATGGTGTCGCCGTCGTCGAAGGACCGCATGTGGAGCTGGCAGGTCGTGGTGCGCTCGGGGCCGTGCGCGTCGCCGTTGATGACGAGCGAGCAGGCGCCGCAGATGCCCTCACGGCAGTCGTGGTCGAAGGCCACCGGCTCCTCGCCCTTGACGATGAGCTCTTCGTTGAGGGTGTCGAGCATCTCCAGGAAGGACATGTCCGAGGAGATTCCGTCCACTTCGTACGTGGACATCGCGCCGTCGGCGTCGGCGTTCTTCTGGCGCCAGACGCGCAGGGTGAGCTTCATGCGTAGCTCCGCTGAGTGGGGTGGACGTACTCGAAGGTCAGGGCTTCCTTGTGCAGCACCGGGGCGTCACCCGTGGCCGTGAACTCCCAGGCGGCCGCGTACGAGAACTCCTCGTCGACGCGGGCGGCCTCGCCGTCCGGGGTCTGGGACTCCTCGCGGAAGTGGCCGCCGCAGGACTCGGCGCGGTGCAGCGCGTCGAGGCACATCAGCTCGGCCAGCTCCAGGTAGTCGACGACGCGATTCGCCTTCTCCAGGGACTGGTTGAACTCCTCGCCGGTGCCGGGCACCTTGATGCGGCGCCAGAACTCCTCGCGGATCTGCGGGATGCGCTCCAGGGCCTTGCGCAGCCCCGAGTCCGTGCGGGCCATGCCGCAGAACTCCCACATCAGCTCGCCGAGTTCGCGGTGGAAGGAGTCCGGGGTGCGGTCGCCGTCGACGGCGAGGAGGAGGTTCAGACGGTCCTCCGTCTCCGCCAAAACCTCCCGGACCACCGGGTGTTCGGCGTCGACCTCGTCCTTGTGCGGGTTGCGCGCCAGGTAGTCGTTGATGGTGGACGGCAGGACGAAGTAGCCGTCGGCCAGGCCCTGCATCAGGGCGGAGGCGCCGAGGCGGTTCGCGCCGTGGTCGGAGAAGTTGGCCTCGCCGATCGCGAACAGGCCGGGGACGGTGGTCTGGAGGTCGTAGTCGACCCACAGGCCGCCCATCGTGTAGTGCACGGCGGGGTAGATCCGCATCGGCACCTCGTAGGGGTTCTCCGCGGTGATCCGCTCGTACATGTCGAAGAGGTTGCCGTACTTCTCCTCGACCGCCTTGCGTCCCATGCGCCGGATCGCGTCGGCGAAGTCCAGATACACGCCCTGGCCGCCGGGGCCCACTCCCCTGCCCTCGTCGCAGACGTTCTTGGCGGCACGGGACGCGATGTCGCGCGGCACGAGGTTGCCGAAGGACGGGTAGATCCGCTCCAGGTAGTAGTCGCGCTCGCCCTCGGGGATCTCGTTGGCCGGACGCTTGTCGCCCTTGGCCTTCGGCACCCAGATCCGGCCGTCGTTGCGCAGCGACTCACTCATCAGGGTGAGCTTGGACTGGTGGTCGCCGGTGCGCGGGATGCAGGTGGGGTGGATCTGCGTGAAGCAGGGGTTGGCGAAGTACGCGCCGCGCCGGTGGGCCCGCCACACGGCCGTCGCGTTGGAGTTCATGGCGTTCGTCGACAGGTAGAAGACGTTGCCGTAGCCGCCGGACGCGAGCACGACCGCGTCGGCGAAGTAGGTGTCGATCTTGCCGGTGATCAGGTCGCGGGCGACGATGCCGCGCGCCCGGCCGTCGACGACGATCACGTCGAGCATCTCGGTGCGCGGGTGCATCTCGACGTTCCCGGCGGCGATCTGGCGCGAGAGCGCCTGGTACGCGCCGAGCAGGAGCTGCTGGCCCGTCTGGCCGCGGGCGTAGAACGTGCGGGACACCTGGACGCCGCCGAAGGAGCGGGTGTCGAGCAGGCCGCCGTACTCGCGGGCGAACGGCACGCCCTGCGCCACGCACTGGTCGATGATCTCGACGGAGATCTGCGCGAGGCGGTGCACGTTGGACTCGCGGGCGCGGAAGTCGCCGCCCTTGACGGTGTCGTAGAAGAGACGGTGCACCGAGTCGCCGTCGTTGCGGTAGTTCTTCGCGGCGTTGATGCCGCCCTGCGCGGCGATGGAGTGGGCGCGGCGCGGCGAGTCCGAGTAGCAGAACTGCACGACGTGGTAGCCCTGTTCGGCGAGCGTCGCGCCCGCGGAGCCGCCCGCGAGGCCCGTGCCCACGACGATCACGGTGTGTTTGCGGCGGTTGGCGGGGTTGACCAGCTTGGCCTCGAAGCGGCGGGTGTCCCAGCGCTCGGCGACGGGCCCCTTCGGGGCCTTGGTGTCGACGACGGGCTCGCCGGTGGTGTACTCAACGAAGTCGTTCATCGGTCAGCTCACCACTCCGGTCATGACGCCGACGGGTACGGAGACGAAGCCCACGGTCAGCAGCAGCGCGAGGCCGTTGGCGCAGGTCTTCAGGAAGCGGTCGCGGGTCGCGTTGCCCACGCCGAGGGTCTGGGCGGCGCTCCAGAACCCGTGCCGGACGTGGAAGCCGAGGGCGACCACGGCCGTGATGTAGATGACGTTGCCGTACCAGGTGGAGAAGGTGTCGACGACGTTCTGGTACGGGTGCAGGTGCTCGTAGCCGCCCGGGTGCACGGTGCCCGTCGTCAGGTCGAGGATGTGCCAGACGATGAACAGGCCGAGGATGATCCCGCCCCAGCGCATGGTGCGGGTCGCGTAGCTGGAGCGCGGCTTCTTGTGCACGTACTTGCTCGGGCGTGCCCTGATGTCGCGGCGGCTGAGCTGGTACGCGGACACGGCGTGCGCGACGACGGCGGCGACGAGTCCCACGCGGACGACCCACAGGGTCCACTCCCAGCGCATCACGGGCTCGCCGAGGGTGCGCAGCCAGTGCGCGTAGTGGTTGAAGTCACCGGGACCGAAGAAGATCTTCAGGTTTCCGACCATGTGGGCGACCAGGTAGAGCAGCATGATCAGGCCGCTCACCGCCATCACGGTCTTCTTGCCGACGGTGGAGTCCCACACCGTGCGCGGTAGTGACGGCCGTCGGTCCGTCCGCGTTGCCAGAGCCATGCCAGGAACGCTACGGCCGAAGGTCCCGATCAGTCCAAGAGATGGTTACGCTCATCTCCATAGGCTCGCCCTATGCATGGCCTATCGTGGTGCCCATGCAGTTCCAGCAGCTTCTGTACTTCGTCGCGGTCGCCGAGACCCGCCACTTCACGCGGGCCGCCGAGCAGGTGCACGTCTCCCAGCCCTCGCTCTCGCAGCAGGTGCGGGCCCTGGAGAAGGAGCTGGGCGCCGAGCTGTTCAGCAGGGCGCGCGGGAACATCGCGCTCACCGACGCGGGCGAGGCGCTGCTCCCGCTGGCCCGCCGCATCCTCGCCGACGCCGACACCGCCCGCATCGAGGTGCAGGAGCTGGCCCAGCTGCGCCGGGGTCGAGTGCGGCTCGGGGCGACCCCGAGCGTCTGCACGGGTCTCCTTCCGCAGGTCCTGCGCGACTTCCACGACCGGCACCCCGGCATCCAGCTCCTGATCGAGGAGGGCGGCAGCCACGACCTCGTGCGCCAGCTCGCGCGCGGGGCCCTGGACCTGGCCCTGGTGGTGCTTCCCCTGCCGACGCCGTCGCCCGCCCTGACGACGGTGGAGCTGCTGCGCGAGGACCTGGTGGTGGTGTCGTCGCCGGACGCGCCAGGACTCGGCGCGTCCGCGCGCGTCGCCGACCTCCAGGGTGAGCGCCTCGTGATGTTCCGGCACGGCTACGACCTGCGGGAGCTGACGGTCGCCGCGTGCCGTGCGGAGGGCTTCGAGCCCGAATTCGCCGTCGAGGGCGGCGAGATGGACGCCGTGCTCGGCTTCGTCCGCGCGGGGCTCGGTGTCGCCGTCGTCCCCCGCATGGTCGCGGAGCGGGCGGGCAGCGGGCTCCGGATGACCCCACTGTCCCGGCCGCGCCTTCGCCGCACCATCGCGCTGGCCCACCGCAGCGATGTCGCGCCGCCGCGGGCGGCGCGGGAGCTGCAACGGATGTTGCTGGCGAGGTAGCCGTGGCCTGACGCCCCGGCAAGGGTCGCCCCAAGGGGCGCGCGCCCCCACGCGCGCCCCCCAATATGCCCTGTGCGCTGGGTATTTCACGCCATCCGACGGGTCCCCCAAGGTGTGCGCCCGGCTCTAACCTGGCCGTCCGTGAGCGGGAGGGGGCGCCCATGGCAACAGCTGCGGGCGGGGGCACGACGACGGGGAGCAAGGCGGTGACCGCGGGCCGGAGGGCAGTGGTGGTGCTGCTGTGCGCGGTGGTCGTGGGGTGTGCCGTGTGGGCGTCGGACGAGTGGGGGGACACCACGCGGCGGCAGGTGGCCGCGCAGAACCTGGAACGCTGGCAGACGCAGCGGGGGATGATCGTGCCTCCGGGCAACGCGGCCCTGCCCGTGGCGGATCCGAAGCTCCTGCCGGGCAAGGGCGGCAGCGGCGAGATCTCCGTGCGCGTCAGCCGGGCGAAGGGCGACGACTGGCGGGTCACCGCGCGCTACCGGCTCCGGCTGCGCGAGTCGGACCCCCTCGTCGAACGGCTCCGGCCCACGCCGACCGCCTTCAGCCAGGTGTCCAACGCCGTCCCAGGCGGATACGGCACCCTCGTCGCGATGCGGCCCGCCGTGAAGGAGACGGAAACGGCCTTCCCCTCCCGCTGCACTGTCAGCCAGGCGTCCGCGCGCGGCGTGGTGACGGTCACGGCCGAGCACGGCGTCACGTTCGCCGATCTCGCACCCGGCCGTCGGATCTCCTTCGCCCTCAACTCTCGGGCCCCCGACGCGAAGGGGCACCTGGTGCCCAATCCTCCGGGCCGCTGGCGGTGGAGCCTGGACGTCCCGCACGGCTGGGGATTCAGTGTGTACGGCCAGCCCTCCAGCCAGACGGCCCGCACCGTCCAGCTCACGCTGCCCCAGCCCGAGCGGCGCACGTCGACGTTCGTCTCCGCCGAGTTCGTGCGCGCTCCGGCACCCAAGAAGGACACGGGTCCGCCGGTCTGGCAGGTCCGCCCCGGCAGCAGCCCCGAGGCCCTGCTGTCCCTGCTCGCCCTGGGCGCCGTGGCCGGCGGGGCGCTCACGGCCTTCCTGACCGCGCCGGGCGGCTCCGCGGCGAGCCCCCGGCGGACCCGCGCCGCCATCGTCGTCACCGTCACCGCGCTGCTCCTCGCCGTCGGGTCGCTGCTCCTGCACGCCTACTCCACCAAGTGGCGGGTGCTGTTCTGGCTGTGGGGATCCGTCAGCTACCCGCAAACCTCGCTGATGACCAACACCCTGCCGCTGGAGTCCCGCACCCAGGGCACGCTCCTCGGCACCGTCCTGTTCGTCCTGCCGGTCCTCGCGGTCACCGTCACCCTGCACCTGCGCGGCGGACGCTTCCCGCGCCCCTGGGAGCTGTGCATGCTCGCCGCCCCCGCCGTGGCCCTCGTCCTGATGGCCTGGCTCATGGGCGCCGACGGCTGGACCCGGGCGGTGGTGACCTGCCTGGTCACCGCGTCCGTCGCGGCCGGCGCCGTGTACGCGGCGCTGCGGCTCGGCCTGTGCGGGAGCGGCGCGCGCCCCTGGGCCGCGCCGCTCGCCGTGGCGGCCTGGACGGCCGTGGCCACCTCCGTCGTCCTGCAGGTCCTGCCCTGGGACTTCCAGTGGTCGCCCACCGACAACGCCTGGACGATCGACGACCGCACCGTCGGCGTCTCCTGGCCCCTCGCCTTCCTGCTGCCCGTGCCCTGGGTGATCGCCCTGCTCCTGCTGACCTGCCCGCTGCTTCCGCCGCTGATCCGGCCCGGCTGGCGGGGCCGCCTCGCCCTGGGCGCGGTCCTCGTCACCGCCCTGCTCCCGTGGTGGACGACCCTGCGCAAGCCGCAGCGCCCGCCCACCAGCGACCTCTTCGCACAGCTCGCGGGCCAGTGGCCCGGCGACGACTTCATCTACGGCGTGCGCACCCTCGCGCCCGGCGCCCAGATCATGTGGTGCGCGGCCGTCGTCGTGCTCGTCGCGCACCTCTACTCCACCGGCACCGAGCCCCGCCGCCTCGGCCCCGGCGCCCGGCGCGACTGCGTCACCCTGCTCCTGTTCGCCGCGGCCGCGACCGTGATCGGCGCCCCGGACACCTGGCTGCCGTACTGGACCACCGCCGCCGCGCTGTTCATGGCCTGGGCGGGCGCCCATCTGGTGCTGCCGCCCGCCCGCGCGGAGCACGCGAAGAGGCTGCACCGCCTGACCGGCGCCGCGCACGCCCGGCTGCTCAACTCCCTGGCCCGCGCCCTGCTGTTCGCCGAGGGCCGGCACCGCTTCCTGACGTCGTCCCGCGGCACCCTCGCCGACACGTCCCTGCCCGCCGACGACTGGGAGGACAAGTGGAAGAGCCTGCGCCGACCCACCGCGGGGGACGCGGCGGACGAGACGGCACGGCTCAAGAGCGTCGCGCTCGGCGGCTCCGGGGGCCGCACCGCCTGGAACAACGGCCTGACCGCGGCGGCCGCCACCGCGCTGCTCAGCCTGCCGTGGACGGCGTGGACGGCATGGCAGGCCCAGGGCTACAGCGGGGTGCCGGAGGCGGTGACCGTCGCGGGCGCGCCGACCTGCGTGTGGCTCGCGCACGGCTTCGTGTACGGATATCTGTATCCGTGGCTGCGGGGCAACACTCCCGTGGGCAAGGCGGGTTGGCTGTGGCTGGTGATGTCCGCGGTGCAGGTGCTGCTGCTCGTGCCGCGGCTGCGGGTGCCGCAGGGCCCGGTCGCGCTCTCGGTGTTCCTGCTGCTCGCGCAGAGCACCGTCCTCGCCCTCGGGCTCGCCCTGTACTGGGAGATACGCCTGGTGCGCCGCGCGGACCTGCTGTGGGGCCACATCCGCAACTTCCGCCGCCTGTCGTCGCTCGCCACACCCGTGAGCGCGGTCCTGGTGGCGACGATGGCGGCCGTGGCCACGGTGCTTGCGACCACCTGGGCGAACAACGTCACGTCCCCCGTGGAGAACCCCAGCCCGTCCCCGTCGGCGACGTCGTCGGCCCCCGAACGCCCCTGACCACCAGGGGAAGGGCGCCCCCGAAGGGGCGCGGGGAACTGCGCGCTCAACCACAAAGGACCCGCAGCCGCGCTCACAGGACCAAGAGGCACCCCGCAGCGCCAAAGCCAAGCCCCCCACCGGCTCCGGGAAACGGAAACCCATCCCCGGGCAAGGCGCCCCGCCGGGCAAGGCGCCCCCGCCAGCTCACGTCGCGTCCGCGAGGGCCAACTCGTGCAGCCGGTCCGGCGGCCCGGGCCGGGCGTAGTACCAGCCCTGGGCCGTGTCGCAGCCCAGTTCGCGCAGCTGGTCGGCCTGGGCGCCGGTCTCCACGCCCTCGACCGTGACGGCCAGGTCCAGGCTGTGCGCGAGGGACACGATGCCCTCGATGATCTTCAGGTCGACCGGGTCGGCGGGGAAGTGCTGCATGCCCTGGGTGAAGGCGCGGTCGAGCTTGAGGACGCTGACCGGCAGGCGGCGCAGGTTCGCGAGGTTGGAGTACCCCGTGCCGAAGTCGTCGAGCGCGATGTCCACGCCCATCTCGGCGAGCCTGCGCAGCGGCTTGAGCAGGTCGTCGTCGGCGCCGATCAGCGCGGACTCGGTGACCTCAAGGCACAGGGAGCCGGGCGCGAGGCCCGCGCGCTCCAGGATCTCGACGGTGTCGGAGACCAGGCCGGGGTGGGTGAGCTGGCACGGCGACAGGTTCACGTTGACGCGCAGCGGGCCCGCGGCCTGCTCCGCCCCGGTCGCCGCCTCCCAGGCGCGCGCCTGACGCACCGACTGCTCAAGGACCCAGCGTCCGAGCGGCACGATGAGACCGGTGTGCTCGGCGAGCGGAATGAAGCGGTCCGGGCTGATGACGCCGTGCTGCGGGTGCAGCCAGCGCACCAGGGCCTCCGCCCCGCGCACGCTGCCGTCGCCGAGGTGCACGAGCGGCTGGTACTCGATGAAGAACTCGCCGCGCTCCAGGGCCACCGGCAGGGCCGTGGTCAGACCGTGCCGGGTGATGGCGCGGGCGTCGGCCTCCGGGTCGGCCAGCTCGTAGCGGTTGCCGCCCGCGTGCTTGGCGCGGTACATCGTGATGTCGGCGCTGCGCAGCACCTCGGCGGCGCCGCGCTCGGCCGCGGGTCCCTCGACGATGCCGATGGAGCCGCGCACCGTCAGTTCGCGGCCGTCGACGCGGATCGGGGTGGCGAGCGCGTTCATGATGCGCCCGGCCAGCTCGTCGACCTCGTGCTCGGTGTCGGGGCCCGTGGTCAGCGCCACGAACTCGTCGCCGCCGAGGCGCGCGACCATCTCGCCGGGGGCGGTGGCGCAGGCCTGGAGGCGGTCGGCGACCTCGACGAGGAGGCGGTCCCCCGCCGCGTGCCCGAGGCTGTCGTTGACGGTCTTGAAGCCGTCGAGGTCCAGGTAGCACAGCCCGAAGCGGGAGCCCTCGCCCGCCGAGAGGGCCTTCTCCAGGCGCTCGAAGAACAGCGTCCGGTTGGGCAGGCCGGTGAGCGCGTCGTGCGTGGCCTCGTAGCGCAGGCGCAGATTGAGCAGGCGGCGCTCGGTGGTGTCCTCCATCAGCGCCAGCTGGTACTGCGGCACGCCGTCGGCGTCGCGCAGCAGGGACACCGTCAGATTGGTCCACAGGACGGTGCCGTCGGGGCGGTAGAAGGCCTTCTCGACGCGGTAGTGCTCGCGGTCGCCGCGCACCAGCTCCTCGTAGAGGCGCCAGACGTGCGGGGAGTCGTCGGGGTGCGTCCACTCGGCGACGTTGCGCCCGCGCAGCTGGTGCTCCAGGCCGCCGAACATGCGGATCAGGGCGTCGTTGACCTCAAGGACCGTGCCCCTGAGGTCGGCGATGCCGATGCCGATGGCGGCGCCGTGGAAGACCGCCCGGAACCGCGCCTCACTGGCGTGCAGGGCCTCGGCGACGGTGCCGCGCGCGTCGAGGGCGGCCCGGGATATGGCTTCCTGCTCGGCGCGGGTGCGCTCGCGCAGCGCCCGGGCGAACCCGGCGGCGACGGCGTGCTGGATCCGGGAGCAGCGGGCCCGCAGCTCCTCGCGGTCACCGGTGGCGGCGTCGGCGGGCGCGCCCTCGTCGGTGGCGACGGCCTCGCAGTACAGCACCAGGTAGGCGTCGACGACGTCGAGCGTGCGGCTCAGGGCCTCCGGCTCGGTGCAGTGCGCCCCGACGAGCTCGGCGCCCACGGCCTCGCTCCCGGCGGCGCGGAACACCCGCTCCGCAAGGGCCGACCGCAACTGCCGGGCGAGCGGCAGCAATTGGCTCTCGAACTCGGGGCGGGTGAGCGAGGTGGCGGTCACCGGGAACAGCGCGCGGCTCCAGATGGTGGCGAACCTGCGCAGTCTGTCCTCCGGCCCGTCCTGGTCCGCGCTCAACGCTTGCGCCCCACGCCGGCGAACCCGGAGAAGGACCAGGGGTCCTCCTCCGCGAGCTCCGTGTCGGCCCGCCAGTGCGGCATCGGCACGAGGCCGGGTTCCACCATGTCGTATCCCTCGAAGAACCGCGCGATCTCGGCACGCGATCGCATGATCAATGGAGTGCGGATGTCCTTGTACACGCCGACGGTCCCGTCGGCCTGTTCCTGCGGGACCGGTATCCCTTCGTACGAGGCGTGCGTCACGGCGATCAGGCTGCCGGGCGGCAGCGCGTCCCGCAGTTCGGCGACCGCCGCGTAGGGATCGTACGCGTCCTCGACGAAGTGGAGTATGGCCACCAGTAAAAGCGCCACTGGCCGATCGAGGTCCAGGAGGCTTCCGACTTCGGAACTGCCCAGGATGTCGCGGGGTTTCCGCAGATCCGCGTAGGCCGCCGCGGCCTGGTCATTGCCTTCGAGAACCGCACGGCTGTGCGCCACGGCGACCGGATCGTGGTCGACGTAGACGACGCGCGCGGCGCTTTCGGCCCGCTGCGCGACCTCGTGGACATTGTCGAACGTGGGGATCCCCGAGCCGATGTCGAGGAACTGAGTGACGCCCTCGTCGACACAGAAACGCACTGCTCGGCGCATGAAGGCACGATTCGCCTGCATGATCTTGGGGAGCCCCGGCATGAACTCCATCGCCTTGCGCGCGGCCTCCCGGTCCGCCTCGAAGTTGTGCGAACCGCCCAGATAGTGGTCGTACATCCGGGCCACGCTCGGCATCGTGATGTCGATGCCCGGCGGGGCCCAGTCGGGACGCTCCATCAACACTCCAGGGCTTAGGCGTAGTCAAGGCGAGCCGGTGTTCGAAGGTGAGGCTACTGATCGTCAGCCAACGGAGCGAGTCAAAACGGAAATTGGCCGTCCGTTCTCGGTCACTGCCTATGGCAAGTGCCGTACACAGCCCAAAGAACCGGTCCATTCCTTCCCTTTGGTGCGGAAGGAACGGACCGGTCGGCGTGGGGGGAGGTTGTGGGGGGGGGAGGCTGCCGTGCCCGATGGACTACATGGCCTACTTCGTGGCGCCCACCGCCTTGCCGGTGGGGGCGGCGGCGAACCAGGTGCCGCCCACGCCCTGCCCGTTGGTGTCGCCGGGCTTCTTGTCACCGGCGAAGGTGTACAGCGGCCAGCAGTCGATCGTCTGCTGCTTGAGGCCGTCGGGGCGGTTGAAGGTGACGAAGCCCTTCTTCAGGATGCCCTTGGTGTCGTTCTTGGCCACCGGCTTGACCACGGGCCACTTCTCCAGGCAGGGGCCGGTGCACGCGGACTTCATGGGCCAGGCGGAGTCCTTGGTGAAGCGGTAGACGGTCATGCCGTTCTTGTCGACGACGATCTCGCCGAGCTTGGGGTCGTTGCGGGTGGAGAGTCCGGCGAGGTCGGCGGGCTGGGCGGCGTCGCCGCCGGAGTCCGCGCCCGAGTCGGCGGCGGGCGCGGCCTTCTTCCCGTCGGGCGCGGCGGCATACCAGGTGCCTCCCACGCCCTGGCCCTTGGCGTCGCCGGGCTTGGCGTCCTTGGCGAACCGGTACATCGGCCAGCCGTCGATGGTCAGCTGCTTGCTGCCGTCGGACCGGGTGACCTCGCCGAGCAGCGACTTGTCGACGCCGGGGGCGGCCTTGGCGCCCTTGGCGGCCACCACGGGCCAGGTGGTCTCGCAGGCCCCGTCGCAGTTGGACTTGGGGGGCTCGGCGGTGTCCTTGTCGAACCGGTAGAGCGTGAAGCCCGCGCTGTCGATGACGACCTTGCCGAGCTTCTTGCTGTCCCACACGGCCAGCTGCCCGGCGGCCTTCGTCTTGCTCGCGCCGCTCCCGGAGTCCGAGCCGTAGCCACCGCCCGAGCCGTAGCCGTCGCCCGCGCCCGCCCCGTCCTTGACCGGGGCCTCGTTGCCCACGTTCTGGCCCTTGGGGGTCTGCTCCCCCTTCTCCTGACCGCACGCCGTCGTCAGCGCCAGCATGGCCGCAGCTGCCGCTACGAGCGAGGCGCTCCGCCAGGCCCTGGGGGAACCCCCTGATACATGCTGCATCTTCAACTCCCGCTGTGTGCTTGGCTGTTGTGACGCCAGTAGCGTCCCGGCGACGCCTGCTGCGTCACGCATGGCCCTAGGTACGGGCGGGACCGGGCGCAGCGTTCAACGCGGTCTCAAAAAAGTTTCCGGTGCCGCCGAAAGGGTTGCGTCGGCGCCCTGACGCGTCGGGGGCGCGCGAACCCGCGTACGGCCGCTCCCACGTTCGGACGATTCGACGCCCGCTCGCGCCCGCGCGAGGGGGCGCGCGGTCCATGATCTCGGTCGTGCCCGGATCCTCCAGGGGCCGCACGGCCCCCGTCACGCGCGCCCTCGCGCTGCTCACCCTGGCCTGGCTCCTCGGCGCACCGGCGGGCGCCGCGGCGGCGCCCGCCGACGCGTGCGCGTCCGCGTCGACCGGTCGGGGCGGGGTCGTCCTCGCGGGGAGCGGCCCGGGGTGTACGCCGCCGCCCACACCCCCGCCGAAGCCGAAGCCCACGCCCCCGAAACCCACCCCGAAGCCCCCCAAGCCCACGCATCCCCCCAAACCCACTCCGACCCCCAAGCCGACACCCCCGAAGCCGACCCCCACACCCACCCCGGCCCCGACCCCCAGGCCGACGCCGCCGCCGGAGCCGCCCCCACCCCCGGCGCCCGCGCCGCCACCACCCCGCGTGGCCCCCGCACCACCCGCGCCCCGCCCGCCCCTCGCTCCCCCGCCGACCGTCGAACCCCAGGTCACACCCCCTCCCCCGACCGCCCCCAAGACCCGTCGGCCCGCCCCGTCGCCCCCGCCCGTCACCTACCCCGTGTACCACGCGCCGCCGCGCAAGCAGCCGCCCCGCGGCGGGCCGTCCCTGGTCTCGCTCACCCTGCTCGTCACCGCGCCCGCGGTGTTCGCCGTCGCCGCCCTGCGACCGCGCTGACCGCCGGAGGAACCCTTGTCGGAATGGCTTGTTCTCACCCTCGCGATGGCCGCCGCGTGCGCCGTCGTCCTCGTCATCGTGGTGCTCCGGCACCGACGAACCTCCACGGACTACGACACTTCGGAAACTCCGGATGTCATGGAGTACATGACGATGATGATCGGCGTGGTGTACGCCATCGTCCTCGGCCTCGCCATCGCCGGTGTGTGGGAGGCCCGCAGCGCCGCCCAGGATCATGTGCGTGCCGAGGCCCAGGCCCTGCACGAGGTCAATGAACGGGTCCGGGTGTACCCGCAGGATGCCCGGGATCGGATCCGTGCCGATGTACGGGCGTATGTCGGCCATGTCGTGACCACCGAGTGGGACACCATGACCAAGCGCGGCGAGCTGACCGGGCGCGGGGACGAGTTGCTTGCCCGGCTGCGCCACGACGTCACCGACTTCGAGCCGAAGTCCGACTTCCAGGCCCAGGCCTACCAGCCCCTGATCGACCAGGTCGCGCTCGCCGACGACGCCCGCGGCGCCCGTGCCGACAGCGCGGGGGCCACCATGCCGGGCGTCGTGTGGTTCGGCCTCATCAGCGGCGGCCTCGTCACGGTGGGCCTCATCTTCGCCCTCCAGATCCGCCGCACCGCCCGCGAACTGATCCTCGCCGGGCTCTTCTCCGCCCTGATCGCCTTCCTGCTCTTCCTCATCTGGGACTTCGACGCGCCCTACAGCCGCGGCATCGCGGCGACGGCGGAGCCGTTCGAGTCGCTGTTCCCGGACGTGGGCTAGGCCGTATCCGGGACGCGCGCCGGGCCGTGTCCGGCGGGTCGGCGGCGCCGGGCGCGGGGCAGGGCCGGGTCGGGATCACCCCTTCGGGAGGCACGGATCCGATCCCGCCCGGCGGCCGCGGGGGCCACCGGCCCTGGGGAAGTACCGGTGGCCCAGCCGCCGGACGCCCCCGTGTTCCCCCGTGGCGTTCCATCCGTGCGGCATATGCGTCATCAAACCCCCCGCCCCCGCCCCGCGGGGAGTGTGTGCGCCGGGCCAATGTGTGCGCGGCGAGCACACGGTGTGTGACCCGCGCGGACCCGCGAGCACCGGAAGCCCACCCTCCGCCCCGGACCGCCTCCAGCCCCCGTCCGACCGGGTCCGCCCGACCGGCTCCGCCCGGCCCCCGCCCGCGCCTGACGCCCTGCCACATTCCCGCGCCCGCACCGCCGCGCCGCGCCGTCGCGTTCCCCTGTCCGGCCCACAGGAATGCCCCGTTCGCACGACACCGATCGCGGGCGTCCCGGGCCCTGCCTAGCGTTCGGGACATCGAGGTGCATATCAGGCGCAAGCGGAAGAAGGTCCGCGGCTGCTCCTCGGGGACCCGGAGGAATTGCTCATGCGCGCGATACGCGTCGCTTCGGCCGCTCTGCTCACCGCCACCGCCCTCACCCTCACCGCGCCCCCGGCGTCCGCGGCCGTCGCGGGCGAGGAGAACATCACGTCGTTCGGCTTCCGGGTCACGCCGTCGACGATCGCCGCGGGCGGCCAGGTCACGCTCAGCGTGGACGGCTGCGAGCACAACACCAAGGTGACGTCGGGCGTCTTCGACGACGTGACCATCCCCAAGGGCCAGTCGTCGGCCACCGCGATGGTCTTCTGGGACGCCAAGCCCGGTGCCATGTACGAGGTGACGTTCATTTGTGGCCAGGAGTCGGGCACGACCGACCTGACCATCGTCGGCGGCCACTCCAGCAGCAGCCCGAGCCACCACCCCACCCCGCACCACACCCGGGGTGTCAAGGCGGGCGTCGGCGGCAGCTCCGGCGGCTTCGACGGCCAGCAGCTCGCCCTCGGCGGCGCCCTCATCGCGGGCGTCCTCGGCACGGCGTACTACTGGACCCGGCGGCGCACCGGCCAGGACGAGTCCTGACCCACCCCGGCACAGGCGGCCGGCCCGGCGCGGAAGGGGACGCGCCGGGCCGGTCGGCCGTGTGGGTGCCGGACGGGCCGTCACGCTCCGTCCGGCCGCGGGAGCCGTCAGGCCTTGCTCTCGGACCGGCGGCGCATCCAGAACACTCCGCCGCCGACGGCCGCGGCCGCCACCAGGGCGCCGCCGATCGCCATGTCGGTCCGCGTCGCCCCGGACGTGGTGCTGCCGCCGATGCCGCCGCGGACACCGCCGTGGATGACCGTGAAGGCGGCGGGCCGGGTGAGGGGCTTGCCGCCGCAGTTCGCCGTGATGTCGTACGCCCCGGGGTGGGCGTTGTGGTTGACGGTGACCGTGGCGCTCGCGGTGGAGCCGCCCGGGATGTGCTTCAGGTTGGTCCGGGGGAACGCCGGTGACTCGACGTAGCTGCCGGGCGAGCTGCAGGAGCTGCCGTCGACGGTGACCGTCAGCTGGCCACCCCTGGCGATGACGCTGGGCATGGCGACGATGTTGCTCGGTTCCGCCCAGGCCGCGGCGGACGGCGCCGCGAACCCGACCAGGGCGCCTGCGGCGACCACGGCCGCCAGAGCACGAGAATTGCGCATGGGTATCTTCCTCCGCGGCAGGCGCCCCGGGGACACCATTTCCCCGGTCGATCGGCGAGAGCGCCTCCCAGATAGACCCTCAGACGCCCTGCATGCAGCCGCATTTCGGGAATCGGCCGTCCTGGTGAGGTGACACGCCGGAGCGCGTCCGCGCGAGTGGATATTGCCGCAGGTCACGGACCGTCAGAAATTTCCTGCGGGCGACGACTCGGATGGCGCAGAACCCTCTCTGCCGCCACCCGTTCGCTCCCGCCCTTTCGCACGCCGCGCGCGCTGCGCATAGCGTTTTTCCCACGCGCAATGGACGCGGCCGAAATGCCGCGTTGAGAGGGGATAGAGAATGTCTTCGTCCCAGCCTTCGGAAGAATTCGACGAGGAGGAAAGGCAGCGGAAACGCGCGCCGTGGGGCGTCATGGCGCTGGTCCTGCTGACCGGTCTCGCCCTGATCCGCAACGGCTCCGGCGAGTTCGACGTCGGCCCGCCGCAGCCCGCGTCGGCCGCGGCGGCGGACCGCGCGCCCACCAAGTCGGACGGCCCCGCGCCGCTGGCGTTCTCCCCTGCCGACCGCGTCCGCGTCAAGGCGATCCGGGTCGACGCTCCCGTCATGGCGGTCGGCCTGGACGCGGAGGGCTGGGTGGACGCGCCGCCGCCGGACGACCCCAATCTGGCGGGGTGGTTCACCGGCGCGGTGTCGCCGGGCGAGAAGGGCACGGCCGTGGTCGTCGGGCACGTCGACAACCAGCGCGGGCCCGCCGTCTTCTACGGCCTCGGCTCGCTCAAGAAGGGCAACCGCGTCGAGGTCCTGCGCAAGGACCGGCGCACGGCCGTCTTCGAGATCTACGGCATCGAGGTCTTCGAGAAGAACAACTTCCCCGGCGGCCGTGTGTACGCGAGCGGCGCCACGCCCGAACTGCGGGTCATCACCTGCGGCGGCGGCTTCTCCAAGCAGAACGGCTACGACGGGAACGTCGTGGTGTTCGCCCGCCTCGTCGAGGTGCGCTGAGGCACCCGGCCAATCGGCGGTCCACGATCGGGGCGCGGGCACCGGACCCGCGCCCCCTTCCCTGCGCCCGCACACCCCGCCCGGGCCCGGCGCCCAGACTCCCCGACCTGACCCGGCGCCCGGACGCCTCGACCGGCCCCGTGCCTAGACGCGGTACCGGCTGGGAACGGTGAGCCGGTACCCGGCGTCCACCAGCTCCGGCAGATAGGCCCGCAGCGCCTGCACGCTCTGCGAGCGGTCGCCGCCCGCGTCGTGCGAGAGCACCACGACGCCGGGGCCCGCGCCGCCGAGGACGCGGCGCACGATGGTGCCGGTGCCGGGGGTGCGCCAGTCGAGGGTGTCCACGGTCCAGGCGAGGGGCTCCATGCCCAGCTCCGCGCCGAGTTCGAAGGCCGCCCGGTTCCAGGCGCCGTACGGGGCGCGGAACCACTCCGGCGGCCGCCCCACGGTGGCGTCGACGATGTCGCAGGTGCGCTCCATCTGACGGCGGATCGACTCGCGCGAGAGGCGCGGAAGCAGCGGGTGGCTCCAGGTGTGGTTGCCGATCACATGCCCGTCGTCGACCATCGCGCGCAGCAGGTCCGGGTGGGCCGCCGCCATCTCGCCGCACACGAAGAACATCGCGCGGGCGTCGTGCCGCCGCAGGGTGCGCAGGATGTCCGTGGTGTAGCGCGGGTCGGGCCCGTCGTCGAAGCTCAGGACCATGGAGCGGACGCGGCCGGGCAGCCGCAGGATCGGCGCGCGGCGCACCGGCGGGCGCGCGGGGGCACCGCGCTGGGGCCCGTACCCGGTCATGGGACGCAACCGGTACGCGGAGGCCCGCGCCGGGGACTTCGGCGGGCGGCCGGTCTGCGGCCCCGCGGCGGGTCCGGCCGCCGCGGTCGCGGACGGGGCCCGGCCGGGGGTCGCGGCGGTGTCCGCGGTCAGGAGCCGGGCCGTGGTGGCCGCGCCGAGCACGGCGGCACAGCGGAGCAGCGCCCGGCGCCCCGAAGGCATCTGATCGGTTTTCATCATTAATCCGTCGCATGGCCGAAGGCCGCGACACCTCCGCGACACCGGCGGGACGCGTGAATGCACCCGATGGGACCAGCCGGGCCGCGCGCGGCGGCGGGCCGGTCAGCGGCGGCGGACCAGCGGGAACGGCAGGGTCTCGCGGATGGTCAGGCCGGTGAGGAACATGACGAGCCGGTCCACGCCGATGCCGAGCCCGCCGGTGGGCGGCATGGCGTACTCCAGGGCGTCGAGGAAGTCCTCGTCGAGCTCCATGGCCTCGGGGTCTCCCCCGGCGGCGAGCAGCGACTGCGCGGTGAGGCGGCGGCGCTGTTCGACGGGGTCGGTCAACTCCGAGTAGGCGGTGCCCAGTTCGGTACCGAAGGCGACGAGGTCCCAGCGTTCGGCCAGGCGCGGGTCGGCACGGTGCTGGCGGGTGAGCGGGGAGACGTCGGTGGGGAAGTCCTTGTAGAAGGTGGGCAGCGTCGTCGGCTCCTCGACGAGGCGTTCGTACATCTCAAGGACGATGTCGCCGCGGCCGTCGTCGATCGTGTACGGGACGTGCGCGCGGTCGCAGAGCCGGTGCAGGGCGGGCAGCTCCGTGTCCGCGTCGACCTCCTCCCCCAGCGCCTCGGAGAGCGCGCCGTAGACGGTCTTGACCGGCCAGGCCCCGGAGATGTCGTGCTCGGTGACGGTGCCGTCGGCGGCGGTCCTGCGGGCGATCGGGGTGCCGAAGGCGGCGGTCGCGGCGCCCTGGACGAGTTCGCGGGTCAGGTCGAGCATGACGTCGTAGTCGGCGAAGGCCTGGTAGGCCTCCAGCATGGTGAACTCGGGGTTGTGCTTGTAGGAGATGCCTTCGTTGCGGAAGGTGCGGCCCATCTCGAAGACCTTCTCCATGCCGCCGACGCAGAGCCGCTTCAGGTACAGCTCGGGGGCGATGCGCAGATACAGGTCGAGGTCGTAGGCGTTGATGTGGGTGGTGAAGGGGCGGGCGTTGGCGCCGCCGTGGATCTGCTGGAGCATCGGCGTCTCGACCTCCAGATAGCCGCGGTCGAGCAGGCCCTGGCGCAGGGCCTGGACGGCGGTGGAGCGGGCGCGCACGGCGTCGCGGGCGGCGGGGCTCGCGACCAGGTCGAGGTAGCGGCGGCGGACCTTGGCCTCGGGGTCGGTGAGGCCGCGGCGCTTGTCGGGCAGCGGGCGCAGGCACTTGCCGGTGAGCTGCCAGGAGGCGGCGAAGACGGTCAGCTCGCCGCGGTCGCTGCGGCCGACCTCGCCGGTGGCGACGATGTGGTCGCCGATGTCGGTGCCCGCGGTGAAGGCGTCCAGGACGTCCGGGCCCGACCGGTCGCGGGTGAAGGCGAGTTGGAGGTCGCCGGACCAGTCCCGGAGTACGGCGAAGACGACGCCGCCGAAGTCGCGTACGAGCATCACGCGGCCCGCGACCGTCACTTGATCGCCCGTCATGTCCGGGCGGATCGCGGCGAGTTCATGGGTGCGGGGTGCGATGCCGACCGGGTAGGGGTCGATGCCGTCCGCGCGCAGCCGGTCGAGTGTCCGGTGCCGGATGCGGATCTGCTCGGGCAGGGACTCCACGGGGTCGCGGATGGTGTCGTCGGCGGCGCCGAGGCCGAGCGCGGTGAGGGGCGGCAGGCCCTCGGTGGTGGCGGGCTTGGTGACGCCGCGGGGCTTGGTGTGCCCCTTGCCCCACAGCTTGCGCAGCGACGGCACGGAGACGAAGCCCTCGGCGATGCCGGAGGCGAGGCTGATGCGGGCGAGGGAGCCGGTGTCGCCGTAGCAGATGAAGCGCGGGTACCACTCGGGGTGGTACTTGGCGTTGGACCGGTAAAGGGCCTCCAGCTGCCACCACTTGGAGAAGAACAGGAGCAGCCGGCGCCACAGCCGCAGCACCGGGCCCGCGCCGATCCGGGCGCCCTCCTCGAACACCGACCGGAACACGGCGAAGTTCAGCGAGATCCGCTTCACTCCGAACTTCGGTGCCACCGCGCACAGTTCGGCGACCATGAACTCCATGACCCCGTTGGGCGCGCTGCGGTCGCGGCGCATCAGGTCCAGGGAGATGCCGTCACGGCCCCAGGGCACGAGCGAGAGCAGCGCGAGCAGGCGCCCGTCGGCGTCCTGGGCCTCGACCAGCAGACAGTCGCCGTCCTCGGGGTCGCCGAGCCGGTCCAGAGCCATGGAGAAGCCGCGCTCGGTCTCGGTGTCCCGCCAGGCGTCCGCCTTGTCGATGATCTCCTCCATCTCCTCGTCGGTGAGGGTGGAGTGGCGGCGTACGCGGGCGGTGGCGCCGCTGCGGCGGACCCGGTTGACGGCCTGGCGCGTGACGCGCATGTCGCGGCCGTCCAGGTCGAAGTCGGGCACGTGCAGGATGGCCTCGTCGCCGAGTTGCAGCGCGCCGAGCCCGGCGCGGGCGAAGGCCTTCGCGCCCTCCTCGGACGCGCCCATCACGGCAGGCGCCCAGGCGTAGCGCCGGGCCACGTCGAGCCAGGCCCCGATCGCGCGCGGCCAGGCCTCCCGGTCGCCGACGGGGTCGCCGCTGGCCAGGCACACGCCCGCCTCGACGCGGTAGGTCACGGCCGCCTTGCCGCTGGGTGAGAAGACGACGGCCTTGTCGCGCCGCGTCGCGAAGTAGCCGAGGGAGTCCTGGTCGCCGTACCGGCCGAGCAGGGCGCGGATGCGGGGCTCCTCGTCGCCGTGCAGCGCCGCCTCCATGCGCTGCGAGCGGAACAGTGTCATCGCGGCGTTCAGGAGCGCGAGCGCGCCGAACAGGCCGAGGAAGAAGAACAGCGGACGCGGCGGCGCGCCGTCGAAGTAGTCGTGGCCGTGGATGAGCCCGCCGCAGACGCGGTTGGCCGCCCAGAGCAGCCGCTCGCCGCGCGGCAGCGTCCCGGGGAACAGCTCGACGAGCCCCCAGCCGAGGAGCACCGCCACGCCGAGCCCGGCGGCGAGCACGCCGACGGCCCGCCGTACGGCCCCGCGCCGCGAGTCGGCGTAGAACTCGCCGCGCGCCAGGATCAGGAACACCAGCGCGACGCCGCACACCACCAGGGACGGCACCGACTCGGCCCAGTAGCCGAGGGCGATGCCGAGCACGTCGAAGGCGAGCAGCAGGCCCAGGTAGATGACGACGAGCCACCACGCGACCTTCTTGCGGGCCGCGATGGCGGCGGCGAGCAGGAAGAGGAACACGGCGTACGCGAGGTTCGCGCTGACGGGGACGGTGATCAGGTCGAGGAAGCGGATCACCGGCCGCAGCAGGTGCCTGAGCGGCGCCATGACGGCCAGGACGGCGCAGAAGAGGCCCAGGGCGCCGAAGAAGAGGGCGAAGCCCTCCGGGACCTTGGCCAGGATGCGGCGTCGCTCCGCCGCGCGGGGGGCTGCGCCCGGCTCGGCCACGGACTCACTCATGCACCCGACTCTAGGAACCCCGGGCCCGGGCCGCCCGTCGGCCGCCACTCTCGGGGCCGAGGTGCGCCCCTTACGGGGCGCCCCCCAGGGCCCCGGGCCCGGGTGCCCCGGGACCTGGGCTAGCCTCGGAGGGTGACGGAAGACGCTCCTGCGCAGGGCCATCAGTTCGAACGCGGCACCGACGGGCCGAAGGTGATCGTCGTCGGGGTCGACGGCTCGGACTCCTCGCTGCGCGCAGCGGCATATGCCGGAGGCCTGGCGCGGCGGCAGCGGGCGCTGCTCGCGGTGGTGTACGTCCAGCCGGTCCTCGCAGCGGGCGCAGCCCTGGGCGCACCCGTCGCGGACACCACCGAGGCGATCGCGGAGAACCTGATCGCCGAGATCCGCGACGCCACGGAGCGCGTGAAGGGGATATTCGACGTGCGCTGGGAGTTCCACACCTTCCGCGGCGACCCCTACAACGGCCTGGTCGGCGCCGCCGACGAGCTCAAGGCGGACGCCGTCGTGGTCGGCGCGTCCGAACAGGCGGGACACCGCATCGTCGGCTCGGTAGCGGTGCGCCTGGTGAAGGCCGGGCGCTGGCCGGTCACCGTGGTGCCGTAGCGCGTCCCCCGGGCCACCTCGGGAGGCCGTCGTAGGCCGACCGGGCGAACCTCGTCCCCGGCGCGCGCCCGCGCGCGCGGCGGGTGCGTGGCGTCTTCCCCGCCTCCGGCCGCTGGGCCATCATGATCGGCCATCAGCCGACCGCCGCCAGCGAAGAGGTGAGGCTCATGGCCGGACTACGACCGGGGCAGGGCGTCCTGCGCCGCAAGCCCATCGACCGTATCGACGACACCGAGACAGGCGGTGCGGGCGGGCAGCTCACCCGCACCCTCGGCCTGTGGCAGCTCACCGCGATCGGCGTGGGCGGCATCATCGGGGCGGGCATCTTCACGCTCGCGGGCACCGTCGCCAACGAGAAGGCCGGCCCCGCGGTCCTCATCTCGTTCCTGATCGCGGGCGTGGCGAGCGCCGCGGCCGCGTTCTCCTACGCGGAGTTCGCGGGCCTCATCCCGAAGGCGGGCTCGGCGTACACCTACGGGTACGCCGTCCTCGGCGAGCTGGTCGGGTGGTTCATCGGCTGGGACCTGATCCTGGAGTACACGGCGATCGTCGCGGTGGTCGCGATCGGCATCTCGGGCTACTTCAACTTCCTGCTGGGCGAGATGGGCGCGGAGCTGCCCACCTGGATGCTGGGCGCGCCCGGCACCGGCGACGGCCACAAGGTCGACCTGTTCGCCGCCGTCCTGTGTCTGTTCATCGCGTACATGCTGACGCTCGGCATCAAGAACGCGGCACGCTTCGAGATGGTCGTCGTCGTCCTGAAGGTCCTCGTCGTCCTCCTCGTCATCGGCGTCGGCTTCTTCCACGTCGAGACGGGCAACTACTCGCCGTTCTTCCCGTTCGGCGTCAGCGGTGCCTTCACGGGCGCGGCCACGGTGTTCTTCGCGGTCTTCGGGTACGACGCGATGAGCACGGCCGCCGAGGAGTCCAAGGACGCGCAGCGCCACATGCCGAAGGCGATCCTGTACTCGCTCGCCATCTCGATGGTCCTGTACGTCCTCGCCTGCCTGGTCCTCACCGGCATGCAGGACTACAAGGACATCGACCCCGAGAGCGGCTTCTCCTCCGCGTTCAAGGCGGCGGGGCTCGGCGGGCTCGCGGACGTCATCGCCGTCGGCGCGATCATCGGCATCCTCACCGTGATGTTCACGTTCATGCTGGGCTGCACGCGCGTGTGGTTCTCGATGAGCCGCGACGGGCTGCTGCCCAAGTGGTTCGCGAAGACCAGCGAGACCCGCCACGTGCCGACCCGCGTCACCTGGATCGTGGGCGTCGCGTCCGCCGCCATCGCCGGGTTCCTGCCGATCGGCGAGGCGGCCGAGCTCACCAACATCGGCATCCTGCTGGCGTTCGTCGTGGTCTGCATCGCGGTGATCGTGCTGCGCTACAAGCAGCCCGACCTGCCGCGGACGTTCCGCTGCCCCGGCATGCCGGTGGTGCCCGCGATCGGTGTCGTCTTCTCGATCTGGCTCATCACGTTCCTCGAGTGGCAGACCTGGGTCCGGTTCGCCGTGTGGTTCGCGCTGGGCCTGGTGGTGTACTTCGCGTACTCCTACCGCAAGTCGGAGCTGGCCCGGACGGAGCCGGGGACGACGGAGAAGAATGTGCCGTAGCCGTACTGGCTGACCCGGCACCGAGGAGGACTTCCGATGCGCAGCGTGACCTATTCGATGAGCGTCTCGCTCGACGGCTACATCGTCGGGCCGGACGGCGGCTTCGACTGGACGGAGCCCGGCAAGGAGGTCTTCCGCTTCTGGATCGACGACATCCGCGGGGTCGGCGTCCACCTGATGGGACGGCGGCTGTACGAGACGATGCTGTACTGGGAGACCGCCGACCAGGACCCCTCGCTCGACGACGCCATGCTCGAGTTCACCGCGCTCTGGAAGCCGCTTCCCAAGGTGGTGTTCTCCACCACGCTGTCGACGGTCGAGGGCCATGCCCGCCTGGCTTCGGGCAGCGTGGCGGAGGAGATCGAGCGGCTGCGGGCCGAGCCGGGCGAGGGCGAGATCGCGATCGGCGGCGCGACCCTCGCCGCGGAGGCGGCCGCGGCGGGTCTGATCGACGAGTACCGGGCCATGGTCTACCCGGTGCTCGTCGGCGGCGGCATCCCGTTCTTTCCCCGGAACGAGCGCCGGGTGGACCTGGAACTCGTCGAGTCCCGCACCTTCGACTCCCGCGTGACCTACCTCCGCCACCGCGTGACGCGCTAGGTCCTCAGCGGCCCATCATCAGGCCGTCCTTGGCGGCCCCCCGGCTCAGGGTGATGCGGCGGATGCGGTCGCGGACGTCGGTGACGTCCGCGCCGCGGGGGGGGGGGGGGGGGGGGGGGGGGGGAGGAGGCGCGCACCCCGCTCACCCACCCAACCAAAACCCACACCACCCCCCCCCCCCCCCCCCCCACCCGAGGTGCGCGATGGGACAAAAGAAGGGA
>NZ_JBVIXA010000015.1:0-81634 GCF_055594065.1 Streptomyces sp. NPDC040610 | reverse complement strand
TTCTCAGCCGCCCACCCATAATCCCTTTTGTGGTGCCCCCCTGGTTAGGGGTGGTGCGGCGGGTGGGTTAGGGGGTGTTGTGCCCTCCCCCGCCGCGGGCGGGGGCCGTGTGGGGGTGGACGACGCGGCCCTCGCCCGTGTCGAACCAGTACGGCACGAACTCGGCCCTGCGCACCTCCCAGCGGTCGCCGGGGCGTTCGGGGGCGGCGAAGGTGAAGCGGCCCGCGGTGCCCTGGTTGCCGCGCGGGTCGTGGGCGCCCGCGTGGTTGATCATGTCGCCGGCGATCTGGTCGCCCATGCCGTAGACGATCCAGGTCCCGTTGACCTTCTCGTACGCCTGCGGGACGTGTGCGTGGGTGCCGATGATCAGGTCGACGTCCGGCCGCCCCGCGGTGCGCGCGGACGTCAACTGCTTGCCGAGGCTCAGCTGTTGGCGGTCCGGGGCGTCCTGCCACTCGCTGCCCCAGTGCAGCGAGACGACCACCACGTCCGCTCCCGTCTTCCGGGCGGCGCGGGCGTCGGCCAGGATCCGGTCCCGGTCGATGAGGTTGACCGACCAGGGCTTGCCCTTGGGCAGCGCGATGCCGTTGGTGCCGTACGTGTACGCGAGCTGGGCGACCTTCGCGGCACCCGCGCGCAGCCACGCCGGGGAGCGGCCCTCGGTGGCGGTGCGGCCGGAGCCCGCGTGCTTGACGCCCGCCCGGTCGAGGGCGGCCAGGGTGCGGTGGATGCCGTCCGCGCCGTCGTCGAGGGTGTGGTTGGACGCGGTGGAGCAGGCGTCGTAGCCGGTGGCCCTGAGGGCGGTGGCCACCTGCGGAGGCGACTTGAAGGACGGATAGCCCGTGTAGTCGCCGTTCGCGCCGTACACCGTCTCCATGTGACAGATCGCCAGGTCCGCCTTGGCGACCACGGAGCGCGCGCCCGCGAGCATCGGCGTGAAGTCGTAGCCGTCGCCGCCCGCGTCGGCGTTCGCCTTGCGGATGATCGAGGCGTGCGGCAGGACGTCGCCGGTGGCGACCAGGGTGAAGGAGCGCGCGTCGCCCGCGCCGCCGCCCGCCGCGGACGGCGCGGGCGCCGGGTGCCGGGGCGCGGACGCCCGCCGCTGCTCCTTCTCGCCCTCCGCGGACGGCTGCTGCGCGGCGCAGGCCGCCGTGGCCCCGACGAGGGCGGCCGTGAGGACGGCCAGGGCCTGGCGGGTGCGGCGGGTGTGCCGGGTGCTGCGGCCGCGCCGGTTGCTGAGAGTGAGGCGGCCGGGCCGGGCGGGGCGTGTGCGCTGTGTCATCGACCGGACTTCCGTATGGGGAGTTTTTAGATAAAAACGATCCACATACGAATACAAGGGTGAGTCAAGGAGCAATGCCGCGCAATTCACCGAAACGGACTTAAACCCAGAGTGATGTGACCCGAAGAACACAGCCGCCCTCACCTGCGGTGAAACCGGACCCAAGGTCAAGGATCCGTAAAGCGCCTTGCTCAGCACCCCCGTTGGGTAATCGGCTGTCCTCATCCGTGTTCCGGGTCGGGGGGCCTGAAGCCGGTGACGCGTACACGGAGCACAGGAAGGCGGAGCGTGATGCTGCACGAGAGCACGGACGGCACCCAGGGCCCCGGCGGCGACGAGCTGACGGTCCCGATGGCCTGGCTGTACGCCGAGTACATCGCGGACGAGTTGCTGCGCACAGGCGACCTGATGCCGCCCACGTCCTTCGAGTACCGGGCCGGTCGTGACGCGCTCGCGCTCACCATCTTCCTGTCGGACACACGCGGCGAGCTGTCCTGCATCCGCGTGGTCTCCCAACTGGACACCTGGCTCTCCCTGACGGCGCACGACGAGCACTGGCAGGAGTGGGTCCGCGAGCGCATGGACGGCGTCACCGCCGACGCGATGGCCGCGCGCGGCCCCGCGCCCGACCTCGTGCTCGCCGAGGCGGCGTGGCGCTGGCTGGAGGAGACCGAGCTCCTCGCGCCGGACCTGGACGCGGTGCCCGGCGGCGGCTCGGTCCTCGGCGAGGACGACGGCCCCAAGGTGTGGACCCCCGCGTGGCGGCTCGGCCTGCCCCTCGGACATCTGGCCATCCAGCTCTTCTGACGGCTCCCCTTCGGCGTCCGGCACGGCACCCGATCTCGTCCGCCCTTGAGTGATTCGGTGGCCGATTGCGTACGGGAGGGCAAGAAGCACCCTCACCGACAAGGAACGCCATGAGGTCCCTGGAGCGGCATCGTGACGCCGGCGCCTACGCGCTCGGCGTCCTGGACAAGGCGGACGCCTTCCGCTTCGAGGACCACCTCACGGAGTGCGTCCACTGCCGGGAGCGGGTGTCCGAACTCGCCGCGCCCGCACGTCTTCTGAGGACCCACGGCAGGTCCGTCGCGCACGTCTTCGACCCGGCCGCGGCGCCCGGCCCCCACCTGCTCGACCGCCTCGTCGTCGAGACCGGGCGCGTCCGCAGGGCCCACCGTCGGCGGTGGCTCTGCGCCGTCGCCGCGGGCGTGGTGCTCGCCGTCGTCGGACCCGCCGCGGCGGTCCTGAGCGCGGGCGGGGGCGACGCGGCGGTACGGGTCGCGGCGCACGACGGGCGCAGCGGGATGGCGGCCGTGCTCACCGCGCGGGAGCGGGCGTGGGGCACGGAGGTCGGGATCCAGGTGCGGGACGGGGGCGCGGGCCGACGGGTGTGCGAGCTGGTCGCCGTCGGCGACGACGGGTCCCGGGAGGTCGTGACGACGTGGCGGGCGCCGGGTCCCGCGGAGCCCGGGCGGTCGGTGCAGCGGGAGTGGGAGACCCGGGGCGGCACCGCCCTTTCGCCGGACCGGATCGACCGGTTCGAGGTCCGTGACGACGAAGGAGAGCGGCTGCTCACGCTGCGGCCGCGTTAGCCGTGGGCAACCCCGGCACAGGGGAGCGGGGTTGCCCGCCCGCGCACCGGCGGCGGACGGCGCGGCCGGTGCGACGGGTCCCGATCGGCGGGCTGCCTGGTGGCGGGCGGCCTGCCAGCCGTGTCCCTGTCGGCGGGCTACTTGAGGAGGCGCGACATGCGGCGGTCGGCCAGTGGCTTGCCGCCGGTCTGGCAGGTGGGGCAGTACTGGAGGGAGGAGTCCGCGAAGGACACCTCGCGGATCGTGTCGCCGCACACCGGGCACGGCAGCCCCGCCCGCCCGTGCACCCGGAGGCCGGACTTCTTCTCGGACTTCAGGCGCGCCGCGGCGAGCCCGCGCGAGCGCGTCACCGCCTCGTCCAGCGTCGACCGCAGTGCCTCGTACAGCTGCTCCGTCTCCTCCTCGGAGAGGCTGCCCGCGAGCTTGTACGGCGACATGCGGGCCGCGTGCAGGATCTCGTCGCTGTAGGCGTTGCCGATGCCCGCGATCAGGCTCTGGTCGCGCAACGCGCCCTTGATGCGGCGACGTTCACCGTCGAGGAGCCCCGCGAACCGCTCCGGCGTGAAGTCCGCCGCCAGCGGGTCGGGGCCGAGGCGGGCGATGCCGGGCAGCGCGGCGGGGTCCTCGGTGACGTACACGGCGAGGCGCTTTTGCGTACCGGCCTCCGTGAGGTCGAAGCCCGCGCCGGTCGCGAGCGCCACGCGCAGCGCCAGCGGTCCCTTGCCGGGCTTCGGCGGGCCGCTCGGCAGCGGGTCCTTCCACTGGAGCCAGCCCGCGCGGGCGAGGTGCGTGACGAGGTGCAGGCCGCCCGCGTCGACGGCGAGGAACTTGCCGTGGCGGGCGACGCCCGTCACCTCGCGCCCTTCGAGCGCGGTCACCGGCGGGTCGTACGTCTTCAGGACACTGATGGCCACCGGGAGCACCCGGACGATCTCACGCCCGGTCAGCTCCTCGGCGAGGAAGGCCCGCAGGGCCTCGACCTCCGGCAGTTCCGGCACGACCGCCTCACCCCTCACCCGTCCCGTCGCGCGCGGGCACGATGAACTCGCACCACACGCACTTCCCGCCGCCCCGCGAGTCGACACCCCACACGTCCGCGAGCCGGTCCACGAGCAGCAGCCCCCGCCCGGACACCCCGTCGTCGGAGGCCGCCCGCAGCCGGGGCAGCGCGCTGGAGGAGTCCTCGACGTCGACGCGCAGCCGCCGGTCGGCGCCGGACACCACCCGCAGCGTGACGATGGCGGTGCCCTCGGTGTGCATGAGGGCGTTGGTGATCAGCTCGTCGGCGGCCAGCTCGATCTCGTCGGCCCGGTCCCGCGCGCCCCACGCGCGCACGGCGGCCCGGATCATGTGCCGCGCCTCCGCGAGCGCCTCCGGGTCGTTGGGCGCGACGTGCTGCTGGAGGCGGCCGCCGGAGCGCGGCGCGTCCACCACGCGGCGGCGCAGCAGGAGCAGCGCGGCGTCGTCGTCGCCCCGCCCGTCGTCCAGCCGCCCGCAGAGCAGGTCGGCCAGGTCCTCCAGGTCGCGGGGTCCGACCGAGACCATCTCGGCGAGTGCCTGGGTGCCGTCGTCGAGGTCGGCGCCCGGCTCCTCGACGAGGCCGTCGGTGTAGAGCAACAGCATCTGGTCGGGGTCGAGTTCGAGGGTGGTGACGGGGTAGTCGAGGCGCCCGAACTCGGCGGACAGGCCGAGCGGCAGGCCGCCCTCGACGGGCACCCGGCGGCAGGTGCCGTCGGTGAGGCGAAGGAGCGGGTCGATGTGACCGGCGCGCACGAGCTGCACCACGCCGGTGCTGAGGTCGGTCTCGGCGTACAGGCAGGTGGCGAAGCGGTCGGTGTCGAGTTCGTGCAGGAAGCCGGAGGCGCGGGCCATGACGGTGGCGGGGGTGTGGCCCTCGGCGGCGTACGCGCGCAGCACGATGCGCAGTTGGCCCATCACGGCGGCGGCGTGCGTGTCGTGACCCTGGACGTCGCCGATGACGGCGCCGACGCGGCCGCCGGGCAGCGGGATCACGTCGTACCAGTCGCCGCCGATGTCCCGGCCGACCGCCGCGCTGCGGTAGCGCACCGCGATGTCGGCGCCGGGGACGCCGGGGATGGAGCGGGGCAGCATCGCCTGCTGGAGGCCCTGGGCGAGGTCCTTCTCCTGCTCGTAGAACATCGCCCGCTGCAGGCTCTGCGCGATGCTGCTGCCGAGGGCGACCAGGACGGTGCGCTCCTCCTGGGTGAAGCCGGTGCGGTCCTGGTAGAGCAGGCCGAGCACACCGAGCGGCTTGGCCTGGGCGATCAGCGGCAGATACGCGGCCGAGGCGATCCCGAGGTGCTCGATGTGGGGCCAGAGCAGCGGGTAGGAGGCGGCGAACTCCTCCGGCGTCTCGATGTAGCGCGGCGAGAGGGTGCGCACGGCCTCGCTCATGGGGTACGCCTCGTCGACGCGGGTCAGGCGGGTTCCGGGCACATAGCCCTCCGGCGGGCCCTCCGCGACGAGACGGATCCGGCCGGCCTCGACCAGGCCCATCACCAGGTGCGAGGCGCCGAGGTGCGCGAGGCCCTGGGCGTCGCTCAGGACATCGATGACGTCGGCGACGGTGCGGGCGTGGGCGAGCGCCGCCGTGGTGCCCTGGACGACGCTGGTACGGCGGCGGCGGTCCGCCTCCGCCTCCACGCGCTCGCGGTGCGCGGTGCTGTCGCTCAGCTCCCGGGTGGCGTCGCGCAGGATGCCCACGATGCGCTGCGGGCGCTCGGAGCCGTCACGCAGGACGTGGCCCTGGGTGTGCCGCCAGTGCAGGCTGCCGTCGCGCAGCCGCACCCGGAAGTACGCGCCGTAGCCGCAGTCGCCGCTCTTGAGTGCCTGCGACACCTGGACGTCCAGGCGGTGGGCCTCCCCCGGCGGCACCCGGACGGCGAGGCTCTGCGGCCGGTTGTCGAACTCGTCGCGCCGCAGGTCGAAGAGGGCGAGGCCCTCGTCGTCCAGGAGCAGCTCGCCGCTCCTGAGGTCCCACTCGAAGCTGCCCATCCCGAGCCCGGCGCCGTAGGTGTCGAGGAAGCAGCCGGTGGCAGGGGATGCGGAGCCGCCGCCGCAGCGCCGCATCGCTGCCTCGACACCTCCCGTGCCCGCGTCCATGGGCCAACGCTAGGCCGACCCTCGGACGGCCGCATGTGGACGGCCGCCGACCTGCGGCGCGTCCCGTGCGGGGCCGCCCGTCAGCGGCCGCGCGCGCCGGTCGGGAGCGAGGGGCAGCCGGGCGGGAGCGGGGGCCGGGGGCCGCCGAAGGGGTCGCCGGTGCCCGGCGTGGGGCAGTCGGCCGACGTGCTGTCCTCGTCGGGGGTGGTGGGGCCGGGGACGCGGTCGGACGGGCCCGAGGGATCTGAGGGGTCCGAAGGGTCCGAGGGGTCGCCCGGGTCCGTGGCGTCCGACGGGTCGGTGGTGTCGGAGCGGTCGGAGGGATCCGTGCCGTCGGACGGGTCCGTGCCGTCGGAGGGGTCCTGGAGCTGGTCGGGGTCGCGGGTGCCGTCCGGGTCGCCGGAGTCCGAGGGGTCCGTGGAATCGGTGGCGTCCGTCGGATCGGTGGAATCCGAGGGGTCGGTGGAATCCGAGGGATCCGTGGAGTCCGTCGGATCCAAGGGCGACGGCTTCGGGGGCGGCACGGGCCGGTCGTCCTTGCAGTGCTCGTCGCCGGTCCGCCGCTCGATCCAGGTGTTGTTGACGATGTTCACGATGACGATGACGTTGATCGGCCGGGGCGCGGGCGTCACCACGACCACCTTGGCGGGCCGGTAGCCCTGCCACTGCTGCCCGCTGTGGGTCGGCGGCTGCTGGAAGGCGACCGGCGGCCGCAGCGGGTTGCCGCACGCGCAGCGCACCCGGGGCAGGCCGCGGTCGTCGACGAGGACGGCGGTACCGGCCTGGAGGACGGACTGGAAGGCGGTGGCGCGCCCGTCGCGGTAGTCGTGGTTGGTGACGCGGGTGTCCGCGCGCAGGACGACGGGGGTCAGGCCCCGCAGATAGGCGGGGACGCGGTCCTGCGCGATGCCGACGGCTCCCGCGAAGGCGCGGGCGCGCGCGGGTTCGGCGGTCAGGTACTGGATCTGGCGGCCGACGTCGCAGCTGCCGGTCCGCCGCGTGCCGCCGTACAGGCCGGGGGTGCCGCCCGCCAGGGAGCGCAGGCCCTGGTCGGCGGGCGAGGAGGAGCCGCTGGGGGACGGTTGCTGCGAACGGGTGACGGGAGGCGGGGTCGCGGCGGCCCGTGCGGTGGAGTCCGTGAAGGGGTCCGGGCCCTGGGCGGCCACGGGTTCCAGGAACAGCTCACGGCCGCTGTCGGCCTGCTTCTTCTTCTCCTGGCCGCCGCTGTCCGAACCGGAGCAACCCGCGACGGTCAGCGCCGCGGATATCCCGAGGGCCGTGGCCCACGTTCTGGTGGATGCGCGCACGGGGGGTCTCCCGCCTGTTGCCGGGGCGTTCGTCCCTCATTGTCTGGCGGGCGGAGCGGGGCCCCGCAAACGGAGACGGGGGCGGGCGGGGGCTAGGAAGAGCCGTCGTCCGGCCACCGCCAGCTCATGCCGTAGATGCCCTGTCGGCACTGCGCGGCGTACAGATGGGCCGTGCCCGAGGTGTCCACGGCCAGGGGGCGCACCTTGCGCTGCGGTGCGGAGGAGTTCTCGCGGTAGTACGAGTGGCAGAGGGCCGGGTGGCGGTCGTGGGGGAAGTACACGTGCAGGAGGTAGCAGTCCTGGTTGCCGCGTATGCCGCGTTCGTGGAACCCCGTCGGGCGGTCGTAGGGAGCGGCACGGATCTCGTACTCGACGGCCATGGTCTCGCCCAGCGTCAGCGGACGGCCGAAGCCGATCTGGAGCATCACTCCGCCCGAGGCCGCGTCCTGGCGCAGCGACTCCAGCCGCCCGCAGTGCACGGTCGCCTCGGGCAGCCCACCGTCGGGGTCGTCCAGAAAGTGCAGATTCATCATCTGCTCCGGCCCGTCGGCGACGGCGCGGACCAGGTGATTCACGATCAGGCGGCGTACGCAGCCGCGCCGGTCCAGGTGCAGGACCTCGCGGGTGAGGAGCACGACGATGTCCCGGTTGAAGTCCGCGAAGGAGTCCCCGAGTGCCTGCTCCTGCCAGGACTCCTGGCCGTAGAGACGGCGGGTCGCGTGCTCGTCGGTGCGGGCGGCCCGCCGTCCGCGTGGGCGCTGGGGCGGCAGCAGCGCGGAGAGCCCGCCGGGTGGCAGGTCGAGGATGCTCTCCAGGGCGACCACCGCGCGCAGGGAGTCGGAGCGCTCGGGCCGGGTGCGGTCGCGCTGCCAGTAGCTGAGGGTCGCGGGGGTCAGCCGGATTCCGCGGGCGGACAATCGCTCGCAGATACGGTCCAGGGGGAGCCCGCGCCGACGTACCGCCTCACGCAGTGCGGCGGCGAACGGAGCGGGGCGTTCCACCGACAGGGCCGGTGAAAGGACCGATTCCGTGTCGGTTTCCCCATGGTTCGGCTTGCTCGGCTTCAGCCCGGATGTATCCGTCACGAATTCCGCCTCCCGGCATGACAGATGACGACCCACGGCTCCGCTACCAAACCCCGCCGAGGCCGCGTACGTCAATATCCGGAACGCCGCTTCCGCATCACTTTTCGCCCGCGCCAACCCCTGGACGAGCACGGATCGTTGCGTCCGCGTCGCTCTCCGGTGCTCTCGCTTTCCCCGAGTTCGCGCATTAAGTGTTTACGTCTTTCGCCTTAAGACCCCGTGCCCCGCGATGCCTTGTGTGACCGCCCGGAGCGACGGGAGGGTTTCGCCCACGGCCCGGTCCGGGAAATCCCGCATACCGCGCCGATGGCAGTTCGGTGCACCGAATGACCCCACCCCGGTGCACCGAACCGCCATGAGCCCCCACTCAGTTGAAAGGCATTCAGATGGCGCAAGCTCGGCATTTCCTCCTCGCCGCCGCCGCGGCCGGAGCCCTGGTGGCCACAACCGGCGCCACCGGCGCACAAGCCGACGCTCCCCCCGCACCGCGCTACGAACCGCGGATGATCGCGGCCCTGGCGGACACCCTCGGCGTGAGCGACTCCGCCGCCGTGAGACACCTCGACGAACAGGCCGACCAGCAGCGGAGACTGGACCGGCTGCACAAGGACGGCGTGCGGACGGACGGCGCGTTCTTCGACGCCAAGGGCACCCTGACGGTGAACGTCGGCGCGGCCCGCGAGGCGAAGAAGGTCAAGGCCACCGGCCTGACCGCCCGCATACCGAGCCGCGGCGAAGCCGAACTGGCGCGCATCACCGCCGCACTCGACGCGACGGCCGCGAAGCGCGTCCCGAGCGGCGTCGCCTCCTGGGAGGCCGACCTGGCCTCCGACACGGTCAAGGTCACCGTGACCGACTCCGCCACCCCGGCCGCGCGCGCCTTCCTGAAGAAGGCCCGCCAGTACGGGGACGCCGTCCGCGTCGTCAAGAGCGACCGCGAGCTCCAGGCGAAGGCGGCCGTCGCTCCGGGCAGCCGGATGAACATCAACAACCAGCCGGGGTCGTGGTGCTCGGTCGGCTTCGGGGCGCGGAACGCCGCGGGCAAGCAGTACCTCGTCACCGCGGGCCACTGCGTGACCGGCAACCCGGGCCTCTACTTCGACGGCTCCAAGTTCGCCTCGGGATCGACGACCCGCTTCGCGCTCGGCCGCGACAGCGTGGACATGGGCCTGGCGACGGTCGACGCGGGCTCCTCCATCACGACGGCGGTCGGCACCTGGGGCAACGGCGCCCCGGTCGCGGTGCGCGGCAGCCAGCGCGCGGCGGTCGGCGCGAGCCTCTGCAAGTCCGGCTCGACGACGGGCTGGACCTGCGGCAAGGTCAACGCCTACGACGTCACCGTCACCTACACCGACCGCAACGGCGGCCCGGACACCGTGGTCAGGGGTCTCGGCCGGTCCACGGTGTGCGTCGAGGGCGGCGACAGCGGCGGCGCGTACATCGCGGGCAACCAGGCCCAGGGAATGACCTCGGGCGGCCCGACGAACCAGTCCTGCGGCGGGGTGAACCTCCAGGGCTCGTCCTACTTCCAGCCGTTGGACGACACGCTGCGGTACTACGGCCTGACGCTCAACACGAACTGAGGCCGCGCCCGGCTCCGCCTCACTGGTCCCTGCGGTTCACGCTGAACACGGTGACCGCGACGGCGGCCAGCGCCCACACCGCGTACACGGTCCAGGCCCCGCCCTCCGACCACGGGTACGGCCCGAAGTGTGCGCCGGGCTCGGTCAGCCGTCGCCACGCCGGGTACGGCAGGGAGTGGGCGATGAGGGCCGACCAGTAGCGGTCGGGGCTGACGACCATGGGCAGCACCAGGAGCGCCGCCACGGTGGCGACCAGGGTGCTGCCCATGTGGCGCAGGAGCGTGCCGAGCGCCATGCCCGTCAGCGCGGCGACGGGGGTGAGCAGCGCCGACGCCAGGACGACGCGCAGGGCGCCGGGGTGGCCGAGGGAGACCCCGATGTCCCGGCCGGACAGGATCGCCTGCGTGGAGAAGAAGGACACGAAGGCGACAAGGGTGCCGAACGCGGTGGTCACCCCCGCGAGCACGGCGGCCTTGGCCGCCATCACCGCGCGGCGGTCGGGGACGGCCGCGAACGTCGTCCGGATGAGCCCGGTGCCGTACTCCCCCGCGACCGTCGCGGCGCCGATGGCCCCGGCCGCGAGGAGGTGGATCACGACGGCGTTGGACGTGAAGGCCTCGGCGAGGGGGATGCCGTCGCGGATGAACGCGTCCGCGTCGCCCGCGTTCTCGTCC
Organism: Streptomyces sp. NPDC040610; assembly: GCF_055594065.1. Taxonomy (NCBI): domain Bacteria; kingdom Bacillati; phylum Actinomycetota; class Actinomycetes; order Kitasatosporales; family Streptomycetaceae; genus Streptomyces; species Streptomyces sp. NPDC040610. The sequence goes on along the minus strand of NZ_JBVIXA010000015.1, from coordinate 70,988 downwards.
GTCCAGTACTGGTAGGTGTCGTATGCCTGGCCCACGTTGAAGCCGATCACGGCGAGCGCGGTGACCAGGTACGCCCACGGCGTGGACCGCAGCGACCAGAGCTTCAGCCACTCCGCGGCGAGGAGGTCGCGGAAGCGGGCGGCGGGCTCACCGGCCGTCCCGGCCGCGTAGGGGGCGGTACCGGTGGCAGTCCCTGTGGTCATCGTGCTTCTCCCGCGAGGTAGTCGACGCTGTCGGCGGTGAGTTCCATGAAGGCCTCCTCCAGGGACGCCGAGCGTGGGGCCAGTTCGTGCAGCGGCAGGGCGTGGGCGCAGGCCAGGTCGCCGACGTGGGCCGCGTCCAGGCCGGTGACGGTGAGCAGCGGCCCGTCCCGGTGGACCACGGCGCCCTCGGCGGTCAGGACGTCCGCCAGGTCGGCGGCGCGCGGGGTGCGCACGGTGACGTTCGCCCCGGTGCCCCGGGCCGCGAACCGTGTGAGGCTCTCGGCCGCGATCAGCTCGCCGCGCCCGATGACGATCAGTTCGTCGGCCGTGTTCTCCATCTCGGACATCAGATGGCTGGACACGAAGACGGTGCGGCCCTCGGCGGCCAGGCGCCGGAACAGGCCGCGCACCCACAGCACCCCTTCCGGGTCGAGCCCGTTGAGCGGCTCGTCGAAGAGGAGCACCGGCGGGTCGCCGAGCAGCGCGGCGGCGATGCCGAGGCGCTGGCGCATGCCGAGCGAGAACCCCCCGATGCGGCGCCGTCCCGCCGCCCCGGCGAGCCCGACCTCCGCGAGGACCTCGTCGACGCGGCGGCGCGGGATGCGGTTGCTGCGGGCGAGCACGGCGAGGTGCGCGGCGGCGCTGCGGCCGCCGTGCAGGTCGCCCGCGTCGAGCAGCGCGCCCACGTGGCGCAGGCCGCGCGGCCGGTCGCGGAAGGAGCGGCCGCCGACGGTGACGGAGCCGCCCGTCGGCTCGTTCAGGCCGAGGATCATGCGCAGGGTGGTGGACTTGCCCGCGCCGTTCGGCCCGAGGAAGCCCGTGACGTATCCGGGCCGCACCGTGAACGTGAGGTCCTTGACGGCCGTCGTCGCGCCGTAGCGCTTGGTCAGGTCCTTGACTTCGATCATGCGTCAACGGTGCCGGGGGCAGGGGCCGTCCGGCATCGGCCCGCCGCCGACAATCCGGGCCGCCCGGTGTCGACCCTGGTTGTACACCCGTGGACCGATCCCCTGTCGTTGATCACCCGCTTACGATGTCGACATGTCCGTGACACCACCGCAGCCCCCGTTCAAGCGCGTGCCGCCGCATACGTGGACAGCCCTGGCCTGGCTGGTGGGGTCGGCCCTGACGTTCCTCTTCCGGTTCCGGCTCCCGGGTGAGGCCCAGCCCGCACAGCAGGGCGTCCTCTTCTTCCGCTGGGACGGCCTGGCGATGCTGGCCCTCGCCACCGTGCTGGCCTTCGCGGGCGGCCACCGCCTGACCCGCAGCCCGCTGACCGGGCTCTGTCTGATCCTGCTCGCCGCTGCGGGCGCGTCGACGACGCTGAGCGTGGCCGAGATCCCGCTGCTCCAATTCGTCGCGGCCGACGTCGCGGTGTACGTCATCGCCTCGGCCCGGCCGCGCAGGACCGGCCTGGCCGCGCTGTCGTTGGCGCTCGGCACGCTCGCCGGATATCTGCTCACGCGGCTGGCCTTCGGCTGGGTCGTCGGGACCTCGGCGGAGCTGACCGTCGCGCTGACGGCCGTGGTCGCCTGGCTCCTCGGCGACGCGGCGCACCAGTCACGGCGCCACGCCGAGCAGCTTCGCGAGCAGGCCGCCGCCCAGGCCGTCACCGCCGAACGGCTTCGTATCGCGCGCGAGTTGCACGACCAAGTCGCGCACAGCATCGGCATCATCGCCCTCCAGTCCGGCGCGGCGCGCCGCGTCATCGGTACGCAGCCGGAGCGGGCCCGCGGCGCCCTCGGCGAGATCGAGACGGCGAGCCGCGAGACGCTCTCCGGCCTGCGCCGCATGCTCGGCGCGCTGCGCACCCCGGAACCGGGCAGGGCCCAGGAGACGGCCCCGCTCGACCCGGGCCTCGGCCTCGCCGACGTGGACCGGCTCGCGCGGACCACCACGGCGGCAGGCGTGCGCGTCGACGTGCGCTGGCTCGGCGAACTCCGGCCGGTGCCGCCGGAGATCGACGTGTCGGCGTACCGCATCATCCAGGAGGCCGTCACCAACGTGGTCCGGCACGCGGGCACCCGCTCCTGCCGGGTGACCGTCGACCGCCGCGACGACGAGCTGACGATCGAGGTCCTCGACGGCGGGCCCGGCAAGGCGGCGGCCGACGGCGGGACGGGGCCAGCCCGGAGCACGGCCGTGGACGCGCTCGGCTACGGCCTGCTCGGCATGCGGGAGCGGGTCGGCCTGCTGCACGGGGAGTTCAGCGCGCGGCCGCGTCCCGAGGGCGGCTTCCGCGTGGCGGCACGGCTGCCCGTGCCCGCGGGTGTGCGATGACGACGCCCGCCGCCCCGGCCGACGACCGGCGGCCCGTGCGCGTCGTCCTGGCCGACGACCAGCCGCTGGTGCGCACGGCCCTGCAGATGGTCATCACCGAGGCCGACGACCTCGAAGTCGTCGGCGAGGCCGGGAACGGCAGCGAGGCGGTCCGCCTCACCGCGGACCTGCGGCCCGACGTCGTGGTCATGGACATCCGCATGCCCGGCATGGACGGCATCGAGGCCACCCGTCTGATCACCCGGGCCACGGACGACACCCGCATCGTCGTCCTGACGACGTTCGACGACGACGATTACGTCTACGGGGCGCTGCGCGCCGGAGCCTCCGGGTTCCTCGTCAAGGACATGGCGCTCGACGAGATCCTCGCCGCCGTCCGGGTCGTCGCGGCCGGGGACGGCCTGATCGCGCCGAGCGTCACCGGCCGTCTGATCAAGGAGTTCGCGGACCGCCCCGCGGCCGCCCCGCCGCCCCGGGACGTCGCGGGCATCACGGACCGTGAGCGCGAGGTCCTGACCCTCGTCGGCGGCGGCCTGTCCAACCCCGAGATCGCCGAGCGGCTGCACATCAGCGTCGCCACCGCCAAGACGTATGTGACGCGCCTGCTGTCCAAGCTGGGCGCCCGCGACCGCGTACAGCTCGTGATCATCGCGTACGAGACGGGTCTGGTCGCGCCGCCCCGCTGAACCGGGCGGGGCCGGGCGCCCTCGGCCCACGGGGGCCGCTGAGCGGCGCCCGGCCTCACTCCCCGTCACAATGGAGGGGTGGAGTGGTTCACGGCGGACTCCTACTGGCTGGGCCGCCTGGTGTTCCAGCGGGTCCTGGCCGCGGTCTATCTCGTCGCCTTCCTGGGCGCCGCGCTGCAGTTCCGCGCGCTCATCGGCGAGCGCGGCATGCTGCCCGTGCCCCGGTTCGTCGCGGGGGTGCCGTTCCGCCGGGCCCCGAGCGTCTTCCACTTCCACTACTCGGACCGGTTCTTCGCGGTGTGGGCGTGGACGGGCTGCGCGGTGGCGGTGGCGCTGCTCGCGGGCGCCGACGGGCTGCTGCCGCTGTGGGGCGCGATGCTGCTGTGGCTGGTGCCGTGGGCGCTGTATCTGTCCATCGTGAACGTGGGGCAGACCTGGTACGGCTTCGGCTGGGAGTCGCTGCTCCTCGAGGTCGGCTTCCTCGCCGTGTTCCTCGCGGGGGACGTCGGGCCGCCGGTGCTCGTGCTGTTCCTGCTGCGCTGGGTGCTGTTCCGGGTCGAGTTCGGGGCGGGTCTGATCAAGATGCGCGGCGACCCGTGCTGGCGCAGGCTGACCTGTCTGTACTTCCACCATGAGACCCAGCCGATGCCGGGGCCGCTGAGCTGGTTCTTCCACCGGCTGCCGCGGCCGCTGCACCGCGTGGAGGCGGCCGCCAACCACGTCACGCAACTCGCCGTACCGTTCCTCCTGTTCACCCCGCAGCCGATCGCGACGGGCGCCGCCCTCCTGATGGCCGCCACCCAGCTGTGGCTGGTCCTGTCCGGCAACTTCTCCTGGCTGAACTGGCTGACGCTCGCGCTCGCCCTCAGCGCCGTCGACTTCCGGCGCCTGTTCGGCGACGCGGCGGCCCCGCCCGCGGACCTCGGCCCGCCCCCGCTCTGGTACGAGATCCTGGTCATCGCCGTGACGGCGGTACTCCTCGCCCTGAGCTACCGCCCGGCCCGCAATCTCCTCTCCCGGCGGCAGATCATGAACTACTCCTTCGACCCGCTGCATCTGGTCAACGCCTACGGCGCGTTCGGCAGCGTCAGCCGGGTGCGGCACGAGGTCGTGATCGAGGGGACGTCGGACGCGGTCCCTCGGCTGGATTCGGAATGGCGGGCGTACGAGTTCAAGGGCAAGCCCGGGGACGTACGGCGGTGGCCGCGTCAGTTCGCTCCGTACCATCTGCGGCTCGACTGGATGATGTGGTTCGCGGGGCTCTCGCCCGGCTACGCGCAGCCGTGGTTCGGGCCGCTGGTGGAGCGGCTGCTGGCCGGGGACCCGGACACGCTGCGACTGCTGCGCCGCTGCCCCTTCCCCGACCGGCCGCCGCTCCATGTGCGGGCCCGTCTGTACCGCTACCGCATGACGACGTGGCGTGAGCTGCGTGCCACGGGCGCGTGCTGGGAGCGGACGTACGTGAGGGAGTTCCTGCCGCCGACGCGGCTCGACACGGCCGCGTCACCGGACGGGTGAGCTCACCAGGCCGGTGCCGCCGAGGCCTCCTTGGGGTTCGGCCCGTACTGGTTGGGCGGCACGCTGTCCTTGGCGAGCATGACGATCAGGATGATCAGGCCGATCACCGGGACCAGGAAAAGCAGCAGCCACCAGCCCTGACGGCCCGTGTCGTGCAGGCGGCGGACGCCGACCGCGATGCCGGGAAGCAGCACCGCCACGCTGTAGAGGACTTCGAGGACCGGCGAGATGCCGAGCGCCATGTCGATGCCGAAGAGCACCAGGCTGACGATGAGGCTGACGAGCGTGAACATCCAGTATTCGGCGCGGCGCGCGCGCCCGTTGAAGACGGCGTACTTCTTGAGTACGTCCACGTACCAGTGCATCGCGTCCCCCTGGATAGCCGCGATGGGGCGCGTTCCCCCGTAGACCGCGCCAAGGACGCGAACGTACGGCTTGGGGCGATGCCGGTCAACCGGTCCGGGTTGGTCCGCTTCATACTGCTTTGGGTGACAGGAGTAAGGCGGCCTTCGTCTACGCCGAATCGGGTCCGCCGGGACCGGGCCGGGGCGGAGCGCACTCGTGGGCGAGCGCACCACCACCTCCGTCAGTCCCCTTACGGCCTGGTACGTAATTGCCTCGCGCAGGACCGCCCCGCGATCTACCCTCGCGGCCATGACCTCACACGACGCGCTTGAAGGCTCCCGGATCGCTCCCGGTGGTGCCGGGCTGGTGATCCGGCAGGAGACCGTGGACGATCACCGGGACGTGCGCGAGGTCCATACGCGCGCCTTCGGTGACGGCGAGCGGGTGCCCGGGCTCGTGGAGGCACTTCGCGTCGCGGAGGCCGCGTTGACGCCGATGTCCTTCGTCGCCACCGTTGACGCCCGGGTCGTCGGGCATGTCCTGCTGAGCGCGACGCGGCTGGACGCTCCGCGCCGGATCGTGGACGTCCTGTCCCTGTCACCGCTGGGCGTGGTCCCGGAGTTCCAGGGTCAGGGCATCGGCACGCGGCTCATCGCCCACGCCCTCGCGGCGGCCGACAGCCAGGGTGTGCCGTTGGTGTTCCTGGAGGGCTCACCGCACTACTACGGCACGCGCGGCTTCGAGGGTGCCGGCGCCGTGGGCTTCCGTTCGCCGTCGCTGCGGATCCCTGAAGCCGCGTTCCAGGTCGTCCGGCTGTCCGCTCACGAGCCGTGGATGACGGGCACCTTCGTCTACTCAGAGGCCTTCTGGGCCTTCGACTGCGTCGGCCTGCGCGACCCCGAGGCCCTCGGCGGCGAACATCCTCGTTAGTCCAGCGGGGTCAGTCCAGAGTCCAGCGGGGTCAGTCCAGCAGGCCTCACCGGTCAGGAAGGTCCCACCTTTAGCCCGGCAGCCCGTAGACCCGCCGCGCCGTCCCCGCGAAGACCTCCGCCCGCTCGGCGGCGCTCAACCCGTCCGTCAACGCCCGTGCCGCGTCGACGACTTGGTCGTACGAGGCCGCGAGGCCGGACACCGGCCAGTCCGAGCCGAACATCAGCCGGTCGGGGCCGAACGCCTCCAGGGCGGTGTCCGTGTACGGGCGCAGGTCCGAGGGCGTCCAGGTCGCCCAGTCGGCCTCCGTCACGAGGCCGGACAGCTTGGCCACGGTGTTCGGCAGGGACGCGAGGGCGCGCAGGGACCTCGCCCAGGGTTCGAGGGCGCCGGACGCGATGGGCGGCTTGCCCAGGTGGTCGAGCACGAACGTGAGGTGCGGCAGGCGTGCGGCCGCCTCGACGCACATCGGGAGCTGTTCGGGGCGCACCACGAGGTCGTACACGAGCCCCGCGTCGGCCACGGCGGCAAGGCCGCGGCGCGCGTCCGCGCGCAGCAGCCACTGGGGGTCGGGGTCGGACTGCACCTGGTGGCGGATGCCCACCAGGTGTGTGCCGCCCGGCAGTTCGGCGAGGGCGGCCAGGGTGTCGACGACGTCGGGGCGGGTCAGGTCGGTCCAGCCGACGACCCCGGCGATCAGGTCGTTGCCCGCCGCGAGGGCCAGGAACTCCGGGGTCTCCTCGGCCACGGTGACGGTCTGCACGAGGACGGTGGCGGCGACTCCCGCGGCGCGCGCGTGCGGCGCGAGGTCGTCGACGGTGAAGGTCCGCCGGATCGGGGCCAGCGCGGGCCCGGTGATCCAGTCCTGGTCGCGCACGGCGAGGTCCCACACGTGGTGGTGGGCGTCGACGACCGTCGGCGTCACGGCAGTTCCCATACGACGGGCAGGCCCGCGTCCGCGCCGTCGCCGGAGTAGTCGTGGACCACGTCGAGCAGCTCCGCCATGCGCGCCTGCCAGGCCACGTTCACGGGCAGCTTCTCCAGCTCGGCGATGAGGCGGGCGTAGTCCGCGCACTCCAGGACGTGGAACAGATCGGTGCCGCTGCGCCAGATCGTCCAGGACGTGGCACCGGCGGCGCGGATCGCGGTGGTCAGCTCGGCGGGGACCTCGCGGTGCGCGGCGTCGTACTCCTCGACGCGGTCGGCGCGGACCTTGGTGTGCAGGGCGACTCTCATCGGGCGTCAACCTCTCCGGGGAGGCCCTCTCCGGGCACGGGCACCTCGGGCGGCAGCAGGCCCTCCGCCCGGGCCTCCTTCCAGAAGTCGGTGGGCACGTCGGCCGCGAACTGTTCGGCGGCGTCGGCCACTTGGCCGGGCGCGTGGATGCCGACGAGGACGCTCGCCACCGCCGGGTGACCGAAGGGGAAGGCGAGCGCGGCGGCCCGCAGGGTGGTGCCGTGGCGGACGGCGAGGGACTGCAACGACCGGGCACGGTCGAGGAGTTCACCGGGCGCCTCGGTGTAGTCGAAGCGCGCGCCCTCCTTCGGGTCGGCGAGGAGGCCGGAGTTGAAGACGCCGCCGATGACGACCGACGCGCCGCGCGCGCTCGCGGCGGGCAGCAGCTCGGCGAGCGCCCGGTGGTCGAGGAGGGTGTAGCGGCCCGCGCACAGCACGGCGTCGACGTCGGTGTCGCGGACGAAGCGGGTCAGCATCTCGGCCTGGTTCATGCCCGCGCCGATGGCGCCCACGACGCCTTCGGAGCGCAGCCGTTCCAGGGCCGGGTAGCCCTCGCGGAAGGCCTGCTCGCCGTGGTCGTCCGGGTCGTGCAGGAAGACGATGTCGACCCGGTCGAGCCCGAGCCGCGCCAGGCTGGACTCGATCGAGCGGCGCACGCCGTCCGCGCTGAAGTCCCACCGCCGCCGGTGCGCGGCGGGCACGGCGAAGCCGCCGTCGGCCAGGTCGTCGCCGGACACCGCGCCGGTGACCGGCTCCAGGATCCGCCCCACCTTCGTGGAGAGGGTGTACGCGTCCCGGGGGCGCCCGCGCAGGGCCGCGCCGAGCCTGCGTTCGGACAGGCCGAGGCCGTAGTGCGGGGCGGTGTCGAAGTAGCGCATGCCCGCGTCCCAGGCGGAGCCGATCGCGAAGGCGGCGTCGTCGTCGCCGACGGGCGAGTAGAGGTTGCCGATGCCCGCGCCGCCGAACGACAGCTCGCTGACGCGGACGTGACTGCGGCCGAGGGGCCGCTCTCCTATGCCGCCCGTCCCACCGGTCGCACCGGCCCCACCTATGCCGCTCACTGGCCCACCGGCCGCAGCCGCAGGCCCTGCATCCCGCCGTCGACGGCGAGCGCGGTGCCGGTGGTCGCGCCGGACAGCGGGCTCGCCAGATGGGCGATGGCCCCGGCGACCTCGTCGGCGCCGACCAGACGCCCGGTGGGCTGGCGGGCCGCGAGGGCGACGCGCTCGGCCGCCGGGTCGGGGGCGGCGTCGAGGAGGCGGCCGACCCACGGGGTGTCCACGGTGCCGGGATTGACGCAGTTCACGCGCACTCCTTCGCGTACGTGGTCGGCTGCCATGGCGAGCGTGAGCGAGAGTACGGCGCCCTTGGACGCGGAGTACAGGGCGCGCTGCGGCAGGCCCGCGGTCGCGGCGATGGAGCAGGTGTTGACGATCGCGGCGTGCGCGGAGGACCTCAGGTGGGGAAGCGCGGCCCGGGTGGTGCGGACGATGCCGAGCACGTTCACGTCGAGGACGGTGTGCCACTGCGCGTCGTCGTTGTCCTCGATCGTGCCCTGGGCGCCGATGCCCGCGTTGTTGACCAGGACGTCGAGTCCCCCGAGGTCGGCCACGGCCGCCGCGACGGCGGCCCGCACCGCCGTGTCGTCGGTGACGTCGGCGGCGTATCCGAGCAGCGGTTTCTCCACGCCGCTCGGGTCGAGGTCGAGCACCGCCACCCGGGCGCCCCGGGCGGCGAGGAGTTCCGCCGTGGCCCGGCCGATGCCGGACGCGCCGCCGGTGACCAGAGCCCTGAGGCCGGTGAAGTCCGTCATGCCGCTGCCCCCTTCTGGGCCGTCTTCCGCTCGGCCGTCTTCTTCGCCGTCTGCGCTGCCGGTGCCGCGGTCGCCGTCGTGCCCGCGAGCTCGGCCTGGCGCGCGAGGTCGGCGGCCCAGAACGTGCCGCCGGGGTAGGTGAACTCCGCGAGGGACTCGGGGCGCATGGTCGCCGAGAAGCCGGGCGCGACGGGCGCCGTGTAGTGGCCGTCGTGGATCACGACGGGGTCCACGAAGTGTTCGTGGAGGTGGTCGACGTACTCGATGACGCGGTTCTCCGTGGTGCCGGACAGCGCGACGAAGTCGAACATCGACAGGTGCTGGACCAGTTCGCACAGGCCGACGCCGCCCGCGTGCGGGCACACCGGCACCCCGAAGCGGGCGGCGAGCAGCAGGATCGCGAGGTTCTCGTTGACGCCGCCGACGCGGGCCGCGTCGAGCTGGAGGACGTCGATGGCGCCCGCCTGGAGGAGCTGTTTGAACACGATGCGGTTCTGCACGTGTTCGCCGGTGGCGACCTTCACGGGGGCGACGGCCTTGCGGATGGCCGCGTGCGCGAGGACGTCGTCGGGGCTGGTGGGCTCCTCCACCCAGTACGGGTCGAACTCGGCGAGGGCGCGGGTCCAGCGCACGGCCTCGTCGAGGTCCCAGCGCTGGTTGGCGTCGATGGCCATGCGGATGTCGGGACCGATGGCCGCGCGGGCGGTGCGGCAGCGGCGGATGTCGTCGTCGAGGTCCGCGCCGACCTTCAGCTTGATCTGGGTGAAGCCGTCGGCGACGGCCTGGCGGGCGAGCCGGGTGAGCTTGTCGTCGCTGTAGCCGAGCCAGCCCGGTGAGGTGGTGTAGCCGGGGAAGCCGCGGTCCCGCAGCTGGACCTCGCGGCCGGCCGCGCCCGTGCGGCCGTCCCGGAGGAGCGCGAGGGCCTGCTCGGGCGTGAGCGCGTCGGCGATGTAGCGGAAGTCGACCTGGGAGACCAGCCACTCGGGGTCCGCGTCGGCGAGGAGCTTCCACAGCGGGGTGCGGGCGCGTTTGGCGGCCAGGTCCCAGACGGCGTTGACGACGGCGCCGACCGCCATGTGCATCACGCCCTTCTCGGGTCCGAGCCAGCGCAGTTGGCTGTCGCCGATCAGGTCGCGGTTGAGCGTGCCCGGGTCCCCGCAGAGCTCGTCGACCGACCGGCCGACGACGTGGTGGCGCAGGGCGTCGATCGCGGCGACCTGCACGTCGTTGCCGCGCCCGATGGTGAAGGTGAAGCCGTGTCCTTCGAGTCCGTCCTCGGCGTCGGTGCGCAGCACCACATAGGCGGCCGAGTAGTCCGGGTCCGGGTTCATCGCGTCGGACCCGTCCAGTTCCCGTGAGGTCGGGAAGCGGATGTCGTAGGTGTCGACCGCCGTGACGCGGCCGGGAGTTGGGGACACAGGAGGCCTTTCCGGAAAGGAACGGGGAGCCAGGCGGGCGCGGACCTCAGTCCTGGGCGCGGCCCGTGGTGACGCGGGCGATCATCAGGGCGACCAGGATGATGCCGCCGTAGATGGCCTGGATCCAGAAGGACGGCACCTGGGCGAGCGTGAGCAGGTTCTGTACGACGCCGAGCAGCAGGACGCCGGTCAGCGCGCCGAACATGGTGCCCTTGCCACCGTCGAGGCTGATGCCGCCGATGACCGCGGCCGCGAACACCGTGAAGATCATGTTGGTGCCCTGGTTGGCGTTGATCGCGCCGACATAGCCGGTCTGCATCAGACCGCCGACCGCGGCGAGGCCGCCCGCGACCACGAACACCCCGAGCATGACCCGGTCGACCCGGATGCCCGCGGCCCGCGCGGCCTCCGGGTTGCCGCCGATGGCGTACAGGGCGCGGCCCACCCGGTGGTACTTGAGCACGAGGCCCGCGATGCCGAAGGCGGCCGCCGCGATCCACACGGAGAGCGGCACGGTCAGGAACGTGGAGGTGGCCAGCGTGAAGAACGGCTCGGGCATGCCGAACAGCGTCTTGCCCTCGGTGGCGCCGACGAGAACGCCGCGCAGCACGATCAGCATGGCGAGCGTGACGATGAACGCGTTGAGCTTCAGCTTGACGACGAGCACACCGTTGAAGGCACCGATCACCGCGCCCACCAGGACGATCGCGATCAGTCCTACGGCCGTGGGCAGGTCGGTGCCGAACCCGGCCTGGGCGGCGGGCAGCACGAGCAGCGCACCGATGGCGGGCGCGATGCCGACGACCGACTCCAGGGACAGGTCGAACTTGCCGGTGATCAGCACCAGGGACTCGGCGAGCACGACCATCGCGAGGGCCGCGGACGCGCCGAGGATGGAGATGAGGTTGCGCTCGGTGAGGAACGAGTCGTTGACGAAGGCGCCGAACACCATGAGCAGCAGCAGCGCGGGGACGAGGGCGAGTTCCCTGGCCCTGTGCAGGACGATGCTCTTCGCTGAGCGGGGGGGCTTGGGGCGGGCCCCGGCGACGGGGGTGGCTGTCCTCTCAGCCGAGGGGGCCTTGATGTCAGCCATGGTGGTCTCCTTGTGATTCGGCTGCGGGACGGTGGGGGCTGGTCGCGCCGTTCCCCGCGCCCCTTACGGGGCTCGGCGCGCCGGTCCCCCTGCCCCTGACGGGGCCCGTGTGGCCCACGCCTTCTACTGATGCGATGAGCTCGTGGTCGTGCCAGCCCGCCTGATGCTCGGCGACGACGCGGCCGTGGAAGAGGACCAGGACCCGGTCGCAGCGGCGCAGGTCGTCGAGTTCGTCGGAGACGACGAGCACGGCGGTGCCGTCGTCGCGGGCGTGGTCGACGCGGGCGAGGAGGGACTCCTTGGACTTCACGTCGACGCCCGCGGTGGGGTTGATGAGGACGAGCAGCCGGGGGTCGGAGGCGAGGGCCCGGGCCATGACGACCTTCTGCGCGTTGCCTCCGGAGAGGTCGGACACGGGCTGGTCGGGCCCTTCGGCGTGGATGTCGAGCCGTTGGATGAGCCCGCCCGCGAAGGCGCGCTTGCGGTCGGGGCCAACGAAGCCGTACCGGCCGAGGCTGCCGAGGACGCTCATGGTGGCGTTGTCGCCGATGGACATGCCGTACACGAGGCCCTCGTCGTGCCGGTCGCGCGGTACACAGCCGACTCCGGCCCGCAGCGCGGCGGGCACGTCGCCGAACGGCAGGGGTGCGCCGTCCAGGAGGGCGGTGCCCGCGGTCGGGGTGTGCAGGCCCGCGAAGGACTCCGCGAGGTTGATCTTGCCGCTGCCGCTGGACCCGGCGAGGCCGACGACCTCGCCCTTGCGCACGGTGAGATCGACGTTCTCGTACGAGGTGCTGGTGAGCCCGCGCACGTCGAGCAGGACGGGGGCCTCGGCGGGGACCTCGGGCCGGGAGCGGTCCTTGCTCTCCGTGATGGCCTCGCCCGCCATGGCCTCCACGAGGGCGGCGCGCGGGAGTTCGGCGACGGGGGCGGTGGTGATCCAGCGGGCGTCGCGCAGGACGGTGACGGTCTGGCACACCTCGTACACCTCTTGCAGGTGGTGCGAGATGAACAGGAACGTCACGCCGGATTCCTGGAGCGCCCGCATGCGGGTGAAGAGGCGCTCGATCTCGCGGTTGTCGAGCTGCGCGGTGGGCTCGTCGAGGACGATGAAGCGCGCGCCGAAGCTGAGCGCCCGGGCGATCTCCACCATTTGGCGGTCCTCGACCTTGAGGTCGGCGGTGCGGGCGTCGGGGTCGACGTGGACGTCCCAGGTGTGCAGGACCTCCGCGGCCTCGGCCTTGAGGCGACGCCAGCTGATGAGTCCGCCGCGGCCCTGGGGCTGGCGGTTGATGAACAGGTTCTCGGCGACCGACAGTTCCGGTACGACGGTGGGCCGCTGGTACACGCAGGCGACCTTGCGGCGCCAGGCGTCGCGGTCGGCGAGCGGCGGCGCGCTCTCGCCGTCGAACAGGACGGTGCCGGCGTCCGGTGCCTGGAGGCCGGTGAGGATGGTGACGAGGGTGGACTTGCCCGCGCCGTTGCGGCCGACGAGGGCGTGGGACTCGCCGGCCCTGACGGTGAGGCGGCCGTCCTGGAGGGCCACGGTGGGTCCGTACCGCTTGGCTATGCCGGTCGCCTCGACGAGGGGGACGCCCCCGTGCCCGGCGACCGGCCGGTTCGCTGACGTCGTCATTTGACCGAGTTGCCCCAGAGCTTGGCGTCGTCGACGTTCTCCTTGGTGACGAGCGGCGCGGGCAGCTGGTCCTCCAGGATGCCGTTGGGCAGCTTCACGATGGTGGAGTCGTGGTCGGTGGGGCCGGGCTTGAACTTCTTTCCGTTCATCGCGGCCTTGATGTAGTACATGCCGTACTTCGCGTACGCGTCGGCGGGCTGCGAGACGGTCGCGTCGATCTGGCCCTTGCGGATCGCGTCGAACTCCTGCGGGATGCCGTCGTTCGACACGATCGTGATGTGCCCCTTGGCACCCGCCTTCTTCAGCATCCCCTTGGACTTCAGGGTCTGGAGGGTGGGCGCGAGATAGACGCCGCCCGCCTGCATGTAGATGCCCTTGATGTCGGAGTTGGAGTTCAGGAGGGTGTCCAGCTTGGACGCTGCGGTGTCCGACTCCCACTTGGCGGGGATCTCCAGGACCTTCAGCTTCGGGTACTTGTCCTTGACGCAGTCCCGGAAGGCCTTGGAGCGCTCACGTCCGTTGACGGAGGCCAGGTCGCCCATGATCTGGACGACCTTCCCGCTCTTGACCTGCTTGCCCAGGTAGTCACAGGCCTTCTGGCCGTACGCGACGTTGTTCGCGCGCACCACCATCGCGACCTTGCCCTTCTCGGGCGCCACGTCGACGGCGACCACGGGCACGCCCTTGCGCTCCGCCTGGTCGAGGCCGGCGGATATGGCGGCGCTGTCGAGCGGGGCCACGACCAGGCCCTTGACGCCCTGGTTGAGCTGGTTGTTGATGTCGGTGATCTGCTGCGAGGGGTCGCTGTTGGAGTTGACGGTCTTGAGCGCGTCGACGTCCTCGGACTTCGCCATCTTCGGCACATAGTCGTTGTACGACTGCCAGAACGGCGAGGTCAGCAGCGGCAGGATCACCCCGACCTTGCCCTCGCCGCCGTCCCCGCCACCGGATTTCCCGGTGTCCTTCGTACTGCCGCAGGCGGTGAGCGCGAGCGCGGCGCAGGCCGCCGCGGCTCCCACGCGGACACCCTGGGCGCGCCGCTTCCTCCGGGGGCTGTTCCGCACTGTACTGCCGACCATCTGACGGCTCCTCATCGAGCGAATCAAGGGGGGACTCATCACGGGACTGAGAGTCGGTCGAGTGACCGTGGGCGAATATTTATCAGACCACTTGGTGGCCACAACACCCCTACGCGGCAAGTTTCCCGGGTTTTCGGCCATAGTGGTCCGACCACATCTGTGGCTAAACTGCGCGGCACCCGGCAAGTGAAGGAGCGGTCCGTGGACCAGAGCGCCCAGAGCGCCCCACCCGTGCGCCAGGGCACCGCGCCCGCCCAACAGGGCGCCGCGGCACCCGCGCAGAAGGGCACCGTGACGCAGCGGGCCATCGAGCAGATCAAGACAATGATCGGCGAAGGCCTGCTCGAACCGGGGCAGCGGCTGCCCACGGAACGGGATCTGGCCGCCCAGTTGGGGATCTCGCGCAGCTCCATGCGGGAGGCGATCCGGGCCCTGACGGTGCTCGGCGTCCTGGAGGCACGGCACGGCTCGGGCATCTACGTGACCCAGCTGGAGGCCGGTGACCTCCTGGAGACCTTCGGCGTCGTCGCCGATCTGTCCCGCGGCCCGCGCCTGGTGGAGCTGCTCGAAGTGCGCCGGGTCCTGGAGTCCACGGCGACCGCACTCGCCGCCGCGCGCATCTCCCCCGACCAGCTGGCCGACGTGGAGAAGCACCTCGCGGCCATGAACGCCACCGACGACCCCGAGGAGATCCTCTCCCACGACCTCGCCTTCCACCGGGCCATCGCGCACGCCGCGGGCAACGACACGATGGCCGCGATCCTCGAAGGCCTCTCCTCGCGCACGTTCCGGGCCCGGGTGTGGCGCGGCTACCAGGAGGAGGGCGCCTTCGAGCGGACCCGCAGGGAGCACGCCCGCATCCACCGGGCCCTGGTCGCCCGGGACCCGGAGGCCGCGCGGGCCGCGGCGGCGGCTCATGTGGGAGAGGTCGAGGAGTGGCTGCGGGTGCATCTGGAGGCAGGAGAGGCAGGGGAAGCAGGGGCGGGGGATCCCGGGGAGGCGGGCTGGGCCCGGACCGGGGGCGGGGCGGGACCGGGGGGCAGGCGGGGCGGATGAGGCGGGCGTGACCGGGGGCAGAAGCGCGCCGCTGTGGGATGGTGGGCGCGTGAACCTGGAGGACCTCGTCCGGCTGCGCCGGGCCCGTGACCGGATGGACCGCGAGTACGCGCAGCCGCTCGACGTGCCGGAGCTGGCGCGCTTCGCGCTGATGTCGCCCGGCCACTTCTCCCGCAGCTTCCGCGCCGCCTTCGGCGAGACGCCGTACAGCTATCTGATGACGCGCCGGATCGAGCGCGCCAAGGCCCTGCTGCGGCGGGGCGACCTGTCGGTGACGGACGTCTGCTTCGAGGTGGGCTGTACGTCGCTGGGGTCGTTCAGCTCCCGGTTCACGGAGCTGGTCGGCGAGAGCCCGTCCGCGTACCGGGCCCGCCCCCATGACGAGGGCGCCGCCGTGCCCGCCTGCATCGCCAAGATCCACACCCGGCCGATCAGGAACGGCCAGGCCAGGGCCGACCAGCCCGAGACCGACCAGCCCAAGGCCGACCAGCCCAAGGCCGACCGGCCCCGGACCGATCAGGAATCGAGAAGCGAACCGCAGCCCCCGCCCGTAGCGTGAACGGCATGGACATCACGCTCTCGCAGGCCTTCATCGCCGTCGACGACCACGACAAGGCGCTCGCCTTCTACCGGGACGCGCTCGGTCTGGAAGTACGCAACGACGTCGCGTTCGAGGGCATGCGCTGGGTGACCGTCGGCTCACCGGCGCAGCCGGACGTGGAGCTGGTCCTCGAGCCGCCGCTCGCGGACCCCAACGCCTCCTCCGCCGACCGGCAGGCCATGGCGGAACTCCTCGCGAAGGGCCTGCTGCGCGGCGTGATCTTCCGGACCGACGACGTCGACGCCGCCTTCGAGCGGATCAGCTCGGCGGGCGGCGAGGTCCTCCAGGAGCCCATGGACCAGCCGTACGGCGTCCGCGACTGCGCCTTCCGCGACCCCGCCGGCAACATGCTCCGCTTCAGCCAGCCCTCCCCCGGCGAGCGGTGAGCAGGAGCCACCAGTCCCCCGCCGACACCTCCCCGACCCCACCGTGATCCCCGACGGCACCGCCGCGCGACAGATGGAGACGTGAGCACCATGGCCACCAGGACGGACCGGCGGTCGCCCGCGCCGCACGAAGCCGACAGCCACGATCTGATCCGTGTGCACGGCGCGCGCGTGAACAACCTCAAAGACGTGACCATCGAGATCCCCAAGCGCAGGCTGACGGTGTTCACCGGCGTCTCGGGTTCGGGCAAGAGCTCGCTGGTGTTCGGCACCATCGCCGCGGAGTCGCAGCGGCTGATCAACGAGACGTACAGCGCCTTCGTGCAGGGCTTCATGCCGACCCTCGCGCGGCCCGAGGTCGACGTGCTCGACGGGCTCACCACCGTCATCACCGTCGACCAGCAGCGCATGGGGTCCGACCCGCGCTCCACGGTCGGCACCGCGACCGACGCCAACGCGATGCTGCGCATCCTCTTCAGCCGCCTCGGCAAGCCGCACATCGGCCCGCCCAGCGCGTACTCCTTCAACACCGCGTCGGTCCGGGCGAGCGGCGGGATCACCGTCGAGCGCGGCGCGGACCGGACGAAGACCGTGAAGGCGACCTTCAACCGCGTCGGCGGGATGTGCACGCGCTGCGAGGGCCGGGGCGCGGTCTCCGACATCGACCTCACCCAGCTCTACGACGACTCCAAGTCGATCGCCGAGGGCGCGTTCACCATCCCCGGCTGGAAGTCGGACAACGTGTGGACGGTGGGGCTCTACTCCCAGTCGGGCTTCCTCGACCCGGACAAGCCGATCCGCCGGTTCACCAAGAAGGAGATGCGGGACTTCCTCTACCACGAGCCGGTCAAGGTGAAGGTCAACGGCGTCAACCTCACCTACGAAGGCCTGATCCCCAAGATCCAGAAGTCGTTCCTGTCCAAGGACAAGGAAGCGATGCAGCCGCACATCCGCGCGTTCGTGGAGCGGGCGGTCACCTTCACCACCTGCCCCGAGTGCGACGGGACACGGCTCAGCGAGGGCGCCAGGTCCTCGAAGATCAAGCGCGTCAGCATCGCCGACGCCTGCCAGATGGAGATCAGGGACCTGGCCGCGTGGGTCCGCGGTCTCAAGGAGCCGTCGGTCGCGCCGCTGCTCACCGCGCTCCAGGGGACGCTGGACTCGTTCGTGGAGCTGGGCCTCGGCTATCTCTCGCTGGACCGGGCGGCGGGCACGCTCTCCGGCGGCGAGGCGCAGCGCGTCAAGATGATCCGCCACCTCGGCTCCTCGCTCACCGACGTCACCTACGTCTTCGACGAGCCCACCATCGGCCTGCACCCCCACGACATCCAGCGGATGAACGAACTGCTGCTCCGGCTGCGGAACAAGGGCAACACGGTGCTCGTCGTGGAGCACAAGCCCGAGGTCATCGCCATCGCCGACCATGTCGTCGACCTCGGCCCCGGCGCCGGCACGGGCGGCGGCGCGGTCTGCTTCGAGGGCACCGTCGCGGGGCTGCGGGCGAGCGACACCGTCACCGGCCGCCACTTCGACGACCGGGCCGCCGTCAAGGACACGGTGCGCGCGCCCACCGGCACCCTGGAGATCCGCGGCGCGAGCGCGCACAACCTGCGGAACGTCGACGTCGACGTGCCTCTCGGGGTGCTCGTCGCCGTCACCGGCGTCGCGGGCTCCGGCAAGAGCTCCCTCGTGCACGGCTCGATCCCGGCCGGTGCCGACGTGGTGTCGATCGACCAGACCCCGATCCGCGGCTCGCGGCGGAGCAACCCGGCGACGTACACCGGTCTGCTCGACCCGATCCGCAAGGCGTACGCGAAGGCCAACGGCGTGAAGCCGGCGCTGTTCAGCGCCAACTCCGAGGGCGCCTGCCCCACCTGCAACGGCGCGGGCGTCGTCTACACCGACCTGGGCATGATGGCCGGGGTCGCCACGCCCTGCGAGGAGTGCGAGGGCAAGCGGTACCAGGCCTCGGTGCTCGACTACCACCTCGGCGGCCGGGACATCAGCGAGGTGCTCGCCATGTCCGTCACCGAGGCCGAGGAGTTCTTCGGCTCCGGCGAGGCGCACACCCCCGCCGCGCACAAGATCCTCGGCCGACTCGCCGACGTCGGGCTCGGCTACCTCACCCTCGGCCAGCCGCTCACCACCCTGTCGGGCGGCGAGCGGCAGCGCCTGAAGCTGGCTTCCCACATGGCCGAGAAGGGCGGCGACCGGCTCGTCTACGTACTCGACGAGCCGACCGCCGGACTCCACCTCGCCGACGTCGAGCAGCTGCTCGGCCTGCTCGACCGCCTGGTCGACTCCGGCAGGTCCGTCATCGTGGTCGAGCACCACCAGGCGGTGATGGCGCACGCCGACTGGATCATCGACCTGGGCCCGGGCGCGGGCCACGACGGCGGCGAGGTCGTCTTCGAGGGCACGCCCGCCGACCTCGTCGCCGCCCGCGCCACGCTGACCGGCGAGCACCTCGCGGCCTACGTGGGCGCCTGACCCGCTCAGGCGCGCGAGAACCTCAGCGTGACCAGCTCGAACGCCCGCAGCGACACGGCCACTTCGCCGTCCGCCAGCTCCGGAGCGGCCGCCTCGGCCAGCGGCCGCTCCAGCAGGTCCGTCACGGCGACCGAGCCCGCGGGGAAGCCCACGGCCAGCGTGGCCCTGGCCCGCCCGCCCCGGGACTCGTGGAAGCGGACGACCACGTCGCCGCTGCCGTCGTCGGCGAGCTTGACCGCGGTGACCACGACGGCGTCGTTGTCGACGGCGACCAGCGGAGCGACGGGCGCGCCGCCGGTGAGGGTCCGCCCGGGCAGGTTGATCCGGTAGCCCTCGCGCACCGCGTCGCCGATGGTCGCGCCGGGTGCGAGCGCGTGCCGGAAGCGGTGCACGCCCTGGTCGGTCTCGGGGTCGGGGAAGCGCGGGGCCCGCAGCAGCGACACCCGCACCGTCGTGGTCGTACCGGCGTCGCTGTCGCGTACGTCGCGGGTGACGTCGTGGCCGTACGTCGAGTCGTTGACGAGGGCGACGCCCCAGCCCGGCTCGTCGACGTGCACGAAGCGGTGGTTGCAGGCCTCGAACTTGGCGGCCTCCCAGCTGGTGTTGGTGTGGGTGGGCCGGTAGAAGTGCCCGAACTGGGTCTCCGAGGAGTACCGCTCGGCGTGCACGTCGAGCGGGAAGGCCAGCTTGAGGAACTTCTCCGTCTCGTGCCAGTCGACCTCGGTGTCGATGTCGAGGCGCCGCTCGCCGGGCGCGAGGGTCAGGACCTGCGTCATGCGCGAGGAGCCGAAGGCGCGCACGACCCGCACCGAGGCGCCGTCGCCGGGCACGACCTCCTCGGCGTCCGTCAGGTCGGTGACGGAGTGCCGGTAGAACTCGTCGACGTCCCAGGCGTCCCACATGTTCGGGAAGTCGGCGTGCAGCTGCGGCAGGTTCGCGGCGTGCCCGGGGGCGACGGTCTCGCGCCCCGCCTCGATGTCGTACGCGGACACCACCAGGCCCCGCCCGTCGATCTCGACGCGCAGCAGACCGTTGTCGAGGACATAGCCGCCGTCCGCGCGGGCGGCGATGGCGGACTGGCCCGCGGCCACGGGCAGGGCGGCGCCGCCCGCGGGGACCCCGTCGCGGGTGTGCGGCGCGGAGTTGAACACCAGCGTGCTGGTGCCGTCACCGGCGAGGGCGCGCTGGGCCGCGGCGATGATGCCGTTCAGGTCGGCCGCGACCGCCGCGTAGGTCGCACGGGCCTCGCGGTGCACCCAGGCGATCGACGAGCCGGGCAGGATGTCGTGGAACTGGTGCAGCAGCACCGTCTTCCAGATCCGGTCCAACTCCTCGTACGGGTACGGGGATCCGGCCCGGACCGCGGCCGTGGCCGCCCACAGCTCCGCCTCCCGGAGCAGGTGCTCGCTACGGCGGTTGCCCTGCTTGGTGCCCGCCTGGCTGGTGAGCGTGGCGCGGTGCAGCTCCAGGTACAGCTCGCCCACCCAGACCGGCGCGTTCGGGTACTCCGCCTCGGCCTTCTCGAAGAACGCCGCCGGGGTCTCCCACTGAACGGTGGCCGAGCCCTCCAGGTTCCGCAGCCGCCCCGCCTTCGCGATCATCTCGCGGGTCGTGCCGCCGCCGCCGTCGCCCCAGCCGGTCGGCGCGAGCGAGTGCCGGGCGACGCCCTTGTCCTTGAAGTTCTTGGCCGCGTGGGCGATCTCGCTGCCCTTCATGGAGCAGTTGTACGTGTCCACGGGCGGGAAGTGCGTGAAGATCCGGGTGCCGTCGATGCCCTCCCACTGGAAGGTGTGGTGCGGGAACTTGTTGGTCTGCGACCACGAGATCTTCTGCGTGAGCAGCCACTTGGCGCCCGCCGCCTTGATGATCTGCGGCAGGCCCGCCGCGAAGCCGAAGGTGTCCGGCAGCCATGCCTCGTCGTTCTCGACGCCGAACTCGTCCAGGAAGAACCGCTTGCCGTGCACGAACTGACGGGCCATCGCCTCCGAGCCCGGCATGTTCGTGTCCGACTCCACCCACATGCCGCCCGTGGGCACGAAGCGGCCGTCGGCGACGGCCTTCTTCACCTTCGCCCATACCTCGGGGCGGTGCTCCTTGATCCAGGCCCACTGCTGCGCCTGCGACATGGCGAACACGAAGTCCGGCTCGTCCTCCAGGAGCGCCGTCATGTTCGACGTCGTCCGCGCCACCTTGCGCACCGTCTCCCGCAGCGGCCACAGCCAGGCGGAGTCGATGTGCGCGTGCCCGACCGCGCTGATGCGGTGCGCCGAGTCGTGCGCGGGGGCGGCGAGCACGCCCTCCAGCGCGGCTCGGGCCGCGGGCGCCGAGCCGTTCACGTCCTGGAGGTCGACCGCGTCCAGGGCGCGGTCGACGGCCCGCAGGATCTCGTGGCGGCGGCCGGAGTCCTGCGGCAGCTCCTGCATCAGCTCGCCCAGGACCTCCAGGTCGACGACCAGCTGCCACACCGTCTCGTCGAACACCGCGAGGTCCATGCGCTCCAGGCGGTACTGCGGCTCGCTGCCCGCCGTCTCCTTGTCGCCCAGCTGCATCGGCAGGAAGGGGTGGTAGTCGAGGATCACCGGGTTCGACGCCGCCTCGATGTGCAGGCGCACCTCTTCCCCGCCCGCCGCGGGGGCCGCTATCCGCACCCACTGGTTGCGGGGGTTGAGGCCCTTCACCGGGGTGCCGTCCGGGCGGTACACCAGGCCCTCGCACTGGAAGCCCGGCATGTTCTCGTCGAAGCCGAGGTCGAGGATCGCCTCGACGGTCTTGCCCGCCCACTCCGGCGGGACCGTGCCCGTCACCCGGAACCAGCTGGTGCCCCACGGGGCGCCCCAGCGGGCGCCCACCGCGGTCGGCTCCGGGGTGGCGGCCAGGCCTTCGGCCACGGGGACCGGTTCGCCCGGGGCGTTCCAGACGGCTACGTCCAGGGGGACGGAGTGGGGGTAGACGGCGGGGCGGATGCGCTCGTCGAGGACGCGCTTGAGGCGGCCCTCGACCAGGGTGCGGTCGTCATGCATGAGGGGTCTCCGTGTTCGGGGGGAGGTGGGTGGTGCGGTGCGGGTGGGTCCTCGCGGGGGCGCCCCGGTCCCGCCCCTTCTCCGAAACCGGGGGCGGAGCCCCCACGCGGCGGAGCCGCAAATCGACACAGCCGGGAAGGGGTGGGGTTGGGGAGCCCCCGGCAGGGCCGCCTCAGCCCAGGACTTCGGGTGGGCGCACCACCTCCCGGATGCCCCGGGCAGCGAGGTGCGGGCCGTCCTCCGCGCGGTCCGCGAGGACGAACGCGGGCCGGACCCCGTCCGCGACGAGCCGGGCGAAGGCCTCGAAGACGGCGCCGCCGGGCGCACAGACGGACCGGCGCGAGAAGTCGGGGCCGACGTCGACGACGAGCGCGGTCGTCCGGGGCGCGGGCGCCGGACGCCCGTCGCGCCACTCCTTGGCGAGCCGGGCGAGGGACTCCCCCGCGGGCTTCACGCGCCCGTCGTTGGTGAGAAGCCCGAGGCTGTACTCGAGTTCGGGGAAGTCGGCGAGGGAGCGGGAGACGTCGTGGGAGCACCACCACGTGACCCCCCACACGTCCGCGCAGTCGAGCGCAGCGGCGACGGTGGCCTCGGTGAAGGCGGCAGCGTCCGCGGCGGGAATGAGGGGGGCGGGCGCGCCGACCTCCTGGAGCCAGACGGGCCGACCGGGCTCCAGGGCCCAGGCCTTGGAGAGCTCGATCATGTAGGCGGCGTGCTGCCCGGTGGCGACGCCGTCACGCCCGTGCCGCTGGGCGGTGCCGTTGAAGACCCAGGAGTGGACGGCGGTGACGGCACCGAGCCGGGCGGCCTGGGCGGGCGTGAAGGGCTGGTCGTCCTGGTACCAGGCGGCGTCGTACTCGGCGTGCAGGTGCAGCCGCCCGGGGGCGCCCTCCTCGCAGGCGGCGAGGACCTCGGTGAGCCAGGCGTCGGCCTGTTCGGGGGTGATGCGGTCGGGGTCGGGGTGCGGCCCGGCGGCGAACTGGTTGATCTCGTTGCCGATGGTCATGCCGATGAAGTTGGGCCGGTCGGCGAGCGCGGCGGCGAGGGTGCGCAGATAGTCGCGCTGGCCGGAGATCACGTCCGGGTCGGTGAAGAGGTTGCGCCGGTGCCAGGTCTGCGTCCACGCGGGCAGGAAGTCGAAGCTCGACAGATGCCCCTGGAGCCCGTCGACGTTCACGTCGAGCCCCCGCTCGGCGGCGGCGTCGGCGAGGGCGACGAGCTGCTCGACGGCGCGGGGCCGGATCAGGGTGCGGTTGGGCTGGAAGTACGGCCAGATCGGGAAGACCCGGACGTGGTCGAGCCCGAGGGCGGCGACGGCGTCGAGGTCACGGCGTACGGCGTCGAGGTCGAAGTCCAGCCAGTGGTGGAACCAGCCCTGGCTGGGGGTGTAGTTGGCGCCGAAGCGGGGCGGTGCGGCGGGGGCCGCGCCGCGCTGGTCGTCAGACGTCATGCGGATCCTGGTTCTTTGAACGCTGGTTCTGGAACGGGTGCGGGGTGCCGCGGGGCCTCAGCCCTTGACCGCTCCCTCGCCGACGCCGCGGAAGAAGTACCGCTGGAGGCAGGCGAAGAGCACGATCAGCGGCAGCACGGCGATCACGGTGCCCGCGGCGACGAGGCGTTCGTCGTTGGCGAAGGTGCCGTGGAGGTAGTTGAGGCCGATGGTGAGCGTGAACTTGTCGGGGTCGCTGAGCACGATGAGGGGCCACAGGAAGTCGTCCCAGGCGCCCATGAAGGCGAAGATGGCGACGACGGCAAGGGTGCCCTTCACGGCGGGCAGGGCGATGCGGAAGAACCGCTGCCACACGTTCGCCCCGTCGACGAACGCGGCTTCCTCCACCTCGTAGGGCAGGTTGAGGAAGGCGTTGCGCATCAGGAGGACGTTGAGTGCAGAGATGCACCCGGGCAGCAGCACGCCGATGAGGGTGTTGTTGAGGTCGAGGTCCCGCATGGTCGTGAACTGGGCGATGATGATGCCCTCGACGGGCACCAGCATGGCGAGGATGAACACGAGCGTGGCGGCCTTGCGGCCGCGGTAGCGCAGCCGGGCCAGGGCGTAGCCGGCGAGGGCGGCGCCCACGCAGTTGGTGAAGACGTTCGCGGCGGCGACCTTCAGGGAGTTGAGGGCGTAGTCCCAGACGGGGATGGTGTCGGCGACGCGTTCGTAGTTGTGCAGGGTCGGGTCGGAGGGCAGGAAGCTCGGCGGGGAGCTGAAGATGTTCTCGTGCGGGCCCTTGAGGGAGGTGGAGAGCTGCCACAGGAACGGCCCGATCATCAGGGCGAGCATGACGAGCAGCAGGGTGTAGCGCAGGGCCAGCTCCCACAGGGGCATCCGGCGCCCGTTCTCGTCGGTGACCCGACGACGGCGCCCGCGCGCACGGGGCGGAGACCCGGCCGGGTCCTTCCGGGGCGCGGAGGTGTCCTCGGTGGTGGTCGTCGGCGTGGACATCACCTGTCCTCCTTCCGGTCCGCGCGCAGCACGAGCAGCATCAGCGCGACGGTGACGACGAAAATGACCACGGAGATCGCGGAGGCGTAGCCGACGCGGCCGGTGAGGCCGGTGCCGGTGCGCTGGACCAGCATGACGAGGGTGGTGTCCTCGCCCGCGGGTCCGCCGGTCGGTCCCGCCATCAGATACACCTCGGAGAAGACCTTGAAGGCGGCGACGGAGGACAGCGCGGCGACCAGGACCATGGTGGAGCGGACGGCCGGGATGGTGACGGAGATGAAGCGGCGCACCGGCCCGGCCCCGTCCACTGCGGCGGCCTCGTGCAGTTCACGGGGCACGTTGGCGAGCGCCGCGAGATAAATGATCATGTAGTAGCCGAGGCCCTTCCAGACCGTGACGGCCATGGCGGAGAACAGCAGCAGCCACTGGTCGCTGAGGAAGCCGACCTTGCCCGCGCCCACCGCCTCCAGGACGGCGTTCACCAGGCCGCGTTCGTCGAGCATCCACACCCAGATCAGGCCGACCACGACGATGGAGGCGACCACCGGCGTGTAGAAGGCCGACCGGAAGAACGTGATGCCGGGGATCTGCTTCTGCACGAGCAGCGCGAGCAGCAGCGGCAGGACGACGAGTGCGGGCACCACCACCAGGACGTACAGCGTGCTGTTGCGCAGGCCGATCCAGAACATGTCGTCGTGCAGCAGCTCGCGGAAGTTCGCGAGCCCGACGTACTTGCCCTCGACCAACTGCCGTTTGTCCGTGAAGGAGTTGATGACGGTGCTGACGAACGGATAGAGGATGAAGACGCCGACGACGGCGAGGCCGGGCGCGGCGAACAGCCAGGGGCTGGTGACGAGTTGACGGCGGATACGGCGCCTTGGCGGGGCGGCGGCTTTCGCCGTCTCGGCGGGGCGGGCGGTGGCCGGTGCGGATGCGGCTGCTGTGCTCTTCATGCGCTCGGGGCTCAGCTCTGCTTCAGCAGCCGGTCGCAGGCCTTGACAGCGTTGTCAAGCGCTTCCTTGGGGCTCTGCTTGCCCTGCAGCGCGCGGGCGACGGCGTTGCGCAGCTCGATCTTCATCTGCTCGCTGAACAGCACCGGCGTGTAATTCACGGCCGTCTTCAGGGACTTGGCGGCGGCGATGCGCACCCGGGTCTCGTCCGAGCCGTCCTCCTTGGTGAAGTACGGGTCGTCCAGGGAGCCCTTGGTGCTGGGGAAGATGGCGACCTTCTTGGCGAAGGACATCTGGCGCTGCGCGTCGGTGACGAAGTGCGCGAAGGCGACGGCGGCGGGCGTCCGCTTGGTGCGGGTGTTCACCATCACGCCCATCACGTACATGTTGTCCTTGCCGGTGGAGCTGATCTGCGGCGTGATGCCGATGTTCTTGTAGAGGCGGGGCGCGTCCTTCTTGAACTTCTCCAGATCCAGGGCGCTGCCCGGGTTCATGGCGACGGCCTCGGTGAGGAACTTCTTGCCGGTCGACTCCGGCGTGGCCGTGAGCGCCTGCCCGTCCAGGGCCTTGGCGTCGTACAACTCCTTGTACTTGGTCAGGAGTTCGACACCCTTGGCGTCGTTGAAGGTGAAGCCGGTGCCTTCCTTGTTCATCAGGGGCACGCCGTAGCGGCCGAAGTCCTCGACCGTCGGGACGTTGGCGAGCGTCGCGACCTTACCCTTGCTCTTCTTCGCCAGCTCCTCGGCGTCGGAGAACAGCTCGTCGTAGGTCTTCGGCGGCTTGTTCGCGTCCAGGCCCGCGTCCTTGAACAGGCGCTTGTTGTAGAACAGCGGCCCGGTGTTCAGGTACCAGGGGAAGGCGTACGTGCCCTCCAGGCCCGGCACCTGGTGGCTCTTCCAGGCGCCCGGCAGGTACTCCTTCTCGTACTTGCCCGCCGACTTGTCGAGGTCGAGGGCGATCCCGGCCTTGGCGAGCGGGGCCACCAGGTCGGGCGAGACGTTCACGACGTCGGGCAGGGTGCCCCCGGCGGCGTCGGCGCTGATCTTGTCGGCGTAGCCCTCGCCGGGCTGGTCGACCCACTTCACCTTCGCGTCCGGGTACTTCTGCTCGAAGTCGTCGATCAGACCCTCGAAGTACGACTTGAAGTTGGCCTTCAGGTTCCAGGTCTGGAAGGTGATCTCGCCCTCGACCTTGCCGGAGGCGTCGGACGAGCCACCCTCGCCGCCGCCGCCGCACGCGCTCAGCGGCAGCATCACGGCGGCGAGCGCGGCGGCGACGACCGCCCTGCGGGGGCTTCTGGATATCCGGGAATGACGCACGGTGAACGGCTCCTTTGCTCGGCCCGGCGTGGGCGGTCACGACCTCGGTCCGCGGCGCCGGCCGCGGCGAATCGTGCCGAGGCAGACCCTGCATGGAGCGGAAGTAAAAAGTCAATGGATTGGGGACGATTTGCTGTTTCGCATCCCGTTCGCGGGTACGAACTCCCTGTTCAGAAGGGTTGGTTGAATCCCTTGCGAGGAACAGCTAATGCGCTTTAGGCTGACCGGGCTCAAGCGCATTAGTACGTACGAGGTCGAGCCGCCGTGCGTACCCGGCAAGGCATGCGTGTACCGCGGCCGGGACCCTGCGCAACGCCGCAGGCGGAAAGGGGCAACGCGTGCAAGGCAAGCGGTCAGCGGCACGCCGGCCGACCATGAAGGACATCGCACGGCGCGCCGGAGTCTCCGAGAGCGCCGTCTCCTTCGCGCTCAACGACCGTCCCGGCGTCTCCGAGATCACCCGCGACCGGGTGCGCAGGGTCGCCGAGCAGCTGGGCTGGCGCCCGAGCACCGCGGCCCGCGCCCTGTCCGGCGAGGGCGCCGCGACGGTCGGCCTGGTGGTGGCGCGGCCCGCGGCCACGCTCGGCGTCGACTCGTTCTTCCTCCAGCTGATCTCCGGTGTCCAGGAGGTCCTGGCCGAGCGCCAACTGGGCCTGCTCTTCCAGGTCGTGGAGGACGTCGACGCGGAGTGCGCGGTGTACCGGCGGTGGTGGGCCGAGCACCGCGTCGACGGTGTGCTCGTGGTGGACCCGCGCACCGACGACCCGCGGCCCGCGCTGCTCGCGGAGCTGGGCATCCCGGCGGTCGTCACGGGCGGTGTGCCCGATCCCGAGAGCGCGTCGCACCCGGGCCTCTCCACCGTCTGGGCCGACGACGCGGGCGCGATGGCGTCCGTCGTCGGCCATCTGCACGCCCTCGGCCATCGCCGCGTCGTGCACATCGCCGGGCTGCCCGGCCTCGCGCACACCGAGCGCCGCATCCGCACCCTGCGGGCGGAGGCCGACCGGCGCGGTCTCACCGAGGTCCGGTCGGTGACCACGGACTACTCGGACTCCGAGGGCGCGGCGGTCACGCGCCGCGTCCTCGGCTCCGAGACACCGCCGACGGCCCTGGTGTACGACAACGACGTGATGGCGGTGGCCGGGGTGGCCGCGGCGGCCTCCCTCGGCTTCGGCGTCCCGGCCGATGTGTCGGTGGTGGCCTGGGAGGACTCGGCGCTGTGCCGGATGGTGCACCCGTGGCTCACCGCGCTGTCCCGCGACACGGTGTCCTTCGGCCGGACGGCGGCACGCGAACTCCTCGGCCTCCTCGACGACGGCCCTTCGGGCACGGTGCAGGTGCCGCTGCCGCGGCTGATCGAGCGGGAGAGCACGGGGGCGGTGCGGGGGTCGGTGTCGGGGTGAGTTGGGGGCCCTGGGTGTTGGGGTGAGGCTGGGGATTCCCCGGGGGTCCGGCTGAGATTGGGGCGTTCCCGGGCGTCCGGCTGAAGCTGGCGAGTCCCCGGGGGTCCAGCTGAGATTGGGGCGTTCCCGGGCGTCCGGCTGAAGCTGGGCGATCCCCAGCGGCCCGGTGGGGTCCGGGAGAGTCCGCCTGTCCGCTGGCGGGCGGGAGGCCCCGCCGGTCCGGTGGTGTCGGGGAGACTGGGGCCATGGAGCTGACGGAGACTCGGCGGATCGGCGAGGCGCTCGGCCGTGCGGTGGTCGGGGCGCGCCCGCTGGCGGGCGGGTTCTCCCACGAGACGGCGCTGCTCGACCTCGCCGGTGGCGGGCAGGTGGTCGCGCGGCTCGGCGGCGCCGCGCCCGCCGTGGAGGCCGCGGTGATGGCGGCGGGCCGCGCCCGGGTGCCGGTGCCCGAGGTGCTGCACGTGCTGCCCGCCGTGGTGGAACCGGACGAGGCCCGCGCGGCGATGGTCCTGGAGTACGTGCCGGGGACGCCCCTCAGTCACGTGCTCGGCTCGGGCGGGGTCGACCGGGACTCCCTCGCCGCGCTCGGCACCGAGGTCGGCCGGGTCGTCGCCCGCGTCGGGGCCGTGACGTTCGACCGGCCCGGCTTCTTCACGGACGACCGGCTCACCGTCGGACGCGACGAGCTGCCGTGGTCACGGCAGTTGCCGGAGGTCGCCGAGGCATGCGCGGCCGCGGTGCCCGGGGTGCGGCTCGACACCGCCACGCGGCGGGCCTGGGTGAAGCTGTGCGAGGCCCACGCGCCCGCGCTGGAACGCGTGGACCAGCTGGCGTGCCTGGTGCACGCCGACATCAACCCCAAGAACATCCTGGTGTCCCGCGCGGGGCCCGGCTGGCGCGTGGACGCCGTCCTGGACTGGGAGTTCGCCTACTCCGGCTGTCCGTACGGGGACGCGGCGAACATGCTGCGCTTCGGGGACGCCTACCCCGACGGGTTCCTCGACGGCTTCCGCGAAGGGTTTCGTACGGGAGAGCGCGTCCATCCCCTCGACGCGGACTGGGAGTACCTGGGCCGGGTCCTCGACCTGTTCGCCCTCAGCGACCTGGTGACACGGCCGGAGGGGCATGAGGTCGCGGACGCGGCGGCCGAGGTGGTGCGGCGGTGGGTGGTGCGGCCGTTCACATGAGGGGCGCGTGCGGGGTTCGGCGCGCGTGAGGCCCCCGGCAGGCCCGCCTCAGGCAGCGGGCCTGCGCGCCAGGAACACGTACTCCCTGCCCGGCCGGTCCGGTGCGTCGCGTACGTCCACCACCGCGTACCCCTCCGCGACCAGGTCCGCCTCGACCTCCTCCCGCTCGCGGAACCGCAGCGTCGAGTCCGCCGTCAGGACCTGCCCGTCGGCGAACACACAGTTCCCACGGAACGTCACGAGCGGCCCGTCGACCTCCAGCAGGTCGAACCAGCCCTCGACCACGCCGAAGCCGGGCACGTCCGTCACGCTGTACGAGGCCTCGCGGTTCCACTCCTCCCAGGCGCGCCGCGCCGGAACGCGGGTCTCGAACACGAGATGCCCGCCCGGACGCAGCGCCGCTCGGGCTCCCTTCAGGGCCGCCCGCCACTCCCCCGGATCGGCGATCGCCTGGGCGACGTTCGCCGTCATCGTCGCGAGGTCGGCCTGGAGCGGGGGCAGCGCCGTCGCGTCGCCGTGGATCCACCGCACCCGCTCGCCGCCCTCCTTGGCCCTGGCCACGTCGAGGGAGGCCGCGGCCGGATCGACGCCGACGACGTCGATGCCCCGCGCGGCGAGGAGCAGCGCGAACACGCCGGTGCCGCAGCCGATGTCCAGGACCTGGCGGGCCCCGAACTCCTCGGCGAGGCGCAGATACGGGTCGAGGTCGCTGCGGTCGGGGTCGAGCGGGTCGTAGAGCGCGGCCAGGCGCGGGTCCTGGAAGTGTTCGGATGCCATGGCGGCGAAGGTATCCGGAGGCGGCGGCCGGGGCGGGGGATTTTTCGGCGGCCCCGGACGCCTACGCCGAACCGGCCCCGGACCAGCTCCGACTCCGGCCCCGGACCCGGACCAGCTCCAGCTCCAGCTCCAGCTCCAGCTCCAGCTCCAGCTCCAGCTCCAGCTCCAGCTCCAGCCAGGGCGAGCCGACACCAGCACCCCCGCGTCAAGGCCGAGGCCCCACGGCCCACCGCTCCCCCTCACCCGCCACCGGAGCCGGAACCTCCACCCCGGGCGGCCTCGCCCGGCGCAGCCCAGGCACGCCCACCGCCACCAGCACCGCCGCCGCGCACACCACGCCATTGACCACGGCCGCGCCCGCCGGTCTGAACCACCGCGCCACCACCGCGACTTCCGCGTCGCCGACCACGTCGCCCGTGGTGCCCTGGGTGGTGATGACGCCGACGACACGCCCGCGCAGCCGGTCGGGGGTGTGGTGCTGTAGGAGGGCGTACTCCAGGGTCTCGTGGACGGTGCCCGCCGCGCCGCCGACCGACAGCATCACGACGGCGACCGTCACCTGGCCGCTGAGGCCGAACCCGATGGTCGCGAGCCCGCCGACGCAGGCGGCGGCCAGGAGCAGACGGCCCGGGCGCGCGGACCGCGTGCCCCAGCCACTGGTCGCCGAGACGAGGACCGCGCCCACGGCGGGAGCGGTGTACAGCAGGCCGAGCATGACCTCACCGCCGCCGAAGCGGGTGTCCACGAACTCCGGGAACAGGACCACCGGCAGGTTGAACAGGGCGGTGACACCACCCAGGGCCAGGAGGCCGCCGACGACACGGTTGCGCGCGGCGTACCGGAACGCGACGAGCAGCGAACCGCCGTCGTCCTCCGCGCCCTTGCCGGGAGTACCGCCGGGCGTCTCGCCCGGAGCCTCGTCGCGGGCCGGTGGCAGCGGTCCCACGCGACGCAGCAGCAGCGTCGTCACCCCGGTGGTGACGGCCGTGAAGGCGAACACCGGCCCGGGGCCCGCCCAGGGCGAGCAGCACACCGCCGAGGAGCGGCGCGGCGATCGAGCCGATCTCGCCGGTGAGGGAGATCAGCGCCCCGGCGGCGGGGAGTTGGTCGGGGCGTACGAGGGTCAGGAAGGCGTTGACCGCGAGGCCCGCGAAGGCGAGCGCGGCGCAGGACCGGGCGCGGACGATGAGGCGGCGCCGGTCGCCGCGGTCGGCCGCCCAGCCGCCCCACAGCGATCCCAGGAGCACCGTGACGCTCATGATCATGCTGGTGACGGCGACCTGGAACGTGGCTTCCGTGAGCCCGTAGACCTGCGCGGACAGGGCGACCGCCGCCATGCCGAGGCCGAACAGGGACACGACGGGCGCGACGAAGATGGCGCGGAAGTCGGCGCCGGTGCGCAGCGGTTCGATGTCGATCAGGAGGTCACGCGCCCGCACGGAGGGCTCCTGCGGGGGCGGGAGGGGCGGCTGCAGCGGCCATGGTGGTGTCCTCGTCTCCGGATGCCCCGAACCGCCCACGCGACAAGGCGAGCCTTACCCAATGATCGATTCGCGTCCGGAGTCAAGTAGGGCCGCAGGGCCCCGAATCGGCACAAACGGGCTCCGCGCTCACCCCGCGGAGCGCCCCCGCACCGCCACGGAAGCGCGGATTCCGGCACGGCTTCCCTCGCCGCGCGCCCGCGCGTACGCACCCGGCGTACGCCCGAAGTACTTGCGGAAGGCGAGGATGTAGCCGTTCGTGCTCACGAACCCCACCCGTGCGGCGACCGCGCCCACCTGGTGCCCCTGGGCGAGGAGCGTGAGCGACTGGTTGAGGCGCAGCCGGGTGCGCCACTCGGAGAAGGCGAGCCCCGTCTCCGCACGGAAGGCACGGCGCAGGCTCGTCGAGCTGACGAAGAGGCGCTCGGCCCACTCCGACGCGGTCCGCTGGTCGTCGGGCCGCCGCAGCAGCGCCCCCGCCACCACCCGGGCCGCGCGGCTCGTGGGCTGCGGCAGGGGCAGGCAGTCCGCCTGGCCGTCCGTCAGGGCGGTGAACAGGGCGGCGTCGTCGGGCGCGGCTCCGGGTACGTCGGCGTCGCGCATGCGCCCGAGGAGCAGCCGGCGCTGGGCCGCGCTGACGTTCACGAGCGTCGCGCCCGCGTACGGCAAGGGGTGCCGCGCGGGGTCGAAGGTCTCGCTGAGCACCAGGGCGTCGGGGTCGAAGCGGGCGCTGTGCGGCAGGCCCGCGGGCAGCCACACGGCGACGGACGGGGACAGGTCGTAGTCGACACCGAGGGCCGTGACGACGATGCGTCCGAGCGGCACGTAGAGGAACTGGTGGGTGTCGTGGACGTGCGTCGGATGGCCCTCCGGCGTCACGAAGTCGTCGTCCGGCCACACCGTTTCGTACCGCGCGTCCGCCCTCACCGATTCCCCCTGCCCTCGGGGTTCCTGGATCGACCCCTGAGTGTGAGCTGTGCGCCTCCGACTTGGATCGCCGAAGGCCAGGTAAGGCTAGCCTAACTTTCTTGCGCCCCGTGAGGAGCACACCACCCATGACCCCGCATCCTGCTGCACCCCGGCGCCGGGGACTACAACTCCCAGGTGCTGTGGACCGAACGCGTCCCCCCGGACGTTCCTCGGGCTCGCCGTCGGCGCGGCCCTCGGCGCCTCCGGCCTGATCATGCAGGCGCTGCCCCTGAACCCGCTGGCCGATCGGCACCCGCACCTACGCGGGCAGCAGCACCCTCGGCCTGTTCGAGCTGGTGGACGGCGGCATCCGGGACGCGGACCTGCCGGCCGGGCGCACCGGCGCCGACCCCGTCACGCTCGCGGCGCTGCTCACCTACCTCGTGTCCATCGACCTCCTCGCCCTCGGCGGCGCCCGGGCCGCGGTCGAGGAGGAGGCACGCTGGATCGCCCCCGGTGTCGTGCGCGCCCACGGCTGGTCGGCGGTGCCCGAGGTCACCGCGACCGGGCCCGGCTCGGGCACGGTCGCGAATGCCCTGGTGCGCGCCTTCCCCGGGCTGCGGGCCCGCGTCACCGCGCTCCCCTCGGTCCTGCGGGTGCTGCGCGAGGAGATCCTCGGCACCGATGTGCTGCCGCACGTCGAGCTGGTGCCGCAGACGGGTGCCGACCCCGCCGCCGGGGCGCGGACGCCGCTGATGTGCCGTCAACTCGCCTGGCCGGCCGACGAGGACACCGAGCACCTGCTCGCCGGGACCGCCGCCGCGCTGCCCGCCGACGGCACCTTCCTCCTGGTCGAGCAGGTCACCGCGGCCGACCCGGACGACGCCGACGCCCCCCTGGACCAGCTGCGCCTGAAGTGCGCGTTCGGCTCCGGCGTACGGGACATGGCGGGGCTCGCCGCCCTGGTCGAGCGGGCCGGGCTCACGGTGGGGGCCTGCCACGACATCGGCTGGGACCACTGCCTCTGGGTCCTGACGGCGCCGGGCCGCCCCGGCAGGCGGTGAGGCCACGTCAGGGAGTGGCGAGGTGGCGGGTGTCCCCGACGCTGACGACCTGGCGGTTGTGGAAGAAGTCGTCCTCGCGCAGCAGCGTGATGCTCCCCGACGGCGCCCGGAAGCTGACGGAGCCGAGGGACTCGTACGGCATCTTGATCCAGGCCGCGACGACGAAGGTCAGGGCGAACCCGTGCGTGACGACGATCTGGTGCGCGCGCGGGCGCCGCAGCAGTTCGGCCATGGCGTCGTAGACGCGGCGCGCGCACTCGCCCCTGGTCTCGGCGCCCGGCACGCCCTCGTGGTGCCCCATCCGGTCGCCGTCGGCCGGGGGCGGCACGAACCGCCGGTCCAGCCACTCCTGCGGACCGCCCTCCGCCTCTCCGTACGACTTCTCCCGCAGCCTGCGGTCCAGGACCGGCCGTACGCCGAACAGTTCGCCCACCGCGTCGGCGGTCCGCGCCGCGCGGCGCAGGTCCGAGGAGATCAGCTCGACGTCCGCGCCCTCGGGGATGTCGGCGCGCAGCGCCCGGGCGATGGCGGCCGCGGCGCGGCGCCCGGCGGGCGTGAGGTCGGAGTCGTGCCAGCCGCCGACCACCTTCTCGACGTGGTGCGTGGCCTCCGGGTGGGCGATGACGTGGATGCTGCGCATCGGGGGGTGCCTTTCGCGTGAGTACGGGGGTGTGCAGGGGTGTGCGGGTTCTTCTCCGTGTTCAAGGGCGCGAGGCCTCTGTTACGCGCTCGGCGGCCTCGGCGGTCTCGGCGGCCTCCGGCACCGTGCGGCGGCGCACCCACAGGAGGGCGCCCGCGAGCATCACGGCGCCGCCGAGCAGCCAGCGCGGGGAGCCCTCCGGGAGGTGTCCGATGACCAGTCCCGTTCCGGCGCCGACCAGTTGGAGGGAGAGCGACTGGACGGACAGGGCGGTGGCGCGGCCCGCGCTGTCGACGCGCCGGTGCAGGATGTCGTTCTCGCTCGGCCCCGCGGCGCCGAGGCCCACGTACACGAGGGCGTAGCCGAGCACCGCGAGGGTGAGCGTGGCCGGGCCCGAGGCGACGGCGGTGAGGCCGAGGAGCAGCAGGCCGCCCGCGGCGGCGCCGAGGCCAACGAGGACCGCGCGCTCGCTCCCGCCCGCGTACCGGGCGAGCGGCGGCGCGAGGTGGCTGCCCGCCATCGAGCACAGGTACCCGGCGCAGGCGAGACCCGCGAACAGGACCGCGCCCGACTCCGGCGCGCCGGTCAGGTCGACGGCCCTGCCGGGGGTCAGGACCTCCACGGTGATCAACGCGCTGCCCGCGGCACCGGCGCTGAGGACGATCCGCCGCACCAGCGTGTCCCTGCCGCCGAGGCGGACTCCGGCGAGCACGGTGGCGGGGACGCCGCGCAGGACTCCGCGCAGGGTGGCGCGCGGCCGGGGCGGCTCGGGCAGCCGGGTCAGGACGTACGCGAGGAAGCCGACCTCGACGACCGCGCCGAGCAGGGCCGGTACGGACAGCGGGATGACCAGGCCGGACGTGCCATCGCTGAGGCGGGTGCCGAGGTCGGGGCCGAGGCTGAGCAGCCAGGGCAGGGCGCCGCCGATCAGGACTCCGGCGGCGAGCGCGGCGGAGCCGGCGGCCGCGCCGCGGGCCAGGCCGGTGCGCAGGTCGGCGTCGGGGCCCGCGCTCGCGTGCACCGTGTCGACGTACCAGGCCTCGGCGGGACCGCTCGACAGGGCACGGCCCGCGCCCTTGAGCGCCATGCCGAGGGCGAGCACCCAGGCGGTGGTGCCGAGCCCTCCCAGGACCAGCGCGACGAGGTCGAAGAGGCCCGCCGCGGCCAGGACGGCACGGCGCCCGAGCACGTCGGACAGTCCCCCGGTGGGGAGTTCGAGGGCGGCGGCGGTGAGGGAGTGCGCGGCGACGCATCCGGCGACGGCCGCGAGGGCGAGGCCGCGCTCGGTCATGAGCGCCACCATCGGCGCGATGGCCAGGCCGAGCGGCAGCCAGAACAGCGCGCTGACGGTGGCGTAGCGGCGGCGCGCGGTACGCGGGTCGAGGAACCCGGCGCCCGGTGGGCGGGGGTCGGCCATGGGTGCGCGGGGTTCAGTCATGGGTGTAGCCCCGCACGCGTCTGGGGGCGGGGGTGCCCTCCTCGGAGGGCGCGTCCGCCTGGGCGGGGGTGCGCCCAGCGGCCGTGGCGCGTGCCTGGTCCGGGCCGACCCCGTCGTCGGCGACGGCCCCGACCCCATCGCCATCGCCGCCGCCGTCGTCATCGCCGGGGCCGTCGCCATCTCCGGGGCCGTCGCCATCTCCGGGGCCGTCGCCGGGGCGCCCTGCCCCGGCTGGGCCGTCCGCCCCCGTCCGGTCCTCCCCCTCGCGCGGACCGCCTGCCCCGCCTGGGCTGTCCCCCTCACTCGGGCCGACCACCGCCGCCGGGCCGACCGCCGCCGAACCCCCCGCGCCGTCCGCCCCGCCTGCCCCGCCGGCCCCTTCCTCCCCCGCCCGCCGCCCGGCGACCGGCAGCCCCATGAAGGCCACCACGACCTTCCCGGCCCGCGGGTCCCCCACGTCGCGCGCCGTCAGCTCCTCCAGCTTGGTCTCGAACGTCTGCTTGAGCTCGGTCAGGGACTCGGGGGTCAGGTCCGGCAGAAGGTCCGTGATGCCGGACGGCTCAAGCCATTCCCTGCCGATCCGTCCGGCGGCCAGGTCGGCCTCGTACCACTCCAGCGACTCCCGCAGGTGCTCGAGCTGGCGCCGCGCCATCTTGCCCGTGAACTCCCGGCCGACCGGTGAGGCCTCCATCGCCTCGTGGTCCCAGGTGGTCACCGCGTGCACCGCGCGCCAGCGGCGCTCACGGCTGTCGCGGTGCTCCGCCTCGGCGACGAACGCGTACTTCGCGAGGACGCGCAGGTGGTAGCTGGTCGAGGCGGACGACTCGCCGGTCCTGGCCGCCAGCTCGCTCGCGGTGGCGGGTCCGTCCATGCGCAGCAGGCCGAGCAGCCGGACCCGCAGCGGGTGGGTCAGCGCCTTGATGGCGGCGGGCTCCCGCTCCGGGTCGAGAACCCGCAGGTGGTCCCGCCTGGCCGGGGGCCGCGCCGCGTCCTGTGCGCGCTCTTCCCCGGCCGCCTGTCCGGCGCCCGCCGGGCGCTCTTCGTCTGCCATACGGCGAGCGTAGAACGCCCCGACCACTTTCCCAAAGTCTTTTTGCAGAATATTTTCGGGAAAAGCCGCGGCCGAGGCGGCCCATGCGACGCGGCGGCACGGCCAACCGCCCCCGGACATGCCACGCCCCCCGCCGCGACTCGCGACGGGGGGCGTGGGGCGCGCTCACGCAGGGTCAGTCGATACCGGGGAGGATGTGGGGCTCCGCGAGGTCGTCCTCGTATCCGGCGAGTCGGATGGGGGCCGCCTTGGCCCACGAGTCCAGGTTGCGGAGCTTCTGGGGACGTCCGCCCCGCTCGCCGCCACGATCGGCCGGCCGCTTCTCCTGCTTGGTCAGATCTGGTGTCACCGCGCACTCCTTTGTGTCGCGTAACGGAAGAACGCCGGCTGCGCTGCCTGCGCTTACTGCGCTGTCTTCTCGGTCGCGGTGGCGCCGTGTCCGGGCGGGATCGCGGCAGCGGGTCGCAGCCTGTCCCGGGGCGGCGTAGAGACGCTGGTGTGCGCCTCGTGGCCGCCCGTTCGCCCTAGGTTAACCAAATGAGCGCGGGTCTGCTCGATGGCGCCAAAACAAAGGGTGGATTCCGGACATGCCTTATTCGCGAGGCACTCCGGTCACGCGGTGACTACCACTTGCCGGGCTTGTAGTCCTTGAGGAACACCCCGTACAGGTCCTCGCCCGCCTCGCCGCGCACCACCGGGTCGTACACGCGGGCCGCGCCGTCGACCAGGTCCAGCGGAGCGTGGAAGCCCTCCTCGGCGAGGCGCAGCTTGTCGTGGTGGGGGCGCTCGTCGGTGATCCAGCCGGTGTCGACGGAGGTCATGAGGATGCCGTCGGCCTCGAACATCTCCTGGCCGCTGGTGCGCGTCACCATGTTCATCGCGGCCTTGGCGGCGTTGGTGTTCGGGTGCCCCGCGCCCTTGTAGCCGCGGCCGAAGACGCCTTCCATCGCCGAGACGTTGACGACGTAGGCGCGTCCGCTCGCCGCCTTCTTCGCGGCCTCGGCCATCATCGGCCGCAGGTGGCTGATCAGGATGAACGGCGCGGTGTAGTTGCAGAGCTGGGTCTCCAGCAGCTCCACCGGGGAGATCTGTTCGATGGTCTGCACCCAGGTGTTGGTGTCGACGACGTCCGGGACCAGGCCGCCCGCGTCGATGGCGGTGCCGTCCAGGTGCCGCTCAACGCTGGCGTTGCCCGCGACCAGGGCGAGGTCGGCGACCTGCTGTGCGTCCAGGCCGCTGACGCCGACGGGCAGCGCGGCCGGTCCGCCGAGCTCGCCGACGGCGCCGGAGTTGAAGGCGCCGATCACGTGGTGGGCGGGGAGTTCCCCGGCGGGCAGCGGCGCGTTCTCGCCCTCGACGAGCGCGGCGTAGGCGGAGGGCAGGCGGCGCACGGTCTGCGTCGCGTTGTTGATGAGGATGTCGAGCGGGCCCTGCTCGGCGACCTGCTCGGCCAGGCCGACCACCTGCGCGGGGTCGCGCAGGTCGATGCCGACGACCTCCAGGCGGTGCATCCAGTCCGCCGAGTCGTCCATCGCCTTGAAGCGGCGGATGGCGTCCTTGGGGAAGCGGGTCGTGATGGTGGTGTGCGCGCCGTCGCGGAGCAGCCGCAGCGCGATGTACATGCCGATCTTGGCGCGGCCGCCGGTGAGCAGGGCGCGCTTGCCGGTGAGGTCGGCGCGGACGTCGCGCTTGGCGCGGTTCTCGGCGGCGCAGGCCTGGCAGAGCTGGTGGTAGAAGTAGTCGACTTCCACGTACCGCGTCTTGCAGGTGTAGCAGGAGCGGGGGCGCTGGAGTATCCCCGCGATCTGGCCGGCCTCGGTGACGGAGGACGGCAGGATGCCCTCCGTCTCGTCGTCGATGCGCTGCGCGGAGCCGGTGGCGGTGGCCTCGGTGACGGCCTTGTCGTGGGCGGTCTTGGCGGCCCTGCGCTCCTGACGGCGGCGCTGCTTCACGGTGCGGTAGATCCCGGCGGTGGCGCGGCGCACGGTGATCGCGTCGGGGTGGTCGACGTCCAGCTGGTCCAGCTCGTCGAGGACGCTCAGGCAGACGGCGAGCCGCTCGGGGTCGATGCCCGGGCCGTACGGACCGAAGTCCCCGGCGGCGTCGGCGGCCCCCTGGCCCTGGCGCCCCTCGTGCCCCTGGTCGCCCTCGCGGCCGTACGCAACGGCGCCGGCACCCTGCTGCTGGCTGTCCTCTGTCACCGTCATGGCCGCTGTCGTTCCTCACCGCACTCGTGCCGCGGCTCGTCTGAGGTGACCGCGGAAGCTCCAAAAGCGGAACTTTACGTAGCCCGGGCGCCCGGTACCAAACCCGAACGGTCGCCCGCCACGCCCCGTGTGCGCTCGCACACCGCCACCAGCGCCGCCAGTTCCACGCCGAGGCACCGCGCGAGAAGGTCCAGGTCCGGCACCGCGACGGCGTCGGCGACCAGGCCGTAGTGGACCCGGCCGCGGTACGTGGAGACGGCGACGGCGAGCGCCTGCCCGCGGGCCAGCGGGGCGAAGGGGTAGACCTCGGTGAGGGGGCAGCCCGCCAGGCGCAGGCCGAGGCTGGGCAGCGGCACGCTGGTGACGAGGATGTCGAAGAGCAGCCGGGCGGCGTGCGCGACGGCGGGGCCGCCGACGCGGTGGCCGATCGGGAGCACGTGGTCGGCGAGCAGCGCGACGGCGCCCGCGCCGCGGGTGGGGCCCGTGTCCTTGTTGCGGTCCATGGCGGTGCGCACGGCGCGCAGGCGGGCCAGCGGGTCCGGGTCGTCGACGGGCAGCCGCACCAGATAGCCGGAGAGGCGGTTGCCCTGCGGGTGGGCGGTGCGCGGGCGGCGCCGCGACACCGGGACGAGCGCGCGCGGGGCGACCCCCTCGCTGCCGTCGCCCCGCTCGTCCAGCCAGCGCCGCAGCGCCCCGGCGACCACGGCGATCAGGACGTCGTTGACGGTGCCCCCGACGGTCTTGCGCACCCGGTGCACGTCGTCCAGGTCCAGGGCGACGCCCGCGGTGCGGCGGGTGCCGGTGGGCCGGGAGGTGAGGGCGGGGCTGGAGCGGACGTCCCAGGTCGCCCGCGCCACGGCCGCGCCGATGTCGAGCGCCCGCCCGACGTCGGTGGCGGCGGAGCGGGCCCCGGACAGGGCGGAGCCGACGGTGTCGGGAAGCCGCCGCGGGTCGAGGGCGTGCCACCAGGGCGTCTCGGGGACGGGGCGGGGCTCGCGCGCGGGCGGGAGCTCCATCGGGTCCATGACCCCGGCGGCCAGGGTGAGGGCGCGCAGCCCGTCGGCGAGGGCGTGGTGGAACTTGAACAGGACCGCGAACGAGGCCCCGTCGGCGCCGGGCAGGACGTGCGCCTCCCACGGCGGCCGGTCCCGGTCGAGGGGCCGCTCCATGAGCGCGCCCGCCGCCGCGTGGAGGTCGGCCGCGGCCGGGGCGAGGTGGACGTGGTCCAGCGGGTCGA
This sequence comes from Streptomyces sp. NPDC040610, assembly GCF_055594065.1. Lineage (NCBI taxonomy): Bacteria > Bacillati > Actinomycetota > Actinomycetes > Kitasatosporales > Streptomycetaceae > Streptomyces > Streptomyces sp. NPDC040610. The sequence goes on along the minus strand of NZ_JBVIXA010000015.1, from coordinate 31,089 downwards.
AGTCGGGCGCGGGCTGCCGCTGGGCGCCGCCGGGAGGCAGCAGCACGTCCCGTATCCGCATGCGCAGGCCCGGGACGGCCGGGGCGCGGGCGGCGAGCAGATCGGCGGCGTGCGCGGCGGCGGACGGCGAGTCCGCGGCGAAGACGCCGAGGGCCCCCAGGTGCATGGGGTGTGCGGCGGACTCGATGCTCCAGAAGGCGAGATCGAGAGGGGCGAGCAGGTCCGAGCTCTCAGAGGTCATGGCTCGCTCTCGCGTCGATGACGGCAGATCGATGACGGCAGATCGATGACGGCACATCGATGACGGCACATCGAAGGCAGCAGATCGAAGGCAGCTGGTCGATGACCGAGCCAGCAGCCAATCACCCTCCGACAATTACGGTCAAGTACGATCTCGCTACGTACAGTTAACAACAGATTAAGGCCCGTCCTTCCCGGAAACCGCCGGGAAGGACGGGCCTCGTGGGACCTCAGTGGTCACCCGCGCACCGCGAGCGCGCTCACCTCACCACGGGCGGCGCCGCCTCGGGTGACGTACCCCACCCCGAGGGCTTGTCCCCCACGGCGAACGACAGCTCCCGCAGCCCACGGATGTCACCGGTGCGCAGATACGTCCGCCCGTAGTCCGCCCCGTCGGCGCTCACCGACTGCACGTACCGCCGCTCCGGCGACGTGCCCGGCGCCTTCACCGTGAACCGTCCGCGCGGGTAGTAGCGGCGGTCCAGGCTGAGGTCGACCCGCTCGAAGACCGGCGTCGACAGGCCCCAGGTGTCCGTGCCCGGCTGCACCGGGAAGATCCCGATGGACGAGAGCACGTTCCAGGCGGACATGGTGCCGAGGTCGTCGTTTCCGGTCATGCCGGTCGGGGTGTCCGTGAAGAGCGTCAGCGCGGCGTGCACCACGTCCGTCGTCTTCCACGGCTGTCCGGTGGACAGATACGTGTACGGGGCGATCAGGTCGGGCTCGTTCTGCGGGTTGTACTTGTCCGCGTTGTAGTAGTCGTACGGGCCGTTGACCCACACCTCGCGGGCGGTCTTCGCCGGGTCCTTCAGGAGCTGTTCGTAGGCGAAGAAGGAGTCGAGGCGGGCGTTCGTGGCCTGCTTGCCGCCGATCAGGTCCACCATGCCCGGCAGGTCCTGCGGCACCAGCCACTGGTACTGCCAGGACGTGCCCTCGTGGAAGCCCTCGCTCTTGGCCGGATCGGCGGGCCCGGTGAACGCCCCCGCCTTGTCCCGCGCCCGGAAGAACCCGGTCGAACCGTCGAAGATCTTCCGGTAGTTCTGGGCCCGCGCCGCATAGCGCTCGGCGTCCTTCTTGTGCCCCAGCTCGCGCGCCATCTGCCCGAGCATCGCGTCCGACAGGGCGTACTCCAGCGTGGCCGACGCGCCGTGGTCGTAGTCGGAGTCGCCGGGCTTGGCGTGCGGGCGGCCCTTGACGTAGGGCGCGAAGCCCTCGGCGATGTACTCCTTGTTGGCCTCGCGGCCCACCGGCGCGGAGTCGGCGGGCGGCACCCCGTCGGCGTTCTTCTTCAGCGCGCGGTACGCCTCCTCCGCCAATCCGGGGGACCCCTTCAACAGTCCCTGCTGGTAGGCGTTCGTGAGGAACGGCGTGACCGGGTCGCCGGTCATGATGTTCGTCTCGACGGTGCCGTAGCCCCACTTGGGCAGCCAGCCACTCTCCTTGTCGATGCGGAGGACGGAGAGTGCCATGTCACGCGACTCGCGCGGGGCGAGGAGCGCGAGAAGCTGGGCCTGGGTGCGGTAGGTGTCCCACAGTGACCAGTTCTGGTAGTACGTGAAGCCCTTCGCCCGATGGGGCTTCTGGTCCCAGCCGGTGTAGCGGCCGTCGACGTCACTGCCGATGTTGGGCGCGAGGAACGAGCGGTACAGGGACGAGTAGAAGGTGCGCCGCAGCGTCTTGTTCCCGCCCTGGGCGCGCACGTCGTCGAGCCGGTCCTCCCACTTCGCGCGCGCCGCGTGCTCGACACGGCCGAAGGAACGCCCGCCCTCCGCACGGAGGTTGAGCGCGGCGCCCCGCGCGTCGACGTAGGACAGCGCGGTCGTCGCCTCGACGGTGCGGTCCTTGGAGGTGTCGAAGCGGACGTACGCGCCGTTGCGCTCACCGTCGGCCGAGGACTTCCGGGAGCCCGCCGTGACCGTGCCGCCCTTCCAGGTACCGGCCGACGCGAAGGGCCGGTCGAAGCGCGTGACGGTGTAGAGCGTGTACGGCTTCGTGTCCTGGCAGAAGCCGCTGCCGGTGATCTTCGTGCGGACGGTGCGACGGTCGAGGATCTCCACGTCGGTGCCGACCGTCTTGTGCAGCGACTGCCCCGCGTTGACGAGGACGTTGGCCTTGTCCGTCGCCGGGAACGTGTAGCGCTGCACGCCGGTGCGCGCGGTCGCGGTCAGCTCGGCGTCGACGCCGGACTTCAGACCGACCTTGTAGTAACCCGGGCGCGCCGTCTCCGTGTCGTGGCTGAACTCCGCCGCGTACTTGGCGTAGTCGGTCTCCGTCACGTCCCCGGTCGTCGGCAGGACCGGCAGGTCCCCGCCGAGGCCGCAGCCCACACCGGACAGATGCACGGCGGAGAAGCCCCGGATGTGGGTGTCGGAGTGGTCGTAGCCGGTGTTGTGGCCGGTGTCGGGCGAGAGCTGCACCATGCCGAAGGGCACGGCGGCGCCCGGGTAGGTGTTGCCCTCGTTCTCGGTGCCGATGAACGGGTTGACCAGGTCGGTCAGGCGCTCGCCGCGCGGGGCGGCGTCGGCCGACGGGACGGCGAGGGCCCCGCCGAGGAGCGCGGCCGCCACGGCCGCCGTCCCCGCGCCGCGCAGCCGGTGGGTCCATCTCATGGGTGGGAACGCCTCCTTGGACAACGTTGTCACTGCATCGGGCGCGCTCATTCTTCGGGCGCGTACGTGTACTCGTCAAGGGTGGTGCGGGGGTGGCGTCCGGGCGCCCCGGCCCTGATTGTCCGGATACGGCCGCGCGCACGGAGATGCGCCCCGGCCCGCCCCCACGGACGGGCCGGAGCACATCGGTCCGTCAGGCGCAGCCCCGCACGGGCGCCTGCGAGGCGTCCTTGATCAGGGACTCGTGCGCGGCGCGCAGCCGTGGCACATCGGGCTTGACGACCTCGCGGTCATAGGTGAGCAGGCCGTTCAACTCCCCTTCCACGTCGGAGATCTGGGTGTAGACGGCGCCGTTGCCGCCCTTGCAGGCGAGGGCGCGCACCTCGCGGAGCTTGGTGAGGTACTCCTCCGTGTACTTCGCGGGGTCCACGTCGACGTAGCTCTGCTGCACGGACCAGGCGTGGCCGGGCACCGCGAGTCCGAGGCCGCCGTACTCCCCGTTGATCAGGGCCCGTTCGCCGTCCGGCCGGGGCGGCAGGGCCGGGCTCGGGTAGCCGTGCTCGTCCATGAGGTCGCCCTTGCCGCCGTCGGCGCCCAGGTTGAGCCCCGACATGCCGTTGACGAGGCGCGTGGGATCCCAGGCCTTGGCCTGTTCGGCGATGCGGCCCTGGTCGTACTGGCCCCAGCCCTCGTTGAAGGTGACCCACATGACGATGGACGGGCTGTTGCCGTGCTCGTCGATCATCTGCTTCATCTCGTGCTCGTACTGGGCGCGGGCGGCGGCGTCCGGGTTCCGCTCGGCCCGCATGGACGGCATGTCCTGCCACACCATCAGACCCAGCCTGTCCGCCCAGTAGAACCACCGGTCGGGCTCCACCTTGATGTGCTTGCGGACGGAGTTGAAGCCCATCTCCTTGTGCATCCTCAGGTCGTACGCGAGGGCTTCGTCGGTGGGCGCGGTGTGCAGACCGTCGGGCCAGAAGCCCTGGTCGAGGGTGGCCATGAGGAAGGTGGGCTTGCCGTTGAGGACGGTGCGCGGGGTGCCGTCGATCTTCTCCACGGCGACGGAGCGCATCCCGAAGTAGCTCCGCAGCTCATCGGCGCGGCTGGCGTGCTTGCCTCCGTGCTTGCTCCCGCCGAGGGTGACCTTCAGGTCGTAGAGGAACGGGTCGTCGGGTGACCACAGGTGCGGCTTCCTCAGGGTGAGCTTGAGCGGCCTGCCGGTGCGGCCGCTCGCCTCGGCGACCTTCTTCCTGCCCTCGTACGCCACCGCCTTGACGGGCACGCCGTCGCGGACGCCCTTGGCCTCGACGGCGACCTGCTTGGTCTTGACGTCGGGGGTGATCTTCAGGGACTCGGCGTGGTCGCGGGCCACGGGCTCCATCCACACCGTCTGCCAGATGCCCGACGACGGCGTGTACCAGATGCCCGACGGGTCGAGGCGCTGCTTGCCGACCGGCGGGTTCGGGCCGCCGGGGGCGTCGGTCGGGTCGTGCACGCCGACGATCAGCTCCTGCGTCCGGCCGGGCTTCAGGGCGTCGGTGATGTCGGCGCTGAACTTGTCGTAGCCGCCCTTGTGGTCGGCGACCTCGGTGCCGTTGACGTACACCTTGGCGTGCCAGTCGACGGCGCCGAAGTTCAGCTTGAGCCGCTGGTCGTCGCGGTGGTCGCCGACCTTCCAGCCGGCCGGGACGGTGAAGGTGCGGCGGTACCACATGCGGTCCTCGTGCCGTTGGAGGCCCGAGAGCTGGGACTCCACCGGGTAGGGGACGAGGATCTTCTCCTTGAGCTTCTCGCCGACCGGCGGCTGCTCCCCAGCCTCGGCCGCGGCGAACTGCCAACTTCCGTTGAGATTGCGCCAGTCAGCGCGCTTCAGCTGCGGGCGCGGATACTCGGGCAGTGCGTTGCCGGGGCCGACGTCGTCCGCCCACTTGGAGCGCAGTTCGTACGTGGACTTGTTGCCGCCGCTGCTCCAGAACGCCCCGACCTGCTTGCCGTCGGCGCCGGTCAGGCCGCCCTTGCCGTCGTAGCGCAGATCGGCGGTGCCGCGGGCGGTGCCGGTCTTGTTGCCGACGACGGGCTGCTTGAGGGTGACGAGCAGGGCGCGCGGGTCGGCGGGGTCCTGCCTGGCCGCGTCCAGCGGCCACTTGGCGCCGCCGATGACGGCTTCGAGGTGGCCGACGAGACCGGCGGGGGGTGCGGCGAGCTCCTGGACGAACTCCAGCCTCAGGACCCGGCCGTCCTTCTGCACGGTGGCGGCGGTCGCCCCGTCGTAGTCCCAGCCGTCGGGGAGGCGGAACGCGGACTGCGGCACGGCCTTCTTGGTCCCGCCGGGCTCGGTCCAGCGCAGGTGCAGGTTGGAGCCGCCGTAGTGCTCGAAGTACTCGACCTTGAAGTCGTAGGCCTCGCCCGCGGTCAACTCGACTGGCCGGGAGGTCTGTTCGCGGTCCCAGTCGTCGACCCAGTGGTCGATGGCGAGCTTGCCGTCGACCCAGAGGCGGAAGCCGTTGTCGCCGGTCATGGCGAAGGTGCGGGCACCGGACCGCTCCGGGACGATCTTCCCCGTCCAGCGGACGGTGGCGTCGTCGGACTTGCCGGTGGCGAGGTTCAGCCGGGGTTCGAGGGTGTCGAAGTCGATGTTCCGGTCGAAGCCGGTGGCCTTGAGCTCGTGGAAGTCGAAGGCCCCGGGGGCGGACTGGGTGTAGTACTCGCCCTTCAGGCCGTGGACCTCGGGTGCCTCGTCGCCCGCCGCGTTCGCGGCGGACTGGGCGACGAGACCCGAGAACACCAGGGCGGCGGTGAGCAGCAGGGCCAGTTGGTGCCGGAGCTTTCCTGATCGTCTAGGGCGCACGGATCCTCCTTGTCGAGGAAGGGTGGCGGCTCGTCGCTCCAGTCGGTACAACGAGTCTGTACAACGTTGGAAGGAACGGCAGTTGGCATGACAGCACGGCTCCGGGCGCGCTGTCCAGGGCCGCGGCGCATGCCGCCGAACGCCCCGGGGGGCCGGGGCGCACATCGACGCGAGGAGTGGCACGTGCGGGTGAGCCTCAAGGATGTCGCGGAACGCGCGGGCGTCTCGATCAAGACCGTCTCGAACGTGGTGAACAAGTATCAGCACGTCACCCCGGCGATGCGCGCCCGGGTGCAGCAGGCCATCGACGAGCTGGGCTACCGCCCGAACTTGACGGCACGTCACCTCCGCAAGGGCCGCACCGGCATCATCGCGCTCGCCGTCCCCGAGCTCGGCAACCCCTACTTCGCGGAGCTCGCCGGAGCCGTCATCGACGCCGCCGCCGCGCACGACTTCACCGTCCTGCTCGACCACACCCGCGGCGACCGCGAGCAGGAGGTCCTGGTCAGCCAGGGCTTCCGGGCCCGCGTCATCGACGGCCTGATCCTGAGCCCGCTGGAGCTGGAGGCGGAGGACCTGCGCGGCCGTGACGGCCGCAACGACGATGTGCCGCTGGTGCTGCTCGGCGAGCGCGAGTACGACCTGCCCTACGACCACATCGCCATCGACAACGTCGCCGCCGCGCGCGCCGCCGTGGGCCACCTGATCAGCCGCGGCCGGAGCGCCATCGCCTACCTCGGAGCCCGCACCGACTCCGCGAACCGCCCCGCCCACCTGCGCCTTGAGGGCTGGCGGGCGGAGCTGGCAGCGGCCGGGATCCCCGCCCCCGAGTCCCTGGTGGGGGCGGTCGGCGGCTGGAACCGCGACGACGGGGCGAAGGCGATGGCGCGGATGCTGGACTCCGGGGTGCGGCCCGACGCGGTGTTCGCGTACAACGACCTGGTCGCGATCGGGGCGATGCGGGTGCTGCACGAGCGGGGCCTTCGGGTGCCGTGGGACGTGGCGGTGGTCGGCTTCGACGACATCGCGGAGGGGCAGTTCGGCGCCGTCACGCTGACCACGATCTCGCCCGACAAGCAGGCCATCGCCCGGCTCGCGGTGGCCTCGCTGCTGCGCAGCCTCGCGGGCGACGGGGAGCCCGGCGGGCGGACGCTGTCGGCGGAGTTCCGGCTGGTGGAGCGGGAGAGCACGCTCGGGCGCCGGTGAGTCGCGGGGGCCGTTTCCGCACGCCGGATCCACCCGGAGCGAGGCCCAAGTCCCCTCCGTCCCCGGGCGGTTCCGGCCGTCCCGGCGCGGCGCCGGTGTGCGGCCCGCGCGTGCGCGAAGGGTTTACAGCCCTCTTTCAACGATGTAAAAAGCTCCCCGTACCGCTGAGTTGACCGCAAACCCGTATCTCCCGTGAGCGCTCTCAGTGTGCGCCGGGGCCGTGCCGTTTGGGGACTCCCATGAAGCCGAACATCTTCCTTCGCCCTACCTCGGGCCGTTCCGTAGGCCGCGCCTCGGCCAGCACCCTGCTCGCCGTCGGCCTCGCCGCGAGCCTCGCGCTCACCGCCACGGGATGCGCCAAGTCCGAGGACGACGGGGCCGACTCCGGCGACTCCCAGTCCGCTGCCGACGGCGACGCGGGCCAGGTCGTCTCCTCCCCCGGCGCGGGCGGCAAGACCTGTGTGATCGGGGACTACGGCGCCAAGAAGCTGGACCTGAAGTCCGCGACGGTCGGCTTCTCGCAGTCCGAGAAGGAGGCCAACCCCTTCCGGATCGCCGAGACCGCGTCCATCAAGGCCGAGGCCGACAAGCGCGGCGTGAAGCTCCTGACGGCCAACGCCCAGTCGCAGTTCTCCAAGCAGATCAGCGACGTCCAGGACCTCATCGCCAAAGGCGCCGACCTGCTGGTCATCGCCCCGCTAAACTCCGACGGCTGGGAGCCGGTCCTGCGCCAGGCCAAGGCCAAGCACATCCCGATCGTCACCATCGACCGCAAGATCAACGCGGCCGCCTGCGAGGACTATGTGAGCTTCATCGGCTCGGACTTCGTCGAACAGGGCAGGCGCGCCGCCGACCGCATGATCGAGGCGACCGGCGGCAAGGGCGAGATCGCGATCCTGCTCGGCGCGGCGGGCAACAACGTCACCACCGACCGCACCAAGGGCTTCCAGGAACGGCTCAAGGCCAAGGCCCCGGACCTGAAGGTCGTCTTCAAGCAGACCGGCGAGTTCGCCCGTGAGAAGGGCCAGCAGGTCACCGAGCAGCTCATCCAGTCCAAGCCGGGCATCGACGGGATCTACGCCGAGAACGACGAGATGGGACTCGGCGCGGTCGGCGCCCTGAAGGGCGCGGGCAAGAAGGCCGGCGATGTGAAGATCGTGACGATCGACGGCACGAAGAACGCCGTGCGCGGCATCGTCGACGGCTGGATCGACGGCGTCATCGAGTCCAACCCGCGCTTCGGGCCGCTGGCCTTCAAGACCCTGGACACCTTCACCAAGGGCGGCGAAGTCGCGCAGGACATCGTTATCAAGGACAGCTCCTACACCAAGGACAACGCGAAGTCGGACCTCGGCAAGGCGTACTGAGGTGCCGTCGGTGACGGAGTCCGCGGCGCGGCCGGTCATGGGGGCCGCCGTGCTCTCGGTGACGGGCCTCAGCAAGACCTTCCCCGGCGTACGGGCCCTGGACGGCGTCGACTTCACGGCCCGCGCGGGCGAGGTGCACGCGCTGATCGGGGAGAACGGCGCCGGGAAGTCCACGCTCATCAAGGTCCTCACCGGCGTGTACCGGCCCGACCCGGCCGCGGCGCCGGGCTCGGGCGTCATCACGTACGACGGCAGCCAGGTGGAGTTCACCACCCCGCTCGCGGCCCAGCACGCGGGGATCTCCACCATCTACCAAGAGGTCAATCTGGTCCCGCTGATGAGCGTGGCCCGCAACCTCTTCCTCGGCCGCGAGCCGCGCGGCCGCCTCGGCCTGATCGACTTCCGCCGGATGCACCGCGAGGCCGAGCAGGCCCTCGGCAGCCTCGGCGTCCGCGTGGACGTGCGCCGCCCGCTGCGTGAACTCGGCGTCGGCGCGCAGCAGATGGTGGCGCTCGCCCGCGCGGTCGCGGTCGACGCGCGGGTCGTCATCATGGACGAGCCGACGTCGTCCCTGGAGCCGCGCGAGGTGGCCACGCTGTTCGGCGTGATCCGGATGCTGCGCGCACGCGGCATCGCCGTGATCTACGTCAGCCACCGCCTGGACGAGCTGTACGAGGTGTGCGACACCGTGACCGTGCTGCGGGACGGCAAGTCGGTGCACAGCGGCCCGATCGCCGCCCTCGACCGGCTGCGGCTCGTCTCGCTGATGCTCGGCCGCGACGTCGGCGACGTACGCGAGGAAGGCCTGACGAAGTTCAGTGGGAGCCACGACACCGAGGCCCAACCCGTCCTTGAGGCAACGGAGCTGACGGTCCGCCACCAGCTGCGGGGCGTGTCCCTGGCGATCCGGCCCGGGGAGGTCGTCGGGCTCGGCGGGCTGCTCGGCTCCGGGCGCAGCGAGACCGCGAAGGCCATCGCGGGGGCGCTGCCGCCGGACTCGGGCCGGGTGGTGGTCGCCGGGGTGCCGGTGCGCACCGGCTCCACGCCGGCCGCGATCCGGGCCGGGGTGAGCCTGCTGCCCGAGGACCGCAAGGCCGAGGGCATCGTGCCGGGCCTTTCGGTGCGCGAGAACATCGCGCTCGCCGCCCTTCCGGGCCTGTCCCGGTTCGGCCTGGTCGACGAGGCCCGCATCGACCGCGTGGTCGACACCTTCATGAAGCGCCTGCGCATCAAGGCGTCCGGACCGCACCAGAAGGTCGGCGAACTCTCCGGCGGCAACCAGCAGAAGGTCCTCCTCGCCCGCTGGCTCGCCATGAACCCCAAGGTCCTTCTCCTTGACGAGCCGACGCGCGGCATCGACGTGGGCGCGAAGGCCGAGGTGCAGAAGCTCATCGACGAGCTGGCCGACGACGGGCTCGGCGTACTCCTGATCTCCTCGGACGTGGAGGAGCTGATCGAGGGCAGCGACCGCGTGGTGGTCCTCAAGGACGGCGCGGTCGTCGAGGAACTCACCGGCGACGCCGTCACGGAGGACCGCCTGATGCGCGCCATCGCGGCCGCGCCCGCCGCTCGGGCCACCGCCGCCCCCGCCCCACCTGGAGGTGACGATGACTGACCTCAGCCTCGGCGGCCGCACCCGCATCGACCGCGACCGCCTCCTGCGCCTGCTCCAGGACTACGGCGTCCATCTGGGCGTCGCCGTCCTGCTCCTGGTGAACATCGCCGTCACCCCGCACTTCCTGTCCGCCGAGAACTTCCGCACCCAGGCCGTCCAGGTGGCGCCCGTCCTGATCGTGGCGCTCGGCATGGCCCTGGCGATCGGCAGCGAGGGCGTGGACCTGTCGGTGGGCTCGGTGATGGCGCTCTCCACGTCCCTGCTCTCCCTGTACCTCGGCTACGGCATGTGGATCGCGCTGCTCGTCGCCGTGCTCGGCGGAGTCGCCGTCGGCGTCGCGAACGGGGCGCTCATCGCCTTCATAGGCGTCCAGCCGATCGTCGCCACGCTCGCGTTGATGGTGGCGGGCCGGGGCCTCGCCCAGGTCCTGCTGCCCCAGCTCAAGGACGTCCACGACCCGACCATGGCCTCGCTCGGCTCCGGCGACCTCCTCGGCGTCCCCTATCTGGTGCTCATCGCGGTGGCGCTCGCGCTGCTCGTCGCGTTCGTCGTCCGCCGCACGACCTTCGGCCGCCAGTTGCTCGCGATCGGCGACAGCCGCCCCGCGGCCAGGCTCGCCGGTCTGCCCGTGCGCCGCGTCCTCGTCCTGGTGTACGTGTGCTCGGGCGCCCTCGCCGCGATCGCGGGCGTCCTCGCGACCGCGCGCCTGACCGCCAGCGACCCGACGTCGCTGGGCAATCTGATGGAGCTGTCCGCGATCACCGCGGTCGTCGTCGGCGGCACCCCGCTCAGCGGCGGCCGGGTCCGCGTCGGCGGCACCGTCGCGGGCGCCGTCCTGATCCAGTTGCTCACGGCCACCCTCATCAAGCACGACCTGCCGCCGTCGTGGACGCAGATCGCGCAGGCCGTGGTGATCGTCCTGGCCGTGTACGCGGCCCGCGAGAGGGGGAAGCGATGACGGTCGACACGGAGAGTCCGGTCGCGCCCATGAACACACTCACGCAGCACGAGCCGTCCGGCGCGACGCGCTCGGAGCGCCTCAGCGCACTGGCCCAGCAGCACGGCGCCCTCGTCACCCTGGTGATCGCCGTCCTCGCCGCCTGGCTGTCCTTCGACACGTTCATGACGACCGACAACATGCAGAACATGGCAGCGTCCTCGGCCTTCCTGGCCGTCGTCGCGCTCGGCATGACGTTCGTGATCGTCACGGGCGGCATCGACCTGTCCGTGGGCTCGCTGTTCGCGCTCGGCGGCGTGCTCGCCGCATGGGGCTCGCAGTACGGCACGGCGGTGGCACTGCTGCTGCCGCTCGCGGTGTGCGGGCTCATCGGCCTGGTGAACGGCCTGCTGATCGCCCGGTCCCGGCTCGCCCCGTTCATCGTGACGCTGGCCGCGCTGCTCGGCGCGCGCGGCATCCTGCTGGCCGTCACCGACGAGGGCTCCAAGACGTACCTCGTCGACAAGGACTCCTTCTTCGCGACCCTCGGCCAGGGCAAGCTGCTCGGCGTCGGCGCGCCCGTGTGGATCACGGCGGGCCTGTTCGTGGCGGGCGCCGTGGTGCTGCGGCGCACCCGTTTCGGGCAGTACGTGTACGCGGTCGGCGGCAACGAGGACGCGGCGGCGCTCATGGGCGCGCCCGTGGCCCGCACGAAGACGGCCGTCTACACGCTGTCCGGCCTGTGCGCGGGCCTCGCGGGCGCGCTCAACGCGGCCTGGCTGGCGTCCGGCGTGACCATCCTCGGCTCCGGCATGGAACTGGAGGCGATCTCCGCCGTCGTCATCGGCGGCACGCTCCTGTCCGGCGGCTTCGGCTTCCTCAGCGGCTCCCTCGTCGGCGTACTGCTCCTGAAGGTCATCCAGAACGTCATCAACCAGATCGGCTCCCTGGACTCCGCCTACCAGCAGGTCGTCAGCGGCGGCTTCCTGGCGGTGGTCGTGGTGGCGCAGACGTGGCTGGGGCGCAGAAGGCGGGTGCTGTAGGGGGTACGCGGCGGCGGATCGCCTAGGGATACGTGGGTGACGCGCCGTCGAGCGCCACCCGCTGCCCCTTCCCGAGCGCGATCACCCCGCCCTCCGACACCGTGTACAGCTCCTCGTCCCGCTCCGGGTTGACGCCGATGGTGGCGCCGGGCGGGACGTCGACGTTCTTGTCGAGGACGGCGCCGCGCACCACCGCGCCCCGGCCGACGCGGACGTTGTCGTGCAGCACCGAGCCCTGGACCACGGCGCCCTCGTCGATGCTCACCCCGGGCGAGAGGACGGAGCGGGTGACCTGGCCACGGATGACGCAGCCGGGGCTGACCACGGACTCGCTCGCGATGCCGCCCGCGCAGAACTTGGCGGGCGGCAGCTGGCCGGAGTGGGTGTAGATGGGCCAGCGGCGGTTGTCCAGGTTGAAGGCGGGCTGGTCGGAGATCAGGTCCATGTGGGCCTCGTAGTACGCGTCCATGGTGCCCACGTCGCGCCAGTAGCCGTGGTCGCGGGGGGTCTCGCCGGGGACGTGGTTGTCGCCGAAGTCGTAGACCTGCGCGACGCCGCGCTCGGTGAGGGACGGCAGGATCGAACCACCCATGTCGTGCACGGAGTCCGAGTTCTCGGCGTCCCGCTGCAACGCGTCCACCAGGGCCTTGGTCGTGAAGATGTAGTTGCCCATGGAGGCGAGCACCTGGTGGGGGGACCCGGGCAGGCCCGGCGGGCTCTCGGGCTTCTCCAGGAAGCTCTCCACGCGGGTGCCGTCCCCGGCCGGGGTGATGATCCCGAACTGCGAGGCGTCCGCGCGCGGCACCCGGATCCCGGCGACCGTGACGCCCGCGCCGGACTCGATGTGCCGGGCCAGCATGTGGCGCGGGTCCATGCGGTAGACGTGGTCGGCGCCGAACACCGCGATGTAGTCCGGCTGTTCGTCGTGCACGAGGTTCAGGGACTGCAGGATGGCGTCGGCGCTGCCCAGGTACCAGCGGGGGCCGAGGCGCTGCTGGGCGGGGACCGGCGTGACGTAGTTGCCGAGCAGGCTCGACATCCGCCAGGTGGTGGAGACGTGCCGGTCCAGGGAGTGCGACTTGTACTGCGTGAGGACGCAGATCCGCAGGATGTCGCCGTTGACGAGGTTGGAGAGCACGAAGTCGACGAGGCGGTACGTCCCGCCGAAGGTCACCGCCGGTTTCGCCCGGTCGGCCGTGAGCGGCATCAGCCGTTTGCCCTCCCCGCCCGCGAGCACGATCCCCAGCACCGAAGGTCCACCGCGCATGGCCGCCCCCTGCCGCTCCTAGGACTTGAGTAACCCTGTGACGCCCTCGTACACATCGAGCGTGCGCCGCGCCACCGCGCCCCAGCCGAACTCGCGCTCCGCGCGGTGGCGTCCGGCCGCGCCCATCGCCCCGGCCCGGCGCGGGTCGGCGGCGAGGTGGTTGAGGAGCACGGCCAGGTCGTGCTCGAAACGCTCGGGTCGGCGCGCGTCGTAGGGCACGAGGAGACCCGTCGTGCCGTCGGAGACGACCTCCGGGATGCCGCCGACGCGCGAGGCCACGACGGCGGTGCCGCACGCCATCGCCTCCAGGTTGACGATGCCGAGCGGCTCGTACACCGACGGGCACACGAACACCGCCGCGTGGGTGAGGAGTTGGACGACCTCGGGGCGGGGCAGCATCCGCGGGATCCAGGTGACGCCGTCGCGGGTGCGGCCGAGCTCCTCGAAGAGTTCCCGGAACTCCCGGTCGATCTCCGGGGTGTCGGGGGCGCCCGCGCACAGCACGAGCTGGACGCCGGGGTCCAGGTGCCGGGCGGCGCGCAGCAGATGCGGCACGCCCTTCTGGCGGGTGATGCGGCCGACGAACAGCACATAGGGGCGGGCCTCGTCGATGCCGTTCCGGTGCAGGGCGCTGGTGCCCGGGTCGGGGCGGTACACGTCGGTGTCGATGCCGTTGTGGACGACGTGCACCTTCGCCGGGTCGACGGCCGGGTAGCAGTCGAGGATGTCCTCGCGCATGCCGCGGGAGACGGCGATGACGGCGTCGGCGGCCTCGATGGCGGTGCGTTCGGCCCAGCAGGAGAGGGCGTAGCCGCCGCCGAGCTGCTCGGCCTTCCAGGGGCGCCGGGGCTCCAGGGAGTGCGTGGTCATGACGTGCGGGATGCCGTGCAGGAGCTTGCCGACGTGTCCGGCGAGGTTGGCGTACCAGGTGTGGGAGTGGACGAGGTCGCGGCCTTCGAGGGCGGCCGCCATGGAGAGGTCCACGGACAGGGTGCGCAGCGCGTCGTTGGCGGTGTCGAGGTCCGCCCAGGCGCGGTGGCGCACGACGCCGTCGGCCGAGCCCTCGCCCCAGCAGTGCACGTCGAGTTCGGTGAGCTTCTGTAACTCCCGTGCCAGGAACTCGACATGGACACCCGCGCCGCCATAGACGTCCGGCGGGTACTCGCGGGTGAGCAGTCCCACTTTCACGAGCGGAGCCCCCCGTCGTCGGCCGGCTCCCTCATGGTCACCCAGACGCCGCGCCGTGGGAAGACCGCTGCGGGGGCCGGTCGAAACAGCAGTCGCCGCACAGGCCGCCATTCGGACAGCGGTAGTAGAGGCAGCAGCTGCGGCGCCTGAACGCGGTCCCCCGGAGGGTTCCGGTTCCGGTGAGGGAGGGGTGGGCGAAGAGTTCGGCGGCGAGGCCCAGGGCTCGTTCCCCCACGTCGGGGCGGCCCTCGCGGGCGGCCCATGCGTGCAGTTCGCGGGCCGCTCCGGCGAGGGCGGAACCGGAGTTGCCGCGCAACAGGGCCGGGGAGATCCGGAAGCGGGCGCGCAGGGCGGTGGCGAGCGGCGCGAGGTGCCGGTCGTGGACGACCTCGTGGACGCGGGTGGCGTCGGCCGGAAACGTACGGTCGCCGGTGAGCCGCAGGTCGTCGGGCGAGGTGCCGTCCGCGTCCCACAGCAACCGCTGCGGGTCCAGGTCGGGCACGCGCCCGTACAGCGCCGCGGGGCCGAGCGCCAGGGACCACAGCCGGGCGGCGAGGCCGAGCTGCGCCACCGAGGCGGCGACACGGTCCTCGGGGGCGGCGAGGCGGGCGGCGACCTTGGCCACCCGGAAGGCGAGCGGGTCACCCTCCGCGTCCGTTCCGTCACTCGCGTAGCAACTTGCCAGCGGCACATGGCGCCCGCCGCCGCCCTGGCCCATCCTGAGAGAGAAGAAGCCACCCACGGACCCGACGACGGCCCAGTCGATTCCGCGCTCCCGATACTCCTGAGTAGTCACCAGAGCAGTACAGCAGGCCAACGATTCCCAGGGGCAACCAGACCTGGGGAGGACATGGAGGGGGTCGTACTCCATCGGTAGTAGGACAGATTGACTGCTCAGGGACGACGACTTGGCGCGCTCCGCGCGACATTGTGGTGAACATGGAAGCCGACCGCTCGCCGCACCGGGCACACCGGATGCACAGGGACCCCGCCGACCGTTCCGCACGGTCGTGCCGCGCGCCCCGGAGCACCTCATGAGTGCCCTCGCGCTGTCCATCGTGCTCTCCCTGATCTCCGCCGTGGCCTACGCGGGCGGGGCGATCATCCAGGAGCAGGTGGCGGCCAAGTCCGCGGAGCAGCAGTACGCTCCCCTGCGCAACGGCGCCTGGTGGATCGCCGTGGTCCTCAACGGCCTCGGCGGCCTCCTGCACGTGGTGGCGCTCGCCTACGGGCCGCTGAGCCTGGTGCAGCCGCTGGGCGCCCTGACGATCGTGTTCGCGCTACCGATGGCGGCGGTGTTCGTCCGCCGCAAGGCGGGTTCCACGGCCTGGCGCGGCGCGATCATGGCGACGGTGGGTCTGGTCGGGATGCTCTCGCTGACGCAGGCGACCGCCTCGCAGTCGCTCGCCGACACCGAGCGGATCGGGCTCGCCCTCGGCA
This sequence comes from Streptomyces sp. NPDC040610, assembly GCF_055594065.1. NCBI lineage: Bacteria > Bacillati > Actinomycetota > Actinomycetes > Kitasatosporales > Streptomycetaceae > Streptomyces > Streptomyces sp. NPDC040610. The sequence continues at coordinate 15,326 of NZ_JBVIXA010000015.1, read as the reverse complement.
CCGGTGGCGCGGTCGTCACGCTGATGCTCCTTGCGCATGCCGCCCACCGGCACCCCGCGGTGCGCGGCATGCTGCTCGCCACGGCCGCGGGCATCGCCTTCGGCATCTCCTCGGTGTTCACCAAGACGGTCGCGGTGGACTGGGACGCGCACGAGCCGCTGACGCGGCAGGTGCCGAGCCTCGCCGTCATCGCGGTCCTCGCGGTCAGCGGGCTGCTGCTCTCGCAGGCCTCCTACCGGGGCGCGGGCCTCGCGGCGCCGCTGTCGGCGGTGACCGTCGTGAACCCGGTGATCGCGGCCGCGGTCGGGCTCACCCTGTTCGGAGAATCCTTCCGCTACGGCACGGCGGGCACGGCCGTCGCCCTGGCCTGCGGCGTCGTCGCGGCGGGCGGACTCATCCTGCTGACGACGGAACGTATCGGCGCCCCGCACCAGAGCGACGCGCCCGCCACGGCGAGCGAACGCCCCACCGGCACCGGGACGGGCACCCAGTTCCTGGACCGCCCCCTGGACAGCCTCGACGGCGCCGACAGCACCGCGTCGCCGTCACCCGCAGCCCGCGCCGCCGACGACACCAAAGTCACCGAGCAGCGCAGGCCCGTCCACGACGAACGCCCCCGGACCGAGCCGGGCCGCCGCCCACTGACCGGCGAACAGCCCGCTCCGGAACAGCATCTGGTGCCCGAGCCCCTGACCGCGATGCCGCTCCAGCCGTCGTCGGTGAAGACGGCGTTCCCGCGGGCGTCGCTGACGCGGCCCGCGCGGGAGCAGCACAGCGTGCCCTGAACCCGAGACAGCGACTGCCGGGCCCGCGTGGGACCTCCCTGAGCCCCTGCGGGGAACGAGACGGTGCGGGGAACGGAGCCTCAGATACGCACCCCGCGTCTCAGATACGCACCCCACGCGCCCGCAAGTACGCCAGCGGATCCACGTCCGCGCCGAAGCCGGGGCCCGTCCTGATCTCGAAGTGCAGGTGCGGCCCCGTGCTGTTGCCGGTCGAGCCGGAGCGGCCGATGCGCTGGCCGGGGCCGACCTTCTGCCCGGCCTTCACCGTGAGCGCCGACAGATGGGCGTACTGCGAGTACTTGCCGTCGGTGTGCCGGATGACGACCTGGTAGCCGTAACTGCCGCCCCATCCGGACGAGACGACCGTGCCCGAGGCGACGGCCTTCACGGACGTGCCGGTGGGCACGGGGAAGTCGACGCCCGTGTGGTAGCCCTTCGACCAGGAGCTGCCCGTGGCGTGGTACGGCGTGCCGATGGAGCCGGAGACGGGTGCGGTCGCGCCGGACGAGGACGTGGCGGCCTCGGCCTTCTGCCGCCCCGCGGGCGCGGTGTCCCGCTTTGGCTTGGGCGCGGGCCTGTGCTCCTTGGCCGGCGGGTGTGCCCGCTCGGGCCTGCGCTCCTGCTTCTTCTCGGGCTTCTTCGCGTCGTGCTGCACGGGCCGCTTCTCCGGGCGCTTCTCGCGCTCGGGCGGCGTGCGGCGCTCCGGCGGGCGCACGGGGGCCTTGCCCCGCTCCGCGCCGCGCAGCGAGAGCCGCTGGCCGGGCGTGATGAGGTCCGGGTCGGCGCCGATGGAGCGGCGGTTGTTCTCGTACAGCTGCGGCCAGCCGCCCCGGACGCGGCGCTCCTCGGCGATGCCGGAGAGGGTGTCGCCGCGGACGACCGTGTACATCCGGGCGGTGCCCGCGGTGGACTGCGGTGTCACCTCGGGCTTGACGTCACGGACGGTGCGCTTGGGGGTCTTGGGGGCGCCGTCGGTCTTCGCCGCGCCGGTCGCCTTCCGCTGCTGCGGGGCCGAGGCCGGCCGGAGGTCGGGGCCGTCGCCGCCGCGCGTGAGGCCCGCGCGCTGGGAGCACACCGGCCAGGCGCCGGGGCCCTGGCCGTCGAGGACCTTCTCGGCGACGGCGATCTGCTGGCTCTTGGTGGCGAGGTCGGCGCGCGAGGCATAGGCCGTGCCGCCGTAGGCCGCCCAGGTGGACTGGGTGAACTGGAGGCCGCCGTAGAAGCCGTTGCCGGTGTTGATGCTCCAGTTGTTGGTGGACTCGCAGGCCGCGACCTTGTTCCAGGTGTCCACGTCCGCGGCGTGGCCCGTGCCCGCGGACATCAGCGGCAGGGCGATGCCGGCCCCGCCCGCCGTGACCGTGAGCGAGGCACGGTTGATCCGGCTCGGCTGGTACCGGCGATGCCGGCCTCGTAAGGCCATGAAAGCCCCCTCAGACACACGTCGGACTGGTCACACGTTCAGCCACAGGACAAGGCCGCAAGTTAGCCGGTCGGCCATGGGCGTGACAAGAGTACGGCGCCGAGGGGGCTTTGCACGGGGTGGTTCCGAGTCACTTTCCCAAATGCCCCGCAAGCCACCGGAGTTGCACGTCTTCCTGATAAGGTCCGCCGCCTTCATGGTCGTTGAAGGAGTACACCTCCATCGAACGTTCCGCCCCCGCATAGGAGTTGAATGCGGCGAAAACGGTGGACGGCGGGCAGGTCTCGTCCTCCAGGGCGGCGGAGAAAAGCGCGGGCGCACGACCGCGCGCGGCGAAGTGCACCCCGTCGAAGTACGAAAGCGTCCGGAACACCCGCTCGTCCCGGCCGGTCCGGGTCCGCAGATACTGGGCGATCTCCCGGTACGGCAGCCGCTCCGAGAGCGTCACCGCGCGCGGGAAGTCGCACAGGAACGGCACGTCGGGGGCGATCGCCGCGAGGTCGCCGAGCAGCCCGCCGACGGCGATGGAGATACCGCCGCCCTGGCTGCCGCCGACCGCGGCGACGCGTGCGGCGTCCACCAGGGGGTGGCTGCGGGCGGCCTCGACGGCGCGCACGCCGTCGGTGAACACGCGCCGGTAGTAGTAGTCGTGCGGGTCGTCGATGCCGCGGGTCAGGTAGCCCGGGTGCGCGGGGCCGCTGCCCACCGGGTCCGGCGTGTCCCCCGCGGAGCCGCTGCTGGCCTGCCCCCGCGTGTCCATCACGAAGTGCGCGTACCCGGCGGCCGACCACAGCAGCCGCTGGTGCGGCAGCCCCCGCCCGCCCCCGTACCCGATGTACTCCACGATCGTGGGCAGCGGCCCGGTCGTCCCCGCGGGGACCAGGAGCCAGCCCTTGACCGGCTGCCCGCCGAAGCCCGCGTACGTCACGTCGAACACCTCGACCGTCGCCAGGGGCGTCGCGACCCGCTCGAACCGCGCGTTCAGATCGTGTTCACGCGCGGCCGAAAGGGTCTTCTCCCAGAACCCGTCGAAGTCGTCCGGCTCGGGCAATTCCGGACGGTATCGGCGGAGTTCCTCCAAGGGCAGGTCGAAATGGGGCACGGGCGCCTCCTCCTTCGGACACGCTGTCGGGAAGTCACGGTACGCCGCCGGGTGATACTGGCGCACAGATGCGATACCTCGGTTTACCCAGGAACTCAGGAGCCAGAGCATGAGTGCTTCAGCGCAGATCGGTGTCACGGGACTCGCGGTGATGGGGCGCAACCTCGCCCGCAATTTCGCCCGCAACGGCTACACGGTCGCGGTGCACAACCGCACGGCGGCCAAGACCCGTGCCCTTGTCGAGGAGTTCGGCCACGAGGGCGAGTTCGTCGCCGCCGAGTCCGCCGAAGATTTCGTCGCGGCCCTGGAGCGCCCGCGCCGCCTTGTCGTCATGGTCAAGGCCGGGGAGCCCACGGACGCGGTCATCAAGGAGTTCGCGCCGCTGCTCGAGCCGGGCGACATGATCGTGGACGGCGGCAACGCGCACTTCGCGGACACCCGGCGGCGCGAGCGCGAGCTGCGCGAGCAGGGCATCCACTTCGTCGGCACGGGCGTGTCCGGCGGCGAGGAGGGCGCCCTGAACGGCCCGAGCATCATGCCGGGCGGCTCCAAGGAGTCCTACGAGGCGCTCGGCCCGATGCTGGAGAAGATCTCCGCGAAGGCCGCCGACGGCAGCCCCTGCACGGCGCACATCGGCCCGGACGGCGCCGGTCACTTCGTGAAGATGGTGCACAACGGCATCGAGTACGCGGACATGCAGCTGATCGCCGAGGCGTACCAACTGCTGCGTGACGTCGCCGGATACTCCCCCGCCGAGATCGCGGACATCTTCCGGACCTGGAACACCGGCCGCCTCGACTCCTACCTGATCGAGATCACCGCCGAGGTCCTCGCGCACGTCGACGCCGCGACCGGCGCGCCGTTCGTGGACGTCGTCCAGGACCAGGCGGAGCAGAAGGGAACCGGCCGCTGGACCGTGCAGATCGCCCTCGACCTCGGCGTGCCGGTGTCGGGCATCGCGGAGGCGGTGTTCGCCCGTTCGCTGTCCGGTCACAAGGACCTGCGCGACGCCTCCCGCGGCCTCGCGGGCCCGAAGGCGGAGCCGCTCGGCAAGGAGGAGGCGGCCGCGTTCGCCGACCAGGTCGAGCAGGCGCTGTACGCGTCCAAGATCGTGTCGTACACGCAGGGCTTCCACGAGATCGCGGCGGGCAGCGACGAGTACGACTGGAACATCGACCTGGGCCAGGTCGCCTCGATCTGGCGCGGCGGCTGCATCATCCGCGCCGCGTTCCTCGACCGCATCCGCGCCGCCTACGACGCGCGCGGCGACCTGCCGAGCCTGCTCGCCGACGAGGGCTTCGCGCGGGAGATCGGCGAGGCCCAGGACGACTGGCGTGCCGTCCTGGTCGCCGCGACGCTCCAGGGCGTCCCCGCACCGGGCTTCGCCGCGGCCCTCGCCTACTACGACGCGCTGCGCGCCGACCGGCTCCCGGCCGCGCTCACGCAGGGGCAGCGGGACTACTTCGGGGCGCACACCTACCGGCGCACGGACCGGGAAGGGTCGTTCCACACGCTGTGGGGCGGCGACCGCTCCGAGGTGTCCGCGTAGCGCTCGGTCACATGGGTGACGGCTCGGGCTCCGGCGGTACGGGGTCCGGGCCGGGACCCGGCGGCCTCGGCACCGGCGACGGCGACGGCTCCGGCAGCGGCACGGGGTCCGGGACGGGGCGCGGCGGCCCGCCCGGGTCGGGTGCGGGGCCGGGGCCCGGCGTCGGGTCCGGGTGGGGGCCCGGGGTGGGTCCGGGCGGTACGGGGTCGGGGAACGGGTGGGTCATGGTTCCTCCAGCGGATCGGAGGCGGGTCGCGCCCGGGGCCGGAACCGGCCCACAGGAGGCCCGGAGGACCGGGCCGCGGGCGTCTCCACTCTCTCCCGCCTCGCGTGCCCACGCCCGCCGAGTCCACGCGTCCCCGTCCCGGTGATCCGGGCCACCCGGGCCCCCGCGGACCCGGGTCACCCGATCGGCGTACGGCGGCGGCAGGTCAGTCCCGTACGCGGCTGAGGCGTACGACGGGGATGTCCCGGGTGGTCTTCCGGCGGTAGTCGGCGTACGGGGCGAAGACCTCGACGAGGTGCGGCCAGACGCGTTCCTTGTCCTCGGCCGAGAGGGTCTCCGCGCGGGCGTCGAACCGCTCGGTGCCCACGCGCAGCCGGACGTCGGGCTCGTCGCGCAGGTTCAGGTACCACAGCGGGTGCGTGTCGGCGCCGCCGTTGGACGCCACGATCAGATAGTCGTCTCCGTCGCGGCCGTAGATGAGGACGGTGCGCCGCCACTGCCCGGAGCGGCGGCCCCGGTAGTCCAGCAGCAGACAGGGGGCGCCCTGGACGACGGCGCCCTTCGTCCCGCCCGACTCCTCGTACAGGCGGGCCTGTTCGGCCACCCAGCCCGTCGGACTGATCACGGCTTCTTCGGGTGAGGTCATGGTCGAACCCTAGGCGGGGCTCCCGCGCGGACGCCTCATTCCTGGGGGTGATCCGTCCGCGGTACGGCGGCCGGGTCCGGCGCGGGTCGCGCCGCGGTGTGCCCGCACAGGCGGGCGGCTTCGCGCAGGCCGGTGCGGGGGCTGCTGAGCACGGGCGTTCCTACGGGCGCGCGGTCGGCCGCGTCGGCCATGGACGCCTGCGCGAGGAGGACCGCGCCGACCGGGCCCGCGATCCGCTCGACGGCGTCGGCGACGAGCCCCAGGTACCCCGCCCGGTCCCCCGCGTCGAACCGCTCCCAGGCGCCCTCCACCAGGAAGGTCCGGATGTCGACGGGTCGGCCCGCGCGGGCGGCCTCCTCGCGCACGAGGGCGGCGGTCGGCTCCAGGGTCGAGGCGACCGTGGCGACGACGGCGACGGCCGGGCCCGCGCGCACCGCGGCGGCCGCCATGGGCCGGTCGACGCGCAGCACGGGCACGCCCGCGTCGGCGGCGTGCGCCTCGGCGACGCCGCCGATGGTCGAGCAGGTGCACATCACGGCGTCGGCGCCCTCGGCGGCCTCGACGAGCGCCGCGCGGACGGCGTCGGCGACGGCGCCGGGGCCCTCCGCGCGGGCGCGCGCGAGCAGTTCCTCGTGGACGAGGTGGCGCAGCGTGAGGCCCGGGTGGTCCGCGTCGCGCAGGGAGTCGAAGACGGGGATGTGCGCGGGCGAGGTGTGCAGGAGCGCCAGGGTCACCACGCCGACGGGTCCGCCTCGGCCTTGGCGAGGGCGGCCTCGACGAGCGCGGCGGACGGGGCCGGTGCCTCGTCCGGGTGGCGCTCGGCCCACTTGGCGACGTACGGGCACAGCGGCACGACGGCGCGGCCCTCGCGGGCGGCGATCGCGTACAGCTCCCGGGCGAGGGCGCCCGCGATGCCCCGGCCCGCGTGCGCGGACGGCACCTCCGTGTGCACGGGCACGAGGGCGGGCGCGGGCCCGGACAGCGTGAAGTAGACGATCTCGCCGACGACTTGGCCGTCCTCGCGGGCCCGCAGGGCTCCGTCGCCCCGGTCGTCGTGGATGCCGATGGCTCCGCCGGTGTCACTCATCGCCGCTCCTCACCTTGTCCGTCCCACGGGACGGTGTCCGGCCTGCCGGGTCCGTGCGCGTCGCGCCGAGGCCGCCTGTCCCGCAGGGGGACGTGTCCACGCCGTGTCCAACCTACGGGGCGACCCAGCCCCGCGCCTGCGCCAGGTCGAGGACGCAGGCCCTGACCCGCTTGATCTGGTCGCCCGTCAGCGAGCCCACCGAGTCGAGCAGGGCCTCGGTCAGCTCCTGGCTGAAGGCGTCGGCCGTCGACGCGGTGCGCTCGCCGTCGGCGGCAGCGGCGGGGCGCGCGGCGAGGCCGCCGCGGGGCAGCTGGTGCGAGGTGGACTGGTGGACCAGGCGGATGTTGGACGCCTTGGGCCCCTTCTCCCCCATCTCCAGGAAGAACTCGACCTGGCTTCCCTCCTGGTAGAGGTACTTCTCGTCCACCAGGTCGTTCGCGTGCATGAACACGTCCTCGTCGCCCACCTCGGGGGCGATGAACCCGTAACCGCGGACCTCGTCGAACCGCAGGACCTTCCCCGCCGTCAGCACTGCCATGCCGCACACCTCACCACACGCCACACGGGAGGCATCACCCTGTGTGAGCCCCCACAACCGAATGAATCTGTAGCCCGAACCTACCTTGTCGGCCCTGGCGGGACGACGGCCGCCCGCACCCCAGGTGCTCCCGCAGCACGGTTTCGGCGCTGGCCACGGCCCCCTCGATGGAGCCGGGGTCGGACGTCCAGCAGTCGCTGACGATGTGCACCGCCTCGCCGGGCAGCGGTCTGCGGACGCGCGGCGCGATCTCGTCGGGGTCGTACCCGGGCCGCCACACGTGCCAGGCCCCGTCGTGCGGCGGCAGGTTCCAGTCCTGCCGGCGCACGGACAGCGGGGCCTCGATGCGGGGCAGGCCGTGCATCCGCTGCAGGAGGCGCTGGGCACGCTCGACCAGGGCCGGGCCGGGGTCGGTGCTGGCGGCACCCGGATCGGAGGGGGCGGCACGGGCCTCGCGCAACGCGTCCCAGGTCTTCGTGGCGGGCCCGCTGGGGTAGGCGGCGAGCAGCAGCGCGGGGCCGTCGGCGCGGGCGGGGCCGGGGGGCGGGCAGGTGCCGCCGTACCAGAGCTGCCGCAGCGGCAGGTCCGTCGTGGCGCGGCCCCGCGTCATGCCGAGGTCGTGCCACCAGGCCGTCCGGTACAGCAGGAAGAGCTTGTGCGCGGGCACGGCCTCGACCGCCGCCAGGTCCGCGCGCAGCCGGGGTGTGAACGGCAGCCCGTCCCCGTCGAGCCGCAGCAGGGGGCCCTGGGGCAGGGCCAGGACGACGGTGTGCGCATGGACGTGGGCGTACGCGCCGGTGGCGCGGCCTTCGGGGTCCTCCAGGGCGAACGTCAGGCGGTAGCGGGGGCGGCGGGTGTCCCGGGGTGCGGGGGCGGCGGGCGCGGCGCGGTCGTGGTGCGGCTCCGCGCGGTCGACGCGCAGGAGCCGGTGGCCGAGGCGCAGGGTGCCGCCCGCCGCGGTGAAGCGGTCGCGCAGGGCGAGGGGCAGGCTCTGCATGCCGCGGCGCAGCGTCAGATACGCGGCGCGGGGTGGGGTGCGGAAGAGGATGCCGAGCTGTTCGGCGGCGTTCTCCCGGCTGTACGCCACGTCGTAGCCGCCGGTGTCGTGGAGGAGCGCGACCGCCTCGGCCCCGAGCACGGCCCGCAGGGCGTCGGCGTACGTGGACCACCGCAGGGGCTGTCCCCCGACGGTCGCCCGGCCGCGGCGGGTGCGGAACGTGGTGGCGCATCGGGCGGCGCGCTCCGTGTCGCCCCGCTCCAGGGCCTCGTGGTGGCGGCGGCGCAGTGCGGTGAAGCCGGGGACGAGCGCGTCGGCCGCGCGGAGCACCAGGTCGCCGGGGCTCAGGCCGCGTTCGCCGTCCGCGAGGTGGTACGGGATGCTCCCGGCGTCGGCCAGGTGGCGCTGGCGCAGCGTCACGCCGCGTACGTGGGTGGGGTTCTCGGGGCGTCCGAAGTCGAAGGGCACCAGGTCGCCCGTGAGTCCCGCCTCGTCGACGACGTCGAGGACCTGCCGCAGTCCGCTGTGCAGCCGCATCGCCCCGAGGTCGGCGTACAGGCCGTCGCCCATGGGGACCGACCACAGCCGTCCGCCCACGCGGTGCGCGCGTTCGAAGAGCGCCACGCGACCGGGGTGGAATTCACCGGCGCGTTCCCGGTGCCGGGCCAGGCGGGACGCCAGGAGACAGCCGCTGATTCCGGCTCCGACTATCGCCGTGTCGAGTTCGGGAACGGCCGGTAATGGCTGGCGAGTTCGCGCCGTCGACGGCGTGGTCGTGTTTGCCATTGCATGGTTTACCGCACTCTGATGTTGATCTACAGTCGCGCTCACGTACCCGTCTTAGCACATTCCGTCCCCCGCGCTTCTTGCCGCCAGGGACCGCACGCCTGAGTCGCTGGAGAAACCACATGATCTTCCGCAAAGATGTCGTAGCCGAAACCGCAGGCGCCTACGACACGTTCGCCGCCTACTTCCAGGACGTCCGGTCGTTCTTCGAGGTTCTCAGCGTGCGTTTCAGTCTGCCCGAGTACGGGGTGCGACTGCGCCCCATAGCCGGGAACGAACTGTTCTCGAATGCCAACAGCTATCTGCTGTCCGACGACAGTTCGTACCCCTACTACCTGTGGCTGCCGAGCTGGCTTGGCCGGTTCTACATCGACGCCGACCGGATCACGGACGGCCGCCGCGCCGATGACGTGCGCACCGCCGACGCCCGCCACATCGCGTTCGTGTGGCCGTGGCTCGGCTTCAACGACGCCTACGTCAAGGACGCCGGGGAGCCCGAGTGTTGGTTCGGCGTGGCCGAGCCCCGGCCGCAGGACCCGCGGGAGACGGTGCGCACGACGGCGCAGAGCCTGTTCAACCACTTCCGTCTGGAGCACACCCTCGACGGCGAGGACCAGGGCTGGCTGACCGGGCACTTCACGCCGGACCCGGAGATCGGCTGCAATCTCACGGGCCGTTGGCATCTGCGCCGCGTACCGCTCTCGGCGCTCACGAGCTACTACGAGATCGAGCGGAACGTCATCCAGCCGCTCGGTGAGAAGTTCAGCGCGCTCGCGTCCAGCCCCCTTCCCTGCGCGCCGAACGGGCAGCAGCCGCAGGGGCACCCCGAGCCGGTGCCAACCGCTGTGCGGTCGTGAACTTCCCCCACTTCCACGGAGTGAGACACCCCGGCGATAGGGGTTATTGAGGGGTACTACGGGGCTATCCGAACCCCGCGCGGCCGCAGAACAATCTCACAAGTCAGAGGTGTCAAGACGAGAGGTGACCCATGCGAGGAATCGACAGCACCATCTCCGCCATCACGTTGAACTCCGTCCACCTCGAAGGCGGTCCGAGTACGCTTTCGGGGAATGTCGTCCTCGCCGAGTTGAACGAAGTGATCTGCTCCGCCGAGAAGATCAAGATTCGGCACGGAAATGGCTACGAGCACTACGAGTTCATTGACGCGCCGGTCACGCTCGACGCGGCTTCGCTCGACGACGCGTCGGGGCCGCTGAAACTGCGCTGGGTCGGCCGCACGAAAATCGCCGAGTAGCAGGAGAGCAGAACTCGACACCAGGGTCACACTCTTCGAGAACCCCCACGAGAAAGGGCCCCCACCGCTTTCGCGGTGGGGGCCCTTTCTCGTGCGGACCGGACCCGGGGGGAATCCGGTCCCGTCAGTCGCCGCGTCCCTGGGGCGGGTAGGACGCGTACGGGCTGCCGCTCTGGGCGGGCACCGGATGCTGGTGTCCGGCGCCCGGCGGGGTGCCCTGGCGCGGCGGCTCCTGCCGGATGCGGCGCGGCCACCACGCGGCCCGGCCGAGCAGGGCGGTGAGGGCGGGCGTGAAGAACATGGCCATCACGAAGGCCCCGATGACGATGCCGAAGGCGACCGCGAACCCGATCTGGGCGAGCGAGACATCGCTGGCGAGCAGCATCGACGCGAACGTGCCCGCGAGGATCACACCGGCCGCGGCCACCGTCGGGCCCGCGTGCTGGATGCTCTTGGCGGTGGCCTCACGCGGTCCGAGGCCTTCCTTCGCCTCTTCGCGCAGGCGCGCGACCATCAGGATGTTGTAGTCGGTGCCGATGGCCACGACGAACAAGTACATGATCACGGGTAGGAAGAAGGTCAGGCCCGACTGGCCCTCGATCTGCTGGAAGAGGATGACGCTCGCGCCGAGGGTCGCGCCGAAGCCGAGGGCCACGGAGACCATCAGGTAGATCGGGGCGACGATGCTGCGCAGCAGCAGGCCGAGGATGAGCATGATGAGCACGGCCGCGGTCGGGAACACCACGGAGAAGTCCCGGTTGACGGCCTTGTTGATGTCGACGAACACGGAGGTGACGCCGCCGACCTTGGTCTCGGTGCCGGGCGGCGCGGACTCGTGGGCCGTGGTCCGCAGCGGGCCGCGGACGACGTCCATGGCCTTGCGGCCGTTCGGGTCCATGGTCAGGACGGCGTTGAACTCGGCCACCGTGCCGTCCTTGCTGAGCTGCGCACGCGAGGCGCTGCCCACGCCCTCGACCTGCTTCAGCTTGCCGACGAAGGCCTTCATGTCGCCCTCGTCCAGCTTCTCGCCGTTCGTGGACCGCATCAGGACGGTGCTGGGGTTGGTGCTGCCCGCCGGCAGGTCCTGGCTCATGGCGTGCAGGGCGACCTGGGACTCCTTCTTGGAGTTCTCGTCCTCCTGGCTCGCGAAGGTCGGCTTGTAGCCGAACGAACCCAGCGCGAGGACGATCATGAGCAGGCCCGAGCCGATGGCGAACAGGCCGGGGCGGCGCGCCACGGACTTGCCCACGGCCTCGAAGCGGGCCGCGCGCGGCTCCCGCTGCCAGGACTTGGACGGCCAGAACACCTTGGTGCCCATCAGCGAGATGATCGCCGGGATCAGGGTGAGGCTGGCGAGCAGGGTCACGCCGATGGCGATGGCCAGGGCCGGGCCCATGGAGACGAGGAAGCTGAGCGAGGAGAGCAACAGCGCCAGGAAGCAGACGATGACGGCTCCGGCGGCCGAGGCGATGGCCTCGCCGACCCGGCCGACGGCGGAGATCATCGCGGTCTTCGGGTCCTCACCGAGCCGCAGCCGTTCCCGGTAGCGGAACATCAGGAACAGGATGTAGTCGGTGCCGACGCCGAAGAGCACCACGATCAGCAGCGAGGACACCGAGCTGTCGGCCTTGAGGTGGAACTCCTTGGCGGCGGTCGCGATCAGGCCGTTGGCGATCTGGGCGACCAGCGTGATGCCGACGATGGTGAGGACGGTGATCGTGGGACTGCGGAAGATGATCGTCATCAGGACGACGATCAGGACGATGGTGCCGATGAAGATCAGCCCGTCGGCCTTCTTGGACGCTTCCTCGTTGTCGAGCTGAGTGGCCGCGTCTCCGGTGACGCCGTACTTCAGCCCGGAGTCGGCGACCATCGACTTGAGGTCGTCGCGCATGTCCTCGACCGCGTGCTGCTGGCTCTTGTCGCCCGCCTTCACGTCGGCCATCGACACCATCACCGTCTGCACCTTCTTGTGCGGTGACGGCGGCGCGGTGATGACCTGCTCGACCTTGTCGTACTTCTTGGCCTGCAGCGCCTTGCCGACCTTGGTGACCTTCGCCGAGTCGGCCTTGTCCAGGGGCTTGCCGTCCGCACGCGTGAAGACCACGATCGCGGAGGGGCTGAAGCCCTTCGGGAACGCCTTCTCCTGGATCTTCTGCGCCTGGATCGACTCGTAGTGCTTGGGAAGGAACTCGGCCTGATCGGTTGTGGTGGTCAGCGACGGGGCGTAGCCGATCACGGCCGCCCCGGCGATGAGCCAGCCGATGATCACCAGCCAGCGGTGGCCGACGACGAAACGTCCTAGTGCTTTGAACACGGTTCCTTCCTCCACTCCGGATCACACCGAAGTACTTGGTCTTGCGGGGGCTTGAGGTGCGGCTCGGTGCTAGTCGCGGTGCTTGCTCGGGTCGGTCGGCGCGCCGCAGAAGGGGGCGACGAGGCCGGGCAGCGCCTCCTCCGCGAAGCGGAGCCCGTCGGCGACGCCGACGTCGCGTATGCGGACGGCGCCCTTCCCGGCCGCGGTGGTGGCGGTCAGCGTGCACAGTCCGGCGCGGCGCTGCGTGTACGTCTGTCTGCCGGTCCAGCCGACGACGCGGTCGCGCCGCAGCACCACCGTGCGCCGGACGAACGTGCCTTGTCGTACGACGAGGTAGTCGCCGCACAGGGCGTGGCCGAGGCCGCGATAGGCGTCCACCGCGAGCGGCGCCCCGCAGACCGCGGTGAGCGCCGCGGCCACGGGGGCGGCCCACCAGGGCAGCGCTCCGGCGACCGTGCCGGCCCCGGCCAGGGCGGCGGCCCCGGCCGGGGCCCACAGGCAACCGCGCACCAGACGGCGGCGCAGCGCGGGCCGGGGGTGGCCGCGCAGCACTGCCTGAGTGATCGGCGACGCGGCCTCGTTGAGGACGTCGGCCGTGATCTGGTGCGCGGAGTTCAGGGGCGCGGCCGGGATCAGCTGGGCCGGGCCGAACGCGCCGGGGAACTGGGTGCCGCGGCCGCCGAGCCCGGTGGCCAGGAGGGTCAGCCGCCCGGCGGCGAGCAGCCGCAGGGGCAGCGGGCGGCTCAGCTCCACCCCGCAGATCCGCCGCTCGGCCACGGACACCGACCGGGAGGTGAGCAGGCCGCGGCTGAGGTGCAGGGCGCCTTCCGGCTCGCGTTCGACGCGGTGTCCGTACCAGGCCTCGGCGAACGTCACGAGGGAGCCCGCGACGCCGATGGCGACCAGCACCAGCGTCACTACGGCGACGGCCACGGCGAGCGGCACGGCCGCCAGCCAGTCCCAGACGCTCCGCGCGGTGCCGCTGTCGGTGACGTCGAGCCCGAGGGTGTCCAGGAGCTTGGAGACAGCGGTGACCACGGCCAGGACCCCGGCGAACGTGGTGACGGTCAGCGGCGCGTAGCGGGCCCAGGACCAGTGCGTCCGCGCGAGCGGCACCGGCAGCGCGGGGGCCTCGCCGCCGGTGTCCCGCCCCTCGGCGCGGCTCAGCAGCAGGGCCCGGAACTGGACCGCCTGCTCGCGCGAGATCCCGTCGAGCACCAGCTCGTCGTCCTCGCTGCGGCCGGTGTGCTGCCCGGTGCCGACCTTGACGGCCGCGAGCCCGAAAAGGCGGTGCACGGGGTTGGCGGTCAGGTCGGCGCTGCGGACGCGGTCGCGGGGAATCGACTTGTCGGTACGGAAGAACAGCCCGGAGTGCAGCTCGACCTTGCTGTCGGTGATCCGGAAGCGGGTGGTGCGGTAGCGCACCCACTCGTGTCCGGCCTGGACGCCCGCCACCACGATGTAGGAGCCGAGCACGATCAGACCGTGGGTGTTGAGCAGGTCGCGGGCCACGAGGATGGCGCCGAGCAGGGGCACGGCCGGGCCCACGAGCCAGCTGACGCTGACCACGATCATGCGCGGGTGCAGTCGCTGCCACGGCTGCTCCGCGGTCGGCGGCTGCTGGTTCGGCACGTCGAGCACCGGTGTCCGCACGCTCACGTGCCGTCCTCACGCAGGGCGCGGACGCGCTCGGTGAGGTCCTGGACCAGTTCCTCGGCCAGGCGCCGGTCCAGGCCGACGATGGTGACCGGGCCCGCCGCCGACGCGGTCGTCACGGTCACCGCGGACAGCCCGAAGAGCTGCATCAGCGGGCCGCGCTTGGTGTCGAGGGTCTGGATGCGGGTGAACGGCACGACCCGCCATTCCCGGGTGAGCCAGCCGAAGGTCGCGCACACCGCGTCGTCGCCCGCCTCCCAGCGGTGCACGCGGTAGCGGTACCAGGGCGTGAGCAGCGCGTAGCCGACGCCGAGGGGGCACAGGACCGCGAAGACGGGCCACAGCCAGGAGGGGGCGTCGGGGGTCAGCGCCGCGGCCGCGAGGGCGGCAAGCACCGGTACGACGACCAGGAGGTTCTGCGTCAGCCACCAGTGGACGGCACGCCGGTCCGGGCGGCGGGCGGGCCGCGGCACACCGAGCGGGAGCGGAACACGGGCGTCCGCATGTGACGCCTCCGCCCGGTCCCGCGCTGCCTGCCGCATCTGCTGTGGCACTGCCCCTCCGCCCCTGTGGCTGTCGTTGTCCCACCAGCCAAACAACCGGGGCGGGGAGCGAGGCAGAGCGCTTCGTGTGCAGTGGAAGCGACCAAGGTTGCAACTTCGGGAGCGCGCTACCCACTTTCGTACGCTCCGCTGTTTCGTATGGACCACGTCCGCTTCGTGGGCGTGTGGGCGACAGTAGGGTGACCGCGTGACAGGGCCGATTCGATGGTTGGGCCGCAGCGCCGTTCAGGACACCATCCTCGTCGCCACTCTCATCGCACTCAACGTCTTCGTTGCCTTTTGGAGCGGCTTTCCCCGGGAAGAGCATCCGCGGTTTGGGCCGTGGGCGGGGTTGGGGTTGCAGGTGGTTGTGGTGGTGGTGTTGGTGGTGCGGCGGGTGTGGCCGTTGTTTGTGTTGGG
>NZ_JBVIXA010000014.1:99090-212362 GCF_055594065.1 Streptomyces sp. NPDC040610 | reverse complement strand
CCCCCCCCCCCCCCCCCCCCCCCCCCCCCCCCCCCCCCCCCCCCCCCCCCCCCCCCCCCCCCCCCCCCCCCCCCCCCCCCCCCCCCCCCCCCCGCTTCCGCATGGAAAGGAACCTATGAAGTCGCGGCCCTCCCGTGAGCGGGGCAGCATCGAAAACATGATCCCTAAGCTCCGGGCACTCGTCGCACGGTGGACCGCCGCCGTGCCCGTGCTCGGAATCGTTCTCCTCGCCCTCACCTGGGGGCGCTCCCTGTCGGGCGTGGTCGTCGCCCTGGTGACGGCGGTACTGGCCGGGGCGGTGCTCGCCGCGGTCCACCACGCCGAGGTCATCGCGCACCGTGTCGGTGAACCCTTCGGCTCGCTCGTCCTCGCCGTCGCGGTCACCATCATCGAGGTCGCGCTCATCGTCACCCTCATGGCCGACGGCGGCGACAAGAGCTCCACCCTGGCCCGCGACACGGTCTTCGCCGCCGTGATGATCACCTGCAACGGCATACTCGGCCTCTGTCTGCTGACCGGCGCCCTGCGCCACCGCGTCGCCGTCTTCAACTCCGAGGGCACCGGAGCCGCGCTCGCGACCGTCGCCACCCTGGCCACGCTCAGCCTGGTCCTGCCGACCTTCACGACCTCCAAGCCGGGCCCGGAGTTCTCCACGGCGCAGCTCACGTTCGCCGCCCTGTCGTCCATCGTCCTGTACGGCCTGTTCGTCGCCACGCAGACCGTGCGGCACCGCGACTACTTCCTGCCGGTCACCAAGGAGGGCGAGGTCGTCGACGCCGACGACCACGCCGAAGGCCCCTCCGCCCGCACCGCCCTGATCAGCCTCGGCCTGCTCGCGCTCGCCCTCATCGGGGTCGTCGGGCTCGCCAAGGGCGTGTCGCCCACCATCGAGTCGGGTGTCGAGTCGGCCGGTCTGCCGCACGCCGTCGTCGGCGTGATCATCGCGCTGCTCGTGCTGCTCCCGGAGACCATCGCGGCCGTGCGCGCGGCCCGCCGCGACCGCGTCCAGACCAGCCTGAATCTGGCCCTGGGCTCGGCGATGGCCAGCATCGGCCTGACCATCCCCGCCGTCGCCATCGCCTCCGTGTGGCTGTCCGGGCCGCTCGTGCTCGGCCTCAGCTCGACCCACATGGTGCTGCTCGTGCTGACCGTCCTCGTCGGCACCCTCACGGTCGTGCCCGGTCGTGCCACGCCCCTCCAGGGCGGCGTGCACCTGGTGCTGTTCGCGGCGTACCTGGAACTCGCGGTCAATCCGTGAGACGTCGTGTCCGGCCGGGCCGCACCGCGATCCGGCCGGACACGATGCCCCGGCGGCCGTACGCGCTGCCGCACCGGCCGTCGTACGAGGCCCCCCGGGCCCGCCGCCCGCCTCACCCCGTGACCGGCACCACCGCCTTCTCCCGCACGGGCCGCGTCTCCGGAAGCAGCGCGAAGCACCCGAGGCTCAGCACCGCCATGGCCGTCAGATACGCGGCCACACCCCATGGCGTGCCCTCACCCCGCGCCGCCGCGGTCGCCACCATCGGCGTGAGCGCCCCGCCGAGGACCCCCGCCAGGTTGTAGCCCACCGCCGCCCCCGTGCAGCGCACCCGCGGCTCGTACAGCTCCGGCAGATACGCGCCGACCACGGAGAACATCGCGACGAACGCGAGCAGCGCCACCAGGAAGCCCAGGAAGATTAGGAACGGCTCACCCGTGGCCAGGAGGGCGACCATCGGGAACATCCACAGGGCGACCCCCGCACACCCCACCAGGCACATCGGCCGACGCCCGTACCGGTCGCCCAGGAAGGCCGCCACGGGCGTCAGCGCGCCCTTGACGACGACGGCGGCCATGATGCACGCCAGCATGACGGTCCGGCTCACCCCGAGGCGCTCCACGCCGTACGAGAGCGACCACGTCGTGACGGCGTAGAACACCGCGTACCCGACGGCGAGCGCGCCCGCCGTGAGCAGCACGAGCCGCCAGTGCCCGCGCGCCACCTCGACGAGCGGTACGCGCGCGTGCTCGCGCACCTGGAGGAAGTCCGGGCTCTCCGTGAGCGAGGCGCGCAGCGCGATCCCGGCAAGCGCGAGCACCCCCGCTCCCCAGAACGGGATCCGCCACCCCCAGGA
Organism: Streptomyces sp. NPDC040610; assembly: GCF_055594065.1. Taxonomy (NCBI): domain Bacteria; kingdom Bacillati; phylum Actinomycetota; class Actinomycetes; order Kitasatosporales; family Streptomycetaceae; genus Streptomyces; species Streptomyces sp. NPDC040610. The sequence continues at coordinate 210,248 of NZ_JBVIXA010000014.1, read as the reverse complement.
GGCGAACTGCGCCTCCGTGAGGGTCGCGGACAGCGCCAGCGTCACGCCGTTGGCCAGCAGGAACCCGATCGCGGGCCCGACCTGCGGGAAGCTCGCCCACAGCGCGCGCCGCTCGGGCGGCGCGTGCTCGGCCGTCAGCAGCACCGCCCCGCCCCACTCGCCGCCGAGCCCCACGCCCTGCACGAAACGAAGCACGAGCAGCAGCACCGGCGCGGCCACACCGATCGTCTCGTACGTCGGTACGCAGCCCACGGCGACGGTGGCAAGGCCCGTCAGGAGCAACGAGATCACCAGAACGGGCCGTCGGCCGCGCCGGTCACCGAGGTGTCCGAAGAGCACGGAACCGAGCGGCCGGGCCACGAAGCCCACTCCGAATGTCGCGAACGCCGCGAGAGTTCCCGCCAACGGGGAGAACGTCGGAAAGAACAGCGGCCCGAGGACCAGGGCCGCCGCGGTGCCGTAGATGAAGAAGTCGTAGAACTCGATGGCCGTACCGGCGAGCGACGCGGCGGCGAGCCGGGGCAGCGAAGGGGCCGCGGGCTGAGCTGTGGACTTAGGTGCGAGCTGGGCTGTGGGCCGGGATCCTGACGGAGAGTCACTGTTGTGCACGGTGCGTCAACTACCCGGTGTGACAGGCGGTTACGGGGGCGCGCAGGGGGCCGAGGGCGCGCCGGAACGGCCAGGGGCGCGCCCCACCCGCGGGTGCCGTACGCACGCGTGTCAGTACGTGACCGTGATCCTCCGCTCGTCCCCGTCCACCCGTACGGTGCCGCCGTAGGGGATCACATACTGCGGATCCGTGTGCCCGAGGTCCACGTCGAAGACGGCCATGGTGGCGGGGGCGTACGCGGAGAGTGCCGCGAGCACGGCTTCGCGCTGCTCGCGGGCGTAACGGGCGCGCTCATCGGGGCTGTTGCGCCGGTCGAGGCTCCAGCGCTTGGCGCGGCCCATGAGCAGCGCGGCGAAGCGCGCGAGCAGTCCGCGCTCGCCCAGGGCGCGCAGGATCCGGAAGACCTCGGTGGGGGAGGGGAGTTCCTCCGTCGTCTCCAGGAACAGCACGTGCCCGTCGTAGTCGGCGGGGTCGGCGACCTCGCGGTCGGCCATCAGGAGCCCGGCCAGGACTTCCAGGCAGCCGCCCCAGGAGCGCCCCTCCACGACCCGCTCGGCGCCCTCCGGCAGATGCCAGCTCCAGCCCTCGCCCGGCTCCGTCGGCGGCTCGGCGTCGAGGGACGCCGGGTCGTCCCAGGGGACGTCGATGTCACGGAAGCGCTCGGCGGGGCGCAGTTCGTAGCGGCCGGAGGTGAACAGGGCGGCGCGCAGCGAGTCGGCGGTCGGGGCGGCCATGGCCCCCGGTCGCCCCAGCTCGCACATCACCGACGCCCCGTGGAAGCTGACGATGCCGGTCCCCCACAGGAAGGCGTGCAGGTTGGTGTTGTCGCTGAACCCGAAGAACGGCTTGGGGTGCGCCCGGATCAACTCCCGGTCCAGGAAAGGCAGCACGGTGATCTGGTCGTCGCCGCCGATGCTCGCCATGATCGCTTTGATCTGCGGATCGGCGAACGCGGTGTGCAGGTCGTCGGCCCGCTCCCGCGCCGATGCGCCCATCCTGCGCGTCGTCGGATACTCCACCGGCTCCAGGAGGAAGTCCGTCCGCAGCCGCCGCAGGCCCAGTTCGTAGGGGAGGGGGAAGAGCTCCGGCAGTCCGGCCGCGGGCGACACGACGGCGATGCGGTCGCCGGGGGCGGGCTTCGGCGGATACAGCGGCGGGTGCGGGCGACCGGGTGGTGTCATGCCCGGCAGCGTACGGCCCGGCTCGTGGCGCCCGCACCGTGATAAACCGGCAGTGAGCAGCAGTCCGACGCACGGAGGTCCCTGTGCCCCACACCCTCGCCACTGCCCCGGTCCTGATCCTGAACGGGCCCAACCTGAACCTCCTGGGCCGTCGTCAGCCGGAGATCTACGGCACCGACACGCTCGCCGACGTCGAGGCGATGTGCGCCGAGGCGGCCGCGGCGCACGGCGGGACGGTCGACCTGCGGCAGTCCAACCACGAGGGCGAGCTGGTCGACTGGATCCACGAGGCGCGCGAGCACCACGCGGGCATCGTCATCAACCCGGCCGCGTACTCGCACACGTCGATCGCCCTCCTGGACGCGCTCAACACGTGCGACGGCATGCCGGTGGTGGAGGTCCACATCTCCAACATCCACCAGCGTGAGTCGTTCCGGCACCACTCGTACGTCTCCCAGCGCGCCGACGGCGTCATCGCGGGCTGCGGCGTGCAGGGGTACGTGTTCGGGGTGGAGCGGGTGGCGGCGCTGCTGGGGCGGGGCTAGGCCCGCCCCAGCGCGGTCACCAGCCGCGGGCGCGCCACTCCGCGAGGTGCGGGCGCTCCGCGCCCAGCGTGGTGTCCTTGCCGTGGCCCGGGTAGACCCACGTCTCGTCGGGAAGCGTGCCGAAGATCTTCGTCTCGACGTCCTGGATGAGGCTCGCGAACCGCTCCGGGTCCTTCCAGGTGTTGCCGACGCCCCCGGGGAAGAGGCAGTCCCCGGTGAAGACGTGCGGGTGGCCGTGCGGGTCGTCGTAGACGAGCGCGATCGAGCCCGGGGTGTGGCCCACCAGGTGCCGGGCGGTGAGCGAGATCCGGCCGAAGGTGATGGTGTCGCCGTCGTCCACGAGGACGTCCGTCGGCGTCGGGATGCCCTCGGCGTCCTCGCGGCCCGCGTACGTGCGTGCGCCGGTCGCCGCGACGACCTCCGCGAGGGCCTGCCAGTGGTCGCCGTGCTGGTGGGTGGTGACGACGGCCTTGATGCCGTCGTCACCGATGAGCCGCAGCACCGTCTGCGGCTCGTTGGCCGCGTCGATCAGCAGCTGCTCGTCGGTGGCCCGGCAGCGCAGCAGGTAGGCGTTGTTGTCCATCGGGCCGACCGCGACCTTCGAGATCATCAGGTCCTGCAGCTCGTGCACGTCCGCGGCCCCGCCGACCTTCACCACTCCGCTGTACGTCATGCGACTCAGCCTATAGCGGGGGGAGGGCGGGCAGGGGGCCGCCGTCGACGGTCAGCGCGGCCCCGTCGCGGCGCCCGGCGAGCCAGCCGAGGAGGTCTGCCTGGCGGCCGCTGACCGTGACGTCGGCCGTGCGCTCGTGGCCCTGCTCGACCTGCTCCGCGGTGACGGCCTCGACGGCGCCCGTGGCGAGCACGCGGCCGTCGTCCTGCCGGATGTCCACGGCGGGCAGGCCCGGGTGGTTCCGGAAGCGCCCGACGAGGAAGTTGATCTCCCGCTGGGTGAACTCCTCGGAGAGGTCCTCCAGCTCGTAGCCGACGCCGAGGTCCACGTGGTGCAGCTCCACCTCGATCCAGCGCCGGAAGGGCACGTTGGCGGCCGCGTCCTTGACGCCGTTGCGCAGCTCCACGGTGCGGGACCAGTCCGCGGGGGCGGCGCCCTCGTCCTGGAAGCGGGCCGCGGACTCCCGCAGGTCGGTGAGCTGAACGTCCAGCGGTCGCGGAGCGTCCCGCTCGATGTCGGCGTCCCGCGCCTCCCCGCTCACGTACATGGGTCGCCCGGCCAGCACATTCACCAGGGCGTCGGCGTTCCGCGCGACGTGCGCGAGGACGTGTCCGCGCGTCCAGCCGGGAAGCCGTGACGGCTCGGCCGTCGAAACGTTGTCCAATGCGGTGGCTGCGGCGAGCAGCCGTTCGGTCGCGTCACGTACAGACGCCAGGTCGCGCACATGATCAATCATGGGCCCGACGATAGCTCCGCCACACGTTCGGGTGAAGGCGGTGGACCAGCCCCGCAAATCGAATGTCCGTGCTATAAGGTCGGTTGCGGCATCGGGCATTCTTGGTAGTCCGGGTTCATCGACCTCCGGATCCCGCGAACCAGGGAATCCGACCCGGCGTTGTCAGTGGGTCGCCCTAGTCTGTGAACGACGGGGGCCCCGCCCCTGTCACTTCTCTCAAGAAAGGTGCGGACCGGCGTGGCCGACCGTCTCATCGTCCGTGGCGCGCGCGAGCACAATCTCAAGAACGTCTCGCTCGACCTCCCGCGTGACTCCCTCATCGTCTTCACCGGTCTGTCCGGGTCCGGCAAGTCCTCGCTCGCGTTCGACACGATCTTCGCCGAGGGCCAGCGGCGCTACGTCGAGTCCCTGTCGTCGTACGCCCGCCAGTTCCTCGGCCAGATGGACAAGCCGGACGTCGACTTCATCGAGGGACTGTCGCCCGCGGTCTCCATCGACCAGAAGTCGACCTCGCGCAACCCGCGCTCCACGGTCGGCACCATCACCGAGGTCTACGACTACCTGCGCCTGCTGTTCGCGCGCATCGGCAAGCCGCACTGCCCCGAGTGCCGCCGCCCGATCTCCCGCCAGTCCCCGCAGGCCATCGTCGACAAGGTCCTCGAACTGCCCGAGGGCAGCCGCTTCCAGGTCCTCTCGCCGCTGGTGCGCGAGCGCAAGGGCGAGTTCGTCGACCTCTTCGCCGACCTCCAGACCAAGGGGTACAGCCGCGCCCGGGTGGACGGCGCGACCATCCAGCTCTCCGAGCCGCCCACGCTGAAGAAGCAGGAGAAGCACACCATCGAGGTGGTCGTCGACCGCCTCACGGTGAAGGACTCCGCCAAGCGCCGCCTGACCGACTCGGTGGAGACCGCCCTCGGCCTCTCCGGCGGCATGGTCGTCCTGGACTTCGTCGACCTCCCCGAGGACGACCCCGAGCGCGAGCGGATGTACTCGGAGCACCTCTACTGCCCGTACGACGACCTGTCCTTCGAGGAGCTCGAGCCCCGCTCCTTCTCCTTCAACTCGCCCTTCGGCGCCTGCCCCGACTGCACCGGCATCGGCACGCGCATGGAGGTCGACCCCGAGCTGATCGTCCCGGACGAGGACAAGTCGCTCGACGAGGGCGCCATCCACCCCTGGTCCCACGGCCACACCAAGGACTACTTCGGCCGCCTGGTCGGCGCCCTCGCCGACGCGCTCGGCTTCTCCACCGACATGCCCTGGGCGGGCCTGCCGCAGCGCGCCAAGAAGGCCCTGCTGCACGGCCACAAGACCCAGATCGAAGTGCGCTACCGCAACAGGTACGGCAGGGAGCGGGTCTACACCACCGCCTTCGAAGGCGCCGTCCCCTTCGTCAAGCGGCGGCACAGCGAGGCCGAGAGCGACGCCAGCCGCGAGCGCTTCGAGGGCTATATGCGCGAGGTGCCCTGCCCCACCTGTGAGGGCACCCGCCTCAAGCCGATCGTCCTCGCCGTCACGGTCATGGGCAGGTCCATCGCCGAGGTCTCCGCGATGTCGATCAGCGACTGCGCGGACTTCCTCGCCGAGCTGCGGCTCGACGCCCGTGACAAGAAGATCGCCGAGCGGGTCCTGAAGGAGGTCAACGAACGACTGCGCTTCCTGGTCGACGTCGGCCTCGACTACCTCTCGCTGAACCGCGCCGCGGGCACGCTCTCCGGCGGCGAGGCCCAGCGCATCCGCCTGGCCACCCAGATCGGCTCCGGCCTGGTCGGCGTGTTGTACGTCCTGGACGAGCCGTCCATCGGCCTGCACCAGCGCGACAACCACCGCCTCATCGAGACGCTGGTCCGGCTGCGCGACATGGGCAACACCCTGATCGTCGTCGAGCACGACGAGGACACCATCAAGGTCGCCGACTGGGTCGTGGACATCGGCCCCGGCGCGGGTGAGCACGGCGGCAAGGTCGTGCACAGCGGCTCCCTGAAGGAGCTGCTCGGCAACGACAAGTCGGTCACCGGTCAGTATCTGTCGGGCAAGAAGGCCATCCCCGTCCCCGACGTCCGCCGCCCCGCCGACCCCACCCGCCGCCTCACGGTGCACGGCGCCCGCGAGAACAACCTCCAGGACATCGACGTCTCCTTCCCGCTGGGCGTCCTCACGGCCGTCACCGGCGTGTCCGGGTCCGGCAAGTCCACGCTGGTCAACGACATCCTCTACACCCACCTGGCCCGCGAGCTGAACGGCGCCAGGTCCGTCCCCGGGCGGCACACGCGGGTGGAGGGCGACGACCTCGTCGACAAGGTCGTGCACGTCGACCAGTCGCCCATCGGCCGCACCCCCCGGTCGAACCCGGCGACGTACACCGGAGTCTTCGACCACGTCCGCAAGCTCTTCGCGGAGACCACGGAGGCGAAGGTCAGGGGCTATCTCCCCGGGCGCTTCTCCTTCAACGTCAAGGGCGGCCGCTGCGAGAACTGCTCCGGCGACGGCACCATCAAGATCGAGATGAACTTCCTCCCGGATGTGTACGTCCCCTGCGAGGTCTGCCACGGCGCGCGGTACAACCGCGAGACCCTGGACGTGCACTACAAGGGCAAGTCCATCGCCGAGGTCCTCGACATGCCCATCGAGGAGGCGCTCGACTTCTTCGAAGCGGTGCCCGGCATCGCCCGGCATCTGAGGACCCTCCACGACGTGGGCCTCGGCTATGTCCGGCTCGGCCAGTCCGCGCCCACGCTCTCCGGCGGCGAGGCCCAGCGCGTGAAGCTGGCCAGCGAGCTCCAGAAGCGCTCCACGGGCCGCACGGTCTACGTCCTCGACGAGCCGACCACCGGTCTGCACTTCGAAGACATCAGCAAGCTGATCACGGTCCTGTCCGGCCTGGTCGACAAGGGCAACACGGTCATCGTCATCGAGCACAACCTCGACGTGATCAAGACCGCGGACTGGGTCGTCGACATGGGTCCGGAGGGCGGCAGCGGCGGCGGCCTCGTCATCGCCGAGGGCACTCCCGAGCAGGTCGCCGGGGTGCCGACCAGCCACACCGGCAAGTTCCTGCGCGACATCATCGCCGCGGACCGCATCAGCGACGCGGCGGTGCCCCCGGCCCGCCGCAGCACGAAGAAGACCGCCGCCAAGAAGACGGTGGCCTCGAAGTCGGCCCCCACGAAGACAGCCGTCACCAAGTCGACGGCCACCAAGTCGGAGCCCAAGAAGCCGTCGGCCACGAAGTCGTCGGCCACGAAGAAGACGGCGACCAAGAAGGCGACAGCCAAGAAGGCCCCCGCGAAGAAGACGGCGACGCGGGCGCGCAAGGCCTGAGGTCAAGCGCCCCTCCGGTCGTCGCCCCAGTCACACAGCGCGCCGCCCCGCACAGGGGTGGCGCGCTGACGTCTCTTCCGCCGCCCAACTGGCGTACCGTCCCCCGCATCCACCGCCCGACGCACCACCGCGACCCAGGAGGCGTACGAGATGTCAGCCGCAGCCGTCCCGTCTGTGCGGAGCGAACGGAAGGGGGCCGTCACCACTGTCGTTCTGGCGCGGCCCGAGGTGCGCAACGCCGTCGACGGGCCCACCGCGCGAGCCCTCGCTGAGGCCTTCCGGACCTTCGAGGCCGACCCGGAGGCGTCGGTCGCCGTGCTGTGGGGCGAAGGAGGCACCTTCTGCGCGGGCGCAGACCTGAAGGCGCTCGGCACCCCGGACGGCAACGAAGTCGCCGAGGTGAACGGGGAGAACGACGGGCCGATGGGGCCCACGCGCCTGAACCTGTCCAAGCCCGTCGTCGCCGCGATCTCCGGGCACGCCGTCGCGGGCGGGCTGGAACTCGCCCTCTGGTGCGACCTCAGGGTCGCCGAGGACGACGCCGTGCTCGGGGTGTTCTGCCGCCGCTGGGGCGTGCCGCTCATCGACGGCGGGACGGTGCGGCTTCCCCGGATCGTCGGGGAGGGGCGCGCCATGGACCTCATCCTGACCGGCCGCCCGGTCGACGCGGCGGAGGCGCTGGGCATGGGCCTGGTCAACCGGGTCGTGGCGAAGGGCTCCGCCCGCGCGGCGGCCGAGCAACTCGCCGCCGAGATCGCCGCGTTCCCCCAGACCTGCCTGCGGCACGACCGGCTCTCCGCCCGCGAACAGCACGGGCTGCCCGAACAACAGGCGCTCGCGGGCGAGTTGGCCCACGGCATGCACGCCCTCGGCGAAGCAGCCGAAGGCGCCGCGCGGTTCGCCGCCGGAGCGGGACGGCACGGCGCCTTCGGGACGAGCTGAAGCTCCCGGGCCCGGGGCCCTACGCCTCGCCCTTGCCCGGCTCCAGGAACTGCATGTCCAGCTGGATCTTCACGGCCTCGCCGAGCATGCCGGGGGCGAACGTCAGGCCGTACTCGCTGCGGCGGATCTCACCCGTCGCCTCGAAACCGGCGTGGCGGGTGTCGCCGAACTCGCCGAGGCCGCCGAACTCCACGGCCAGCGTCACCGGGCGGGTGACATCGCCGATGGTCAGCTCGCCCGCCATCGTCCAGTCCTCGCCGGCACCGGAGATCCCGGCGGAGCGGAACACCATCGTCGGGCGCTTCTCCACGTCGAGCAGGTCGGAGGCGCGGACGTGCGCGTCCCGGTCCGGGTTTCCGGTGTCGATCGACGCGAGGGCGATGGTGGCGTTCACCGCCGTGTCGTCGAGGGTCTCGCCCACCACCAGCTCCGCGTCGAACTCGGTGAAACGGCCGCGCACCTTGGAGATGCCCAGGTGGCGGATGGTGAAGTTCACGGCGGAGTGCAGCGGGTCCAGCGCCCAACGGCCCGCCGGGAGCGGCAGGGCGGTGGTGGCGGCAGCGTCAGTGGTGTTGGTCTCGGTGGTCATGCCGTCCACTCTGGGGCGGCCGCCGGACCCGAGGAAGGCCGGGCGGAGACTGGTAGTGGCAGGGCCACGATCGACAGGGCCACGATCGGAGGCAGCGGCCCCAGGAGCCGCCCTGGTACGTTCGAACGGTGAGCGAGAACGAGCTGGGAGCCTTCCTCCGTGCCCGCCGCGAGGCCATCACCCCCACCGAAGTGGGCCTGCCCGGCGGCCCGCGCCGCCGCACCCCGGGACTGCGCCGCTCCGAAGTCGCCACCCTCGCCGGCATCAGCGTCGAGTACCTCACCCGCCTGGAACAGGGCCGCGACCGCAACCCCTCGCCGTCCGTGCTCGGTTCGCTCGCCGACACCCTGCGCCTGACCGTGGAGGAGCGCGTTCACCTGCGCCGCCTGGAGAAGGCGAGCAACGGCGCCGACAACCCCTGCTGCTCCGCCGCCCCGCCCCCGGCGCTGTCCGTGCGGCCCACCGTGCGTGCCTTGGTCGACCGCCTCGAACCCACCCCGGCTGTGCTGCTCAACCGGCTCAGCGACGTCCTCACGTACACGACGGGATACGAACGGCTCGCCCGCCCCCTCGGCCTGCTCGACGGCGACCGGCCCAACCTGCTGCGATTCGTCTTCACCGACGAGCGGGCCCGTACCGTCTTTCCCGAGTGGGAGCGTGTCGCCGACGAGCAGATCGCGCACCTCAGGAATGAATCACCGATGATCGACCCCCATGCGATGCAGTTCGTCGACGAGTTGACGGTGCTCGCCGGGGCGCCGTTCGCCGAACGCATCGAGGCCGTGCCCGGCCTGCCGCGCCGCAGCGGCGTGGAGCGCCTCGCGCACCCGCAGGTGGGGGCGCTGCGTCTGTCGTACGAGACGCTGGCTCTGCCCGACGTCGATGGCCAGCGCCTTCTCGTCCACCTCCCGGCCGACGACGCCACCTCGGCGGCGCTCGACCAGCTCAACGGCCGCCAGCCGGGCGGTCTGCGCGCGGTCAGCGGCTAGGGCCCGCCCAAGAAGCCCCGAGGTTTGTCAGGGGCGGCCCGGTGCCCCTGAGAGGTCTGCCCCTAGTGGCCCGTTCCCTCGCCCCCGGCCAACTCCCGTGCGTACGGCGGCTCCGCCCCCGCCCGCGAGCAGGTGATCGCCGCCGCGCGAGCCGCGAACCGCAGCACCTCGGCCCAGGCGTCCCCGCCGAGCCCCGCCGCCCGCGCGGACAGGGCGTCCCGTGCGGCCAGGGAGTGCAGCAGCGCCGCGTTCACCGTGTCGCCCGCGCCGATCGTGTCCACGACGTCGACCGGAACGCCGGGCACCGAGACCTCTCCGCCCTCGCGCGTGAAGACGGACAGGCCGTCGCCGCCCCGCGTCACGACCACGGCCGCCGGGCCCGACGCCAGCCACTCCTCGGGCGTGCCGCCCAGCCAGCGGGCGTCCTCCTCGGACAGCTTCAGGAGCGCCACCGACGGCAGCCAGCTCTTGAACCGGGCGCGGTAGGCGTCCGCGTCGGCGATGAGGCCGGGGCGGATGTTGGGGTCGAGCGCCGTGAAGACGCCGCGGGCCGCCTCGCGCCGCATCAGCTCCTCGTACGCGCTCGCACCCGGCTCCAGGACGAGCGAGCAGGTCCCGAAGGACATCGCCCGCACGCCGTCCGGGACCCGGCGCGGCACGGCGAAGAGACGGTCGGCGGTGCCGTCCACGTAGAAGGAGTACTCGGCCGAGCCGTCGGCGTCGATCGAGGTGACGGCCAGGGTCGTCGGCTCGGCGCCGCGCTGGACGTACGACACGTCGACGTCCGCCGCCCGCAGGCCCGCGAGCAGCGCCTCGCCGAACACGTCGAGCGAGACCCGGGAGCAGAAGGCGGTGGGGGAGCCGAGGCGGCCGAGCGCGACCGCCGTGTTGTACGGCCCGCCGCCGAGGCGCGGCGCGAGGGCGGGGAGCGCGGGGGCAGGGGCGGCGGGGGAGATCTCGGAGGCGCTGCTCACGGCGGTCCCGCCGCCGTGCGGCGCGTCCCGGTGCGTGCGCTCCCGCGCGTCCCGCGTGCCTTCCCGCGAGTCCTCCCGCGCGTCCCGCAGCGCCTCCTGCGGCACCAGGTCGATGAGGGCCTCACCTGCGACGACTATCACTGACGGTTCCTTCCGGCGTACGGCTCCGGCGGTCGGGCGGCTGGGCGTTCCGGTGTCCCGACGCCCTGGAGCCCCGGCCTCCGCCTGCGGACAGGCTAAAGCCAGAACCGGCGGACGCGACCGATGCGGGCGGCACTCGGGCACCCCGGTGCCCCACCCGGTCACGCGACCTCCCACCGGTAAGGTCGATCCGTCGCCGAACCAGCCTGACCTGTGGAGACTTCATGCCCGGCACGTCCCCCGCCCGCCGCACGGTGCTGCGCGCGGCCGCCCTCGCCCCGGCCGTCGGGCTCGGGCTCACCGCCTGCTCCTCCGGCGGCAACGGCAACCGCTCCGCGCCGACCGAGCCGGTGGACCTGGGCGCGGCCGACGAGGTGCCGGTGGGCGGATCGAAGCTCTACACGGACAAGAACGTGGTGGTCAGCCGGATAGCCGACGACGAGTACAAGGCGTTCAGCAGTATCTGCACGCACGCCCGGTGCCCGATCAAGAACCTTCAGGGTGCCGAGCTGACCTGCCAGTGCCACGGCAGCCAGTTCGACGCGAGGAACGGCAAGGTGCTGCGCGAGCCCGCCGTGGCACCCCTGGAGGAACTGCCGGTGAAGGTCGCGAGCGGCAAGATCGTGGCGGGCCCGGGGGCCTGAGAGGTCACTCCCAGTCCCACCCGATCCCGATGATCCCGGCCCGCACCTGCGGCTCCACGAGGTGCACCGACCGATGGCTGCCGCTCAGCGTCAGCTCCCGCAGGCCGAGGCGCGGCGCGGCCGCCGACCGCTGCGTGAAACGGTGGCAGCGCACGGGCAGGGTGCCCTCGGCGAAGCGGACCTGGAGGGCGTACTGGCCGCCGGTGAAGCTGAAGCCGCGTACGTACTCGGCACTCGCCCCGGCCGTGCCGTCCTCGAAGCCGTAACAGAACAGATGGGTGTCGCCCGCGCGCAGCCGGGCGTCGAACAGCAGCTCCGCGACCAGGACACCGGTGTCGTGGTGCCAGCGCACCCGCCCGGTGCGGCAGTTCTCCAGGGCCCGCACCTCCATCCGCTCCGGGGCGCAGCCGGGGTCCCCGTGGTGGATGGCCAGATAGCGGTCGATCCCGTCCGTGTGGGCGCGTACGACATGCTGGGAATCGCGGCCAAGGAGCTCACGGTCCGCGCCGATGCGTATGCGCTCATGGTGGCCGACGGTGTGCAGACCGCCGTCGAGCGGGGACTCCAGGTCGGCGAGGAGCGACTGCAGGACGTCGGACGCCTCCACCAGGGAACGGTAGGAACGCGCGGCGGGGCGTTCGGCGTTGATACGCTCCTCGGCCTGGGCGAGCAGCCGGATGAGTGATTCCTCCGGCAGCCGCAGGATCTCCTCCAGGGCGCGCACGGCCCGTAGCGACTCGGCGCGCTGGGGGCGGCGCGCACCCTGCTGCCAGTAGCTCAGACTGGTCACGCCGACGTGGACGCCCGCGCGTGCGAGATGGTGGCGCACCCGTTGCAGGGGCAGGCGCCGGGCGGCGATGGCGGCGCGCAGGGCGACGTGGAACGGGCCGGTGCGCAGGGCGGTGGCGAGGTCCACCGGGGTGTCGTCCGCGAGGGGCGTCGCGTGGGGCGGTGTGTGGGGGGTGACGTTCCGCACCGCAGGTCCTTTCTGTGAACGTTCACTCCGGCCGCGCGGGTGTACGCCCCGGTCGAAGCGGGTGGCCAGGTGAGCGTGCGACCGGCGTTCACAGATGTACGCCGTTGTTCACGCTTCAAACCATGCCGCATTGAAGCGTGTTGACCTGCACCGGACAACACCTGATGCTCAATCGCAGCGTCCGGACGCGCTCCTCCACATCCCACCCCCACTCCGCTCGGGAGGAACGCGATGCACCACTCCACCCGCGGGCTGAGCCGTCGCAGACGGCTGTCCGCACTGGCCGTCGCCGCGGCGGCCTTCCTCGCCGTACCGGCGGCCACCGCCGCCGCGGCACCGCACGACACGTCGTCGACCGTCGCTCCGGCCGCCTCGGGAGCGGCCGACCCGTCGGTCCTCGCCACCAAGCGCCTGAACATCACCATGCAGGCGCAGCAGAAGACCAACTGGTGCTGGGCCGCGGCGGGCAACACCATCGCCACGTACCTCGGCAAGAACTACAGCCAGAACCAGTTCTGCAACGCCGCCTTCGGCCGCAACCAGAACACCGAGTGCCCCAACAACCAGGCCACCCTGGGCAACGTCCAGACCGGCCTCAGGTGGGCGGGCATCAACTCCGGCTCGTACGTCACCGGCTGGCTGCGCTACCCCACCGTGCAGTCGGAGATCAACGCGAACCGGCCGATCGAGACCCGCATCCAGTGGTCCAACGGCGGCGGCCACATGCACGTCATCTACGGCTACGACACCGCCAACAGCTGGGTGTACTGGGGCGACCCATGGCCCTCCAGCGACCGCTACAACTGGGCGTCCCACGACTGGTACGTCAACAACAACACCTTCTCCTGGACCCACTCGCTGTACCGGATAGGGGCGTGAGAGCGATGACCCGTCACGTTTCCTCCGAATCCGCCGCATCCGGTACGTCCGCATCCGGTACGTCCGGCTCCTTCGGTACGTCCGGTCGCGCGCTGAAAGCCGTGCTCGCGGGCTCGGCCGCCGCGCTGCTCCTTGGCCTCGCGGCCCCGCACGCCTCCGCCGACTCCGGTCCGGCCGCGCGACCCGCGCCGCCCGCGCCGTCGGCACCCTCGGACGCCTCTCGCGGTGCCGCCCACGACGCGGCCGAGGCCCCGAAGACCCTCGACACGCTCTCCCGCTTCTTCGCCCGCGAGGGAGCCGTCACCAAGGCGGCGGCCGAGCCGCGCGTGGCGGGCGACAAGGCCGTACCCGTCTACTACTTGTCGCCCGACTTCGTCGCCGGCAAGAAGGACGCGCCCGTCGCCCGCATGGAGTTCCTGGCCAGCAAGGCGGTCTCCTCCGACGGCCAGGAGGCATCGCTCTGGTCCGTCCGGCAGGAGGGCTCCTGGAGGATCGTGAACATCGCCACCGGGGACGACGAGACCCACTACGCGCGCGTGGGTGCCGACAAGCTCCCCGGAGGCACCGTTTTCCACGAGCCGCAGATCAACGGCTGGTACGTCACCAAGGGCGCGCGCGTGCTGCCCCTCGACAAGGACGCGGTGCGCGCGGTCGGCGCGGAGGGGACCTCGACCGACGCCTACCGCAAGCGCGTCCAGAAGGCGTACGGGGACAAGCTGCCGGGGTCGGCGTACGCCAAGTCCGGCAAGGCGGGCGGGTACGCCGAGGAGCCCTCGCAGGGGGCGCCCGGGGCCATGTCGGCCAAGGCGGACGGGACCGCCGAGTCCGCGTCGTCCTCCTCCGACGGGCCGGTGACCGTCGCCTCCACCGTGGCCGGAGCCGGGGCGCTGGTCGCCCTCGGCCTGTCCGGCGCGGCCCTGCTCCGGCGCCGCTCCCGCCGCCTGAGCTGACCTGGCCCCGGCCTCCGGCCGGGACACTCCCCACCCGCCCGCCCTGCACAGGGCGGGCGGGTCCGACCGCGTCGACGCCGCCCGGCCGCCGCGACTGACTGTCACTGCTCGCCAGTAGGCTGTCCGACATGGCCGACCCTTCCAGCTACCGCCCCAAGCCGGGACAGATCCCCGACTCGCCGGGGGTCTACAAATTCCGCGACGAGCACCGCCGGGTGATCTACGTCGGGAAGGCCAAGAGCCTGCGCCAGCGCCTGGCGAGCTACTTCCAGGACCTGGCGAACCTGCACCCGCGCACGGCCACGATGGTGACGACGGCGGCGTCCGTGGAGTGGACCGTCGTCGCCACGGAGACCGCGGCGCTCCAGCTGGAGTACACCTGGATCAAGGAGTTCGACCCGCGCTTCAACGTCAAGTACCGCGACGACAAGAGCTACCCGTACCTCGCGGTGACGATGAACGAGCAGTTCCCGCGCGTGCAGGTGATGCGCGGTCAGAAGAAGAAGGGCGTGCGCTACTTCGGTCCGTACGGCCACGCGTGGGCGATCCGCGACACCGTGGACCTGCTCCTGCGCGTGTTCCCCGTCCGCACCTGCTCCGCCGGGGTCTTCAAGAACGCCGCCCGCACCGGCCGCCCCTGCCTGCTCGGCTACATCGGCAAGTGCTCGGCGCCCTGCGTGGACCGCGTCTCCGCCGAGGAGCACCGTGAACTGGCCGAGGACTTCTGCGAGTTCATGACCGGCCGCACGGGGACGTACATCCGGCGCCTGGAGCGGCAGATGACGGACGCCGCCGAGGACATGGAGTACGAGCGTGCGGCCCGGCTGCGCGACGACATAGACGCCCTCAGGAAGGCGATGGAGAAGAGCGCCGTCGTCCTCGCCGACGCCACCGACGCCGACCTGATCGCCGTCGCCGAGGACGAGCTGGAGGCCGCCGTCCAGATCTTCCACGTGCGCGGCGGACGCGTGCGCGGCCAGCGCGGCTGGGTCACCGACAAGGTCGAGGCGGTCACCACGGCCGACCTCGTGGAACACGCCCTCCAGCAGCTCTACGGAGAGGAGACGGGCGACGCCGTCCCCAAGGAGGTGCTCGTCCCCGCCCTGCCCGACCCCACCGAGCCGGTCCAGGAGTGGCTCACCCAGCGCCGCGGGTCGAACGTGTCGCTGCGCATCCCCCAGCGCGGCGACAAGAAGGCCCTCATGGAGACCGTCGCCCGCAACGCCCAGCAGTCCCTCATGCTGCACAAGACCAAGCGCGCCTCCGACCTCACGACCCGCTCCCGCGCCCTGGAGGAGATCGCCACCGCCCTGGAGCTGGACAGCGCGCCCCTGCGCATCGAGTGCTACGACATCTCGCACCTCCAGGGCGACGACGTCGTCGCCTCCATGGTCGTCTTCGAGGACGGCCTCGCCCGCAAGAGCGAGTACCGCCGCTTCCAGATCAAGGGCTTCGAGGGCCAGGACGACGTCCGCTCCATGCACGAAGTGCTCACCCGGCGCTTCCGGCGGTATCTGGCCGAGAAGGAAAGGACGGGGGAGTGGTCCCCCGAGGAGGCTCAGGAGAGCCTCGTGGAGGAGGACGGGCGGCCCAAGAAGTTCGCGTACCCGCCGCAGCTCGTCGTCGTCGACGGCGGCCAGCCGCAGGTCGCCGCCGCCCAGCGGGCCCTGGACGACCTCGGCATCGACGACATCGCCGTCTGCGGCCTCGCCAAGCGCCTCGAAGAGGTCTGGGTGCCCGGCGAGGACGACCCGGTGATCCTGCCGCGCACCAGCGAGGGGTTGTACCTGCTCCAGCGCGTGCGCGACGAGGCGCACCGGTTCGCGATCACCTACCAGCGGTCGAAGCGGACCAAGCGCTTCAAGGCGAGCCCGTTGGACGCCGTGCCCGGCCTGGGCGAGGCTCGCAAGCAGACATTGATCAAACACTTCGGTTCGGTGAAGAAACTCCGGTCCGCGACCATCGACCAGATCTGCGAGGTCCCCGGGATAGGCCGCAAGACCGCGGAGGCCGTCCTCGCGGCGTTCGCGCAGGCCGCCCCGGCGGCGCCCGCGGTGAACACCGCGACTGGAGAGATCATGGAGGAGGAGGAACCCGCGACGGCGGGTGACTCCGGCCACGGCGAGCAGCCCGCGCACGCGGGAGACTCGCACGGCGACGGGCCCGACACGACCGGGGCCCCGAGCGACAGCGAGGCGCCCACGCGCGTGGGCGCCGCACGGACACGACGGGGGATGGAGACATGAGCGAGCACGACGAAGGCGGAGAACAAGTGAGTACGGGCACGACCATCGAACCGGGCGAAGCCGCGGAGGCGGCCATCCCCGAGCTGGTGATCATCTCCGGGATGTCCGGCGCGGGACGCTCCACGGCCGCGAAGTGCCTGGAGGACCTCGGCTGGTTCGTCGTCGACAACCTGCCGCCCGCGCTGATCCCCACCATGGTGGAGCTCGGCGCCCGCTCCCAGGGCAACGTCGCGCGCATCGCGGTCGTCGTCGACGTCCGCGGCCGCCGCTTCTTCGACAACCTGCGCCAGTCCCTCGCGGACCTGGAGTCCAAGCACGTCACCCGGCGCATCGTCTTCCTGGAGTCCTCCGACGACGCCCTGGTGCGCCGCTTCGAGTCGGTGCGCCGCCCGCACCCGCTGCAGGGCGACGGCCGCATCGTCGACGGCATCGCGGCCGAGCGCGAGCTCCTGCGCGAGCTGCGCGGCGACGCCGACCTGGTCATCGACACCTCCAGCCTGAACGTGCACGAGCTGCGCGCCAAGATGGACGCCCAGTTCGCGGGCGACGAGGAGCCCGAGCTGCGGGCCACGGTGATGTCCTTCGGGTTCAAGTACGGCCTGCCGGTCGACGCCGACCTCGTCGTCGACATGCGCTTCCTGCCCAACCCGCACTGGGTCCCGGAGCTGCGCCCCTACACCGGGCTCAACGAGGAGGTGTCGGCGTACGTCTTCAACCAGCCCGGCGCCAAGGAGTTCCTCGACCGCTACACCGAGCTGCTCCAGCTCATCGCCGCGGGCTACCGCCGCGAGGGCAAGCGGTACGTGACCATCGCCGTCGGCTGCACCGGCGGCAAGCACCGCTCCGTCGCCACCTCGGAGAAGCTGGCCGCCCGTCTCACCGCCGCCGGGATCGAGACCGTCCTCGTCCACCGGGACATGGGGCGCGAATGAAGCCCAACCGCCGGGTGCTCCGCCTGAACCGCCTGGGCCGCAAGCGGGGCACCCAGCCCAAGGTCGTCGCCCTCGGCGGCGGCATGGGCCTGTCCGCGTCGCTCGCCGCGCTGCGCCGCATCACCGGCGACCTCACCGCCGTGGTGACGGTCGCCGACGACGGCGGCTCCAGCGGGCGCCTGCGCGCCGAGCTGGGCGTGCTGCCGCCCGGCGACCTGCGCAAGGCCCTCGCCGCGCTGTGCGGCGACGACGACTGGGGCCAGACCTGGTCCCGCGTGATCCAGCACCGCTTCCAGTCCCGCGGCGACCTGCACGAGCACGCGGTGGGCAATCTGCTGATCGTCGCCCTGTGGGAACAGCTCGGCGACCACGTCCAGGCCCTGGACCTGGTCGGCAGGCTGCTCGGCGCGCACGGCCGCGTGCTGCCCATGTCCGCCGTGCCGCTGGAGCTCCAGGCCCTGGTCAAGGGCCACGACCCGGACCGCCCCGACGACGTGGACACCGTCCGCGGCCAGGCCACCGTCGCGCTCACCCCGGGCGAGGTGCAGTCCGTGCACGTCGTCCCGCAGGACCCGCCGGCCGTGCCGGAGGCCGTCGCCGCCGTCCTTGACGCCGACTGGGTGGTTCTCGGCCCCGGATCCTGGTTCTCCTCGGTGATCCCGCACCTGCTGGTGCCCGAGCTGCTCGACGCGCTCACCGAGACCAAGGCCCGCCGGGTCCTTTCGCTCAACCTCGCGCCGCAACCCGGAGAAACCGAAGGGTTCTCTCCGCAGCGTCATTTGGAGGTTTTGGCCCGACACGCCCCTAAACTCGCCCTGGACGTGGTGCTGGCCGACGAGGCCGCCGTGCCCGACCGTGGATCCCTGACCGATGCCGCCAAGCGGTTCGGCGCCACGGTGGAGCTGGCGCCGGTGGCCCGCCAGGACGGCAGCCCCAAGCACGACCCGGAGCTGCTGGCCGCCGCGTACGACCGTATTTTTCGGATGCATGGAAGGATCGGCCCATGGCGATGACGGCAGCGGTGAAGGACGAGATCTCCCGGCTCCCCGTCACCCGGACCTGCTGCAGAAAAGCAGAGGTCTCGTCGATCCTGCGGTTCGCGGGCGGTCTGCACCTGGTGAGCGGCCGCATCGTGATCGAGGCGGAGCTGGACACCGCGATGGCGGCGCGCCGCCTCAAGCGGGACATCCTGGAGATCTTCGGGCACAGCTCGGAGCTGATCGTGATGGCCCCCGGCGGCCTGCGGCGCGGCTCGCGCTACGTCGTTCGGGTGGTCGCGGGCGGCGATCAGCTGGCTCGCCAGACCGGCCTGGTGGACGGCCGCGGGCGGCCCATCCGCGGCCTGCCCCCGCAGGTGGTCTCGGGGGCCACCTGCGACGCCGAGGCGGCCTGGCGCGGCGCCTTCCTCGCGCACGGCTCGCTGACCGAGCCCGGCCGCTCCTCCTCCCTGGAGGTGACCTGCCCGGGCCCGGAGGCGGCGCTCGCGCTGGTCGGCGCGGCCCGGCGGCTGCAGATCGCCGCGAAGGCCCGGGAGGTGCGCGGTGTGGACCGCGTCGTCGTCCGGGACGGGGACGCGATCGGCGCCCTGCTGACCCGGCTCGGCGCCCATGAGTCGGTGCTCGCCTGGGAGGAGCGGCGGATGCGCCGCGAGGTCCGCGCCACCGCCAACCGCCTGGCCAACTTCGACGACGCCAACCTGCGCCGCTCGGCCCGTGCCGCCGTCGCCGCGGGTGCCCGGGTGCAGCGCGCCCTGGAGATCCTCGGCGAGGAGGTGCCCGAGCACCTCGCGGCCGCGGGCCGGCTGCGGATGGAGCACAAGCAGGCCTCCCTGGAGGAGCTGGGCGCGCTCGCCGACCCGCCGCTGACCAAGGACGCCGTCGCGGGCCGCATCCGCCGCCTGCTCGCCATGGCCGACAAGCGGGCGCAGGACCTCGGCATCCCCGGCACGGAGTCCAACCTGAGCGAGGAGCTCGCCGACAACATGGTCGGCTGAGGCGTGGTGCTCTGACACCGCAGCACACCCACGCACACCCCGGAAGCCGTCGGTGCCCGCAAGGGCCCCGGCGGCTTCTTCGTGCGCCCGTGCGCCGCGCACCCCGGGAGCCCGGGCCGTCCGCGCGAGCCCCGGCCGCCTCCGGAAGCCCGGCGGTCCGCCCCAGGACCGCTCACCCGTCGTATTGACATGATCATGAAGCGTGACGAGCCTGGCGTTCGCGCACAAACGTGCCGGACAACTGCAAGGGGGGCTCATGAGACGAAGAGCGAGCGCGAGATCGATTCTCGCCGCGAGCGCACTGCTCGTCGGCGGACTCGTCGCCGCACCGCACGCCCAGGCGAGCGGACCGGCCAAGTCTCCGGCCGACGACGACCCGGCGGCCGTCAAGGTCTACCAGGCCGACGTCACCAAGAAGCAGATACCGATCCTGGTCGAGGCGGGGCAGGACGCCCATGAACTCGCCGGACAGGCGCCCGAGCGCGGCACCGGCCGCGTCGAGCTGTACCTGACCGAGGGCCAGGCCAAGGCGATCGAGCGCAAGGGCATCGACCTCACCGAGCACCGAGTGTCCGCGGCGACCGCGAAGAAGCTGAAGGCCGCGGGGGACGGCGTCTTCAGGCCGTACAGCGGAAAGGGCGGCCTCCAGGAGGAGATCGTCAAGACCGGGCAGGCCCACCCCGGCCTCACCAAGGTCGTCTCCATCGGCAAGACGGTCCAGGGCAAGGACATCCTCGCGCTCAAGCTCTCCAAGAACGCCAAGAAGTCCAAGGACGGCTCCAAGCCCGCCACGCTGTACATGTCCAACCAGCACGCGCGCGAGTGGATCACCCCCGAGATGACCCGCCGCCTGATGCACCACTACCTCGACAACTACGGCAAGGACAAGCGGATCACCAAGCTCGTGAACTCCACCGAGCTGTGGTTCGTGCTCTCCGCCAACCCCGACGGCTACGACTTCACCCACGCCGCCGGCGGCGACCGCCAGTGGCGCAAGAACCTTCGCGACGTCGACGGCGACGGGAGGATCGCACCGGGCGACGGCGTCGACCTCAACCGCAACTTCGCCTACAAGTGGGGCTACGACAACGAGGGTTCCTCGCCCGAGGCGTCCTCGGAGACCTACCGCGGCACCGGACCGATGTCCGAGCCCGAGACCAAGGTGATCGACCGCTTCCAGAAGCGCATCGGCTTCCAGTACGGCATCAACTACCACTCCGCCGCCGAACTGATCCTCTACGGAGTGGGCTGGCAGGTCGCCACCCCCACCCCGGACGACGTGCTCTACAAGGCGCTCGCCGGCACCCCCGAGAAGCCCGCCGTCCCCGGCTACCACCCGCAGGTGTCCTCCGAGCTGTACACCACCAACGGCGAGGCCGACGGCCACGCGGGCAACGTCAACGGCATCCCCATGTTCACGCCGGAGATGTCCACCTGCCAGACCGCGTCGAACGTGGACCCCAATGACGCCTGGCGGCCCCAGGACTGCGCGTCCATCTTCACCTTCCCCGACGACGAGAAGCTGATCCAGCAGGAGTTCGCGAAGAACGTCCCGTTCGCGCTCGCCGTCGCCGAGACCGCGCTCCACCCCGACCAGCCGGTGTCCGTCACCGGCATCAAGGCCCCCGACTTCACGCCGGACGCCTTCAACACGTCGTACGCGCGCGGAGCGGACCAGGAAGTCGCCGTCACCGCCCGCAAGTCCGTGCGGGACAAGGAACTCAACTACCGGATCAACGGCGGCCGTACCCAGGACGAGAAGCTCAGGGCCTGGAAGGGCGGCGAGACCTACGGCGGCGAGGACAACCTGCACTTCGACCAGTACCGCGCCGACGTCGAGGGCGCCCGCGCGGGTGACAAGGTCGAGGTGTGGTTCACCGGGCACAACAAGAAGGGGAAGAAGGGCCGCACGCAGAGCGAGCACTTCACGTACACCGTCGCCGAACGCCCCAGGGCGAGCACCCTCGTCGTCGCCGAGGAAGGCGCCCCCGCCACCCAGACCCAGAAGTACGTCGACGCCCTGAAGGCGGGCGGCCGCTCGGCCGCCGTGTGGGACGTCGCCAAGCAGGGCGCCCCGCACCCGCTCGGCGTCCTCTCGCACTTCTCCGCCGTCGTCCACCACACCGGCGACCCCGTGCCCGGCGCCCCCACCCAGCTCGCCCTGCGCGCCTACCTCAACGAGGGCGGCAAGCTGATCGAGTCCGGCGAGCGGACCGGCAGCGACGTCGACCTCGGCGAGGCCCTCACCGACGACTTCGCGCAGTACTACCTGGGCGCCTACGAACGCCTCTCCGCGCCCGACGCCAAGAGCTTCAGCGGCACCGGCGCACTCGCCGGCGCGGACGGCGCACTCGGCGCGGCCGACACCAACCCGCTCGACAAGGCGGGCCGCTTCACCGTCACCTCCGACACCCTGCCCGCCAAGGAGTTCCCGCAGTTCAAGAGCGCGGCGGGAGGCTCCTACCCCGGTCTCAGCAACCCCTACGCGCCCTTCGAGGGCCAGGGCATGGCCTCGGCGGCGCACGCCGACCGGGACTACAAGCGGCTCACCCGCACCTTCGACCTGACCGGCGTCGCGGCCGCCGACAAGCCGGAGCTGCGGCTCGCCCTGAACTGGAACCTGGAGCCCGGCTTCGACCACGGCCTGCTCGAAGCGCACACCACGGGCGCCGACGACTGGACCACGCTGCCCGACACCAACGGCGCCTCCTCGGCCACCGTGCCCGCCCAGTGCGCGGCCGGGTTCTTCATCAACGGCCACCCCTTCCTGAAGCACTATCTGACGCAGGGCGCGACCGGCTGCGCGGCGAGCGGCAGCAGCGGCTCCTGGAACAGCTTCACCGGCTCCTCCGGCGGCTGGAAGCAGGTCGCGTTCGACCTCAGTGCCTACGCGGGCAAGAAGGTGGAGGTGTCGCTCAGCGCCGTCACCGACCCCGGCAGCGGCGGCCGCGGTCTGTTCGCCGACAACGCGCGTCTCGTCGTCGGCGGCAGCACCACCGAGACCGAGGGATTCGAGACCTCGCTCGGCTCCTGGGCCGTCGCCCCGGCCCCGGCCGGAAGCCCCAATATCACGGGCGACTGGGCGCGCACCGGCGAGCTCTACAAGTCCCACGCGGCGGTCACAGCGCGTGACAGCGTGCTGCTCGGCTTCGGCCTCGAACACCTCCCCGCGGCGGCCGACCGGGCCCGGCTGCTGGGCAAGGCACTGGACCACCTGCGCCGCTGACGCTGCGTAGTCAGGACCAAGGTCCCGGTGGCCCGTGTCCCTACTGGGGGGTACGGGCCACCGGGCCGCGCAGGGCCCCTGTCGATGTCACCCCGGAGCCGCCGGAGAGGTAGGGTCGGAGGCGGTCGGGGACATCCCATACAACTCGCCGGCGTCTCAGACCGGCGTACCAACGAGGAGATCGGTTCGTGACGATCCGCGTAGGCATCAACGGCTTTGGCCGCATCGGGCGCAACTACTTCCGCGCGCTCCTCGAGCAGGGTGCGGACATCGAGATCGTGGCTGTCAACGACCTGGGTGACACCGCCACGACGGCTCACCTGCTCAAGTACGACACCATCCTGGGCCGCCTCAAGGCCGAGGTGTCGCACACCGAGGACACCATCACTGTCGACGGCCACACCATCAAGGTGCTGTCCGAGCGCAACCCCGCCGACATCCCGTGGGGCCAGCTCGGTGTCGACATCGTGATCGAGTCCACCGGCATCTTCACCAAGAAGGCGGACGCCGAGAAGCACATCGCCGGTGGCGCGAAGAAGGTCCTCATCTCGGCTCCGGCCAAGGACGAGGACATCACCATCGTGATGGGCGTCAACCAGGACAAGTACGACCCGGCGAACCACCACGTCATCTCCAACGCCTCCTGCACCACGAACTGTGTGGCGCCGATGGCCAAGGTTCTCGACGAGAACTTCGGCATCGTCAAGGGCCTGATGACGACGGTGCACGCCTACACCAACGACCAGCGCATCCTGGACTTCCCGCACTCGGACCTGCGCCGCGCCCGCGCCGCCGCCGAGAACATCATCCCGACCACGACCGGTGCCGCGAAGGCCACCGCTCTGGTCCTGCCGCAGCTCAAGGGCAAGCTCGACGGCATCGCCATGCGCGTGCCGGTCCCGACGGGCTCCGCCACCGACCTGGTCGTCGAGCTGCAGCGCGAGGTCACCAAGGACGAGGTCAACGCCGCGTTCAAGAAGGCCGCCGACGACGGCGACCTCAAGGGCATCCTCTACTACACCGAGGACCCGATCGTGTCGTCCGACATCGTCAGCGACCCGGCCTCCTGCACCTTCGACTCCTCCCTGACGATGGTCCAGGAGGGCAAGTCGGTGAAGATCCTCGGCTGGTACGACAACGAGTGGGGCTACTCCAACCGCCTCGTCGACCTCACGGTCTTCGTCGGCGGCCAGCTCTAAGCGGTCCACGTCTCAGAGCCAGGCATCTCGATGTGAGCACAGGGTCCGGACAGCGCAGCGCCGCGCCGTTCGGACCCTTTGCGCGTGAGCACCCCTCAAGAAGTCCCAGTCACGGAGTCCTATTACATGAAGACGATCGACGAACTTCTCGCCGACGGTGTCGCAGGCAAGCGGGTCTTCGTCCGCGCCGACCTCAACGTGCCGCTCGACGGCACGACCATCACCGACGACGGCCGCATCCGCGCGGTCCTGCCCACCGTGAAGGCGCTCGCCGAGGCCGGTGCCCGCGTGGTCGTCGCCTCGCACCTGGGCCGCCCCAAGGGCGCCCCGGACCCGGCGTTCTCGCTGGCCCCTGCCGCCGCGCGGATCGGTGAACTCCTGGGCGCCGACGTCCGGTTCGCCACCGACACCGTCGGTGACTCGGCCAAGGCCACCGTCGCCGAACTCGCCGACGGCCAGGTCGCCGTCATCGAGAACCTGCGCTTCAACGCCGGCGAGACCTCCAAGGACGACGCCGAGCGCGGGGCCTTCGCCGACCAGCTCGCGGCCCTGGCCGATGTCTACGTAGGCGACGGTTTCGGCGCCGTGCACCGCAAGCACGCCTCCGTGTTCGACCTGCCGGGCCGCCTGCCGCACTACGCCGGTTACCTCATCGCCACCGAGGTCGGCGTCCTGAAGAAGCTCACCGACGACGTCAAGCGGCCCTACGCCGTCGTCCTCGGCGGCGCCAAGGTCTCCGACAAGCTCGGTGTGATCGACCACCTCCTGGAGAAGGCCGACCGCATCCTCATCGGCGGCGGCATGGCGTACACCTTCCTCAAGGCGCAGGGCCACGAGGTCGGCATCTCCCTCCTGCAGGAGGACCAGATCCCGGCGGTGCTCGGCTACCTCAAGCGCGCCGAGGAGAAGGGCGTCGAGTTCGTGCTCCCCGTCGACGTGCTGGTCTCGACGGACTTCCCGGACCTGAAGACCAAGGCTCCGGCCCACCCCACCACGGTCGCCGCGAACGCCATCCCGGCCGACCAGGAGGGCCTCGACATCGGCCCCGAGACCCGCAAGCTGTACGCCGCGAAGCTCGCCGACGCCGCCACCGTCTTCTGGAACGGCCCCATGGGCGTCTTCGAGCACCCCGACTACGCCGAGGGCACCAAGGCGGTCGCCCAGGCCCTTCTCGACTCGTCGGCCTTCACGGTCGTCGGCGGCGGCGACTCCGCCGCGGCCGTGCGCATCCTGGGCTTCGACGAGAACGCATTCGGTCACATCTCGACCGGCGGCGGCGCCTCCCTCGAATACCTCGAGGGCAAGACGCTCCCCGGTCTCGCCGCACTGGAGAACTGACACCCCTCATGACGAATCAGACCACCCGCACGCCGATCATGGCGGGCAACTGGAAGATGAACCTCAACCACCTCGAGGCCATCGCGCACACCCAGAAGCTCGCGTTCGCGCTGGCCGACAAGGACTACGAGGCCGTCGAGGTCGCCGTCCTGCCGCCCTTCACCGATCTGCGCTCCGTGCAGACGCTCGTCGACGGCGACAAGCTCAAGATCAAGTACGGCGCCCAGGACATCTCGGCGCACGACTCCGGTGCCTACACCGGCGAGATCTCAGGGCCGATGCTCGCCAAGCTGAAGTGCACGTACGTGGCCGTGGGCCACTCCGAGCGCCGTCAGTACCACAACGAGACCGACGACCTCTGCAACGCCAAGGTCAAGGCCGCCTTCAAGCACGGCATCACGCCGATCCTGTGCATCGGCGAGGGCCTGGACATCCGCAAGGCGGGACAGCAGGTCCAGTACACGCTGAACCAGCTCGACGGCGGCCTCAAGGACGTCCCGGCCGAGCAGGCCGAGTCCATCGTGATCGCCTACGAGCCGGTGTGGGCCATCGGCACCGGCGAGGTCGCCACCCCCGAGGACGCCCAGGAGGTGTGCGGCGCGATCCGCGGCCGCCTCGCCGAGCTGTACTCGCAGGAGCTCGCCGACAAGGTCCGCATCCAGTACGGCGGCTCCGTGAAGGCGAAGAACGTCGCCGACATCATGGCGCAGCCCGATGTCGACGGTGCCCTGGTGGGCGGCGCGGCGCTCGACGCCGACGAGTTCGTCAAGATCGTTCGCTTCGGCGACCAGTGACGAGACCAGTGAGTATGCGCTAGCGGCGATACGTCGTACCCTTGCGGGGTCCGAGGCTTGTTCTCTGAGCCACTGTGCTCACCGAAGAGCTTCGGGCCCCGTCGTCGATTCAGATCCGAGGAAGTTGGTCCAGCCGTGGTTATGGGGTTCTCGATCGCCCTGATCGTCTTCAGCCTGCTGCTGATGCTGCTGGTGCTGATGCACAAGGGCAAGGGCGGCGGCCTTTCCGACATGTTCGGTGGCGGAATGCAGTCGTCCGTCGGCGGCTCCTCGGTCGCCGAGCGCAACCTCGACCGCATCACGGTCGTGGTCGGTCTGCTGTGGTTCGCGAGCATTGTCGTGCTCGGCATCCTGATGAAGGTCAACAACTGACAGCAGCCGGGTGCCGCCCGCCCTTTCGGCGCGGTCCTGTTCGCTGTCCCGCTCATAGCCCCATGTTCAGTACGCGCCCCCGTGCGCGGCTTATCATGGGGCTTGCGTGTCGGGGTGGGGTGTAACTCCCAACACTGGACGCGCGTTGGGCCTTACGTAGACTGAGGCACCCGCAGCGGAGCCGGCAGTCGACCCCGCGGCGCAGCCGCCGTTCGACACAGGCAGCACCATCACGCAGGGAGTTACGACCGTGGCAAGTGGCAACGCGATCCGGGGAAGCCGGGTCGGGGCGGGGCCGATGGGCGAGGCCGAGCGCGGCGAGTCCGCGCCGCGGCTGCGCATCTCCTTCTGGTGCTCCAACGGGCACGAGACGCAGCCGAGCTTCGCCAGCGACGCGCAGGTCCCCGACACCTGGGACTGCCCCCGCTGCGGCTTTCCGGCGGGCCAGGACCGGGACAACCCCCCGGACCCGCCGCGCACCGAGCCGTACAAAACACACCTCGCGTACGTCCGCGAGCGGCGCAGCGACGCGGACGGCGAGGCCATCCTCGCGGAAGCGCTCGCCAAACTGCGGGGCGAGATCTAGGACTTGAGAACCGGCCGGACACCCACGGGTGCCCGGCCGGAGCTGTCTGCCCTCCTGCGCCGAAGCGACGGGACAGCCATGTGCGCCGAAGCCGCCGGTCGGCCTGCGCCGAAGTCGCTGGTCAGCGATGCGCCCGACCCGATGTCAGTGGTGGCGTCTACGGTTTGATCGTGGCTCGGTGAACCCTGGGAGACCTCGGGAATCCGCCGTGCCGCGGGGGAACCACGGGGTGGGGAGGGGGAGTTGTGACGGCTGCGGTCCAAGTGAGCGGGACGGGCGAGCGAAGTGTCGCCTGGCGCGGTGGGTTCGGGCGGCTGTGGGGTGCCGCCGTGCTCTCCAGCTTCGGGGACTCGCTGCGCAAGGCCGCGCTGCCGCTGCTCGCCGCGTCACTCACCGACGACCCGCTGCTCATAGCGTCGGTGACCGCCTGCGGCTATCTGCCGTGGCTGGTGTTCGGCCTGGTCGGCGGGGCCGTCGCCGACCGCGTGGACCAGCGGCGCGCCATGTGGACGGTGGATGTGGCGCGCGGCCTGCTGGTCGCGGCCTTCGCCCTCGCCGTGGCGCTCGGCCACGCCTCGATCGGCCTGCTCATCGCGCTCGCCGTGGTGCTCACGACGCTCCAGACGCTGTTCGACAACGCCGCCACGGCCCTGCTCCCCGCCCTCGTGGACCACGCGACGCTGGGCAGTGCGAACGCGCGGCTGCTCACCGGTCAGCAGTTCGCGGGCGGCCTCCTCGCCGCGCCCGTGGTGCCCTTCCTGATAGCCGCGGGCACGGGCGTTCCGTACGCGGTGGACGCGGCGACCTACCTCCTTGCGGCCGCCCTCGTGGCATCCCTGCGGGTGCCCGCACCCGCGCACCCGCCCAGACCCGCCGGGGCCACCCTGCGGTCCGACATCGCGCACGGACTGCGCACGCTGTGGCGGGACCGGGTGCTGCGGCGCCTGTGCGCGGCGACCGCGCTGGGCAACGTCGGCATAGGCGCGCTCCTCGCCACCCTCGTCGTCCTCGTCACCCGCTGGCTGGACGCGGGCAGCGGGGGGTACGCGGCGGCGATAACGGCGTACGCGGCCGGGAGTCTCGTGGGCGGGGCGCTCGCCGGGCGGCTCGCGCGCACGCTCGGCCGCGTGCGCAGCGTGCTCGCCGCCGGAACGGCCCAGATCGCCGCGCTGGTGGCGATGGGCACGATCCGTGACCTCGCGGCGCTGGTCGTGAGCATGGCGGTCTTCGGGGCCATGGGGATGGTGTGGAACGTCAGCACCCACACACTCATGCAGCAGCGCCCGCCCGCCGCCGCGCTGGGGCGCGTCAGCTCGGCGTTCCGGACCCTTGCGGTCGCCGGGGCGCCGCTCGGGGCGGTCCTCGGCGGGGCCGTGGCCGCCCTGTGGGGTCCCAACACCCCGATGCTGCTCGCCGCCGCCCTGTTCACGCTCTCGGTCACCGCGCTCACACCCGCGCTTAAGTCGGCCGACAGCGGACAGACAACTCAAACCGCTCGCTGATCAATTAGGTTGGGAGGGCAGCGGGGCGCACGCACGGTATTCAGGTTGTACGAGAGAGAGCTGAAGTCCGAGATGAACGCAGAAGTCCGCACCAAGCTGAATCAGATGCCGGAATGGGCGGCGCTGGCCAAGCACAAGGAGCAGCTGGGGGAGGTGCGGCTGCGGGAGCTGTTCGACGCTGATCCGGCGCGCGGCACCGGCTACACCCTCCGGGTGGGCGACCTGCACATCGACTACTCCAAGCACCTGGTGACCGACGAGACCCTGGCGCTGCTGCGGGACCTCGCGGCGGCGACGGACGTCTTCGGGCTGCGCGACGCCATGTTCCGCGGCGAGAGGATCAACACCACCGAGGACCGCGCGGTCCTGCACACCGCGCTGCGCGCCGACCGGGACGCCGTCGTCGAGGTCGACGGCGAGAACGTGGTGCCGGGCGTGCACGCCGTGCTCGACAAGATGTCCGCGTTCGCCGACCGGATCCGCTCCGGCGAGTGGACCGGCCACACCGGCAAGCGCATCAAGAACGTCGTCAACGTCGGCATCGGCGGCTCCGACCTCGGCCCCGCCATGGCGTACGAGGCGCTGCGGTCCTTCACCGACCGCGACCTGACCGTCCGCTTCGTGTCGAACGTGGACGGCGCCGACCTGCACGAGGCGATCCGGGACCTGGACGCCGCCGAGACGCTGTTCGTCATCGCCTCCAAGACGTTCACCACGATCGAGACGATCACGAACGCGACCTCCGCGCGGAACTGGCTGCTCACCCAGCTCCAGGCCGACGAGAGCGCCGTCGCCAAGCACTTCGTGGCCCTGTCGACGAACACAGAGAAGGTCGCCGACTTCGGCATCGACACGGCCAACATGTTCGAGTTCTGGGACTGGGTCGGCGGTCGGTACTCGTACGACTCGGCGATCGGCCTCGCCCTGATGATCGCCATCGGCCCGGACCGCTTCCGCGAGATGCTCGACGGATTCCGGCTCGTCGACGAGCACTTCCGCACGGCGCCCGCCGAGGAGAACGCGCCGCTGCTGCTCGGCCTGCTCGGCATCTGGTACGGCAACTTCCACGACGCGCAGTCGCACGCCGTCCTGCCGTACTCCCACTATCTGTCCAAGTTCACGGCGTACCTCCAGCAGCTCGACATGGAGTCCAACGGCAAGTCCGTGGACCGCGACGGCGAGCGTGTGCAGTGGCAGACCGGTCCGGTGGTGTGGGGCACGCCGGGCACGAACGGGCAGCACGCCTACTACCAGCTCATCCACCAGGGCACGAAGCTCATCCCGGCCGACTTCATCGGCTTCGCCAAGCCGGTCGACGACCTGCGTCCCGGCCTGGTCGCCCAGCACGACCTGCTGATGGCCAACTTCTTCGCCCAGACGCAGGCGCTGGCCTTCGGCAAGACGCCCGCCGAGGTCCGCGCGGAGGGCGTGCCGGACGAACTCGTGCCCCACAAGACGTTCCAGGGCAACCACCCGACGACGACGATCCTCGCGACCGAGCTGACCCCGTCGGTCCTCGGCCAGCTCATCGCCCTGTACGAACACAAGGTCTTCGTCCAGGGCGCCGTCTGGAACATCGACTCCTTCGACCAGTGGGGCGTCGAACTGGGCAAGGTCCTCGCCAAGCGCGTGGAACCCGCCCTGACGGAGGGCGCGGACGTCCCGGGCCTGGACGCGTCGACCAAGGCCCTGGTCGCCAAGTACCGGGAGCTGCGCGGGCGTTGATCCCACGCCCCCCAAGCGGCTCGTCCGGGTGAGCGCGGACCCCGCGTTCACCCGGACGGCCGGACGGACGGCGCACCAGGTGGTGGGGTCCGGCGCGGTCCTGAAGCATGGCAGGCATGTCGCAACCTCCGTACCAAGGGTGGTCCGCGCCCGTCCCGCCCCCGCCGCCCAAGAAGCGCAGGGTCTGGCCCTGGGTGCTCCTGGGCGTGGTGCTGCTGCTCGCGGGCGGCTGTGCGGCGCTCATCGTGGGTGTCGTGAACGAGGTCGACAAGGAGACCAAGCGGGAGGTCACGGTCACGTATGAGGTGACCGGTGACGCCAAGGGCGTTACGGTCACCTACTCGACCTACAGCGACGGGCATCTTTCGCAGAACCAGGTGACCGACGTGGATCCGCCGTGGCGCGAGGAAGAGAAGACGACGGGGTTCGTCAAGGGCGGGTCGCTCATCGTCAGCACGGGAGCCTCCGGCGGCACGGTGCACTGCAAGGTCACCGTCGACGGGACCACCCGCACCGCCACGGCCAGCGGTACCGTCGCCACC
Organism: Streptomyces sp. NPDC040610; assembly: GCF_055594065.1. NCBI lineage: Bacteria > Bacillati > Actinomycetota > Actinomycetes > Kitasatosporales > Streptomycetaceae > Streptomyces > Streptomyces sp. NPDC040610. Next base: position 179,643 of record NZ_JBVIXA010000014.1, on the reverse strand, counting down.
GCTACCTGCGACGGCTTCTGACGGCAGGACGCCGACGGGCCCCGGTCCACAGAGGACCGGGGCCCGTCGGCGTGCGTGGCCGGGGTCAGGGTGACGCCGGTGGGTACAGGTCCCGCGGCAGTTGTGAGGCCGCCGCCGCGTCCAGGAGCCACAGCGTGCGTGCGCGGCCGTGGGCGCCCGCTGCCGGGGCCTGGACCTCGCCCGCCCCGGACAGGGCGATCGCCGCGGCCTTCGCCTTGTCCTCGCCCGCCGCGAGCAGCCAGACCTCGCGGGCCGAGCGGATCGCCGGGAGGGTCAGCGAGACGCGGGTGGGCGGCGGCTTGGGTGCGCCGTGCACGCCGACCACCATGCGCTCCGTCTCCCGTACCGCGGGCGACTCCGGGAAGAGCGACGCCACATGCGTGTCCGGGCCCACGCCCAGCATCAGGACGTCGAACGCCGGGACCGGGCCGTGGTCTTCGGGGGAGGCGGCCGCCGCGAGCTCCGCCGCGTACGCCTCCGCCGCCGCGTCCGCGCCGTCCCCGTCGGCCCCCTTCGCGTAGGGGCCGTCCGACGCGGGCATCGGGTGCACCCGCGCCGGGTCGAGCGGCACCGAGTCCAGCAGGGCCTCGCGGGCCTGCGTGTAGTTGCGCTCGGGGTCGCCGTCCGGCAGGAACCGCTCGTCGCCCCACCACAGGTCGAGGCGGGACCAGTCCACGGCGTCGCGGGCGGGCGCCGAACTGAGCGCCGCCAGCAGGCCGTTGCCGTTGCGGCCGCCCGTGAGGACCACGGACGCGGAGCCGCGGGCCGCCTGGGCGTCGACGATCTTCGTGATCAGCCGGGCCGCGGCGGCCTGTGCCATCAGCTCCTTGTCGCGGTGCACGACGAGCTGCGGAGCCACCGTCACTTCGAAGCCGCCTTCTTGGCCGGAGCCTTCGCCGAGGCCTTCTTCGCAGCCCCGGCCCCGGAACCGGCACCGGCCCCGGACTCCGCCTTGGCACCGGCGCCGTCCTTGGCACCGTCCCCGGCCGACTCCCCGGCCGCAGCAGCAGCCGCCTCGCCGAGCCGGTCCACGCCGAAGCGCAGCGCCGCCGCGTAGGTGTCGTCCGGGTCCAGGCGCCGCAGCTCCTCCGCGATCAGCTCGGACGTCTCACGGCGCTTGAGCGCGACCGCGCGGTCCGGCTGGCCCTGGATGGAGAGCGTGGCGAGGGAGCCGTCGGCCCGGTCGAGCACGATCGGGCCGCAGTTGGTCTCCATGCGCACGCCGGTCAGGCCGGGGCCCGGCGACACCGTGCGCTTGACCGGCACGGAGAGCCGCTCCGCCAGCCACATCGCGAGGAGTTCGACGCTCGGGTTGAACTCCTCGCCCTCCACCGCGGCCGCGGTGACCTCGCACGAGACCTGGTCCAGGGCCGCGGCCAGCATCGAGCGCCACGGCGTGATGCGGGTCCAGGACAGGTCCGTGTCGCCGGGGTGGTAGGCGTCGGCACGGGCCGTCAGCTCGTGGATGGGCTGCTCGGCGGCGTACGTGTCCGTGACGCGGCGCTGGGCGAGCGCGCCGAGGGGGTCCTGCGCCGGGTCCAGCGGCGCGTTCACCGGCCACCAGGCGACGACAGGGGCGTCGGGGAGCAGCAGCGGCAGGACCACCGACTGGGCGTGGTTGAGCACCTCGCCGTAGAGACGCAGAATGACCGTTTCTCCGGTGCCCGCGTCCGCGCCGACCCGGACCTCGGCGTCCAGGCGCGAGGTCGTACGGTCGCGTGGCGAGCGCGAGACCCGCTTGATGACGACCAGCGTGCGCGAGGGGTGCTCGCGCGAGGCCTCGCTCGCGGCCTTCAGCGCGTCGTAGGCGTTCTCCTCGTCGGTGACGATGACGAGGGTGAGCACCATGCCGACGGCCGGCGTGCCGATCGCGCGGCGGCCCTGCACAAGGGCCTTGTTGATCTTGCTGGCCGTGGTGTCCGTCAGGTCGATCTTCATGGCCGACGCCAGCTCCGTCCGTCTTGTGCGAGCATTTCGTCCGCCTCGACCGGGCCCCAGGTACCGGCCGGGTACTGCGCGGGCTTGCCGTGCCGGTCCCAGTACTCCTCGATCGGGTCGAGGATGTTCCAGGACAGCTCGACCTCCTCCGTGCGCGGGAAGAGGTTGGCGTCGCCCAGCAGCACGTCCAGGATGAGGCGCTCGTACGCCTCCGGGCTGGACTCGGTGAAGGACTCGCCGTAGGCGAAGTCCATCGACACGTCCCGGATCTCCATGGACGTGCCCGGCACCTTCGAGCCGAAGCGGACCGTGATGCCCTCGTCCGGCTGGACGCGGATGACGATCGCGTTCTGCCCGAGCTCCTCGGTCGCCGTGTGGTCGAAGGGGGAGTGCGGCGCGCGCTGGAAGACGACCGCGATCTCCGTGACGCGACGTCCGAGGCGCTTGCCGGTGCGCAGGTAGAACGGGACGCCCGCCCAACGGCGGTTGTCCACCTGGAGCTTGATGGCGGCGTAGGTGTCGGTCTTCGACTTGGGGTCGATGCCGTCTTCCTGGAGATAGCCGACGGCCTTCTCGCCGCCCTGCCAGCCCGCGGAGTACTGCCCGCGCACGGTGTCCTTGCCGAGGTCCTTGGGCAGCTTCACCGCGCCGAGGACCTTCGCCTTCTCCGCGACCAGGGCGTCCGCGTCGAAGGAGGCGGGCTCCTCCATCGCGGTCAGCGCCATCAGCTGGAGCAGGTGGTTCTGGATGACGTCACGGGCGGCGCCGATGCCGTCGTAGTACCCGGCGCGGCCGCCGATGCCGATGTCCTCGGCCATCGTGATCTGGACGTGGTCGACGTACGACCGGTTCCAGATCGGCTCGAACATCTGGTTGGCGAAGCGCAGCGCCAGGATGTTCTGGACGGTCTCCTTGCCGAGGTAGTGGTCGATCCGGAACACCTGGTCCGGGGCGAACACCTCGTGCACGATCGCGTTCAGTTCCTTGGCGGACTTCAGGTCGTGCCCGAAGGGCTTCTCGATGACCGCGCGCCGCCAGGACCCCTCCGGGGCGTCCGCCAGCTCGTGCTTCTTGAGCTGCTGGACGACCTGGGGGAAGAACTTCGGGGGCACGGAGAGGTAGAAGGCGAAGTTGCCGCCCGTGCCCTGCTTCTTGTCCAGGTCCTCGATGGTCGCCTTGAGCTGCTCGAAGGCGTCGTCGTCGTCGAAGTTGCCCTGGACGAAGCGCATGCCCTGGATGAGCTGCTGCCAGACCTCCTCGCGGAAGGGCGTGCGCGCGTGCTGCTTGACCGCGTCGTGCACCTCCTGCGCGAAGTCCTCGTCCTGCCACTCGCGACGGGCGAAACCGATGAGCGAGAAGCCCGGCGGCAGCAGCCCGCGGTTGGCCAGGTCGTACACGGCGGGCATCAGCTTTTTACGGGACAAATCGCCCGTGACGCCAAAAATGACCAGGCCCGACGGCCCCGCGATACGCGGGAGCCGTCGGTCCGCGGCGTCACGCAGCGGATTGCTGCTTGACAAGGTCTTAGCCCTCCGAAGGTGCGAGGCGCTTGAGCTCCGCCTCGGTCGACTTGAGCAGGTCGTTCCAGGACGCCTCGAACTTCTCGACGCCCTCGTCCTCAAGGAGCTGGACGACCTCGTCGTAGGAGATCCCGAGCTTCTCGACGGCCTCGATCTCGGCGCGCGACTGGTCGTACGTCCCGGCGATGGTGTTGCCGGTGATCTGGCCGTGGTCGGCGGTGGCCTGGAGGGTGGCCTCCGGCATGGTGTTCACCGTGCCCGGGGCGACCAGCTCGTCGACGTACAGGGTGTCCTTGTACGCCTTGTCCTTCACGCCCGTCGACGCCCACAGCGGGCGCTGCTTGTTGGCGTGCGCCTTGTCGAGCGCGGCCCAGCGGTCGGACGAGAAGACCTCTTCGTACGCCTCGTACGCCAGGCGGGCGTTGGCCAGACCGGCCTTGCCGCGCGCGGACTTGGCCTCGTCGGTGCCCAGGGCGTCGATGCGCTTGTCGATCTCGGTGTCCACGCGGGACACGAAGAACGACGCCACCGAGTGGATCTTCGCCAGGTCCAGGCCCGCGGCCTTCGCCTTCTCCAGGCCCGCGAGGTAGGCGTCCATGACCTCGCGGTAGCGCTCCAGCGAGAAGATCAGCGTCACGTTCACGCTGATGCCCTTGCCGATGACCTCGGTGATCGCGGGCAGGCCCGCCTTCGTCGCCGGGATCTTGATGAGCGTGTTCGGCCGGTCCACCAGCCACGCCAGCTGCTTGGCCTCGGCGACCGTGGCCTGCGTGTTGTGCGCGAGCCGCGGGTCGACCTCGATCGACACCCGGCCGTCCTGGCCCTCGGTCGCGTCGAACACCGGCCGCAGGATGTCGGCGGCGTCGCGGACGTCCGCCGTCGTGATCATGCGGATCGCCTCGTCGACGGTGACCTTGCGGGCGGCGAGGTCGGCGAGCTGCTGCTCGTAACCGTCGCCCGACGAGATCGCCTTCTGGAAGATCGACGGGTTCGTCGTGACGCCCACGACGTGCTGCTCGTCGAGGAGTTCGGCGAGGTTGCCGGACGTGATCCGCTTGCGCGACAGGTCGTCCAGCCAGATCGCGACGCCTTCGTCGGAGAGGCGCTTGAGTGCGTCTGTCATGGAATTACATCTCCTACTTGGTCGTATATGGGCGTCAGCGCTGAGCGGCCGCGATCGATTCCCGCGCCGCGGCGGCCACGGCTTCGGCAGTGAACCCGAACTCGCGGAAGAGGACCTTGCCGTCCGCCGAAGCCCCGAAGTGCTCCAGCGAAACGATGCGCCCCGCGTCTCCGACGAACCGGTGCCAGGTCAGACCGATGCCCGCCTCGACCGCGACGCGCGCCTTGACCGACGGCGGAAGCACCGAGTCCCGGTACCCCTGGTCCTGCTCCTCGAACCACTCGACCGACGGCATCGAGACCACCCGCGTCGGCACGCCGGTCGCCTGCAGCTGCTCGCGCGCCTCGACGGCCAGGTGCACCTCGGAGCCGGTGCCGATGAGGACGACCTCGGGCTCCGCCTTCTGCCCGTCGGCGCCCTCGGCGTCGAACAGGACGTAACCGCCCTTGACCGCGCCCTCGGTGACCTCGCGGTCGTACGTCGGCACGCCCTGACGGGTCAGCGCCAGACCGTGCGGGGCGCCCTTGCCGAACACCTTGGTGTAGCGCTTGAGGATCTCGCGCCAGGCGACGGCCGTCTCGTTCGCGTCGGCCGGACGGACGACGTTCAGACCCGGGATGGCGCGCAGCGTGGCCAGGTGCTCCACCGGCTGGTGCGTCGGGCCGTCCTCGCCGAGACCGATGGAGTCGTGCGTCCACACGTACGTCACCGGCAGGTGCATCAGCGCGGACAGGCGCACGGCGTTGCGCATGTAGTCGGAGAACACCAGGAAGGTGCCGCCGAAGATACGGGTGTTGCCGTGCAGCGCGATGCCGTTCATCTCCGCGGCCATGGAGTGCTCACGGATGCCGAAGTGGATCGTGCGGCCGTACGGGTTCGCCTCCGGCAGCGGGTTGCCCGCCGGGAGGAACGACGACGTCTTGTCGATCGTGGTGTTGTTCGAGCCCGCGAGGTCGGCGGAGCCGCCCCACAGCTCGGGGATCACTCCGCCGAGCGCCTGCAGGACCTTGCCGGAGGCGGCACGCGTCGCGACGCCCTTGCCCGCCTCGAAGACCGGGAGCTTCTCCTCCCAGCCCGCGGGCAGCTCGCCCGCGGCGATCCGGTCGAACTCCGCGGCGCGCTCGGGCTGCTGCGTGCGCCAGGCCGCGAAGCCCTTCTCCCACGTCGCCTTGGCCTCCTGGCCGCGGTCGAGCGCCTGGCGGGTGTGCGCCAGGACCTCGTCGGCGACCTCGAAGGACTGCTCCGGGTCGAAGCCGAGGACGCGCTTGGTGGCCGCGACCTCCTCGTCGCCGAGCGCCGAGCCGTGCGCGGCCTCGGTGTTCTGCGCGTTCGGGGCGGGCCAGGCGATGATCGAGCGCATCGCGATGAACGACGGCTTGTCGGTGACCGCCTTGGCCTCCTGGATCGCCGCGTACAGCGCGGCCGGGTCCAGGTCGCCGTTCTCCTTCGGCTCCACGCGCTGCACGTGCCAGCCGTAGGCCTCGTACCGCTTCTCGGTGTCCTCGGAGATCGCGGTCTCGGTGTCGCCCTCGATCGAGATGTGGTTGTCGTCCCACAGCAGGATCAGATTGCCGAGCTTCTGGTGCCCGGCCATCGAGGACGCCTCGCCGGAGATGCCCTCCTGGAGGCAGCCGTCACCGGCGATCGCGTAGATGAAGTGGTCGAAGGGAGACTCGCCCGTCGCGGTGTCCGGGTCGAAGAGTCCACGCTCGTACCGCGCGGCCATCGCCATGCCCACGGCGTTGGCGACGCCCTGGCCGAGCGGGCCCGTCGTCGTCTCCACGCCCACCGTGTGGCCGTACTCCGGGTGGCCCGGGGTCTTCGAGCCCCAGGTGCGGAAGGCCTTCAGGTCATCGAGCTCCAGGCCGAAACCGGCCAGGTACAGCTGGATGTAGAGCGTGAGGGACGAGTGGCCCGCGGACAGCACGAAACGGTCGCGCCCGGTCCAGTCGGCGTCCGCCGGATCGTGCCGCATCACCTTCTGGAAAAGGGTGTACGCGGCGGGCGCGAGGCTCATGGCCGTACCCGGATGGCCGTTGCCGACCTTCTGTACGGAATCCATGGCCAGGACGCGGACGGTGTCGACAGCCCGCTGGTCCAGTTCGGTCCACTCGAGGTCTGTGGTGGTCGGCTTGGTGCTCACCCTGAGTCAGGGCTCCTCTCCACATGTCGAATGCCGGCGGCGTATGAATCGCACCGGCCGCTGTCGAGCCTACCGCTGCGAGAACGTGCATTTTTTCGAGTCATTCCAGACTGCCGGGACACGTCCGGATCCGCCTCCCGAAAGGGCTCCGCCGCATTCACCATGTGAATGCGGGACTGCTCATCTGGTCGACTCATCCGCTTGCCGCACCGGCGTCCACACCGGGGCGAACCCGCCCACGAACTCCGCTCGTCTGGCCCCTCAACACGAACCCACCCCCGCGAAGGGCGAGGTATGGGCAACGTCTACAGTGGCGTGGTACGCGCGAGCCTTTACCGGATCTTCATGTCCGAACGTCCGACGCAGGGCTTGCTGGGAGTCTCTGTCAGGGGTGTGCGTGACGGCCGTTGAATCCCGTCCAGCGGGGGTACTCGGGACGAGCCAGAACCCGAGCAACCGGCCGTTCGGGGCCCGAGTCAAGGCATTCGTGGCGCTGACCAAGCCGCGGATCATCGAGCTGCTGCTGATCACCACCGTTCCGGTGATGTTCCTCGCGGAGCAGGGGGTGCCCGACCTGACGCTGGTGTTCGTCACCTGCCTCGGCGGCTACCTGTCCGCGGGCGGCGCCAACGCGTTGAACATGTGGTACGACCGCGACATCGACGCGCTGATGGAGCGCACGTCGCAGCGGCCGCTCGTCACCGGCATGGTCAGTCCCCGCGAGTGCCTGGCCTTCGGCATCACACTCGCCGTCGTCTCGACACTGCTCTTCGGGCTCGCCGTCAACTGGCTGTCCGCCTGGCTGTCGCTCGGGGCGCTGCTCTTCTACGTGGTCGTCTACACGATGATCCTCAAGCGCCGCACCTCCCAGAACATCGTCTGGGGCGGCATCGCGGGCTGCCTGCCCGTCCTCATCGGCTGGTCGTCCGTCACCAACTCGATGTCGTGGGCGCCGATCGTCCTCTTCCTCGTCATGTTCTTCTGGACGCCGCCGCACTACTGGCCGCTGTCCATGCGGGTCAAGGAGGACTACGCGCGCGTGGGCGTCCCCATGCTCCCGGTGATCGCCTCCAACAAGGTCGTCGCGCGCCAGATCGTCGTCTACAGCTGGGTCATGGTCGCCGTCTCCCTGCTGCTCCAGCCGCTCGGCTACACCGGCTGGTTCTACACCGCGGTCGCCCTCGCCACCGGCGGCTGGTGGCTGTGGGAGGCCCACGGGCTGCAGAACCGCGCGAAGGCCGAGGCCACCGGCGGCAAGCTCAAGGAGATGCGTCTCTTCCACTGGTCCATCACCTACGTCTCGCTGCTGTTCGTGGCGGTCGCGGTGGACCCCTTCCTGCGGTAGTCCGCGGCGGTTTCTCCGGTACGAGGGTGTGGCCCCCGTCGTCCTCAGGGCGGCGGGGGCCACACCTTTGTCGGCCCTCCTGGAGATATCAGCCCTCCCGGAGATGTCAGCCCTCCCGGAGATACAGGTAGCCGTCCCCGTCCAGCGCGGCCGCCCGGCCGGTGCGGAACCAGCCGTCCCGCAGCACCGCGTCCGTCGCCCGCTTGTCGCCGAAGTAGCCGCCGAACAGCAGCGGCCCCCGTACGTACAGCTCGCCGCCCGCCACCCGCACCTCGCTGCCGGGAGCGGGCAGCCCGCAGCTCCCGGGCCTGCCCCGGCCGTCGGCGTGCTCCAGGACGGCGAGGTCACCCGTCTCGGGGGAACCGAGGACGGCGCGGGCGCGGGCCACCGGGGTCGCGGTGCGCACGGCCTCCAGGAGGCACGGCTCCACGGCGGCCGGCCGCTCCGACTCCACATCGGCGTACCGCAGGCGGGCCAGGTGGTGGGGCGCCGTGTCCAGGACGCCCTCCCACGTGGAGGGCGCGCAGACCAGGCCTTCGGCGCGGTGCGCCCGGACGGCCGCGCAGATCGCCGCCGGTTCCGGGACGCCGTCGCCCGCGGGCAGGACGACGGTGCCGCGCGCCTGCCACTGCCGCAGCACGGCGGCCCAGGCGGCCCAGCGGTCCAGGGGGAAGCCGCAGACCAGGGCGCCGCGCGGTGGCGGACGACAGCCGGGGTGGGAGCGCAGCGTGCTCACACGGTGCGAGAGGACGACGCCGTGGGGGTGGTCGGGACCAGGGGGCATGGTGGATCCGGGGGCCCCGGGGGAATCGGGGGGCCCGGTGCCGGGTGACCCGGCGGTTCCGGTGGACGCGGTGGACGCGGTGGACCCTGTGGTCCCGATGGGCTCGGTGAAGAGGATCACCTGCGCGTCGGACTCCTCCGGCCCCGCCCCGAGCGGCCCCTCGGCCCCGTCCTCCGGTGCCCCGCCCTCCCGTACGTCCGCGAGTACGACATGACGCACCCCCGACCCCGCGGCCAGCCGTGCCCCCGACCCCGCCCGCGCCGCGTCCGTCACGAGCAGGCGCGGCCGGGCCGCCCGCACGATCCGCGCGACCCGCACGGCCCAGGTGTCACCGGCGCCCGCGGCGACCGGCACGAACACCGCCCCGGCCCGCGCGGCCCCGGCGAAGGCGGCGAGGGTCTCCGGCGAGGCCCCGGCCGGGCAGACCACGCGGTCGCCGCGCCGTACGCCGTGCGCGGCCAGGTACCGGGCGGTCCGGTCGGCCGCCGCGTCCAGCTCCGCGAAGGTGAGCGCGCGGTCGCCGGTCAGCGCGGCCACGCGGTGCGGGACGGAGCGGGCGGCGGACCGGAAGACCTCACCGATCAGCAGTCCGGTCATGGCCCCTGGTCCTACCACGGGGCGGCACCGGGCGGAACGGGCGCGCACGCCCCCGGCGCGAGGGTGGCCGAGACCACGCCACCCAGGCGTCGCCGAATGATCTACCCGTCGGTAGCATCCTGTGCCATGGCAGACACGGAGCAGGAGACGGAGCAGGGCACCCCGGACCCGGGCAGCGGCGACGGCGCCGGCGTGGCGGCGAAGGCCGCCAAGGAGGCCGCCCGTGCCGAGCGCAGGGCCGCCAAGCTGGCCAAGGAGATCGGCGCGTTCGCGCGGGCGCACGGGGGCGCGGAGGGTCAGGTCGCGTACATCGGCGAGCGGGGCGCGCGCATCGTCCTCGTCGGCGCGGACGGCGGCTGGGGCGACCTCGTCGCGCCGAGCCACGCCATCGCGACGAGAGCCGTGGAGAAGGCCGGGATCACCGTCCACGAGGACTTCGACGGCGACTTCGCGGCCAAGGTGACGACCGGGCCGTACGAGTGGAAGCGCATGGCGGGCATCCAGATCGGCGGCCCGACGGGCGGCTGACGACACGCGCGGGGCGGGCACGGAGTGACACGGTGAGCAACACCTGACACCGGGGTCACCCGTTAGGACCGTAGGAACACGGTCCACGTCTGGGAGCCAGGATGATCGAAACCCCGTCCCTGGTGGACCAGCACTGCCACGGCGTCCTGCGCACGGAGCTGGGGCTCGGCACCTTCGAGGCCCACCTCGGCCGGGGCGAGGGCCCGCCCGCCCCCGGCACCACCTTCTTCGACACCCAGACCGGCTTCGCCGTGCGCCGCTGGTGTCCGCCGCTGCTCGGCCTCGAACCGCACTGCCCGCCCGCCCGCTATCTGGCGCGCCGCCGTGAACTCGGCGTCCTGGAGGCCGGGCGGCGGCTGCTGCGCGGCAGCGGGATCACCACGTACCTCGTCGACACCGGCCTGCCCGGCGACCTGACCGGGCCGGGCGAACTCGCGTCGACCGGCGCCGCCGAGGCCCACGAGATCGTCCGCCTGGAATTACTGGCCGAGCAGGTCGCCGACACCTCGGGGACCGTCGACTCCTTCCTCGCCAACCTCGCCGAGTCCGTGCACGGCGCCGCGCACGGAGCCGTCGCGTTCACCTCCGTCGCCGGGGTGCGCGCGGGCGAGGCCCTCGCCTGCGCGCCGCCGGGTCCCGGCGAGGTGCGCGGCGCTGCCGGACGCTGGCTGGCCGGGCGGCAGGTGGGCGGCGAACTCGCCGACCCGGTGCTCCTTCGGCACCTGCTGTGGATCGCGGTCGCCTCCGGCCTGCCCCTGCAACTGCACACCGGCGCCGCCGACCCGCAGTGCTCCTTCGGCGACTTCGCCCGCGCCACCGCGGGGCTCGGCACCGACCTGGTGCTCCTGCACGGCTATCCGCACCACCGCGCGGCGGCCCACCTCGCGGGTGTCTTCCCGCATGTGTACGCCGACCTGGGCTCCGCGCTCGTCCGGACCGGGGCGCGCGCGACCGCCGTACTCGCCGAGATCCTGGAGCTCGCGCCCTTCGGCAAGCTGCTGTTCTCCAGCGGCGCGCAGGGGTTGCCCGAGCTGCACGTGGTGGGGGCCCAGCTGTTCCGTGAGGCGCTGGGGCGGGTGCTCGGGACGTGGGTCGCGGAGGGCGCGTGGTCGCTGACGGACGCGCAGCGGGTGGCGGGACTGATCGCGGCGGGGAACGCGCGGCGGGTCTACGGGCTGGTGGACGGCTGACGCCCCACGGCAGCCCTGGTCGACCCGGCGAAAGCCGCGATCAGACCGACGACAGCTGGGAGTCGTCCACCTGCGTCGGTACGTCCGCCTTGGGCCACGGCCGCTCCCGCAGGGACAGCAGCACCCGCAGCGTCGCGATCCACACCAGGCACGAGCCGAGCATGTGCGCGGCCACCAGGGCCTCGGGCAGGTCGGTGAAGTACTGGACGTACCCGATCGCACCCTGGGCCAGCAGGATCAGGAACAGGTCCCGGGTGCGCGCCAGCGGTCCCGGCGGGGCGTCCACCGCCTTCAGGACGAACCACAGCGCGAACGTCAGCGTCACCACGATCCACGCCAGGACGGCGTGCAGCTTCGTGACGCCCTCCCAGTCCAGGCCCACGGCGCCGACGTTCATGCGGGGCACGTCGCTGGAGTCGCCCGCGTGCGGACCCGCGCCGGTCACGACCGTGCCGACGGCGATGAGCAGCACGGTGACGCCGGTGAGGACCCACACCAACTGGGCGACGGCCCTGCCGACGAGCGGACGCGGCTCGCAGTCGCCCTCGCGGGTGCGCTGCCAGGTCGACGTGGCGACCGCGATCAGGGCGGTGGAGAGCAGGAAGTGCGCCGCGACGGTGTACGGGTTGAGGCCGACGAGCACGACGATGCCGCCGAGCACCGCGTTGCCCATGACGAGCCAGAACTGGGCCCAGCCGTACCGGGTCAGGCTCCGTCGCCACGGCTTCTGCGCGCGCATGGTGATGATGGCCCAGCCGACGGCGGCACAGAGCACGTACGTCAGCATGCGGTTGCCGAACTCGACGACCCCGTGGAAGCCCATCTCGCTGGTCGCGGTGAGGGACTCGTCGGTGCACTTGGGCCAGGTCGGGCAGCCGAGGCCGGAGCCCGTCAGGCGGACGGCGCCGCCGGTGACCACGATGACGCACGTCATCACGAGCGAGATCAGCGCCGCCTGCTGCACGGTCCGCTGCGTCGGGGTCCAGCGCTCGGCGATGAAGGCGAGCGGATTGCGCACGAATTGAGCGGCGTCGGCTCGGGTCACGTTTGGCACGGGCCCCATCGTAGAAGGCCGCTTGTGCACGCCTTCACGAGGGGGACGTATCCGCTCCATTTGTGGCGTGGGTTACGCCAGAGGCTGACGCCGGCTGCCTACTCCCAGCGGAAGAACCGTGCCGCCGCGCCGAGTCCGAGCACCGACCACACCGCCAGGATCCCGAGGTCCGCCCACGGCATCGCCGCCCCGTCCTGGAGCACGTCCCGAAGACCGTCCGAGAGCGCCGAGATCGGCAGCAGGCCGAGCGCCGACTCGACGGCGCCGGGGAACTTGTCGAGCGGCACGATGACGCCGCCGCCGACGAGCAGGAGCAGGAAGACCAGGTTGGCGGCGGCGAGCGTCGCCTCCGCCTTGAGCGTTCCGGCCATGAGCAGGCCGAGCCCGGAGAAGGCGGCCGTGCCGAGGACCAGGAGCAGCAGCACCGCGAACGGGTTGCCGTGCGGCGACCAGCCGAGCGCGAAGGCGATCGCCGTGAGCAGCGCGATCTGGAGGACCTCGGTGACCAGGACCGACAGGGTCTTGGCCGTCATCAGGCCCCAGCGCGGCAGCGGCGAGGCGGCCAGGCGCTTGAGCACGCCGTAGCGCCGCTCGAAGCCCGTGGCGATGGCCTGCCCGGTGAAGGCCGTCGACATCACCGCGAGGGCGAGGACGCCGGGGGTCAGGAAGTCGACCGCCTTGCCCTCGCCGGTGTCGACGATGTCGACCGCGCTGAACAGGACGAGCAGGAGCGTCGGGATGACGATGGTGAGCAGCAGCTGTTCGCCGTTGCGCAGCAGCATCTTCGTCTCGAGCGCGGCCTGCGCGGCGATCATGCGGGGGAGCGGGGCGGCGCCCGGCTTCGGCGCGTACGTACCGGGCGTGCCCGTGGTGCCGGTGGTGCTGGTCACGACCGCAACTCCTTGCCGGTGAGCTCCAGGCTGTGCCTTCCCGGGGGACGCCCCCCGGACCCCCGGCCGAAAGACGAGTGGGCCTGCGTCATGAGCGCAACTCCTTGCCGGTGAGCTCCAAGAACACGTCTTCGAGGGTGTGGCGTTCGACCGAGATCCGGTCCGGCATGACGCCGTGCTGGGCGCACCAGGAGGTGACGGTGGCGAGCAGCTGGGGGTCGACCGTGCCGCTGACGCGGTAGGCGCCGGGGGTGAGTTCGGCGGCGGCGGAGTCCGGGGGCAGTGCCTTGAGGAGGGAGCCGACGTCGAGTCCGGGGCGGCCGGTGAAGCGCAGGGTGTTCTCGGCGCCGCCCCGGCACAGCTCGTCGGGGCTGCCCTGGGCGATGACCTTGCCCGCGTCGATGATGGCGACGTCGTCGGCGAGTTCCTCGGCCTCGTCCATGTGGTGGGTGGTGAGGATCACCGACACGCCGTCGGAGCGCAGGTCGCGCACCAGGCTCCAGGTGGCCCGGCGCGCCTGGGGGTCGAGGCCCGCGGTCGGCTCGTCGAGGAAGACGAGCTCGGGCCGTCCGACCACGGCCATGGCGAGCGCGAGGCGCTGCTGCTGGCCGCCGGAGAGACGGCGGTAGGTGGTGCGGCCGCAGGAGTCGAGGCCGAGGCGTTCGATGAGGGCGGCCACGTCGAGGGGGTGCGCGTGCAGTTTCGCGACGTGGTGCAGCATCTCGTCGGCGCGGGCGCCGGAGTAGACGCCGCCGGACTGGAGCATCACGCCGATGCGGGGCCGCAGCGCGGCGGCCTCGCGGACCGGGTCGAGCCCGAGGACGCGGACCTCGCCGGCGTCCGGCCTGCGGTAGCCCTCGCAGGTCTCGATGGTGGTGGTCTTGCCGGCCCCGTTCGGGCCGAGGACGGCGGTGACGGCGCCCGCGCGGACGTCGAGGTCGAGGCCGTCCACCGCGGTCTTCTTTCCGTACCGCTTGACCAGACCCACGGCCTGGACGACGGACTCAGTTCCCATGCCGGGAAGTCTAGAGAGGGCCACGGCGTGCGCGGCCAGGGGGGCCGCGGGGGGTCAGAACAGGCCAAGAGGGGACTTCGCCCTGGTCGGACCGGGCCCTGGGGCTGTCGGAAGGGGACTTGTTCGGTCGGATCCGGGCGCGGCCGAGGCGGGGCCGGGCCTCGTCGGTTCTCGTGCTCGTCGTGGCTCACTCCGGGTGTGCGCGGTTCGGTCCGGGATCGCGTCGCGGGTGGACAAAGGGCCGGTGGGAGGGGGTGCGGGTGGGTCCGGGGGGCTTCCCGGAGGGTTGGGAACGGGCCGTCGATTTGATCGATCAATGATCGTTTCCGCAGGTCAGCTTAGGTATACCTAAGTGACGTAGCGCACCGAACAGTGATCCGGGCGCGGGTTGTCAGGCTCTGAGGAATTACGCAACAATGGCGTTGTGAAAAACGTTGGCGAGGCTCGGGAGACCCCCACGGGGGCCCCTCAGGAAGAGCTCGCGACCGGGGAGCGGTCGACCCGCAACCGAGTCGCGCGCTCCATCCTGGACCACGGCCCGTCCACCGTGGCCGACCTCGCGGGCCGCCTCGGCCTGACCCAGGCCGCCGTCCGCCGCCACCTCGACTCCCTCGTCCAGGAGAACGTGGTCGAGGGCCGCGAGAAGCGGGTCTACGGCGCCCGGACCCGAGGCCGCCCGGCCAAGGTCTTCGCCCTGACCGACTGCGGCCGCGACGCCTTCGACCAGTCCTACGACAAGCTGGCCGCCGACGCCCTGCGCTGGATCTCCGAGACGCACGGCGAGACGGCCGTCGTGGAATTCGCCCGCGCCCGCATCGCCGAGCAGGCCAAGGTCTACCGCGCGGCGATGGACGCGGCACCCCCCGACCGCAGGACCGACGCGCTGGCGAAGGCATTGACCGCCGACGGGTACGCTGCTACGGCGCGCAGCGCGCCGGTGGGGGAGCAGCTCTGCCAGCACCACTGCCCGGTCGCCCATGTCGCCGAGCAGTACCCGCAGCTGTGCGAGGCGGAGACGGAGATCTTCTCCGCGCTGCTCGGGACCCACGTCCAGCGCCTGGCCACCATCGCCCATGGGGACGGCGTCTGCACGACGTACATCCCGGGCGCGGCCCCGCACAGCACACAAGCCACCGAAGAAGCATCCACAAGCACGGCCGGGAGGAACCCCGCATGACTCTCCCCACGGAGACCGCCCACCCTGAGCTGGAGGGCCTGGGCAATTACGAGTACGGCTGGGCCGACTCCGACGCGGCCGGTGCCGCCGCCAAGCGCGGCCTGAGCGAGGACGTCGTCCGGGACATCTCGGCGAAGAAGTCCGAGCCGGAGTGGATGACCAAGCTGCGCCTGAAGGGCCTTCGGCTCTTCGACAAGAAGCCCATGCCGAACTGGGGCTCGGACCTCTCCGGCATCGACTTCGACAACATCAAGTACTTCGTGCGCTCCACGGAGAAGCAGGCGGAGTCCTGGGAGGACCTGCCCGAGGACATCAAGAACACGTACGACAAGCTCGGCATCCCCGAGGCGGAGAAGCAGCGCCTCGTCGCCGGTGTCGCCGCGCAGTACGAGTCCGAGGTCGTCTACCACCAGATCCGTGAGGACCTGGAGGAGCAGGGCGTCATCTTCCTGGACACCGACACGGCCCTGAAGGAGCACCCGGAGCTCTTCAAGGAGTACTTCGGCACGGTCATCCCCGTCGGTGACAACAAGTTCGCGTCCCTGAACACCGCCGTCTGGTCCGGCGGATCGTTCATCTACGTCCCCAAGGGCGTGCACGTCGAGATCCCGCTCCAGGCCTACTTCCGCATCAACACGGAGAACATGGGCCAGTTCGAGCGGACGCTGATCATCGTCGACGAGGACGCCTACGTCCACTACGTCGAGGGCTGCACGGCGCCGATCTACAAGTCGGACTCCCTGCACTCCGCGGTCGTGGAGATCATCGTCAAGAAGGGCGCCCGCTGCCGTTACACGACCATCCAGAACTGGTCGAACAACGTCTACAACCTGGTCACCAAGCGCGCCGTGGCGTACGAGGGCGCGACCATGGAGTGGATCGACGGCAACATCGGCTCCAAGGTGACGATGAAGTACCCCGCCGTCTACCTGATGGGCGAGCACGCCAAGGGCGAGACCCTGTCCATCGCCTTCGCGGGCGAGGGCCAGCACCAGGACGCCGGCTCCAAGATGGTCCACATGGCGCCCAACACGTCCTCCAACATCGTGTCGAAGTCCGTGGCGCGCGGCGGTGGCCGCACGTCCTACCGCGGCCTGGTCGAGATCGGCGAGGGCGCGGCCGGATCGAAGTCCAACGTGCTGTGCGACGCGCTGCTCGTGGACACCATCTCCCGCTCCGACACGTATCCCTACGTGGACGTCCGTGAGGACGACGTGTCCATGGGCCACGAGGCGACCGTCTCCAAGGTCTCCGAGGACCAGCTCTTCTACCTGATGAGCCGCGGCCTCACCGAGTTCGAGGCGATGGCGATGATCGTGCGCGGCTTCGTCGAGCCCATCGCGAAGGAGCTGCCCATGGAGTACGCCCTTGAGCTGAACCGGCTGATCGAGCTGCAGATGGAAGGCGCGGTCGGTTAAGACCCGCCCCCTTGAGCAGTCGCCAGATTTCTTGACGTACGTAGGAAGAGAGCAGACCGACAGCCATGGCTGAGGCTCAGAACATCCCGGTGGGCTCGACCACCGCAGGCCAGATCGCGGTGGCCGCCGAGTCGACCGTCGCCACGCGCATGAGCGCGCCGCCGTCCTTCGACGTGGCGGACTTCCCGGTCCCGCACGGTCGTGAGGAGGAGTGGCGGTTCACGCCGCTGGAGCGCCTTCGCGGGCTGCACGACGGCACCGCGGCCGCCACCGGCGACGGCGTGCGGATCGACGTCGAGGCCCCCGAGGGCGTCGTCGTCGAGACCGTCGGCCGTGACGACGCGCGGCTCGGCAAGGCGGGCGTCCCTGTGGACCGCGTGGCCGCCCAGGCCTACTCCGCCTTCGAGAAGGCCGGTGTCGTCACCGTCCCCAAGGAGACGGTGCTCACCGAACCGATCCGCATCGCCGTGCACGGCGAGGGCGGCGTCGCCTACGGCCACCAGGTCATCGAGCTCGGGGCCTTCGCCGAGGCCGTCGTGGTCATCGACCACACCGGCGACGCGGTCCTCGCGGCCAACGTCGACTACGTGCTGGGCGACGGTGCCAAGCTCACCGTCGTCTCCGTCCAGGACTGGGACGACAAGGCCGTCCACGTCGGCCAGCACAACGCGCTGATCGGCCGCGACGCCACCTTCAAGTCGTTCGTGGTCACCTTCGGCGGCGACGTCGTGCGCCTGCACCCGCGCGTGACCTACGCGGGCACCGGCGGCGAGGCCGAGCTGTTCGGCCTGTACTTCACGGACGCCGGCCAGCACCAGGAGCACCGCCTCCTCGTCGACCACAACGTCCCGCACTGCAAGTCCAACGTCGTCTACAAGGGCGCGCTCCAGGGCGAGCAGGCACACGCCGTCTGGATCGGCGACGTCCTCATCGAGGCCAAGGCCGAGGGCACGGACACCTACGAGATGAACCGCAACCTCGTCCTCACGGACGGCGCCCGCGTGGACTCCGTACCGAACCTGGAGATCGAGACCGGCGAGATCGTCGGCGCCGGTCACGCCTCCGCCACCGGCCGCTTCGACGACGAGCAGCTCTTCTACCTGATGGCCCGCGGCATCCCGGCCGACGAGGCCCGCCGTCTGGTGGTCCGCGGCTTCTTCGCCGAGCTGGTCCAGCAGATCGCCGTCGCCGACATCGAAGAGCGCCTCCTCGTGAAGATCGACGAGGAGCTGGAGGCGTCCGTCTGATGGCATTCGTACGCGCCTGTGGCCTGAGCGAGCTGGAGGAGGACACCCCGAAGCGGGTGGAACTCGACGGCACGCCGGTCTCGGTCGTCCACACCGAGGGTGAGGTGTTCGCGATCCACGACATCTGCTCGCACGCGAACGTCTCCCTCTCCGAGGGCGAGGTGGAGGACTGCCAGATCGAGTGCTGGCTGCACGGCTCCGCCTTCGACCTGCGCACCGGCAAGCCGTCCGGCCTGCCCGCGACGCGCCCCGTCCCCGTATACCCCGTAAAGATCGAAGGGGACGATGTGCTCGTCTCCGTCACCCAGGAGTCCTGAGGCACCATGGCTACGCTTGAAATCCGCGACCTGCACGTCACCGTCGAGGCCGACAACGCCACGAAGGAGATCCTCAAGGGCGTCGACCTCACCGTGAAGCAGGGCGAGACGCACGCCATCATGGGCCCCAACGGCTCCGGCAAGTCGACGCTCGCCTACTCCATCGCGGGCCACCCCAAGTACACGATCACGCAGGGCACCGTCACCCTCGACGGCGAGGACGTCCTCGAGATGGAGGTCGACGAGCGTGCCCGCGCGGGCATGTTCCTCGCCATGCAGTACCCGGTCGAGGTCCCCGGTGTCTCCGTCTCCAACTTCCTGCGCACGTCGGCGACGGCGATCCGCGGCGAGGCCCCCAAGCTGCGCACCTGGGTGAAGGAGGTCAAGGAGTCGATGGCCGCGCTCCAGATGGACCCGTCCTTCGCCGAGCGCAACGTCAACGAGGGCTTCTCCGGCGGTGAGAAGAAGCGCCACGAGATCCTCCAGATGGAGCTCCTCAAGCCGAAGATCGCGATCCTCGACGAGACCGACTCCGGCCTGGACGTCGACGCCCTGCGCGTGGTCTCCGAGGGCGTCAACCGCATCCGTGAGACGGGTGAGGTCGGCACGCTCCTGATCACGCACTACACGCGCATCCTGCGCTACATCAAGCCCGACTTCGTGCACGTCTTCGCGAACGGCAAGATCGCCGAGTCCGGCGGCGCCGAGCTCGCCGACAAGCTGGAGAACGAGGGCTACGAGGCTTACGTGAAGGGTGGCGCATCCGCGTGACTGTGGCCCGCCAGGGGCTCCCCGGCCTCCTCGACACCGAGGCGCTCCGCAAGGACTTCCCGATCCTGGAGCGCACGCTCCACGACGGCAAGAAGCTCGTGTATCTGGACAACGCGGCGACCTCGCAGACGCCGCGCCAGGTCATCGACGTACTCAGCGAGTACTACGAGCAGCACAACGCCAACGTCCACCGCGGCGTGCACGTCCTCGCCGAGGAGGCCACCGCGCTGTACGAGGGCGCGCGCGACAAGGTCGCCGCGTTCATCAACGCGCCCAGCCGCGACGAGGTGATCTTCACCAAGAACGCCTCGGAGTCGCTGAACCTCGTGGCCAACATGCTCGGCTGGGCCGACGAGCCCTACCGCGTGGACCACGAGACCGAGATCGTCATCACGGAGATGGAGCACCACTCCAACATCGTGCCGTGGCAGCTGCTCTCGCAGCGCACGGGCGCGAAGCTGAAGTGGTTCGGCCTCACCGACGACGGCCGGCTCGACCTGTCGAACATCGACGAGATCATCACGGAGAAGACGAAGATCGTCTCCTTCGTGCTCGTGTCCAACATCCTGGGCACGGTCAACCCGGTCGAGGCGATCGTGCGCCGCGCCCAGGAGGTCGGGGCCCTGGTCCTGATCGACGCCTCCCAGGCCGCGCCGCACATGCCGCTCGACGTGCAGGCCCTGCAGGCCGACTTCGTGGCCTTCACCGGCCACAAGATGTGCGGCCCGACGGGCATCGGCGTGCTGTGGGGCCGCCAGGAGCTCCTGGAGGACCTGCCGCCGTTCCTGGGCGGCGGCGAGATGATCGAGACGGTCTCGATGCACTCGTCGACGTACGCGCCCGCGCCGCACAAGTTCGAGGCGGGCACCCCGCCGGTCGCGCAGGCCGTGGGCCTCGGCGCGGCGGTGGACTACCTCACCTCGATCGGCATGGACAAGATCGCTCAGCACGAGCACGCGATCACCGAGTACGCGGTCAAGCGGTTCCTCGAGGTCCCCGACCTCAAGATCATCGGCCCGTCCACGGCCGAGGAGCGCGGCGCCGCGATCTCCTTCACGCTCGGTGACATCCACCCGCACGACGTGGGCCAGGTCCTCGACGAGCAGGGCATCGCGGTCCGGGTCGGCCACCACTGCGCCCGCCCCGTCTGCCTGCGGTACGGAATTCCCGCGACCACGCGAGCGTCGTTCTATCTGTACTCCACGCCCGGCGAGATCGACGCTCTCGTCGAGGGCCTGGAGCACGTACGGAACTTCTTCGGCTGAGGGGCTGGCTGGGACGTGAAGCTGGATTCGATGTACCAGGACGTGATCCTGGACCACTACAAGCATCCGCACGGGCGCGGTCTGCGCCCGGGCGACGCCGAGGTGCACCACGTCAACCCGACGTGCGGCGACGAGATCACGCTGCGCGTGAAGTACGACGGCTCGCGCATCGAGGACGTCAGCTATGAGGGCCAGGGCTGCTCCATCAGCCAGGCCAGCGCGTCCGTCCTGAACGAGCTGCTCGTCGGCAAGGACCTGGCCGAGGCGCAGCAGATCCAGGGCGTGTTCCTGGAGCTGATGCAGTCCAAGGGCAAGCTGGAGCCGGACGACGCGATGGAGGAGGTCCTGGAGGACGCGGTCGCGTTCGCCGGGGTCTCGAAGTACCCCGCGCGCGTGAAGTGTGCTCTGCTGAGTTGGATGGCGTGGAAGGACGCGACCGCCCAGGCCCTGGGCGAGAGCGTGGAGAGGAAGACGGCATGAGCGAGAACGGTACGCCGGACACACTGACCACGAAGCCCGCTTCGGAGGAAGAGGTCCGCGAGGCGCTGTACGACGTCGTCGACCCGGAACTGGGCATCGACGTCGTCAACCTGGGCCTGATCTACGGCGTTCACATCGACGACGCCAACATCGCCACCATCGACATGACGCTCACGTCCGCGGCCTGCCCGCTGACCGACGTCATCGAGGACCAGGCGAAGTCCGCGACGGACGGCATCGTCAACGAGCTGCGGATCAACTGGGTCTGGATGCCGCCGTGGGGACCGGACAAGATCACGGACGATGGGCGCGAGCAGCTCAGGGCACTGGGCTTCAACGTCTGAGTCCCGCCGCTGTACGCCTGAGAGGGCCCGCACCGAACCGGTGCGGGCCCTTTCTCGTGCCGCTCCCCGGCCCGCTCCCCGGCCCGATCCCCGGCTCTGGGGAACGGGCCGGGATTTTTCATGCATCTGCATATGTACAGCCGTACCTATCGTTGTGTACGGTAGTACGCATGGGATACGGACTGCTGGCCGCGGCGATCGCGGCGGAGGTGGCCGGGACTACGGCCATGAAGTACAGCGAGGGGTTCAGCCGGCTGTGGCCGTCGCTGCTCACCGTCGCGGGATATCTGCTGGCCTTCACGCTGCTCGCGCAGACGCTGAAGACCCTGTCGGTGGGGACGGCCTACGCGATCTGGGCGGGGATCGGCACCGCCGCCGTCGCCGGGATCGGGATGCTGTTCCTCGGCGAGTCGGCGAGCCTGCTCAAGATCTCGGGTATCGCGCTCGTGATCGCGGGCGTCGTCGTCCTGAACCTCGGCGGGGCCCACTGATGGGGCGGCGCTACGACCCGGAGCGGCGGCAGCGCATCATCGACGCGGCGCTGCGGGTCGCGGCCGAGAAGGGCATCGCGGGCCTCAGCCACCGCACCGTCGCCGCCGAGGCCGATGTGCCGCTGGGCTCGACGACGTACCACTTCAAGACGCTCGACGATCTGCTGGTGGCCGCGCTGCGCCAGTCCAACGAGGGGTTCGCGCAACTCGTGCGCGACCGTGGGGTGCTGCGGGACCCGGACGCCGACCTCCCCGCCGAGCTGGCGGCGCTGCTCGGCGAGTGGGCCTCCGGGCGGCGCGAGGCGGTCGAGCTGGAGTACGAGCTCTATCTGTCCGCCCTGCGCCGCCCCGCGCTGCGGCCGGTGGCCGCCGAGTGGTGCGAGGGGGTCGCCGAGGTCCTGCGGGAGCGGACCGACCCCGTCACCGCGCGCGGCCTGGTCGCGGTGATGGACGGGGTCTGTCTCCAGGTGCTGCTCACGGGGGGCGAGTACGACGAGGCGTACACCCGGGACCTGCTCGGGCGGGTGCTCAACCCCGCTGTTCCCGCAGGGAGTTGACGGTCGTCAGGGCCGCTTCCACGCTCGCCGTCACATCCGTGACCGGGTACTGGACGTCCCGGACGACCCGGTCCGCGTCCACGACGAGCGTCAGCCGCTTGAGGCGGCTCACGCCCGCCGCGCGGAACGTCGGCAGCCGCAGCGCCGCCGTCAGGGCGAGGTCCGCGTCCGAGAGCAGCGGGAAGCGCAGGCCCTCCTTGGCGGCGAACGCCCGCTGCTCGTCGGTGCGTTGGGTGGAGATGCCGCGCACGGCCGCGCCCGCCGCGGTGAAGTCGGCGAGCCGGTCGCGGTACGTGCACGACTCCAGCGTGCAGCCGGGCGCGCCGGGGATCGCGGACCAGCCGGGCGGATAGGCGTCCTTGCGGGCGTAGGCGCCCGGGAAGCAGTACAGGACCGTGTACGCCGCGTCCGTGACCGGGTCCGCAGGCTCGCCGTCGTCCGCGAGCAGGCGCAGCGCGGGCACCTTCGTGCCGAGCAGTTCGTGCACGCGCCGCGCTTCCTGTGACGTCTGTGTCGGGGCCGTCGCCGTCATCTCTCCCTCTCCGAGTACCCATGTGTCGCCCCAGTCCTGAAGGGCGATCAGGACCGGCACCAGGGCCCGCCCGCGCGGCGTGAGCCGGTACTCGTGGCGCGGCGGGCGGTCCTGGTACGGCACCCGGGTCAGGACGTCCGCGTCGACCAGGAGGCGCAGGCGCTCGGTCAGCACCTTGCGGGACAGGCCCAGTTCGCGCTGGAGCTCCTCGAAGCGGTGCACCCCGCGGGCCGTGTCGCGCACGATCAGCAGGGTCCACCAGTCGCCGACGACGTCCAGGGCCTGCGCGATGGCGCAGGGGGCGTCGCCGAGGCTCGTTCGCCGTGGCATGTCCTTCACGCTCTCCCAGATCGGCGGGACGTTGACCCGGAGCCTCGCATGCTGCCATAGTCCGTTCCCAAAAGGAACTCACTCGATGGCGGGGGTAGGGCGATGGGCGGGGGAGGCCTGCGGCGCGGGCTGCGAGAGGTGCCGAGGACCGTGTGGCTGCTGGCCGCTGGCCAGTTCTTCAACATGATCGTGGCCTTCACGTTCGTGTACTTCTTCGTGTACCTGACCGACGAGCGGGGCCTGTCCGTCGCCCAGGCCGGGGTGATCAGCGGCATCGGCGGTGCGGGGCAGGTCGCGGGGAACTTCACGGGCGGCTGGTTCGGCGACAGATACGGGCACCGGCGGGTGCTGCTCGTCGGGTCGCTGATCAGCGGGGCGGGGGTGCTGGCGCTGCCCACCCTGCCGGTGCCGCTGCTGTACGTCGTGCCGGTGCTCAGCCAGTACGCGGGCGGGTGCGTGCGGGCGGCCAACGGGGCGCTCGTCGCCATCGTCGTGCCCGAGGGGGCGCGGCGGCAGGGGTTCGCGGTGATGCGGTTCGCGGCCAACGCGGGGTTCACGGTGGGGCCGCCGCTCGGGGCCCTGCTCATCGCGCAGGCCGGGTACGGGACGCTGTTCGTCGTCGACGGGCTCGGGACGCTGGTGTTCGCCGCGTATGCCGGGCGGGTGCTGCCCGCCCGCGGAGCGGGTCGATCCGCGGTGCCCGGCGACGGGGCGGCCGGGCCCGGTGTGTTCGCGAGTCTGCGGCAGCGGCCCGTCGTCGTGCTGCTGCTCGCCGCGATCCTCGTCACCGACCTCGTCTATCGGCAGCAGTACTCCACGTTGCCCACCGACCTCGATCACCACGGGATCGGGACCGGTGTGTACGGGTGGCTGCTCGCCATCAACGGGGCGCTCATCCTGCTCCTGGAGCTGCCGGTCACCGTCGCTCTGCGGGGGCGGGCGCCGCTGCGGATCATCGGTGGGGGCGTGCTGCTCGTGGGGGCGGGGTACGGGGTGCTGGCCCTCGGTACGGCGGTGGGGACGGCTGTCGCGATGATGTTGCTGCTCACCGCGGGGGAGGTGCTGTACAAGACGCCTGCCACGGCATTCGTCGCCGATCATGCGCCCGCCCATGCGCAGGGGCGGTTCCAGAGCCTGTACTCGGGAGTGTCCGTGAGCGGGGTCGTGCTGTCGGCGCCGCTCGGCGGGGCGCTGTACTCGGCGGCGCCGGGGGCGCTGTGGCCTGTGTGCGCGGGGTTGGCCGGACTGTCCGGAGTGCTGCTCCTGGTGGCGGGGCGGGCGGGCCGACCAGGGGTGACCCACGCCGAGGAAGTGCGCCCGGCACGTGAGACGGCCACCCGTACCGGTTAGCCTCCGTCGCCCCGGCCCGGTTAGGTTTCACTCATGACCGATACGCCTTCTGTTGACACCTCCCGTACGACCGGCGCCGTCGCCGCCGGGCTCGCCACCCTCGCCGCCGACGGCACCGTCCTCGACACCTGGTTCCCCGCCCCCGAGCTGGTCGCCGAGCCCGGCCCCGCCGGGACCGAGCGGCTCACCGCCGAGCGCGCCGTGGAACTCCTCGGCGAGGGTGCCGCGAAGGCGATCGGGCCCGACGCCCGCCGTGGCGTGGAGGTCGTCGCCGTCCGCACGGTCATCGCGTCCCTGGACGACAAGCCGCTGGACGCGCACGACGTGTACCTGCGCCTGCACCTGCTCAGCCACCGCCTGGTCAAGCCGCACGGCCAGAACCTGGACGGCATGTTCGGGCTGCTCGCCAACGTCGCCTGGACCTCGCTCGGCCCGGTCGCCGTCGACGACCTGGAGAAGGTCCGCCTGAACGCCCGCGCCGAGGGCCTGCACCTCGCGGTGACCTCGGTCGACAAGTTCCCGCGCATGACGGACTACGTCGCCCCCAAGGGCGTCCGCATCGGCGACGCCGACCGGGTGCGGCTCGGCGCGCACCTCGCCGCGGGTACCACCGTGATGCACGAGGGCTTCGTGAACTTCAACGCGGGCACCCTCGGCACGTCCATGGTCGAGGGCCGCATCTCCGCCGGTGTCGTCGTCGGCGACGGCTCCGACATCGGCGGCGGCGCCTCCACCATGGGCACCCTGTCCGGCGGCGGCAACGTCCGCATCGTCATCGGCGAGCGCTGCCTCGTCGGCGCCGAGGCCGGTGTGGGCATCGCGCTCGGCGACGAGTGCGTCGTCGAGGCCGGTCTGTACGTCACCGCGGGCACGCGCGTCACGATGCCCGACGGCGAGATCGTCAAGGCCCGTGACCTGTCCGGCGCCTCGAACATCCTCTTCCGCCGCAACTCGGTCACCGGCGCCGTCGAGGCCCGCCCGAACAACGCGGTCTGGGGCGGCCTGAACGACGTGCTCCACAGCCACAACTGAGCCCGCCCGAACCGTTGAAGCGCCCTCCCGGCCCGCCGGGAGGGCGCTTCGCGTGCGTATGCTGCGCGAGCACACAGCACATGAACTCGGGGAGGACCGGATGCGAAAGACAGCGGTGGGATCGATGGTCACGGGCACGGTGGCCGTCGCGGTGCTCGTCGCCTGCGGGCAGAGCGTCGCGCGGACCGGCGACGCGCAGGCACCCGCGGCAGCGGCGAAGACAGGGGGCCACACCTACAAGCTCCAGCACTCCGACATCCACTGGAGCGGCTCCAAGACCCCCTTCGAGTCGCTGATCAAGCTCCCGGACGGCCGCAAGGTGGCCATGCACTACCTGGAGAAGAAGGGCCTGTACGTCCAGGACTACAGCCCCAAGGCGCGCGGCTGGTCCAAGCCGAAGAACATCTACCGCACCAAGACCGACGCCTGCCAGGGCATCCACCTCAAGCACCGGGCCGGCACCGTCGCGGCGATCGCCGACTGGGCGAGGTACTGCGCCGACGGCGAGCCCCCGCAGGAGTCCCTGGCCGCCGTCGCCACCGGCCGCCTGACCAAGTGGGACCGCCACCTCACCAAGGGCTTCGACGGCTGGGCCAAGGCCGACATCACGAAGAACGGCAAGCAGGTCACGTTCAAGTACAACTCCGACCGGCTGAAGTGGACCAAGGCGAAGGGCTTCCCCAAGAACCCGCTCGACTGACACCGGACCCCACGCTCTTCTCCGGACCCGCGCCGCGCCACAGGCATAGCGGCGCGGGTCCGCGCACGTCATCCACAGCAGAGGGGGCAGCAGGGCCGCCGGAGAAGAGAAGGTGACGATGGATGCCGAAAGCCAGGATCGCTTCCGGGAGTTCGTGGCGGGGCGCTCCGCCACACTGCTGAGAACAGCCGTGCTGCTGACCGGCGGCGACCGGCACGCGGCGGAGGATCTGCTGCAGAACGCTCTGGTCAAAGCCGTGGGCCGGTGGAACAGGATCGAGGACCCGGAGGCGTATGTCCGACGGATCCTCTACCGCCAGCAGGTCAGCCGCTGGCGTCTGAAGTGGCCGCGGCGCGAGGTTGCCGTGGCCGAGCCGCCCGAGCGCGCCGACGGCGACACGGCGAGCGGCGCCGAGCTGCGGGTCGTGATGCGGGCGGCACTCGCCCGGCTCACCCCGCGCCAGCGCTCCGTGCTCGTCCTGCGCTACTACGAGGACCTGCCGGAGGCCGAGGTGGCCCGCATCCTCGGGTGCTCCGTCGGCACGGTGC
Source organism: Streptomyces sp. NPDC040610 (assembly GCF_055594065.1). NCBI lineage: Bacteria > Bacillati > Actinomycetota > Actinomycetes > Kitasatosporales > Streptomycetaceae > Streptomyces > Streptomyces sp. NPDC040610. The sequence continues at coordinate 152,936 of NZ_JBVIXA010000014.1, read as the reverse complement.
GCAGCACCACCCACCGCTCACTCGCCCGGCTGCGCTCTCTCGCGCCCGAGCTGGCCGGGCTCGGCCCGGCCGCCGCCGAGGCCTCGCCGTCCCGTGACATCTCGCCTGTGGAGGTACGTCCGTGAATGTCGACAAGCTGGTGCGCGACGCGCTCCAGGAACAGGCCGCCGACCAGGGCCACGTGGCGGGCGACCTCGCCGACCGGGTGATCGCGGCCGGCCGGCGGCGGCGCACCCGGACGCTCGTGGGCACCGCGCTCGCGACCGCGGCCGCCGTGGCCGTCGCGGTGGCCGTGCCCACCCTCGGCTCCGGCGACGGCGCCGCGGAGGGCCGCCCGGCGTCCGGGCCCTCGGACAGGGACGTCATCGCGCACCCGGACCAGTCCCCGCCGCGCGACCTGATCGCGGCGGGGAACACCGCGGTGGCCGGTTTCAGCGTGCGCAAGACCGTCAAGCATGCGAACGGCGACGAGCTGCACACGCGGACCTACTCCCTCCTCGACCCCACGACGGGCCGGTACCGGAAGGCGCCCGGCAAGTGGAAGTGGATCGACGTCGCCCCCGGTCTGCGCACCGCGGCCGTCCTGGAGGGCGAGCTGCCCGTGCGTCGTGTCGGCCTGCTCGACCTGCGGACTGGCGAGGTGGAGCGCTGGATCCCGACCCCCCAGCCGGTGGCGGGCGTCGAGTGGTCGCCGGACGGGAACAAGCTCGTCGCCACCGCGTACGGCGCCGACCCCGACCGGCTCGTCGACCTGCCCGGCGACCACCCCAAGAACGGCCCGCAGCCGCGCCCCAGCCGGCTCGGGTTCATGGTGATCGACGTGGCGTCCGGCGACGTGGAGAAGCCGCACAGCGTGCCGCAGCCGGAGCCGGACAAGTGGGGCTTCTACGGGGGCGACGGCCGCGAGGACTTCCGGTGGAGCCGCGACGGCACGCGCCTGTACCTCCAGCAGGTCGCGGACGAGGGCAGTGAGAACCGCGCCTGGTACACCCTCCGGGGCAAGCGCACCACGGCGCCCGCGAAGGAGAGGTACGCGAGCTATCCGCAGGACGGGCTCTCGCCCGACGGCAGGTACCTGGCGGCGGACGGCAGCGACAAGGGCCTGCCGCTCCTGGATCCGCTGACCGGCAAGAAGATCGCCACGGTCCCCGGCAAGCAACATCTGGCCTGGGTCGGCGACAAGCGTCTGATCGCCTGGGGCTGTGAGCCGGCGAAGTGCTCGGGCCGCAACGAGTTCCGTGCCCAGCTGATCCTCGTCACCGTCGGCAGCAAGAAGATCGTGCCGCTCAGCGGATTCCGCGGGGCGTCCGCGGACCGGCCCGGCGGCTGGTCCCCGATGTTCGCCGCCCGCTGAGGGACCCGGGCCCGTCCGCTACGCGCGCGTGCCGGAGCCGATGCTCACCACGCGCTGGACCGCCCCCGCGGGCAGCGCCCCGCCGAGCGCCTCGTACGCCGCGAGCAGCCCGTCGACCGCATCCCGGTCGGCGGGCAGCAGCGGTGCCCGGACCGGGCCGCCGGGCAGGCCGAGCGCGTTGAGCAGTGCCTTCGCCGTGACCGTGCCGGGCAGACCGGAGGCCATCATCAGCTCGATCAGCTCGGTGAGCTGCCGCTGCCCGCGCGCCGCGCGGGCCGTGTCGCCCGCGTCGAACGCGTCCACGATCGCTCGCAGGCTGCGCGGCGCCACATTCGCGACCGTGCTGATGAACCCCGCTCCGCCGAGCGCGTACAGCGGCAGCGCGAACTCGTCGCAGCCCGTGTAGTACGCGAGGTCCGAGCCCGCCATCACCTTGGCGGAGCCGAGCATGTCGTACGCGCAGTCCTTCACCGCCACGATCCGCGGGTGCTCCGCGAGGCGAAGGAGCGTGTCCGGTTCGATGCGGGTGCCGGTGCGGCCCGGGATGTCGTACAGGATCACCGGCAGGCCCGACACGTCCGCGACCGCGCGGAAGTGCGCCTCGACCGCCTCCTGCGGCGGCTTGCTGTAGTACGGCGTGACCACGAGCAGTCCGTCGGCGCCCGCCTTCTCGGCCTGCAGGGCCAGCTCGCCGGTGTGCGCCGTGTCGTTGCTGCCGACGCCCGCGACCAGTGTGGCCCGCCCGCCGATCGCCTCTCGGACGGCCCGCACGAGGGCGCTCTTCTCGGCGTCGGACGTCGTCGGGGACTCGCCCGTGGTGCCGGAAAGGACCAGGCCCTCGCAGCCGTTCGCGACCAGGCGGTCGGCGAGGACCTGGGCGCCGTCGAGGTCGAGGGCGCCGGACGCGGTGAAGGGCGTGACCATGGCGCACAGGGCGCGGCCGAAGGGGGCGTGCGCGAACGGGGCCGCGGCGGGCGTGGAGGGTGCGGTCATAGGGGTAGTCTCGGCGCGGCGGTCGTGAAGCTCCACTTAATTCTGCTACGAGGTAATGCGCAGCAGTGCTACGAGGTTTGGGGTCCACGCATGCGGCCGGGTCCGCCGGTGGGCGCCTTCCGTGCCTGGTGGGCCGGGGCGCGGGAGCACGCCTGAGGCGGGTCGTACAGGAGTGTGGCACGTGCCGTCGAGGCGTCGTTGACGGGCCCGGGCGGGCGCAGGACCCTCGGGCCATGACCACGCATCCGTACGAGCGTTACGTGGCCGTCGGAGACAGCCAGACCGAGGGGATCGGCGACGGCGACGAACGGCACGGCTACCGCGGCTGGGCCGACCGGCTGGCGGAGATCCTCGCCGTCGCGAGCCCCGACTTCACCTACGCCAACCTGGCCGTGCGAGGCCGCCTGGCGGAGCAGGTCAGGGACGAGCAACTGGCCCCTGCCCTGGCGCTCAAGCCGGACCTCGCGACCGTCGTGGCGGGCGTGGGCGACCTGGTCAGGCCCGGCTACGACGCGGCCCGCACCGCCCGCGCCGTCGAGGAGATGTTCGCCGAACTCACCTCGGCGGGCGCCCGCGTGGTGACCGTGACCTTCCCCGACATCGGCCGCATCGCCCCGCTGGCCCGCCGGGCCCAGCCGCGCGTCATGGAGCTCAACGCCCGGATCCGCGCCGCCGCCGACCGGCACGGCGTCGTCGTCCTCGACCTGTTCCCGCAGCGGATCACCGCCGACCCGCGGCTGTGGAGCCGCGACCGCACCCACGCGAGCCCCGTCGGCCACGCCCGCATCGCCGCCGGCGTCGCCGACCTGCTCGGCCTCGCCGGGCACGAGGACTGGGCGCGCCCGCTGCCGCCGCTCGCCCCGGTGTCGGCGCTCGGCGGCGCGGCCCAGGAGGTGCGCTGGCTCGTCGGGGCGGCGGGGCCCTGGGCGCGGCGGCGGGTGCGGCGGGTGCGGCCCGGCGGGGGCGCGGGCGGCGCGCACCGGGCGAAGCGGCCCGGGCTCGACGCGGTCACCCTGCCCGCACCCGAACGGGCTTGACCTGAACCTAACTTCACGTTGGAGCGTAGGGGTCGTACGCCACGCACGAACACCGCGTACACAGTCACCGACCTGCGCGTCCGCGGCCGCACCGACGGCCTCGTACGCCACTCGAACGTGGAGATCCCCATGACCCGCCGCGCCTCCGCCCACCCCGACCCGACCCGCTCCGACATCGGCCTCACCTTCTTCAGCACCTGGCACGTCGGCACCCCCGAGCGGCAGCGGGCGGCGGTGGCCGCCATCGCCCATGCCTGGGAGAGCCGCCCCTGGCCGCACGAGGGCCTGCTTGGCTACCACGTGTACGCCGGTGAGGACGGCGCGACCCTCATGCACCACTCGCAGTGGCGGGACGAGGAGTCCTACCAGGACTACTTCGCGAACGGCAGGGACGAGCGCAACGACGAGATCGACGCGGCCGTGCCCGGCATCGAACGCGTCGGCCTGGTCAAGTCCCGGCTGTACCGCAGCGTGACACCGGGCTCCGGAGGCCCCGTGCCCGAGGCGTTCGTGACCGTGCACGTGGAATTCGAGGGACCGGACGCCGACCGGCAGCGGGCGTGGGTGGACACGGTCCTCACCGCGCTGGGCACCGGCCCCGTCCCCGGCCTGGTCTCGGCGCACTTCCACCTGAGCACCGACGGCACCCGGATCGTCAACTACGCGGAGTGGGAGACCGCGGCGGACCACCAGCGGGCGCTGGAGGCGCCGGGCAACGGCATCGGCACGCTCTCGGAGGAGTGGCGCCGGGTGCGGGAGTTCCCGGGGACGCTGGAGGCGGGGAAGATTCGGCGCTGGCGGCGGGAGTTCGGGGTCGTGCCCGCGTAGCGCGCGGGCGGTGGTGGCCGCGGCCGGGCTCCGGGGCGTGTCCGGGTGGCCGCGTCCGGGCCCGGACGGGCGGGTAGTTCGTTCCGGGGGCTTTACCCGGCGGGCCGTCCGTGGGGTCATGGAGGCGTGAGCGGGACCGGGGCCCGGCGGCCGCGGCCGTCCCGCTCGACCCGAGGAGTCGCCATGGCCAAGGACAGCCGCAGGGACAGCCGCAGGGGCAGGAGCAGGAGCAGCGGGAGCGGCAGGGGGGACACCGGCGGCAGGGGCACCGGCAGGGACTCCGGGGACGGAGGCGGCACCGTCGGCAGCGGTGTGCGGGAGTTCGAGATCGTCCGGGAGTTCGAGGTCGGCTCCCCGCCGCAGCAGGTGTGGGACGCGTTCACCACCGTCACCGGCACCGGCGGCTGGCTGTGGCCGATGGAGTACGAGCCGCGGGTGGGCGGCGCCGCGCCGCACGGCGCCGTCGTCACGGCCTGGGACCCGCCGTGGCGCCTCACGGTCTGCTCCGACGGCCCGGCCGCGCTCTTCGCGGAGCGCAGCACCCTCCACCTGGAGCATCTGATCGAGCCCTGCGACGGCGGCCGCCGCTCCTGGGTGCGGCACGCCCACAGCGGGATCTTCGCCCAGGACTGGGAGAACCAGTACGACGCGGCGAGCAAGCACACCGACTTCTATCTGCACACCCTGCGCGAGTACTTGACGTACTTCGCGGGCCGCCCGGTCACCTACACCCACCTCGACGCCCCCGCCGTCGCCACGGCCCGGGACGCCTTCACCCGGCTCGCGCTCGAACTCGGCCTGCCCGCCGACGCCTCGGAGGGCGCCCGCTTCCGGCTGAGCGCGGCCGGCGCCGAGCTGGACGCCGTGCTCGACTTCCGCACGCCGTACTTCATCGGCCTGCGCACCGACGACGCGCTCTACCGCTTCTTCGGCCGCAACCACTTCGGCCGCCGCGTCGGCGTCACCGTCCACGACTTCGCGACGCACGCGGACGCCAAGAGCGCCGAGCCCGCGTGGCGGGACTGGCTGACGCGGCTGTACGGCTGACGCGGCGCTCCGAGGCAGGGCTTGGCACCGCGCGCAGACGGGCGGGCCCGGGGAACACGGCCCCCGGGCCCGCCCGTTCACCGGCTGCGGCTGCCGCTACGGCCGGAAGCGCACCACCTGCGGGTCGTGGTCGCTGTTCTGCTCCGCGAACTCGGCGTTCACATGCACGCTGTCGTAGCGGAACCGGCCCACGCCCGGGCTCACCAGGATCTGGTCGAGGACCTGGGAGTTGCCCTGGAAGACGTAGGAGTAGCGCTCGGAGCGCGGCAGCGACTTGATCCCGGCGCGCAGCGCGCCGCCCTTCTCCAGGGCCTTGGTCGTGGCGGAGAACTCGAAGTCGTTGATGTCGCCGACCACGAGCACGTCCGCGTCCCGCTGGGTGGCCCGGATCTCCTGGACGAAGGAGTTCACGGCCTCGGCCTGGCGCACCCGCTGCGTCTCGGAGGAGCGCACCGGCGGCTGGTGGTGCGAGGTCAGCGACTCGTCGCCGCCCTTGGACGCGAAGTGGTTGGCGACCACGATCACCGGCTTGCCGCGGAAGGAGAACTCACCGGCGAGCGGCTTGCGGCTGTTGGTCCACGCCGTGTCCGCCGGGGCGATCCGGCCCGGCGAGTGCGTGAGCGCGGCCCGCTTGCCGACGCGGACGACGCCCGTCGGGGTCGTCGCGTCACCGGCGGCGCGGTCGGTGAACGACACGCGCTCGGGGTTGAACAGGAACACCTGGCGGATGTTGCCGCCCGGCTCGCCGCCGTCCTTGTTGTTCTCGGGGTCGACGGACCGCCACTCGTAGCGCGGCCCGCCCGCCGCGACGATCGCGTCCGTGAACTTCTTGAGGGTCTGCGCGGCGGACACCGTGCCGTCGTTCTTCGCGCCGTTGTCGTCCTGGATCTCCTCCAGGGCGACGATGTCGGGCGTGGCCAGGTTCGTGACCACACCGGCGGCCAGCGCGTCGAACTTCGACTGCGGGTCGCCCGGGTCGAGGTTCTCGACGTTGTACGTGGCCACGGCCAGCTCGCCCTTGCCCTGCGGCCGGGTCCGCTCCGGCCGGAGGTCCCGGCGCTCGACCTCGCCCAGCGTCCGGGCGGTCAGCGTGTAGCCGCCGAACTGGTTGAAGTCCAGCGGCCCCTCCGTCACGCCGGTCAGCCGGTCGCCGACGTCCGCCTTCGGGAACGGCTGCTCGGAGACCGGCGCCAGCTGCTGGATCTGGAGCCTGCCGGTGTTCTGCCCGTCGTACGAGCCGTACAGCGCGCCCCCGCGCCGGGTGGCGCTCTCGTGCGGCTTCACGGTCACCCAGAGTTCGTTGTACGGGTCGGTCGCGCCGACGACGCGGGAGGAGCCGACGCGTACGTTCATGCCCTCCAGGGACTCGTACAGGTCCAGGGCGTACGAACGGGGCTTCAGGGGCAGCCCGTTGACGCTGTTCCCCGCGGCCGGGTCGCCCTTGGGGGCGTACGCGGCGGGCACCGACTTGGCGCCGATGGCCACCGGGGCGGGCAGGGCGTTGCCGGAGGACTCGACGGTCACCGTCGGCTTGGTGATCTGGGTCAGCGACTGGTTGCCGGAGGCGGCGCCGCCGGGCACGTACTCGGTGACGGTGCCGGAGACCCGGACCGCGTCCCCCGCCTTCACCGTCGGCGTCGAGGAGGTGTACACGAACACGCCCTCGCTGGTCGCCCGGTCGTCGTCCGGCCGCGCGTCCTGGATCCAGAAGCCCTTCGAGCCGTAGCCGCGCACGCCCGTGACGATGCCCGGCACATCGCTGACCTGCTGGCCCGCCAGCGGTGAGAGCCGCGTCGTGCCCTGGATGTCGTGCACCCGCACCTGGTCGGCGGACGCGCTGGAGGCGGTGGCGACGAGCAGCCCGGCCGCGAGGGCGGTGGCGAGGAGGGTGCTGACGGCGGCGGATCTCGGTATGTGGGGCATCGGGGACTCCGAGTGAGGGTGAGGGTGACTGAGGGGTCAATGAGCTAAAGGGCTAAAGGGATGGAACGGGCGGAACGCTGACGCGAACGGGGACACGCGGTGCATCGGCCGGGGGAATGGCGCTCTACGCGCGTCAATCTCTTGTGCGGGCGGGGGAGTTGTCAAGGTTCTTCGGGTGTGCGTGATCTGTACGTCTCCCGACGGGAGGATGAAGCCGGGCGGAGTCGGGGCGATGCGGGCGAAGCCGGGCGGCCGTGCCGGGCGGCGGGCGGGGGGCGGGTCCGGGGCCGGTGCGGCCGACGGGCGGGCGGCGAACGGTCACATCCGTCTAGGCTTCACACAGCAGATCCGTACGCCCGTCAGGGCAGCGGACCCACGCCCGTCAGGGCGGCAGACCCGCACGTTCGTCAGGAGAACCAGCCGATGTCCCAAAGCCCCGCCACCCTGCCGCCGGTGCTGCTGCACTCCGAAGCGGAGCTCGCGCGGGACGCGCTCGCCACGCCCCTGCTCGGCCGCGCCGCGCGGCTCGCCCGCTGGGCGGGCCCGGACACGCGGGTGGGCGCGGGCGGCGAGCTCGTCGACGAGCAGCTTCCGGCCGCCGCGGCGGAGCTGGGGCTCACGGACGGTTCCGCCGGGGCGGACGAGGGGGACGCGGCGGCGTACGCCAGCGAGGCGTGGCGGGTCGCCGTCGACACCGGCCTGGTGGAGATCCACGAGGCCGCCGAGGACGCCGCCGAGGGCACCGCTGACGCCGAGGCCGATGGGACCGTCACCGCGGGCGAGGAGCTGGGCCTGCTCACCTCCGGGGCGCCGCAGGACGTCCTCGGCATCTGGCTCGCCGCCCTGGAGACCGTGTTCGCCGACGCGACGGTCCCCGACCTGGACGACCTCGTCGACGCCATCGAGGACGGCGGCGAGATCGACTTCGAGGCGCTGGGGTGGGACCCGCAGGGCGAGGCCGACTTCCTGGAGGGCGTCCTCGGCAATCTGTACCTGCTGACCGTCGGCGAGGGCGCCGCGGACGGCGCGGTGCCGCTGCCCGCGCTCGCCGCGTCGATGATCGTGCCCGACGACATGGGGGAGCCCACCGACGACATCCTGGAGCAGGTGTCGGACGCGATGATGCGGCTCGACGACCAGTTCCGGATGCTGGAGCCGATCGGGCTCGTCGAGTACCAGCCCGTCGACGAGGCCCTGATGGCCGACATCGACAGCGAGGAGCCGATGCCGCCCGTCGACGACGAGGACGTCACGCGGTACGGCATGGTCAGGCTGACGCCGCTCGGGCTCTACGGCATCCGGGCGCGGATGCTGGAGGCCGGGCTCGACGCGCCCGCCGTCGGCGACCTCGCCGACAAGGGTGCCGACACGCTCCTCGACGGCACCGCCGGGTTCCCGCAGGGGGCCGCGCAGGCCGAGATCGAGCAGTGGCTGGCCCGGCGGGAATCGCTCGGTGCCGCGCGGGAGTTGCTGGCCGCGGCGCGCGGCGGTGACGAGGGGGCGCCGCTGCGGCGGCTCCGCTGTCAGCAGGCGCTGTCCCTCGTCGGGGACGAGGCCGAGCCCGCGCTGCGGGACGTCCTCGACGACGCGGAGCTGGGCGGGCTCGCCCGGGTGTGGCTCGCCGAGCACGGCGCCGCCGATGTGCCGCCGCCGTCCGAGGGCATGGTCTTCTGGCTCACCATCGACACGATCGCCGCGCAGCTCGCCGCCGAGGGCAACTCCGAGGAGCTCCAGGCCCTCGTCGAGGGGCTCGCCGCGCAGCACAGCGGGTTCTTCGCCGCGGCGTGGCGTGTGGAGCACCCCGCCACCGCGGACGTCCTGGAGGCGATGGGTCGCCTCCACCCCGACAAGAAGGTGGCGAAGGAGGCCCGCAAGGCAGCCTTCAAGGCCCGCTCCCAGCAGGCCTAGGCGGGGGCCCTGCCGATGGCCCCCTCGGGTGGGACGGGCCTCCGCCGAATCGGCGCTTGAGGACGAGCCGGGCCGGAGGCCGCGAAAGACGGTCCCCCGCCCGGCCCGAGGGCTCAGCACTCGTAGCGCGTCGTGTGCTTGAAGGACGATGTCGCGCCGTCGAAGCCGTACGTGCCGCGGTACGCGGGCGGGTTCTGGTACTCGCCGACGATGGTGATCGTCGTGGCGCAGGAACCCTGGCCGGCGCGCTTGGCGTCCAGGCGGATGGTGTCGCCGACGAAGCCGCCGGTGATGTCCCAGGGGGCGCCGCAGATGCCGGAGGTGATCTGGCCGCCGGTCACGACGTGCGGGTAGGTGTTGGGGTTGTACTTCACCTCGATGCCGAACGTGACCTGGCCGTTGTGGAGCGTGAGCTTGCAGTCGGTGGAGACGGCCTCCGCCGACACGTCCATCTGCGTGGCGAACGCCTCGTCACGCGTCTTGACCTCGGCCCCCTGCGGGTTGTGGAAACGGTGCTCCGCGCGGGCCTGGCCCTTCTGCTTGCGTGCCTGTGTGGTCATGGAACCCTCCCTCCGGGAAGTCGTGCGTCAGGCCAGCTGCTCGGCGATCTCGACGCGCAGCAGCGCGCGGACGTTCTCGATGTGGTTGATGACGGTGACGGTCGAGGACCCCGCGAAGAGCAGGCCGAGCGCCACGTTGTCGAGCGAGGTCACCAGGGAACCGGAGTCGCCGCCCGCGGAGATGTTCGTGGTGAGGATCTGGTCCTTGAAGCGGGCGGTGCCCGCCGTGCCGTAGTTGACGTCGATCGTCGCGTCCACGGAGACGATCCGGCCGAAGCTGATGTTCGTGGTGCGGCCGGACTTCTTGACGAGGTCGCCGACGGCGACGTTGGCCTTGCGCCGCCAGGCGCGCGGCGCCCCGCTGAAGTACTGCTCACGGGTCGCGTCCTGGAAGTCCACGGAGCCGAGCGCCGCGTCCACGACGTTGTTGTGCCGCTCCAGCGGGATCTGCGGGGCGAACTGGATCGTGATGAAGCGGTCCAGGGTCGCGATCCGGTCGGCGGGGTCCTGGCCGCCGTCGAAGACGCCGGGCTGCACGATGGCGCTGCCGAGCTGGGCCCGGTTGGAGTCGGCGAGGACGTGGTTGTTGGACAGGATGTAGAACTTCGCGGGTACGCCGAGTCCGGCGCCGGGCGGGTCGACGGACGCGCCGGGCAGGAAGTCGTACACCACGCTGCCGAGGGTGCCCGCGGTCACGCGGACGTTGCCGACCGAGAAGCCGGAGGGGCTCGGCCGCATCCGGCGCTTGAGGAGCTGCGGCTCGAACGCTCCGAGCCCGCCGAGCTCTTCGAGCCGGGGCTGGGACAGACCGGAGTACTGTTCGCTGACCGTGCCGTCGGCGTCGTACGACAGCGAGGAGCGGTCCTCGCCGCGCCCGGACCTGCGCTGCTGGCGCTGCGCGGCCACATGGCCGACGGCCAGGATGTCGGTGGGGGTGCCGTCGTCCATCTGACGTGGAATCACATCCCGCTCGGGGAGCAGTGATTCGGGCACCTTCTGGGTGACGAACACGAGCACGGCGGGCTCGCCGGTGGGTCGGCCGTCGCTCCACTTCACACCGTGGCCGAAGCCGACCACGTTCGCGAGCGGCTGTTCACGGCGCATGAAGTCGGTCATCGCCTGCTGGCGGGAGCTGTCGCTGAGCGTGCCGCCGGTGGGTCCTCGCATCAATTCGGGCTGGCTCACGCCAGACCACCTCTTCCCCTTGTGGTGAAGTCCCGGGTTCCGGTGGACGGCTCAGGCGTCGCCCTGTGCGCCGACGTCGCCGATGGCGAGGACGCGCACGGGCACGCCGTCGAGTACGTCCGGAACCACGTCCTCGTCCCGGAGCCGGTCACGGGGCACCCGGTGCGTGACGAAGACGACGATCACGTCCGCGCCCGAGTGTTCGTCCCTGCCGGTGCCCACTCCGGTGACATTGGCCAGCCTCATCAGCCGGTCCTCATGGAGGCTGCGGGCCTGGTGTGCGTCCACTCCGGCTCGCCTCCCCGCGTGGGTGATGCGGTTCCGCAGGTGTTCCCGCGGGATGCGGTACCTGGGTGTCTATTGCCGGGGCCACCGGCGGTCAAGGCGTGCCGCGCGAAATCTTGCCTTTACAGCTGGTCCGTGCCGGTTGACCTTGTTTACGAAGATTCTTCCGGGAATACGAAGTCTCCTCCGACCAGTGACGCGCACGCGAGGTACGCCGCTTCCCGTAGGTCGCAGCGGGCTCAGGTGCGCAGGTGCGACGCGCCGTTGAGATCCAGGACCGCGCCGGAGGCCCACTCGGCCATCGGCGACGCCAGCCACACCACGGCCGCCGCGATCTCCTCGGCCGTCCCCGCCCGCCCGAACGGGCTCTGCGCACGGATCGCCTCGCCCTCCGCCCCGCTCAGCCGGTGCGCCACCCTCTCCGTCCCGAAGAACCCGGGCGCCACCGACGCCACCGCGATCCCGTGCGGCGCGAGCGCCACCGCGAGGGACTGGCCGAGCGCGTGCGCGGCCGCCTTCGTCGCCCCGTACGCCGGGTGGTCCGGCTCGCCCCGGAAGGCGCCCCGCGAGCCGATGTTGACGATCCGGCCGCCGGTGCCCTGACCGATCATGCGGTGCGCCGCGAGATGGCTCAGGTTGGCGGTGGCGAGCAGGTTGACCGACACATGCCGCTGCCACAGCGCGGACCAGTCCTCGTAGGAGGTGGTGGCGGGCGGGTGCGGCAGGTTCACGGCCGCGTTGTTCACCAGTACGTCGACGCCGCCGAGCGCCCCGGCCGCGCGGTCCGCGACGTCCTTGGCCCCGGCCGGGTCCGACAGGTCGCCGCCGACCAGCGCGTGCCCGGACCCCGGCAGCGCGTCGAGGGTGGCCCGCGCCTCCTCCGCGCGCGAGCCGAAGTGCACCGCGACCCGGTCGCCGTTGTCCGCGAACGCCCGGGCCAGGGCGCGGCCGAGGCCCCGGGAGGCGCCGCTGATCAGGACGCGGCGGCCGGTGGCGGGAAAGGGGGCGTGCTCGCTCGCGTCAGGGGTCGTGTGGGCGTCGCTCATGGGGGCCTCCTGGCGGAATGTGCGCATCCGGAAAACGACCGCCGAAGTCGGCCTTCGTTCAACCGCCGTTTATACGCGAGCGGAAATCTGTCGCCGACAGCAGGCCCGGTCGCACGCGCCCTCAGGAGAAATCATGCCGTCGCTCACTCGCAGGGACTTCGCCAGACGATCAGCGGTCACCGGGGCGGGCGTCGCCCTGGCAGGCAGCGTCGGGGCGCTCGCCACCGCGCCCGGCGCGCTCGCCGCGGAGGACCCGGAGGTGGCCGGGGCCGACGGACCCGACGGCCACGACGCGTACGGCCACGGTCACGGCGCGCCTGGCTACGGCCCGCTCCTGCCCGACCCCAAGGGCCTGCTCGCCCTCCCCGCCGGATTCTCGTACCGCGTCATCACGCACAGCGGCAGGACGAAGCTGGACACCGGCGAGTTCACGCCCTCCCACCACGACGGCACTGCCGCCTTCGAGGGCCCGCGCGGGGTGACCCTGCTCGTCAACAACCACGAGCTGGGCGGCCCCCGCACCAAGGCGAAGTTCCCGGTGCCGCTCACCGACGGGCTCGTCTACGACCCGGCCGCGGCCGGCGGCTGCACGGTCGTCGAGGTCCGGCGCGGCGGCGAGGTCGCCGAGTGGGTCGGCGTCGCGGGCACCGCCACCAACTGCGCGGGCGGCTCCACGCCTTGGGGCACCTGGCTCACCTGCGAGGAGACCGAGGACCTGGCCGGCCAGAACGGCATGACCAAGGACCACGGCTACGTCTTCGAGGTCGACCCCTACGACCGGCGCGCCAACCGCGACCCCAAGCCCGTCAAGGCACTGGGGCGCTACGCCCACGAAGCGGTCGTCGTCGACCCCAAGCGCGGCCACCTCTACCTCACCGAGGACGCCGCGGGACCCAACGGCCTGCTCTACCGCTGGACCCCGCCGCACGGCTTCCGGCACGGCCGCGGCAGGCTCCGCGCCCTCGCGGACGACGCCGGTGTCCTGAAGGCCCTCAAGTGCTACGACTCCGGCGGCCGCTTCGTCGACGACCTCGCGCGCGCGACGCGGATCGGCACCGTGTACGGCGTCGACTGGGTGGAGGTCGAGGACCGCGACGCCCGTACGGTCCCGGTGCGCAAGCAGTTCGACACCGGCGCCGTCACCCGCGCCCGCAAGCTCGAAGGCATGTGGTGGGGCGACGGCGGCACGTACATCGTCTCCTCGTACGCCCGTGCCGAGAGCCCCGAACAGCACGACGGGCAGGTGTGGTTCTACCACCCGGGCCGCCGCACGCTCACCCTCAAGGTGCTGCTCGGAGTGAACAGCGACCCCGGCAAGGACGGCGCGTACGACGGCCCCGACAACATCACCGTCTCGCCCTACGGCGGACTCGTCGTCGCCGAGGACGGCGACGGCGTCCAGCACCTGTTCGGCGCGACGGAGCGCGGGCGCACGTACCCCATCGCCCGCAACGAACTGAACGCGGGCACCCCCGAGAAGCCGTCCTACAGCGAGTTCACGGGCGTCACCTTCTCGCCCGACGGACGGACCCTGTACGCCAACATCCAGACGCCGGGCATCATGCTGGCGATCAGGGGCCCGTGGCGCCGCCAGCGCCCGTGACGCCCCCTGGCTCCCTCCCGCCTACCGCGCGGGCGCGTCGACGGCCCGCGCGGAGGTGCCGCCGACGATCGCGTACCAGCCGTCGCCGTCCGCCGTGAGCGCGGTGGCCGTGCCGTCGAGGTGCCACCGCGCCCGCCGCTCGCCGTCGCGCAGGCCGAGGGCGCGGACCTCGCGGCCCGCCGTGACGTAGACGGTGTCGCCGCCGACGGCGGGCGGGCGCTGGCCGGTCGCGTCGAACGACGCCGTCCACAGCGGCTTGCGGCCGTCGCGGACGTCGATGCCCTGAAGGGTGTTGGTGTCCGTCCAGTGCACGAGCACGCCGTCGGCGGTCACCGGTCCGCGGGCGCCGCCCGCCCGGCGCGGCCAGCTCGCGTCGAGGCCCGCCGAGGCGTGGTCCCACAACTCCCTGCCGTCCCCCGGGTCGAAGCCGACGATCCGGCCGCCGCCGAGCACCAGGCCGACCCCGGCGGCCTGCCCCACGGCCGTCGTGCCCCGCCCCGCCGCCAGGCCGAGCCGCCGCCGCGCGAGGCGCCCGCCGTCCCGTACGTCGATGAGGTGCAGGTCGGACTCCTCGGTGAGCAACGCGAAGCGCGCGCCGACGGAGCCCTTCCGAGGGAGCGTCACGGGGGCGGCCACCGCCCGGTCGTCGCCGGTGAGGTGCCGGTACGTCCAGCGCGCCTCGCCCGTGCGCGTGTCCACGCAGGACGCCCCCTCCACCAGCTCCGCGGGCTCCGGCGCGAGCAGCAGCGACGACCCCGAGGCGGCGGGGGGCAGCCAGGCGGGCACGTCCTTGCGGACGCCGGGCGCGGTGCCGCCGGGCAGGGTGCGAAGCCGCAGCTCCGGGTCGTTCGACGAGCCCGTCACGTGCAGCGTCACCAGGCGCCCGCCCGCGACCGCGAACCACCGGGTGGTCCCCGGCGACGGCCAGGCGCTCTTCACCGGCCACGGCTTTCCCGTCCGTACGTCGACGACCTCCGCCAGTACGTCCGGCGCGATCAGGAGGCCGTCGGCCACGCCCCACAGTGCGGGCCCGGACTGCGCCCCGCCGTCCCGCCGCCACCGCTCGGCGCCGTCGGCGGCCCGCACGGCGTGCACGGTGCCACCGCCCAGCGTGGTGCCGCGCTCCGGGCCGCGCACCAGCACGGTGTCGCCCGCGAGCAGCAGCGCGTCCAGGCTGCCGCCGACCGTGTCGTCCAGGGCCAGCGTCCACCGGGTGGCCCCGGGGGCGCGCTTCCCCTTCCGCAGGCTCAGCGCGCTCTGCCCCGCCGGGTCCTTCGCCCGGGAGCCGGACGGCGCGGTGCTGATGGCCCACCCCATCAGCGCGACGAGCCCACCACCGGCGACGGTGAGGGCGGAGCGGCGGGCGAGGGTGCGGTGCCGGTGGGCGCGGTCGGGGCGGTCTTGGGGGGTGGAGTGCGCCGGGGACGGCGGGGGCGGGGCGGTGGTGGCCGGGCGGGTGGGCGCCTCCGGACCAGCGGCCGCCACGAGGGTGGCGCCCGCCCCGGAGGCGACCCCACCCTCCGCCCCCTCCGTCCCCATCGCCCCCACTGCTCCCGCATCGGCGACGAGGGACCGCAGCGGCTCCTTCCGCCACCACAGCGGGCTGTCGGACCTGGCGGTCCGGCGCAGGACGTCCCCGACCGCGGGCCGCTCGGCCGGATCCCGCCGCAGACAGGCCGCGACGAGCTCACGCAGCCCCGCTGCCTCCGGGACGTCCCCGAGGTCGGGGTCCTCGTGTGCCGCGCGGTACAGGAGGACGGCGACGGGACCCGCGCCGAACGGCCCCGCGCCGCTCGCCGCGAAGGCGAGCACCGCACCCAGGGCGAACACGTCGGTGGCCGGTCCCGTCGGACCGCCGAGGATCTGCTCGGGGGCCATGTAGCCGGGCGTGCCGAGCATCGACCCCGTCGCGGTCAACGGCCCGTGCGCGTGCTCGCCCGTGGCCCGGGCGATGCCGAAGTCGATGACACGGGGGCCGTCCGCGGTGACCAGGACGTTGGACGGCTTCAGATCGCGGTGCACGATGCCCGCGTCGTGGATGCTGGCCAGGGCCTCGGCGAGGGCGGCGGCGAGCGCCCGGACGACCTCACCGGCCAGCGGGCCGCCTGCGGCGACGGCCTGGCGCAGGGTGACCCCCGGCAGATAGGCGGTGGCGAGCCACGGCTGATCGGCATCCGGGTCGGCGTCCACCACGGCGGCGGTATGGGCCCCGGTGACGGCTCGCGCGGCGTTCGCCTCCCTCCGGAAACGCTCCCTGAACTTCGCGTCGGCGGCGAGGTGCTCATGCACGGTCTTCACCGCGAGCAACCGCCCACCGGGGCTCCGGGCGAGATACACCTGCCCCATCCCACCCGCACCGAGCCGGGACAACAGCCGGTGCCCACCCAGGGTCTCGGGATCCTCGGAGAGGAGCGGGGAGGTCATGCGCGGGTGCCGTTCGGGTTGGCGGGAGGGGGAGGGGTGCTGGTGGTGTGGTGAGGGGTGCGGAGGCCCGCGGGGGTGGGTGGGGCGGCAGCGCTGATGGGGGCAGCGAGGCGGGCCGGGGCGTCCTGGATGCCCAGGTGTCCGAGGCCGGTCGGGGTGTTCTGGGTGCCCGGGGCCTCCTGGCTGTCGGGGTGTTCGGGGCGGCTGGGGGTGGGCGTCATCGTCGCTCCGGGGGTGCTATCGCCACGACCGTCCCGTCCGCGTACACGTGGATCACGTCCGGCGCCGCGGCGGCCGCCTTCGCCGTCGTGAGGCCGTCGGACCGTGCCGCCCAGGCCGTGCGGCCGGTGCGGACGTCCAGGGCGTGCAGGCCCCAGTCGGGCTCACCGGTCGTGCCCGGCTCGGGGCCCACGACGTACACATGGCCGCCCGCCGTCAGCAACGAGCCGTCGGCCGCGGTGAGTTCCTCGACATCCGTACGGGACCACCTCGGTTTGCCACCCGCCCCGGCCGCGTACCCGCTGAGGCCGTCGGACGTCGCGGCGAGCAGCATCCCGCGCGTCGGCACCGGCGTGACGGCCGTCGGCGAGTCCAGGCGGCGGGTCCAGCGGACGCGGCCCGTGGCGAGGTCGACGGCGCGGATCGCCGTGCGGCTCGCGTAGCACGCCAGGCCCTTCGCGCCCGGGTGTGCACGCGGGTACCGCGCCCCGTCGCGCACCGTCCGCTCCACCTTGCCGTCCGCCGCGCGCAGGACGACCAGCGGGTCCCGCCGCGCGTAGTCGTCCGTGCCCCTCATGCCGGGCTTCGCGGACGCGGCCACGGCGATGCGTCCGCCCGCCTCGTCGACGCCGATCACCCCGGCGGCGGCGCCCTCGTGGAACCACAGGGCCTCCCGCGTCCGCGCGTCGAACCCGTACGCCCGCCAGCGCCGCCCCCACGCGCTGCGCTGCGCCCACATCGTGTCGTACGGGGCGTACGTCAGGAAGCACAGCACGTCACCGGCCAGCACGAACGTCCCCTGGTTGCCCTCCAGCCCGCTCTTGTCCGCGTCGAAGCCGGGCAGGCCCTCGGCGCGGCGCTTCGGGTTGAGGCGCGGGAAGGGAGACGTCCACACCTTGCGGCCGGTGGTGGCGTTCAGGGCGTGCATCTCGGGTTCGAAGAGGTCGTCGCGGAGGACGTAGACCGTGTCGCGGTAGCGGTCCACGTCCTGCAGCCGCTCCGTGGCGTACACCCAGCGCTCGGTGTTGGAGCGGGCTTCCAGGCAGGTGAGGGAGTCGGGGGCGAGCAGGTACAGGTCGTCGCCCCGGCGCACCAGGCCGTCGGGCCGGAGTTCGCCGACGTCCCTGCTCCACAGCACCCGCCCCTTGGCCGTCGCGTCCGGCGACCGCCTCCGCGAGCCCGGGTCCTTCTCGTCCGCGTCTCCGTCCCCGCCCTGGAGGGCGATGGCCACGCCGGTGACGCCCGCAGCGGCGGCGAGGGCGCCGCCGCCCCAGAGGAGGAGATTGCGGCGGGAGGGGCGTGGGGTGGGGGGAGGAGCGTCGGTGGGAGGTGCGTCGGTGGGAGGTGTGTCGGTGGGAGGTGTGTCGGTAGGGGGAGAGGTGTCTGTGGGGGTGGAGTTGGGAGTGGAGGTGGGAGTGGAGGTGGGGGAGTTGGAGCGGGTGTTGGTGGGGGTGGCGAGGGGGTGAGTGTCGGTGGGGGGCCGCTGCTCGGAGCGGCGCGGGGCTTGTCGCTCGGGCGGCTGTGGGGTGGGTGACTGCTGCACGCGGGGCGGGGGAGCGGGGGCCTCCGAGTCGGGGGCCTGTGCCCCAGGGGCCTGAGTGCCGGGGGCCTCTGGGGCAGGGACCCGGGTGCCGGGTGACTGCGGGGCAGAGGCCGGGGCGCCAGGGGCCTGCGAGGCGCTGAACAGCCCGTCCCGCCCCCGGCTCTCAACGCCCGGCGTGACGGGCGCCGGAGCCCCGGCCACCGCCGTCCCGCTCCCTACCCCACTCCCCTCCCCGCCCCCCAACAACCGCACCACATCATCCTCATGACGCTGTATCAGCCCAGCGGCAGCGCCCCGCTCCCACCACGGAGCCCCCTCCACCCTCGCCGCGCACCAGGCCAGGACCTGCTCGACCGTGGGCCGGTCGGCCGGGTCGCGGGTGAGGCAGCGGGAGAGGAAGGCGCGCAGGGCGGGGTCCGGTACGCCGTCGAGGTCCGGGGCCTCGTGGAGGGTGCGGTAGAGGACGCGGGCGGCGCCGTCCGCGCCGAAGGGGGCGCGGCCCGTGACCGCGAGGGCGAGGAGGGCGCCGAGGGCGAACACGTCGGCGGGCGGCCCGGGGCGGGCGTCGTCGGCGCCGCGCGCGAGCTGCTCCGGGGCGATGAAGCCGGGGGAGCCGATGGCCTCGTCGGTGGCGGTGAGGCTGTCGTCGGCGGCGCCCTTGGCGATGCCGAAGTCGAGGACTTTGGGGCCGTCACGGGTGACGACGACGTTGGACGGCTTGAGGTCGCGGTGGACGAGGCCCACCGCGTGCACGGCGGCGAGGGCCTCCGCGAGAGAGGCGCCGAGCGCGGCGAGGTCGGCGGTGGAGAGGGTGCCGTGCGCGGACACGGCGTCCGTGAGGTCGGGGCCCGCGCAGAACTCGGTGGCGAGCCACGGCTGTTCGGCGTCCGGGTCGGCGTCGAGGACGGCGGCGGTGTACGGGCCGGTGACGGCGCGGGCGGCGGCCGTCTCGCGACGGAAGCGCTCGCGGAACTCCGGTTCGGCGGCGAGGTGCGGGTGGACGGTCTTCACGGCGACGGGCCGCCCGGACGCGGAGCGCGCCAGATGCACCTGGCCCATGCCGCCCGCCCCGAGCCGGGCCACGATCCGATACCCGCCCACCTCGACGGACGTCCCACGCCCGGCCCCAGCCATGCCTCGCGTACCCCCTCGTCCCGCCGGCCCCGGACCCCTCGCCCGGCCGAACTGTGCGACGCCTGTGGGGCATCGTACGGTTGCGCCGACCGGGGGATCCCGGCGTCTCACCGGCTCACGGACTCACAAGTCGCCCTGCCCGCACGGCTTGCCTTGTCCTTGCGAGTCGCCCCGCCCGCACGGCTCTCCCGCCCTCAGAGGCCGCCCCGCCCGTCGACGACGGCCAGGGTCCAGCGGGCGCCGCCCTCGGCGCTGATCGTCAACCGCTGCTTGCCGGGGTCGGTGTGGACTCGGCCGACGGTGGGGGTGTTCTCGCAGCGGACGGTCGTCGGCGCGTCGGTCGAGGCCGCGCCCTTCGCGTCGTCCCGGGTGGCGATCTTCAGCGACTTGGCTCCCGTGCACGTGATGTGCACCGTGTAATCGTTCTTGCTGGGCGTGAAGTCCGGCAGTGGTGCGTCGCCCGCGCCGGTGCGCACCTTGACGAGGAAGCGGGGGTGCGCGGGCAGCGCCAGCGACTTGGCGGTGTCGCTCCGGGCCGCCTCCACCTCGCTGCCACGGTCGGCCGACGCGGCGCCGGAGGGCCGTTGCGGCGCGTCACCCGCGTCGGTACGGGAGGCGTCGGCGCCCGATGTGCACCCCGAGGTGAGCAGCAGAGTGAGGAGGGCGGCGGCGCAGAGGGGGGCTGGACGGTACACGGCGGTCGGTTCTCCTGTACGTACGTAGTCGTTGACCGCGATTCAACCTGGTCCGACGCGGCACGTCGATCGCCCGTACGACCAGCCCCCGCGCCTCGGTGCCGCACAACGATGGCCTCCGCAGCAACTCGGGCTGCGGAGGCCATCGTTCGGCGCCGATCACGCGGTGCCGACTACGGGGACGGGGGAGCCCGGTCGAGGCGCCCCGCCAGCTACAGCGCTTGCGCCGCCGGCTTCACCATCCCCCGCACCGTCCGCGACTTCACGAAGTCGCCCATCGCCGTCATGTCCCACTCGCCCGTGAACTGGCGGATCAGCTTGGCCATCATCACGCCCGTCTGCGGCTCGGCGTTCGTCAGGTCGAAGCGGACCAGCTCCTCGCCCGTGGCGCCGTCGATCAGGCGGCAGTACGCCTTCGCGACCTCCGTGAACTTCTGGCCGGAGAAGGAGTTGACGGTGAAGACCAGGCCGGTGACCTCCTGCGGGAGTGCGCCGAGGTCGACCACGATCACCTCGTCGTCACCGCCGCCCTCGCCCGTCAGGTTGTCGCCGGAGTGCTTGACGGCGCCCTTGAGGATCTTCAGCTTGCCGAAGTAGCAGCTGTCGATGTGGTTGCGCTGCGGGCCGTACGCGATGACCGACGCGTCCAGGTCGATGTCCTTGCCGCGGAACGCGGGCTCCCAGCCGAGGCCCATCTTGACCTGGGAGAGGAGCGGGCGGCCGCCCTTGACCAGGGACACCGTCTGGTTCTTCTGGAGGCTGACGCGGCCCTTGTCCAGGTTGATCTTCCCGGCGCCGGGGGCGGGGGCCGCCGGGGCGGCGGGCGCGGGCGGGGCCGGGGGCTGCTGGGCCAGGCGCGGGTCCGCGCCCGGGGGCGGCGGCGCCTGCACCGGGGGGCCGGTCGGCGGGGCCATGGGGGCGGCGGGCTGGGCGGGGGCCGGGGCCGGCTCCTCCACCGTCACGCCGAAGTCCGTCGCGATGCCCGCCAGGCCGTTGGAGTAGCCCTGGCCGACCGCTCGGGCCTTCCAGGCGCCGTTGCGCAGATAGACCTCGACGATCACCAGGGCCGTCTCCGTGCCCAGCTGGGGCGGGGTGAACGTCGCGAGGACCGAGCCGTCGTCCGCGTTGCGGATCGTGGCCGTGGGCTCGACGCCCTGGAAGGACTGGCCCGCCGCGTCCGGGCTCGCCGTCACGACGATCTTCTCGATGCCCGGGGGGACGGCGGAGGTGTCGACCGTGATCGCGTCGGGGGACGTGCCGCCGCCCGAGCGGTACGTCACGCCCGGGCCCGTGGGCTGGTTGTAGAAGATGAAGTCGTCGTCGGAGCGCACCTTGCCGTCGGCGGTGAGCAGCAGGCCCGATACGTCAAGACGCACGGGGGCGGTGACGTCCACCGTCACGCGGGCCGCGGTCAGGGGGATGTTCGAGCCAGGGGTCATAGCTGTCATGCCTGGGGTAACGAGCGGGGGGACTTTGCCGTTCCCTTACCTCAGGAGAATTTCCGTTCGGCCTTCGCGGGGCGCCCCAGTCCCGCCCCTTCTCCGAAACCGGGGCGCTGCGCCCCCTGGACCCCAGCCTGTCGATGTCCCGTGCGGGTGGGACGGGCCGCCGCCGATCGGCCTTCGGCCTCGTCCTCAAGCGCCGGACGGGCTGAATACTTGCCGGGGCGGGCCGGATGGTGCGGGTGGGACGGGCCTCCGCCGGATCGGCGCTTCGCGCCTCGTCCTCAAGCGCCGGACGGGCTGAATACTTGCCGGGCCGGATGGTGCGGGTGGGCGGCCGCCTTCGGGGAGCGGCTCAGCGTGTGTTCCGGGGATGGCCCCGCGACACCCTCTCGTTGCCCCGCTTGTAATTCCCCGTCCAGCGCGCCATCACCAGCTGCGCGTCGCCGGAGGCCGCCTCCGTCAGGAACTGTTCGGCTCGGGGGCCGCGCAGGGTCGCTGCGGTGCGGGTGCCGTGGGTGATGACTACGGTGCCGTCGGCGCGCTGCTCGTACTGGAATCCATGGGGTCTGGGCATGACCGGGATGGTAGGTCCCGGTCATGCCCCGGCGGTATCGGATTTGGGGCCGGGCCCGGACGGGCTCGGCTCACGGCACCACCACGATCTTGCGGCCCTCGCCCGCCGCGAACTTGCTCAGGGCCTCGGGGTACTGGGCCAGGGGCAGCCGGTCGCTGATGAAGACGTCGGGGTCGAGGACGCCGGTGGCGAAGAGTTCGGCGGCGCGTTCGTAGCTGTGCAGGACGGCCATGGAGCCGGTGATGGTGATTTCCTGGTTGTAGATGCGGTACGGGTCGATGGTGACGCGGGTGGCGTAGTCGGCGACGCCGAACTGGAGGAACGTGCCCGCCTTGGCGACGCGGTCGAGGCCGTCCTGGATGGCCGCGGCGTTGCCCGTGGCGTCGATGACGACGTCCCAGCCGCGCGGGCGGTCCAGCTCGTCGGGGTGCGCGCCGGAGCCGCTCACGCCGAGGCGCTGGGCGGTGGCGAGCCGTTCGGGGTTGAGGTCGACGACGTCGACGCTCGCGGCGCCGGTGCGCTTGGCCAGCTCCAGCATCATCAGTCCCATGGTGCCGGAGCCGTAGATCAGGACGCGGGCGCCGAGCCGGGCGCGCAGCACGTCGTAGCCGCGGACCGCGCAGGACAGCGGCTCGATGAGGGCGGCGTCCTGGGTGCGGATGTGCTCGGGCAGGCGTACGCAGTTGGCGACCGGCGCCACCGCGTACTGGGCCGCGCCGCCCGCCGTGGTCACGCCGATCGCGGCCCACCGCTCGCAGAGGTTGTTGTGGCCCTCGCGGCAGTAGCGGCACTCGTGGCAGTACAGGGAGGGGTCCACGGCGACCTGGTCGCCGATCGACACCTCGGTGACGCCCGTGCCCACGCCCACCACCTGGCCGGCGAACTCGTGCCCCGGCACCACCGGCAGCGTCGGCGCGAACTCGCCCTGCAGGATGTGCAGATCGGTGCCGCAGATCCCGCACGCGGCGACCTCCACGACCACGTCGCGCGGCCCGGGCGTGGGGTCGGGGACCTCGCCGACCACGGCCTTGCCGACGGACTCGATGATGGCGGCTTTCACTTGACGGCTCCCAACGACAGGCCCTGGACCAGTTTGTCCTGGGCGGCGAACCCCGCGGCGAGCACCGGCAGGGAGATGACGAGCGACGCGGCGCACACCTTGGCCAGGAACAGGCCCTGGCTGGTGATGAAGCCGGTCAGGAAGACGGGTGCCGTCTGGGCGACCACGCCCGTCAGGACCCGGGCGAAGAGCAGTTCGTTCCAGGAGAAGATGAAGCAGATCAGGGAGGTCGCGGCGATGCCGGGCAGGGCGATGGGGGCGACGACCCGCGTGAGGATCGTGGGCAGCCTGGCGCCGTCGATCTGCGCCGCCTCGATGATCGCGACCGGCACCTCGGACAGGAACGACTGCATCATCCAGACGGCGATCGGCAGGTTCATCGACGTGTAGAGGATGACCAGGAGCCAGATGTTGTCCAGGAAGTCGGTGTTCTTCGCGAAGAGGTAGATGGGGAGGAGGCCCGCGACGACCGGGAGCATCTTCGTCGAGAGGAAGAAGAAGAGGACGTCCGTCCACTTCTTCACCGGCCGGATCGACAGGGCGTACGCGGCCGGGAGCGCCAGGACCAGGACGAGCAGCGTCGACGCCGTCGACGCCACGAACGAGTTGATGAGCGAGGGCCAGGGGCTCGCGCCGCCGCCCGAGCCGAAGAACTCCCGGTAGCCGTCCAGGGTGAGGGACGCCGCCACCGAGGGCGGGTTCGTCGCCGCGTCCTCCTCGGAGTGGAAGGACGTCAGCGCCATCCAGGCGATGGGCAGGAAGAAGAGCAGCCCGGCCACCCAGGCAAGCAGTCCGAGGCCCATGCCCCTGGCCCGCGGCCGCACTCCCGCGCCCGCCCCCTTCGCCGGTGCGCGGAGGCCGGGGGCCGCCTCCTTGGTCCGTACGTCGCTCATGCGCGGGACACCTCCTCACGGAAGAGGGACGACACCACGCGGAGCGCGAAGGTCGCGATGATGATCGAGCCGATGACGACGAGGACACCGGCGGCGGATGCCAGACCGTTCTCGTGGGCCTGGTAGAAGCTCTGGTAGACGGTGTAGGGCAGGTTCGCGGTGCCGAGGCCGCCCGAGGTGATCGTGAAGACCGCGTCGAAGTTCTGCACGATGTAGATCGAGCCGAGCAGGGCGCCGAGTTCCAGATAGCGCCGCAGATGCGGGAGCGTGAGGTGGCGGAACACCTGCCAGTTGTTCGCGCCGTCCATGCGGGCCGCCTCGATCAGCTCGGTGTCGCGGCTCTGCAGCCCCGCGAGCAGGATCAGCATCATGAACGGCGTCCACTGCCAGATCAGGGACAGCTCGATGGCGATCAGCGGGGTGTTGGAGATCCAGTCGGGCTGGGTCGCGCCGTCGCCGCCGACCCAGTGCAGGATGCCGTTGAAGAGGCCGTACTCGGGGTTGTAGAGCACGTGCTTCCACAGCAGCGCCGCGGCCACGGGCACCAGCAGGAACGGCGCGATCAGCAGGGTGCGCACCACGCCCCGGCCACGGAACTTCCGGTCGAGGAGGAGTGCGAGGCCGAGACCGATGACGAGGCTCGCGAGGACGACCGTCGCGGTCAGGAGGATCGTCGTCCACACGGACTTGCGCAGGTCGGCGTCCGTGAGGACTTCCCTGTAGTTGGCGAGGCCGGTGAAGCTGCGGGCGTCCGGGTAGAGCGCGTTCCAGTCGAAGAAGGAGATCACCAGGGTCGCCACGAACGGCAGTTGCGTCACGGCGATCATGAAGATCAGGGCGGGCAGGAGCGGGGCCCGGGTGGCCCAGGCGCGCAGTCGGCCGGAGGGGCGTGGCGCGGAGGCGCGCGCTGTCGCACGCGGGAGCGGGGTGCTTGTCGTGGCGGTCATCGTCCCTCGTACTCCTCGGAGATCTTCTCGGCGAGCTTCTGGGACTTGTCCAGCGCCGACTCGACGGACTGGCGTCCGGCGATGGCCGCGCTGATCTCCTGCGAGACCCGGGTGCCGAGGTCGGTGAACTCGGGGATGCCGACGAACTGGATGCCGGGCGCGGGCCGGGGCTGCACACCCGGGTCGCGCGGCCGGGCGCCTGCGATCGCGGCGCGCATGACGCCCTGGAAGGCGGCCGCCTCCTCGCGGTACTTCGGGTTCTCGTACGTCGACGCGCGCTTGCCCGCGGGCACGTTGGACCAGCCGACCTTCTCGCCGACCAGGTTCTCGTACTCCTTGCTGGACGCCCAGGAGATGAACTTCCAGGCCTTGTCGGGGTTCCGCGAGGACTTCTGCAGGCCCCAGGCCCAGGTGTAGAGCCAGCCGGAGCTCGCCGTCTTCTCCACCGGCGCCGGTACGTAGCCGATCCTGCCCTTGACCGGGGACTTGGCGGCCTCCAGGGACCCGGCCGCGGCCGTGGCGTCGTACCACATGGCGGTCTTGCCCTGGGTGAGGTTGTTCAGGCACTCCGCGTACCCGGACTGGGCCGCGCCCGACTCGCCGTGCCCCCGCACGAGGTCCACGTAGAAGCGCGTCGCCTTCTCGAACTCCGGGGAGTCCAGGCGCGCCTTCCAGTCCTTGTCGAACCAGGTGCCGCCGAAGGTGTTGACGACCGTCGTCAGCGGCGCCATCACCTCGCCCCAGCCGGGCAGGCCGCGCAGACAGATGCCCTTCATGCCCTTCTCGGCGCCGTCCACCTTCGCGGCGAGGTCCGCGACCTGCTGCCAGGTGGGCTTCTTCGGCATGCTCAGGCCCGCCTTCGCGAAGACGTCCTTGCGGTACATCAGGAATGACGACTCGCCGTAGAAGGGCTCTCCGTAGAGCTTGCCGTTCTCACCGGTGAGGGACTGGCGCATCGGCGGCAGGATGTCGTCCTGGTCGAAGGCGCGGTCCTTGCGGGCGTACGGGCCGAGCTCGCGCAGCCAGCCGTTCTTGGCGTAGATGGGGATCTCGTAGTTGCTGAGCGTCGCCACGTCGTACTGGCCCGCCTGGTTGGCGAAGTCCTGGCTGATCTTGTCGCGGACGTCGTTCTCGGGCAGCACGGTGAAGTTCACCTCGATGCCCGTCTTCTTGGTGAAGTGGGCGGCGGTGAGCTTCTGCAACTCCACCATCTGCGGGTTGTTCACCATCAGTACGTTGATGGAGTCGCCGCCGGAACCGGACCCGCCCGCCCCGG
This sequence comes from Streptomyces sp. NPDC040610, assembly GCF_055594065.1. NCBI lineage: Bacteria > Bacillati > Actinomycetota > Actinomycetes > Kitasatosporales > Streptomycetaceae > Streptomyces > Streptomyces sp. NPDC040610. The sequence goes on along the minus strand of NZ_JBVIXA010000014.1, from coordinate 126,957 downwards.
CCCAGCAGCCGGAGAGCAGCGGGGTGAGCAGCGTCCCTGCGGCGGTCGCGGCGAGCAGCCGCCGCGACCTCCGTCGGCTCTGGGTTCGCATGAATCGCTCCTGAACAAGGGGGACAGAGAGGGGGGAAGGGGGCCGGGGGCCGTCTCGGGGTTTTGGGTGTGCGGTGCCGCACCGGCGGCCCTGGGGCGAGCCGGTGTGCGGGAGGGGGAAAGCAGTTGTCGGGCGGGTGGCGGGTGGCCCGGCGGGGTCAGACGCGGATGACCTGCGGCCCGCGCAAGGAGTAGCGGTGCGCCTCGGAGGCGGGCAGCTGCACGCCGGTGACGATGGACTCCAGGTCGCCCACGCCCGCGAACCGGCAGAAGCTCGCCGCCCCGAACTTGGTGTGCACGCCCACGAACACGGTGCGCCGGGACGCCCGCATGGCCTGCGCCTTCACCTCGCTGACCGCGGGGTCGGGGGTGGTCAGGCCGTGTTCGCGGGAGATGCCGTTGGCGCCGATGTACGCCAGGTCGATCACGAAGCCCGCGAGCATGCGGGTGGTCCAGTGGTCGACGGTGGCGAGCGTCCCGGCCCTGACCCGGCCGCCGAGCAGCAGGACGGTCACGTGCTCGGACGCGGCGAGGGCGCCCGCCGTCGAGAGGGAGGCGGTGATCACGGTCAGCGGGCGGTTCTTGGGCAGCGCCTCGGCGATGAGCTGCGGGGTGAAGCCCTCGTCGATGAAGACGGTCTCTGCGTCGCCGAGCTGCTCGGCCGCGGCGGCCGCGATCCGTCGCTTCTCGGGCACGTGCATGGTCGTACGGAAGGCGAGCGTCGTCTCGAAACCGGCGCTCTCCACCGGGTAGGCGCCGCCGTGGGTGCGGCGGACCAGGCCGTGGTCCTCCAGGGCGCGCAGGTCGCGGCGCACGGTCTCCTTGGCGACGCCGAGCTCGGCCGCGAGCACGGACACGTCGACGGATCCGGAGCGGCGTGCCGCGCGCACGATCTGCCGCTGGCGTTCCTCCGCCGACATGGGTGCCACCTCTTCCCACAGACTCCACTGCGATGTGCTGCCCGTTCGGGCCCTGTGGGGAAGTTCTACAGCCCGCGGAAGTGGGTGACCAGGCGCGCAACGGCCATGATGATGCCCGAATCCGCCCGTTTACCCGGGCGATGTCCTGCGCGGCAACGTGATCATGTGCCCGTTGATCGGCTCGGCACGCCCGTTTCCCGCCCGTTTGGAGTGCGGGCGCAGGGCGGGACGAGTCCCGGACGGCCGGAAATGACCGGTGGGAAATGAACGGTCGGGGGCCTGCCGTCGACCGGGACCCGTAGTCGGTCCGGGTCCTGCGATCGCCCGGGACCCGGAGTCGCCCGGGATCGGCCGTCGACCGGCCCCCCGCCCGTCAGGGCCGGTGGAAGCCGACCTCCGGGTGCGCGGGCGTCGGCCCGTCCAGCAGCGGCTGCCCGATCCCGCGCAGATGCCGGTCGTAGAACGCGGCGATGTAGGCGCGGGTGATCTGCTCGGCCCGCCGCCCCGAGATCGGCGCCGTGGGGTCGTGCGCGCCGAGCTGCCCGAGGACGACCGGCGCGTCGGTGAACGTGAAGTGCCCGGACCCGGCGACCGTCAGCCAGCGCTTCCAGCCCGCGAGGTGCGGCCAGGCGGCGCCCCAGTCGTAGGGGTCGTCGGCCTGGAGCGTGTTCGTGGTGCCGAGCAGCAGGAAGGGCCGGTCCACGCGGTCGGGCCTGGTGTGGAAGCCGCCGTCCATGTTCATGCCCGCGCGCACCCGTGGGTCGGTGTCCATCAGGGCGGCCGTGGCGGCGCCGCCGATGGAGTGTCCGCCCATCCCGATCCGCCGGGCGTCGATCATCCCGGAGTGCCGCCAGGCCGCCTTGCCCGTCCTGCCGCCGACGAGCCGGTCGAGGACGTACGACAGGTCCCTGGCCCGGTCCGCGGTGACGCGCGGCCCCGTGTCGCCCCCGCCGTCCACGCAGCCGACGCAGGGCAGCACGCGCCCGCCGCTGAACTCCGCGCCCGCCGCCTCATAGGCGTGGTCGACGGTCGCGACCACGTACCCCCGGCTCGCCAGGTCCTCGGCGAGGTGCGTCAGCGTCGAGCGCGGCGCGGTGAAGCCGGGGGAGAGCACGACCAGCGGGAAACCGCCCCGGGCGGGGTGCGCCCCGGTGCGGGCGTAGGTGCGGGTGGAGCTGTAGTCGGCGGCGGAGACCCGGCCGTCCAGCTCCTGGTACGCCAACATCTCCCGGGCCGCCGCCTTGGAGGTGTACGCGGTGGGCCGCCCGCCCGTGCCGCGCGCCGGGTAGTACATCGACAGCATCAGCTCCCGGGCCCCGGCCGAGGGCACCCAGGGGTCCTTGCGGCTCTTGTCGACCAGGTGCAGGGTGTCGCGGCCGACGGTGAACCGGCCGGTGGGACGGGGGAGTTCGGGCCGGATCGCGGGTGCGTCGGCGGTGCGGGCCGTCGCAGGCGCGGTGTCGGCGGGGGCGGCCTGGGCGCTCGCCGTGGCCGCGAGGGGCAGGGCGAGCGCCAGCGCGAGCACGGTGGCGACGGCACGCCCGCGCGGGGTGCTGAGGGTTCCAGTCATGACAACTCACCGTAGCCAGCGGCGTGTTCCCGCACGTCACCCCGCGGGCTGACCCGCACCAGACCGCAGGCGTACGGAACCGTCAGCTCCAAGGACGAGCCTCAATGCGGCCACACTGGCGGGTTCGTGCAGAAGTGGCCGCCCAGGTGCGCGTGGTCGGGGTTGGCGGGGTCGAGTTCGCCGTGCTCGGCGATCAGCTTCTCCGCGTACTGCTCGGAGTCGTCCCGCGGCTCGTACCCGAGCGCCCGTGCGGGCCCGAGGTCCCACCACAGCCGGGTGTTGGCCGACGAGCCGTACACGACGGTGTGCTTGACGTGCGGCGCGGTGAGGGCCGCGTGGAACAGCCGGGCCCCGTCGCCGGGCGACATCCACACCGACATCATGCGGACGTTGACGGGCTCCAGGAAGCAGGCGCCGATCCGCACGGACACCGTCTCGATGCCGTACTTGTCCCAGTAGTACTGCGCCAGGTCCTCGCCGAAGGACTTCGACAGGCCGTAGAAGGTGTCGGGCCTGCGGGGGGTGTCGACGGGGATGAGCGGGTCGTCGCCGACGGGGCGAGGGGTGAAGCCCACCGCGTGGTTGGAGGAGGCGAAGACGACCCGTGGGACGCCCTCCTCGCGCACCGCTTCGTAGAGGTTGTGCACGCCTTCGACGTTCGCCTTGAGGATCTTGTCGAAGGTGGACTCCAGGGAGATCCCGGCGAGGTGCAGGACGGCGTCGACGCCGCGCACCGCCTCGCGCAGGGCGGCCCGGTCGGCGAGGTCCACCGTGAGGGCGTCGGGCTCGCCGCCGACGGGACGCATGTCGAGCAGCCTCAGGTCGTATCCGTACGCGGGCAGGAGCCCCCGCATCAGGGTGCCGAGACCGCCGGCTGCGCCGGTCAGCAGGACGGTGCGGGGAGCGGGCATGCGGTGATCTCCTCGTACGCGTTCATGTATGAGATTCACATTCGTGGACACGCTAGGGAGCGGTGGCCCCCGTCGTCAAGTACCGCGCGGAGTCCGCGAATCCGCTCCTGAGTTGCGGGTTTGCGCGCTTGACCGGCCCGGCGCCGCGGCTTAGCGTGGGCGCGTTCAGGGATATGGATATGAATCAGAAACGTGCACGCCTAGGGAGAGCCCGTGACGTCAGCCCCCCTCGCCGCCAGGCTCCGCGTTCCCAGCGGGCCGCTGTTCTTCCCGGTCACGCCGTACGGGGCCGACGGCTCCGTCGACATCGAGGCCTTCCGCACGCATGTGCGCGGGGGCGTGGAGGCGGGCGCCGCCGCGGTGTTCGCGTGCTGCGGCACGGGTGAGTTCCACGCGCTCACCCCCGAGGAGTTCCAACTGCTCGTCACGGCCGCCGTCGAGGAGACCGCGGGCCGCGTCCCCGTGATCGCGGGCGCCGGGTACGGCACCGCGCTCGCCGTGCGGTACGCGCGCCTCGCCGAGGCCGCGGGCGCCGACGGTCTCCTCGCCATGCCGCCGTACCTGGTGGTCGCCGCCCAGGAGGGCCTGCTTCGGCACTACACCGAACTGGCCGCGGCCACCTCCCTCGACGTCATCGTCTACCAGCGCGACAACGCCGTGTTCACCCCCGAGACGGTCGTCGAGTTCGCCCGCGCGGACGGCATCATCGGTTTCAAGGACGGCCTCGGCGACCTCGACCTGATGCAGCGCGTCGTCAGCGCCGTGCGCGCCGAAGCCCCGGGCGACTTCCTGTACTTCAACGGTCTCCCCACCGCCGAGCTGACCGGCCTCGCCTACCGCGGCATCGGCGTCAGCCTCTACTCCTCGGCCGTCTTCTGCTTCGCGCCCGACCTCGCGCTCGCCTTCCACAAGGCCCTGAACTCCGGCGACGACGGGACCGCCGAGCGCCTCATCGACGGCTTCTACCGGCCCTTCGTCGAACTGCGCAAGGAGGGCCGCGGCTACGCGGTCTCCCTCGTCAAGGCCGGGGTGCGCCTGGCCGGACTCGACGTCGGCGGGGTGCGTCCGCCGCTGCACGAGCCCTCCGACGAGCACGTCAAGCGGCTCGCCGAGCTGATCGAGCGCGGCCGGGCGCTGCTGCGGGAGGGCGTGTGAGAGCGTCCGCGTTCCTCTACCCCTGGGACGTCGTCGGCGACCCCCGGGCCGCCGCGCGCATCGCGGACCTCGGCGTCGAGCAGGTCACCCTCGCCGCCGCCTACCACTCCACCCGCGCCCTCACCCCCCGCCACCCCCGCCACCGCGTCGTCACCGCCGAGCACGCCGCGGTCCTGTACGCGCCGGACGACCGCTGGGCGTCCCGCGCCCTGCGCCCGTACCCGGCCGGTGCCTGGGCCCCGGGCGACACCTACCAGGAGGCCGCGGACGCGCTGGCGTCCGCCGGGCTCGACGTGCACACCTGGGTGGTCCTCGCGCACAACTCCCGCCTGGGCGCCGAGCACCCGGACACCTCCGTGGTGAACGCCTACGGCGACCGCTACCCGTGGGCGCCCTGCATCGCCCAGCCCGCCACCCGCGCCTACCTGGTGGACCTCGCCGCGGAGGCCGCCACGAGGCCGGGCGCGGGCGGCACCGAACTGGAGTCGTGCGGCTGGTACGGCCTCGCGCACCTGCACGCCCACGACAAGATCGCGGGCGTGGGCCTCGGCGAGGCCGGGCAGTACCTGATGTCGCTGTGCTTCTGCGGGGGCTGCCGCGCCGGGTACGCCGGGCGCGGCCACGACCCCGACGAACTGGCCGCCGCCGTGCGCCTCGCCCTGGAGCCGGTGTGGCGGGGCGCGGCCACCGACCCCGGCTGGGCGGGCGTGGAGAAGCTCGTCGGCGCCGGGGCGGCGGCGGTCACCCGGGCCTGGCGCGAGGGGTGCGCCCGCGCGCTCCAGGAGGCGGCGGTCGGCGCGGTGCGCGCGGCGGCTCCCGACGGCTTCCGGGTGCTGCTGCACGCCGACCCGGTGGCGCACCACTGCGGGGCCAACGCCGGAGTGGACCCGCGCCACGTCCTGTCCGTCGCCGACGGCGTGGTCGTGCCCTGCGCCTTCGGCCCCGACCTGCTCGCGCCGTTCGCCGCGCACGCCGGTCCGTCCGCCGTCCTCGCGGCCAACCTCACGGTCGTGGCGGGCATGGGCGCCAGCCCCGCGACGCTCGCCGCCGACGCCCGCGCCGCGGCCCGGCTGGGCGCCACTGAACTGCGTCTTTACCACGCCGGTTTGGCCTCGGACGAGGACCTGGCGCTGGTGCGGACGGCCCTGTCGCAGATCGACTGACAACGGCTACGATCCGCGCACCACACGCCGCGAACAGGCGAGAACAGGGTGAACCCACCCGCTCTCCCCGCGGCGCGACTCATCGTCAGACGAGGAGACAAGGTGCGCAACAAGGGGATATCCGCGCTGGTCTGCGCCGGACTCACGGCGGGCGCGGCGGTGCTCGCGACCACCGCGCCCGCGGCGGCACAGACCGGGCAGCCCGGCCCCCGCCCCACCGGCACGGCCGACATCCGCGAACAGCTGGAGAACATCCCGGGCATGACGGTCGTCTCCGTCACGGAGAAGGAGGGCCACCCCCTCTACTCCCTGACGTACCGCCAGCCCGTCGACCACCACCGCCCCGGCGCCTCCGGGACCTTCACCCAGCGCCTGACCCTGTGGCACAAGGCCACGGACAAGCCGACCGTCCTCTACACCGGCGGCTACACCCTCGCCTCCGGCACCACCGCCCTCACCAAGCTGATCGACGCCAATCAGGTCAGCCTGGAGCACCGCTACTTCGAGCAGTCCCGCCCCGCGGGCGCCGCGGGCAAGGACTGGTCCAAGCTGACGGTCCAGCAGGAGGCGGCCGACGAGCACCGCATCACCAAGGCCCTGCGCACCGTCGAGAAGGGCAAGTGGCTCGGCACGGGCGCGAGCAAGGGCGGCATGACCGCCACGTACCACGAGCGCTTCTACCCGGACGACCTGGACGCCGTCGTCGCCTTCGTCGCGCCCAACGACGCGAACAACAAGGACGACAGCGGCTACGAACGCTTCTTCCGCACCGTCGGCACCAAGGAGTGCCGCACCGCCCTGAACGCCGTGCAGCGCGAGATGCTGGTGCGCCGCGACGCGCTCCTGCCCAAGTTCGAGGCCGACGCCAAGGCGAACGGCCAGACCTTCCACGAGACGCTCGGCACCACCGACCGGGCGTACGAGTTCGCCGTCCTCGACCAGGTGTGGAACTTCTGGCAGTCCGGCACCGCCGCCGACTGCCCGACCGTCCCCGACGCCAAGAAGGCCGGCGACGACGAGCTGTACGACTGGTCGAAGAAGCACGGCCTGAGCGTCTACCACGACGCCGAGCTGGGCGAGAACACCACCGGCCCCTACTACCGCCAGGCCGCCACCCAACTCGGCTGGGCCGACCTGAAGTTCAAGCACCTCAAGGGCGTGCGCCACTACCCGGACATCTACCAGCCGAACTCGGTGCTCCCGCCCGCCATGCGCGGCTCGTACAACAACAGCACCATCGCCGACGTCGACCGCTGGGTGAAGACCCGCGGCCAGCGGATGATGTTCGTCTACGGCGAGAACGACCCGTGGAGCGCGGAGCGGTTCAAGCCGAGCAAGCGCGACTCGTACCTGTACGAGGTGCCGGGCGCCAACCACGGCGCGAGCATCGCGAAGCTGCCCGAGCCCCAGCAGTCGCGGGCCGTCGCCACCATCAAGCGCTGGGCCGACGTGAAGTAGCACGCTCGGCCACGGACCGGAGCAGGGGCGCGGCGACCAGCAGCCGCGCCCCCGCGACGGCGTACAACGGCAGCCGGTGGTCGACGAGCCCGACGAGCGCCGCGCCGAGCGCGATGCCCGCCGCCGTGGGCGCGAACATCAGCGTGCTCGCGGTGGCGGCCACCCGCCCCAGCAGCTCCGGCGGCGCCTCGCGCTGCACGGCGGTCAGCGCGGCCACGAGCACGCACGGCAGCCCCACGCCGTTCGCGAAGCTCCCCGCGAGCACCAGCGCGTCCCACGGCGACGCGAGCAGCACCGCCGACACCGCGGTCAGCGCGATCCCGCAGCCCGCGAACCGCCGCTCGCCCACGCGCCGCATCAGCGCGCCCGAGGCGATCCCGACGGCGACGGACCCGGCGCCCTGCGCGACGTACAGCGCGCTGGTGTACGCGGCGGAGTGGCCGAGGGCGTCGACGATCGCGTACACCAGCGCGCCGCTCACGCCCGACGACAGCATGGTGAGCCCGCCCGCGACGACCAGCGGCCGCAGCCGCGCGTCGCCCCACAGCAGCCGGGCGCCCCGCGCGGTGCCCGCCCGCCAGCCCTCGGGGTCCGGCGCCGGGCGGACCTCCGACACCCGAAGAAGCGCGAAGAGAGCACCGGCCAGGACGAAGGTGACGGCGTCGAGCAGCGCCACCCGCGGCCCGCCCCAGGCGGCGAACACCGCGGCCCCGGCAACGGGCGCGAGCAGCTTCATGCCCTCGTTCGCGGACATCCGCAGCCCGTTGAGGTCCCCCAGCAGATCCCTGCCGACGGCCCCCGCGACCAGCGCGGCCTCCGCCGCGTCGGTGACGACGCCGCACGCCCCGTACACCACGAGCACGGCGAACAGCAGCCACAGCCCCGCCGCCCCGCCCAAGCGGTCCGCCCACAGCAGGGAGAGCAGCAGCGCCCCGAGGCCCACGTTCACGGCGACGAGCAGGGGCCGCCGCCGGGTGCGGTCGGCGAGGGTGCCGAGGAGGGGGCCGAGGAGCAGCGGGGCCCACAGGGCGAGGGTGCACAGGGCGGCCAGGCTGTCGGAGCCGGTCCGCTCCTTCACCCAGATGCCCGAGACCAGCGTCATCGCGGAACTCCCGAACCCGGAGACCACGACCGCCGTCAGGTACAGGCCCGCGTTGCGGTCCCGCAGGACACGTCCGATCGTCGTTGCCATGCGCCCGATGCTGGTTCTGAGGCCGCGCGCGGGGCATCCGGCAGATGCCCTACGCGACGGCGATGAGTTCGGCGCGCCCGACGAGTCGACCTAAGGGGAGGGCCTTACCCGGGCCCGTACGCGTACGAAGGAGAAGCCCATGCCGGACGACACCGAAGCCCTGCTGCCGGACTTCGGCCCGCAGACACGGCTCGTGGCGCGGCTCGCCGAAGCCGTCAAGGACGACCAGCTCGACGGGCCCACACCCTGCCCCGACTACGCGGTACGCCACCTCCTCGGCCACGTCGTCGGCCTCACCGTCGCCTTCACCGACGCCGGCCGCAAACAGCTCGGGCCGACCACGGACACCGACCCCGGCAGCGCCCTTCCCGACCTCGCCGAGGGCTGGCGGGAGGCACTTCCCGGGCAGCTCGCCCGGCTCGCCGAGGTGTGGCGGGACCCGGCGGCGTGGACCGGGGACACCCGGGCGGGCGGCGTCGACCTGCCCGGCGACATCGCGGGCACCGTCGCCATGAACGAACTCGTCCTGCACGGCTGGGACCTGGCGCGCGCCACGGGGCAGGAGTACGCCCCCGACGAGGTCAGCCTCGCCGTCTCCTACGCCATGGTGTCCGCCGCCGCGGAGTCGCCCGAGGCGCGGGGCACCCTCTTCGGACCGCCGCTGCCGGTCGCCGAGGGCGCCCCGCTCCTGGACCAGGTGGTGGCCCTGGGCGGACGCGACCCGTCCTGGCGGCCCTGACGGGGGCGACCGGTAGCGGCCGGGAGGCGCAACGGCCGGTCGCCGCACGGCCGTTGACGCGGCCCGCGCGGCACGCCTAGCTTCATCGCGTCGTACTTCATGCGTCATATATGAGACGCGATACGCGAGAGGCGCGCGCCCATGACTCCAGCGACCTCAGAAACATCGGTGACGCCAGGGGCCTCGGTGGCCGTGGGGGTGTCGGGGGCCCCGTGGGACTCCTCGGACCCGCGCCGCGCCGCCCTCGCCGACGTCGTCGCCATCCCCGTCACCCCCTTCGCCGCGGACGGCTCCCTCGACCGCGCGGCCCACCGCGCCCTGCTGCGCCGCCTGCTCGACATGGGCATCCGCACGCTCACGCCGAACGGCAACACCGGCGAGTTCCACGCCCTGAGCCCCGAGGAGCGGCGCGCCGTCACCGAGCTGACCGTCGCCGAGGCGGGGGAGCGGGCCGTTGTCGTCGTCGGCGTCGGCCACGACCTGGCGACCGCGACGGCCGACGCCCGGCACGCCGCCGAGGCGGGCGCGCGCCTGGTGATGGTGCACCAGCCCGCGCACCCGTACGTCTCCGACGCGGGCTGGGTCGCCTACCACCGGGCCGTCGCCGAGGCCGTGCCCGGCCTCGGCGTCGTGCCGTACGTGCGCGACCCGCGCCTGCCCGGGGCCCGGCTCGCGGAGCTGGCCGACGCCTGCCCGAACGTGACCGGCGTGAAGTACGCGGTGCCGGACGTGGCGCGCTTCGCCGCGTTCGCGCGGGACGCGGGCGCCGAGCGGTTCGTGTGGGTGGCGGGCCTCGCGGAGCCGTACGCGCCCGCGTACTTCTCGGCCGGGGCGACCGGCTTCACCTCGGGCCTGGTCAACGTGGCGCCGCTGCTCTCGCTCGCGATGCTCGGGGCGCTGCGGCAGGGGGACCACGGCACGGCGATGGCGGTCTGGGAGCGGATCCGCCGCTTCGAGGAGCTGCGGGCCGCCGACGGCTCGGCGGCCAACGTGTCGGTGGTGAAGGAGGCGCTCGCGGTCCTCGGCCTGTGCCGGCGCGACGTACGCCCGCCGGGCAGCGTGCTGCCGGAGCCGGTGCGGGCGGAGGTCGCGGGGATCGTGGCGGGGTGGGGGCGGTGACGGGCGGCGGCCTGGACGACGGGGGCATACCGGGGGCCGGGGGTGGTCCGGGCGGCGGGGGCGCGCCGGAGGCCGACGGCGGGCCGGGGGCCGCGCTCGCGCCGGACGACGCGCACAGCCCCGCCCCGCCCGTCCTGCGCAGCCACCAGTGGTACGGCTCCGGTGTCTCCGCGGGCCTGCGGTCCTTCTCGCACCGCGCCCGCACCCGCCAGCTCGGCTACCTCCCCGAGGAGCACCTCGGCAAGCCCGTCGTGGCGATCCTCAACACCTGGTCGGACATCAACCCCTGCCACGTCCATCTGCGCGAGCGCGCCCAGGCCGTCAAGCGCGGGGTCTGGCAGGCGGGCGGCTTCCCCCTGGAGTTCCCGGTCTCGACGCTCAGCGAGACGTTCCAGAAGCCCACGCCCATGCTTTACCGCAACCTCCTGTCCATGGAGGCCGAGGAACTCCTGCGCTCCTATCCCGTGGACGGCGCGGTGCTGCTCGGCGGCTGCGACAAGTCGACGCCCGCGCTCCTGATGGGTGCCGCGTCCGTCGACCTGCCCACGGTGTTCGTGCCCGCGGGGCCGATGCTGCCGGGCCACTGGCGCGGCGAGGTCCTCGGCTCCGGCACGGACATGTGGAGGTACTGGGACGAGCGGCGGGCCGGTGTGATCGGCGACTGCGAGCTGGCCGAGCTGGAGAGCGGCCTGGCGCGCTCCCCGGGCCACTGCATGACGATGGGCACCGCCTCCACGCTCACCGCCGCCGCCGAGGCCCTCGGCGTGACCCTCCCCGGCGCCTCGTCGATCCCGGCCGTCGACTCCGCGCACGACCGCATGGCCGCCGCGTCGGGCCTGCGCGTCGTCGAACTCGTCCGTCGGGGACGGACGTTGTCGCACCTGCTCACCCCCGACGCCTTCCAGGACGCGGTGACGACGGTCCTCGGCCTCGGCGGCTCCACGAACGCCGTCATCCACCTCGTCGCGATGGCCGCCCGCGCCGGGGTCCGCCTCACCCTCGACGACTTCGACCGCACGGCGCGGCGGGTGCCGGTGCTCGCCGACGTGCGGCCGGGCGGCTCGACGTACCTCATGGAGGACTTCCACTTCGCGGGCGGCCTGCCCGGCTTCCTCACCCGCATCCCCGACCTGCTGCACCTGGACCGCCCGACCGTCGCCCACGACACCCTGCGCGAGCAGCTCAAGGCCGCGCGGGTCCACGACGACGACGTCATCCGCACCCGCGACAACCCCGTGGCCACCGAGGGCGGCATCGCCGTCCTGCGCGGCAACCTCTGCCCCGACGGCGCCGTCATCAAGCACATCGCCGCCGACCCCCGGCTGCTCCGGCACACCGGCCCGGCCGTGGTCTTCGACGACTACCGCACCCTGCGGCGCACCATCGACGACCCGTCCCTCGGCGTCACCGCCGACCACGTCCTGGTGCTGCGCGGCAGCGGCCCCCTGGGCGGCCCCGGCATGCCCGAGTACGGCATGCTGCCGATCCCCGAGCGCCTTCTGAAGCAGGGCGTGCGGGACATGGTGCGGATCTCCGACGCGCGGATGAGCGGCACCTCGTACGGCACCTGTGTGCTGCACATCGCGCCCGAGTCGCACGTCGGCGGCCCCCTCGCCCTGGTCCGCACCGGCGACACCATCACCCTCGACGTGCCCGCCCGCACGCTCCGACTCGACGTCCCCGACGAGGAGTTGGCCCTCCGCAGGGCCGCCTGGACGCCACCCCCCGTCCGCCACGAACGCGGCTACGGCGCCCTGTACGCCGCGCACGTCACGCAGGCCGACACCGGCTGCGACTTCGACTTCCTCGCCAGGCCGGGAGCCGTGCCGGACCCCTACGCAGGCTAGCTGGCTAGGTTGCATTCCTAACTAGGTCGCTCTACGGTCTAGGTAGTTCACACGACCAGGGGGCGCACGACCATGTCACCACTCCTCGCGACGGGCTCCGCACCACACCTCGCGGCGGCCTTCTCCGCGGACCGCGCACCGGAGTTCTCCGCCGCCGCCACGGCCGTAGCGGGCGTGCTCGGCGCGTATCTGCTGCTCGTCGAGCCATGGCTCGGCCGCCGGATGTACGCCTCGCTGGCGCGCCGCCGCGCCACCGAACCGCGCGCGCTCGTGCGCTACTTCACCCTCACCATCACGCTCTGGTGGGCGTTCGCCGCGCTGGCACTGAGCGCCCTGCTGCTCTCGCCGGGCGTGCGGGCGACGGACCTCGGCCTGGCACTGCCGAAGGACCCGCTCTTCTTCCTCCCCGTGGTCCTCCTCTTCGCCGCGATCGCCGTCGCCTCCGGGCGGGCCTTCCGGGACATGGCCAAGGACGGCAAGCACATCCCGGGCCGGGCCGCCATCGAGGCGATGCTGCCGCGCACCGGCACGGAGCGGCGGCTCGCGGTCGCCGCCGCGGTGACCGACGGCATCTGCGCGGAACTGGTCCACCGCGGCCTGCTCATCGCCTTCGGCGTCGGCGCCCTCGGCCTCGACCCCTACCTGGCGGCGGCGCTCTCGCTCGCCGTGTACGCCCTCGCGGGCTGGTACCAGGGCGCCACCGGCATCGTCGTCCTCGCCCTCTTCGGCGCGCTGCTCACCGGCCTGTACCTGGCCACCGGCAGCCTGCTCCTGCCCATCGCCGTGCACGCCATGATCAGCGTGCGCGACCTGCTGATCCCCGCGCCCGGACTCCCGCACGCCCAGGGCGGCACGGCATGAGCGCGGACCGGCGCGCGAGCTGGTTCAAGGGCGTCCTCGACCTCCTCGTCCTCGCCTCCCTCACCGACGGCGAGAGCTACGGCTACGAGATCGCCAAGCAGCTCGGCGCGGCGGGCTTCGGACAGATCAAGGGCGGCACGCTGTACCCCGTCCTGAACCGCCTGGAGGAGGCGGGCCTGGTGGCGGCGGAGTTCCGGGCGACGGAGAAGGGGCCCGGCAGGCGCTACTACTCCCTCACTGCCGCCGGCCGCGAAGTCCTCGCCGAACAGGGCGAGTTGTGGCTGGCGTTCGACGGATCGGTCCGTGCGGTACTGGCGAAGGCGGGCGTGCGATGAACTCGGTGGACACGGCTGACACGGCTGCGGGGTACCTGGACGACCTCGGCGCGAGGCTGCGGGAGCTGGGGCTGCCCGCCGAGCACGTCCGGGTGACCGTGGCGGACCTCGCGGCGCACCTCGCGGAGTGCGGGGGCGCGCCGGAGGAGGAGTTCGGCCCGGTCGAGGAGTTCGCGCGGGAGCTGGCGCCGGGCGGGGCGCGGGAGGCTCCGCCCCGGGGCGCCGGGGACTCCCGGGTCGAGGTGTGGCGATGGACCGCCGACACCTTCGTCGACGAGGAACTGCTCGGCCGCTTCGGCGACGAGGGCTGGGAGATGCGCCGGGTCGACGGCCTCGGCCGCTTCGTCTGCCACCGCGACCTCGACCGCCCGCAGCAGTGGGAGTACCGCCGCGAGCTGGTCTCGCGGGGGCGCGAAGGCCTGGACGAGCGGCTGGCCCCCGACGGCTGGGAGGCCTGCGGCGACTGGGTGATCTACGCCTGGTTCAAACGCCCCCGAGCGGCGAGCCTCGGCCCCGCGGCGGAACTGGCCGCCGTGCCGGCGGCGCCCGCCCGCTGGAACTTCTTCAGCCGCCGCTTCTACGCGCTGCTGGGTCTGCTGACGGCCGCCCTCGCCGCGTCCGGCGTCACCGTGGCCCTCCGGGACGGAGACGCGTCCTCCGGCCTGGGCTACGTCACCGGCCTCCTGGCCGGAGCGGCGGTGCCCGTGGCCGGGTTCCTGGCATGGCGCGGGTGGCGCAACCGCCGTCCGTGAGCGAACCGTTGCCGGTGGGAGAGGGATCCGGCGCGAAGCGCCGGTACTGCCCCCCCCCGGACGGCTAGGGCCTGTCCGGGGGGTCGGCGCCGCCCCGATCCGTCGGACAGGCCCTAGCGCAAAGCTGCCTTCATCATCGCCGCAGCGATCGGCGCCGCCAGCCCGTTGCCGCTCACCTCGGAGCGCGCCGCGTCGGACGACTCCACGATCACAGCGACAGCGACCTCCTTGCCGTCCCCACCCTTGGCGTACGAGGTGAACCAGGCGTAAGGCGTCTTGGAGTTGTTCTCACCGTGCTGAGCGGTACCGGTCTTGCCCCCGACGACGGCCCCGTCGATCTTCGCGTTGGTCCCGGTGCCCTCCTCCACGACCGTCCGCATGGCGGACTGCAGCCCCTCGGCGGTGCCCGCGCTCATCACCCGCGAAGAGCCCCCGTCCCCGTAGTCCCGCAGCACATTGCCGTCCGCGTCGGTCACCTTCGACACCATGTGGGGAGACGCCAGCTCCCCGCCGTTGGAGATCGCGGCGGACACGAGCGCCATCTGCAGCGGCGTGGCCGTCACGTCGAACTGCCCGATGCCGGTGAGCGCGGTCTGCGCCTTGTCCATCCCGGACGGGTAGGAGCTCTTCGCCGCCCGCACGGGCACGTCCAGCTTGTCGGTGTTGAAGCCGAACTTCTCGGCCTGGGCCTTGACCTTGTCCTGCCCGAGGTCGACGGCCATCTTGGCGAAGACGTTGTTGCAGGAGTACCGCAGGGCCGTGCGGATGGTCGCGTCCTCGCAGGGCGCGGAGGTGTTCTCGTTCTTGAGGACGGTCCGCGTCCCGGGCAGCGTGTACGGGTCGGGGCTCGCGGTCTTCTCGTCGACGGACCCGTAGAGCCCGCTCTCCAGGGCGGCTGCCGCGACGACCAGCTTGAACGTCGAACCGGGCGGCAGCGGCTGCCGCAGCGCGCGGTTCACCATCGGCTTGTCCTCGTCGGAGGTGAGCGCCTTCCAGGCGTCGCCGTCGGTGGAGCCGCTGATCTTCGACGGGTCGTAGGACGGCGTGGAGACCATGCCGAGGATCTTCCCGGTCTTGGGGTCGACGGCGACGGCCGCGCCCTTCTTGTCGCCGAGCGCCTTGTACGCGGCCTTCTGCACGGCCGGGTCGATGGTCGTGAGGACGTCACCGGGGTCGGCACGCTTGTCGGTGAGCGTGTCGAGGGGGTTCTTGAGACGGTTGTCGGTGCCGTCGAGGAGGTCCTTGTAGATGCCCTCCAGCTGGGTGGCCCCGTACACCTGTGAGCTGTAGCCGGTGACGGCGGAGTACAGCGGGCCGTCCTTGTAGGTGCGTTTGTACGCCAGGTCACCGCCCTTCGTGCGCTTCGAGCCGGTGACGGCGTCCCCGGCCACGATGATGTCGCCCAGCGGGTACGCGTACTGCTCGATCGCGTTGCGCCGGTTCAGCTTGTCGTCCGCGAGTGCCTTCGAGTCGTGGAACTGCACCCAGGTCGCCCGCACGAGGAGGGCGAGCACCAGGAGCAGCACGAAGACCGAGGTGTGCCTGATCGTCTTGTTCATCCCACTGAAGGACGAGCACCCCGCCGCGTTCCGTTCCCCTCTTGCGGCGATGTGTCCGTTTTCTCAGGAGCTCTTCATGAACCGTGCCGCTCAGGGAACTCAGCTCTTCATGAACCCCGCCTCGTATGCCGCGATCACCGCCTGCGTACGGTCCCGCGCCCCCGTCTTCGCGAGGACCGCCGCCACATGCGTCTTCACCGTCGCCGGGCCGACCTCCATCCGCTCGGCGATCTCCGCGTTGGTCAGCCCGGCCGCCATCAGCCGAAGCACCTCGCTCTCGCGCCCGGTGAGCCGGGCGATCCAGGGCGCCCGCGCGGTCCCGGCGCGCCCGTGCTCGGCGGCGAGCGCGCGCACGGCCGCAGGGAACAGCAGCGAGTCGCTGCGCGCCACCAGGCGCACGGCCTGTACAAGGGCCTCCGCCTCGGCCCGCTTCAGCAGGAAGCCGGACGCTCCGGCGCGCAGCGCCTCGTACACGTAGGAGTCGTTCTCGAAGGTCGTGACGACGACGATGCGGGGCGGCTCGGGCATCGTCTGGAGGATCTGCTCGGTGGCGCGGATGCCGTCGATCTCCGGCATGCGTACGTCCATGAGCACCACATCGGGCTTCAGCTCACGCACCACGGACACCGCCTCGGCGCCGGTCGCCGCCTCCCCGACGATCTCCAGGTCGGGCTCGGCGGCGAGGATGGCGCGCAGCGCGGTGCGCACCATGCGCTCGTCGTCGGCGAGGACGACGCGCAGCGGGGCGGCGGGGTCGGTCATGGGTGTCCCTTCGAACGGGTCGTGCGGGGGGTGCTTGGCGTGCTGGGGGTGCGGGTCATACGTGCCCCTTCAGGGGCAGTCGTACGTGGAGTCGCCAGGTGGTGGCGGTGGCCGCGCCGTCGGCCGGGGCGGCGGCTCCGGGCGGTCCTGCAACGGGTCCGGCCTGCGCCGTGCCGCCGAGGAGGCGGGCCCGGTCGGCGATGCCGCTCAGGCCGTGGCCGCCGCCCGCGCGGGTGGGCGCGGGCCCGGTTCCGGCGGCGGGCAGCGGATTCTCGGCGACGATCTCCAGGCCGGAGCCGTCGAGGGCGACGCGCAGTGTGACGACGGTGTCCGCCCCGGCGTGCTTGAGGGCGTTGCTGAGGGCTTCCTGCACGATGCGGTAGCCCTCGCGGGACACCATCGGCGGCAGCGCCTCCGCGTATCCGGACCCCGGTGTGCCGAGGACCTCGGGGTCGATGTCCGCGTCGACGCGCAGGCCGCCCGCCCGGGTGCGGTCCAGGAGCCCGGCGAGGTCGCCGCCGAGCGTGGGCGCCGGTGCGGTGGAGCCGCGCTCGCCGCCCTCGCGCAGCACACCGAGGACGGTGTCCAGCTCGCCGACGGTCCGCCGGGTGGTGTCCTCGATGGCGGCCAGGGCCTCGCGGACGAACTCCGGGTCCCGGTCGAGCAGTTTGCGGGCCGCGCTCGCCTGGAGCGTGACGGCGCTGAGCGCGTGGCCCACCGAGTCGTGCAGCTCGCGGGCGAGCCGGTTGCGCACGGCCAGGTCGGCGGCGCGGCGCTCGGCGTCGGCGAGGCGGTCGGCGGGCGTGGGCCCGAGCAGCGCGGGCGCCCAGCGCGCGAGGAGACCGCCCGCGCCCGCCGCGCACCCGGCGAGCGCGACGAGGAACAGGAGACCCGTGACCGGCGCGAGCGCGAGCACCCAGGGTTCCCGCAGGTTCTGGGGGAGCCCGAGCCAGGAGTCCCCGAGGCCCACGAAGACCGGCAGGACGATCTGGAAGCTCGCGAACGGCACGAGCCCGAGCGTCATCCCGCTCATGACCCCGCCGAACCCGAGGTGCAGCGTGAACCAGGCCATGGTGCGCCCGCGCGCGGCCCGTGACCGCGGCGGCCCGTCGGCGAGCGAGGCGTCCGGCACCTCGCACAGCGCCCGCACCGCCGCCACCGACATCGGCCGGGTCAGCGGGAACAGCGCGGTGATCGCGGCGAGCGGCAGCCCGAACGCGAACGACAGGAGCTGGGAGGGGAACGAACCGAGCATCGTGGTCTCGCCGAGCAGCGGCCCGGCCATCGTCGAGCCGACGAGGACGTACGGCATGGCGAGCGCGCCGCCGAGGATCAGATGGATCCACCGGCGCCGCGTCCGCCGCCCGACGAGAACCGTGGCGAACCGCCGCACGCCACCCGGGGAGGGTCGTCTCACGCGGTGCCCGTCCGCGCCGTGCGCCCGGCGCGCGAGGCCGCCCGCTCCTTGAGGAAGCGTGCCCCCGCGACGGCCACGAGCGTTCCGATGATCATCTGTACAGCGTAGGACAGGAGCATCGCGGACGTGGGCCGGTCGGCGACGTCCGAGGTGCCCGCGAACGACGCCATGAACGGCCACGCGCCCCAGCACGCCACCGCCCCTGACCCGGCGAGGGCGAGCGCGAGCGGCACCTTCACGGGCAGCGCGGGCAGCCGCCGGAACGCGAGGACAAGGACGCCCGCCACGGCTGCGGCGAGGTAGCCGAACTCGAGGGCGGAGAGGACGTGGAAGTCGGACGTGCGCTCGGCGGCGCGCGACTCGTTCAGGCCGAGCGTCGAACCGCACGCCCACAGCAGCCGCAGCCCGGCCGGGTACAGGGCGAGCACCGCGGCCGTCACCGCGCACACCCGCGTCGCGCGCCCGCCCGGGCCCGCCTTCGGCAGGTCCCACACGCGGCCCCGCCACAGGTGCCCCCACCGGTCGCGGGCGTACAGGGCGAACAGCAGCCCCAGGCTGAGCCCCTGGAGGATGAACCCGCCGTACACCACCCCGAACACCCACTCGTCGAGGAAGGCGTCGCGGCCGGTCCCCTCGGCGTTGTTCACCGACCCGCCGAGCGCCTGCACGGCGAGCTGCGCCGGGAACCCGGCCATGATCGGGAGCAGCAGCCCGGTCGCGACCCACATGGGCAGGCCGAGCAGCCAGGCCGGTACGCGCCTGCCCCAGGGCCGGGTCAGCAGCAGCGCGAGAACGATGACGGCGCCGTCCATGAGGACGGTGACGCTGTTGGCGACGGCCATCAGACCGCGGTGGTCGAGGAGGGAGCTGCCCTCGGGGATGCCGATGTGGCTCCCGGCGATCCAGGCGACCTTCAGGGAGAGATAGGGCAGGCAGGCGGCCACGGCGACGGCGCGGAGCAGCAGCCGGAGCCTGCCGGGGGAGGAGTGCGCGCCGCGGCCGGCGGCCGGGGTGGGGGCGAGTGTCTGGGTCATGCCTCCACGCTCCCGCCGCGGCCCCGCCCGCCACCTCCTGCCTGCCGGTGAACCGTCTCCGCCGCGCGGGGGAGGGGGGTACCGGCCCGGGAGGAGGGGGCCGGGGCGGGCGGACCTCAGAGCCGCCGCGTGGCCAGCGTGAGCCGGTCCCGCGCGTCGAACAGCGCGTCCTTGACCATCTGCTCGTGGGCGGGCGTGAGCCGGGCCACCGGGACCGAGCAGCTGATGGCGTCGCGCGCGGGGGTGCGGTAGGGGATGGCCACGCCGAAGCAGCGCAGGCCCAGGGTGTTCTCCTCGCGGTCCACGGCGAAGCCCTGGTCGCGCACCGCGTGCAGTTCCTCGATGAGCTTCTCGCGGTCGGTGATCGTGTTCTCGGTCAGCGACGGCAGCGTCTCGGGGAGCATCTTGCGGACCTGCTCGTCGGTGTGGGAGGCGAGCAGCGCCTTGCCGAGCGAGGTGGAGTGGGCGGGCAGGCGCCGGCCGACGCGTGTGAAGGGGCGAAGATAGTGCTGGGACTGGCGGGTGGCCAGGTACACCACGTTCGTGCCGTCGAGGCGGGCGAGGTGGATGGTCTCCGTGGTGTCGTCCGAGAGCCGGTCGAGCGTCGGCCTGGCCGCGGCGACCACCTCGTCGCCGTCGATGTACGACGTGCCGACGAGCAGCGCCCGCACCCCGATGCCGTACCGCGTACCGGTCGCGTCCGTCTCGATCCAGCCCAGCTCGACGAGGGTGCGAAGGAGCATGTAGAGGCTGGACTTCGGGTATCCGACGGCCTCCTGGACGTCGGCGAGGGCGTGCATCCCGGGTCGCCCCGCGAAGAACTCCAGCAACTCCACCGTCCGCACCGCGGACTTGACCTGTGCGCCCCCGCCCGTCTCCCCAGCCGACATCGCCCTTGACCCCTCACGTCCGACAGGAAATAGTCTCCACTGTCCCCGCCGATTCATCATCGGGGACGGCGTTCAGCATATCGAACGCCCCTGGTGAGTGGCAGTAGATCCGACGCACGGTGAGCGGCTCGTGACATCCGGGCCGCGGGCACCGGCCCGCACGGCAACCCTGGAGGAACCCGCGGTGGCAGCAGCACCAGTCTGGAGTGTGGACCCCCGAACCGGGAAGCGGCGCGCGCAGGTCGCCGCCGAGGCCGCCGCGCGGGACGTGGACCACGCCGTCACGGCCGCGCACGCGGCCCGCGCCGCGCTGGCCGACCGCACCACCCGCACGGCCTTCCTGCGCACCGCGGCCGACCTCCTGGACGCGGCGCAGGACGACCTGGTCGCGACCGCGGACGCCGAGACGGCCCTCGGCACCGCCCGCCTCACCGGCGAACTGGCCCGCACCCGCTACCAGTTGCGGGCCTTCGCGGACCTCGTCGACGAGGGCGCCTACCTCGGCGTCGTCATCGACCACCCCGACAGCGCCGCCACCCCGCCCGTCCCCGACCTGCGCCGCTACAAGATCCCGCTCGGCGTCGTCGCCGTCTACGCCGCCTCCAACTTCCCCTTCGCCTTCTCCGTGCCCGGCGGCGACACCGCGAGCGCCCTGGCCGCGGGCTGCCCCGTCGTCGTCAAGGCGCACCCCGACCACCCCGACACCTCCGAGCGCGTCGCCGCCGTCCTGCGCGCGGCCGCCACGCGCCACGGGCTGCCCGCGGCCGTCGTCGGCCTGGTGCACGGCTTCGACGCGGGCGTCGACCTGGTCCGCCACCCGCTGGTCGCGGCCGCGGGCTTCACCGGTTCGGTACGCGGCGGCCGCGCCCTGTTCGACGCGGCGGCCGCGCGCCCCGTGCCGATCCCCTTCCACGGCGAACTCGGCTCCCTCAACCCGGTCGTCGTCACCGAGGCTGCGGCCGCCGAGCGCGGCGAGCAGATCGGCACCGGCCTCGCGGGCTCCATGACCCTCGGCGTCGGCCAGTTCTGTGTGAAGCCCGGCCTGGTCCTCGCCCCCGAGGGCGCGGGCGGCGACCGCCTCCTGAAGTCCCTGACGGAAGGCCTCGGCGCCACCGCCGCCGGGGTCCTCCTCGACCACCGCATGCGCGACGCCTTCGTCGCCGGGGTCGTCGAGCGCGCCCAACTGCCCGACGTGAGCGCCCCGGTGGCACCCGGCGCCGCCGACGAGCACACCGTCACCGCCGGGTTCCTCACCGTCCCGGCCGCCCGCCTCGCCGCCGAGGGCGCCCACGACCTGCTCCTGGAGGAGTGCTTCGGGCCGGTCACCGTCGTCGCCCGGTACGCGGACGACGCCGAGATCACCGCGGTGCTCGCCCGGCTCCCCGGCAACCTCACCGCGACCGTGCACCTGTCCGCCGAGGAGGCCGCGGGCGACCCGGCCGCGCAGGGGCGCGGCACCCGGCTCCTGGCCGAACTGACCCCGCTCGCCGGGCGGGTCCTCGTCGACGGCTGGCCCACCGGCGTCGCCGTGGCCCCCGCCCAGCAGCACGGCGGCCCCTACCCCGCCACCACCAGCACCTCCACGTCCGTCGGCGGCACCGCCATCGAGCGCTGGCTGCGCCCCGTCGCGTACCAGAACACCCCCGAGGCGCTCCTTCCGCCGGAACTCCACGACGCCAATCCTCTCGGTCTGCCGCGCCGCTACGACGGGCGCCTGGAACACTGACGCCATGAACGCCAAGCAGACCGGAAGCCTCACCCTGCCCGAACTCCCCTTCCCCTTGCGGCCGTACGGACCCGAGGGCGACTGGAGCTACGAGAACGGCGCCCTCACCGGCTGGGCGGGACCCCGCCAGGACCGCTTCGTGCCGCCCACCGGCGAGGCCCTCGACCCGGCGTCCGACGCGCCCCGGCTGCTCGGCGCGCCCGAGGGGGACTTCCAGCTGATCGCCCGCGTCACGGTCGGCTTCGCCGCCGCCTTCGACGCGGGCGTGCTCTACCTGCACGTGGCGGAGCGCGAGTGGGCCAAGCTCTGCTTCGAGCGCTCCCCGGACCGCCCCACGATCTGCACGGTGGTCACCCGGGGCCGCTCGGACGACGCCAACGCCTTCGTCGTGGACGGCTCCAGCGTCTGGCTGCGGATCAGCCGCACGGGCACGGCGTTCGCCTTCCACGCCTCGACGGACGGCGCGCACTGGACGTTCGTGCGCATCTTCCAGCTCGGCGACGAGAAGGCGGCCGCCGCGGCGCTCGTCGGCTTCCTCGCGCAGTCGCCGCAGGGCGAGGGGTGCGTGGTGACGTTCGAGGAGATCGAGTTCCGCCCGAACTGGCCGAAGGGCCTGCGCGACGGCTCCTGAGCCGGTCCGTTCCCCTCGTCAGAGCCTGACGCGCGTCCCCGTCGCGGCGGCCCGCTCGATCGCGTCGAGCAGCCGCTGGCGCCGGGCGGCGTGCGCGAAGTCCGGCACGGTACGGGTGCCTTCGCGCAGGTCGCGCAGGATGCGGGCGTACTGGATCCCGACGTTGTACGCGGGCTCCGCACGCAGGCCGTCCAGCTCGGGTACGTCGAAGTACCGCTCGGGGACGGGCAGTTCGGCCAGTTCCGTCGCCGCGCCCCGGGCGCCCCGCACCGTCAGCCGGGCCTGCTGCAGATGCCCGTGGTCACCGGTCACGACCAGGTCGCCGTCCGTGCCGTTGATCTCCCAGTGGAAGTCGGTGCCGCGCGAGAGCCCGCCCCGGAAGTGCACGGACGCGACGGCGCCGGACGCGAGCCGCCCGGTGACCGCGACCTGGTCCTCGACGGTCATCGGGACGGCGCGCCCGCTGTCCTCCTCCCGCACCACCGGCCGCCGGGTCGCCGTCGTCGCCGACACCTCCGCGAACTCGCCGAGCACCATCGCCAGCGAGTCCACGGTGTGGCCGAAGGGGATGGTGAGCATCGTGCCGCCGTTCTCCTTGTCCAGGAGGTAGGCGCCGCCCGGCTCGAAGACGGGTCCCCAGCGGCGGCCCGACGCGACGAGGCTCGTGGACAGCACGTCGCCGACGAAGCCGTCGGCGACCAGGTCGCGCAGCTGCCGCACCGCGGGCGCCGACCGTGCCTGGAGCCCGGCGAACGTCCGCACCCCGGCGCGGGCCGCCACCGCCGCCAGCTCCTCCGCCTCCGTGACGCCGTTGCCCAGCGGCCACTCCGACAGGACGTGCTTCCCCGCCGCCAGCGCCGCCAGGATCACCTCCCGGTGCCGGGGCACGCGGACGCTCACGACGACCAGGTCCACGGCCGGGTCCTTGGCCAGCTCGGCGGCGGAGCCGTAGGCGCGGCCGATGCCGTACTTCTCGGCCGCGGCGCGGGCCGACTCCGGTGTCGACGCGGCCAGGGCGCGCAGGTCGTAGCCGGGGAGGCGGGTGAGGGCGGGGAGGTGGGAGTGCGCGGCCCAGCCGGAGCGGGCGGAGAGGCCGACGATGCCGACGCCGACGGTGCCTGTGGCGTTCTGCGCGTTCTCGATCATGCCCGGACCGTAGGGGCCGGGGGCCGATCACCCGCAAGGGCGCCAACTATATTCTGGAAACCATGACAGCTCAGAGCCGCTTTACGCCGCCGTCGGCGGCCACGGAGCACCGGCACGACATCTACGGACTGCTGTGCCCCGGCCGGGAGATCTTCGAACTGCTCGCCACCAAGTGGGTGGGCCTCGCGATCACCGCCCTGGAGGACGGGCCCCGGCGGTTCGGCGAACTCCGCTCCCGCCTCGAGGGCGTCAGCCCGAAGGTCCTCACGCAGACGCTGCGGCGCCTGGAGGACTACGGCCTGGTGCACCGCACGGTCTTCGCGGAGGTCCCGCCCCGGGTGGAGTACGAACTCACCCCCCTGGGCCGAGGCGCCCTGGAGCCCCTGGCCCACCTGCGCACCTGGATCCGCACGAACACCCACCGCTTCGGCCCCCACCCGGGGTGACCGCCGCCCGCACGGGTGCCCTGGGCCGGGGCTGTGCCCACCCGTGCCGCCCCTGGCGGCCCAGCTGCCCACAGGGTGGAGGGGCAGGGGCCGGGGAATGGAACTCCCCGGCCCCGGGTTGCACGAACGCGGAGGACGTCTCCGTTTCGTACGACCCGAGGAAGAACCACATGCGCGTCGAGATCTGGAGCGACATCGCCTGCCCCTGGTGCTACGTGGGCAAGGCCCGCTTCGAGAAGGCCCTCGCGGCCTTCCCGCACCAGGACGCCGTAGAGGTGGTCCACCGCTCCTTCGAGCTGGACCCGAACCGCCCGAAGGGCGACACGGCCGCCGTGATCCCGATGCTGGCGCAGAAGTACGGCATGACCGAGGACCAGGCGAAGGACGCCGAACGCCGCCTCGGCGACAACGCGGCGGCCGAGGGCCTCGCGTACCGCACCGAGGGCCGCGACCACGGCAACACCTTCGACATGCACCGCCTCCTCCACTTCGCGAAGGAGAAGGGCGGCCAGGACACCCAGGACCGCCTCATCGGCGCGCTCTACCGCGCCAACTTCGCCGAGGAGCGCTCGGTCTTCGACGACGACGAGCGCCTGATCGCCCTCGCCGCCGACGCGGGCCTCGACGCGGACGCGGCGCGCGCGGTCCTCGCCGACCCCGACGCGTACGCCGAAGCGGTCCGCGCCGACGAGCGCGAGGCCGCCGAACTCGGCGCGAACGGCGTGCCGTTCTTCGTGCTCGACCGGAAGTTCGGCGTCTCCGGCGCCCAGCCCGCCGAGGTCTTCACGCAGGCCCTGGAGCAGGCGTGGGACGCCCGCTCGCCGCTGACGGTGCTCAGCGAGGGGCCCGCCGAGGGCGCCGACGGCGACGCCTGCGGCCCGGACGGCTGCGCGGTGCCGCGCCCCTGAACCGCACGGCCCCGCACGGCACCGCCCTGCGCCGGACGGCATCACCCCTGGTCGGAGGCCATGAGTAAGCGTCGCTAAGCGGTATGGGTCAGGCATCCGCAATGGACCGGGCCCGGCCGAGGCGGCACAGTGATCCCATGGAGACTTCCGGCCAGGGCCCCGTCCAGACCGTCCAGAGCGCTTCGAGTCCCGCCACGACACCGGCGGCCTTCGAGGCGCTCGTACGCTCCGAGTTCACCCCCCGCACCACGTATCTGAACAGCGCGAGCACCGGCCTGCTTCCGGGCCGCGCCGTCCGGGCCATGCACGAGGCGACCCTGTCCGTGGCGGAGGGCCGCCCCGCCGACATGTTCGCGGACGTGGAGGCGGCCCGCGCCGCCTTCGCGCGCCTGGTCGGGGTGGCGCCGAGCCGGGTCGCGGCGGGCGCGTCCGTCGCCGTGTACAGCGGCCTGGTCGCCGCCTCGCTGCCCGCGGGCGCCGAAGTCCTCACCGCCGAGGCCGACTTCAGCTCGACGGTGAACCCCTTCCACATGCGCGCCGACCTCAAGGTCCGCACCGTCCCGCTGGAGCGGATCGCGGAGTCCGTACGCCCGGGCACGGCCCTGGTCGCGGTCTCGGCGGCGCAGTCGGCGGACGGCAGGATCGCCGACCTGCCCGCGCTGCGCGCCGCGACCCGCGCGCACGGCGCCCGCCTCTATCTGGACGCCTCGCAGGCGACGGGCTGGCTGGACCTCGTCGAGCACATCGCCGACGTGGACTTCCTGTCGTCGGTGGCCTTCAAGTGGCTCACCTGCCCGCGGGGCGTGGCGTTCTTCGTGGTCCCCGACGGCCCCGAGGACCCCGACGCCCCCGATGCCTTCGGCGGTGTGCCCGCGCTGCTCGCGGGCTGGGTCGCGGGCGAGCGCCCCTGGGACAGCTGCTACGGCCCGATCGCCGAACTCGCCCGCTCCGCGCGGCGGTTCGACGAGAGCCCGAGCCTGTTCGCGTACGCGGGCGCACGGCACTCCCTCGCGGTGATCGAGGAGCTGGGAGTGGCCGCGATCCGCGCCCACGACCTGGCGCTCGCGGACCGCTTCCGCGCCGGACTGGCGACGCTCGGCCACGAGCCGGTGCCCGCGCCCGGATCGCCCATCGTGTCCGTGCCCGGACTCGGCGTCCGGCAGGCGGAGTTGAGCGCGGCGGGCGTCGAGGTGTCGGACCGCGCGGGCCAGCTGCGGGCGTCCTTCCACCTGTACAACACGGAGGCCGACGTGGACCGGCTCCTGGAGGTCCTGGGCGAGAGCTGAGCCGGGGCCGGGACCGGGGCCCGGGCGGGGGCGGGACCGAGGCCGCGCCCCCACCCGACCCGCCGCCCTACCTCCGCAGCGCCTCCCGCCGCGCCTCCTCCGGGCAGTCCGCCGTCTCCACGCAGAGGTTGGTCTCGACCCGGGTGAGCAGCCGGGCCAGCTCCGCCCGCTCGTCGGGGTCGAGCCCGGCGAGGGTGTGGTCCTCCAACCGGCCCCAGGAACGCCGCACTTCGGTGAGCAGCCCGCAGCTGGAGTCGGTCGCCTCGACGAGCACGGCCCGGCGGTCGTCCGGGTCGGGACGGCGCCGCACATGCCCGGCCTGCTCCAGGCGCTGGAGCATCTTGGTGACCGTCGACGGGTCGAGGTCGAGGACCTTGATGAGGTCGGACTGGCGCACCGGGCCCGCGTCCCACAGGTGCATCATCACGAACTCCTGGCCGGGGTAGAGGCCGAGCCCCTTCAGGAGCTTGCCCGCCGCGATCCGGTGCAGCCGGGCCACCCGGCTGATCACCATGCTGACCGGCCCGTCCTGCGCGGCCAGCGGCAGCCGCTCGATACACGCGGGGTCGGCCTGTGCGGCCCCCGCCGTCCCTGTGTCGGCCTTCATCGCAGCTCCTGCCCTTCGCCGGCCCGGCCCTGTCCGCCGTCGCCGTCCTCCACCAGTGTCGTCCTGCTTCCCCTCCGAGATTAACTTGGTCGGCCAAGGAATGCGCTACAGTGGCTCCCGGTTGAATTACTTGGCCGACCAATCTTCGTACGCCCTGGAGCTGTGATGACCACCGCATTCGACCCGATCGACCTGCACGGCGTGTCCCTCACCAACCGCATCGCCCTGGCACCGATGACCCGCAGCCGGGCGGGCGCGGGCGGCGTCCCCACCGACCTCGTCGCCGAGTACTACGCCCAGCGCGCCAGCGCCGGCCTGGTCATCACCGAGGGCGTGCAGCCCTCCCCGGTGGGCCAGGGCTACCCGGACACCCCGGGCCTGCACAGCGCCGAGCAGGTCGAGGGCTGGCGCAAGGTCACCGACGCCGTGCACGCCAAGGGCGGCCGGATCGTCGCCCAGATCATGCACACGGGCCGCATCGGCCACCCCTCGCTGCTCCCCGACGGCCTGGTGAACGTCGGCCCGTCGCCGATCGCCGCCGCCGGGCAGGTCTACACGCACGAGGGACCGCAGGACTTCGTCACGCCCCGCGAGCTGACCGGCGACGAGGTGCGCGCCACCATCGGCGAGTTCGTCGAGGCCGCCCGCAACGCCATCGACGCGGGCTTCGACGGCGTGGAACTGCACGGCGCCAACGGCTATCTCATCCACCAGTTCCTCGCGCCGGGCTCCAACCAGCGCGACGACGAGTGGGGCGGCTCGCCCGAGAGGCGCATCCGCTTCGCCGTCGAGGTCGCCAAGGCCGTCGCCGCCGAGATCGGCGCCGCTCGCACGGGCATCCGCCTCTCGCCCGGCAACCCCTTCAACGACATCCACGAGCCCGACCCGGACGAGGCCTACCTCGCCCTGGCGAAGGAGCTGAACGCCCTCGGCCTCGCCTATCTGCACATCATGGAGGTCGGCGAGGTCCGCGAGCTGACACAGGCGCTGCGCAAGGAGTTCGGCGGCGCGTTCATCCTCAACCCCGCGACCGAGGGCCCCACCGGCCACGACGACCTGGCCCTGATCGAGGAAGGCACCGCCGACCTCGTCTCCTTCGGCTCCCTCTTCCTCGCCAACCCGGACCTCCCGGCCCGCCTGAGGACCCGTGGTCCGTACAACACGCCGGACCAGTCCACGTTCTACGGCGGCGACGCCAAGGGCTACACGGACTACCCGGCGCTGCGCTCCGCGTGACCCGGTAACCCGCGAGCGGAAACGCCGACGGCGGTGGGGGGGGGGGGGGGGGAGGGGGGGGGGGGGGGGGGGGGGGGAGGAGGTCGCGCGAGGGGAAGATGACGGAG
>NZ_JBVIXA010000014.1:30830-99083 GCF_055594065.1 Streptomyces sp. NPDC040610 | reverse complement strand
CGTCCCCCCCCCCCCCCCCCCCCCCCCCCCCCCCCCCCCCCCCCCCCCCCCCCCCCCCCCCCCCCCCCCCCCCCCCCCCCCCCCCCCCCCCGCCGTCGGCCACGCGACTCGGCGCGGCAGAACGTCAGGGCGTCAGAACGTCACCCCACCGGCGTGAAGTCCCGCGCCCCGATGTACTCGGGCCGCCGCACCGGCGCCGCGAACGGCTCCACCGCGGCGTTCTCCACGCTGTTGAAGACGAGGAAGACGTTGGAGCGCGGGTAGGGCGTGATGTTGTCGCCGGAGCCGTGCATGGCGTTGCAGTCGAACCAGGTCGCCGAGCCCGCCTCGCCGGTGAACAGACGGATGCCGTACTCCCCGGCGAGCTTGGTCAGCGCCTCGTCGGACGGCGTGCCCGCGTCCTGCATCTGCAGGGACTTCTTGTAGTTGTCCTTCGGCGTCTCGCCCGCGCAGCCGAGGAACGTCCGGTGCGATCCCGGCATGATCATGAGCCCGCCGTTGGTGTCGTGGTTCTTGGTGAGCGCGATCGACACCGAGACGGTCCGCATGTTCGCCAGGCCGTCCTCCGCGTGCCAGGTCTCGAAGTCCGAGTGCCAGTAGAAGCCCGACGCCCCGAAGCCCGGCTTGACGTTGATCCGGGACTGGTGGACGTACACGTCGGAGCCGAGGATCTGGCGGGCCCGGCCGACCACGCGTGGGTCGGCCGCGAGGCGGGCGAAGACCTCGCTGATCCGGTGCACCTCGAAGATGGACCGGATCTCCTGGGAGCGCGGCTCGACGATGGAGCGCTCGTTGGCGCGCATCGCCGGGTCGTTGATCAGCCGCTCCAACTCGTCGTGGTACTCCGCCACTTCCGTGGGCGTGATGAGCTGCTCGATGGCCAGGAAACCGTCGCGTTCGAACCCCGCCAGGTCCTCGCCCGTGATGGGGCCCTCGGCACCCGGCGCGGACCACACCACGGGGTCCTTGCGCTCGATGAGCACCTCTTCGGCGCCTCGGGTCGGGTACAGGTCGGCGGTGCGTCCGGGTGCGGTGGTCATGGTGTTGCCTGCCTCTCCTCTCTCGTACGGCCCTGTGCGGGATGTCCTTGCCGTCAGCCGTGGGTCACACCGTCTCCGGCTCCGTGAGCAGCGGGTACACGCCGTTCTCGTCGTGGTCCTCGCGGCCCGTCACCGGCGGGTTGAACACACACAGGCAGCGGAAGTCCTTCTTGATGCGCATCGTGTGCTTCTCGTGCCCGTCGAGCAGATACATCGTGCCCGGCGTGATGGTGAACTTCTCGCCGGTCTCGTCGTTGGTCAGCTCGGCCTCGCCCTCGGTGCAGACGACGGCCTCGATGTGGTTGGCGTACCACATGCTCGTCTCCGTACCGGCGTAGAGCACGGTCTCGTGCAACGAGAAGCCGACGCGCTCCTTGGCGAGCACGATGCGCTTGCTCTCCCAGGTGCCCGACGCGGCCTTGACGTGCCGGTCGGTGCCTTCAATGTCCTTGAACGAGCGGACGATCACGGTCAGTCAGTTCCTCTTCTGTGCGTGCTGTACGGGTGCTGTGCGAGTGGTGTACGAGGACGGGGTGCCGCGCGGGCGACCGCTCAGGCGGTCTCGCGGACCGCGCGGGCGAGCGTGCGCAGGCCCTCGTCCAGTTCCTCGGCCGTGATGGTCAGGGCCGGGAGCAGCTTGACGACCTCGCTCTCGGGGCCGGAGGTCTCGATCAGGAGGCCGAGTTCGAAGGCGCGCTTGGCGATGGCGCCCGCGCGCGGCTTGTCGCGGAACTCGATGCCCCAGACCAGGCCGCGGCCGCGGTACTCCGCGATGGCGTCGCCGTTCTCGTCGGCGATCGCGACCAGCGCCTGCTCGATCTGCTCGCCGCGGGCCTGGGTCTGCTTCTCCATCGCCGAGCCGTCGGCCCAGTAGGTCTCCAGGGCGGCGGCGGCCGTCACGAACGCCGGGTTGTTGCCGCGGAAGGTGCCGTTGTGCTCGCCCGGCTCCCACACGTCCAGCTCCGGCTTGAACAGGCAGAGCGACATGGGCAGGCCGTAGCCGCTGATGGACTTGGACACCGTCACGATGTCCGGCACGATGCCCGCCTCCTCGAAGGAGAAGAACGCGCCGGTGCGGCCGCAGCCCATCTGGATGTCGTCGACGATCAGCAGCATGTCCCAGCGCTTGCAGACGTCGGCGAGCTGCCGCAGCCACTCGGCGCGCGCGACATTGATGCCGCCCTCGCCCTGGACCGTCTCCACGATCACGGCGGCGGGCTGGTTCAGGCCGGAGCCGGAGTCCTCCAGGAGGCGCTCGAACCAGATGAAGTCGGGGGTGCGCCCGTCCAGGTAGTTGTCGAACGGCATCGGCGTGCCGTGCACCAGCGGGATGCCCGCGCCCGCCCGCTTGAAGGCGTTGCCGGTCACCGCGAGCGAGCCGAGCGACATGCCGTGGAAGGCGTTGGTGAAGGACACGATCGACTCGCGGCCCTTGACCTTGCGGGCCAGCTTCAGCGCGGACTCCACCGCGTTGGTGCCCGTCGGGCCCGGGAACATGACCTTGTACGGCAGGTCGCGCGGGCGCAGGATCAGGTTCTGGAACGACTCCAGGAACGCGCGCTTGGCCGTCGTCGACATGTCGAGGCCGTGCGTGACGCCGTCACGCTCCAGGTAGTCGATGAGGGCGCGTTTGAGGACCGGGTTGTTGTGGCCGTAGTTGAGCGAGCCGGCCCCCGCGAAGAAGTCGAGGTACTCATGACCGTCCTCGTCGAACATGCGGCTGCCCTGCGCGCGGTCGAAGACAGTGGGCCAACCGCGGCAGTAGCTGCGCACCTCCGACTCCAGGGTCTCGAAGACGCTCAGGTCGGGCTGGGTGATGGTCACAGCGGATCTCCTGGGAGATGGATTGATCGAGGGGTTCTGAGTGGACTGGGATCGTGCCGGGGGCATGTGACGGTGCGTCAGGCCTCCGGCGGCGCGGCTGCCGGCCGGTCAGCGGAACAGTGGGGCGATGTCGTACAGGACCTCGGGCTCGTGCCCGCCGTCGTCGCCGGGAAACAGGGCCGCGTCGAACAGCACGGTCCGCTCGACGCGCGCGCCGTGGCGCGCGGCGAACGAGGTGAACAGGCGCTCGGAGGCGGTGTTGCCCGGCGAGATGGTCGTCTCCAGGGCGTCGAACCCGGGATGGGCGGCGACCTTCGCGGCGAGCCCGTCGAGCAGCGCACCGGCGAGGCCGCGGCCACGCTGCGCGTGGTCGACGGCCACCTGCCAGACCACCAGGGTGCGCGGCTTGTCGGGGCGGACGTAGCCGGTGATGAACCCGACGGGTTCGCCGTCCGCGTCCCTGGCCACGACAGATGTCGCCGCGAAGTCGCGGCACCACAGCAGGTAGCTGTACGAGGAGTTCAGGTCGAGGACCTTCGAGTCGCGGGCGATCCGCCAGATCGCGGCGCCGTCGGCGACGTCCGGGCTGTCGAGCCGCAGGCCCTCGGGCATTTCAAGGAATTTCGCTTGCAGGTCGGTCGGTAGATCGGCTTGTGCAGCGGTCATGCGGATTGAATTTACCGAGCAATTTCTGGGATTGCATCGGGGGAAGGGGTTACGCGCGGCGCATTCATGTGTTATCACGCAGGCGCGGGCGCCCGCATGAACGGCCGGGGTTTTGTGGCGTTATTGCCGGATTTACTTCCGACAAAACGGACTGGCTGTGGAGTGCGTCACAGCAGCGTAATCCCCGCGAGACGTGCCCGAATTACGGCGTTTGGCGCTGGCGAAATCTTAGTGTTTAGGCCCTCGGAAAGCGGGCAGAAGAATACGGGAAGCTGCACTCATAAAGAATTCATGAAAGCGCACGGGATAATTGCCCTGGGGCGCTTTATCGCGGTGCGTGAATCGCGTTTCCCGACGGTGCCGGACGGGCCGTCCCGGAGGGAAGAGCCCGTCCGGCGACTGAGGACGAGGCGCGGAGCGCCGATCGGCGCTCACCCAGGCTTACGCCCAGGTGTCGGTGACGGCACGCCGGGCGGCCTCCAGGTCCACCGCGAGCCCGACCTCGCCCATCGCCGCGCCGAGCGCCGCCAGCGAGGCGTGCACCACGCCGCGCGTCGCGTCCGGGCCGTAGTGGTTGACGCGGATCATCTCCTTGGCCAGCGCCCCGCCGCCCGCCACCAGCGGAAGCACCGGGTCGGCGGCCAGCGCCCGCGCGACCAGGTCGGAGGCGTCGACGCCTCGCGGGGCCCGCAGCGTCGTCGCGACCGGCGCGGCGTCCGCGGCCTCGTACACATACGGCTCCAGGCCGCCGCCGAGCGCGAGGGCGCCCGCGCGCGTCGCCGTCGCCGCCGTCGCGTGCCGCCGCATCAGCGCCGCAAGGCCCTCCGCCTCGATGCGCTCCACACACGCCTCCAGGGCCAGCATCTCCAGCTGCGCCGGGGCGTGCAGGAGCGCCTTGCGGCCGCCGTCGATCCACCGCTCCTTCCAGTCGAGGAGGGAGAGGTACGAGCGGCGCGGAGCCTCGGGGTTGGCGGCCATGCGCTGCCAGGCGCGCTCGCTCACCGACACCGCCGACACGCCCGCGGGGCCGCCCATCGCCTTCTGCGCGCCGATCACGCACAGGTCCACGCCCCATGCGTCCGGCAGCAGCGGCTCGGCGGCCACCGAGGCCACCGCGTCCAGCATGAACAGCGCGCCGTGCGCCCGTACGACCTCCCCGATCTCCGCCACCGGGTTGGTGTTGCCGGTCGCCGCCTCCGCGTGCACCAGGGACACGAAGTCGATGTCCGGGTGCTCGGCGAAGGCCGCCTCGACCTGCGCGGCCGTCACGGCGGTGTGGAACGGCACCGCGAGGTCGACGACGCTCGCGCCGCAGTCCCGCAGCCAGTTCCCGAAGGTCTGCCCGTACGGGCCGGTGATCACGTTCAGGGCCTTCGTGCCCGGCCGGGCGGCGCCCCGGATGCAGCCCTCCAGGGGCAGCAGCGCCTCGCCCTGCATGATCACGACGTCCTGCTCGGTGTCCAGGAGCCGGGCCACCCGGTCCTCGATGGCGGCGAAGTGCGCGGCGCCCAGCGGCGCCAGGTCAAGGAAGGGGTGGGTCACGCTGCTGCTCGCTTCGGTAACGGGGTCGGTACGGCGGGTCGGTGAGGCGGCCGCGGGGCTCGGCCCCGGGCCTCTCGCCGTCGAGCGTACCCACCGCCCCGGTCAGCCCTGTCGCCTCCCACGCTGCTGTCTAAGCTGACGCACATGAGCGAACGCGCGGTGCTGCACGTGAAGGGGCGGGTGCTCGTAGGGCCCGAGGACGTACGCGACGAGCTGTGGGTGGTCGGCGGGCGGGTGACCTACCGGCGGCCCGCCTCAGCCGCCGGGGACGTGACGACCGTTCGGGGCTGGGCGCTGCCCGGGCTCGTCGACGCGCACTGCCACGTCGGCCTCGACGCGCACGGGCCCGTCGCGCCGGACGTCGCCGAGAAGCAGGCCCTCACCGACCGCGACGCGGGCACCCTGCTCCTGCGCGACGCGGGCTCGCCCTCCGACACCCGCTGGATCGACGACCGCGAGGACCTGCCCAAAATCATCCGGGCCGGTCGGCACATCGCCCGCACCCGCCGCTACATCCGCAACTACGCCCACGAGATCGAGCCCGACGACCTCGTCGCCTACGTCGCCCGCGAGGCGCGGCGCGGCGACGGCTGGGTCAAGCTCGTCGGCGACTGGATCGACCGCGACGCCGGGGACCTCACCGCCTGCTGGCCGCGCGGTGCCGTCGAGGCCGCCATCGCCGAGGCCCACCGGCTCGGGGCCCGCGTCACCGCCCACTGCTTCGCCGAGGACTCCCTGCGTGACCTCGTCGAGGCCGGCATCGACTGCGTCGAGCACGCCACGGGCCTCACCGAGGACACCATCCCCCTCTTCGCCTCCCGCGGCGTCGCCATCGTGCCCACCCTCGTCAACATCGCCACCTTCCCGCGGCTCGCCGACGGCGGCGAGGCGAAGTTCCCCCGCTGGTCCGCCCATATGCGGCGGCTCCACGCCCGTCGCTACGACACCGTCCGCGCCGCCTACGACGCCGGTGTCCCCGTCTACGCCGGCACCGACGCGGGCGGTGCCCTCGCCCACGGCCTCATCGCCGGGGAGGTCGCCGAGCTCACCAAGGCCGGCATTCCTCCCGTCGACGCGCTCTCCGCCGCCGTCTGGCGTGCGCGGTCCTGGCTGGGGCGCCCCGGGCTCGTCGAGGGGGCTCCCGCGGACCTCGTCGTCTACGCGGAGGACCCCCGGGCCGACGTCCGGGTCCTGGCGGCGCCTTCGGCGGTGCTCCTGAACGGACGGCCGGTGGGCTGACCCCACGCCCTGCGGGGCTCCCCAGTCCCGCCCCTTCCCGAAACCGGGGGCTGCCGCCCCCTGGACCCCCGCTGTCGGCGCTTCGCGCCTCGTCCTCAAACGCCGGACGGGCTGAAACCGTGCCGCACCGGCGACATATATAGCCCCTCCGGCGTTTGAGGAGCGGGGTCTGGGGCGGAGCCCCAGTTACGGGAAGGGGCGGGGCTGGGGAGCCTCCGGCAGGACCTCCGACGGCGCGCGGCCCGGGACCAGTGCGCCGTCGGTGACGTAGCCTTCGGGGCGCCCGGTGAGCTCCGTCGTGAGGCGTTCGCGCCATACGGTGAGGGAGTGCGGCGCGGCGGCCGCCAGGTCGCGTGTCTCCCGCGGGTCCTGGGAGAGGTCGAAGAGCTGCTCCCGCCCCGCACCGGAGAACCACACGTACTTCTCCCGCCCGTCGGTGAGCCACTGCATGGACTCGCCGAGGAGGGCGTGTTCGCCGTGGAGCCAGGGCCGGGGCGAGGGGAGCGGCTCACCCCGGGCCGCGGGAAGCAGGCTGTAGCCGTCGAGGCCGGCCGGCACGGGCAGCCCGGCGCAGTCGAGCAACGTCGGCATGACGTCCCGCAGTTCGGCGAGGGAGTCGGCGACGACCCCGCCGCGGGGCAGCGCGCCGGGCGGCCCGGCGAGGAGGAGGGGCACCCGGGCGGACCCCTCGTACGGATAGGCCTTCCGCCACAGCCGGTGCTCACCGAGCATCTCGCCGTGGTCGGAGGTGAAGCACACCCACGTGTCATCCGCGAGCCCGAACTCGGCGAGGGCGGTGAGGAAGCGATGGATCTGCTGGTCGATATGGGCCATGTGGCCGTAGTAGCCGGCGCGGGCGCGATGGACCGTATCGGCGTCGTACGTCGCGCAGTTGGCGTCCGCGCGGCTGTCGTCGCGCCAGTGGCCGAGCGCGTCGGCCCAGTCGCCGACGACGGGTTCCTCCAAGGGTGCGCGCAGGAACTGCTCGAAGGCCCAGGCGGGCGGGTCGTACGGCGGATGGGGCCGGTGGAAGGAGAGGTGGAGGAGGAAGGGCGAGGTGACATCGCGGCGGTACAGGAAGTCGATGGCCTCGGTCACCACCCAGTTGGTGGGGTGCAGCCGCTCGGCCCGGGGCCAGGGCCGGGCCACGACGCTGTTGCAGTCGAGCCCGGTGTCGGCGTAGTCGGCCCCGGCCCCCTCGCCGGGCTGCCGTGCGAGCCAGGAGAGGTAGTCGTCGTGGAAGCGCGGGTCGACGCGCCGGTCCCGGGCGGCATGCAAGTACCCGTCGTGGAGGGTCACTTCGTCGAACCCGATGCGATTGCGCTCGGGGAACGCGTGCAGCTTCCCGATGGCCCGCGTCTGATACCCGTGCCGCCCGAACTCGGAGGCCAGCGTGACCGGGTACTCCCACGGCACGCCGTCCCGGTACCCGGTGCGGCGGTGCGAGGTCTGCGCCAGGCCGGTGTGCAGGGCGGCGCGGGCCGGGATGCACGACGGCACGGCGGAGTACGCCTTCTCGAACCGGGCGCCGCGGCCCGCCAGTTGGTCCAGGTACGGCGTGCGGACGACGGGGTGCCCGGCGGCGGACAGGCAGTCGCCGCGCCACTGGTCGGCGGTGATCAGGACGACGTTGCGAGGCATGCGGCTCCTGTTGACGGAGGGTGACGCGACGGGGTCCGGCTCGTTGTACGTAACTTTGCCGCGGCACCGGCTGTCAACGTGACGATCACGCTTGTCACCGGCACGTGCGGGGTGCGCGAGGCCAGAGGGAACGCCCGTGCCGACGGATTCGAATACATCAGCGAAAACCTCTCCTTGGGGTGAACTCACGTCGCGTTGCTGACTGTTCACTCTCAGTGCGTAAAGATTCCGGGAGTCGGGAGGGCGCCGCCAGGCGCATCCCGGCTTCCCCGGTGCCGCGCGCACGCGATGTCCCCGTATGGCGTGCGCGGTCGGTACTTCCGTGACTCATGTGAGGGTTCCACCACCTTGACCAGCAACGCCTTCCGCAGACTGCCCGGGCGCCGCATCGGCGCGCTCACCGCCGCCACCGTCGTCGCCGTGGGCTCCGCGGCGCTCTCCACCGCGGGCACCGCGCACGCCACCGACGACCACCGCGGCGGCCGCGCCGACGCCGTCGTCCTGCGCACCGGCCTCAACGTCTCCCTGCTCAACAAGACCGTGAACCTCCCGCTGAACGCCGTCCTCAACGAGGTGTCCGCGCCCGCGAGCGCCCAGAAGACCGCGCTCACCGCGAAGTTGGACGGTGTGGACGGGGGCCGCCCCTTCAGCGTGCTGCGCGCCGACGCCGCGACCGCGCGGGCCACCGTGAAGGGCGGCACGGCCGAGGGCTACAGCAACATCGCCCGCGCGAAGGTGCACCTGCCCGGTCTGCCGCTGCTGCCCCTCGTCGAGGTCGACCAGGTGACGTCCAAGGCCCTGTGCGTCTCCGGCAAGCGGCCCGTCGCCGACTCCAAGCTGCTCGGCGGGGTGACCGTGCTCGGCAAGCGTGTCGCCGTGAAGGCCGCGGGCACCACCCAGGTGTCCGTCCCCGGCGTCGGCGACGTCCGGCTCGACCTGTCGTCGACCCGCACCACGTCCCGTACGGCCGCCGCGGTCGCCCTGCGCCTCAAGGTGTCCGTGGACCCCCTGAAGCTCGGCGTCGCCGCTGTCGACGGCACCGTCACCCTGGCCGGCGCCACCTGCACGACCCCCGGGCCCGGACCCAAGCCCCTGCCCGAGCCCCAGAAGGCGGACCCCGCGCCCCAGGGCAGGCCCGCCCAGCCGGTGGCCGCCAAGAAGGAGGCCCCCGACGACAACCTCGCCGAGACCGGCGGCAGTTCCTCCACCCCGTACGTGGCCGGGGGAGCGGTCGCCCTGGTCCTCGCCGGGGGCGGCGCCCTCGCCCTGGCACGGCGCCGCCGCTGAGGTCGGGGCCCTGCCGGGGGCTCCCCAATCCCGCCCCTTCCCGGCTGTGTCGATTTGCGGCTCCGCCGCGTGGGGGGCTCCGCCCCAGACCCCGCTCCTCAAACGCCGGAGGGGCTATATATGTCGCCGGTGCGGCACGGTTTCAGCCCGTCCGGCGTTTGAGGACGAGGCGCGAAGCGCCGACAGCGGGGGTCCGGGGGCGGCAGCCCCCGGGTTCGGGAAGGGGTGGGACTGGGGGAATGCCCCGCAGGGCCCCACCCCCTCAGGCCCCGACGGCCAGCACCCCCCGCAAAGCCCCCAGAAACGCGTCCGTCGTAGCCCGGTCCCGCACCGCGACCCGCAGCCACTCCACCCCGAGCCCGGGAAACGTGTCGCCACGCCGCACGGCGAACCCCCGCTCCCGCAACCGTTCCCGCACCACGAGACCGTCGGCAACCCGCACCAAGACGAACGGCCCCTCCGCGGGACCGGCCACCGACACCCCCGGCAACTCGCCGAGCCCGTCCACGAGATACCGCCGCTCGGCGGCCACCCGGTGGGCCACATGCCCGGCCTCCGCGAGCGCGCGCGGCGACACACACGCCTCCGCCGCGGCGAGCGCGGGCGACGAGACGGGCCACAGCGGCTGGGCGCGGGACAGCTCGGCGACGACCGCCGGGTCGGCGAGGACGTAGCCGACGCGGAGGCCCGCGAGCCCCCATGTCTTCGTGAGGCTCCGCAGCACGACGAGCCCCGGCACGTCGACGCGCCCCGCGAGGGACTCCCGCTCGCCGGGCACGGCGTCCATGAACGCCTCGTCCACGACGAGGACCCGCCCGGGCCGGGCGAGCCGGACGACGTCCGCGGCGCGATGCAGCACGGAGGTGGGGTTCGTGGGATTGCCGACCACGACGAGGTCGGCGTCCTCGGGCACCAGCCCCGGATCGAGCCGGAACCCGTCATCGGCCCGCAGCAGCACCCGCCCCACCGCGTGCCCGGCGTCCCGCAGCGCCGCCTCGGGCTCCGTGAACTGGGGATGCACGACGACGGGCCGCCGCACCCGCAGCGCCCGCGCGAGCAGCACGAACGCCTCGGCGGCCCCCGCCGTGAGCAGCACCCGCTCCGGCGGAACCCCGTGCCGCGCCGCCACCGCGGCCCGCGCCGCCCGCCCGTCGGGGTAGGCGGCCAGGCCGTCGAGGGACGCGGCCACATGACTCTTCAGCCACGCGGGCGGCGTCCCGGCACGGACGTTGACGGCGAGGTCGACCAGATCGTCCTCGTCCCGCACCTCCACGTCCCCGTGGTGCCGCAGGTCGACGTCGGGCCCGGCGACGGCCGCCGCCGGGCCGTCGGCGACCCCGGCCTCAGTGGGAGTGCGCATGGCTTCCGTGGTGGCCGTGGCCGTGCCCGTGACCATGGCCGTGGTGATGGTGGCCGTCGTCGTCGGGGTGGAAGTGCGGCTGCTGCGGCAGGCCCACCTTGTCCTCGAAGCCCGGCAGCGCCACCCGGTACACACAGGTGTCGCAGTTCATCCGCAGATCCCCGCCCACGGCCTCCCGGTAGCGCTCCATGACCAGCTCGACCAGCTCCTCCTCGGGGCCGATCACATCGGCGGACCGCACCTCCACGTCGGGGTGCGCGGACGCCCAGCCGTCGGTCTGCTGCCGCACCCGGTCCGGCAGGATGCCGGTGAACAGGAAGTACGGCAGGACCACGATCCGCCGCGCGCCGAGCGCCACGCACCGGTCGAGCCCCGACGGCACGTCGGGCGCCGCGAGCGACACGAACGCGGTCTCCACGCCCGCGTACCCGCGCCCCTCCCACAGCAGCCGCGCCGCCTTGAACACCTCGGAGTTGGCGTCGGGGTCCGTCGAGCCGCGCCCCACCAGGAGCACGGTGACGTCGGCCCGGTCCTCGGGCGTGCGCACGGTGTCGCCGAGCGCCTCGTCGAGCCGCCGCTCCAGGACCTTCAGGATCGAGGGGTGCGGGCCGAGCGGTCGGCCGTAGGAGTACGAGATGCCGGGGTGGCGCTCCTTCTCGCGGGTCAGCGCGGCGGGGATGTCGCCCTTGGCGTGCCCGGCGGACACCAGCATCAGCGGCACCGCCGCGAACCGTTTCACGCCCCGTTCGACGAGTTCGGTCACGGCTTCGCCGAGCGGCGGCGGCGACAGCTCGATGAAGCCGCCCGCGACGGGCAGTTCGGGGTTGCGGCGCGCCAGCTCCGCGACGAAGTCGCGGAACGCGGCCGCCCCGGCGTCGTCGCGGGTGCCGTGTCCGGCGATGAGCAGTGCGGGCGGGGTGGTCACTTGTTCTCCTCGGGTCGGATCCCGGCGCCCGGCGCCGGGGGGTGGTACAGCAGGGCGTTCAGAGCGGCCGACGCGACCGCCGAACCCCCCTTCTCGGACACGTTGCTGACGGCGGGAAGCCCGCTGGCACGCAACGCCTCCTTGGACTCGACAGCGCCGACGAAGCCGACCGGCAGGCCGATCACGAGGGCGGGCCTGGCGTCGAGCAGCAGCAGTTCCTCCAGGGCGGTGGGCGCGCACCCGATCACCCAGAGCGCACCGGGACCGACCTGCTCGTACGCGAGCCGCACCGCGTGCGCCGAACGCGTCAGGCCGGTCGCCGACTTGGCGTCCTTCAACCGGCACACCGTCTCGCGCCGCGTGATCCCGGCCGCGACCATCTCCACGTCCACGACGACGGGCGCGCCCGCGTGCAGGGCGGCGTGGCCGCGTACCAGCGACTCCTCGTCCGTGACGAGGTCCCGCGCGTACTCCAGGTCCGCCGCGGAGTGGATGACGCGCTCCACGACGGCGCGCGTCAGCGGCGCGAAGTGCGAGGTGTCGAGCCGGGACCGCAGCCGCCGGAACGACTCCTGCTCGATGGGGTGCACCACGCGTTCTGTGTTCTCCATGTTCTCCATGGCTGTCACACCCCCTGCCAGCGGTAGCCGCGCGGCGTCACCATGCGGCCCGCGATGGCGCGGGTCGCGGTGTTGCCGACGGTCACGACGGTCATCATGTCGACGCTGTCCGGGTCGAGCGCCGCGAGGGTGGTCAGGCGCACGCTCTCGTCGGGGCGCGAGGCGTTGCGTACGACACCGACGGGCGTCGTCGGCGCCCGGTGCTCGGCGAGCAGCGCCAGGGACTTGGGCAGCTGCCAGTCCCGGCCGCGGCTGCGCGGGTTGTAGAACGTCACGACCAGGTCCGCCTCGGCCGCCGCGCGCACCCGGCGCTCGATGACCTCCCACGGCGTGTGCAGGTCGGACAGGCTGATCGACACGTGGTCGTGGCCGAGCGGCGCGCCGAGCAGCGCTCCGGCGGCGAGCGCGGCGGTCACTCCCGGTACGCCGACGACGTCGATGTCGTCCCCGGCCTCGGCGAGCGCGGGCGACGCCATCGCGTACACGCCCGCGTCCCCCGACCCGATCAGCGCCACCGCCCGGCCCTCGCGGGCCTCGGCGACGGCGGTACGGGCCCGCTCCTCCTCGGCGCCGAGCCCCGACTCGACGACCCGGGTCCCCGGCCGCAGCAGATCGCGGATCTGGTCGACGTACTGGTCGAGGCCCACGAGCACGGCGGCGCGCCGCAGTTCGTCGCGGGCGCGGGGCGTGAGCAGGTCCCGGGCACCGGGCCCGAGCCCCACGACGGCGAGCCGCCCCCGCGCGGGCCGCCGCACCACGGCACACGTGGCCATGGCGGGCCTGCCGTCCGCCCGCTCCGACTTCCGCTTCGGTACGACGAGTTCACCCCCGCCGCGCAGCGCCGCGGCCTCGGCGACGGACGGCGTCCCGACGGCGGCGAGCGGCGCCCCGGACGGGTTCGGCACGTCCACCCCCGCGAGTTCCTCGGCGCTGTACGTCACCAACGGCACCCCGAGCCGCGCGGCCGCCTCCACGATCCCCGCCTCGTCCCGCTTGGCGTCGACGGTGGCCAACTCCCGTACGCAGAGAGCCGAGAGCCCGGCCGCACGCAGCGAATCCCGGACCAGTCCGAGCACCTCGTCGACGGGCGCCCCCTTACTGGCCCCGACCCCCACGACGAGCGAGGGCGGCCGCAACACGACTTCGCGAAGCGCGGGCTCAAGCGTCCGGTCGGACACGCGCACCACCGGATGCTCCCGCCGCGCCCCTTCGCCCCGCAGGGCGATGCTTCCGCTGTCTGCCGTCCCCTGCTGCGGCTGGTCGCCCAGCCCCGGGGGGCGGCCACCGTCCGTCTCCCGCTGTGGGCAGTCGTCCCGCAGGGCGGGACCGGTGGGCACAGCCCGGTCCGACGGCGCCGATACGTTCGACGGAAGGGCAGGAAGGGGCCACGCCAACTCCGCCTCCAGGGCGACGGGTTCCCCGTCCAACATGGCCCGGGTCACCCCGGCGACGTCCCCCTCCACGGGGAACCCGAGCATGTCCAGCCCCGGCACGGCCACCGCATCCGTAGCGGTGGTGATCACCGGCTCGGCCCCGAGCACCTCCCCGACCTCCCGAGCCAGCGCGTTCGCGCCCCCCGCGTGCCCGCCCAGCAGGGCGACGGCGAACCGCCCGCCCTCATCGACACACACGACCCCCGGGTCGACCGCCTTCCCTGCCAGCAGCGGCGCGGCCAACCGCACCACGGCCCCGGTGGCGAGGAAGCACACCACCTGCTCGCACTCGCGAAAGGCCCGCTCGAACGCCTCCCGTACGGGCCCCTCGTACACCCGCGTACGAGCGGGCCAGGCCGAGGCCAACCGCTGACAGGCGCCCCCGCCAGACTTCGTGCCGGAGATCAGGCCGATCACTGAACTACCCCTTCGGTAAAGGAAGTTGAACCAGAGGGCTCCGCACCCGGCACAGCCGACCGCGTACCCCACAGCAGAAACACCGGATTGGTCGCGGCGAGCCGCGTGACCTCACCCGGCAGCGGCGCGAGCCGCGACGACTGCAACAGCACCCCGTCGCAGTCGAACCCCGCCCCGAGCAGCGCCGCCCGCACCGCGGGCACCCGGTCGACCGCGGCCAGCGACACCACCACGGCCCGCCGCGCCCGCCGCGCGCAAGCGGTCACGATGGCGGGCAGTTCGCGCCCGCCACCACCGACGAACACGGCGTCGGGGTCGGCGAGGTCGGACAGGACGGTGGGCGCCGCCCCGTGCACGGCGAGGACGTCGACGCCGTGCGCGGCGGCGTTGGCGCGGACGCGCTCGATGCCGTCGGCGGTCTTCTCCACGGCGGTCACGGCGGCGCCGAGCCGCGCGCACTCCACGGCGACGGAGCCGGAGCCCGCGCCGATGTCCCACACCAGGTCGCCCACGCGCGGCCCGAGCCGGGCGAGCGCGAGGGCCCGCACCTCGAACTTGGTGATCATCGAGTCCCGGTGCGCGAACTCGTCCTCGTCGAGCGCCCAGCGGTCGGGCCCGGTGCGCGGCCCCGCGACGGTACGGGCGGCCGCGGTGACCGCCCGGTCCTCGTCGAGGCAGAGCACGACGCCGACCGCGGTGCCCCAGTCGCGGGCGGCGGCCTCGGCGGGCGTGACGCGCTCCACGCGTTCGCTGGCGGGGTCGCCCAGGGCGGTGGCCACGACGAGGGTGCGGCCCTCCGTGCGGCGGGCCAGTTCGGCGCCGAGTTCGGCGGGGCCGCTGCCGGGGCCCGTGAGCACCGCCACCTTCGGGTGGGCGCGGCATGCGTTCACCGCCGTGCGCAGGGCGCGGCCGTGGGCGCTCACCACGACTGCGTCGTCCCAGGGCAGGCCCACCCGCGCGAACGCCGTCGCCACGGAGGAGACACTGGGGCGGACGTCCAGGGCGTCCGGCCCGAAACGGTCCGCCAGCGCGCGCACTATGCCGAAGAAGCCGGGGTCCCCGGAGGCGAGCACGACCACGTTTGCCGCGTGCGTGGGCGCCGCCGATCGGCCTTCGGCCTCGTCCTCGATCGCTGGACGGGCTTTTTTCGCCTCGCTCTCGGCCGTCAGGGCCTGCTCGATCGCCTCCAACGCCGGGGCCAGCGGACCGAGCACCACCCGGCGCACATCCACCGGAACCTCGGCCGCCGCAAGATGGCGGTGCCCGCCCACCACGAGGGCGGCGTCCCGCACGGCGGCCCGTGCCGTCGCGTCCAGGGGCGCCCCTGTCCCCGTACCGAAGACCGTGATCACCGTTCGGACCTCTCCGCGCGGAGGGCGGCGCGAGCCTCCGGGTCGGCCTTGCGGAAGCCGTGGAAGTGGCCCGGGTGGTAGAGGTGGGAGCGGGTGCCGTGGGCGCCGAGGGCGGGGCCGACGAGGAACAGGGTGTGCTTCCACAGCCGGTGTTCCTTCACCGTCTCCTCCAGCGTCTCGATGGTGCAGCTGAGCACCAGCTCCTCCGGCCAGGTGGCCTGGTACGCGACGACGACGGGCGTGGTCGTCGGATAGCCGCCCTCAAGGAGCTCCCGCACGAGCTGGCCGCTGCGCGCAGCCGACAGGAACAGCGCCATCGTCGTGCCGTGCCGCGCGAACTCCCGTACCTCCTCGCCGGGCGGCATCGGCGTCTTGCCGCCGCCGAGCCGGGTGAGGATCACGGACTGGGCGACCTCGGGAATGGTCAGCTCGCGCCCGGCGATGGCGGCGACCGCCGAGAACGACGACACGCCCGGCACGATCTCCGTCTCGACGCCGAGTGCGACGCACCGGTCGAACTGCTCCTGCGTGCCGCCCCACAGCGCCGGGTCCCCGGAGTGGATCCGCGCGACCTTCAGGCCGTCCCGCGCGGCCCGCTCGTACACGGCCACGACGTCCTCCAGGGACATCACCGCCGAGTCCAGGATCTCGGCGCCGTCGCGGGCGTGCTCCAGGACGTCGGCCTGCACGAGGCTGGCGGCCCAGATCACCACGTCGGCGTCCGCGATGGCCCGGGCGGCCCGGAAGGTCAGCAGGTCGGCGGCGCCGGGACCGGCCCCGACGAAGGTCACCTTGCCGGTGGGGGCGGCGTCGGCCATGAGGGAGTTCCTCTCGTACAGAACAGAACGGGGGACAGAGCGGGTACTGAAGAAGGGTTGTGCGGCCCGGGGACGGGGCCGGGGGAGTGGCCCGTGGGGCCAGGGGGCCGCCGCGCGATGCGGGGGCGGGCTCAATCGGCTAGCAAGAGCGCATGGCGGTGTTCGTGGCGCTCGGCGCGTTCGTGATGACACTCGTCGGCGGCTGGACCGCCGGGCGGGTCACCGACCGGCGCCATCTGGTGCTCGGCCTCGCGGGCGGCCTGATGCTCGGCGTGGTCGGCCTCGACCTGCTGCCGGAGGCGCTGGAGGCGGCCGGCGGCCCGGTCTTCGGCGTACCGGCGGCGCTGCTCCTCGCCGTCGCGGGCTTCCTGTTCGCGCACGTGGTGGAGCGGCTGCTCGCGCTGCGCAGGTCGGCGCACGGGGCGGACGAGCACCCGGGCGGCCGGGTCCCTGAGGTCGGCCTGACGGCGGCCGCGGCGATGGTCGGCCACAGCGTGATGGACGGCGTCGCGATCGGCGCCGCGTTCCAGGTGGGCGGCGGCATGGGCGTCGCGGTGGCGGTCGCGGTCATCGCCCACGACTTCGCGGACGGCTTCAACACGTACACGATCACCCGGCTGTACGGGAACGCGCGCCGCAAGGCCGTCGCGATGCTGTTCGCCGACGCGGTGGCGCCGGTCGTGGGCGCGGCGACCACGCTCGCCTTCACCATTCCGGAGCAACTGCTCGGCGGCTATCTCGGCTTCTTCGGCGGCGCCCTGCTCTACCTCGCCGCCGCCGAGATCCTGCCCGAGGCCCACCACGACCACCCGGCGCGCTCGACGCTGCTGTGCACCGTGGCGGGGGCGGCGTTCATCTGGCTGGTGGTGGGCATCGCCGACTGAGCCGC
Organism: Streptomyces sp. NPDC040610; assembly: GCF_055594065.1. NCBI lineage: Bacteria > Bacillati > Actinomycetota > Actinomycetes > Kitasatosporales > Streptomycetaceae > Streptomyces > Streptomyces sp. NPDC040610. The sequence continues at coordinate 82,030 of NZ_JBVIXA010000014.1, read as the reverse complement.
GCACGCCGGCGCGGGCCTGTGGCCCTGCGGTGGACGTCATAGTTTCCCGCCCCGCCCGCCCTCGCGCCGCGCGGGCGCGATGAGCGTCGACAGATACGGCAGCGGCCCGTCGCCCAGCTCGGCGGCGCCCCGGATGGACTCCTCGGGCAGCCCGAGCGCCGACCCCCACACCGCGTCCTCGGTCCGCCCCGTCTCCCGCAGCGCCGCCGCGACCTCGTGCGCGAGCCGCCCGAACTTGTACGCCACCACCGTCCCGGGCCCGGCCAGCGCGTCCTTCAGGACGGCGGCCCCCGCCGTCACCGGCACCAGCGTCAACGGCTCCGTGCCCTCGGTGAGCACGGCTCCACTGCGCGCCGCCAGGTCCTGCATGGCGGTGATCCCGGGCACGGTCTCGACACCGACGCCCGGCACCAGCTCCGCGATGGTCTGCGCGAGATACGTGAACGTCGAGTACACATTGGGGTCGCCGATCGTCGCGAACGCCACCGTGCCGCGCTCGCGCAGCAGCTCGGCGACGCGCTCCCCGGCCGCGTCCCAGGCCGCCTCGCGCCGCGCCCGGTCGGTGCGCTCGTTCAACGCGAACACGACCCGGACGACCCGATCCGCCGGAACGTAGTGCAGCACCGTGGCCTCGGCGCGCCCACGCTCACCCGTGTCCATGACGGGCACGACGACGACATCCGCGCCGCGCAGCGCGTTCACACCCTTGACGGTCACCAGCTCGGGATCTCCGGGCCCCACTCCCACCCCGACCAACCTGCTGCCACTGCTGCCGCTCATGCCTTGCACCTCTCCACAAACCGACGGGCGATCCCGGGCTCGGCGGCCCAGTGCGTGTGCAGATAACTCGCGTGCACACCCTGTTGTACGAAACCTTCGACGCGCCGTTCAGGAGCGTGCAGCCCCCAGGCGGGAGCCGCCCCCGCGCCCGGCTCCACGACCGTGCGGTGAAACTCGTGCCCGCGCATCCGCGTGCCCACGCCCGCGAGCACACTGTCCGACACGGCGACGGCCTCGCGATACCCCAACGTCAACCGCTCCGACATCCGCGCCGTCGCGTCCAGCACCCCGCACATCGGCTTCCCGTCCAACTCCCGCGCCAGATACAGCAGCCCCGCACATTCGGCGGCGACCGGCGCCCCACTGGCGGCCAGCTCCGCGACGGCTTTCCGCAACGGTTCGTTGGCGGACAACTCCGGCGCGTACACCTCGGGGAACCCACCCCCGACGACGAGCCCCCGCGTCCCCGGCGGAAGCTCTTCGTCACGCAACGGATCAAAGGTCACGACGTCGGCCCCCGCGGCGGCGAGCAACTCGGCGTGCTCGGCGTAGGAGAAGGAGAACGCGGCACCACCGGCCATGGCGACGACAGGCCGATGACGACCACAGGACCGGTCCGACACCCCCTGTCCGTCCGGCGTGCACCTCTCAGCCCGCCCCGGCGAAGTTTTCAGCCCGTCCGGCGTTTGAGGACGAGGCGCGGAGCGCCGATTCGAGGGAGGACTGTCCCACCCGCCACGGGACACCCACCCCCGGGGTCCAGGGGCGGAGCCCCGGTTTCGGGAAGGGGCGGGATCGGGGAACGCCCCGCAGGGATCCCACACCGCACCCGACAGCGGCCCCGCACCACGCGCCAGAGCCAACACCGCCTCCAGGTCACACCCCTCCCGCACCTGCGAGGCCAACGCGGCAACAGAGGCCAAAGCCTCCCCCCGCCGCTCGGAAACAGGCACAAGCCCCAAATGCCGAGAGGGCGCCCGAACCTGCGGCACCCGCCGCAACGCCCCGAGCACCGGCACCCCGGAGGAGTCCAACGCCTCCCGCAACAACTCCTCGTGCCGCTCCGACCCCACCTTGTTGAGAATCACCCCACCGACCCGAACCTCCGGATCCCACGAGGCGAACCCGTGCACGAGCGCGGCCACGGACCGGGACTGCGACGAGGCGTCGACGACCAGCACGACAGGAGCCCGCAGCAGCTTCGCGACATGCGCGGTGGAGGCCAGCTCCCCCTGCCCGGAGGCCCCGTCGTACATCCCCATCACACCCTCGACGACAGCCAGATCGCACCCGGCGGCCCCATGGGCGAACAAGGGGCCGATCAGGTCGGGCCCGCACAGATAGGCGTCGAGGTTCCGCCCCGGCCGCCCGGTGGCCAGCGAGTGATACCCGGGATCGATGTAGTCGGGCCCGACCTTGTGCGGGGACACGGCGAGCCCGGCCTCCGTGAAGGCGGCCATCAACCCGGTCGCGACGGTCGTCTTCCCACTCCCGGAAGCGGGCGCGGCGACCACGATGCGCGCTACCACTCGATGCCCCGCTGCCCCTTCTGACCCGCGTCCATCGGATGCTTGACCTTGGACATGTCGGTGACGAGGTCGGCGTACTCCACGAGTTGCTCCGGGGCGTAGCGCCCGGTGATCACCACGTGCTGGGTCCCGGGCCGCTCGCGCAGCACGGACACGACCTCCTCGACGTCGATCCACCCCCAGTGCAGGAGGTAGGCGAACTCGTCGAGCACATACAGCTGGTACGTCTCGGCGGCGAGGTCCCGCTTGACCTGCTCCCAGCCCTCCCGGGCCTTCTCCTCGTTGCTCTGCTCGCCCTCGGCGGGGGCGCGCTGGATCCACGACCAGCCCTCGCCCATCTTGTGCCAGTCGACGGACCCGCCCTGCTCGCTGGCGCCGAGCACCCGCAGCGCGTTCTCCTCGCCGACCTTCCACTTCGCCGACTTCACGAACTGGAACACGCCGATGGGCCACCCCTGATTCCAGGCGCGCAGCGCGAGCCCGAAGGCGGCGGTCGACTTGCCCTTGCCGATCCCGGTGTGCACGACGACCAGCGGCCGGTTGCGCCGCTGACGCGTCGTCAGGCCGTCGTCGGGCACGACACTCGGCTGTCCCTGCGGCATCAGGCAACCCTCCTCGCGGAGCCGTACGACTCCCGAACGTCCTTCACGAGCCCGGCGATCGAGTCGGCCCGCAGCTCCTCCAGCGTCACCGCGGTCCCGCCGAGCTCCCCGGCCAACAGCCCCGCGAGCCCGAGCCGCACCGGCCCCGACTCGCAGTCCACGACCACCGAGGCCTGCCCCTCGGCGGCGAAGAGCCGCGCGGCACGCCCGGCCTGCGCGACCGGCTCCACACCTCCGGTGGCCCGGCCGTCGGTCACCACGATCACCAGCGGCCGCCGCGCGGGATCCCGCAGCCGCTCCACCCGCAGCACCTCGTGGGCGCGCAGCAGCCCGGCCGCGATCGGCGTACGCCCGCCCGTCGGCAGCGACTCCAGACGCACGGCCGCCGCGTCCACGGACGAGGTGGGCGGCAACGCCACCTCCGCCCCCGTCCCCCGGAACGTCACGAGCCCCACCTTGTCCCGCCGCTGATACGCGTCGAGCAGCAGCGAGAGCACCGCGCCCTTCACGGCCGCCATCCGCTGCCGCGCCGCCATCGACCCCGACGCGTCCACGACGAACAGCACGAGGTTCCCCTCGCGCCCCTCACGCGTGGCCTGCCGCAGATCGTCCCTGCGCACCACGAGCCCGCGCCCCGACCGCCCCCGCGCCCGCTGATGCGGCGCGGCGGCCTGCACGGTCGCCGCCAGATGCAGCTTCGTGAGCGCCCCCCGGGGCCGCCGCGCACCCGTCGTACGCCCGTGCTCGGTCCGCGCCCGAGACCGCCGCCCGGCCGCACCCTCACCGAGCCCCGGCACGCTCAACACCTTCGTCCGGAACGGCTCACCGGCCCGCACGGCCTGCTGCTCGCCCGCGCCGCCGCCCTGCGGCTGCCCGTCGTCGGCGGCCTCGGGCGTCGCGGCGGAGCCGTCCCCGGGCTGCTCGGGCCCGGAGTCCTGCGGCGGCTGCCCGCCGCCACCGTCGGGCCCGCCACCATCGGGGTCGGGCTCGTCGTCCCCGTCGCTCTCCCCGAACTCCTCCAGCGTCTCGTCCAGCTTGTCCTCGTCGAGGCCCGGCGCGTCGAACGGATTGCGCCGCCGCCGGTGCGGCAGCGCGAGCAGCGCGGCCTGCCGCACGTCCTCGGCGAGCACGTCCTCACGCCCCGCCCAGGCGGCAAGCGCCGTCGCGGTCCGCGCCATCACGATGTCGGCGCGCATGCCGTCCACCTCGAAGGCCGCGCAGGTCGCCGCGATCTGCCGCAGCGCCCCGTCCCCGAGCCGCACCCGCGGCAGCAGCGCACGAGCGGCGACGATACGGCCTCGTACGGCCGCCTCGTCCTCGCCCCAGCGCGCCGCGAACCCGTCCGGGTCGTCGTCGTAGGCGAGCCGCCGCCGCACGACCTCCACGCGCTGGTCGGGCTCGCGGGACGCGGAGACCTCGACGGTCAGCCCGAACCGGTCGAGCAACTGCGGCCGCAGCTCACCCTCTTCGGGGTTCATGGTCCCCACCAGCAGGAACCGGGCGGCATGCCGTACGGACACGCCCTCCCGCTCCACATACGAGGCCCCCATGGCGGCGGCGTCGAGCAGCAGGTCGACGAGGTGGTCGTGGAGCAGGTTCACTTCGTCGACGTACAGGATCCCGCGGTGCGCGTCGGCGAGCAGCCCCGGCTCGAAGGCCTTCACGCCCTCGGCGAGCGCCCGCTCGATGTCGAGCGCGCCGACGAGCCGGTCCTCGGAGGCGCCGACGGGCAACTCCACCATGCGCGCGGGCCGTGCGGTCCCGGTGCCGGGCTCGTGCGGCCCGTCGGGGCAGGCCGGGTCGGGCGCCCCAGGAGCACACGAGAACCGGCACCCGGCGACCACGTCCACCTCCGGCAGCAGCGCTGAAAGCGCCCGCACGGCAGTGGACTTCGCGGTGCCTTTCTCGCCCCGCACGAGCACGCCGCCGACGGCGGGGGACACGGCGTTGAGCAGCAGGGCGAGCCGCAGGTCGTCCTGTCCGACGAGGGCGGTGAAGGGGTAGGGGGTGCTCACGCGACGACCTCCAGCATTTTCCACGCGTCCGGCAAGATTTCAGCCCGTCCGGCGTTTGAGGACGAGCCGCGGAGCGGCGATACGGGGGTCCGGGGGCGGAGCCCCCGGTTTCGGGAAGGGGCGGGACTGGGGAAAGCCCCACAGGGCCCCATCACTCCGCACCCCCCTCAAGCTGCCCCTCAAGCTCCAGGTACGTAGCCCGCAACCGCTCCAACGTCTCCGCGTCCGGCTCCGCCCAGAGCCCCCGCTCGGCCGCCTCCAGCAACCGCTCGGAAATCCCCCGCAGCGCCCAGGGGTTGGACTTCTCCATGAAAGCCCGGTTCTCCGGGTCGAACACGTACTCCGCGGACAGCTTCTCGTACATCCAGTCGTCGACGACCCCGGCCGTCGCGTCGTACCCGAACAGGTAGTCCACGGTGGCCGCCATCTCGAAGGCGCCCTTGTACCCGTGCCGCCGCATCGCGGCCATCCACCGCGGATTGACGACGCGCGCCCGGAACACCCGGTGGGTCTCTTCCCCCAGCGTCCGGGTCTTCACCTGATCGGGCACGGCCGAGTCCCCGACGTACGCCTCGGGCGACTCACCGGTCAGGTGCCGCACCATGGCGACCATCCCGCCGTGGTACTGGAAATAGTCGTCGGCGTCGACGAGATCGTGCTCGCGCGTATCGACGTTCTTCGCCGCCACAGCGATCCGCCGGAACGCCGTCTCCATGTCCCCCCGAGCGGCCCGCCCATCGAGCCCCCGCCCGTACGCGTAGCCGCCCCACACCGCGTACACCTCGGCCAGATCGGCGTCCGAGCGCCAGTTGCGCGCGTCGATGAGCGGCAGCAGCCCCGCCCCGTACGCGCCGGGCTTGGAGCCGAAGATGCGGGCGGTGGCGCGCCGCCGGTCGCCGTGCTCGGCGGCGTCCTCGTCGACGTGGGCGCGCACGTAGTTGTCGGTGGGGTCCTCGTCCAGCTCGGCGACCGCGCGGACGGCGTCGTCGATGAGCCCGACGACGTGCGGGAACGCGTCGCGGAAGAAGCCGGAGATGCGGACGGTGACGTCGATGCGGGGCCGCCCGAGCTCGGCGACGGGCACGACCTCGAAGCCGGTGACGCGGCGCGACGCGTCGTCCCACACCGGTCGGCAGCCGAGGAGCGCCAGGATCTCCGCGATGTCGTCGCCCTGCGTGCGCATGGCGGAGGTGCCCCACACGGTCAGGCCCACGGACTTCGGGTACGCGCCGGTGTCCGCGAGATAGCGGGCGATCAGCGAGTCCGCGAGGGACTGCCCGACCTCCCAACTGAGCCTGGACGGGATGGCCTTGGGGTCGACGGAGTAGAAGTTGCGGCCGGTCGGCAGCACGTTGACGAGGCCGCGCGTGGGGGAGCCCGAAGGCCCTGCGGGGACGTAGCCGCCGCGCAGGGCGCGCAGGATGTGGCCGATCTCGTCGGTGGTGCGGGCGAGCCGGGGCACGACCTCCTCGCAGGCGAAGCCCAGGACGGCGACGGCCGGCGGCAGTTCGACGCCGACGACGTCACGGACGAGTCCGCGCACCGCGTCCAGCGCCCAGCCGCGCTCCTCCATGCCCTCGGCGAGGCGGCGGCACAGCTGCTCGAGGAGGTCGATGGCGTCGGCGGCGGTCCGCGCGGGCCCCTCGACCAGGGCGGTCAGGCCGTCCGCGACCTTGACCGCCGCGCCCGGCTCGCCGAGCAGCTCCTTCTCGTCCAGGCCGAAGTGCTCGGCGAGGCAGGCCCGCAGGCCCGGCAGCGCGTTGGCGGTGCCGCCCCACACCTGGGAGGCGCGCAGGACCGCGAGGACGAGGTTGACGCGGGCCTCGCCGACCGGCCCGCCGCCGAGGATGTGCAGGCCGTCGCGGATCTGCACGTCCTTGATCTCGCACAGATAGCCGTCGATGTGCATCACGAACTCGTCGAACGCGTCGTCGTCCGGCTGGTCGTCGACGTGCAGGTCGTGGTGCAGCTCGGCGGCCTTCACCAGCGTCCAGATCTGCGCCCGCACGGCCGGGGCCTTGACCGGGTCGAGATCGCTCACCAGTGCGTACTCGTCGAGGAGCTGCTCCAGCTTCGCGAGGTCCCCGTAGGTGTCGGCGCGCGCCATCGGCGGCACCAGGTGGTCCACGACCGTGGCGTGCCCGCGCCGCTTGGCCTGGGTGCCCTCGCCGGGGTCGTTGACGATGAAGGGGTAGACGAGCGGCAGGTCGCCGAGGACGGCGTCCGGCGCGCAGCCGCCGCTGAGGCCGAGGCCCTTGCCGGGCAGCCACTCCATGGTGCCGTGCTTGCCCATGTGCACGATGGCGTCGGCGCCGAAGCCCCCTTCTGATGTCGCAGCGTCGAGCCAGCGGTACGCGGCCATGTAGTGGTGGGACGGCGGCATGTCCGGGTCGTGGTAGATGGCGATGGGGTTCTCGCCGAAGCCGCGCGGCGGCTGGATCATCACGACGACGTTCCCGAACTGGAGGGAGGCGAGCACGATGTCGCCGCCGTCGACGTACAGGCTGCCCGGCGGCTCGCCCCACGCTTCGAGCATGCCGTCGCGCAGCTCGGGGTCGAGGGTGTCGAACCACGCCTGGTAGTCCGCGAGCGGCACCCGCGCGGGCGCGGCGGCGAGCTGCTCCTCGGTGAGCCATTCGACGTCGTGGCCACCGGCGTTGATGAGGGTGTGGATCAGCTCGTCGCCGTTGTCGGGGTGGCCCTCGACCGCGTAGCCCGCGTCCCGCAGGGCGTCGAGGACGCGCACGGCGGATGCGGGGGTGTCGAGGCCGACGGCGTTGCCGACGCGGCTGTGCTTGGTCGGGTACGCGGTGAAGACCAGGCCGAGCCGCTTCTCGGCGTTGGGCTTGTGCCGCAGCTTGCCGTGGCGTACGGCGATTCCGGCGACGCGGGCGGCCCGCTCGGGGTCGGCGACGTACACGGGGACGTCGTCGGGGCCCTGCTCCTTGAAGCTGAACGGCACGGTGATGACGCGGCCGTCGAACTCGGGGATCGCCACCTGCATGGCGGCGTCCATGGGGGAGAGGGCGGCGTCGGAGTCCTGCCAGGCGGCGCGCGACGAGGTCAGGCACAGGCCCTGCAGGACGGGGATGTCGAGGTCGGCGAGCGCGCCGATGTCCCAGGCCTCCTCGTCGCCGCCCGCGCTGGCGTCGGAGGCGTGGGTGCCGCCGGCGGCGAGGACGGTGGCGACGAGGACGTCGGCGCGCCCGAGGATCTCGTACAGACCGGAGTCGGCGCCGCGCAGCGAACCGCAGTACACGGCAAGGGCGTTGGCGCCCTTCGCCTCGATGGCGTCGCAGAGCGTGTCCACGAAGGCGGTGTTCCCCGACAGCTGGTGCGCGCGGTAGAAGAGCACGCCGACGGTGGGGCGCCCCTCGACGTGCGCGCGCTCCCCGTGCACCCCGTACTCGGGCATCTTCCGCGGCTCGGCGAAGCCGTGGCCGGTCAGGAGCACGGTGTCCGAAAGGAACCGCTCCAGCTCCACGAAGTTGTCGGGGCCGCCCTCGACGAGGTAGCGCAGCGCCTCCGCGACGACACCGGCGGGCACCGACGAGTCGGCCATCAGCTCGGCGTCCGGCACGGACTCGCCGCCGAGCAGCACGGTCGGGATCCCGGCCGCCTTCAGCGCGGCGAGCCCGTCCTCCCAGGCGCGCTTGCCACCGAGGAGGCGTACGACGGCGATGTCCGCGCCGTCCAGGAGCGCGGGCAGTTCCTCGCGCACGTCGACGCGGGTCGGGTTGGCGATGCGGTAGGGCGCGGCGGAGGCGCGGGCGGCGAGCAGGTCCGTGTCGGCGGTGGACAGGAGAAGGACGGTCATGAGGGTGCCCCCGGTGCGATGAAGGGGAGACCGGACGGAGCGCCGGTCTCGATCAGGCGCAGCAGCGCGTCGGTGTCCGCGTGTTCTTCGATGAGGTCGCCGAGGAGGTCGAGCTGCTCCTCGCGCAGGGCGGCGAAGCCGGTGTCGGGCGCGGGCACGAAGCGGCGGCCCGCGGCGCGCGCGACCTCGGTGAGGAAGCGGCGCCGGAACGCGTCGCTCTCCAGCGACCCGTGCCAGTGGGTGCCCCACACGGCCCCCACCCGGCAGCCGTCCAAGAAGGGTTCCCCGCCCAGGACTTCGGCGACGCCGTGATGGATCTCGTACCCCTCGACGCGCTCGCCGAGCGCCTCGCCGACGGGCCGGGCCAGGGTCTTCTCCCGCCGGAACGTGACGCGTACGGGCAGCAGACCGAGCCCGTCCACGGTCCCGGCCCGCGACTCGACGTCGTCCTCGATCCGCTCCCCGAGCACCTGGAAGCCGCCGCAGATCCCGAGGACGGGCCGGCCGTCGGCGGCCCGGCGCGCCAGTGCGTCCGCGAGCCCGCGCTCGCGCAGCCACTCCAGGGCGCGCACGGTCCCGCGTGTGCCCGGTACGACGACGAGGTCCGCGTCGACGAGTTCCTCGGCCCGGTCCACGAACCGCACCACGACGCCGGGTTCGGCGGCGAGCGCGTCCACGTCGGTGAAGTTGGACATCAGCGGCACCGCGCACACGGCGACGCGCAGCACGTCCTCGCCGACGGGCGCCGCCACGGCGGACTCCCGCACCGCCCCGCGCAGCGAGACGCGCAGCCCGTCCTCCTCGTCGATGCCGAGCCCGTGCCGGAACGGCAGCACGCCGAACGTGCGCCGCCCGGTGAGGTCGTGCAGCATGTCGAGCCCCGGTTCGAGCAGCGACACGTCCCCGCGGAACTTGTTGACGAGGAAGCCCGCGACCAGCTCCTGATCGGCCGGACTCAGCAGCGCCACGGTCCCGAAGAAGGAGGCGAAGACGCCCCCGCGGTCGATGTCCCCGACCACCACGACCGGGAAGCGGGCAGCCCGGGCGATCCCCATGTTCACGATGTCGGTGCGCCGGAGGTTGATCTCGGCGGGACTCCCCGCCCCTTCGCAGATCACGGCGTCATACGTGCCCCGAAGCTCCTCCAGGCATCCCACGACGGTGTCGAGCAGTGCCTCCTGCCGACCCCCGTGATAGCCCCGGGCGCTCATCTCGCCCACCGGCTTGCCCATGAGCACGACCTGACTCGACCGGTCGCTCCCCGGCTTCAGGAGCACGGGATTCATCAGCGCACTGGGCTCCACCCGCGCGGCCTGCGCCTGCATGGCCTGCGCCCGCCCGATCTCGGCCCCTTCGCGCGTGACGAACGAGTTCAACGACATGTTCTGCGCCTTGAACGGCGCGACGGAGACGCCCTTGCGGGCGAGCCACCGACAGATCCCAGCGGTGACCACGCTCTTCCCGGCATCGGACGTGGTCCCGGCGACCAGCAGCCCCCCACTCATGCGAACCGCCTCCACCGCTTCGGCCGGACCAGGTCCGCCACGATCGCGCTCCCCAGGGCGAGCCACCCGACCCGCCGGGACAGCTTCACGGCCCGCTCGATGTCCTCCACAACGACGGCACGCCCCTCCCCGTTGAGGACGGGCCGGTGCTCGACCCGCCCCCCGTACGAGAGGGACCCTCCGAGCCGCACCCCCAAGGCCCCCGCGAAGGAGGCCTCGACGACCCCGGCGTTGGGGCTCGGGTGCTTCGAGGCGTCGGCACGCCAGGCCCGCACCGCCGCACGGGGTGACCCTCCGGCGACCACGGCGAGCGCGGCGGTGAGCCGCGCCCCGGGCCATCCGGCGACATCGTCGAGCCGGGCGGAGGCCCACCCGTACCGGAGGTGGCGCGGGGACCTGTGCCCGACCATCGCGTCGAGCGTGTTGACGGCCCGGAACCCGAGCAGGCCCGGCACCCCCGCGACGGCACCCCACACCAGGGCCCCCACGACGGCGTCGGACGTGTTCTCGGCGACGGACTCCACGACGGCCCGGGCGATCCCGTCGGCGTCGAGGGCGGCGGGATCGCGCCCGCACAGATGGGGCAGCCGCTCCCGGGCGACGTCCACGTCCCCGGCGGCGAGCGCGCCCCCGATGGCGCGCGCCTCCCGCCCGAGGGTGGTCCCGCCGACGACGGCCCAGGTCGCGGCGGCGGTCAGCCCGACGGAAGCGGCACGCGAGCGGCGTACGGCGAAGGAGGCGAGCGCACCGGCGCCGACGGCGCCCCCGGCGCACACCAGGGTGTGCAGCGCGCCCCACCCGCGGTGGTCACGCCACAGCACCCGCTCGACGGCCCCCGCCGCACGCCCGAACGCGGCGACCGGATGCCCTCGGCGAGGATCGCCGAGCAGCAGGTCACCGAGGAGTCCGGCGGCGGCGCCGTACGCGAAGTCGCGATCGGCACACATGGGGGTCAGCCCGCCGATACGCGGCGGAGGGCTCTCGGCCGCGACGGGGCCCCGGGCGGAGCAGGGGACGGCAACGGGCGGCCGCGCATGGCGATATGTCCTCACTCAGGGTTTCCGCGCCCTGGTTCGACGAGACCGGCGGCGAGAGTTCCTGGCTCCCGGGGATCGTGTGGGATCACCCGGTGACAGTGGCGGGACCGCGCCGGATTCGCACCGGCTTCCTCTGCTGCCGCCGTAAATGGCTCCGGCAGTCCACCATGGCCCGCGACGCCCGTCAACTCGCTGTTGACCTGCGACGGGAGAGTGTGCGGAGGTCCACACGGACGGCTTCGGGGGCCGGTTTACGGCTAGGCGCGAGCAACACCCGTTCGTAAACTTGAACATGACAGCAGGGAGCGGCGCGGCATGCGGACCCGCTCGGGCGACGCCGGCTCTCGCGAGCGCACTGGGCAAGGGGGCGGTGTGGCCGACGCGTACTTACCGGCAGCACAGTGGTTCAAGAGCAGTTACACCACGCCGACCGGTGAATGTGTGGAAGTGGCCCATCCTGGTGATCGGGTGTGGGTGCGAGACTCCAATCACCGCCACGGCGGGCACCTGGCCGTGACGCCACCGGCGTGGCGAGCGTTTGTGAGGGCGGTGGCCTCGGGGAGAGTCGGGGTGGAGTGACCTGTCCCAGCGTGCGCACGGAAGGCTGGAGACCATGGGGGTCGAGAGCAAGCAGCTTCCACTGAGCAGGCATGCCCCGCCGCCCGACAGGCGGCTGGTCCTGCTGGCGTACTGCGTGGTCTGCGGCTGCGCCGCCACGCTGGCGGGCGCGCTCGCCTCCCTCCTCGTCGAGGGCGTCCCGCTCCGGCTCGCGGTGTGGCTGACGACGTCCGCCGCCGTGGCGGTCGCCGCCGGTGTCGTGTGGGGCCGGGTGCCGCTCATCCCGCGCCCGCCCGCGGGGCGGGACCGTCCGCGGACGCCCCGTCGGCCGGGGGGCGGGGCTCGGGCGTAGCGGCGGGGCTCTGACGGCGGCCGCGCCTGAGGGCCCGTACGACCCAGCCCACCGCGGCGGTGAGCAGCCCGCAGACGCCGCTGAGGGCGACGGCGAAGTGCCAGGGGCTGATGTCGTAATGCCCGACGACGCTCCGGCCGATGAGCACGGCGGGTGCGATCGCCACCACCACGACGGCCAGGCACAGCGAGACGCAGCCCGCCTTGGCGAGGAAGCTGAGCGTCTGCAGTTCCTGGGAGTGCAGGCTGCGCCGGTGCTCGTGGTCGAGGAGCCGGTCCAGCTCGCGGGCGAAGTCGGGGTCCTTCATCCCTTCCCGGATGAGGTCGTTGACGTGGGTGGGGGCGGCGGGTGCCGCGGGGTCCTGGCCCGGCGGCGGGTCCGCCTCGCCCACTCCGTCGGCGCCCGCGGGGGCGGGGACCCCGGGGGCGCCGGGGGAGCCGTCCGGTGCGGCGGCTTGCGCGGCCGTCAGGTGGTGCCACAGCCACCGTGCCAACATGACGACCGACATGGCGCGAGACCTCCCCTCGTCCCGGAACGGACCGGCTCCGGAATCAGCCTGCGAAGCCTTCCCTGACCTCGCTGATCAGGTCGATCGCCTGGCTTCCGCTGTACGCGATCTCCTGCAACTGCTCGAAGCAGTCCTGGAAGTTGGCGACCAGCTCGTAGTTCTCCCGGGTCGCGATGACGGCCTGCGAGAACTCGACGTAGATCAGGTCGTCGTCGTCCTTGAAGCCGAGGAGGGCGAACGGGGTCTGGGTGCTCAGCAGCGCCCCGGCGGTGAACGGCAGTACCTGGAGGGTGGCGTTCGGATGCTCCGCCACCTCCAGGAGCCGCTGCAATTGGCCGCGCATCACCGCCGGGGTGCCGATCCGGCGGCGCAGCGCCGCCTCGTCCACGACGAAGTGCAGATCCTCGATCCCGTTGTCCTGGTCGAAGACCCGCTCCTGGCGCGCGGTGCGGAACTCCACCAGGCGGCGGCGCGTGTTCGTGTCGCTGACCTCGGGGGCGGCCAGGGCGTCGGCGTACTCCTCGGTGTGCAGCAGGCCGGGGACGACGATGGGCTGGTAAGTGCGCAGTGAGACCGCGGCCGCCTCGAACCCCAGGTATTCGGAGAACCGGGGGTTGGCGACGTCCGACCACTGCGTCCACCACGACTGGCCCTTCGAGCCCCGCGCGGCGTGGACGAGTTCGGTCACCCGCTCCTCGTCGTCCACGCCGTACTGACGCAGCAGCGCCCGCAGGTCCGTCACCGAGACACTGACGGTGCCCTTCTCGATGCGGTTCAGCTTCGACAGCGACCATTCGAGCTCGTTCGCCGCCTCACCCTGGGTCTGCCCGGCTTCCTCACGGGCCTTGCGCAGGGCGATGCGGAGCTTACGGCGGTTCAGGCTCGGGTCCAGTTCGCTGGGCATGAGGCTCCTTCACTACGACCAGGAGTCAGCTCGCCATGAAGCCGTACGAAGGGCAGCGATACGAAGGTATGCCTAACGCAGGCTGGCCCTCCGCCGTGCAGCGCAGCGCAGCCGCTCTGTCTGACATATGTGCGGCCGACCCTAGCAGAGTGCTGCTACCCAGTATGCCATATGTCTAATCGAACGTGAGCGAGTCGCTGCGCGGCCTGATCGCGAATGGATCGGTAACGGATGCTTCCCGGGCCTCCCGTGGGCCCGCCGACCTGCGGCCGGAATGCCGAAAAGCCCTGAGGGGCGGCCGTGTGGGCCGCCCCTCAGGGCTCTGCGGACGGGCGCGGGAAGGCGCCCGCGCTGTCAGACGACGATCAGATAGATGCCGTACGCGACCGCTGCGGCGCAGAGCGCGAAGCAGGCGTACGCCCCCACGCGCGCCGGTATCGCGGCCGTGCCGCCCCCGGCGGTCCGCGCCTGCTCCTGCTTGGAGAGGCCGACGATGCCGAGGGTGAACAGGCCCACGAGGGCGACGGTCACCACGAGGCTGACTCCGAAGACGGAGCCGAGAGCTGCCCAGTCGATCTTCATGCTGCTGCTTCCTTACACCGTGGCGGGCCGGGCGGAGTCCGCCACGGAGGGGGCGGACGCGGCGCCTTCGGCCGTGGGGGTCGCGGTGGTGGCGGCCACCGGGCCCGCCGGGGGCGGGGTGACGGCGGCGATGGCGGTGGTCACGACGCCCGCGGGCTCGGCGCCGGGGGCGCCGATCTCGTCGGCCGTGACGTTCGTGTGGTCGACCGGCTGGCGGCGCGACAGCGACCAGATGACGGCGGAGCCGCCGATCAGGAGCGCGGCCGTGGTGGCGATGCCCCAGGTGCCCTGCTTGGTGAGGAGCTCGGCGCCCGCGCCGACCAGACCGGCGGCCGGGAGGGTCAGGCCCCACGCCACGAACATCCGCGTCGCCGTGGACCAGCGGACCACGCCGCCCTTGCGGCCGAGGCCCGCGCCCATCACGGCGCCGGAGCAGACCTGGGTGGTGGAGAGCGAGAAGCCGATGTGCGAGGAGGCGAGGATCGCCGTCGCCGCGGACGTCTGCGCCGCGAAGCCCTGCGGCGGCGCCAGCTCGGTGAGGCCCTTGCCCATGGTGCGGATGATGCGCCAGCCGCCCAGGTACGTGCCCATCGCGATGGCGAGTCCGGCCGAGACGATGACCCACATCGGGGGGTTGGCGCCCGGGTTGAGCACGCCACCGGTGATCAGGGCCAGCGTGATGATGCCCATCGTCTTCTGGGCGTCGTTCGTGCCGTGGGCGAGCGAGACGAGCCCGGCCGAGGCGATCTGCCCGGCGCGGTAGCCCTTCGAGGTCGCCTTCTCGTCCGTACGGCTGCTGATCTTGTACGTGAGCCGGGTGGCGAGCGTCGCCGCGATACCGGCGACGAGCGGGGCGGCGACCGCGGGGAGCAGCACCTTGGTGACGACCGTGCCGCCGTTCACCGACGACCAGCCCATCGACATCACGGCGGCGCCGATCAGGCCGCCGAACAGGGCGTGGGAGGAACTGGACGGCAGGCCGAGCAGCCAGGTCAACAGGTTCCAGAGGATCGCGCCCACCAGGGCCGCGAAGATCACTTCGGTCTTGAGACCGTCTTCATTGATGATGCCGCCGGAGATCGTCTTGGCGACTTCGACGGAGAGGAACGCTCCGACGAGGTTCAGCACGGCGGACATGGCCACCGCCGTCTTGGGCTTGAGAGCGCCGGTCGAGATGGTGGTGGCCATCGCGTTGGCTGTGTCGTGGAAACCGTTCGTGAAATCGAACACGAGAGCGGTAACGATCACGATCCCGAGGAGAAGCGTGATGTGTTCCATTTACCCAGGCTTCTGTTGGACGTCAGTGGCTCGTGGAACGTAGGCAACCTGGATGAACGGAAAGTGAACTGGGCTGGGCCGCATGGTGACTCGAACCGGGTTGCCGTCACTCCGCTTCCTTCCGGCATACACCCACTCGGGCGGCGGGGTGGTGGCGGGGGCCCGTGGTGGGCCCGGAATTAGGCCGTCCGTGGCCCTTTCGGGCGACCCCCGTTCGAACCGCTGAGCTGGGTCGTCGGCCCGCGGAAGAGATCCTGATCACCTGCCGTGACCGGCGCCGCCGTCGGACCGCCCGAAGGTCTCAAACCTCCGGCCGTGTGGCGGTGCCGTGTTCCAAGGCTCCACGGACTCCACCCATTCCATTCCATGGCCCGCGCCGACGGCAGGATGCCCCGGCCGCCCGGCCCCCGCGGCCCCGCCCTCTGGCAGGATCACCGCATGACTGAGCAGCGGCACGACACCACTGCGGGCGCGGGGCGCGAGGCGGTCGCGCGGGCCTGGGACGAGCTGGTCGCGACCGCCCGCAGGACCGTGACGGACGGCCTGGTCGTCGGCACCTCCGGCAATGTCTCCGTGCGGGTCGGCGACACCGTCCTGGTCACCCCGAGCGGCGTCCCCTACGACGAGCTGACGCCCGCGGACGTCCTCGGCGTCGACCTGGACGGCGCACGGCTCTTCGGCGCGCTCGGCCCCACCAGCGAGCTGCCCATGCACCTGGCGATCTACCGCGCCACCGACGCCGGTGCCGTCGTCCACACCCACGCCGTGCACGCCACCGCCGTCTCCACCCTCGTCCCGGAACTCCCGCCCATCCACTACATGACCGGCGCCCTCGGCGGCCCCGTCCGCGTCGCCCCCTACGCCCTCTACGGCACCGACGAACTGGCCGGGCACATGCTCCACGCCCTGCGCGACCGCACGGCCTGCCTGCTCCAGAACCACGGCACGGTCGCCTACGGGGACTCCCTCTCCCAGGCCTTCGACCGCACCGCCCAACTGGAGTGGATGTGCCACCTGTGGCTCACCGCGACATCGGTGCCGGGCCGCAACCCGAGCATCCTGTCCGCGGAACGGGTGAGTGAGGCGGGGCGGAAGTTGAAGGGGTATGGGCAGAGGGGGGCGGGGGCTGACAAGGGCTGACCTCGCCCGACGGCGCGCTGCGGGCGTGGCTCGCGGCGGGTGTCGGCTCGGTGGGCCGGGGGAGTGCTGGCCGGGCGAGTGCCCGCCGGACGCGTACCGGCCGGGCGAGTACCGGCCGGAACCGGGCCGCGCGGCTGGGCGGGCGGCGGCCGAGACCGGTCGGCGCCCCCGCGCCGAGCACACTCCCGTGCCCCGCCCACTGGCCGCGCTCCCCGACCCCGCAGACACTGTGGGGGTGCGCCCTGCCAAAGCGACGACCGCCGCCGTCACCACCGCAACCGCCGTCCTAGGCGCCACCGCCCTCGCCATCGCGGCCGGGCGCTACGCCAGCGACGCCGCCCTGAAGGCCCCCGCGGGCCGCCCCCTGCCGACGGAACCACGCCTGACCGTGCACTCCACGGCCGCCGGCCAGATCGCCCTCACCCGCTCCCTGGCCTCGCAGCGGCCCGGCCTGTACGGCCTGAGCGGCAACGGCTGCCACGCCGTCGTCGGCCCGGTCCTCGACGCCGCCCCGCACGAGGCCGACACCGTCGTGCGCCGCCTCGAACGCGTCACCCACGGCACCCTGGAGCCCGGCGCCCGGGTCTGGCTCACGCCGCAGGTCCACATCGGCGACCCGCACGGCGCGCTCGGCATCGACCACGCCGACGTCGACATCCCCGGCGAACTGGGTCCGCTGCCCGCCTGGTTCGTGCCCGGCGACCGCAACACCTGGGTGATCGCCGTGCACGGCCTCGGCACCACCCGCGAGCACCCGATGGTCGTCATGGACTTCCTGCGCCGCCAGCGGCTGCCGGTGCTCGACCTCGCCTACCGCGGCGACCTGGGCGCGCCCCGGCCACCGGACGGTCTCGGCCACCTCGGCGAGACCGAATGGCGCGACCTGGACGCCGCCATCCGCTACGCCGTGCGCTACGGAGCCCGCGACGTCGTCCTGTACGGCTGGTCCACCGGCGCCTCGATGGCCCTGCACGCGGCCGCCCGCTCCGCCCTGCGCGGCCGCGTCAAGGGCCTGGTCCTGGACTCACCGGTGCTCGACTGGGAGACCACGCTGCGCGCCCTCGCCACCGCACGCCGCACCCCCGGCGCGCTGCTCCCGCTGGCCGTGCGCGCCGCCCAGGGCCGCACCGGCCTCCGCGGTGACCGCCTCCCCGACGCCGCCGACCCCGCCGCCCTGCGGGTGCCGACCCTCGTCCTGCACGGCCCCGGCGACACCGTCGCCCCCTGGGCGCTCTCCCGGAGACTGGCTGAAAAGCGCCCCGACCTCGTCACCCTGCACACCGTTCCGGATGCGCCCCACGGCGCCATGTGGAACGCCGACCCCGCACGGTACGAAGAGGCGCTGCGCCGCTTCCTCACCCC
The DNA here is from genome assembly GCF_055594065.1 of Streptomyces sp. NPDC040610. NCBI lineage: Bacteria > Bacillati > Actinomycetota > Actinomycetes > Kitasatosporales > Streptomycetaceae > Streptomyces > Streptomyces sp. NPDC040610. The sequence continues at coordinate 64,061 of NZ_JBVIXA010000014.1, read as the reverse complement.
CTTGATGTAGCCGATGCGGCGCCCTCCCCACCCCTGGGCCTGACGCTCCGCGACCGCCGTCGGGTCCGCCCGCCGGGCCCCCGACGGGATTCCGTTTGGGTTTTCGGACCGTCAACAGGAAGACTGCTCCCGTGACGTCCCGTATCCCGCGCGACTCCCGGCTCCACCTCGTCCGCACACCGTCCCCGAGGGCCGAAAGGCGAGCGGAGGCGGAGCGCGGCCGAGCACGCGGCCCCCTCGGCGCCCCCGGCGCGGTGACCCAGCGCCGCTCGCGCCGTCCCGCGCCCCCACCGCCGGAGGGCACCCCCGCGCCCGCCGAACTGGCCCGCATGGCCCGTGCGGGCCTGGCGAGCGCCGTACGCGTCGCCCGCTGGGCCGACCACGCCCTGCGCCCCGACACCGGTCCCCTGCGCGCGGCGGGCAAGGGCACGGGCGAGGGCAACGCCAACGCCACGACCGGCGCGGCGAAGAGCGGCAAGAACGGCGGGAGGAACGGCGGCAAGGACGGCCGCACGGGAGCCGACCCGAAGGCCGGGCCGAACACCGACACCGACGCCGGGACCGGCGGCGCGCTCTCCGACGCCACCGCCGAACGCGCGGCCGCCGAACTGGACATGACGGTCCACCAGGTCCGTGCCGACTGGGACACCGCCCGCCTGGCCGGACTCGTCGAGGTGCACGGCGGCGCCGCACGCCCCGGCTGGCGGCTGCGCGCCTGGGACCGGGACGACGCCGCGGTCCTGCGCGGCTGGGTCGCCCTGTTCGACGCCTGGTCGCTCGTGCACCCCGCCCCCGCCGAACTGCCGCCCGCCACCGTCGCGGAGGCCGTCGAAGCCGTTCCGCAACTGCTCTCCTTCCTCCAGCTGTCGGCGGGCCCCGTGCCCGTGCCCCAGCTCCTTGACCTCCTGGACCAGCGCGTCCGGGAACTGCGCACCGAGCGCTGCGAGATCCCGTACGGCCCGCAGGCGGAGCCCGAGCCCCAGAACCAGCCCGCGCCGCACGCGGAAGCGGTCCCGCCCCCGGCCACCACCGCCCCGGCCCACGCCGAAGCCGCCCCGACCCGGGCCGCCACCGCCCCGGCCGCCGAGCCCGACGGCTGCGCGCCCCGGCCCCCGCTGCCCGCCCTGCTCGACTGGGCGCTGCGCGCCCTGTCCGCCGTGGGCGCCCTCACCTGTGCCGACGGCCAGGCCACCCTCACGCCGCTGGGCAGTTGGGCGGTGTGGGTCAAGCTGGAGCAGATCTGCGTGGCCGCGCAGAGCCCGGCGGGGCACATCGAGCAGTCCGCCGAGGACATGCTCCGGGGCTGCGCCCGGCTTCGGCCCAACGCGGCCCGCGCCGAGTACCGCGCCTGGCTCGCCGCCCGCGACGCCGGCACCGCCGTCACCGAACTCCTCGACGCCGCCCGGGGCGAGGACGCCCTGCTGCGCGGCCTCGCCTTCGAGGCCCTGCGGGTCGTCGGCGCCCCGGCCGAGCCGGACGTCCGCGCCGTCGTCGACGAGGCCTCGCTGCGGCCCTACGCCCTGCTGTGGCTCGCCGAGCACGAGGGCACCGACCCCGAGGACGTCCACCTCGTCCTGACCCGGGCGGAGTCCACCTGGCTGTGGGTCGACACCGCGGCGGCCGTCGCCGACCACGGCGAGGCCGAACTGCTCGTGCGCCACCTGGAGTCGGCGCCGCAGCCCACCGTGCCCGCGCTCATCGACGAGGTGCGCACCGTCGGCCATCCGCGCACCGTGCAGGTCCTCGTCGCGCTCGCCGCGGCCCACCCGGACCCGGCGCTCGCGAAGGCCGTGCGCCGGGCGGCGTTCCAGGTGCACACCGGCGGTATGTGAGAGCCGCGCCCGCCCCGAGCCCGGGGCGGGTCAGCCGGGTATCTCCGGGGCGTACGTACCGAAGCTCCAGATGTTGCCCTCCGCGTCCCGCGCCATGTAGTCCCGCGAGCCGTAGTCCTGGTCCGTCGGGGGCATCAGGATGTCCGCGCCGTGCTCCACGGCCCGCTGGTGGTGGGCGTCGACGTCGTCCACCACGATGTACGTCGCGGTCGGGCCCGCGCCCTTCATCGTCTCGGCGAAGAGCCCGCCGCGGCCCTTGGAGCCCAGCATCACCGCGCCGTTGCCGTGCGCGAGCTCGGCGTGCAGGACCGTGCCGTCCTCGCTCTCGTACACACTCGTCTCCGTGAAGCCGAAGACCTCGGTGAGCTGCTTGATCGCGGCCTTGGCGTCCGCGTACAACAACGTCGGGAAGATGCTCGGACGTCCCCTGGCAGCGCCTGCCATGGTGATCACTCCTCCGTTAGACGTGACCTGTTCCACAGTCTGGCACCCGGGTCCGACAACGGTCCGGGAGCGCCCGCAGGGGCCGCAGCGAGGCTCAGCGGAAGGTGTTGCACTGCGCCATGTCACCGGTACGAAAGCCCTGGTAGAACCAGTCCTGGCGCTGCTTCGCCGAGCCGTGCGTCCAGGACTCGGGGGTTACCCGGCCCTGGAAGCGCTCCTGGATCCGGTCGTCGCCGACCGCCGCCGCCGCGTCCAGGCCGTCGCGGATGTCGTCGTCCGTGAGCTTCTTGATCACGGGCCTGCCCTCCTCGTCGGGCGTCCGCGTGGCGTGGTGCGCCCACACCCCCGCGTAGCAGTCGGCCTGCAGCTCGACCCGCACGGCGTTGCTTCCTTCGCCCGTCCGGCCGTCCTGTGCCCGGCCCAGCGTGCCCATCAGGTTCTGCACGTGGTGCCCGTACTCGTGCGCCACGACGTACGCCTGCGCGAACGGGCCGCCGCTGGAGCCGAACTTCGTCCGCAGCTCCTCGAAGAAGCCCAGGTCCAGATAGACCCTCCGGTCGCCGGGGCAGTAGAAGGGCCCGACGGCCGACGTCGCCGCGCCGCACGCCGTGCCGACGCGGCCGGTGAAGAACACGGTCTGCGCGGGCGCGTACTGGCCCCGGCGGCGCGGGAACTCCTGGCGCCAGTAGTCCTGGACGCTGTTGACGACCGCCAGGACGCGGCAGTCCTCGCGGGCGTTCGCGTCCTTGCCGGTGTGGCAGCTCCGCTTGACCTCGGCGAGCGAGGAGGACGAGGCGGCGGGCTCCTCGCCGCCGTCCGTCAGACCGAGCTGGTCCGGACCCACGCCGAAGAAGAGGCCGAGGAGCAGCGCGATCAGACCGGCGACACCGCCGCCGATGGTCGCCTTGCCGCCGGGGATGCGACTGCCGCGCACATCCTGCACCTCCGAGGAGTCAAGATTCGCGTCGTCGTCGAACTGCATGGGCGCACCACCCTCTGCCTCGCGTACGAGCCGCGCTGCCTCACCTGCGGGACGACGCTCCGCCGCCCGCGCCGGACCCCGGCCACTTCATCCTGGTACGCCCCGCACCGCCCGGCGCCGGACGGAGGTCCGAACGGGCTACGCCCCCGGCCCGCCGCGTCGCGCCCAGGGCCCCCGACGGCCGGTGCGCCCGCCCCGGGGAGCGGCCCCGGGGGCCGCGCCGGAAAAACGGTTGCGGCGCCCCGTTAGAATTGGCCCATGGCCATTCTCCTGCTGCATTAGACGGCTGAGCGGCGCGCTCCGCGCGACAACGCATCGTGCATCGTCCTTGCCCCCTCCAGCCGTCCATATCCCCTGTCCAGGAGTCTGACCGTGATCACCGCCTCCGGTATCGAGCTGCGTGCCGGCGCCCGCATCCTCATCGAGAACGCCTCGTTCCGCATCGCCAAGGGCGACCGCATCGGCCTCGTCGGCCGCAACGGCGCGGGCAAGACGACGCTCACCAAGTGTCTGGCCGGTGAGGGCACCCCGGCGGGCGGCACGATCAGCCGCTCCGGAGAGGTCGGCTATCTCCCGCAGGACCCGCGTACGGGCGACCTCGACGTCCTGGCCCGCGACCGCGTCCTGTCCGCGCGCGGCCTCGACGTACTGATCCGCAAGATGCGCGAGAACGAGCACCGGATCGCGAGCGGCTCGGGCGCCACGCGCGAGAAGGCCCTCAAGCAGTACGAGCGCCAGGAGACGGAGTTCCTCACCAAGGGCGGGTACGCCGCCGAGGCAGAGGCCGCCACCATCGCCGCCGCCCTGAACCTCCCGGACCGCGTGCTCGGCCAGCCCCTGCACACGCTCTCCGGCGGTCAGCGCCGCCGCATCGAGCTGGCCCGCATCCTCTTCTCGGACGCCGACACCCTGCTCCTCGACGAGCCCACGAACCACCTCGACGCCGACTCCATCGTCTGGCTGCGCGACTACCTGAAGACGTACCGCGGCGGCTTCATCGTGATCTCCCACGACGTCGACCTGGTCGAGACGGTCGTCAACAAGGTCTTCTACCTGGACGCCAACCGCGCCGCGATCGACGTCTACAACATGGGCTGGAAGCTCTACCAGCAGCAGCGCGAGTCCGACGAGAAGCGCCGCAAGCGCGAGCGCCAGAACGCCGAGAAGAAGGCCGCGGCCCTGCACTCGCAGGCCGACAAGATGCGCGCCAAGGCCACCAAGACCGTCGCCGCGCAGAACATGGCCCGCCGCGCCGACAAGCTCCTCGCGGGCCTCGACGAGGTGCGCCAGAGCGACAAGGTCGCCAAGCTGCGCTTCCCCGAGCCCTCACCCTGCGGCAAGACGCCCCTCACCGCCGAGGGCCTGTCCAAGTCGTACGGCTCGCTAGAGATCTTCACCGACGTCGACCTGGCCATCGACAAGGGCTCGCGCGTCGTCATCCTCGGCCTCAACGGCGCGGGCAAGACGACCCTCCTGCGGCTGCTCGGCGGCGTCGAGAAGCCCGACACCGGCGAGGTCGTCGAGGGTCACGGCCTCAAGCTCGGGTACTACGCCCAGGAGCACGAGACCCTCGACCCCGAGCGCACGGTCCTGGAGAACATGCGCTCCGCGGCGCCGGACCTCGACCTCGTCGAGGTGCGCAAGACGCTCGGCTCCTTCCTGTTCTCCGGGGACGACGTCGACAAGCCCGCGGGCGTGCTCTCCGGCGGCGAGAAGACCCGGCTCGCGCTCGCGACCCTCGTCGTCTCCTCCGCCAACGTCCTGCTCCTCGACGAGCCCACGAACAACCTCGACCCGGCCAGCCGCGAGGAGATCCTGGGCGCGCTGCGCACCTACAAGGGCGCCGTCGTCCTCGTCACGCACGACGAGGGCGCCGTCGAGGCGCTGCAGCCGGAGCGGATCATTCTGCTCCCGGACGGCGTCGAGGACCTGTGGGGCGCGGACTACGCCGACCTGGTGGCCCTCGCCTGACGATCCCCCGGTCGGGGCCCGCCTCGGGGTCCACCGGGCTTGATCGAATGACTGATCCACTGCGTATGGATCATTCGGCCGATCCGTGATCCTTCATCTGTGTGAGACGTCCTCGTACCGAGGTGTGGCATACACGGATTTTTGTGTCCCACGGGACCCGCAGGCCCGTCTTTCCCCGGCACGGCGCTGACCTGCCGCTTCCTCGCAGAACCCATTCGGCGGTACGTCCCGTGACGTGCGGAATCGTTCATTCCGCTCGTGACGGCCGCTTGACGCCCGGCGAATCAAGTCGCATGGACCTTGCCGAATGGGTGGCCAGGACGCTCGGAAGGGGTGATCATGAGAAGTCCAGAGCGCACTTCCCATGAGGAGGCACGGGTGGCCGAGACTCTGAAGAAGGGCAGCCGGGTTACCGGCGCCGCGCGCGACAAGCTCGCGGCAGACCTGAAGAAGAAGTACGACGGCGGTGCGAGCATCCGGGCGTTGGCCGAAGAGACCGGCCGGAGTTACGGGTTCGTCCACCGGATGCTCAGTGAGTCCGGAGTCACGCTGCGGGGACGCGGCGGGGCAACGCGAGGCAAGAAGGCCGCTTCCAGCTAGCCGGCTTCTCGCGGCCGTCCGGCTCCGGGTGGTCCGGTGTGGCCACCCGGTCGATCGGCTGATCGACCGGGTGGTTACTGTGCAGTCACTTGTGGGCGCGGCAGTGCCCACAGGGCGCGCGACAGGCGTCCGTCAGGGCGCCGACACGCGTGTGTCCACCATGACTGCACCCACCCGGAGGCACTGATGGCTTCGCCCGACAGCGGTTCGCCCGAGAGCGGCCCGAGCGTCACCAGCACAACGGCGCCGGTCCTCGACCGGGACGGCGTACGCCTCACGATCGACGAGGCCGTCGCCACGGTGACGCTGACCAACGCGGCCAAGCGCAACGCCCAATCTCCCGCGCTGTGGCGGGCGTTGACCGAGGCCGGCCGGGTGCTGCCCGGCAGCGTCCGCGTGGTGCTGCTGCGCGGAGAGGGCAAGTCCTTCTCCGCGGGCCTCGACCGGCAGGCGTTCACGCCCGAGGGCTTCGACGGCGAACCGTCCTTCATCGACCTGGCGCGCGGCGCGGACGACGAGCTCGACGCGGCCATCGCCGAGTACCAGGACGCCTTCACCTGGTGGCGGCGCGGGGACCTCGTGTCCATCGCCGCCGTCCAGGGCCATGCGATCGGCGCCGGGTTCCAGCTCGCCCTCGCCTGCGACCTGCGGGTCGCCGCCGACGACGCGCAGTTCGCCATGCGCGAGACCAGCCTCGGCCTGGTGCCCGACCTCACCGGCACCCACCCGCTGGTCTCCCTCGTCGGGTACGCCCGCGCCCTGGAGATCTGCGCCACGGGCCGCTTCGTCCAGGCCGCCGAGGCCGAGCGCATCGGCCTCGCCAACCTCGTCGTGCCCGGCGACCAACTCGACGCCGCCGCGCAGGACTTGGCCGCCGCGCTGCTCTCCGCGCCGCGCGAGGCGGTCATCGAGACCAAGGCGTTGCTTCAGGGTGCCGTCGGGCGCTCGTACGAGGAGCAGCGCCGCGCGGAGCGGGCCGCGCAGGCACGCAGGCTGCGGGACCTGGCAGGCATCGGGGACTGAGGGTCCCGGGCGGCCGTCGGCGGCTGAGGCGCCCCGGGCGGCCGTCGGTCGCGGTCGGAGGGGGCGGCGACGGTGGTCGGAGGGGGCGGTCAGCGACGGCGGTCGGCGGGAGCGGTCAGTCCACCGCCGTGACCAGGGCCGCCACCGTCGGCCGGTCCGGCAGGGCCCCGGCGGCGGCCGCGCGGACCGCGCGCGCCACGTCCAGGGTGCGATGCCGGGCGTCCACCGCGAGGTCCACGCGGACATGGCGGCGCGGCAGCGTGAGCGGCGCCCCGTGCTCCTCGATGTGGACGGCCCGGGCCGGGCCGCCGAGGACGCCCGCCATCCGGGTCACGCCCGGCACCGCGAGGGCGGCCCGCGCCACCCGCGCCTCGTCGTCGGCGGACGGCTCGTCCCCGTGCCCGGGGGGTACGTCGACCAGGTCGCCGTCGTCCGAGGGGGGATCCGCCGGGGCAGCGTCCCCGGGCGCCGCACCCCCGGCCACTCCGGGCCCCGCATCCCCCTCCAACAGCCCCGTCACCCGCAGGTCCACCTCCGTCACCACCAGCCCCAGCCGCTCCGCCGCCGCCGAGCCGAGCGCCCCGCGCAGCCGGTCCGCGGCCGCGGCCAGCGGCTCGGTCGCCGCGGCCTGGAACTCCGCGCTGATCCGCAGCGGCCCCGGCGGCAGCGCGCTCGGCGGCGACGGCACCGTGGCGACGTACGCGTCCGGAGAAAGCGGTGCGGCGTGCGGCTCCACCAGGGACACCCGCAGGCGGGTCACGCGGACCCCCGCCACCCGCGCGGCCGAGCCGCGCAGCACCGACCGTGCCGCCGACTCCGCGATCCAGGAGCCGTCACCCGGGCCGCCCAGCGGAAGCATCCGGCCGAGGCCCAGTTGGCGGCGTACCGCCGAGGTCCACCCGTCACCCGTCATGGCTCCAGCCTGCCCCATCCCGGGCGCGCTGGTCCCGGGCCGCGCTTAATGTGGACGAAAGAGCAGATCCCCTGCTGAAAAGGACCATGCGATGACCGACACCGGAGAGCGCACCACGTCCCAGACGCTCGCGAAGGAGTCGCCCGACGAAGCCAGGGCGGGCGGCACGGCACGGCGTGGGGGAGGCGACCCCGCGACGCGCGGGCGCACCAGCATCGCCGACGGTGTGGTCGAGAAGATCGCGGGCCTCGCCGCCCGCGACGTGGTCGGCGTGCACGCGATGGGCGGCGGGCTCGCGCGCACCTTCGGAGCCGTACGGGACCGGGTGCCCGGCAGCTCGAAGGCCGTGACGCGCGGGGTGAAGGCCGAGGTCGGCGAGGTGCAGACGGCCCTCGACCTGGAGATCGTCGTCGACTACGGCGTCTCCATCGCCGATGTCGCCCGGGACGTACGGGAGAACGTCGTCACCGCCGTCGAGCGGATGACGGGCCTGGAGGTCGTCGAGGTGAACATCGCGGTGAGCGATGTGAAGCTGCCGGACGACGAGGACGACGAGCAGCCGTCACGGCTTCAATAGAAGCCACGGCTTGCATCGTCCGGCGTCGGGCACCCGCGGATGAGGCGGTCTCGCCGCACGGCCTGGGTATGCGAGAAGCACGGGGCGGACGCGACGGTGGGCGCGGACGCCGGGGAGTACGAGGCGCGCAGGAGCGAAGGAGCGCACGATGAGCTTTGCCGTGATCGGCATGATCGCCGGAATGGCCCTCGGATTCGCCGGGTACTTCGGCGGGTTCGGGGCCTTCCTGCTGGTGGCCGCCCTGGGCGCCATCGGGTTCGTGGCCGGGCGGTTCCTGGAAGGGGACCTGGAGCCCGGGGACTTCTTCCGTACCCGCGGCGACCGGCGGCGCTGAGCGGTGGCCGCCGACGTCGTGGGGCAGGTACCGCCCGGCGAGCGCGGCGCGACCCGGATCGCCGACCGTGTCGTCGCGAAGATCGCCGCGCGTGCGGCACGTGAGGCGCTGCCCGCGCTGCCCGACGAGGCGGCGGCGCCGCACGCCACCGTGAGCGTGCGGCCCCCGGCCGGCGGCTCCGACCGCGCGGGCGAGGCCCCGCACGGCAGCGCGCGCGTCCGCGTCAGCGTCGAACTGGACTACCCCAGCGACATCGGCCGCCAGTGCGGCGCGGTGCGTCACCGGGTCGCCGAACGGGTAAAGGCGTTGGCGGGCATGGAAGTGCCCGAGGTGGCGGTCCAGGTGGAGCGGCTGCACTCGGCGCAGGCGCGGGCCGCGGCGCAGGGGAGGACCCGATGAGCGAACCCCGGCAGACCGGCGGAACCGACCTGACCAAACCCGGCGAGGCCGTGCCCGTCGTCGAACGCGCCGAACCCGAACTCGACCAGTCCGCGTCCGCGGCCGCCTACCAGCCCCTTCCCACCCTCAGCGACGAGGACGGCTCCCCCCGCTTCTGGTCGGCCCGGCGTGTCCCCGCCGGGCTGCTCGCCCTGCTGATCCTCGGCGGGGCCGGGCTGCTCCTGTACGACATCGTCGCCGTACGCGCCGACCACCCCGCGATGCGGTGGCGCCGCGACCTCGCCCGTGAGCTGGCCGAACGGCCCCTCGACAGCACCGCGGTGCTCGCCGGGGCCGCCGCGGCCGTCGCCGTCGGCCTGTGGCTTCTCGTCCTCGCCGTGACGCCCGGGCTTCGCTCCCTGCTGCCGATGCGGCGCGGCCACGCCGACGTGCGGGCCGGGCTCGACCGGGGCGCCGCCGCGACGGCGCTGCGGGACCGGGCCATGGACGTGGCAGGCGTACGGTCGGTCCGTGTCCGCATGAGCCGCTCCAAGGTGGACGTGCGGGCCGTCTCGCACTTCCGTGAACTCGACGACGTACGCGGCGACTTGGACGCCGCCCTCGCCGCCGCCATCCACGACCTCGGGCTCGGCAGGCCGCCCGCGCTGTCCGTGCGTGTGGCGCGGCCGGGCCGGAAGGGGTGACCGCGCCATGCTGCGGACCGTGAACCGTGTGCTGCTCGGCCTCCTCGGCCTCGCGCTCGTCCTGCTCGGCGGGTCCGTCCTCGCCGTCGGGCTCGGCGTCGAGCCGCCCTCGTGGTGGGTGCACGACTCCCGTCACGACGTGCTCGTCAGTGACGCCGACCGGGCGCGGTGGCGGGACGACGGCTGGTGGTGGCCCACCGTCATCGGCGTGCTCGCCGTCGTCGTGCTGCTCGCCCTGTGGTGGCTCACCGCCCAACTGCGGCGGCGGCGCCTCGCGGAGGTGCTTGTCGAGACCGGGGACGGGGAGGGGGCGCTGCTGCGGGGGCGGGCCATGGAGGGCGTCCTCGAGACCGAGGCCGCGGCCCTCGACGGCGTCGAGCGGGCCCGGGTGCGGCTCACCGGGCGGCGCAACGCGCCCGAGGCGCGGGTCGGGCTCGTCCTCGGTGCCGATGCCGTGCCCGCCGAGGCGTTGCATCGCACCTGCGAGGAGGCGTTGGCCCATGCGCGGGACTCCGCGGGCCTTGGGCGGCTGCCTGCAACGGTTCTCCTCCGCGCCGTCAAACACCGCGCCGAACGCGTGACCTGACCCGCCCCTGCCCCGCCGCGCGCGGCAGCCGCCCCGCCGCTGCGCGCCGCTCCCACCCGCCCACCCGATTCTGTGGTCCCCGGCTGCCCCTGCCGCCCAGGCCGACCGATCTCGCCCCCGAACCGGCCCTGCCCTGCCCGTGGACGGCAGCCCCCCGCCGCTGCGCGGCGGCTCCTCCCACCCACCCACCCGAATCTGTGGGGCCCGTCTTGCCCCTCACCGGCCCCTGCCACCCGGGCTTGCCGTGCAGCCCGGGCCCCCTGCCACACGTGCGTGCCCTGTCGCCCGGGCCTCCTGCCCACCGGGCTTGCCCTGCCGCCCGGGCCCTACCCACCGGACCTGCTCTGCCGCCCGGGCCCCCTGCCGCCCGAGCGTGCCCCGCTGACCGGGCCTAACGCCGACCGGGCCTGCCTTGCCTCTCGGCCCTGCCCCACCCGCCAACCCTGCCCCACACCCGCTCAACCACCCTGCGAGCAGCAGCAGTTGGGCCACGCGGATGTCCCCCCCCGGTCACCCGGCCTCCCGAGCACCGGTCACCCGGGCACCCGAGTCCCGGCCACCCGGCCACGCGGGCCTCCGTGCACCGGCCACCCGGACCCCCGAACACCCGGACCCGCAGGCCCAGGCCCATCCACCTCACCCCCGGGGCCCACCCTGCGTCCCACGGCGAACGGGTGGGCGGGTGGGAGTAAACCCGCCGCGATAGCGGCGGGCACCACCCACCCAGCCGCAGGCTAGAAGCCGTGACGGGCCCCGCCGTCCACGGGAAGCATCACGCCGGTGAGGTAGGACGCCGCGGGGGAGAGGAGGAACGCGGCGGTGCGGCCGAACTCCTGGGGGGTGCCGTAGCGGCGCAGCGGGATGCGGGACTCGTGGGCCGCGCGGGTCGCCTCGGGGTCGGCGGAGAAGGCGTCGAGTTCGCGGACGCGGTCGGTGTCGATGCGGGCCGGGAGGAGGCCGACCACACGGATGCCTCGCGGCCCCAACTCTTCGGCGAGGGACTTCGCGAAGCCCGCGAGGCCGGGGCGCAGGCCGTTGGAGACGGTCAGGCCGGGGATCGGCTCGTGCACGGACGCGGAGAGGACGAAGCCGATGACACCGCCCTCGCCCAGCTCCGCCGCGGCGGTACGCGCGAGGCGTACCGCACCGAGGAAGACGGAGTCGAACGCGGCCTGCCACTGCTCGTCGGTGTTGTCGGCGACGAAGCCGGGCGGCGGCCCTCCAACGCTGACGAGGATGCCGTCGAAGCCGCCGAAGTGCTCACGCGCCGCCGCCACGAGGCGGTCCGCGACGCCCGGGTCGGCGTTGTCCGCGCCGATTCCCACCGCGTTCGGGCCCAGCTCCGCGGCCGCCGCTGCGGCCGTCTTCTCGTCGCGGCCGGTGAGGACGACCTTCGCGCCGTCCGCGACCAGCTCACGGGCGGCGGCGTTGCCGAGGCCACGGGTGGCGCCGGTGACGACGTACACACGGTTGTTGAGTCCAAGATCCATGGCTCTATCCTGCCGCGTCCGGGCCGAAGAGGGCGAGGGCGGTGCCCACGAGCCCCACGTGGCTGAAGGCCTGCGGGAAGTTGCCCAACTGGCGCTCGGCCACGGGGTCGTACTCCTCCGCGAGCAGCCCCACGTCGTTGCGGAGCGCGAGCAGCCGCTCGAAGAGGTCGCGGGCCTCCTTGGTGCGGCCGGTCAGGTGCAGCGCGTCGGCGAGCCAGAAGGAACAGACGACGAAGGTCCCCTCGCCACCGGGCAGGCCGTCCACATTGTCTGCGTCATCTGCGTTGGCTGTGTTGTTCGCGTTCGCGGGGGTGGCGGCGGCCGGGGTGGGGCTGTCCGGAGAGGTGCCCGCGGCGGTGGTTGCGTCCACCGCCGTCTCCGCGACCGAGTAGCGCCTCAGCAACCCCTCCCGCGTACTCAACTCCTCCCGCACCGCCTCGATCGTGCCGATCACCCGCGGGTCGTCCGGCGGCAGGAACCCCACGCGCGGGATCAGCAGCAGCGCGGCGTCCAGCTCGCGCGAGCCGTACGACTGGGTGAAGGTGCGGCGTTCCGCGTCGTACCCGCGGGCGCAGACCTCCGCGTGGATGTCGTCGCGCAGTCGCCGCCAGCGCGTCACGTCGCCGGGCAGCGCGGGGTCGTCCTCCATCGCGCGCACGGTGCGGTCCGCGGCGACCCACGCCATCACCTTGGAGTGCACGAAGTGCCGGCGCGGACCGCGCACCTCCCACAGGCCCTCGTCCTTCTCGCGCCAGCAGTGCCGCAGGAACTCCATGAGCGCGAGTTGCAGCCGCCAGCCGTGCGGGCGGGTGGTCAGGCCGGAGCGGCGGGCCAGGGTCAGGGAGTCGACGACCTCTCCGTAGACGTCGAGCTGGCGCTGGCTGACCGCCTGGTTGCCGATGCGCACGGGCGCGGAGCCCTCGTACCCGGGCAGCCACCCCGCCTCGTACTCGGGCAGCCGCCGCTCGCCCGCGAGGCCGTACATGATCTGGAGGTCGGCGGGGTCGCCCGCCGCCGCGCGCAGCAGCCAGTCGCGCCACGCCTCGGCCTCCTCCAGATAGCCCGCGGCGAGCAGCGCGCCGAGCGTGAGGGTGGAGTCGCGCAGCCAGCAGTAGCGGTAGTCCCAGTTGCGGACGCCGCCGATCTCCTCGGGCAGCGAGGTGGTGGGGGCGGCGACGATGCCGCCGGTCGGGGCGTAGGTGAGGGCCTTGAGCGTGATGAGGGAGCGGACGACCGCGTCCCGGTGCGGCCCTTCGTAGCGGCAGCGGGCCGCCCAGGCCTGCCAGTCCTCGACGCTGTCGCGCAGCGCCTGTTCGGTGTCGAGCGGTTTCGGGGCCGGTTCGTGCGAGGGGTGCCAGGTGAGGACGAACGTCACGCGTTCGCCCGCGGCCACGGTGAACTCGGAGTACGTGGTGAAGTCGCGGCCCTCGGTGCGGACCTCCGGATCGGTGCGCAGCCATACGGAGTCGGGGCCCGCGACCGCCACCCGGTGGCCGTCGGTGCGGCGCATCCACGGCACGATCGAGCCGTGGTCGAAGCGCAGCCGGAGCGTGCTGCGCATCGTCACCTCGCCCTGGAGGCCCTCGACGACGCGGACGAGGTCGGGGGCGAGGTCGCGCTGCGGCATGAAGTCGGTCACGCGGACCGAGCCGTCCGGGGTGTCCCACTCGGTGTCGAGGACGAGGGTGTCGGGGCGGTAGGCGCGGCGGGCGCAGACGTCGGCGTCCTTCGGCGCGAGGCGCCAGTGGCCGTGCTCGTCGTCGCCCAGGAGCGCGGCGAAACAGGCTCCCGAGTCGAAGCGGGGCAGGCACAGCCAGTCCACCGATCCGGCGCGGGAGACCAGGGCGGCCGTCTGGTGGTCGCCGATCAGGGCGTAGTCCTCGATGGGGCGGTGCGGGCGTTGGGACACGGGTGACGGCTTCCCGGTTCGGCGTCGGGTCAACCGGAACCGGGGCGGATCACCGCCGGGCCGGGCGCGCCGCGGGTGGTGGGAGCAGCGTGGTCGGATCAGGCCGGGGCAGGCAGGGGGGATCAGGCCGGTGGGGTCAGCCCGGTGGGGTCAGGCCGTCGCCCGGGAACCCCTAGGCCGTCGCCGGGGAAGCCGCCTCGGCCTCCTCGCCCCGCTCGCCTTCCTCGCCCTCCTCGGCCTGCTCCGCCGCGGACCGCGCGGCCGCCTCCGCCCGGTCCTTGCGCTCGCGCCGGACCAGGACGATCCAGCCCGCGGGCACTCCCGCGGCGAACAGCCACCACTGCACGGCGTACGCCATGTGCGCGCCGATCCCGCTGTGGTCGGGCTCGGCCAGGAGCTGGGGGGAGTCGCCGTGGCGCGGCGCGGTCAGCTCGATGTAGCCGCCGAGCACCTTCTTGCCCAGGGCGTGCGCCTGCTGCCCGCTGCTGATCAGCATGATCTGGCGGTCGGGCAGTCCGCGTACGTCCTTGATGCCGCTGGCCGCGGACGTCTCGTCGCCCATGAGGCGGCCGGTGACGGTGATCTCGCCGCGGGGCGGTGCGGGGATCTTGGGGAAGGCGGTCTGGGGGCCGTCCGCGGGGATCCAGCCGCGGTTGACGAGCAGCACCTTGCCGTTGTCGAGGACGAACGGGGTCAGGACGTGGAAGCCGACCTCGTCGTCGGAGTTGGTGCGGCGGCGCACGACGACCTCGTCCTCGGGGTCGAAGGTGCCCTTGGCCGTCACCCGGCGGTACACCGCGGAGTCCGGTACGTCACGGCCGGGCGCGGTCAGCCGCTCGGCGGGGACCGGCGCTGCGTCCAGCGCCCTGCCGATTCTCGCGTTGTGCGCCACGCGGTTCTCGTGGCGGTGCAGCTGCCAGAAGCCCAGCTCGATCATCACGGGGATGAGGACGAGGCCGACGAGGGTGAGGATCACCCATTGGCGGGTCAGGAGGAAGCGGTACACGGCTTCGACGTTACCCCGCGCGTGAAAGCCCCCGACGGGAGGGGCCCGCTCACACCCGGTCGACGATCCCCACCCGCCCCTCCGCGCGGGCGCAGTGCGCCCCGCAGTACCAGTGCCCCTCGACCTCGACGCCCTGCCCGATGATGCGGCACCGGCAGTGCTCGCAGATGGGCGCCATGCGGTGGATGGCGCAGGCGAAGCAGTCGAAGACGTGCACCGCGCCCTGCGCGTGCACCTCGAAGGACATGCCGTAGTCGTTTCCGCAGACCTCACAACGTGCCATGCGCCACAGAGTGGGACGCGGCGGTGGCGCGGGGCGAGCGGTGGGCGGGCGAGTCGCCCGGCAATCACCCGTCTGACGCGGACCGTGTGGCTGTCATCTTTCGCCGGGAGGGGGGACGGCGGCGGCGCGCGGTGCGCCGTCGGCCGGGGCCACGTCCTGGAGGAGCTGGCCGAAGGCCGCCTCGTCGATGACCGGTGTGCCGTACGCCCGGGCCTTCGTCGTCTTCGACGTGCCCGAATCCGGGTCGTTCGTGACCAGCAGGCTCGTCAGCCGCGACACGCTCGTCGCGATGTGCAGGCCCGCCTCGAACGCCCGGTCCTCCAGGAGCTCGCGGTCCACGGAGGTGTCCCCGGAGAAGGCGACACGCATGCCCTGCTTGAGGGGCTTGCCGTCCTCCCACCGCCCGGGGTTCGGGAACGGGCAGGCGGGGCGCTTGCGCGAGGGGCGCCAACTGCCGGACTGGTACGAGGAGTACGCCGAGAACGACGACGAGGGCGCGCCCGCGGCGCCGGAGGAGTGCCCGCCCTGGCGGCCGATGCGGGCGCCGCCGTCGGACCACTCGGTCAGCGGGCGGCACTCCAGGAGCGGCAGCCGCACCCCGTCGCTCGCCGCCGCGCGCAGGCTCGGCCGGAACGCCTCGGCGAGGACCCGGGCGTCGTCGAGGGCGTGGTGGGCGTGGCGCTGGACGACGCCGAAGTGGGCCGCGAGGGACTCCAGCTTGTGGTTGGGCAGCGGCAGGCCGAGCTCCTTGGAGAGCGCGATGGTGCACAGGCGCTGGCGGACGGGGGCGGTGCGCTCCGCGCGGGCGTACTCCCTGGCGATCATCGACCAGTCGAAGACGGCGTTGTGCGCGACGAGGACGCGGTCCGCGAGGCGGGTCGCGAACTCCTCGGCGATGTCCGCGAAGAGCGGGGCGTCGGCCAGCTTGTCGCTCGTCAGACCGTGGATCCAGACCGGGCCCGGGTCGCGCTGCGGGTTCACCAGCGTGTACCAGTGGTCCTCGACCTCGCCGCGGGCGTCCAGGCGGTAGACCGCGGCCGAGATGATCCGGTCGTCTCTGGACAGGCCGGTGGTCTCGACGTCGACGACCGCGTACCCGGAGGGGTAGGTGGTCGGCCAGGGGGCCTCGGACCCCGGCGCGGTCGCGTCGGTCGTCGCCGGAGTCGCCGACGGCGCGGTCGGCGCCGTCGGCGGTGCGGTCGTGCGGTCTTCGAGCATGGTCCATGAGGATACGGGCCGCGACTGACAGTCAGGTCCCAGGGCCGGGGGCAGTCACCTTCCGGGGGTGGGGCAAGCACCTTCCGGAGGGGTCGGCAGCGGCTTTCGGCGGTGGGACCGTCAGTCTCCGGAGGTGGGTTCGAGCAACCCGGCCACCAGCGCCCGCACCGACAGGGTGAACAGTCGCTCCGTGTCCGGCGACCGGGCGAGGGCGCGGGCGAGCGCCGGGTCCTGCTCGGCGGCCCGCGCGTCCCACAGCTCCTGCTCGCCGGGGCGCTGCACGGGCGCGCGCTCGCGGTTGCGCTCGACCAGGACGTGACCGACGACATGGACCTGGACGGCGCGCACGGCGTCGGCGGCCCGGGTGCCGCGCAGTCCCGCCGCGTGCACCTCGTGCACCAGGGCCCGCTGCGCGGGCAGGAACATCCGCTCCGTCAGGCCGCGTTCGTGGACCATCGCGATGAGGTGCGGATGGTCGCGAAGCAGCCGGCGCAGGGCGCGCGCCACGGACGCGATGCGCCGGGCGGGCGTGCCCCCGCGGGGCCGGATCTCCCCGAGGTCGGCGACGGTCCGCTCGACGAGGGCGTCCAGGAGCTGCTCGCGGTTGCCGACGTGCCAGTAGATCGAGGTGACGGCCGTGCCGAGCTCGGCGGCGAGCTTGCGCATGGTCAGGGCGTCGGGGCCGTGCTGCTTGACGAGGCCCGCGGCGGCGGCGAGGACCTGTTCCCGGTCGAGATGCGCACGCGTCTCTTTACCCTTCACGGCTCCTGTTGTAACTGTGTTACAGAACCCCCGCAAGTATCTGACAGTCCGTCGGCGAAGGGTGGTACGGCATGGCACGCGTACGCTACGGCGCGCGCACCGAGGCCGAGATGGCCGCGACGCGCACCGCGAACACCAAGCTCCCCGACATCTGGTCCACGGGTGTGGTGGCCGTGTGGGAGAGCGACCCGGACACGGTGGCGGCCGTCCTGCCACCGCCCCTGAAGCCCACGGACCGCCCCCTGGTGCGGGCCAGCATCAGCAGGGTCGAGCTGGCCGGCTATCCGCTGGGCGCCGGTTCGGTGGCCGTCGCCGCGGAGCACGGCGGAGTGGCGGGCTGGTATCCGCTGGTGATGCCGATGACCCACGAGCGCGCCCTGGTCGGCGGCCGTGAGGTCTTCGGCGAGCCGAAGAAGCTGGGCGAGGTCACCGTCGAGCGCGACGGCCTGGTGGTGCGGGCCGCCATGGCCCGGCACGGCATCGCGTTCGTGGAGGTGCGCGGCGCGGTGAGCGGGAGCCTGCCGCTGCCGGAGCCCGCGCGGAAGACCGACTTCTACTTCAAGTTCCTGCCCGCGGTGGACGGTTCGGGCTTCGACGCGGACCCGGTGCTCGTGCACTGCGTACGCGAGGAGCGGGTCCGCAAGCTGGAGAGCGTCACCGGGGACGTGGTGCTGCGCGAGTCGATGTACGACCCGGTGGCGGACCTGCCCGTGCGCCGCCTGGTGGAGCTCACCATCGGGGAGAAGACCAGCGACCAGCGGGGCCGGGTGGTGGAGCGCGTCGACGCGCAGGCGCTGCTGCCCTACGTCCACCAGCGCTACGACGACCCGCGGCAGATCCTGGACGGCCCGCCCGAGGGGAGCGTCTGACATGGACCTGCGCGCAGGGCAGGTCGCCGTCGTCACGGGCGCGGCGAGCGGCCTCGGGCTCGCCCTCGCACGGCGGTTCGCGGCGGACGGCCTCACCGTCGTCCTCGCCGACGTCGAGGCGGACGCCCTGGAGAAGGCCGCGGCCGGGCTGCGCGCGGACGGGGCGAGCGTGCACGCGCGCGTGGTCGACGTCGGCGTGCGCGAGCAGGTCGTCGCGCTGGCCGACGACACGTACGACCGCTTCGGCGCCGTGCACGTCCTGTGCAACAACGCCGGGGTCGGCTCCGGCGCCGAGGGCCGGATGTGGGAGCACGAGCCGAACGACTGGAAGTGGGCCTTCGAAGTCAACGTGTGGGGTGTCTTCCACGGCATCCAGGCGTTCGTGCCGCGGATGCTCGCGGGCGGCGAGGAGGGTCACGTCGTCAACACCTCCTCCGGGGACGGCGGTATCGCGCCGCTGCCGACGGCGTCCGTGTACGCGGTCACCAAGGCGGCCGTCGTGACGATGACGGAGTCCCTGTACGCGCACCTGAAGGCGGAACACGCGCGCGTGGGCGCCTCCGTGCTCTTCCCCGGGCCGCACATGCTGCGCACAGGCCTGTGGGAGTCGCACCGCAACCGCCCCGAGCGGTACGCCAAGTCCCGCCCCCGCAAGGCGCCCTACCGCAGCCTCGGCCAGTGGGAGGCGGCCATGCGCGATGCCGGGCAGGAGGTCGAGTTCACGCCCGTGGAGGACGTCGCGGACCTGGTGGCCGAGGGCGTCGCGGCGGGCCGCTTCTGGCTGCTGCCCGCGAGCGAGCACAGCGACCGGCAGATCCGGGCCCGGGCGGAGTCGATGCTCGGCCGGACCGACCCGTCGTACCTGGAGAGCTTCATCCTGGACTGAGGGAGCCGCCATGACGGACCCGCACGACACCGAAGAACCCCGACAGGGCTTCGCGGAGCCCTACTTGATCGTCTCCTCCGACTGCCACGCCGGGCTGCCCACCGAGGAGTACCGGCCCTACCTGGACGCCCGGTTCCACCGGGACTTCGACGAGTTCCTCGGCGGGCGCGAGCGGCGCCGCGAGGAGATGACCCGGCTCGGCATCCGCAACGAGGCCTTCGCCGACCGCTGGTTCAGCGACAACGAGGAAGGCCTCAGGGGCGGCTGGGACCCCGCGCGGCGGCTCAAGGAGCTGGACGGCGACGGGGTGGCCGCGGAGGTCGTCTTCCCGGACGCCGACGCCGTGGACAGCCGGACCGCCGCGCCCTTCGGCGTGGGCCTCGGCCTCTCCGGGGACCAGGACCCCGAACTCGGCATGGCGGGCGCCCAGGCGCACAACCGCTGGCTCGCCGACTTCGTGTCCGGGCAGCCCGAACGGCACTGCGGCGTCGCCCTGTTGCCCGTCACCGGAGAGGTCGACCGGGTCGTCGCCGAGATCCACCGCGCCAAGGAGTCGGGGCTCGGCGCCCTGATGATCCCGTCCATGTGGGTCGACAAGGCGCCCTACCACGACCGGCGTTACGACCCCGTATGGGCCGCGGCCGCCGAGTGCGCGATGCCCGTGCTCACCCACTCCGGGGCGGCGCCCCGCGACGAGTACGGCGACCACCTCGGCATCTACGTCTCCGAAGTGACCTGGTGGCCCGCACGGCCCCTGTGGTTCCTGCTCTGGTCCGGGGTCTTCGAGCGGCACCCCGGGCTCCGGTTCGGGGTCGCGGAGTCGGGTTGCTGGTGGCTGCCGAACCTGCTGTGGTTCATGGACCGGCTCTACCTGGGCGCGCACGGCGGCAAGAAGCTGTCGCCCTTCGCCGAGCTGAAGCGCCCGCCGCACGAGTACCTGGACCGGCAGATCTTCGTCTGCGCCACCAACACCAAACGCCGCGAGCTGGCCCAGCGCTACGAGATCGGCGTCGACAACATCCTCTGGGGCAGCGACTTCCCGCACCCCGAGGGCACCTGGCCCGACACGCGCGCGTGGCTCGCGAGGACCTTCCACGACATCCCCGTCGCCGAGACCCGCCGCATGCTGGGCCTGGCCGCCGCCGAGGTCTTCGGCTTCGACACCGCGAAGCTCGCCCCGCTGGCCCGCCGCATCGGCCCGACCCCCGCCGACCTCGGCCAGGACCCCGACCAGCGCGCCGTCGAGGCCTCCTGGGCCCGCTCGCGCGACGCGGGCCGCCACTGGCTGACCGGCCACGACTTCCCGACGCTCGGGGTGACCCCATGACAGACGCCAGGACGTACGCCGACACCGACCGCTACACCGTCATCTCCGCCGACTGCCACGCCGGCGCCGACCTCCTCGACTACAGGCCCTACCTGGCCGCCCGCCACCACGACGCCTTCGACGCCTGGGCGGCCACCTACGTCAATCCGTACGAGGACCTGCTCGCCGACACCGCCGACCGCAACTGGAACTCCGAGCGCCGCGTCGCCGAGCTGGAGGCCGACGGCATCGTCGCCGAAGTGGTGTTCCCCAACACCATCCCGCCGTTCTTCCCCTCCGCGTCCCTCATGGCCCCGGCGCCGACCCGGCAGGAGTACGAGCAGCGCTGGGCGGGCCTGCGCGCCCACAACCGCTGGCTCGCGGACTTCTGCGCGGCGGCGCCCGGGCGCAGGGCGGGCGTCTTCCAGATCCTGCTCAACGACGTCGAGGAGGCCGTGCGGGAGGTCCGCTGGGCCGTCGGCGCGGGCCTCACCGGCGGGGTCCTCGTGCCCGGCACGCCGCCGGGGTCTGGCCTGCCCGAGCTGTACTCGCAGACGTACGACCCGCTGTGGGCGGTCTGCGCGGAGCTGGGCGTGCCCGTGAACCACCACGCGGGGTCGGCGTCGCCGCCGCTCGGCGACGAGCCCGCGGCGCGCGCGGTGTTCATGGTGGAGACGACGTGGTTCTCCCACCGGGCGCTGTGGCACCTGATGTTCGGCGGCGCGTTCCGGCGCCACCCCGAGCTGAAGCTGGTCCTCACCGAGCAGGGCTCCGGCTGGATCCCGGGCGTGCTCGCCATGCTGGACTACTACCACGGGCGGCTCGTCGCGGCCGTCGCGCGGCGGGACACCGCCGAGTCCAAGTTCGGCGCCGGGCTCTTCGAGGCCATGGGCAAGGGGCCCTCCGAGGTGTGGCGGGACAACTGCTTCGTGGGCGCCAGCTTCATGCGCCCGCACGAGGCCGCGGTGCGCGACCGCGTCGGCCTCGACAAGATCATGTGGGGCAGCGACTACCCGCACGACGAGGGCACCCACCCGTTCTCGCGCGAGGGCCTGCGCGCCGCCTACGCGGGCCTGCCACCGGCCGAGGTCGCGGCGATGGCGGGCGGCAACGCGGCCCGCGTGTACGGCTTCGACCTGGGACGGCTCGACCCGGTCGCGGCGCGGGTCGGGCCCACCGTCCAGGAGCTCTCCGAACCCCTGAAGGAGCCCCCGGCCGGGGCGACGAGCCCGGTGTTCGCGCCCGGCGGGCAGACCAGGGTCTGGTGAGCCTCCCGGTGCGCCGCTGCCGTGCGGGCGGCGCACCGGGTGAGACCCTCCCCAGATGAGCGATCAGGCGCCCGCCCCCGACCACGACGAGGCCCACGGCGGGGCGCTCGGCACCCGCCTCAACTGGCTGCGCGCCGCGGTGCTCGGCGCCAACGACGGCATCGTGTCCACCGCGGGCCTCGTCGTCGGCGTCGCCGGCGCCACCAGTGAACGCGCCACGATCCTGACGGCGGGCCTCGCCGGACTGCTCGCCGGGTCGATGTCGATGGCCGCGGGCGAATACGTCTCCGTGTCCACCCAGCGCGACTCCGAGAAGGCCGCCCTGGCCCTGGAGAAGCGCGAACTGCGCGAGCAGCCGGAGGCCGAACTCGCCGAGCTGACCGGCCTCCTCGAAGGGCGCGGGCTCAGCCGCGACGTGGCCCGCGAGGCCGCCGAACAGCTCACCGAACGCGACGCGCTGCGCGCCCACGCGCGCGTGGAGCTCGGCATCGACCCCGACGAGCTGACCAACCCCTGGCACGCCGCGTGGGCGAGTTTCCTCGCGTTCACCGCGGGCGCGCTGCTCCCGCTGCTCGCCATGGTGCTCCCGCCCGCCGACTGGCGCCTCGGTGTCACGGTCCTCTCGGTGCTCGGCGCGCTCGCCCTCACCGGCTTCAGCAGCGCCCGGCTCGGCTCGGCGGCGGTGCGGCCCGCCGTCGTGCGGAACGTGGCGGGCGGGGCGCTCGCGATGGCGGTGACGTACGGGGCGGGGGCGCTGCTCGGCGCGGCCGGGGTGTGAGGCGGTGGTCCGGACCTGCGCCCCGCGGGGGTGCCGCATTGGTGGAGATCGCCAAAAACCAGGGTCGTACCCGCGGTAATACTTAGCAGTAACAACCCCTAGCGGCAGCCCAGAGGCCGTTCTACCGTGCACGCATGTCCCCGAACCTGCCCGATGTCGTGCTGTGGTCCATCCCCGCCTTCGTGGTGCTCACGGTCGTCGAGATCATCAGCCACCGGGTCCACCCCGACGAGGACGCCGCCGGGTACGAGACCAAGGACGCCGCCACCAGCATCACCATGGGGCTCGGCAGCCTGGCCTTCGACTTCCTCTGGAAGATCCCGATCGTCGCCGTCTACTCCGGGGTGTACGCGCTGACGCCGCTGCGCGTGCCCGTCCTGTGGTGGACGATCCCGCTGATGCTGCTCGCGCAGGACTTCTTCTACTACTGGTCGCACCGCGGCCACCACGTGATCCGCGTCCTGTGGGCCTGCCACGTGGTGCACCACTCCAGCGAGAAGTTCAACCTCACCACCGCGCTCCGCCAGCCCTGGACGAGCCTGACGGTGTGGCCGTTCTACCTGCCGCTGATCGCGCTCGGCGTGCACCCGGCCGCCCTCGCCTTCTGCTCCGCGACGAACCTCGTCTACCAGTTCTGGATCCACACCGAACGCATCGGCAAGCTGCCCCGGCCGATCGAGTACGTCTTCAACACGCCGTCCCACCACCGGGTCCACCACGCGTCCCAGGGCGGCTACCTGGACCGCAACTTCGGCGGCATCCTGATCGTCTGGGACCGCCTGTTCCGCTCCTGGGTCCCCGAGACCGACCGCCCGGTCTACGGCCTCACGAAGAACATCACGACGTACAACCCGCTGCGCGTGGCCACCCACGAGTACGCGGCGATCGCCAGAGACCTGAAGCAGGCATCCACCTGGAGCGACCGAGCGGGCCACGTCTTCCGGGGCCCGGGCTGGCAACCGCCCCAGCAGCCCGTCGCGGCCCCGGCGCCGACACCGGAACGCACGACGGAGCCGGCAGCGTGACGCGCGCGGAGCCGGGCAGCGGTGTGGCCCGCGGCGAGCCGACGCTGGCGTCCCCCGTTGGGGGAGGGTGGGCGCAACCCCCGGCGCCGGGCACCGATGCACCTACGTCCAGGCGGCACAGCTACGGCACAGCGGCCCTGGCGGCCTTCGCCCTGGCGGTGGCCGGCGACCTCCTGGCCCTGGCCTTCGGGGCCGACATGGGCCACACCGTGCTGAAGCCCCTCCTGATGCCCCTGCTCGCCGCCTACGCGGCCTTCCGCAAGGGCCCGCGCCTCCTGACCGCGGCCCTCCTCTTCGGCTGGGGCGGCGACGTCCTGCTCCTCGGCGACGCCGACCCCCTCTTCCTCGCGGGCATGGGCTCCTTCGCCGTCGGCCACCTCTGCTACCTGGCCCTGTTCCGCAGACACGGCGACCACCACGCCCCGGCCCGGGGCACCTTCGTCGTGGCCACCTACGCCTGCGCCCTGATCGTCACCGTGGCGCTCCTGTGGCCCGACCTGCCGTCGGACATGCGGATCCCGGTGGCGGGCTACAGCCTGCTCCTGACCGCCATGGCTTTCGGCGCGACCACCCTCGGCCTGACCGCGGCGGCGGGCGGCGGCCTCTTCCTGCTGTCGGACACCCTCATCGCCACGGACGTCGCCGACTGGCCCCAGGCGCCCCGTCCCGACTTCTGGATCATGCTGACCTACCTGGCGGCCCAGGCCCTCCTGACCCGGGGCGTGCTCACCGGCACCCTCACCAGCGGATCGGCACCGGAACGACGGTGAGCAGCGCCGACACCGCGACCACCGCCCCGAGCGCCATCACCTCGGCGCGCGCGGGCGCGTACGTGCTGAGCGTGCGCTGAGGGGACCGCTTCAGACGGCGCCGGGAGAGCAGCGCGAGGACGGCGACGACGGCCACGAGCAGCACCTTGGCGAGCAGGGTGCGGCCGTACGCCGTGTCCGTCAACTGGTCGACCACGGTGTCCGGTGGCATGCGGCGCAGCGTGCTGACGATTCCGCTCGCGGTGATCGCGGCGAACAGGACGGCGGCCACGCGCGCGTAGCGGCCGAGCACGGCAACGCCCGCCTCCGGCGCGGTCCTTCGCCAGCTCCGCAGCGTACGCAGCGCGTACAGCAGGCCGCCCGCCCACAGCGCCGCGCACGTCAGATGCACCAGGGTGAGCCCCGAGCCGGCGAGCGCGGCCTCCTCCGTCGGCGGGTGCGCGCGCAGCGCCTCCGCCACGATCACGGCGGACAGGGGCAGGACCGCGCTGTCCGGGCGGCGCGAGCGGGCGCAGAGTGCGGCCACGACGAAGGCGTTGACCTCCAGGAGCGCGAGGCGGCCGTCCCGTGACTGGTAGAGCCCGCCGACGTCCAGGTCGGACGGCTGGTGCGGCACCAGGTTGCCGCTGGCGACGACCGAGGCGAGGCCGAGCGCGGCGACACAGCCCGCGACGGCCGCCCACCACCCCCACCCCGGCGGCGCCGAGGCGAGCGGCGCCCCCGGCACCCGGCGCGCGAGCCGCCGTACGAACACCTCGCCCAGCTGCACGCACAGCGCGGCGAACAGCACCGTCCGCAGGAACGTGATGCCCGGCGTGCCCGGCGCCTCGGCCTCACCGGTGCCGTCAAGGACGGCGGTGGGCCCGAACAGCGGGACGACCGCGGCGACGGCCACGAGGACGAGCAGGGCGACGGCCCGGCCGGAAGAGGGGCGGCCGGGCCCGGTGGCGTGGGGGGCCGTGGGTGCGGCGGGCGGCGCAGGGGGGTGCTCCGTGCGCCGCACGGTGAGGTGCAAGGTGTCGGCCGGGTTCGGATACGTCGTGTCGGGCGCGGCCGGATACGTCGCGCCAGGGGCCGGACACGTCGTGCCGGGGGCCGGATGCGTCGTGTCGGGCGCAGCCGCGTGCGCGTCGGCCGGGCCCGCGTACCCCGGACGGTGCGGCGCGGCCGGATACCCCGTGGGCGACGAGGCGGCGGCCGTCCCGGCCGTGGCCTCGCCTCCC
The DNA here is from genome assembly GCF_055594065.1 of Streptomyces sp. NPDC040610. Taxonomy (NCBI): domain Bacteria; kingdom Bacillati; phylum Actinomycetota; class Actinomycetes; order Kitasatosporales; family Streptomycetaceae; genus Streptomyces; species Streptomyces sp. NPDC040610. The sequence continues at coordinate 38,924 of NZ_JBVIXA010000014.1, read as the reverse complement.
GGGTCCCCTGGCGGTCGTATGGAGCTCACCACAAGATCTTCACCAGTGGTCGCACTCCCGGGCAAGTCCGGGCAAACAACTGGCGGAACGTCATTCCGCCCGTCCGGCCCCGCTCACCGCCACACAGGAGCGTCCCCGCCCCAACCGCCCGGCGGCCGCTCCCAGTTCACGGGCCCGTCGCCGAAGGACACCGGCGGCAGGGCGTGCCGCAGCCGCCCCAGGGGACCGTCCGTCCCGGTGAGCCACGGGTCCGCCGTGTATGTCGGCCAACCCGTGAGCCACGCCGCCGTCCGCGCGAGAGCGAGCCGCACCACCGGCGTGCCGACCGTGCTGTCGGCGCCGCCCTTCAGCCGCTCGGAGAGCGCCCGCAGGACTGCGGCGGCCAGCAGATACCCCGTGCCGTGGTCCAGCGCCTGCGCGGGCAGCGCGCCGGGCGCCTCCGGCGCGCCCTCGACGGCCGCGATGCCCGTCGCCACCTGCACCAGGCTGTCGAAGCCGCGACGGCCGGACCACGGGCCGCTCGTGCCCCACGCCGAGAGCTGCGCCACGACGAGCCCGGGCCGCCGCTCGGCCAGTGCCTCGGGGGCGAGCCCGAACCGGTCGAGCGTGCCGGGCCGGTAGCCGGTCACGACCACGTCGGCCCCGGCGAGCAGGTCGTCGAAGGCGCGCCGGTCCGCGGGGGCGCCGAGGTCGAGGGTGGTGGAGCGCTTGCCGAAGCCGGTGTCGGCGTGCTGGTCGGGGAGTTCGGGCAGGTGCGGCGGGTCGACGCGCAGGACGTCGGCGCCGAGCAGGGCGAGGGTGCGGGTGGCGACCGGTCCGGCGATGACGCGGGTGAGGTCGAGGACGCGAAGGCCGGCGGCGGGCAGGAGCGGGTGCGCGTCGCCCGGTGCGCCCAGGGGCGTCGGCGGCGGCACCTCGGACGGCCCCCCGAGCCGCTCCCGGCCCACCAGGGGCAGTCCGGCCACCGCGGCCCCCTGCGGATGCGCCGCCCACTCCCGCGGCGTGCGCAGGGCGACGGCCAGACCCCCGGCGGCGTACACCGCCTCCTCGGCCTCGGCGGCGGGCAGCTCCGCGAGCCGGACGGCGACGCGCTCCACGGACGCGTCGCCGTCGCCGAGACCCAGCGCGGCGAGGAGGCGGGCGCGGTGGTGCGGGTAGTTGGCGTGCGTGCGCACCCAGCCGTCGGCGGTGCGCCAGAACCGCGACAGGGGCGCGAACGACTCCGGCGCGCGCCCGTTCACGAGCAGGTGCCGTTCACTGGCGAACGCGGCGGCCACCGCACCGTCGTCCACGCGCGCGTGCGGCACGTCCTGCCCCGTGCGCAGGGCCGCCAACTCGGCGGCGGCGAGCGCGCAGACGCCCACACAGGACCGTGAGAGCGCCCGCACGGGGAGCCGCGCGGGCAGGGTGTCCTCCCGTACGACGGGGGAGAGCCGGGACAGCAGCGCGGGGTCGCCCCCGAGCGCGTCCCAGGCGACCGCGGCTCCGTCCAACGGCCCCGGAACCAGGGCATCGGGCCCCTGGACCACGGCTTCGTCCAACGGCCCCGGGACCGCGGCCCCGTTCATCGGCTCCCGTGCCCCACCAACGCCTGCCAAGGGTGATTGCGTCATGCAGCCACTATGCCGTGCCCGCGGGCGGGTACCCCATCGCGCCCGGCCCCGCGGCGCCCGGCCCCGCGGCGCCCGGTCCCGCGGCGCCCGGTCCCATGCCCCCAGGCCCGGCCCCGCCCGGCCCCGTGGCCCCCGGCGCCGAAGCCGCCGACCACCACAGCCGGATCTCCTCCGCCGGGTCGGAAGGACGCAGCTCCCAGCCGCGCCGCCCCGCCGCCTCGACGACGTACGCGCCGCCGACGCCCCGGTACTTGCGCCACGGCACCTCGCACTCCGTCGGGGGCGCGGGCTTCTTCGGGGCCCTGGGCTTCGACGCCCGCTTCGTCCATGAGTCCAGGTACGCGTCGACCCGCGCGCGGTGGAAGGCGGTGTCGCCCTCGTGGCGCAGCTCGGGCCAGGTCACCGACCAGCGCGGCCAGAGGGAGATCTTGCCGATGACGGCGTCCATGGCGCGCTCGGCGCCGCGCTCGAAGCCCGGGACGACGGTCAGGATCTCGGCGAACATCGCGACCACGATCGTGACGAGCGCGACGACCAGGAGCAGCAGCCACCACACCGGAAGGATCAGCACGGTGAGCACGAACCGGATCCACAACTGCCATCCGGGGCGGTCGGGTTCGGCCCGCCACTCCTGCTGGCCCTCGTAGACGAACGTCGAGTCCTGGTACGCGTACATGTGCGGCATCCTCTCGCGAAGGGCCGGACGGCACGTACACCGCCCGGCCCCTCACCGCCCCGCTCACGCGAGGCGTCATGTCAGCGGGGCGCGGCTCGCGCCCCGCGTCCTACTTCCGTACGGCGTCCAGCGCGTCGGACATGCCCACGCCGTAGAAGCCGTTCTTGTTCTTCCCGCCCGCGCACACCGCGTCGACCTTGCCGTCGCCGTCGATGTCGTACGGGTCGGTGCACGCCATCGCGTCGGCCTGGCGGTACAGCAGGGCCTTCACCCGGGCCGCGGAGGCCTTGGGGTGCGTCGACTTGATGAGCGCGGCGACGCCCGCGGTGTGCGGCGAGGCCATCGACGTACCGGCCTTGTAGCCGAACTTGCCGCCCGGCAGCGTCGACAGGATGAGACCGCTGGTGGCGGGCGGCTGCGGCTTCTGGAAGGCGGTGGAGTCGCCGCCCGGCGCCGCGATGTCGATGACACCCTTGCCGTAGTTCGAGAACGACGACTTGATGCCCTTCGCGCCCGTCGACGACACGGTCACCACGCCCGGCAGCTGCGACGGTATGTCGAAGCAGTCCGCGGTCTTGATGGTCCGCTTGACGGGCGTCGTGTCGTCCGGGCTCGACTCGTCGACGATCTCGTCCTGGGCGAGGTCCGTCTCGGCGTTGCCGGCCGCGGCGACGTTCACCGCGCCCTTGCGCTCCGCGTAGCGGGTGGCCCGCCCGACCGCGTCGACCAGTGCCTTCTGGTCGGCGTCGGTACGGCAGTTGAACAGCCACGGGTCGGTGTAGTAGCTGCTGTTGGTGACGTCCACGCCGTGGTCGGCCGCCCACATGAAGCCGCAGACGACGGCCTCCGTGTAGTACATGCCGGTCGCCGGCTCGGCCACCTTCAGGCTCGCGACCTTCACGCCCGGCGCGACACCTGTGACGCCGGTGCCGTTCTTCGCGGCGGCGATGGTGCCCGCCACGTGCATGCCGTGGTCGCTCTCCTTGGCCACCGGACGCCACGCGTTGTCCTTCTGCGTGGGCACGCCGCCCAGACAGCTCGCGGACGCGCGCTTGTCGAAGTTGGGCGCGATGTCCGGGTGGGTGTCGTCGACGCCGGAGTCGAGGACGCCGACGGTCACCTTCGGGCTGCCGAGGGACACCTTGTGGGCCTGGTCCGCCTTCATGGCGGGCAGGTCCCACTGCAGCGGCTCCAGCTCGTCCTGCCCGGCCCCCGCCTCGCCCGCGGCGGCCTCGGCCTCCTTGGCGGACAGCGGCCTGGACGCGTCGATGTCGTCGCTGGACTGTGCCTGCAACGGCGCGGTGCGCGTGGCACCGGCCGACTGCACGCCCTTGACCTTGCGGATCGTCTTCGCGAAGTCGGGGTTCGCGGAGTGGACGACGATCACACCGATCTTGTCGTACGAGATCACGACCTTGCCGTCGGCCTTGGCGATGGCCTTCTTGACGTACTTGGCCACCCAACCGCCCTGCCCGGTGCGGACGTTGACGACATAGCTCATCGTCGAACCGTCCGCGGGCGCGGCGGCGGCGAGGACGCCGACGCCCGGGGCCGCGGGTGCCGCCGCCGGAGAGTCGCTCTGCGCGGACGCGGTGCCCGGAAGGAACGCGAGCGCGGACACCACCGCGACCCCGAGGGGAAGGGCGACGGCGCGGCGTCCGGCCCGGCCGGTCCTGCTGGTCTGCTTGCTGCTCAAGGTGCCGTTCCCCTTACTTCTTCACGGCGTCGAGCGCGTCGACGATCCCGTGGCCGTAGAAGCCGTTCTTGTTCTTGCCGCCCTTGCAGACGGCGTCGACCTTGCCGTCGCCGTCGGGGTCGTACGGCTTCGTCGGGCAGCCCGGGTTGTCGGCCTGCCGCTTGAGCAGCCGCTGCAGCTCGGCCGGGCCCGCCTTCGGGTGCGTGGACTTCAGGAGCGCCGCGACACCGGCCGCGTGCGGGGACGCCATGGACGTGCCCTGCAGCCACGCGTACTGGCCGCCCGGCATCGTGGAGAGGATGCCGCCGTCCTTGGAGGGGGTGTCGGTCGGCTTCTGGTAGCGCCGGTCGCCGCCGGGGGCCGCGATGTCGATGACGCCGTTGCCGTACGTCGAGTAGTACGACTTGGCCTTGTACACGCCCGTCGCGCTGACCGTGACGACGCCCGGGAGCTGGGTCGGGATGTCGAGGCACTTGTGCGGGTCGATGGTGCGGGGGACCGGCGTGGAGTCGTCGGGGCTGGAGTCGTCGACGATCGCGTCCGCGTCCAGGTCGTGGTTGGAGTTGCCCGCGGAGGCGAGGTTCAGGGTGCCCTTCCTCTGGGCGTACAGCTGGGCGCGGTTGACCGCGTCGAGGATGGCCCGCTGGTCCGGGTCGTCCTTGCAGTTGTACAGCCACGGGTCCACGTAGTAGCTGTTGTTGGTGATCTCGATGCCGTTGTCGGCGGCGAACACGAAGGCGCAGACCACGCTCTCCGGGAAGAACAGCTCGCTGACCGGGTCGGCCACCTTGATGCCCGCGACCTTCACGCCGGGCGCGACACCCGCGACGCCGACGTTGTTGCGCGCGGCGGCCACCTCGCCCGCCACGTGCGTGCCGTGGTAGTGCTCGGGCTTCGCCGGGCGCCAGGCGCCGGGGGAGGTGTCGGCCTTGCCGCCGACACAGCTCGCGGACTGCGAGGCCGAGAAGTTGGGCGCGAGGTCGGGGTGGGTGTCGTCCACACCGGTGTCGATGACGCCGACGGTGACCTTCTTGCTGCCCGGGTTGATCTGCGCCGCCTTGTCGGCTCCGATGGCCCGCAGGTCCCACTGGTCGCCTTCCAGCGGCTCCTGGGCGGCGGCGCCGCCCTTGCCCGCCGCGGCCCGCTGCTTGAGCGCCTTGGCCTGCTCCTTCGACACGAAGGACGGCGCGCCCTCCTGCGTCGTGGCGGCCGGGGTGAGCGGCGAGGTGCGGGTGGCGCCCGCGGAGTGCACGCCGCGCACGTCGCGCAGCGTCTTGCCGAAGTCCGGATTGGCCGAGTGAGCGACGATCACGCCTATTTTCGCGTACGTGACGACGACCGTGCCGTCGGCCTTGGCTATCTCCTTCTTCACCCGCGCCAGGGTCTTGGCGTCGGACCTGGTGTTGACGACGTACGCCAGCTTGCCGGCCGCGTCGGTGTCCGCGGCCCGCGCCGTGCTGGAGCCGGGGGCGTCGAGCGGGGCGGCGGTCGCGGCGCCGGGCGCGAAGCCGACCGCTGCGGCGAGCACGACACCGAGCGGCAGCGCGAGCGCCAGTCGTCTGGAGCGCGACGTGCGTGACGAGCGCAGATGAGCCATGGGATCTCCACATCATCCGGATACGGAACTGCCCGAACACAGCTGGTGCCCGGGCAGGTGCATGACGAGTGGTGCAGGGTGAAGCTATCCCCCGAACTCCCAGGCCAGCAATGGCTTCCCGAAGAAAGCGGGAAAAGCGTGAGTTCGACCGCTTCGGGCGCGCCGCCATGACGTTGAACAGTGGACAGAAGCAATATCGACCCCCTGTCGGATCACGTCCCCGGGGCTTAGCATCACCATCCGCGGCCACGTGATCCGTGTCACTATCCACGTCGCCCACGACGGCCCCGAGAGCAGAGACCGCAGATCCCCATGCACCGCACCGCCTCCGACTCCCCCCACCTCCCCACCACCCCCGTCCCACGAGGAGACTCCGTGGCCACCGACGTACCGCCACCATCGAAGGGCGGCTCAGAACCCACCCCCGTCACGCCCTCCACGGAGGAGTTCGTCGCGGTGCAGCAGAGCGCGGAGTTCGGTGAACTGCGCACCGCCCACCGCTCGTTCGCGTTCCCGCTGACCATCGCGTTCATCGCCTGGTACCTCGTCTACGTCCTGCTGTCGAACTACGCGGGCGACTTCATGGGCACCAAGGTGATCGGCAACATCAACGTGGCCCTCGTCCTCGGCCTCGCCCAGTTCCTGACCACGTTCCTCATCGCCTGGTGGTACTCCCGCCACGCCGCCACCAAGCTCGACCCCAAGGCAGAGGCCATCAAGTCCCGGATGGAGGGCGGCGCGTGAGCACCCTTCAGCTCCACTCGGCGCAGAGCACCGTGCTGGCCGCGAACGAGGCCAGCGAGCACCGGCCGCTGATCATCACACTGTTCGCGGTCTTCGTCGTCGCCACCCTCGTCATCACCGTGTGGGCGGGCCGGCAGACCAAGAGCGCCGCCGACTTCTACGCCGGCGGACGGCAGTTCACCGGCTTCCAGAACGGCCTCGCCGTCTCCGGGGACTACATGTCCGCCGCGTCCTTCCTCGGCATCGCGGGCGCCATCGCCCTGTTCGGCTACGACGGCTTCCTGTACTCCATCGGCTTCCTGGTCGCCTGGCTGGTGGCGCTGCTCCTGGTCGCCGAGCCGCTGCGCAACTCCGGCCGCTACACCATGGGTGACGTCCTCGCGTACCGCATGCGCCAGCGCCCCGTGCGCACCGCCGCGGGCACCTCCACCATCGTCGTCTCGATCTTCTACCTGCTCGCGCAGATGGCGGGCGCGGGCGTCCTGGTCTCGCTGCTCCTCGGCATCACCAGCGACGGCGGAAAGGTCGCCATCGTCGCGCTCGTCGGCGTCCTGATGATCGTGTACGTCACCATCGGCGGCATGAAGGGCACCACCTGGGTGCAGATGGTCAAGGCCGTCCTGCTGATCGCGGGCGCGCTCCTGCTGACCTTCCTGGTGCTGCTCAAGTTCGACTTCAACATCTCCGACCTGCTCGGCAGCGCCGCGGAGAACAGCGGCAAGGGCGCGCCGTTCCTGGAGCCCGGCCTGAAGTACGGCGCGACGGCGACGTCCAAGCTGGACTTCATCTCGCTCGGCATCGCCCTGGTGCTCGGCACCGCGGGCCTGCCCCACATCCTCATCCGCTTCTACACGGTGCCGACGGCCAAGGCCGCCCGGAAGTCCGTGAACTGGGCCATCGGCATCATCGGCGCCTTCTACCTGATGACGATCGCCCTCGGGTTCGGCGCCGCCGCGCTGATCAGCCCCAAGGAGATCACCGACTCCAACCCGGCGGGCAACACGGCAGCCCCACTGCTCGCGCTCCATCTAGGGGGAGTGGACTCCAACTGGGGCGCCATCCTGCTCGCCACGATCTCCGCCGTCGCGTTCGCCACGATCCTCGCGGTCGTCGCGGGCCTCACCCTCGCCTCGTCCTCGTCGTTCGCCCACGACATCTACGCCAACGTCATCAAGAAGGGCCAGGCCAGCGAGAAGCAGGAGGTCAAGGCCGCACGCTGGGCGACCGTCTTCATCGGCCTCGTCTCCATCGGCCTCGGCGCCCTCGCCCGCGACCTGAACGTGGCGGGCCTGGTGGCCCTCGCCTTCGCCGTGGCCGCGTCCGCGAACCTGCCGACGATCCTCTACAGCCTCTTCTGGAAGCGGTTCACCACCCAGGGTGCCCTGTGGTCGATCTACGGCGGCCTCACCACCGCCGTCGTCCTCGTCCTGTTCTCACCGGTGGTCTCGGGCAACGCGAAGACCTCCATGTTCAAGGGCGTCGACTTCCACTGGTTCCCGCTGGAGAACCCGGGCCTGATCTCCATCCCGGTCGGCTTCCTGCTCGGCTGGCTCGGCACCGTCCTGTCGAAGGAGGAGCCCGACAAGAAGAAGTACGCGGAGCTGGAGGTCCGCTCCCTGACCGGCACCGGAGCCCACTGAGCCCCTCTCTTGAGGCACCACGTCGGGGGGGGGGGGGGGGGGGGGGGGGGGGGGGGGGGGGGGGGGGGGGGGGGGGGAGGGTGGGGGGGGGGGGGGGTTTTTTTTTGCGGCGGCCTCGTATGATGTGG
>NZ_JBVIXA010000014.1:0-30820 GCF_055594065.1 Streptomyces sp. NPDC040610 | reverse complement strand
CCTCCCCCCCCTCCCCTCCCTCTCCCCCCCCCCTCCCCCCCCCCCCCCCCCCCCCCCCCCCCCCCCCCCCCCCCCCCCCCCCCCCCCCCGCTCCTGTTGGATCATGCCCCTCTTCGATGTCGGCACCGTCACGTAGGCTCGTGGTCAAAGGGCGTAGCAACGCCGCCATGCCGATCCGGACCGGAGAGGGGGCCCACGTGCTCATCGACACGTATGGCCGAGTGGCCACCGATCTGCGGGTTTCGCTGACCGACCGCTGCAACCTGCGGTGCACGTACTGCATGCCGGAAGAGGGCCTGCAGTGGCTGGCCAAGCCGGACCTGCTCACGGACGACGAGATCGTCCGCCTCGTCCGCATAGCCGTCACGCGCCTCGGCATCGAAGAAGTCCGCTTCACCGGCGGCGAGCCGCTGCTGCGCCCCGGCCTCGTCGGCATCGTCGAGCGCTGCGCCGCCCTGGAGCCGCGCCCCAGGATGTCCCTGACGACGAACGGCATCGGCCTCAAGCGCACCGCCAAGGCCCTGAAGGAAGCGGGCCTCGACCGGGTCAACGTCTCCCTGGACACCCTGCGCCCGGACGTCTTCAAGACCCTCACCCGCCGCGACCGCCACCGCGACGTCCTCGACGGCCTCGAAGCCGCCCGCGACGCGGGCCTGACCCCGGTCAAGGTCAACACGGTCCTGATGCCGGGCCTGAACGACGACGAGGCCCCCGACCTGCTCGCCTGGGCCGTGGAGAACGACTACGAACTGCGCTTCATCGAGCAGATGCCCCTGGACGCCCAGCACGGCTGGAAGCGCGACGGCATGATCACGGCCGGTGACATCCTGACCTCGCTGCGCACCCGCTTCACCCTCACCGAGGAGGGCTCCGCGAAGCGCGGCTCCGCCCCGGCCGAGCGCTGGGTCGTCGACGGCGGCCCGCACCGCGTCGGAGTGATCGCCTCCGTCACGCGTCCGTTCTGCTCCGCCTGCGACCGCACCCGGCTCACGGCCGACGGCCAAGTGCGCACCTGCCTGTTCGCCAGCGAGGAGACCGACCTGCGCGCTGCGCTGCGGGCGGCACCCGAGGGCACGGACGGCGACGGCGTCGACGACGGCGCGGACGAGGAGATCGCCCGCATCTGGCGGCTCGCGATGTGGGGCAAGAAGGCGGGCTCCGGCCTCGACGACCCGTCGTTCCTCCAGCCCGACCGCCCGATGTCCGCGATCGGCGGCTAGGGCCTCTCCGACGGGTCGGTCAGCCGGTGGAGCCCTCCGGCTGCTCCCACTCGGCGAGCGGGACGACGTCCTTCAAGAAGCCTCGTACGCCCAGGAATTGGGACAGGTGCTCGCGGTGTTCGTCGCACGCGAGCCAGGTCTTGCGACGCTCCGGAGTATGGATCTTCGGGTTGTTCCAGGCGAGCACCCAGACCGCGGCGACGCGGCAGCCCTTGGCGGAACAGATCGGTGTTTCGTCGCTCACGTACTCATCCCAAACAAGGCGACGCCGAGCAGCCACGGGGGGAGCTGCCCGGCGTCGGTCTGTCGCTCCGACGGGGGATGCGGAGCGCGTACGAAGTATGTCACGGGGAACCGGCCGCCTGGCACTGGAACTACATGATTGATCTGAGGTTTTCTTGAGCTTGGCGTAAGGTCGACGGTCAACTCTGTTCGCCCGACCGCGCCTTCGCGTCCTCGTTCGTGACCCGGGTCACATCTTCCGGGACGGGTTCCGCGGCCCGTTCACGGGTCGCCGTCGGGGGCAGCATCGGCCGAGACGGTGCCGGTACGAAGGTTGACGGCAGCGACGGAGTGTTCTCGCGGCCGGCGTTGGCGATCACCACGGCGACGTACGGAAGGAGCACTCCGAGTACCAGCGCGACCAGAGCGACATGGCGCTCGACGTTCCAGAGCGCCGCGGCGGCAATGACTGAAACAGTACGGACCGACATCGAGATCACATACCGTCGCTGCCGGCCCCGGATGTCGTCCGCGAGGCCCTGGCGGGCCCCTGTGATCCGGAAGACCTGGGCGCTGCTCTGCTTCCGCATCACGTTCCACCGCCTGCCCGTCATGCCAGGCTCTCCCCGGCCTGGACGCTCCACCACGTTACGCCGCACCTGCGCCGACGCGTAGACCGGGGGGCGGCTCGGCTCCTGGTGGGGGCTGCGTCGCGCCACGTATGGAGGTGCCCGACATGCGCCGTATGGCGGATGGACCGACACTGAGCGTAATGCTCATGTCGAGCCGTCTGAGGAGGCAGCTATGGGCTGGTTGTGGGCGATCATCGTGGGATTCGTGCTGGGCCTGATCGCCAAGGCGATCCTGCCGGGCAAGCAGCACAGTCCGCTCTGGCTGACGACCATCTTCGGCATCATCGGCGCCGTACTCGGCAACTGGATGGCCGCCGGGTTCGGTATCGACGAGACCAAGGGCATCGACTGGGGACGGCACGCGCTCCAGTTGGTCGCCGCGCTCGTGGTGGTGGGCCTGGGCGACGCCGCGTACAAGATGATCAAGGGCGGTAAACAGACGACCTAGTGGCGGGGAGCAGAGAGGGGCCGGTCCGTGCGGACCGGCCCCTCTCCCTTGCTGTGCCGGGCGGTCAGGCCGTGACCGCGGCCCCGACCCGGGCGGTCAGGCCGTGACCTCGACCGCCGCCAGGTTCTTCTTGCCGCGCCGCAGCACCAGCCAGCGCCCGTGCAGCAGATCCGCGCGGTCCGCCACGGCGTCCTCGGCGGCGACCTTCGCGTTGTTCACGTACGCCCCGCCCTCCTTGACCGTGCGGCGCGCGGCCGACTTGCTCGCCACCAGGCCGACCTCCGCGAACAGGTCCACGACCGGGCCCAGCTCGCCGACCTGGATGTGCGGAAGCTCCGACAGCGCCGCCGCGAGCGTCGCCTCGTCGAGGTCGACAAGGTCGCCCTGGCCGAACAGCGCCTTCGACGCGGCGATCACGGCCGCGCACTGGTCGGCGCCGTGCACCAGCGTGGTCAGCTCCTCGGCGAGCGCGCGCTGCGCCGCGCGCGCCTGCGGACGCTCCTCGGTCTGCTGCTCCAGCTCCTCCAGCTCCTCGCGGGACTTGAAGCTGAGAATGCGCAGGTACTTCGAGATGTCCCGGTCGTCCACGTTCAGCCAGAACTGGTAGAACGCGTACGGCGTCGTCATCTCCGGGTCGAGCCAGACGGCGCCGCCCTCGGTCTTGCCGAACTTGGTGCCGTCCGCCTTGGTCATCAGGGGCGTCGCGAGCGCGTGCACGGTCGCGTCCGGCTCCAGGCGGTGGATCAGGTCGATGCCCGCCGTGAGGTTGCCCCACTGGTCGCTGCCGCCCTGCTGGAGGGTGCAGCCGTGGCGGCGGTACAGCTCCAGGAAGTCCATGCCCTGCAGCAGCTGGTAGCTGAACTCCGTGTAGCTGATGCCCTCCTGGGACTCCAGGCGGCGGGCGACCGAGTCCTTGGTGAGCATCTTGTTCACGCGGAAGTGCTTGCCGATGTCCCGCAGGAACTCGATCGCGGACATCCCCGCGGTCCAGTCCAGGTTGTTGACCATGACCGCGGCGTTCTCGCCCTCGAAGGACAGGAACGGCTCGATCTGCGAGCGCAGCCGCGACACCCAGTTCGCGACCGTCTCCGGGTCGTTCAGGGTGCGCTCCGCGGTCGGCCGCGGGTCGCCGATCTGACCCGTGGCGCCGCCCACCAGGGCGAGCGGGCGGTGGCCCGCCTGCTGCAGGCGGCGCACGGTCAGGACCTGCACGAGATGCCCGACGTGCAGGCTGGCCGCCGTCGGGTCGAAGCCGCAATAGAACGTGACGGGACCGTCCGCGAGCGCCTTGCGCAGGGCTTCTTCGTCGGTGGACTGCGAGAACAGCCCCCGCCACTTCAGCTCGTCGACGATGTCCGTCACGGGTCTCGTGTCTCCTTGGGTGTGCTGGAACCGCGCACCTCGAGGTGCGGTGTCCGAGGTGCGTGCACCCCGGCGTACCTCGGGTGCAGTCTCCGAGGTTATACGCCCTGGCTGACAGAGCTCATATTGAAATCGGGGACCCGCAGCGCGGGCATCGCGGCCCGGGTGAACCAGTCGCCCCACTCGCGCGGCAGCGTCTTCTCCGTACGGCCCGCCTCGCTGGCCCGCGACAGCAGGCCCACCGGCGACTCGTTGAAGCGGAAGTTGTTCACCTCGCCGACCACCTCGCCGTTCTCCACCAGATACACGCCGTCCCTGGTCAGGCCGGTGAGCAGCAGCGTCGCCGGGTCCACCTCGCGGATGTACCACAGGCAGGTCAGGAGCAGGCCGCGCCCGGTGGCCGCGACCATGTCGTCGAGGGAGCGGTCCGAGCCACCGTCGAGGACGAGGTTGTCGATCACCGGGGCCACCGGCAGGCCCGTCAGCGCGGCGCTGTGCCGGGTCGTCGTGAGCTGCGCCAGCTCGCCCCCGCGCAGCCACTCGGTGGGCCGCAGCGGCAGTCCGTTGTCGAACACCGACGCGTCGTCGCCGGAGGCGTGCGCGAGGACGAACGGCGCCGACTCCAGACCCGGCTCGTTCGGGTCGCTGCGCAGCGTCAGCGGCAGCTCCGAGATCCGCTCGCCGACCCGGGTGCCGCCGCCCGGCTTGGAGAACACCGTGCGGCCCTCCGCGGCGTCCCGCCCCGCCGACGACCACAGCTGGTAGATCAGCAGGTCCGCGACGGCGGTCGGCGGAAGCAGCGTCTCGTACCGCCCGGCGGGCAGCTCCACCCGCCGCTGAGCCCAGGCCAGGCGCCGCGCAAGCTCCTCGTCCAGGGCGCCGGGGTCGACGTCCTTGAAGTCCCGGGTGGCCCGGCCCGCCCACGCCGAGCGGGTGCGGTCCGGGGACTTCGCGTTCAGCTCCAGGGTGCCGCTCGGCTGGTCGTGGCGCAGCCGCAGCCCCGTCGACGTACCCAGATAGGTGGAGGTCAGCTCGTGGTTGGCGAAGCCGTACAGCTCCCGGCCGCCCGCCCGGGCGCGGGCGAACGCCTCGCCGAGCGCGGGCGCGAAGTCCACGAAGACCGCCGAGGACGTCTCGGCGGGCGCGTCCGTGAAGTCCGGCGAGGCCGGGGCGTCGGCCACCAGCGGCTGCGCGTCCTCCGCGGGCCCACCCGCGCGCGCCGCGGCCTCGGCGGCCCGCACCAGCGGCTCCAGGTCGGCGGCGGTCACCGCGGACCGCGAGACGACACCGGAGGCGGTGCCCTCCTTGCCGTCGACCGTGGCGATGACGGTGAGGGTGCGGCCGCGGGTGACGCCGTTGGTGGTGAGCGCGTTGCCCGCCCAGCGCAGGTTCGCCGTCGACTCCTCGTCGGCGATCACCACGCAGCCGTCGGCGGTGGACAGCTCCAGGGCGCGCTCGACGATCTCGTGCGGCTTGGCGGTGCGGCTCATCGACCGGCCTCCTGCGTGGTGTTGAGGATGTTGACGCCCGAGAAGAGGGCGGAGGGGCAGCCGTGCGACACGGCCGCGACCTGGCCCGGCTGGGCCTTGCCGCAGTTGAAGGCGCCGCCGAGGACGTACGTCTGCGGGCCGCCGATCGCCGTCATCGAGCCCCAGAAGTCGGTGGTCGTCGCCTGGTAGGCGACATCGCGCAGCTGCCCGGTGAGCCGCCCGTTCTCGATCTTGTAGAAGCGCTGTCCGGTGAACTGGAAGTTGTAGCGCTGCATGTCGATGGACCAGGAGCGGTCTCCGACCACGTAGATGCCCCGGTCGACGCCGCTGATCAGGTCCTCCGTGGAGAGCCCGCCGGGGTCCGGCTGCAGCGAGACGTTCGCCATGCGCTGCACCGGGACGTGCCCGGGGGAGTCGGCGTACGCGCAGCCGTTGGACCGCTCGAAGCCGGTGAGCTTCGCGATCCGCCGGTCCAGCTGGTAGCCGACGAGGGTGCCGTCCTTGACCAGGTCCCAGGACTGCGCGGCCACGCCCTCGTCGTCGTACCCGATGGTCGCGAGCCCGTGCTCGGCCGTGCGGTCGCCCGTGACGTTCATCAGGGACGAGCCGTACGCGAGCTTGCCGAGCTGGTCGAAGGTCGCGAACGAGGTGCCCGCGTACGCCGCCTCGTAGCCGAGCGCGCGGTCCAGCTCCGTGGCGTGGCCGATGGACTCGTGGATCGTCAGCCACAGGTTCGAGGGGTCGACGACGAGGTCGTAGCGGCCCGCCTCGACGCTCGGGGCCCGCATCTTCTCCGCCAATTGCTCCGGGATCCGGTCGAGTTCCCCCGCCCAGTCCCAGGTGTTCCCGGTGAGGTACTCCCAGCCGCGGCCGACCGGCGGCGCGATGGTGCGCATCGAGTCGAACTCGCCGGTGGACTCGTCGACGGCGACGGCGGTCAGTTGCGGATGCAGACGCACCCGCTGCTGGGTGGTCACCGTGCCCGCCGTGTCCGCGTAGAACTTGTTCTCGTGCACGGTGAGCAGCGAGGCGTCCACGTGCGCGACCCCGGCGGCCCCGAGCAGCCGCGCGCTCCACTCCGCGAGCAGCCCCGTCTTCTCGGCGTCCGGCACGGAGAAGGGGTCGATCTCGTACGCGGACACCCAGGTCCGGTCCGCGTGCACCGGCTCGCCGGCCAGCTCGACGCGCTCGTCCGACCCCGCCGCCTTGATGACCTGCGCCGAGAGCTTCGCCATCGCGACGGCCTGCGAGGCGACCCGGGCCGCCGTGTCCATCGTCAGATCGACGCCCGAGGCGAACCCCCACGCCCCGTCGTGCACCACCCGCACCGCGTATCCCAGATCCGTGGTGTCGGACGACCCGGCCGGCTTGGCGTCCCGCAGCCGCCAGGCCGCGCTGCGCACCCGCTCCAGGCGGAAGTCCGCGTGCTCGGCGCCCAGCGCACGCGCGCGGGCGAGCGCCGCGTCGGCGAGTGCCCGCAACGGCAACGCCGTGAAGGCTTCATCGATGGAATGAGGCACGGAATGTCTCCCTGCTGTCGCCTGTGGTGGGCCTGCTCGCCCCGGCACGGTCACGGCCGCCCCCCGGCACCGGCCACGTCCGATCATGGCGTGCGAACCGGACGGTGGCCACACTTTTCTGTAGGGATCCAACAGCGACTCATCTGCGCCACTGTCGGTCGCCGATTCTCCGTATCGCGCACGGTACCGATAGGTTTTCGGAAGACCACACAGCCAAGGAAAGGGTGATCCGTTGAGCCGCTCGGTTCTCGTCACTGGAGGAAACCGGGGCATCGGCCTCGCCATCGCCCGCGCGTTCGCCGACGCCGGCGACAAGGTCGCGATCACCTACCGCTCGGGTGAGCCGCCCAAGGACCTCACCGCGGCCGGCGTCCTCGCCGTCAAGTGCGACATCACCGACGCCGAGACGGTGGAGCAGGCCTACAAGGAGATCGAGGAGAAGCACGGAGCCGTCGAGGTCCTGGTCGCCAACGCGGGCATCACCAAGGACCAGCTCCTGATGCGCATGTCCGAGGAGGACTTCACGTCCGTCCTCGACACCAACCTCACCGGCACCTTCCGCGTCGTGAAGCGGGCCAACCGCGGCATGCTGCGCGCCAGGAAGGGCCGCGTCGTCCTCATCTCCTCGGTGGTGGGTCTCTACGGCGGGCCCGGGCAGGCGAACTACGCCGCCTCCAAGGCGGGCCTGGTCGGCTTCGCGCGTTCCCTCGCCCGGGAGCTCGGGTCGCGCAACCTCACCTTCAACGTCGTCGCGCCCGGTTTTGTCGACACGGACATGACCCAGGTGCTGACGGACGAGCAGCGCGCGAACATCGTGTCGCAGGTGCCGCTCGGCCGTTACGCCAAGCCCGAGGAGATCGCCGCGACGGTGAAGTTCCTCGCGTCGGACGACGCCTCGTACATCACTGGAGCCGTCATCCCGGTTGACGGCGGATTGGGCATGGGTCACTGATCACCATGAGCGGAATTCTCGACGGCAAGCGCATCCTCGTCACGGGCGTCCTCACGGAGGGCTCCATCGCCTTCCACGCGGCCAAGGTCGCCCAGGAGCAGGGCGCCGAGGTCGTCCTCACCGGCTTCGGCCGGGTCACGCTCGTGGAGCGCATCGCCAAGCGGCTGCCCAAGCCCACCACGGTCATCGAGATGGACGTGACCGACCAGGAGCACCTGGACTCGCTTGCCGCCAAGGTCAACGAGTACTTCGGCGACGACGAGGGCATCGACGGCGTCGTCCACTCGATCGCCTTCGGCCCGCAGGGCGCCTTCAACTTCCTGGAGGCGGACTGGGCGGACGTCTCGACGGCCCTCCAGGTCTCGGCGTACTCCCTGAAGTCGCTCACCATGGCGCTGCTCCCGCTGATGGAGAAGCGCGGCGGCGGCTCGGTCGTCGGCATCACCTTCGACGGCTCCATCGCCTGGCCGAAGTACGACTGGATGGGCGTCGCCAAGGCCGCCCTGGAGTCCACCGGGCGCTACCTGGCGCGTGACCTCGGCGGCCGCAACGTCCGCGTCAACATGGTCTCGGCCGGCCCGATCAAGTCCATGGCCGCCAAGTCCATCCCGGGCTTCGAGGAGCTCGCGGACGTCTGGAACCACCGCGCCCCCATCGGCTGGGACCTCACCGACCCGGAGCCCGCGGGTCGCGGCGTCGTCGGCCTCCTGTCGGACTTCTTCCCGAAGACGACGGGCGAGGTCGTGCACGTCGACGGCGGCGTCCACATGATGGGTGCCTGAGCAGGACCTCGTACGTTCTCGTACGTGCCCTTGTACGTGGCCGACGCCCCGTCCCCCGCAGCGCGCGGGAGGCGGGGCGTCGCCCGTTCGGCCGCCTGACCGGGCGGGGGCGGGCCCGGACCGCGCACCCTGAGGTGTGCGCTGGTCACCTGGTGCGGTGCTCGCCGCCCTCGCCCTGCTGGTCGCCCTGCCCTACGACGCCGCGTCCCACGGGGCCGGGGGAGCGGTGACCCGCGCGGCCGACAGCGGTGACCGGGGCGGGGCCGCTCGACCGGCCCGCGCGGACCGGCCGTTCGGCGCGGAGTGCCGCAGCAGCGTCCAGGGGTCGACGGCCGTCGCGTACTGCCACAACCCCTACCCCGAGACCGACCGGGTCCGGCTGCACATCGAGTGCGACCGGTGGTGGGACGTCGACAGCGACAGCGCCCCGGTCGCCGCCGGACCGGCGGGGACGGTGCGGCTCACCGGGCGGTGCTGGAAGGAGATCCGCTCGGTGTGGGTCAGCCACCAGCGGTGAGACCGGGGAGCGGCGGGGCGGGCGGACCTCAGGCGTCGGCCGCGAAGCGCTCCGGGCGGCACAGGTAGGGATAGCTGGCCGCCTCCGCCGCGGCGGCCTCCGCGTCCCCCGCGCGGATCGCCTCGACGAGCCGCCCGTGGTCCATGTACGCCTCCGGGGTCAGCTCCCGGCCGATGTCCTCGCGCAGCCAGTCCCGCAGCACCTCGCCCAGGTCCGCGTACATGGCCGTCATGACGTCGTTGTGCGACGCGGCCACCACCGCCAGGTGCAGCGTCGAGTCGGCCGTCACGAACGCCTCGGCGTCACCCGACGCCCAGGCCTCCTCGCGGCGCGCGAGCAGCGTGTCCAACTGCCGCAGATCCCGCTCGGTGCGCCGCTCGGCGGCCAGCTTCGCCGCGCTCGACTCCAGCGTGGCCCGCAGCTCCGCGATGTGCCGGGGGCTGGCGTCGGCGAACCTGCGCTGCATCACGCCCGCCAGCTCGCTGGTCGCGACCACATAGGTGCCCGAGCCTTGGCGGATGTCGAGCAGACCGTTGTGGGCGAGGGCGCGGACCGCCTCGCGCACCGTGTTCCTGGCCACACCCAGCTGCTCGACCAGCTCGGGCTCGGTGGGGATGCGGGAGCCCACCGGCCACTCGCCGGACGAGATCTGGTTGCGCAGCTCGGAGATGACCTGCTCGGAGAGCGCCGAGCGGCGAGGCGTGGTCAGGGGCATGGCGTTCCTTCGGGCGAGCGGTCGGACGGAGGGCCGTGCGGTGGCCGGGCGGGTGCCCGGCGGTGCTTGCATCGTGAAACGGATTGGACAGCCAATCATCCCATGATTCTATGATGGCTCTCATGGCGAGTGAGGAAGCGAAGGCGACGAGTCCAGCGACGGGTACGGCGACGGCGGCACCGGAGGCGCCCACCGGACGCACGGGCGGCACCGGCACCACCGACACCACCGGCGGGTCCGGACCCGCGCGGACCGCGGCGGCCGCCGGGAAACCGTCGTCCACGCGCGCGTGGACGACGCGTCTCGTCATCGTCGGCATCGTCCTCGCGGCCCTCAACCTGCGGCCCGCCATCACCAGCCTCGGCGCCCTCCTCGAAGAGGTCCGCGACGGGCTCGGCATGAGCGGCACCCTCGCCGGTCTCCTCACCTCCGTGCCGCCGCTGTGCTTCGCGGCCTTCGGCAGCCTCGCGCCCCGCTTCGCCCGGCGCTTCGGCGCGGGCGCGGTGGTGTGCGGCGGCATGGTGGCCATCGCCACGGGCCTGCTGATACGTCCCTTCCTGGGCGGCACCGTCGGCTTCCTGGCCGCGAGCGCGCTCGCACTGATGGGTATCGCCGTCAGCAACGTGCTGATGCCGGTGATCGTCAAGCGCTGGTTCCCGGACCGCGTCGGCTCGATGACCGGCCTGTACTCCATGGCTCTCGCGCTCGGCACCTCGCTCGCCGCCGCCGTCACCGTGCCGGTGACCGACGCGCTCGGCGGCAGCTGGCGCGCGGGCCTCGCCATCTGGGCCGCGGTCGCCGTCGTCGCCGTCGTGCCCTGGATCCCGCTGGTGCGTGAGCGCGGCACCGACGCCGCCGGATCCGAGCGGGTGCCCGCGGCCGTGCGGCGGCAGGACGAGGAACTGCGCATCACCCACAGCCGCACCGCCTGGGCGCTGGCCTGCTTCTTCGGCCTCCAGGCCACCGCCGCGTACATCACGATGGGCTGGCTGCCGCAGATCTTCCGGGACGCGGGGGTGCCCGCCGGTGAGGCCGGTGTGCTGCTCGCCGTCACGATGGCCATGGGCGTGCCCCTCGCCTTCGTCATCCCGCGCGTGGCGACGCGGCTGTCCCACCAGGGTCCCGTGGTGGTCGCCCTCGGCACCTGCGGGCTCGCCGGATACGCGGGCCTGTACTTCGCCCCGGCGGGCGGCGCCTGGGCCTGGGCGCTGCTGTGCGGCATCTCCAACTGCGCCTTCCCGCTGGCCCTCACCATGGTCGGCATGCGGGCCAAAAGCAGCGCGGGCGTGGCCAAGCTGTCCGCCTTCGCGCAGAGCACCGGCTATCTGATCTCGATCCCCGGACCGCTGCTCGTCGGCGTCCTCTACCAGCACAGCGGCGGCTGGGGCCTGCCGATCGCGCTCATGGCGGGCCTGATGGTGCCGCAGATCGTCGTCGGCGTCCTCGCGGGCCGCGACCGCACCATCGAGGACGAGGTGGCACAGCGGACGGCCGCCGCGCGGGCGGGAGCCTGACCCCGGAGGGCGCGGTCCGCCCGCGAGGTGCGAGACTTGCCCCATGCCAGTGCTCGACCCGAACCCCCAGAACGGCCAGAAGAAGCTGCTCCTCGTGCTCGGCGCGATGCTGGCCATCACCGTGATCATCGGAATCGTCGCGACGGTGGCCTCCCCCTGACGATCCCTCAGCAGGCGGCGCGGGGCCCCCGCGTCGCCGGATGGTGGGGCTAGCACCACCATCCCCTAGGGGGCCAGTGTCAGGGTTAACTGGGTGGATCACCGGATGGGTTGAGGGCGCCGGACTCCGTACCTTCGAGATGTGGCCGCGAAGACGCGGCACGGAGCACTCGAAGACCATGGAGGCGGCATGTCGGCCCGTTCGCACACCCGACGCGACCCGGCGGACCAGGCGAAGCAGGTCGGCATCGAGATCCAGCTGCCCTGGTGGGCCATCGCCCTGCCCGCGATCGCCTTCGCGGCGCTGCTCCTGCTGATACTGAACCCGGCGGACGCCCACGCGGCGAGCAGCGAACCCGCGGTCACGGACATCCTGGAGCGCCTGCGGGAGATGCTGAGCATCGCGGCGTGACGCCTTCCACGATCCCCTCCGGGCCCGCTTCGAAGATCGTGAGCGATTGCGCCCCGGCCGCGGGGAGCGGCCCCGGCACCGCCCCTGACCTCGTGGGTCACCTGGTGAAAGCCCTGTCACCCGTGCTGACGGAGCCCGTCAACTCCCTGCGCCCGACGGCGTGTTTCATGCGAAGCTGGGACGCATGAGCGTCGCAGAACCCCGCAGGATTGTCCTCTTCCGGCATGCGAAGGCCGACTGGCCCCAGGTGTCCGACCACGAGCGCCCGCTCGCCGACCGCGGCCGCAGGGACGCCCCCGTGGCCGGGCGCAGACTGGCCGAGAGCGGCATCGCCTTCGACCTCGCCCTCTGCTCGACCGCCGCCAGGACCCGCGAGACCTGGAAGCTCGCCGTCCAGGAGCTCTCGCAGCGGCCCCGGACGGTGTACGAGGATCGGGTCTACGAGGCGTCCCCCGGCGAGCTGATCGCCGTGCTCAACGAAACCCCGGACGACGTCCGGGACCTGATCCTGATCGGCCACAACCCCGGCGTCCACGGCCTCGCCGACGTCCTCAGCGGCGAGGCCGAGGGCGACGCCCAGGTGCGGATGAACCGCCGAGGCTTCCCGACGTCGGCGTTCGCCGTCCTGACGTACACCGGATCGTGGAAGGGCCTTGAGCCGGGGACGGCGACCCTGGTGGACTACTGGGCGCCGTCCGAGTAGCGGCACCCTCACACCGACCTGTTCCGACCCACGAGAAGGGCCCGGCGTCGAGGGACGCCGGGCCCGTCGGCTCAGACGTGGAGGTGCGCGGCGCGCGGAGCCCTGACGCGCGGGCGCCCCGACGTGCCGGGTGCGCCGGGTTCGCTCAGTCCTGGTCCAGGTGCATGTCCGCGGCCTCGACCTCTTCGCGGGTGATGCCCAGGAGATACAGGACGGTGTCGAGGAAGGGGACGTTCACCGCGGTGTGGGCGGCCTCGCGGACCAGCGGCTTGGCGTTGAAGGCGACGCCCAGGCCGGCGGCGTTGAGCATGTCCAGGTCGTTGGCGCCGTCGCCGATCGCCACGGTCTGCTCCAGCGGCACGCCCGCCTCGGCGGCGAAGCGGCGCAACAGCCGGGCCTTGCCCGCGCGGTCGACGATCTCGCCGGTCACCTTGCCGGTGAGCCTGCCGTCGACGATCTCCAGGGTGTTGGCGTGGGCGAAGTCCAGGCCGAGGCGCTCCTTCAGGTCGTCGGTGACCTGGGTGAAGCCGCCGGAGACGACGCCGACCTGATAGCCGAGGCGCTTGAGGGTGCGGATGAGCGTACGGGCGCCGGGGGTCAGGCGGACCTCGGTCCTGACCTTGTCCACGGCGGACACGTCCAGGTCCTTGAGCAGGGCGACCCGGGCGTGCAGCGACTCCTCGAAGTCCAGCTCGCCGCGCATGGCCGCCGTGGTCACGGCGGCGACCTCCTCCTCGCAGCCCGCGTGCGCGGCGAAGAGCTCGATCACCTCGTCCTGGATGAGGGTCGAGTCGACGTCCATCACGACCAGGCGCTGGGCACGGCGGTGCAGGCCCGCCGCCACGACCGCGATGTCCACGCCGAGGGCGTGCGCCTGTGTCGCGAGGGCGGTGCGCAGCGGCTCGGTCTCCGTGCCGGAGACGGCGAACTCCACTGCGGTGACCGGGTACTTGGCGAGGCGGAAGACACGGTCGATGTTGCCGCCCGTCCCTGTGATGCAGGCGGCGATCGCGGCCGTCGACTCCGCGGTGAGGGGGTGGCCGAGCACCGTCACCAGGGAGCGGCCGAGGCCGCGCGGGCGGTTGTCGCCGTGGCCCGAGATGATCTCGGCCTGGAGCTTCACGGACTCCGCCCAGCTGTGGACGGTGGCCCGCAGGTCGCCCTCCATGCCGGGCGGCGGGGCGGTGACCAGGGCGCACAGCACTATCCGGCCACGGGTCACGACCTGCTCGATGTCGACGACGTCTACGGAGTACGCGGCGAGGGTGTCGAAGAGTCCGGCGGTGATGCCTGGGCGGTCCTTGCCGAAGATCTTGACCAGAAGGGTGGGGAGGTCGGCGGGGGCGCCGGGACCTGCTGCGGTGGAATCGCCGGAGGCCGGCGGGGGCGTCGAGGCACTCATGGTGATCCCCACGGTAGCTGGCCGGGTCGGCCTGGTGACGGGCCTGTCCGGTCCTCGGACGGCGACACCCCGGAGGCCGGGGGTCCCTTTACCTGGGGGTCTTGGGTGGGCTGTCGCTTGTTCATCTGTGGGCGGGGAGGGGTGGGGCGGGGGGAGGGGGGGTGGTGAGGGCTTTCGAGCCCGCCGCTTCACGGCGGAGCGGGCGTGCGGCGTGCGACGTCGGGCCTCGTTCTGCGGAGCCCGACGTCGGCCCTCGCCTCATGGCATGCGGTGTCGGGCCTCGCTTCGCGGCGGTCCAGGCCGGTCCGCGTTCTGCGGCGTGCGGCGTCGGGCCTCGCTTCGCGGCGCTCCAAGCTGGCCTCGTCCTGCGCGTCGGCCTTCTCCTCGCGGTGCCTGGCGGCAGCCTTCGCCCTGCGGCACGCGACGACGACCCTCACTCCGCGGCTCCCGGCGGCGCCTTCGCCCTGCGGCGCCCGACGTCGGTCCTTGCCTCGTGGCCTGCGGCGTCGGGCCTCGCTTTGCGGCGTTCCACGGTGGTCCGCGTCCTGCGGCGTGCGACGTCGGTGCTCTCCTCGCGGCGCTTGGCGGCAGCCCCCATCTCGCAGCACGCGACGGTAGCCCCCGCCCCGCAGCGCCCGACGCCAGCCCTCAGCCCTCACCCCCACGCCAGCCATCCCCCCACACCCCAGCCCTACCGCTTCCTCGGCCCCCCACCCGACGGCGGAGGCGGCGGAGGCGGAGGCGGGGGAGGCGGCGGAGGCCACTCCTCCTCCCCGCGGCGGCCGCGCCTCGGCCCCTCACCCCGCCGCGGGGGCACCACCGGCCCCGCCACCGTGGGCGCCCCGCTCACCTGCGGAGGCACCCCACCGGCCCGGGGCGGAGGCCCACCGGCCCGCGGCGGACGTCCACCCGCCGACGGCGACCCCCGGCCCGCCGAGGGAGGCACCCCACCCCCGGCAGGAGCCCCACCGCCACCGCCGCTGCCGCCACCAGAGCCAGGGCCACCACCAGCGCCAGGACCCGACCTCGGCCCATGACCCGGCCCCGGCCCATGACCCGGCCCCGCCCCAGAACCTGACCCCCGGTCCCAGCCCGGCCCCGGCCCCGGCCCCGGCCCCCGGTCCCGCAACTCCTCCGGCACCTGCAAATACGGATTGGTCTCAGCCCGAGGCGGCCGATAGGGCGTGCTCTCCCGGTAGGGCCCCGCCCCGTGGGCCCCGGGCACCACCTGCTGCTCCCGGCCCGCACCGGCCGCGACGTCGTCCACCTCGGCGCCCGCGAGCGCAAGCGGCGCCGCACGGCCCCCGGCCGCCCCGGTCGCCCGGGCGAGTAGCGCCCCTGCGGCCCCGGCGGCCGCACCCCACACGGCCCCGAGGAGCAGCGCCATGCCCAGTCTGGCGTGCAGTTCGAGCCCGGCGCCGAAGCCGTCGAAGCCGAGTACCGACACCGAGGCGTCGGCGGACACGCTCGTCAGCCAGGCCATCAGCGGCAGCGCGACCGCGGTGACGAGCCCGAGCCACAGGGCGCAGCGGGCGGCGAAGCCGACGGCGCCGACGTCCCGTGCCGAGGTGACGCCGGGACCCAGCGGGGTGCGCACGGCAGTGAGGACCCCGGCGAACAGCATCATGACGATCGCCGCGACCGCGAGCAGCCACACCCGGTTGTCCAGCTCGGCGAGCCGCCCCACGGTCAGGGGCTTGTTCGTGTCGCCGCGCAGCAGATCGTCCACCGGGTCCGGCAGGAACCGCGCCAGGGGCCCCTTCGCCTCGCCGTCGTAGGGCACGAAGAGCCCCACGGGCAGGCCGAGGAACACACCGTTCGGCGTGCCGAGCAGCGCGCCGCCGGCGACCCGCTTCGGGTGGTCGTCGCCGATCATCGCGTACCCCGCCGCCGTGAGCCCGGCGACCACGGCCATCAGGACCACGCCGACCAGCGCGGACGCGGCGGGCCGCAGCAGCCGGTGGAGGGCGCCGAGGCCGGGCGGCAGGGGAGTGCGGCGGGAGGCGAGGAGGGCGATGAGCAGCACGGCGACGACCCAGAACCCGCCGCCGAGCAGCGTGGCCCCGGTGTCGACCGTGAAGCCCACCGCGGCCTTCGCCTCGACGAGGTCCCCGAGCCGGTCGGGCAGCAGCCCGCCGATGTCCCCGATGCCGCCGATGTCCTTGAGGCCGTCGGGAATCCGGTCGGCGATACCGTCGGGAAGATTGTCCAGACCTTTGTCGAGCCCTTTGTCGATTCCCTTGTCGATACCGAGCTGTTTGCCGTCGATCGTGATGACATCGTGTCCGGCCCAGGCGAGACCCCCGAGCATGCCGAGGAAAAGCACGATCACCGCGCCCGCGCGGGCCATGAGTTCGGCGGGCGAGATCACAACTCCCGCGCCGCGCAGGGAACGTAAGAAGAAGTAGGAGAGCAGCACCGCCCCCACAAGGCTCACGCCCAGCGGGGTGACCTCGATGGCCGTGGTCGCCTCCGCGCCCTTGAGACCGAAGGCCGACACATCACCGGACGGGGTGACGGAACCGCCGACGCCCAGGGCGATCGCCGCGGCCGTCATCGGCCCGAGCGACCCCGCGGAGTCCGCGCCGAGCAGATGCAGGCCGAGCGCCGCCGTGCCCGCCATGCCGATCAGCGCCCAACTGACCGCGGCGAGCGCGGAGAGCAGGACATCACCCCAGGGCACACCCCGCCGTACGTCCTTGTGTCCGCCGGTCTCCATGGGACCCCCCGAGCTCGCAGCGCGTCGCCCTCCGGGTGACGGAAGCGCGCCGGGGAACCCGTGAGGCGCATGACGGGCATGGCACGGACGGCAGTGGGCGCCGGGGAACGGGCGTCGAGCGCATACCCGTCATTCCAGGCATCACTGACATGAGTGGCATGCGCGATATGCACGCGATCCGCACTCGCTGAGAGCCCTTACTACTTTCCGGGGCGGTATCTGCCCCGTCAACGGGGCAGTCATAGTGGCTCGTACGCAGTCTTCACAAGGCCCGACTTTCGGTCAGAGGCCTCCGCCTGAAATAGTTCCTCCCGATGTTCGACATCCCTAGACTCCCCATGATGGGGGCAACTCGGGGGACAACTCAGTGGGGCATGGAGTGCCGGAACTCGTACTGGAATTGAATGGCAGGACCTGGACGCTCGATTCGTCCAGGCCATACACCCTTGGACGCGATCCACAGGGTGACATCGCGCTGGATGACGCCAGGGTCTCCTGGCGGCACGCGACGATCAGCTGGGGCGGCCGCAGTTGGGTCATTGAGGACCACGGCTCGACCAATGGCACCTTCGTGCAGGGGCAGCGGATCCATCAGATGGAGATCGGGCCCGGTTCGGCCGTCCATCTGGGCAACGCGACCGACGGTCCGCAGCTGATCCTCTCCGGTGGCGCCGCGGGCGCCGCCGCTGCCGTGTCCGCGCCGGGAGCGCAGCAGGCGCAGTACGCGCCGCCGCAGCACGGCGCGGGTCAGCCGGGGCAGCAGGAGGCACCCGGCTGGGCCGCACAGCAGCCGCAGCACCAGGCGCCGCAGCAGTATCAGGCGCCTCACCAGCAGCCTCACCAGCAGCCGCAGCAGCAGATGCCGCAGCAACAGCAGCAGGCCTGGCCGCAGCAGGGCCAGGCACCGGCGCAGCACCAGCAGGCACCGCACCAGGTGCCGCAGCAGCAGGTGCCGCAGCAGCAGGGCCCGGGCGCGGGCATCGGATCCGGCGGTGCGGCGGGGGCCCCACCGGTCTACGGCGACCGCAGCCCGACGACGTACCACCAGTTCTCGCTTGGCCGAAAGATGACCATCGGTCGTGCCCTGGAGAACGAGCTGGTGGTCTCCGACCTCCAGGTGTCACGGCAGCACGCGGAGTTCACGTCGACGCCCGACGGCCGCTTCGAGCTGCGCGACCTCGGCTCGCACAACGGCACGTACGTCAACGGCATGCCGATCGCGAAGTCGTCCACGGTCCTCATCGGCCCGAACGACATCGTCGGCGTCGGCCACTCGACGTTCCGTGTCGTCGGCGACCGCCTCGAGGAGTTCGTCGACACCGGTGACGTCTCCTTCTCCGCGCGCCACCTGACCGTCACGGTCGACGGCGGCAAGCAGATCCTCAAGGACGTCTCCTTCGGCGTCCCGGAGAAGTCGCTGATCGCGGTCATCGGCCCCTCGGGCTCCGGCAAGTCGACCCTCCTCAAGGCGCTCACCGGCTACCGGCCCGCCAACGAGGGCGACGTCCTCTACGACAACCGGAACCTGTACAAGCAGTTCGCCGAGCTGCGCCAGCGCATCGGTCTGGTCCCGCAGGACGACATCCTGCACAAGGAGCTGACCGTCAAGAAGGCGCTGAAGTACGCGGCCAAGCTCCGCTTCCCCGCCGACACCAGCGAGCAGGAGCGGGCGCAGCGCATAGACGAGGTGCTGCGCGAGCTGAAGCTGGACATCCACAAGGAGAAGAAGGTCACCTCCCTCTCCGGTGGCCAGCGCAAGCGCGTGTCGGTGGCCCTTGAGCTGCTCACCAAGCCGTCGCTGATCTTCCTGGACGAGCCGACCTCCGGCCTCGACCCGGGCATGGACCGCGACGTGATGCAGCTCCTGCGCGGCCTCGCCGACGACGGCCGCACGGTCCTCGTCGTCACGCACTCGGTGGCCGAGCTGGCCATCTGCGACAAGCTCCTGGTGATGGCGCCGGGCGGCTCGGTGGCGTACTTCGGCCCGCCCGAGGAGGCCCTGAACTTCTTCGGCTACAGCACCTGGGCCGACGTCTTCTCCGCCTTCGAGAACTACCGCGACTACGACTGGGCGGGCCGCTGGAAGGGCTCGCAGCACTACCAGATGTACGCCGCGGACATCGACGCCGTCGCCGCGCAGTCCGTACACATGCCGCCGCCGCAGGCGATGGCCCCGCCCAAGCCGCAGGGCTGGGGCTCACAGCTCCTCACCCTGATCCGCCGCTATGTGTCCGTGATCGCCTCCGACCGGGGCTTCCTGGCGCTGATGGTGATCCTGCCCGCGGTGCTCGGCGCGGTGAGCCTGCTCATCGACCCGGACAAGGGCCTGCTGCCGGTCGTGAACCCGAAGACCGGCAAGATCATCCCGAACGGCACGGCCACCACGGTCCTGCTGATCCTCGCGGTCGGCGCCTGCTTCGCGGGCGCCGCCAACTCGGTCCGTGAGCTGATCAAGGAACGGGTGATCTACGAACGGGAGCGCGCGACCGGCCTGTCCCGGTCCGCGTACCTGATGTCCAAGGTCATCGTCCTCGGCGCGATCACCGTGCTGCAGGGCGGGCTCGTCGGCGTGATCGGCTTCTCCACCCGTGAGATCCCGGAGAAGGGCCTGGTCCTGGGCAGTCAGGTGCTCCTTGAGCTCTCCCTGCCGATCATGGCCCTCGGCTTCACCTCGATGATGTTCGGCCTGATCATCTCCGCCCTGGTGAAGACCGCGGAGAAGACCATGCCGCTGCTGGTCATGTTCGCGATCATCCAGGTCGTGTTCACCGGGTGCCTGTTCATCCTGCACGGCACGGTCGGCGTCAATCAGTTCTCGTTCCTGATGCCGTCGCGCTGGGCGGTCGCGGCCGCCGGTACCACGCTGGACTTCAACAGGATCAGCCCCAACCCGGACGACCCGGGCGCCACCGACCCGCTGTGGGACCACGAGGCGGGCGCCTACATGATGGACATGGCCGCCCTGCTCGCCCTTGGCGCGTTCTGCGGCTTCCTCGTGGCCCGCTTCCTGCGCCGCCACGAGCCGGAGGTCATGCGCAAGTAGTCGCCTGCGGTACGTCGCGTACGTACGCGAAGAAGGGCGGCACCCCGCACGGGGTGCCGCCCTTCGGCGTCTGTGAGCCTCGGCTGAAGAGGTCCGGGGGTACGACTCAGTAGGCGCCGTTCACGTTGTCCATCGAGCCGTACTTGTCGGCCGCGTAGTTGGCCGCGGCGACGATGTTGGCGACCGGGTCGTAGATGTTCGTGGACGTGCCCTCGACGTGGTACGCGTTGAACGTCGGCTGGATGACCTGGAGCAGGCCGATCGACGGGGTGCCGTTCTGGGCGTTGATGTCCCAGCCGTTGATGGCGTTCGGGTTGCCCGTGGACTCCCGCATGATGTTGCGGTGCAGGCCCTCGTACGAGCCGGGGATGCCCTTGGACTTCATGATGTCCAGGGACTGGCGGATCCAGCCGTCGAGGTTGTTGGCGTAGACGGGCTTGCGGGCGGCGGAGCGGCTCGCGGCCTGCTTGACCTTGCGCTCGTCCTCGGCCTTCTTCTTCGCCGCGGCCTCGTCGGCCGCCTTCTTGTCGGCCGCGGCCTTCGCGGCGGCGTCCTTGGCCCGCTTGCTGGCGTTGGCCTGCTGCTTGCTGACGCTCGCGTGGGCGTCGGCCGGCGCGGCCCAGGCGGCCGAGCGGGCGCCGAGGGCCTCGGTCTGCGCGGAACGGGCGTCGTCGGAGCTGCCCGGCACGATCGAGAAGGCGAGGGCGGCGGCACCGAGGGTGGCGACACCGGCGATCGAGAACTTCTGGTTCTTGGTCAGAGTGGAGCGACTATGACCAGAGGGGGCGTGCTGGGACATGGCAGGTGGACCTCTTCGTAAATCGGGAGGCCGCTCTGAACCGGTGGGGACAAGTTGCTTCCGGCAAAACGCCGCGGTGCGAGGACCGCGGCGCCGAGCGACGGGAGCAATTCTTAGCGGGCGCAAAATTCTGTGGCAAAGGAGTGACGTACGAAGCCGGATAGTGGATCAGGGGGTGCGCCGACGGCCCCAATGTCCGCACTTAGCCCTCCTTTACGGGGCCCAAACGTCCACTAGGGGGCTTCGTACGTGATGTGCGTCCTATGCGCGGGCTCACATCGAGCACGTAACAGTCTCACCATCAGTTGCGAGAGCAATGCGGTCGGTGAGCAAACTCCTCCGCAGGTATGACGCCCGCGCCACGGCCCTCATGCCACAGGTAGAGCTCTCTCCTCTGTCTCCCGCGTGCCCGCCCGCCCGCGCGCGTGTAATAACGCCTCCGCCCGGATCCCGCAGCTCGGGGGCCCACCAGCTGCTGGGCCTAGGGCCCAGGTCCTAGAGCCCGGCCGCCACAGGTCGGATACGCACTGTCACACCCCGCCGGTACGGTTGTCCCATGAGTCAAGGACCCCGATCCGGGCTGTACGCGGTCAGCTCGGCGTTGCTCGCGATGAGCAGCCAGCTGGAGGTGCGCGACGTCCTCAAGACGATCGTCGCCTCCGCCCGCGAGCTGCTCGACGCGGAGTACGCGGCGCTCGGGGTCCCCGACGACCACGGCGGCTTCGCCCAGTTCGTCGTCGACGGCGTCAGCGACGAGCAGTGGAAGGCCATCGGCCCGCTCCCGCGCCAGCACGGCATCCTCGCCGCGATGCTCTGCAAGGCCGAACCGGAGCGCCTCGCGGACGTGCGCGAGGACCCCCGCTTCGAGGGCTGGCCGCCCGCCCACCCGGACATGTCCGACTTCCTCGGCCTCCCGATCCGGTACGGCGACGAGACCCTCGGCGCCCTGTTCCTGGCGAACAAGAAGTGCCCCAAGCCCACCGGCGGCTGCGGCTTCGACGCGGACGACGAGGAACTCCTGTCGATCCTCGCCCAGCACGCCGCCATCGCCCTGACGAACGCCAGGCTGTACGAGCGCAGCCGCGAGCTGACCATCGCCGAGGAGCGCTCCCGCCTCGCCCACGAGCTGCACGACGCCGTCAGCCAGAAGCTGTTCTCCCTGCGCCTGACCGCCCAGGCCGCGGCCGCCCTGGTGGACCGCGACCCGACACGCGCGAAGGACGAGCTCCAGCAGGTGGCCGCGCTCGCCGCGGAGGCCGCCGACGAGCTGCGCGCCGCCGTCGTGGAGCTGCGCCCCGCCGCCCTCGACGAGGACGGCCTGGTGGCGACCCTGCGGACCCACACCCAGGTCCTCGACCGCGCCCACTCCGCCACCGTCACCTTCGAGAGCGGCGGCGTGCGCGCCCTGCCCGCCTCCCAGGAGGAGGCCATGCTCCGGGTCGCCCAGGAGGCCCTGCACAACGCCCTGCGGCACGCGGAGGCGGAGCACGTCGCCGTCGCCCTGGAGAAGCGCGGCCCCGGCGCGGTGCTGCGGGTCACGGACGACGGCAAGGGATTCGACCCGCGAGCCATCCGGCGCGCCGGGCGGCACTTGGGCCTGGTCTCCATGCGGGACCGGGCGGGCGGGGTCGGCGGACGGCTGACCGTGGAGTCGGAGCCCGGCAAGGGCACGACGATCGAGATGGAGGTCCCCGGTGGCTGACGCCGCGCTCAATTCGAAGACAGGGATCCGGGTGCTGCTGGTCGACGACCACCAGGTGGTCCGCCGCGGTCTGCGCACGTTCCTGGAGATCCAGGACGACATCGAGGTCGTCGGCGAGGCCTCCGACGGTGCCGAGGGCGTCGCGGCCGCGCAGGAGCTGAAACCGGACGTCGTCCTGATGGACGTCAAGATGCCCGGCATGGACGGCGTCGAGGCGCTCCGCAAGCTGCGCGAGCTGGACAACCCCGCGCGCGTCCTGATCGTCACGAGCTTCACCGAGCAGCGCACGGTCGTCCCGGCCCTGCGCGCGGGCGCGGCGGGCTATGTGTACAAGGACGTGGACCCCGACGCCCTCGCCGGAGCCATCCGCTCCGTGCACGCGGGACACGTGCTGCTGCAGCCGGAGGTCGCGGGCGCGCTGCTGTCCCAGGAGGAGGCGAACAACTCACAGGGGAGAGGCGGCTCCCTCACCGAGCGGGAGCGGGAGGTGCTCGGACTGATCGCGGACGGCCGCTCGAACCGCGAGATCGCACGCGCGCTCGTCCTGTCCGAGAAGACCGTCAAGACACATGTCTCGAACATCCTCATGAAGCTGGACCTCGCCGACCGCACCCAGGCCGCCCTGTGGGCCGTGCGCCACGGCGTCGCGGGCTGATCTCCGCAGGTCCTCGGGACGGACGCCGAGTCAGCACGGATCGTCGCGTTCCGGGCTGAGATTCATACCGTCGTGTGGATGTCCCCCGTTCGGCGCATCCCCATCGGCGCCCCGGCGTTCTCCAGTGCGTGCTGCGGCGGCTGGCCGCAGCTTCCGCTCAGGAGGAACGTAGAAGTGAAGAACCTGAAGAAGGCCGCCGCTGTCACGATGGTGGCCGGTGGCCTGCTCGCCGCCGGTGCCGGCATGGCCTCCGCCCACGGTGGCGCCGACGCCAACGGCCAGGCCAAGGACTCCCCGGGCATCGTCTCCGGCAACCTGGTCCAGGCCCCGGTCCACATCCCGGTGAACGCCTGCGGCAACAGCGTCTCCGTCGTCGGCATCCTGAACCCGACGTTCGGCAACGTCTGCGAGAACGTCTGATCGCACCCACGCGATCCGGCGATCGCCGTCAGACGATCGCCGCCGCGGCCGACCGGCCCCGCACGCACCCCGCACGCAGGGTCGGTCGCGTTCTCGTCGCCCTCCGCCGTCCCGGCGCCCTTCGCGTCCCCGGGATCCCCGGTCTCCACCGGATCCCCGGCACTCCCGCTGCCACGACGCACACCCGCTGACCCCACAGCCGGGGTCACCCTGTCACCAGAAGGAACACACCCATGAACATCGCCAAGAAGGCCGCCCTGGCCGTCGCCGTCGCCGGTATCGCCGCGGGCGCCTCCGCCGGAGCAGCCGTCGCCACCGACGCCCACGCGGACGGCAAGGCCACGAACTCCCCGGGCATCGGCTCCGGCAACCTCGTCCAGGCCCCGGTCCACGTCCCGGTCAACGTCACCGGCAACAGCGTGAACGTCGTCGGCATCCTGAACCCGGCCTTCGCCAACGAGACGGTCAACAAGTGACACGCTGCCCCCTGGGCTAGCCGCCCCCGGGGCCAGGCACACGCCACCCCACGGGCAGAGGGCCCCGCGGACCACCTGTCCGCGGGGCCCTCCGGCACACCGGCGCCCAGGGACAGGACCTACCGCCCCTCGCCCCGCTCCCGCTCCTCCACATAGGCGTTGTACGCGGCCACCTGCGCCCGCCGCGCCACCCGCTCCACCGGCCGCAGCGCCTCGGCCCGCGCCCCCATCTGCGA
Organism: Streptomyces sp. NPDC040610; assembly: GCF_055594065.1. Classification (NCBI taxonomy): domain Bacteria; kingdom Bacillati; phylum Actinomycetota; class Actinomycetes; order Kitasatosporales; family Streptomycetaceae; genus Streptomyces; species Streptomyces sp. NPDC040610. Next base: position 6,720 of record NZ_JBVIXA010000014.1, on the reverse strand, counting down.
CGCGCTCACCGCCCCGCCGTGCCCGTTCTCGTACGCCACCGAAATCAGCAGCCCGACCCGCTGCGCCAGCTCCAACACCCGCACCGCACGCGGTGGATATCCCGGGGCGAGCGCCTCGCGCCCCCGCTCCGCCCGCGCCCGGTACGCGTCGATCGCGGCCTCGGCGACCGGCCCCGACGCCGCCACATCGAGGCGCGCGAGCACCTCCGTGGCCTCCCGCAGCGCGTCCGCGAGCTCCCGCTCCGCCTCACCCAACGACGGCACGTCCGCGGGCGGCGCCTCACGCACCGGCAGACAGTGCCACACGACCTCCACATGGACGTCCGCGGCGCCGACGGCACCTTCCGGCCCCGCCTCGGACACCTCCGGCACCAAGCCGTACGGCGCGCCCGTCGCGACCACCGCCTCCTCGGCCTCCAGGGCCCGCTCGTTGAAGGCGGGCGGCCCGCTCAGGCCGAGCGGATGGCCCGGCGCGGGCAGCGCCACCCGAAACCCCGTCACACCGAGCGCGCGCAACCGGCCGAGCGCGAGCGTCCATCCGACCGGAGCCGACTCGCCGGGCAGGCCGTCGACCCGGTGCACCGCGTCGTCGCCCACGATCGCGTGCACCGCGTCATCGGGTGAAACAAGTCCGGCCAAAAGGGCGTTCCCCCATGCGGCCAAGCGTCCTGAGCGTGGTTCCGAGAGCATGCACACAGCCTAAGGACCGGCCTCGGCACGGGAACGGTCGGCCGGTGGCGTAGGTTTTATCCGGGGGCCGCGTCCACAGACGCGGGCACACGCGAGCGACACCGAGACTGCAATGGGAGACAACGCGCTCATGAGCGATGTACTGGAGCTTAAGGACGCATCTGTGGTCCGAGAGGGCCGGGCTCTGGTGGACCAGGTCTCCTGGTCGGTCAAGGAGGGGGAGCGCTGGGTCATCCTCGGCCCGAACGGCGCCGGCAAGACCACTCTCCTCAATGTCGCGTCCAGCTACCTCTTCCCGAGCAGGGGCACCGCCACCATCCTCGGCGAGCAGCTCGGCAAGGTCGACGTCTTCGAGCTGCGTCCGCGCATCGGCATGGCCGGCATCGCCATGGCCGACAAGCTCCCCAAGAGCCAGACCGTCCTGCAGACGGTCCTCACGGCGGCGTACGGCATGACGGCCGGCTGGCACGAGGACTACGAGGACATCGACGAGCAGCGCGCCCGCGCCTTCCTCGACCGCCTCGGCATGAGCGACTACCTGGACCGCCGCTTCGGCACCCTCTCCGAGGGCGAGCGCAAGCGCACCCTGATCGCCCGCGCCCTGATGACCGACCCCGAGCTGCTGCTCCTCGACGAGCCCGCCGCGGGCCTCGACCTCGGCGGCCGCGAGGACCTCGTCCGCCGCCTCGGCCGCCTCGCCCGCGACCCCATCGCCCCCTCGATGATCATGGTCACGCACCACGTCGAGGAGATCGCCCCGGGCTTCACGCACGTCCTGATGATCCGCCAGGGCAAGGTCATGGCCGCGGGACCGCTGGAGCTCGAGCTCACCTCGCGCAACCTCTCCCTCTGCTTCGGCCTGCCGCTGGTCGTCGAGCAGCGCGGCGACCGCTGGTCCGCCCAGGGCCTGCCGCTCAGCTGATCGCACATGCCCTGTCGGTAGGGGGACCCGCGGTCCTACCATGAACACGTGGACATGGACGCATGGGTGTGGTGGCTGGTCGGCGCGGTCGCCCTCGGAATCCCGCTGGTAATGACCGCGATGCCGGAGTTCGGCATGCTCGCCGTCGGCGCGGTCGCCGCCGCCGTGACCGCGGGCCTCGGCGGTGGCGTGGCGATGCAGACGGTGGTCTTCGCCGTCGTGTCGGTCGCGCTCATCGCGGTGGTACGCCCGATCGCCGCAAGGCACCGGTCCCAGCGACCCGAACTCGTCAGCGGGGTCGAGGCGTTGAAGGGCAGATCGGCCGTCGTCATGGAGCGCGTCGACGCCTCCGGCGGGCGCATCAAGCTGGCGGGGGAGATCTGGTCGGCGCGGCCGCTCGACAACGACCAGAGCTTCGAGGCGGGCCAGGAGGTGGACGTGGTCGAGATCGACGGAGCGACGGCCGTGGTCATCTGACCACCGGTCAGCTGCGCGCGCGGTCGGAACTCCGGGCTCCGGGGCTCAACTGCCGTGGAGGCGACGGCTCGTGACGGCAGGTGATCCGAACGGCCCACGGGCCACGCGCCGTTCTGAGAGACTCGACCGGCGAGATCCCAAGATCTTCCGGGACACCGCAGCAATCCGCGAACACCGAAGCAAGAAGGGTACGGGGAACCACGATGGAACCAATCATCATCGTCCTGATCATTCTGGTGGTGCTGGTCTTCATCGCCCTGATCAAGACGATCCAGGTCATCCCACAGGCCAGCGCTGCCATCGTGGAGCGCTTCGGCCGCTACACCCGCACCCTGAACGCGGGTCTGAACATCGTCGTCCCGTTCATCGACTCCATCCGCAACCGCATCGACCTGCGTGAACAGGTCGTCCCCTTCCCGCCCCAGCCGGTGATCACCCAGGACAACCTGGTCGTGAACATCGACACGGTCATCTACTACCAGGTCACCGACGCCCGCGCCGCGACGTACGAGGTCGCCAGCTACATCCAGGCGATCGAGCAGCTCACCGTCACCACCCTGCGCAACATCATCGGTGGCATGGACCTGGAGCGGACCCTGACCTCCCGCGAGGAGATCAACGCGGCCCTGCGCGGCGTCCTCGACGAGGCCACGGGCAAGTGGGGCATCCGCGTCAACCGCGTCGAGCTGAAGGCCATCGAGCCGCCCACCTCCATCCAGGACTCGATGGAGAAGCAGATGCGCGCCGACCGCGACAAGCGCGCCGCGATCCTCCAGGCCGAGGGTGTCCGGCAGTCCGAGATCCTGCGCGCCGAGGGCGAGAAGCAGTCCGCGATCCTGCGCGCCGAAGGTGAGGCACGGGCCGCCGCCCTGCGCGCCGAGGGCGAGGCCCAGGCGATCCGCACGGTCTTCGAGTCCATCCACGCGGGCGACCCGGACCAGAAGCTCCTCTCCTACCAGTACCTCCAGATGCTCCCGAAGATCGCCGAGGGCGACGCCAACAAGCTCTGGATCGTGCCCAGCGAGATCGGCGACGCCCTCAAGGGCCTCGGCGGCGCGCTCGGCAACTTCGGCCCGCTCTCGGGCGGCGGCTCCGGCGGGGGCGCCGCGAAGAGCCCCGGTGGCGTGGAGCGCCGCGAACAGCCGCCGATCGACTGACAGCGACTGCCTGTGCGTACGACTGTGGGGCCACCCTCCCGGAAGAGGGTGGCCCCACAGTCGTACGTACGGGACACATCAGCGGCGCACCGCTCACGCGGCAGGCTGCGCCAGCCAGTCCGGCAGGGCCTCGTACCCGTCCCGCCCGAGGGCGAGCAGCATCGCGTCCGCCGGGGTCGGCTCGAAGGGCTGCCGGAGCAGCGGCATCCCGGCCTGCTCCGGGGTGCGGTCCGCCTTGCGGTGGTTGTCCACCGCGCACGACGCCACCGTGTTCATCCAGGAGTCCGCACCGCCCTGGGAACGCGGCACCACATGGTCCACGGTCGTCGCGCGTCTGCCGCAGTACGCGCACCGGTGCTGGTCCCGCACCAGGACTCCGCGCCGCGACCAGGGAGCCCGTCTTCGGAAGGGCACCCGTACATACCTGCACAGCCTGATCACCCGCGGCACCGGAAGCTCGACGGCGGCGGCGCGCACGCGCAGCGCGGGGTGGGCCTGCTCGACAACGGCCTTGTCCTGCAGCACCAGCACGACGGCGCGGTTCAGCGTCACCGTCGACAGCGGTTCGAAGCTCGCGTTCAGCACCAGCGTGTCCCGCATCTCGCCCACCTCCCGTGTGCACCGGCCCACCCCCTGGCGGGCTTGGATCAACTCTGGCCGGGCACGCCGGGTAGGACAACGCAATAAAAGATGCCCGCCCCTGATCACTTCCAAGACCAGAGGCGGGCAAACGTTCAATGAACGCTGAGCTGATGCGAGCGCGGACGGTTCACGCTGGGCAGCGATTCACCATCGGCGACCGTCGGTGACTAACTGTCGGCGACCGCCGCGTACTCCGCGACGACAGAAGCGCGGGCCAGCGTGTGGAACCGCAGGTTGAAGCCGACGACGGCGGGGGACGCGTCCGAGTCCGGGCCGAGCCTCTCCTGGTCGACCGCGTACACGGTGAACACATAGCGGTGCGCCGGGTCACCGGGCGGCGGGGCGGCACCACCGAAGTCCTTCGTCCCGTAGTCGTTGCGCACCTGCACCGCGCTCTCCGGGAGGCCTTCGAACTTGCCGCTGCCCGCGCCGACGGGCAGCTCTGTCACCGAGGCCGGGATGTCGAACACCGACCAGTGCCAGAACCCGCTCCCCGTCGGGGCGTCCGGGTCGAAGCAGGTCACGGCGAAGCTTTTCGTCTCCGGCGGGAAGCCCTCCCACCGCAGGTGCGGCGAGGTGTTCCCGGCGGCGTACACCTGGTCGTCCTTGAGCACCGCGCCCGGCTCGAAGTCCGCGCTCACGACCGTGAACGACGGCACGGGCGGGTGGAAGTCATGGGGCAGCGGCGGCCTCTTGACCTCGGTCACGTAGGCACCTCCTGATCGGTTCCGGTTCGGTTCCAGTACGGCGATCGCTCGCCGCCGACGAGCCTAGAACCAGTTGCGCTTGCTGCCGACGTGGGACAGCCACTCGTTGAGGTACGCCGCCCAGTCCGTGCCCTGGAAGTCGTGCAGGCCGACCTTGAACGACTTGTACGAGTCGCTGCCCTCGCTAAACAGGCCCGGCTTCTTGTCCATCTCCAGGACGACGTCCATCTCGCGGTCGTCCGAGACGAAGGTCAGCTCGACCTGGTTCAGGCCGTGGTACTTCTCCGGCGGGAAGAACTCGATCTCCTGGTAGAACGGCAGCTTCTGCCGGGTGCCGCGGATGTGGCCGCGCTCCATGTCCGCGCTCTTGAAACGGAAGCCGAGCTGGCCGAAGGCGTCGAGGATCGCCTGCTGCGCCGGCAGCGGGTGCACGTTCACCGGGTCCAGGTCACCGGAGTCGACGGCACGGGCGATCTCCAGCTCCGTGGTCACACCGATGTTCATGCCGTGCAGCTGACGCCCCGCGAAGTGGGTGATGGGCGTCTCCCAGGGGATGTCGAGCCCGAACGGCACCGCGTGCACCGCGTTCGCCTTCAGCTCGAAGGCACCGCCGAGCCGCTGCTTGGTGAACTCGATGTCCTGCTTGGTCTCCTGGTCGTTGCCCTCGACCTCGACGCGCGCCTGCAGGCCCACCGACAGGGCCTCGATCTGCTGGTCGACGTTCCCGCCCTGGATGCGCACCTCGCCCTGGACGACACCGCCCGGCACGACGTTGGCCTCGGTCAGCACCGTCTCGACGGAGGCCCCACCGGCACCCAGACTCGCCAGCAGCTTCTTGAACCCCATGACTCTCCTCCCCAGGCCCCGCCTGTGGTGTTGACTGGATCGACTGATCGTCGACCTTCTGATCGTCGACCTTCGAATACGTACCAACGCAAACGGCCCGCGCGCGGTTCCGCGCCGATGCCTCGCGCCACACCCTTCCTGCGCGACGGCTCCAGGGCCACCCTCCACGCCAAACCCGTACACGTTCGGTGCACTACGCTCCTACGGCATGATCGCGGCCCCCGACCGTACGCCCCTGCCCCGAGACTTCTTCGACCGCCCCGTCCTGGAGGTGGCCCCCGACCTGCTCGGCCGCGTCCTGGTGCGCGACACCCCGGACGGCCCGATCGAGCTGCGCCTCACGGAGGTGGAGGCCTACGCGGGCGAAGTGGACCCCGGCTCCCACGCCTACCGCGGCCGCACGGCCCGCAACGGCGTGATGTTCGGTCCGCCGGGGCATGCGTACGTCTACTTCACCTACGGCATGTGGCACTGCCTCAACCTGGTGTGCGGTCCGGAGGGGATGGCGAGCGGAGTCCTGCTGCGGGCCGGTGAGATCACCGAGGGCGCGGAGCTTGCTCGTGTACGTCGACTCTCGGCCCGCAACGACAAGGAACTGGCCAAAGGCCCCGCCCGTCTGGCCACCGCCCTCGACGTGGACCGCCGCCTCGACGGCACCGACGTCTGCGCGGGCCCCGGCGCACCCCTCAGCGTCCTCACCGGCACTCCTATAGACCCCGACCAGGTCAGGAACGGCCCGCGCACGGGAGTCGGCGGCGAGGGGAGCGTGCACCCCTGGCGCTTCTGGACGGCCAACGACCCTACGGTGAGCCCTTATCGGGCCCATACGCCTCGACGCCCCAGAACTTGACGCGGCGTTGGTGGTTCCGTAACGTAGCCCGAGCCGCTTGACCCGGGTACGGCATTCAGCCTGCAGCCGGAAGCGGCCAACCACTACCTACGACTTCCCTTCAGCGGGGTCCTGTTTCGCATGTCCGCATGCCGAAATTCGAATCCGCGAAGCTCGATTATGAGTTACCAGGGAAATCCGCTAACGTAGTGAACACGCCGAAAGGCAAGGCCCTCCAACGGCCACCGGAAATGAAATCCGAACCGGGAACGGAACGGAAAACGGATCTGGTAAGGTTGGAAACACGAAATACCGAAGGGAAGCGCCCGGAGGAAAGCCCCAGAGAATGTTCTGCGGGTGAGTACGAAGGAAGCGTCCGTTCCTTGAGAACTCAACAGCGTGCCAAAAGTCAACGCCAGATATGTTGATACCCCGTCTACCAGACACTGT
>NZ_JBVIXA010000013.1:0-220305 GCF_055594065.1 Streptomyces sp. NPDC040610 | reverse complement strand
CCCAACACAAACAACGGCCACACCCGCCGCACCACCAACACCACCACCACAACCACCTGCAACCCCAACCCCGCCCACGGCCCAAACCGCGGATGGCCTTCGTGATGGGTTTCGTTCCAGACGGCCACGACGACGTTGAGGACGATCAGGGCTGTCAGCAGGGTGATGTCGGTCGCCGTCGGGCGGAAAACGGATGGCTTGCCGGACTCGTCGTCGGACTTTTCTCCGGACGTCCTGGCTGGCTGCACGACAAGCCCACCCCCGTACATGTCGGCTTCGCGCTCTGTGGGTCGTCCAGAGCTTAATGCGTGCGGCGGCTGGGCCCTACCCGCAGCCCTGACCTGGGGCTTTAACGTCCCCTTAGCGGCTTTCGCGACCCCTGGCCAACGCATCAGGGGCGAGAGTCGTGCACCTCGCGCCCTCGGCACACCAGGTCCACGAGAGGGGGAACGCCGGAGTCGGTCACTACTTTCGTCGGTAGTGGTACCAACGTTTCCCTCTGCCTCACCACCGGCGTCAACCGGTTGAATAAGTCTTGTTGGCAGCCCGGCAGGAGCAACACACAAGCAACACCGGCCGGGGCGCGGCGCGAGAAGCAACAAGACTGCTCACCCGAACAGATCATTTGAGGAGCGACATGCTGTGGGTCGGCATCGTCCTGGCGGTTCAGGGATTCGGTTCATTCCTGACCGAGCGTATTTGGGACACAAAATTCGGTGTCACGGCACTCCTGGGTGACGACAGCCCCTCGTGGGTGAGCCTGGCGATCGGCGTGGTCGGTCTGGTCATCCTCGCGTTCTGCGCGAGTTCACGTACCCGTAAGTCCGTACACAACTGAAATCCCCCTCCCCCGGGTGTTTTTCACTCCCCTGCTGCCGCAGGGGGACAAGCTCCCGGTGGCCGGTTCTCCCCCGTAACCGGCCACCGGGTTTCTTCATGCCCGAAAACGGCCGGGTCCACGGACGCCCCGGCCCGGAAACGACCCGGAAACGACATGGCGGGTCGGTCCGCGCGATGACACGCGCCGACCGACCCGCCATGTGCTGTTCTACGACGTGAAGTGCGCCTTGAGGACGGCGATGACGTCCTGGGCGTGGTCGGTCAGGTAGAAGTGACCGCCGGGGAACACCTTCATGTCGAAGGTGCCCAGGGTGTGCGGCTCCCAGGCCCGGGCCTCGTCGAGGGTCGTGCGCGGGTCGTCGTCGCCGACCAGGACGGTGATGGGGCTGCCGATCTGCGCGCCGGGCTCGGCGCGGTAGGTCTCGATCGCGGTGTAGTCGCTGCGGATGGCGGGCAGCACCATGCGCAGCACCTCGTCGTCGCCGAGGACCCGCGGGTCGGTGCCGCTGAGCTTGCGCATCTCGGCGATGACGCCGTCGTCGTCGCGCTGGTGGACGTTCTCCGGGCGGTGGCTGGAGGGGGCGCGGCGGCCGGAGGCGAAGACGTGCACGGGGGCACGGCCGTCGCGCTCCAGGCGGCGAGCCACCTCGAAGGCGAGCACGGCGCCCATGCTGTGGCCGAAGAAGGTCAGCGGCAGCGAGTCGTCGTACGCGCGCAGGGCATCCGCGGCGCGGTCGGCCAGCTCGGCGATGGACTCGATGCCCTTCTCCGTGTGCCGGTCCTGGCGGCCCGGGTACTGCACGGCGACGACGTCGGCGACCGTGCTCAGGGCGGCCGACACGGGGAAGTAGAAGCTGGCCGAGCCGCCCGCGTGCGGGAAGCAGACCAGTCGGGCGGTGGCGCCGGGGGCCGGGTGATAGCTGCGGACCCACAGGTCGGCGGAGGCGGCGGTCGTCATGACGGGGTTCCATCCATGGTCTTCGACGGGCTTGAGAAGGGCCTGAGAAGGGCTGGTGAACGGGTCGAAGGCGGGCCGTGGCCCGCCTTCGACGCGTGCGCGGTACGCGCCCGGGATCCCGCCGCGCTCAGCGCAGCGGGAAGCGGACCTCACCGGCCACGATCGGGTTCGCGTAGTTCTTGCTGGAGATCTTGATGCGGTTCAGGGCGAGGCCGGTCAGCGCCTCGAAGACGGCCCTGCGGGCGTTCATGGCGGTGGAGTAGCCCGCGTCCAGGTGCGGGGCGACCTCGACCACGTCCATGCCGATCAGGTCGGTCTCGTGGGCGATCCGGCGCAGGGCCATGAACAGTTCGCGGGTGTTGAGCCCGGCGGGCTCGGGGGTGCCGGTGCCCGGGGCGTACGCGGGGTCGAGGACGTCGATGTCCAGGGACAGATAGACGTGGTCGGCGACCGCCTTGGCCTCCTCGATGACCTTGTCGACGACCGCCGCGAAGCCGATGCGCTCGATCTCCGCCATGAAGTGCGAGCGCATGCCGGCCCGTCGCATCCAGTTGAACAGCTGGTCGTCGGGTCCCGAGATGGTGCGGATGCCGACCTGGATGATGTTCGGGCCGGGCACCATCTCCTCGTCGATGAGGCGGCGGATCGGCGTGGTGTGGGTGGCGCGGTGCCCGAACAGCTCCTCGTGGCAGTCGGGGTGCGCGTCGAAGTGGATGACGGCGATGGAGCCGCGCCCGTGCACCTCCGAGAGCGCGCCGACGCTCGGCCACAGCAGCGAGTGGTCGCCGCCGAGGACGACGGGCCTGGCCCCGACCTCGGCGATCTCGCGGACCAGGCCGCGGATGGGCTCCATGGACCGGGTGATGTCGAAGGGGTCGACGGCCGCGTCGCCGTAGTCGACGACCTTCAGGACGTTGAACGGGTTGACGCGGGTCGCGGAGTGCACGAACCCCTCGGGCGTGGCGTACAGGTAGCGCTCGTCGGCGCGGATGGCGCGGGGGCCGTAGGCGGCGCCGCGGTGTCCGCTGGAGACGTCCACGGGGCAGCCCACCACGGCCACGTCCACGCCGCCCGCGCGCAGGTCCTCCTGGTTGAGGGCCAGGGGGACGCCCATGAAGGTGGGCACGCCCGAGTAGGACGGCTGGACGTAGTAGCGGCGCAGGTCGATGGGGCCGGGGTCGCGCCGCGGGAAGGTGGAGCGATCGACCTCCCGCCGCCAGGCCTCGGACTCGGGTGTCTCGCTCATCTCTCTCCTCGGATACGCGGGTTCGTCCCCGGCGCGGCGACGCCCGTGGGCGCGGCCCCGCCGGTACTGCGGGTGGTCCTCTGGCACCCGGGGGTGCTCACGCGGGGTGGCCGGTGCCCGGTCTCACCCGGGGGTGCCGCTGACGGGCAGCCGGGTGCAGCCGCTGATCACGGGCGAGCTGCGGCGCACCACGGGCCCGGCGACGCGCAGGTCCGGCAGCCGTTCGGCGAGGACGCGCAGCGCGGTCTCGCCCTCCATGCGGGCCAGCGGGGCGCCGATGCAGTAGTGGATGCCGCCGGAGAACGACAGGTGCTCGGCCGGGTTCTCGCGGGTGAGGTCGAAGCGGTCCGGCTCGTCGTACACCTCGGGGTCGCGGTTGGCGGCGCCGATGAGGACGACCACGGAGCTGTTGGCCCGGATGTGGTGGCCGGCGAGCGCGATGTCGCCGTGCGGGACGCGCTGGGCCTGGAGGGCGGGCGAGTCGTAGCGCAGGGTCTCCTCGACGGCGCGCGGCGCCAGGTCGGGGTCCTCGCGCAGCAGGTCCCACTGGGCGCGGTCGCCGGTCATCGCGAGGACGGCGTTGCCGATGAGGTTGGTGGTGGTCTCGAAGCCGGTGACGGCGAGGACGGTACAGAAGGCGAGGAGTTCCTCGGTGCTGAGCTTGCCTTCCTCGTTGGCCACGGTGAGGCGGCTGATGAGGTCGTCGCCGGGGTCCTTGGAGCGCAGCTCGATCAGCTCGGTGAAGACCTGGTCGAGGTCGTCGACGGCGCCGCGGAAGTCCCGTGCCATCTTCAGGGACTTGACTCCGTCGATGACGGGCCCGACCTTGCGTCCGGCGCGGATGAACCGGTCGTGGTACTCCTCGGGGACGCCGAGGAGCTCCCCGATCACCAACAGCGGCAGGGGTCCGGCGAAGTCCTCGATGAGGTCGAAGCCGTCGCGGGTGGACAGGTCGTCGAGCAGGCCGTTGCAGAGCTTCTCCACCTGGACCCGGTACTTGCTGATCATCCGGGGGCCGAAGGCGGGCTGCGCGAGACGGCGCAGGCGGGTGTGGTCGGGCGGGTCGAGACCGAGGATGGAGCTGTTCCAGGGGATCTCGGCCATCATCTCGTGGCCCGGCACACCGCCCTGTTCGCGGTTGAGGAACAGGGTGCGGTCCCGCAGGATCCGGCTGCCCAGCTCGTGGCTGCCGGTGACCCAGGTGCCCAGGTGGCTGCGGTGCACGGGGCCCCGCTGACGTACCTTCGCATACAGCGGGTACGGGTCCTCCTGGCCCTGGAGCAGGCGGGTGAAGGGGTCTCCGAACACGCCGAAGGCGCGCAGGATCGCGCGGGTCGCGCCGAGCTTGGCGCTGAACTTGAACCCGGCCGACTTGCTGTCCATGAGCGTGGTCATCACTGCTCCTTGCGAGAGGCGGTCCTGGCGGGCCGGAGGGCCTGCTCCGGTCCCAGTGCCACCACGTCGAAGGCGCGGGTGGTGACGTCGAGGCGGTGGATGAGCCGGTCCGGGCCGGTGACGTGGACCGTGCGCACGTCCATGCCGCGCAGGGTGTCCACGACCGGGTGCCAGCGGACCGGGTGGTCGAAGGTGTCGAGGAGCAGGGTGCGCAGCTGGTCGGCGCGGGTGATCAGGGAGCCGTCGTGGTCGGCGACCAGGGGCAGTTCGGGGTCGGCGACGTCGAACTTGGCGAGGACCTCCTCCTCGACGCGGGCCCGCAGGCCGGTGAGGACGCGGCAGTGCGCGGGCGGCTTCATGGAGTACAGCGAGTAGCCGCCGACGGCGCTGATGCGGCGCTGGAAGGACTCCAGGACCTGCTCGCGCATCGTGACCATGTGCATGCCCTCGTCGAGGTGGCCGGAGACCTCGTGGAACTCACCGCGCTCGGCCAGCTCGCCGAGGACCTCGTCGAGTGCCGCCGGGGGCACCCGGGTGATGGTGAGCGTCACCAGGTCCTGGTGCTCCTCCTCGAAGAACCGCTGTTCGCACAGGGCGAGTTCATGGGTGAGGCGGACGGCCTCGGCGAACGGCAGGGCACCGCTGAAGGCGGTCGCGGCCTTCTGGCCGAAGCTGAAGCCGACGCAGACGTCCGGGGCGAGGCCCTGGGTCTCGACGGCCCGGTCCGCCAGGGCCACCGAGTTGATGAAGAAGGCGACCTGGGCGAACGCCCCGAAGTCCGTTCCCGCGGTGCGGAATTCGTCCAGGACGGAGCGGCCCAGCGCGTCGTCGGCGGCGGCGAGGCGCTTCCGCACGAAGGGGTCGATCATCATGAACTTGCCCACGTCGGTGAAGCGCGAGGGCCCCATGCCCGGAAACACCACGGCGCTGCGTGCCTGGTCGGTCGTCATCATGTCCGCTCTGTCTGGTCTGGCTGGTCAAGCTGGTCTGGCTGGTGTGGCTGCTCTGGCTGGTCGGTCCGCCGCCCCTGCGGGGCTCAGGCCGAGGTGGCGAGTTCCGCAGTGCTCCGCTCGGCCGCCCGCTGCTCAAGGGCGCGGCGGTCGGGCTTGCCGTTGCGGTTGAGGGGGAAGCTGTCGATGACGACGACCCGGTTGGGGTGTTCGTACGAGGGCAGGGCGTCCTTGATGCGGGTGCGCCACTCGGCGACGTCCCGGCCGCTCGCGTCCTCGACGAAGAAGACGAGTTCGGCGCCGCGCGCGTCGTCCGGCAGGGCGATCACCTTGACGGCGCAGCCCGCAGCGGCGGCCCTCCGCTCGATGATCTCCGGGTAGAGGGTGTAGCCCATGCGGTGCACGGCGAGTTTGCGGCCCGCGACGAAGAGGTTGCCGTCGGCGTCGACGTGACCGAGGTCGCCGGTGCGGTACCAGCCCTGGTCGACGGGGTCGACGGTGCCGTCCTCGGCGAGGTAACCGGCCATCATGTCGGGGGTGTTGACGACGAGTTCGCCCATCTCCCCGGCGGGCAGGGCGTTGCCGTCGTCGTCCTGCACGCTCAGGCGCAGGCCGTTCATGACACGGCCGCAGGCGACGGGGTTGTCGATGGTGGCGAAGGCGATGTTGCCCAGCTCGGTGCTGCCGTAGCTGTCGAGCAGCGGCTGCCCGAAGGAGTCGACGTAGGCGTCGGACAGGGCCGGGTCGAGGGGGGCCGCGCCGCTGCAGAACATGCGGACGCCGCCCAGGGCGGCGCGCACGTCGCTCTGGCGCCGGGCGAGGTTGAGCATGCTGCGGTACGTGGCCGGGGTGGCGTCGATGACGGTGACGCCGCACTGCCCGGCCATCAGCAGGGACCGGTCGAGGCGCCGGTGGGGCGCGACGACGAGGGAGCACTTGGCGAGCCAGGCGATGAGGACCATCGACAGGCCGTACTGGTGGGCGAAGGGCAGCAGCGGAAGCAGGACGTCGCCGGGGCCGTGGCCCATGTGGTCGGCGTTGCGCCGCAGGTTCTCCAGGAAGCGGCCGCCGTTCTTCACCACGCCCTTGGGGGTGCCGGTGGAGCCGGAGGACCACATGATCAGGCCGTCGGGCAGGGCGCACCAGGCGTCGAAGTCGAGGGCCTGCTCGGTCGGGACCAGGCCGGACGCCTCGACGAGCAGCTTGTACAGGTAGACGGCGTCGCGCGTCTCGGCCGGTACGGGGGCGTCGTCGTCGTACAGACAGAGCCGGGCGCGGGTGCGCTCGACGATGCGGCCGGTCTCGCGCGCGTGCTCCTGCTGGTCGACGAGGACGATGGAGGCGCCGACGTGCATCAGCGCGAAGAAGGCGTTCAGCCAGGCCGCAGAGTTGCCGGCCTTGAGCAGGACCCGGTCTCCCGGTCGGACGCCCTCCGCGCGCAGGACCATCGCGACCCGCAAGGTCTCCTGCTCGAATTCGGCGAAGGTCCGCGCCGAATCCCCGGTGAATATGTGAGGTGTCATCAAAGCCGCCCCCTTTCCCAAACTTGAGAATCATCGGGCTCGATAGGCACGATAAGGTCGAGCATTTCTCCCGCCCCGGTCGGCTCCGCGCGCAGCCGAGCCTTCCGAGGACCTACGGTAGAAGCTATTCAGCGTGCCTGAGCAGCAGAACCCCTATCTTCCCCCTAGTCCCCCCTGAGCAGCCAACTTGCCGGTTGCAGGGGCAAGCTGACGGGCCATGTCAAGCGCTACCTTCGACGGTGATTACGCCATGTACCGCATAAGCCGCGGAGGTCCCGGTGGGAGTTCGGACAGAGACCGGTCACGTACCGGAACAGGAACACGAACAGGATATTAAAGACCAGCAGACGCCATCGGTACCCGAGGCGGAAAAAACCGCACGGCGGGAACGGGAGGAAGGTGCGGCGCCGGATGTCGCCACACCGCCGCCGTTCGCCGGGCGCTGGGTGGGCGCGGTCGCGGGCACGGCCGGTCTCGCGCTGCTCCTGGTCAGCACGCGGTACGGGTTCCAGGGCGACGAGCTGTACTTCCTCGGCGCCGGACAGCACCTGGACTGGGGGTACGCGGACCAGCCGGTGCTGCTTCCGCTGCTCGCCCACGGCATCGACGCGGTGACGGGCGGCTCGCTGTTCGCACTGCGGCTGCTCCCGGTGCTGCTCACGGTGGCGGGCGCGCTCGTCGCCGCCCTCGTCGCCCGGGAGTTCGGCGGCGAGCGCCGGGCGCAGGTCCTCACGGCCGCCGCGTACGGCTTCGCCCCCGCCGTCCTGATCAGCGGGCACGCGCTGTCGACGATGGCGCTCGACCTGTTCCTGTGGACGGTCGTCAACTGGCTCCTGATCCGCTGGGTGCGCACCCGCGAGGACCGGCTGCTGCTGTTCGCGGGGCTGGCGACGGCTCTGGCACTGCAGGGCAAGTATCTGATCGTCGGCTTCTGGGCCGTCCTCGCCGTGTGCCTCTTCGTGGCCGGCCCGCGCGAGCTGCTGCGCCGCAAGGCGCTGTGGCTGGGCGCCGCCGTCGCGGCCGTCACGTCGCTGCCGGGTCTGATCTGGCAGGCGCAGAACGACTGGCCGCAGATGGAGATGTCCCAGGTCCTCGCCGACGAGGGGATACTCGGCGGCCGCGCGGGCTTCCTGCCGTATCTGATCGTGCTGTCCGGCGGTGTGTTCACCGTCGTCCTGGTGTACGGGCTCGTCCGCCTGCTGCGGTCGCCGCAGCTCGCCCCCTACCGCTTCCTGGCCTGGACGTTCCTCGGTCTGACGGCCGTGTTCCTGGTCACCGGCGGCCGTCCCGCGTACGTGGTGGGCGCCTTCGCGCCGCTGTGGGCCGCGGGCGCGGTGGAGCTGGCGCGCGGGGGCGGGGCCCGCTGGTGGCGGTGGCTGGCGACGTGGCCGGTGGTGGCCCTGACGGCGCTGGTGTGCGTGGCGCTCTCGCTGCCGGTGTATCCGGTGTCGCAGGTCACGAAGACCGAACAGCCGAAGAACAACCCGATGACCGCCGAGACCCTGCGCTGGCCGCACCTCATCGACGCGGTCGACAAGGCCAACAAGGCGCTGCCCGCCGCCGAGCGGAAGCGTGCCGTGGTGGTCACGCAGTACTACCAGGAGGCGGGCGCCGTCGACCACTTCGGCCCCGACCGCGATCTGCCGCCCGCCTACAGCGGCCACCGCGGCTACTGGTACTTCGGCGCACCGGCCGACTCCTCGGGCCCGGTCCTGTACGTGGGCTCCGACGTCGCGAAGCTCAAGCCGTACTTCACGAAGGTCCGCAAGGCCGCGACGGCCGAGGGCGGCCCCGGCGAGAGCTTCGTCGACGGCGTCCCGGTGTGGATCCTCGAGGGCCGCACCAAGCCCTGGTCCAAGATCTGGCCGGACTACGGCCACTTGTCCTGAGGTCTCGCTGTCTGAGGGCCCGTCCCCGCGGAGGAACGCGGGGGCGGGCCTTCGTCGTGCGTGCGGTGCGGGTGCGCGTGTGTGGGCGTGAGCGTGTGCGCGGCCGGGGTGGCTGGGTGCGTGTGCGGGGGTGCTGGTACGACGACGGGCCTGCCCGGTATGCGGGGCGACGGCCCGCCCTCATCGGTGTACGGCGACGGCCCCGCCCCCCGGTGTGCGGGGGCGGGGCCGTCGTGCCGCTCGGTCAGAGGCGGTCCAGCCACTCCTCGACGGCGCGGGCCGTGGTGTGCGAGTGCTCCTCCATCACCGTGAAGTGCGTGCCGGGCACGTCCACCGCGGTGTGCTCCAGCTTCCAGGAGGGCCGCCAGTCGTACTCCTGCGTCCACTCCATGAGGGGCTCGCTCGCCCGGACCAGGAGCGTCGGCGCCTCGATGGCGTCGGGCAGCAGGCCGAGGAACATGTAGCGGGCCATGGCGGTGACCCAGGCGTCGCCCCAGTCGTCGCCGTCGGCGTCCGCGGCCGCCGTGCCCTCGGCGTCCGGCGCGGAGTCGTAGCGGTCGCTGAGCTGCTTGCCCATGGCGGCGGCCATGTCGCCGAGCGCCTTCTCCTCGACGTACGTGTCCACCAGGACCACGCCCGCCGGACCGGCGCCGCGCTCCTCCAACTCCCGTGCCACGGCGTGCGCGACGAGCCCGCCGGAGGAGTGGCCGGCGAGCACGTACGGCTTGCCTCCGGTGTGCCGCAGCACGGTGTCGGCGTGCAGCCGCACCAGCGCCTCCTTGTCGGCGGGCAGCAACTCGCCCTCCAGGAAGCCGGGGTGGGTGATGACGCTGACGTCGCGCCGGTCGCGGAAGTACGCGCCGAAGCGGGCGTAGTCGTACGCGCTGGAGCGGCCGACGTACGACGTGAACAGGACCACGCCGACCGGCTCCTCGCCGCGCGCCAGCGTGAACGGGGCGCGGGGCGCGTCGAGTTCGGCCTCGCCCGTGAACGAGGCACGGAACTGGGCCATGGTCCGCAGCAGCGGGATCAGGTCGTCGGCCCGGCCCTGCCGCGCGGCCTCGTCGTACAGCTCGGCGAGACCGGTCGCGGGCCGGGGCGCGGCGACGGGGAGCGGGGCCGGGGTGGCCTGCCCCACGGCGGTGGCGGCCGTCGGCGCCGTGGCCGTCCGGGCGGGCTGCGCCTGCCCGGCGGTCCGCTCGCGCGGGGGCGTCGTGTCCTGGCCCGCGGGCGCGGCCTGGTCCAGGTCGGTGGCGAGGCGGTCGGCGAGCGCCCTCGGCGTGCGGTTCTGGAAGACCAGGGTCGCCGGGAGCCGCAGGCCGGTCGCGGCCATGAGGCGGTTGCGCAGCTCGACGCCGGTGAGGGAGTCGAAGCCCAGCTCCAGGAAGCCGCGTTCGTCCTCGACCCGGTCGGCGGACGCGTGCCCGAGCACGGCCGCGGCCTGGTCCCGCACCAGGGCGATGAGCAGCTTCGCCCGCTCGTCGGCGGACGCCGCGGCCAGGCGGCGCGCGAAGGCCTCCGCCTCCGATGCCGCGGCCCCGGCGGCGGCCCGGCGGGCCTGGGCCCGCACCAGGCGCCGCAGCAGCGGCGGCACGGCCTCGCCCTGGCGCGCTCCCGCCCGCAGGGCCGCCGTGTCGAGGCGCACGGGAAGGAGCAGGGGTGCGCCCGACGAGCGGGCCGCGTCGAAGAGTTCGACGCCCTCCCGCGACGACAGCGGCAGGACACCGCCGCGCGAGATGCGGGTGCGGCGTGCCTCGTCGAGGTGGCCTGTCATCTCGCTGCTCTCGGCCCACAGGCCCCAGGCGAGCGCCGTGGCGGGGACGCCCCGGGACCGCAGGTGGTGCGCGAAGGCGTCGAGGAAGGCGTTGGCCGCCGCGTAGTTGCCCTGGCCGGGGCTGCCGAAGGTGGCGGCCGCCGAGGAGAACAGGACGAACTCCGCCAGGTCCTGACCTACCGTCAGCTCGGCCAGGTTGAGGACGGCGTCCAGCTTGGGCCGCAGGACCGTGTCCAGGCGCTCGGGCGTCAGGGACCCCACGAGGGCGTCGTCGAGGACTCCGGCCGTGTGCACGACCGCGGTCAGCGGGTGCGCTGCGGGGACCGAGGCGAGCACGGCGGCCAGCGCCCCCCGGTCGGCGACGTCACAGGCGACCACGCGGGCCTCGGCGCCGAGTCCTTCGAGTGCGGCGACCAGCTCGGCGGCGCCCGGCGCGTCGGGGCCCCGGCGCCCGGTCAGGAGCAGGTGCCGGGCCCCGTGCTCGGTCACCAGGTGGCGGGCGACGAGGGCGCCCAGGGTGCCGGTGGCGCCGGTGATGAGGACGGTGCCGTGGGGGTCGGGGGTGCGGGGCGCGGTGGACGCCGCGCCCTTGGGGATGCCGGCCTCGGCGGCGTCGGCCTCGGTGGCGCCGCCGTCGACGGCCGGTGTCGTCGCCGGAGCCGGGGCGGGCACGAGCCGGGGTGCGAGCAGCACCCCTTCGCGTACCGCCAACTGCGGCTCGTCCAGGGCAAGCCCGGCGAGGAGCAGGGCGGCGGCGGAGGGCCGGTCGGCCGGGTGGGCGTGGCCCTCGGCGCTCGCGTCGCCCTCGGCACCCGCGCTGCCCGCACCGTCGACACCGTGCACCGCGTCCCCGCCGTGCACCGCGTCCAGGTCGAACAGCACGCACCCCGCCCCGTCCGGGCCACCGGCCTGCTCGGACTGGGCCGAGCGTGCCAGGCCCCACAGCGGGGCGTGTGCGAGGTCCGGCACGTCGCCGTCGTCGGCGGCGACCGCGCCCCGCGTCACCAGGACGAGCCGGGTGCCGGAAAGGCGCGCGTCGGTCTGCCAGGTCTGGAGCAGGGCGAGGGCCCGGCCCAGGGCGGCGCGGGCACGCCCGGCGGTGCCTTCGGCGTCCAGGGAGTCGGCCGTCCCGACCGGCCCCTCGGCATCGGCCCCGTCGGTGTCCGACCCTTCCGTGAAGGACACGAGCAGCGTGCCCGGTGCGTCGGCGCCCTCGTCGAGGGCCGCGTACAGCGCGTCGATGTCCTCGTACGCCGCCACGTGCGCGCCGGACGAGGCGAGTTCGGCACCGGCCCGCAGCGGGTCGGGGCCGACCGTCGCCCAGGTGGTGCCGGTCGCGTCGGCCGTGCCCGTGGGCAGCGGTGTCCACTCGACCTGGAAGAGGGCGTCGCGGTGGCCGCCGCCGGAGGCCGCGCGCAGTTGCCCGGGGGCGACGGGGCGCAGTTCGAGGGAGTCGGCGCGGGCGACCGGAGCGCCGGTGTCGTCGGCGAACAGCAGGGCCACTCCCCCGGTGCCGTCGGGGCGTATCCGGACCCGCAGGACGGTGGCGCCCTGTGCGGCCAGGGTGACGCCGCTCCAGGCGAACGGCAGCCGCACCCCGTCGGTCTCCGCGAAGGGCGCGAGGGCGACGGCGTGCAGGGCGGCGTCGAGGAGCGCCGGGTGCACGCCGAACGCGCGGGCGTCCCGGTGCGCGTCCTCGGGCAGGTGGACCTCGGCGTAGACGGCGTCCCCCGCAGGGTCCCGCCAGGCGGCGCGCAGCCCCTGGAACGCCGGGCCGTAGGCGAGCCCGCCCTCGGCGAGGCGCTCGTAGAACCCGTCGACGGCGACCGCTTCGGCGCCCTCGGGCGGCCACACGGCCAGTGTCCCGTCCTCCTGCGCGGACGCGGGCTCGGCCGGCGCCTCGCCGAGGGTGCCGGTGGCGTGCCGCGTCCACGGGGCGTCGGTGGCGCCCTGGGACCGCGAGGACACGGTGAGCGGGCGGCGGCCCGCGGTGTCGGGGGCGCCGACCCACACCTGGAGGGTGACGGTGTCGTCCTCGGCGACGACGAGGGGCGCCTGGAGGGTCAGCTCCTCGACGAGGCCGCAGCCGACCTCGTCCCCGGCGCGCAGCGCCATCTCGACGTACGCGGTGCCGGGCAGCAGCACGGTGTCGCCCACCGCATGGTCCGCGAGCCAGGGGTGGGTGCGGCGGGTGAGCCGTCCGGTGAGCAGGTGCTGGTCGGCGTCGGCGAGTTCCACGCTGGCGCCGAGCAGCGGGTGTCCCGCGGACTCGATGCCGACGGCGGTGACGTCGCCGGTGCCCGCGGCGGCGGGCGCGGGCCAGAAGCGCTGCCGCTGGAAGGCGTACGTGGGCAGGTCGACGACGGTGCGCTCGCCGGGCAGGAGGGCCCGCCAGTCGAGTGCGGCGCCGTGGACGTGTGCTGCGGCGAGTGCGGCGTACAGCTGCTCGGGGCCGCCCTCGTCGCGCCGCAGCGAGCCGAGCGCGATCGCGCCGGTGTGCGGCGTGGCGTCGATGGTCTCCTGCACCGGGACGGTGAGGACCGGGTGCGGGCTCATCTCCAGGAACAGCCCGTGCCCTTCGGCGAGCAGGCCGCGGGTGGCCTGCTCGAAGAGGACGGTGTGGCGCAGGTTGCGGTACCAGTAGCCCGCGTCCATGGGCGTGTCGGCGTCCAGCCAGGTGCCGGTGAGGGTCGAGTACAGCGGGGTCCGGGCGGCGCTCGGCGCCACCTCGGCCAGCGCCTCGTCGATACGGGCCTCGATCTGCTCGACGTACGAGGAGTGGGAGGCGTAGTCGACGGGGATGGCGCGGGCGCGCAGTTCCCGCGCGGCGCACTCGGCGATCAGCTCCTGGAGGGCTTCGGGGTCGCCGGAGACGACCACTTGGGAGGGCCCGTTGACGGCCGCGATCTCGATGCGGCCGTCCCAGGCCTCCAGGAGCGCCGCGGTCTCGTCCTGCGGCAGGACGAGGGAGACCATGCCGCCCTTGCCGGACAGCTCTCGGATGGCCCGGCTGCGCAGGGCCACGACGCGGGCGGCGTCGCGCAGGCTCAGGACGCCCGCGACGCACGCGGCGGCGATCTCGCCCTGGCTGTGCCCGACGACGGCGGCGGGTTCGACACCGGCGGCCTGCCAGGTGGCGGCCAGGGAGACCATCACGGCGAACAGGACCGGCTGGACCACGTCCACCTGGTCGAAGTTGTCCCCGCTCAGCTCGTCGAAGAGATTCCACTCGACGAACTCCGAAAGCGCGTCACCGCACTCCCTCATCCGCTCCGCGAACACCGGTGAGGCGTCGAGGAGTTCACGGGCCATCCCGGCCCACTGGGAGCCCTGGCCGGGGAAGACGAACACCGGGCGGACCGTGCCTCCCTGCGCGCGGCCCGAGGCCACGTTCCGCGCGGTCGTGTCGCCCTGCGCCAGCGCCTCAAGTCCGCTGAGGAGCTCGTCCCGGCCCTGGCCGAGGACGACGCCCCGGTGCTCGAAGCGGGACCGCGCCACCGCCAACGACCAGGCCACATCGCCGAGTTCGAGGTCGGGGTGCGCCAGGAGGTGCTCCCGCAGGCGGGCGGCCTGGCCCGGGAGTGACTCCGGGGTCTTGGCGGTGAGGGTGAGGGGGATGACGGGGGGCTGGGACAGCTCGGGGGTGCCGGTGGATCCGGCAGTCCCCGCGGCGGTCTCCTGAGCAGCCTCGGCCGCCTCGGAGACCTCAGAGACCTCAGAGACCTCGGGGGCCTGCTCCAGGATGACGTGGGCGTTCGTCCCACTGATGCCGAACGAGGACACGCCCGCGCGGCGCGGCGCCCCGTCCTCCCGTGCGGGCCAGTCGCGGGCCTCGGTCAGCAGCTCGACGCCCGCGCCGGACCAGTCGACCTCGGGGGTCGGGGCGTCCACGTACAGCGTCTTCGGCAGGGTGCCGTGGCGCATCGCCATGACCGTCTTGATGACGCCGCCGACTCCGGCGGCGGCCTGGGTGTGGGCGATGTTGGACTTCAGCGAGCCGAGCCACAGGGGCCGGTCCTCGGGGTGGTCCTTGCCGTAGGTGGCGATGAGGGCCTGGGCCTCGATGGGGTCGCCGAGGACCGTGCCGGTGCCGTGGGCCTCGACGGCGTCGACGTCGGCGGGTGTGAGGCGGGCGTTGGCGAGGGCGGCACGGATGACGCGCTGCTGGGACGGGCCGTTGGGGGCGGTGAGGCCGTTGCTGGCACCGTCCTGGTTGATCGCCGAGCCGCGGACGACGGCGAGGACCTGGTGGCCGTTGCGCTGGGCGTCGGACAGGCGCTCCAGGACGAGCATGCCCACGCCCTCGCCCCAGCCGGTGCCGTCCGCGCCCGCGGCGAAGGACTTGCAGCGGCCGTCGGGGGCCAGGCCGCGCTGGCGGCTGAACTCGGCGAACGAGGTGGGTGTCGGCATGACCGCCGCGCCGCCCGCGAGCGCCATCGCGCACTCGCCCTGGCGCAGCGCCTGCACAGCCAGGTGCAGGGCGACGAGCGAGGAGGAGCAGGCCGTGTCGACGGTGACGGCCGGGCCCTCGAAGCCGAAGGAGTACGAGAGGCGGCCGGAGGCGACGCTCGCCGCGTCGCCGGTCATGACGTAGCCCTCGACGCCCTCGGCGCCGTTCAGGGTGGTCGAGTAGCCCTGTGTCGACAGGCCGACGAAGACGCCGGTGTCGCTGGCCCGCACGGACGCCGGGACGATGCCCGCGCGTTCGACGGCCTCCCAGGAGGTCTCCAGGAGGAGCCGCTGCTGCGGGTCCATGGCCAGGGCCTCGCGGTGGTTGATGCCGAAGAAGTCCGGGTCGAACTCGTCGGCGTCGTGCAGGAAGGCGCCGGTCGTGACGTACGTCAGGCCGTCGTCGCCGTCCGTGCCGTCGAGGCCCGCGGGGGCGGCGACGTCCCAGCCCCGGTTGACCGGGAACCCGGACAGGCCGTCCGCACCGGCGGCCACCATGCGCCACAGGTCCTCGGGGGACCGTACGCCGCCGGGGTAGCGGCAGCTCATCGCGACGATGGCGATGGGCTCGTCGGCCGCGTCCCGCGGGGTGTCCTCTCGGCCCGCGGGGGCGGCGCTCGGGGCGGCCGACTCGGGGAGCGAGCCGAGCAGTTCCGTGCGCAGGTGGGCGGCGAGGGCGACGGGCGTGGGGTAGTCGAAGACGAGGCTTGCGGGGAGCCGCAGGGCGGTGGCGCCGCCGAGCCGGTTGCGGAGTTCGACGGAGGTCAGCGAGTCGAAGCCCAGCTCCTTGAACGCCTTGGCGGCGTCGACGGATTCGGGCGACGGGTAGCCGAGGACGGCGGCCACGTTGGCGCGTACGACGTCGACGAGGAACTGTTCGCGGTCCTCCGCGGCGAGCCCGGCGAGGCGCTCGGCCAGGGGCTCCTGGCCGTCGGCGGCCGAGCCGCCCGCCTGCGCGGTGACGGCCTTGCGGACCTGGGCGCGGATGAGGGCGCGGAAGAGCGGGGGCACGTCGGCGCCGAACTGCTGCCGCAGGACGTCCGTGTCGAGCTTCATCGGGACGAGGGCGCCGTCGGGCTGCGCGAGGGAGGCGTCGAGGAGCGCGAGACCTTCCTCGGCCGACAGGGCGGCGACACCGGCCCGGTTCATCCGGTCGATGTCCTCGTCCGCCAGCGCTCCGGCCATACCGCCCTGGTCCGCCCACAAACCCCACGCGAGAGACGTCGCAGGCAGACCCTGAGCACGGCGATGCTGAGCCAGAGCATCCAGGAAGGCATTCGCAGCCGCGTAGTTGGCCTGCCCCGCACTGCCCAGCACACCCGCAGCCGACGAGAACAACACAAACGCCGACAGATCCAGACCCGCCGTCAGCTCATGCAAGTTGACCGCCGCGTCCACCTTCGGACGCAGCACCGTGTCCAACCGCTCCGGCGTCAGCGACGTCAACACACCGTCGTCCACCACACCCGCCACATGCACGACCGCGCTCAGGTCATCACGTACGGAGTCGATCAGTCCGGCGAGCGCCGCACGATCCGCGACATCACAAGCCGCGATCGTGACCGAAGCACCCAACTCCTCCAACTCCGCGCGCACTTCACCCGCACCCGGGGTGTCCTCACCCCGACGCGACACCAGCAGCAGGTCCCGCACCCCGTGCCGCTCCGCCAGATGCCGGGCCACGACCCGGCCGAGACCGCCAAGGGCTCCGGTGACGAGCACCGTGCCCCGCGCGTCGAAGACGGGCGGCAGCGTCAGCACGACCTTGCCCACGTGCCGGGCCTGGCTCAGGAAGCGGAACGCCTCCGGCGCCCGCCGTACGTCCCACGCCTGCACCGGCAGCGGCGTCAGCACGCCCCGCTCGAACAGTTCCAGGACCTCCGCCAGCATCTCCTTGATGCGGTCGTGTCCGGCGTCGATCAGGTCGAAGCTCTGGTACGTGACGCCGGGGTGGTCCTCGGCGACGGCGCTCGGGTCGCGGAGGTCGGTCTTGCCCATCTCCACGAACCGGCCGCCACGCGGCAGCAACCGCAGCGACGCGTCCACGAACTCCCGCGCGAGGGAATTCAGAACCACGTCCACGCCCCGGCCGTCGGTCTCCGCGAGCACCGACGTCTCGAAGTCGAGGGTCCGGGAGGAGGCGATACGGGAGTCGGCGAGGCCGAGGCCCCGCAGGACGTCCCACTTGCCGGTGCTGGCCGTCGCGTGCACGTCGGCGCCGAAGTGCCGGGCGAGCTGCACCGCGGCCATGCCCACACCACCGGCGGCGGCGTGCACGAGGACGGACTCCCCGGCTTCGAGTCCGGCGAGGTCCCGCAGCGCGTAGTACGCGGTGAGGAACACCGTCGGCACCGACGCGGCCTGCGCGAAGGACCAGCCCCGAGGCATGCGTGCCAGCATCCGAGCGTCGGCGACCGCCAGCGGCCCGAAGCCGCCCTCCAGCAGGCCGAGGACACGGTCGCCGACGGCCAGGTCCGTGACGTCGGACCCGACCTCGACGACAACTCCTGCGCCCTCGGTGCCCATCACCGCGTCGCCGGGGTACATGCCGAGCGCGATCAGCGGGTCGCGGAAGTTGACGCCCGCCGCGCGGACCGCGACCCGTACCTCTCCGGCCTCCAGGGCCCGGCCGCCGGACACCTCGGCGTCGTCGGCCACGGGCAGCAGCGCCAGGTTCTCCAGGGTGCCCCGGCCGGTGACGCCCAACTGCCAGGTGTCGCCCGTCGGGACCGGCAGCGCGCCCCCACCGGCACGCACGAGGCGCGGCACCCACACCACGTCCCCGCGCACCGCCACCTGCGGCTCGTCCAGACCGAGCACACCCGGAAGCAGCCCGAGCGCCTGCTCGCCGCCGTCGACGTCCACCAGGACGAGACGCCCCGGGTTCTCCGACTGCGCGGACCGCATCAGGCCCCACACCGGGGCGTCCACGAGGCCCGCCGCCGCCACGACGTCACCGGCGCCGACGCCCACGGCGCCGGAGGTCACCACGACCAGACGGGACTCGTCGCCGCGCTCGAAGGCCAGCCACTCCCCCACGGCGCGCAAGGCGTCGTTGAGGGAGGCGCGCACGTTCCCGGCGACGCCCGGCGCGCGGTCGGCGGCCGTGACGCAGGCGACGAGGACGGACTCCGGGACCGCCGCACCGCTGTCGACCGCCGCCGCGAGGGCGGCCACGTCCGGGTACGCCGCGACCGTCGCTCCGGCGCGCTCCAGGGCCGCGCGCAGCCCCGACTCGTCCGCGCCCAGGACCGCGTAGGACCCGCCCGGCACGGGAGCCGGCGTGGACGCCACGCTCCAGTCGACGCGGTACAGCGAGTCGTGGCGACCGCCCTGTTCGGCGCCCGCGTCCGGCACCGCGAGGGGACGCAGGACGAGGGAGTCGACGGCGGCCACCGGCTCGCCGGAGGCATCGGCGACGACGAGGGCCACACCGTCGGTCCCGGCGGCGGTGAGGCGCACCCGCAGCGCGGACGCGCCCGTGGCGTGCAGCGTCACACCGGTCCAGGAGAAGGGCATGCGGCCCTGCTCGGTGTCGGACACGAAGGTGCCGAGGCCCAGCGGGTGCAGGGCGGCGTCGAGGAGCGCGGGGTGCAGGCCGTACGCGGCGGCGTCGTCCTGGTCGTCCTCCGGCAGCGCGACCTCGGCGAAGAGTTCGTCGCCGCGCCGCCACACCGACCGCAGGCCCCGGAACGCCGAGCCGTAGCTGAATCCGGCGGCGGCGAGGCTGTCGTACAGCGCCTCGGTGTCGGCCCGTTCGGCGTCGGCCGGGGGCCACTGGGTGAGGTCGGCTTCGGCGGGGGCGGCGGCCGGGGCGGGGGCGAGCGTGCCGGTGGCGTGGCGCTGCCAGGGCTCGTCGGACCACAGCTCGTCGGAGGTCGTCTGCTGAGGGCGCGAGTAGAGGTTCACCGGGCGGCGCCCGAAGGTGTCGGCTGCGCCCACGGCGAGCTGCACCTGCACTGCGCCGCGCTGGGGCAGGACCAGGGGCGCCTGGAGGGTCAGCTCCTCCAGGTGGGCGCAGCCCACGCGGTGCCCGGCGTGCAGGGCGAGTTCGACGAAGGCCGTGGCGGGCAGCAGGACCGTGCCGCCGAGGGCGTGGCCCGCGAGCCACGGGTGGGTCGTCAGGGAGAGTCTGCCCGTGAAGAGGTAGCCGTCCATGTCGGCGAGCGCGACGGCGGCGCCGAACAGCGGGTGCTCCGCCGGGCTCAGCCCGGTCGCGTGCACATCACCGGTGCCGCCGACGCCGGGGCGCGGCCAGTAGCGCTCGTGCTGGAAGGCGTACGTGGGCAGGTCGACGCGGGCGCGCGACGCGACGGGGGCGTACAGCGGCGTCCAGTCGACGTCGGCTCCGCGCACGTGCGCCTTGGCGAGGGCCGTCAGGAACGTGTCCGGCTCGGGGCGGTCCTTGCGCAGGGCGCCGATCAGGCCGACCTGGGCGTCCGTCTCGGCGAGGGTGTCGTGCGCCATGGCCGTCAGGACCGAGTCCGGGCCCAGCTCCAGGAGGGTCGCCACGCCGAAGCCGGTGAGCGCGCCCACTCCGTCGTGGAAGCGGACGGCCTCACGGATGTGGCGGACCCAGTAGCCGGGGTCCTTCAGCTCGCTCGCGGTGGCGAGGCGCCCGGTGACGTTGGAGACGACCGGGAGGACGGTGTCCTGGTAGGTCAGGTTCGCGGCGACCTTGCGGAAGTCGTCCAGGATCGGGTCCATGAGCGGGGAGTGGAAGGCGTGGGAGACCTTCAGCCAGCGGACCTTGCGGCCCTCGCCGCGAAGCTTCTCCTCCAGGCCCTCCAGGATGGTGCGGTCACCGGAGAGGACCACCTGGGCGGGGCCGTTCACGGCCGCCACACCGGCACGGTCCTCCAGACCCGCCAGCAGCGGCAGTACGTCCGCCTCGGCGGCCTGGACCGCGAGCATCGCCCCGCCCTCGGGCAGGGACTGCATCAACCGGCCACGTGCGGCGACCAGTCGAGCCGCGTCCTCCAAGGACCACAATCCCGCTACGTACGCGGCGGCCAGCTCGCCGATCGAGTGCCCGCCGACGATCTCCGGCCGGACCCCGAAGGACTCGGCCAGGCGGAACAGCGCCACCTCCACGGCGAACAGCGCGGGCTGCGTGTACCCCGTCTGCTCCAACAGCTCGGCGTCCGAGCCGAACATGACGTCCTTCAAGGGGCGTTCCAGGTGCCCGTCCAGGTGCGCGCACACCTCGTCCAGGGCCGTGGCGAAGGCCGGGAACGTCTCGTACAGCTCACGCCCCATACCGACCCGCTGGCTGCCCTGGCCGGTGAAGACAACGCCGAGACGGCCCTCGGCCACCGAGCCCGACACCACTCCGGGGCCTTCGCCGCCGGAGGCGACCGTCTCCAGGCCGGACAGGAACGCGTCCCGGTCCTGGCCGAAGAGCACGGCGCGGTGTTCGAGGGAGGAGCGGCCGGAGAGGAGGGACCAGCCCACGTCGACGGGCCGGAGGTCCTCGTCTGCGGTGACGTGGTCACGTATCCGTTCGGCCTGGGCGCGCAGGGCCTGGGCGCTGCGGCCCGACACCAGCCACGGTGCGGCGGCCTTGGGCGTCACGGCCGCCGTCGGGTCCGTCGCGGCGGGTGCGGATTCGTCCGTGGGGGCCTGTTCCACGATGACGTGGGCGTTCGTGCCGCTCACGCCGAAGGACGAGACGCCCGCGCGGCGGGGGCGTCCGGCGTCGGGCCAGTCGCGGGCACTGTCGAGGAGTTCGACGGCGCCCGCCGTCCAGTCGACGTGGGTGCTGGGGCGGTCCGTGTGGAGGTTCTCGGGCAGGATGCCGTGGCGCATGGCCATGACCATCTTGATGACTCCGGCGACGCCCGAAGCGGCCTGGGTGTGGCCGATGTTGGACTTCACGGAGCCGAGGAGCAGCGGGCGGTCGGCGGGGCGGTCCTGGCCGTAGGTGGCGAGGAGGGCCTGGGCCTCGATGGGGTCGCCGAGGACCGTGCCGGTGCCGTGGCCCTCGACGGCGTCGATGTCGTCGGTGGCGAGGCGGGCGGCCGCGAGGGCCTGGCGGATGACGCGCTGCTGCGAGGGGCCGTTGGGGGCGGTCAGGCCGTTGCTCGCGCCGTCCTGGTTCACGGCGGAGCCGCGGACGACGGCGAGGACCTGGTGGCCGTTGCGGCGGGCGTCCGAGAGGCGTTCCAGGGCGAGGACGCCGACGCCCTCGCCCCAGCCGGTGCCGTCGGCGGCCTCGGCGAAGGGCTTGCAGCGGCCGTCGGAGGCGAGGCCGCCCTGGCGGCTGAACTCCGCGAACGCGCCGGAGGTGACCATGACGGCGACACCGGCGGCGACGGCGAGGTCGCACTCGCCCTGCCGCAGGGCCTGCGCGGCCAGGTGCAGCGCGACGAGGGAGGACGAGCAGGCCGTGTCGACGGTGACGGCCGGGCCTTCGAGGCCGAAGACGTACGACACGCGGCCGGAGATGACACTGGAGACGTCACCGGTGAGCAGGTAGCCGTCGACGTTGTCGGGCGACGCCATGAGGGCGGGGCCGTAGCCCTGCGCGGTGGCGCCGACGAAGACGCCGGTGCGGCTGCCGCGCAGGGAGGTCGGCGGGATGGCGGCCCGCTCGAAGGTCTCCCAGACGGACTCCAGGAGGAGGCGCTGCTGGGGGTCCATGGCCATGGCCTCGCGGGGCGAGATCCCGAAGAAGGCGGCGTCGAAGTCACCGGCGTCGTAGACGAAGCCGCCGCCGCGCTCGGGCCGCTCCGGGTCGCCGTCGCCGTCCGCCGTGCGGCCGCCGAGGGCTTCGACGTCCCAGCCGCGGTCGGCGGGGAAGGCGGAGAGCGCGTCGCGACCCTCGGCCACGAGCCGCCACAGGTCCTCCGGGCTGCTGACGTCGCCGGGGTAGCGGCAGCTCATTCCGACGATGGCGATGGGCTCGGGCTCCTCCGCCTCGGCGTCGCGCAGCCGCTGGCGCGTCTCGTGGAGGTCGGCGGTCACCCGCTTGAGGTAGTCGAGGAGCTTTTGCTGGTCCGCCATCGGAAACTCACCTGTTCGCGTAGTCACAAGAAAAACCGCACCGGTCGGGCCGACCGGGCCGCTGCACGGCCCGGTCGGACTGATTCAGGCTGTGCTGATTCAAGACATGCCGAGTTCTTTGTCGATGAAGTCGAAGACCTCATCGGCGGACGCCGACTCGAGTCGCGAGGAGACCTCCTCGCCGTCGGCCGGCGTCTCGGCGTCCGCGCCCTTCCACTTCGACATCAGTGCCTCCAGGCGCATCGTGATGCGCATGCGGGCGCTGTCGTCGGGCGCGATGGAGCTGAGGCCCGCCTCCAGGCGGTCCAGCTCCTGGAGGGTGGAGTCCACCCCGGCGGTGTCGTCCTGGAGCAGCTGCGTACGCAGGTACTGGGCCAGGACGACGGACGTCGGGTAGTCGAACACGAGGGTGGCGGGCAGCCGCAGCCCCGTGGCCTTGTTGAGGCGGTTGCGGACCTCCACGGCCGTCAGGGAGTCGAAGCCCAGCTCCCGGAAGGCGCGGTGGGCGTCGACGGACTCCGCTCCGGTGTAGCCGAGCACGGCGGCCGCGTGCGTGCGCACGATGTCGAGCAGGATCACCTCGCGCTCCGGCTCGGTGAGCGGGGCCAGGCGGCGGCGCAGACCGGCGGCCGCGTCGTCGCCGGTGCCCGCGTCGGCCTCCGGCTCGGCGGCCAGGGACCGCGTGTAGCGGCGCACCTCGGGCAGGTCCCCGATGAACGGGCTCGTCCGCGCCGAGGTGAAGGCGGGCGCGAACCGCGCCCAGTCCAGGTCGGCGACGGCCACGAACGTCTCGTCGTGCGCGACGGCCCGGGCGAGCGCGGCGACCGCGAGGTCCGGTGCCATCGGCCGCAGGCCACGGCGGCGGAACTGCTCCTCGCCGTCGTCCCCGGCCATGCCGCCCCCGGCCCACAGGCCCCACGCCACGGAGGTGGCGGTCAGGCCGCGCGCCCGGCGCCGCTCCGCGAGGGCGTCGAGGTGCGCGTTGGCGGCCGCGTAGGCGCCCTGGCTGCCGCTGCCCCACACGCCCGCGTTGGACGAGAACAGCACGAACGCGTCCAGCGCGTCGGTGTCGAGCAGCGCGTCCAGGTGCGCGGCGCCCGCGACCTTCGCCTCCAGGACGGCGGCGATGTCGGCGGCCGTGGTCTCCGCGAGGGGCTGGCCCTGGCCGACGCCCGCCGCGTGGAACACGGAGCGCAGCGTGTGCCCGTCCTCGACGAGTCGGCCGAGGAGCCCGGCGACGGCGTCCCGGTCGGCCACGTCGCAGGCCGCGACGGTCACCTTGGCGCCCAGCTCCTCCAGTTCCGCCTGGAGTTCACCGGCGCCGGGGGCGTCCGGGCCGCGACGGCTGGTGAGCACCAGGTGCTCGACGCCCTCGCGGGCCAGCCAGCGGGCGACATGCCCGCCGATCGCACCCGTACCGCCGGTGACGAGCGCCGTGCCGCGTGCCGTCCACTGCGGTGTCGCGCCCGCGCCGAGCGGCGCCCGCACGAACCGGCGCACGAGGACGCCCGACTGCCGCACCGCGAGCTGGTCCTCGTCCCCGGCACCGGCGAGGATCCCGACGAGCTGGGACAGGGCCCGCTGGTCGGGGTCCTGCGGCAGGTCGACGAGGCCGCCCCAGCGGTCGGGGCACTCCAGGGCCGCGACCCGGCCGAGGCCCCACACCTGCGCCTGCGCGGGCAGGGCGGCGTGGTCGGCGGGACCGGTGGCGACGGCGCCGCTGGTCACCGCCCACATCCGCGCGCCGATCCCGGCGTCGCCGAGGGCCTGCACGAGGGTGAAGGTGCCGGCGAGACCGGCGGATACGCCCGGCTGGTCGGCGGGCGCGGACCCGTCGAGGGCGAGGAGGCTGAGCACACCGGACAGTTCCGCGTCCGGTCCGGCGGCGTGCTCGCGCAGCCGCTCGGCCAGTGCCTCGCGCGTCATCCCGCCTGCGGCGACGCGGAGTTCGGCCGTCTGGGCGCCGGAGCGCGCCAGGGCCTCGGTGACGGCCGCGGTCCACGCGAGCGGCCCGGCGGCACCGGGATCCGACGACTCCTCCGGTACGACGACCAGCCAGCGGCCCGTCGGACCGGCGGCCGGAAGCTCGCCCGCGAGGGGCTCCCAGGCGACCTGGTAGCGCCAGCTGTCGAGCGTGGACCGCTCGCGTCGCTGCCGCCGCCAGGACGAGAGGGCGGGCAGGACCGCGCCCAGCTCGGCGGCGGGGCCGTCGGCCACGTCCAGCTCGGCCGCGAGGCCTTCCAGGTCCTCGCGCTCCACGGCGTCCCAGAACCGCGATTCCACCTCGTCGGTGGCGAGCGGCGCGCCTTCCGGCCGCTCCTCCTCCTGCGGGGCGAGCAGCCAGTAGTGGTCGCGCTGGAAGGCGTAGGTGGGGAGGTCGACGGTGGCGTGGGCGCCCGGGTAGAGGGCTGCCCAGTCCAACTCGGCGCCGTGCACGTGTGCCTCGGCGAGGGAGGCGGCGAGGCGGTCGGCGCCGCCTTCGTCGCGACGCAGGGAGCCGAGGGTGACGGCGGGGCTGTCGGTCGCGTCGATGGTCGCCTGCACCGGGACGGTGAGCACCGGGTGGGGGCTCATCTCCAGGAACAGGCCGTGACCCTCGGCCAGCAGGCCTCGGGTGGCGTGCTCGAAGAGGACCGTCTGGCGCAGGTTGCGGTACCAATACCCGGCATCCATCGGGGTGTCGGCGTCCAGCCACTCCCCCGTGAGCGTCGAGAACAGCGGCACCTCGGCGGCCTGCGGGGTCACCCCGGCCAAGGCCTCGCCGATCTGGGCCTCGATCTGCTCCACGTACGAGGAATGCGAGGCGTAGTCCACCGGGATCGTCCGCGCACGGATGTCCTGGGCCACGCACTGGGCGACCAGTTCCTCCAGCGCCTCCGGCTCGCCCGAGACGACGACCTGGGCCGGACCGTTCACGGCAGCGAGTTCGATCCGGCCGTCCCAGGCGGCGATCAGCTCCCGGACCTCCTGCTCGGGAAGCGGCACGGACACCATCCCGCCCTTGCCCGACAGCTCACGAATGGCGAGGCTCCGCAGGGCCACCACACGAGCCGCGTCCCGCAGCGACAACGCACCCGCCACACAGGCGGCGGCGATCTCACCCTGGCTGTGACCCACCACAGCAGCGGGCTGAACTCCAACCGCCTGCCACGTGGCAGCCAGCGACACCATCACCGCGAACAACACCGGCTGGACCACATCCACCCGGTCGAAGTTGTCCCCGCTCAGCTCCGCGAACAGGTCCCAGTCCACGAACTCGGACAGGGCCTCCGCGCACTCCCGCATCCGCTCCGCGAACACCGGGCTGGAGTCAAGCAGTTCACGGGCCATCCCGGCCCACTGCGACCCCTGCCCCGGGAACACGAACACCGGCCGGACGATGCCACCCAGGGCCCGACCTGACACCACCTGCGTGGCCGCCGCGTCCTCCTGAGTCAGCGCTTCGAGCCCGGCAAGCAGTTCGTCCCGGTCCCGCCCGAGGACGACGCCCCGGTGTTCGAACCGCGACCGCGACACCGCCAACGACCAAGCCACATCGCCCAGTTCGAGGCTGCCCCGCGTGACGAGGTGTTCCCGCAGGCGCGCGGCCTGGTCCCGCAGGGCGCCCTCGGTCTTCGCCGAGAGGGCCAGCGGCACGACCCCGGCCACCACCGGCGACGGCACGGCAGCACCGTCGTCGCTGTCGGCCCCGACGGGCCCCGGCTGCTCGGCGGCCGGGAGC
Organism: Streptomyces sp. NPDC040610; assembly: GCF_055594065.1. NCBI lineage: Bacteria > Bacillati > Actinomycetota > Actinomycetes > Kitasatosporales > Streptomycetaceae > Streptomyces > Streptomyces sp. NPDC040610. Next base: position 194,555 of record NZ_JBVIXA010000013.1, on the reverse strand, counting down.
TGTTCCAGGATGACGTGGGCGTTCGTACCGCTCATGCCGAAGGAGGAGACACCGGCGCGGCGGGGCGCGTCGCCCCGTGCGGGCCAGTCCCGGGCCTCGGTCAGCAGCTCGACGGCACCCTCGGTCCAGTCGACCTCGGGGGTCGGCTCGTCGATGTGGAGGGTCTGGGGCAGTACGCCGTGGTGCATGGCGAGGACCATCTTCATGACGCCCGCGACGCCGGACGCGGCCTGGCTGTGCCCGATGTTGGACTTGATGGAGCCCAGCCACAGGGGTTCGCCGGTCTCCGGGCGCTCCTGCCCGTAGGTGGCGAGCAGGGCCTGGGCCTCGATGGGGTCGCCGAGGGTCGTGCCGGTGCCGTGGGCCTCGACGGCGTCGACGTCGGCGGGTGTGAGGCGGGCGTTGGCGAGGGCGGCACGGATGACGCGCTGCTGGGACGGGCCGTTCGGGGCGGTGAGGCCGTTGCTGGCGCCGTCCTGGTTGATCGCGGAGCCGCGGACGACGGCGAGGACCTTGTGGCCGTTGCGCTGGGCGTCGGACAGGCGCTCCAGGAGCACCATACCGACGCCCTCGGCCATGCCCATGCCGTCGGCGGCGGCCGCGAAGGCCTTGCAGCGGCCGTCGTCGGCGAGGCCGCGCTGCTGGCTGAAGGCGATCAGCGCGCCGGGCGACGACATGACGGCGACGCCTCCGGCGAGCGCGAGGGAGCACTCGCCCTGGCGCAGCGCCTGGGCCGCCAGGTGCATGGCGACGAGCGACGACGAGCAGGCCGTGTCGACGGTGACGGCCGGGCCCTCCAGGCCGAAGGTGTAGGCGATGCGCCCGGAGATGACGCTGGGCGCGCTGCCGGTGAGGATGTGGCCCTCGGATCCGGCGGACACCTGGCCGGGGCCGGTGCCGTAGTCCTGGTAGTTGGTGCCGACGAACACTCCGGCGGCCTCGCCGCGGACCGCGCGCGGGTCGACCCCGGCGCGCTCGAACGCCTCCCAGGAGGTCTCCAGGAGCAGGCGCTGCTGCGGGTCCATGGCCAGGGCCTCGCGCGGCGAGATGCCGAAGAAGGCCGGGTCGAAGGCGCCCGCGTCGTGCAGGAAGCCGCCGCCCCTGGTCGTGGTGGTACCGGGGGTCTCCGGGTCCGGGTCGTAGAGGTGGGCGATGTCCCAGCCGCGGTTGGCGGGGTAGCCGCCGACGACGTCGGCGCGCCCTTCCAGGACCTCCCACATGCGCTCGGGGCTGCTGATGCCACCGGGGTAGCGGCAGCTCATCGCGACGATGGCGATGGGCTCGTCGGTGGCCGCGGCGACAGGTGCGACCGGCGCCGCGGTGGCGGCCTTGTCGGCGCCGAGGACCTGGGTGCGCAGGAACGCGGCCAGGGCGGTGCCGTTGGGGTGGTCGAAGACGACCGTGGTGGGCAGCTTGAGGCCGGTGGCGGCGCCGAGCCGGTTGCGCAGGTCGACGGCGGTGAGCGAGTCGAAGCCGAACTCGCGGAAGGCCCGCTCGGGGTCGAGGGCCTGCGCTGACTCGTAGCCGAGCACCGCGGCCGCGTGGGTGAGGACGAGGTCGAGCAGGATCCGGTTCTGCTCGGGTCCGGCGAGGCCGGTCAGGCGCTCCCGCAGCGCGGCCGCCTTGGACGACGTGTCGCCGCCGTCCGCCTCCGCCTCGGTGCCGCCCTGGGCCGCGAGGACGCGCTGGGCGTCGGGCAGGTCGGCGAGGAGCGGGCGGGCGCGCCGCGAGGTGAACACGGGCACGAACTGGTCCCAGTCCACGTCGGCGAGCGCCAGGAACGTCTCGTCGTCGTCGAGGGTCTGCCGCATGCCCGCGAACGCGAGGTCCGGGTCGAGGAACGGCAGGCCCTGGCGGCGCAGTTGCTCCGGGTCGACGTCGATGGGCGCGCTGCCGCTCAGGTACGGGTTGACGACGTTCCACACGCCCCAGGCGATGGAGGTCGCGGTCAGTCCGCGCGCCCTGCGGTGCTCGGCGAGGGCGTCGAGGTGCGCGTTGGCGGCGGCGTACGCGGCGTGGTCGCCGCTGCCCCAGACGCCCGCGATGGACGAGAACAGCACGAACGCGTCGAGCTGCACGTCGTCCAGGAGTTCGTCGAGGACGACGGCGCCCGCGACCTTCGCGGCGACGATCTCGGCGAACTCGTCGAGCGTGGTGGTGGCGATCGGCGCCAGCTCGATGAGCGCGGCCGCGTGGATGACGGCGCGCAGGGTGTGGCCGTCTGCGGTGAGCCGGTCGAGCAGCGTGGCGACGGCGTCGCGGTCGGCGACGTCGCAGGCCGCGATGGTGACCTGGACGCCGAGGTCCTCCAGTTCGGCGCGGAGTTCGGCGGCGCCGGGCGCGTCCGGGCCGCGGCGGCTGGTCAGGACGAGGTGCTCGGCGCCCTCGCGGGCGAGCCAGCGGGCCATGTGGGGGCCGAGGGCGCCGGTGCCGCCGGTGATGAGGACGGTGCCGCGGGGGGTCCACCTGTCCTGCGCGGACGCGGCGGCCTTGTCCTTCGTGGCCGCGGTGGGCTCGGCGCGGACGAGGCGGCGTACGAAGACCCCGGAGCCGCGCACGGCGAGCTGGTCCTCGTCGCCGACGCCCGCGAGGATCCCGGCGAGCCGGGCCGCGGCGCGGCTGTCGGGCGTGGCGGGCAGGTCGACGAGGCCGCCCCAGCGCTCGGGGTGCTCCAGGGCCACGACGCGGCCGAGGCCCCAGGTCTGCGCCTGGGCGGGGCTCTCCACCTGGTCGTTGCGTCCGGTGGAGACGGCGCCGCTGGAGATCACCCACAGCTTCGCGTCGGTCCCGGCGTCGCCCAGGGCCTGGACGAGCGCCACGGAGCCCGCGAGACCGGCGGGCAGCACGGGCTGCTCCGGGTGCGGGTCCTCGGCGAGGGCCAGCAGGGACACCACGCCGACGGGCTCCGACCCGTCGGGGGTGCCGGTGATCTCCTCGCGCAGCCGCCCGGCCAGCGCCTCCCTGTTCAACTCCGCGCCGCTCACGCGGACTTCGGCGACCTCCGCACCGGCCTGCGCCAGCGCGTCGGTGACGCCCGCGGTCCACGGGTGCGCGGCGGCCTCCTCCGGTACGACGACGAGCCAGCGGCCCGTCAGGACCGGCCCGGGCAGCGCGCCGCTCGCCAGCGACTTCCAGGTGACCCGGTAGCGCCAGCTGTCCACGGTGGACTTCTCACGCCGCTGCCGCCGCCACGACGACAGGACGGGCAGGACCTCGCCGAGCCCGGCGGCGGAACCGTCCGCCACCTCCAGCTCGGCCGCGAGGCCCGCCAGGTCCTCGCGCTCCACGGCCTCCCAGAAGCGTGCCTCCACCTCGTCCACGACCGGGGCGGGCTCGGCACCCGCCTCCTGCTCCGGGGACAGGAGCCAGTAGTGCTGACGCTGGAAGGCGTACGTGGGCAGGTCGACGGTGGTACGGGCGCCCGGGAAGAGCGCCTTCCAGTCCAGTTCGGCGCCGTGGGCGTGGGCCTCGGCGAAGGAGGCGGCGAGGCGGTCGGCGCCGCCTTCGTCGCGGCGCAGGGAGCCGAGGGACGCGGCCGCGCCCTCGCGCCCGGCGGCCTCGATGGTGGCCTGGACGGGGACGGTGAGCACCGGGTGCGGGCTCATCTCCAGGAACAGGTCATGGCCCTCGGTGATGAGCCCGCGGGTGGCGTGCTCGAAGAGGACGGTCTGGCGGAGGTTGCGGTACCAATACCCGGCATCCATCGGGGTGTCGGCGTCCAGCCACTCCCCGGTCAGGGTCGAGTACAGCGGGACCTCGGCGGCCTGCGGGGTCACCCCGGCCAGGGCCTCGGCCGTCTGGGCCTCGATCTGCTCGACGTACGCGGAGTGCGAGGCGTAGTCGACGGGGATGGTGCGGGCGCGGACATCGCGGGCCACGCACTGCGCGACCAGCTCCTCCAGCGCGTCCGGCTCACCGGAGACGACGACCTGGGCGGGGCCGTTGACGGCGGCGACCGAGATGCGGTCGTCCCAGGCGGTGATCAGCTCGCGCACGTCGGCCTCGGGCAGCGGTACGGACACCATGCCGCCCTTGCCGGACAGCTCACGAATCGCCAGGCTCCGCAGGGCCACCACACGAGCGGCATCCCGCAGGCTCAGCACACCCGCGACGCACGCGGCGGCGATCTCGCCCTGGCTGTGGCCAACGACGGCGGCGGGTTCGACACCGGCGGCCTGCCAGGTGGCGGCCAGGGAGACCATCACGGCGAACAGGACCGGCTGGACCACGTCCACCTGGTCGAAGTTGTCCCCGCTCAGCTCGTCGAAGAGATTCCACTCGACGAACTCCGAAAGCGCGTCACCGCACTCCCGCATCCGCTCCGCGAACACCGGTGAGGCGTCGAGGAGTTCACGGGCCATCCCGGCCCACTGGGAGCCCTGCCCGGGGAAGACGAACACCGGGCGGACCGTGCCTCCCTGCGCGCGCCCTGTGACCACGTTCTGCGCGCTCGCGTCGTCCTGGGCCAGCTCGGCGAGCCCGGTGAGGAGCTCGTCCCGGTCCCGGCCGAGGACGACGCCCCGGTACTCGAACCGCGACCGCGCGACCGCCAACGACCAGGCCACATCGCCCAGTTCGAGGCCTTCGCCCGCGATCAGGTGGTCCCGGAGGCGCGCGGCCTGGTCCCGCAGCGCGCCCTCGTTCTTCGCCGAGAGCGCCAGCGGTACGACGCCCGCGAGCACCGGCGACGGCGCGCCATCGGCGGCCTCCGGCTCCGCGGCCGCCGGGCCCTGCTCCAGGATCACGTGCGCGTTCGTGCCGCTGACGCCGAACGAGGACACGCCCGCGCGGCGCGGCGCGCCGCCGTCACGCTCGGGCCAGGCACGGGACTCCGCCAGGAGTTCCACGGTGCCCGCCGACCAGTCGACCTCGGGGGTCGGCGCGTCCATGTTCAGCGTGCGCGGCAGGACGCCGTGGCGCATCGCCATGACCATCTTGATGACACCGGCGACACCGGCGGCGGCCTGCGTGTGGCCGATGTTGGACTTCACGGAACCGAGGAGCAGCGGCCGGTCGGCCGGGCGCTCCTTGCCGTACGTGGCGATGAGGGCCTGCGCCTCGATGGGGTCACCGAGGGGCGTGCCGGTGCCGTGGGCCTCGACCGCGTCCACGTCCGTGGTGGTGAGGCGGGCGTTGGCGAGGGCCTGGGTGATGACGCGCTGCTGGGACGGGCCGTTCGGCGCGGTCAGGCCGTTGCTCGCGCCGTCCTGGTTGATCGCGGAGCCTCGTACGACCGCGAGGACCTGGTGGCCGTTGCGCTGGGCGTCGGACAGGCGCTCCAGGACGAGCATGCCCACGCCCTCGCCCCAGCTGGTGCCGTCGGCGGCGGCCGCGAACGGCTTGCAGCGGCCGTCGGGGGCCAGGCCGCGCTGGCGGCTGAACTCCAGGAAGGTGCCCGCCGTGGGCATGACCGTCACACCGCCCGCGAGGGCCAGCGAGCACTCGCCCTGGCGCAGCGCCTGCGCGGCGAGGTGCAGGGCGACGAGGGAGGAGGAGCAGGCCGTGTCGACGGTGACGGCCGGTCCTTCGAGGCCGAAGGAGTACGAGATGCGGCCCGACGCGATGGCGCCGGAGCTGCCGGTGCCGAGGTAGCCGCCGAGGTCCTCGGGGACGCTCGCGAGCTGGGAGCCGTACTCGTGGTAGATGAGTCCGGCGAAGACGCCCGTGGGGCTGCCGTGCAGCGTGGCGGGGTCGATTCCGGCGCGCTCGATGGCCTCCCAGGAGGTCTCCAGGAGCAGGCGCTGCTGCGGGTCCATGGCGAGGGCCTCGCGGGGCGAGATGCCGAAGAAGGAGGCGTCGAACTCGCCCGCGTCGTGCAGGAATCCGCCCTCGCGGGCGTAGCTGGTGCCGACGCGGTTGGGGTCGGGGTCGTAGAGGGACGCGGTGTCCCAGCCGCGGCCCTCCGGGAACTCGGTGATGGCCTCTTCGCCGTCGGTGAGCAGCCGCCACAGGTCTTCGGGGGTGTGGACGCCGCCGGGGAAGCGGCAGCTCATCGCGACGATGGCGATGGGCTCGTCCTGGGCCGCGACCGCCACCTGCGCGCTGCGGCCGGCGGCCGCGCCCGGGGCGGCCGCGAGGTCGCCGAGGATCTCGGTGCCGAGGTACTGGGCGAGGACCTTGGGCGTCGGGTAGTCGAAGACGAGGCTGGCGGGCAGCCGCAGTTCGGTCGCGGAGTTGAGGCGGTTGCGGAGTTCGACGGAGGTCAGCGAGTCGAAGCCCAGCTCCTTGAACGCCTTGGTGGGCGCCACGTCGTCGCCGGAGGCGTAGCCGAGCACGGCGGCCACCTGGGCGCGGACGAGGTCGAGGAGGGCGCGCTCTCGGTTCTCGGGGGCCAGCGCGGTCAGTTGGTCGGCGAGCGAGGTCCCGGCCGCCGCGGGTCCGGACTCGACCACGCGGCGGGTACGCCCGCCGCCGCGGATGAGGGCGCGGAAGAGCGGGGGCACGTCCGCGCCGAACTGGCGGCGGAGCGTGTCGAGGTGCAGCTTCATCGGGACGAGGGCGCCGTCGGGCTGCGCGAGGGAGGCGTCGAGGAGCGCGAGACCTTCCTCGGCCGACAGGGCGGCGACACCGGCCCGGTTCATCCGGTCGATGTCCTCGTCCGCCAGCGCTCCGGCCATACCGCCCTGGTCCGCCCACAAACCCCACGCGAGAGACGTCGCAGGCAGACCCTGAGCACGGCGATGCTGAGCCAGAGCATCCAGGAAGGCATTCGCAGCCGCGTAGTTGGCCTGCCCCGCACTGCCCAGCACACCCGCAGCCGACGAGAACAACACAAACGCCGACAGATCCAGACCCACCGTCAGCTCATGCAAGTTGACCGCCGCGTCCACCTTCGGACGCAGCACCGTGTCCAACCGCTCCGGCGTCAGCGACGTCAACACACCGTCGTCCACCACACCCGCCACATGCACGACCGCGCCAAGGTCATCACGTACAGACCCAAGGAGCGTCTCAAGTGCCGTGCGGTCGGCGACATCGCATGCCGCGATCGTGACCGAAGCGCCCAACTCCTCCAGCTCGGCGCGCACTTCACCCGCACCCGGGGTGTCCTCACCCCGACGCGACACCAGCAGCAGGTCCCGCACCCCGTGCCGCCCCGCCAGATGCCGGGCCACGACCCGGCCGAGACCGCCAAGGGCTCCGGTGACGAGCACCGTGCCCCGCGCGTCGAAGACGGGCGGCAGCGTCAGGACGACCTTGCCGACGTGCCGGGCCTGGCTCAGGAAGCGGAAGGCCTCCGGCGCCCGCCGTACGTCCCACGCCTTGACGGGCAGCGGCGTCAGCACACCCCGCTCGAACAGTTCCAGGACCTCCGCCAGCATCTCCTGGACGCGGTCGGGGGACAGTTCGGCGAGGTCGAAGTTGCGGTACTCCACGCCCGGGTGGGCGTCGGCCACGGCGCTGGGGTCGCGGAGGTCGGTCTTGCCCATCTCCACGAACCGGCCGCCACGCGGCAGCAACCGCAGCGACGCGTCCACGAACTCCCGCGCGAGGGAATTCAGAACCACGTCCACACCCTGGCCGTCGCTGGCCGCGAGCACGGACGCCTCGAAGTCGAGGGTGCGCGAGGAGGCGATGCGCGCGTCCTCGATGCCGGACGCGCGGAGCACGTCCCACTTGCCGGTGCTCGCCGTGCCGTAGACCTCGGCGCCGAAGTGCCGGGCGAGCTGCGTGGCGGCCATGCCCACACCACCGGCGGCGGCGTGCACGAGGACGGACTCGCCCGCTTCCAGGGCGGCCAGGTCCCGCAGGGCGTAGTACGCGGTGAGGAACACCGTCGGTACGGCGGCGGCCTGCGCGAAGGACCAGCCCTGGGGCATCGGCGCCAGCATGCGGGCGTCGGCGACCGCCAGCGGCCCGAAGCCGCCGTCGATGAGTCCGAGCACGCGGTCGCCGACGGTCAGGTCCGTCACGCCGGGGCCGACCTCGACGACGACGCCCGCGCCTTCGGTGCCCATCTGGGCCGCGCCGGGGTAGATGCCGAGCGCGATGAGGGCGTCGCGGAAGTTCACACCGGCGGCGCGTACGGAGACCCGCACCTCGCCCGCCGCGAGGGTCCTGCCGCCGAACTCGTCGGCGTCGTCGGCCACGGGCAGCAGCGCCAGGTTCTCCAGGGTGCCCCGGCCGGTGACGCCCAACTGCCAGGACTCACCGGCGGGCACCTCCAGGACACCGCCGACGGCCCGCGCGAGCCGCGGCACCCACACCACGTCCCCGCGCACCGCCACCTGCGGCTCGTCCAGACCGAGCGCCCCCGGCACCAGCGCGAGCGCCTGCTCGCCGCCGTCGACGTCCACCAGGACGAGACGCCCCGGGTTCTCCGACTGCGCGGAACGCACCAGGCCCCACACGGGCGCGTCGACCACGCCCGCGCCCGACACCACGTCGCCGGAGCCGACGCCCACGGCGCCGGAGGTCACCACGACGAGTCGTGAGTCGGCGCCGTCCTCGAACGCCAGCCACTCCCCCACGACGCCCAACGTGTCGTACAGGGAGGCGCGTACGGATCCGGCGGTGTCGCCGCCGTCGGTGGCGCCGACGCGGGTCACGAAGACGGACTCGGGCAGCGCGGCGCCGTCGCGCACGGCGGCGGCCAGGGCTGCCACGTCGGCGTAGGCGGTGACCGGCGCGCCGGTGGCGGCCAGTGCGGCGCGCAGGCCCAGTTCGTCGGTGCCGAGGACGGCGTAGGGGCCGCTCGTGGCGGGCGCGGGCGCGGACACCACGGTCCAGTCGACGCGGAACAGCGAGTCGTCGTCGCCGGATGCTGCGTCCAGTTCCCCGGCCGCGAGGGCGCGCAGGACCAGGGAGTCGACGGTGGCGACGGGTTCGCCGGAGGCGTCGGCGAGGGTGAGGGACACGGCGCCGGACGCGGCGGGCGTGAGGCGGACGCGCAGCGCGGAGGCGCCGGTCGCGTACAGGGTCACGCCGGTCCAGGAGAACGGCAGCCGGGCGCCCGCCGTGTCGTCGTCGCCGACGGTGGTCAGGGCGAGGCCGTGCAGGCTCGCGTCGAGGAGCGCCGGGTGCAGCGCGTACGCGCTCGCGTCGTCGCGCTGTCCGTCCGCGAGGGCGACTTCGGCGAACACCTCGTCGCCGAGGCGCCAGGCGGCCTGGACGCCCTGGAAGGCGGGGCCGTAGCCGAGGCCCGCGGCGGCGAAGCCCGCGTACAGCTCGGCGGTGTCCACGGCGACGGCGCCGGTCGGCGGCCACTGGGCGAGGCCCGTGTCGGCGCCCGCGGGCCGCGTGTCCGCCGGGTCGGCGGCGGCGAGCACACCGGCCGCGTGCCGGGTCCACGGCTCGTCGGGGACGTCGTTCTGGCGCCGCGAGTGCAGGGTGAAGGGGCGGCGCCCGGTGGCGTCGGGCTCCTCGACCCACAGCTGGAGCTGGACGCCGGTGCCGTCGTCGGGCAGGACGAGCGGGGCTTCGAGGATCAGCTCTTCGAGCAGGTCGCAGCCGACCTCGTCACCGGCGCGCACGGCCAGTTCGACGAAGGCCGTGCCGGGCAGGAGCGTCCGGTCGGCGACGACGTGGTCGGCGAGCCAGGGGTGCGCGTCGACCGACAGCAGGCTCGTGAAGAGCCGGGCGTCGCTCCCGGCGACCTGGACGGCCGCGCCGAGCAGCGGGTGGTCGGCGTCGGTGAGTCCGGCCGAGGTGACGTCGCCGGTGAGGGCCGGGGCGTGCAGCCAGTAGCTCTGGTGCTGGAAGGCGTACGTGGGCAGGTCGACGCGGTCGCGGGACTCGACGGGGGCGTACAGCGGCGTCCAGTCGACCGTGATGCCGCGCACGTGCAGCTGCGCGAGGGCGGTGAGGAAGGTGTCGGGCTCGGAGCGGTCCTTGCGGGCGGCCGCGACGAGTCCGGCCTGGGCGGCCGGGTCGGTGAGGGTGTCGTGCGCCATCGCCGTCAGGACGGCGTCCGGGCCGAGTTCGAGGAGCGTGGACGCCTCGAAGCCGGTGAGGGTGGCGAGTCCGTCGTGGAAGCGGACGGCCTCGCGGATGTGGCGGACCCAGTAGTCGGGGTCCTTCAGCTGGGCGGACTCCGCGAGTTCACCCGTGACGTTGGAGACGACGGGCAGCTTCGGGTCCTGGTACGCGAGGCCCTGCGCGACCGCGCGGAACTCGTCCAGGATCGGGTCCATCAGGGGCGAGTGGAAGGCATGCGAGACCTTCAGCCGGCGGACCTTGCGGCCCTCGCCACGCAGCTTCTCCTCCAGGCCCTCCAGGGCCGCGCGGTCACCGGAGAGCACCACCTGCGACGGCCCGTTGACGGCGGCCAGACCGACACGGTCCTCCAAGCCTTCAAGGAGCGGCAGCACCTCGGCCTCGGCGGCCTGGACCGCGAGCATGCCCCCGCCCTCGGGCAGGGACTGCATCAACCGGCCACGCGCGGCGACCAGTCGAGTCGCGTCCTCCAAGGACCACAGCCCGGCCACATACGCGGCCGTCAGCTCGCCGATGGAGTGGCCACCGACGATCTCCGGCCGGACCCCGAAGGACTCGACCAGGCGGTAGAGGGCCACCTCGACGGCGAACAGCGCGGGCTGCGTGTACCCCGTCTGCTCCAACAGCTCGGCGTCCGAGCCGAACATGACGTCCTTCAGGGGGCGTTCCAGGTGCCCGTCCAGGTGCGCGCACACCTCGTCCAGGGCCGTGGCGAAGGCCGGGAACGTCTCGTACAGCTCACGCCCCATACCGACCCGCTGGCTGCCCTGGCCGGTGAAGACAACGCCGAGACGGCCCTCGGCCACCGAGCCCGAGACAACCGCGGGGCCGTCGGACGCCAGTGCCTCCAGGCCGGTGAGGAACTGCTCCCGGTCCTGGCCGAACACGACCGCGCGGTGCTCGTGCAGGGCGCGGGCCGACATGAGGGTCCAGCCGACGTCGACGGGGTCGAGGTCGGTGCGGGCGGCCACGTGCTCGCGGAGCTTGGCGGCCTGTGCGCCCAGTGCGTCGGCGGTGCGGGCCGACACCAGCCACGGGAGGGCGGTGGCAGGCGTGGGGGCGGCAGGGGTGTCGGGGGCCTCGGCGGGCTCCTCCGCAGGGGCCTGTTCCACGATGACGTGGGCGTTCGTACCGCTCACGCCGAAGGACGAGACACCGGCGCGGCGCGGCACGCCGTCCTCGCGCTCCGACCAGGCGCGGGCCTCGGTCAGGAGTTCCACGGCGCCGACGGACCAGTCGACGTGCGTGCTCGGCTCGTCGACGTGCAGGGTCTGGGGCAGGACGCCCGCCCGCATCGCCAGGACCATCTTCATGATGCCCGCGACACCGGCGGCGGCCTGCGTGTGGCCGAGGTTGGACTTCACCGAGCCGAGCCACAGCGGGCGGTCGGCGGGGCGGTCCTGGCCGTAGGTGGCGATCAGGGCCTGGGCCTCGATGGGGTCGCCGAGGGTCGTGCCGGTGCCGTGGCCCTCGACGGCATCGATCTGCTCGGGGGCCAGGTGGGCGTTGGCGAGGGCCTGGAGGATGACTCGCTGTTGGGAGGGGCCGTTGGGGGCGGTCAGGCCGTTGCTCGCGCCGTCCTGGTTCACGGCGGAACCACGGACGACCGCGAGGACCTGGTGGCCGTTGCGGCGCGCGTCCGAGAGGCGCTCCAGGAGGAGCAGGCCCGCGCCCTCGCCCCAGCCGGTGCCGTCCGCCGCGTCGGCGTACGGCTTGCAGCGGCCGTCGGAGGCGAGGCCGCGCTGCTTGCTGAAGTCGACGAACGTGCCGGGCGTGAACATCACGGTGACGCCGCCCGCGAGGGCGAGGGAGCACTCGCCCTGGCGCAGCGCCTGGATGGCCAGGTGCAGGGCGACCAGCGAGGACGAGCAGGCCGTGTCGACGGTGACAGCCGGGCCCTCAAGGCCGAAGGTGTAGGCGACGCGGCCGGACACGATGCTGCTGGACGCGCCGGTGCCGAGGTAGCCCTCGACGTCCTCGGGCACGGAGTGCAGCCGGGAGGCGTAGTCGTGGTACATGACGCCGGCGAAGACGCCGGTGTGGCTGCCGCGCAGCGAGGCCGGGTCGATGCCCGCGCGCTCGAACAGCTCCCAGGAGGTCTCCAGGAGCAGGCGCTGCTGCGGGTCGGTGGCGAGCGCCTCGCGGGGCGAGATGCCGAAGAACGGGGCGTCGAACCGGTCGGCGTCGTGCAGGAATCCGCCCACGCGGGCGTAGGGGGTGTCGTCGCCGTCCGGGTCGTGCAGCGCGTCCGCGTCCCAGCCCCGGTCGGTGGGGAAGGGGGTCAGGGCGTCGGTGCCCTCGGAGACGAGCTGCCACAGCTCCTCCGGGGTGCGGACGCCACCGGGGTAGCGGCAGCTCATCGACACGATGGCGATGGGCTCCTGGTCCCGCTCCTCCACCTCGCGCAGACGGCGACGAGCTTGACGCAAGTCGGATGTCGTCCGCTTGAGGTAATCCCGAAGCTTCTCCTCGTTCGACATCTGGTCGTCAGCTCCTCGTGGTGTTGATAAAGGCCGCGCTGGTGGCGCTGGTCGTGCGGTCGATTGCTTCGGGTACTGCGGGGACTTCGGCTGCTTGCGGGGCTTCAGGTGCTCCCGGGGATCGAGGCACGTCAGTCGATTCCGAGTTCGTCGTCGAGCGCGTTGAAGAGTTCCTCGTCCGATACGGCGTCCAGGTCCAGGTCGTCGTCCTGCGGGCCCGTGCCCGCGGGGCCCTGGCCCTGGGGTGCGCTCCACCGCGAGAGCAGGGTCTGGAGCCGGATGGTGATCTTCGAGTGGACGATGCCGCCGTCCGCCTCCATCGCAAGGAGCGACGACTCCAGGCGGTCCAGTTCGTCGAGCACCGAGGGTCCGCCGCCGCCCGGTCCCTCGCCCAGGGGAAGGGCGGTGGCCAGGTGGGCCGCGAGGGCGGCCGGGTTCGGGTAGTCGAAGATCAGGGTGGCGGGCAGGCGCAGGCCGGTGGCTCCGTTCACGGCGTTGCGCAGTTCGACGGCCGTGAGGGAGTCGAAGCCCAGCTCGCGGAAGGCGCGGTGGGCCTCCACGGCGGCCGCGGACTCGTAGCCGAGGACCGCCGCGACGTGCGTGCAGACCAGTTCGGTGAGCACCTTGTCGCGCTCGGCCGCGTCAAGCCCGGCGAGCTGGGCGAGGAGCGTGGCCTGGCCGGTGGGGGCGCTCGTCGTGGCACCGGCGGCGGTCCGCCGCAGGGGGGCGCGGACCAGGCCGCGCAGCAGCGCCGGGACCGCCTCGGCGTCCGTGCCCGCGGTGGCCCGCAGGGACGAGGTGTCCAGGCGGAGCGGGACGAGCGCGGCGGGGGCCGTCGCGTGCGGCGGTGCGGTCAGGGTCACTGCGGTGTCCAGGAGGGCCAGGCCCTCCCGCGTGGACAGTGCGGCGACGCCGCCGCGCGCCATGCGCTCCAGGTCGGCGTCGGCGAGCTTGCCGGTCATGTCGCTGCCCTGCGCCCACAGGCCCCAGGCGAGGGAGGTCGCGGGCAGGTCCTGGGCCCGGCGGGTGGCCGCGAGGGCGTCCAGGAAGGCGTTCGCCGCCGCGTAGTTCGCCTGTCCGGCGCCGCCGAGGACTCCGGCGGCGGAGGAGAACAGGACGAACGCGGACAGGTCCAGGCCGGCCGTCAGCTCGTGCAGGTGCAGCGCGGCGTCCACCTTCGGACGCAGGACCGTGTCCAGGCGCTCGGGCGTCAGGGATGTGATCACACCGTCGTCGAGTACGCCCGCCACGTGGACGACCGCCGACAGCTCGCCGCCGGTCCGCTCAAGGAGGGCGCGCAGCGCGTCGCGGTCGGCGATGTCGCACGCGGCCACGGTGGCGTCGACGCCCAACTCGGCGAGTTCCGCGGTAAGTTCCGCGGCTCCGGCCGCGTCGTTGCCGCGCCGCGAGACCAGGAGGAGGTCGCGTACGCCGTGCTCCTCGGCGAGGTGACGCGTCACGACGCACCCCAGGCCACCGAAGGCGCCGGTGACGAGGACGGTGCCCGCGCCGAACGGAGCGGTCACCTCCGCGGCCGGAGCGGCTGCTTCCCCGGCCGGGGCCCCGGCGACGCGCGCCAGTCGCGGCACCCACACCTCACCGCCCCGCAGCGCCACCTCGGGCTCGCCCGAGGCAAGGACGGCGGCCAGGGACGACTCGGCGACCACGCCTCCGTCCGCATCCGCGTCGGCGTCCACGAGCACGAACCGCCCCGGGTGCTCGGACTGTGCCGATCGCACCAGCCCCCACACCGCGGCACCGAGCGGGTCGGCCACCGTGTCCCCGGCGGCCACCGCGCCCCGCGTCACCACGGCGAGCCGTGCGTCGGCGAACCGCTCGTCGGCGAGCCAGTCCTGCACCACGGCGAGAGCTTCGGCCAGCGCGGCGGAAACGGACTCCGGCCGTACGAGGACGTCGCTGCCGTCGACGGCAGCAGAGCCGTCGCGGCCCCCGTCGACCGGCGCTGCCCCGGCCGACCACACCACCGCCTCCGGAGCCTCCTCCCCCGCGTCCACCGCGGCACCCAGCGCCGCGAGGTCCGCGAAGGCCGACGCCCCGGGCACCGTCCCGCCCGTGCCGAGCTGCGCCGACGGCACCTGCTCGGCGGGCGCCACGGCCTGCCGCTGCCAGGCGACATGGAACATCGAGTCGTCGGCGGCCCCCGCGCCGAGCCGGTCCACCTCGACAGGCCGGAACACCAGGGAGTCCACAGTGGCGACCGGGTCGCCGAGTCCGTCGGCGACGGCGAGCGCCACGCCGCCGTTGTCGGCCGGGGTCAGCCGGACGCGCAGGGCGGAGGCGCCGGTCGCGTGCAGCGAGACGCCGGTCCAGGCGAACGGCAGCCGGGGGCCGCCGCTTTCGCCGTCGGCCTCCGTGTCGTCGCGGAGGACGCCGAGACCGAGCACGTGCAGGGCCGCGTCCAGGAGGGCGGGGTGCAGCCGGAACGACTCGGCGTTCTGGTGCTGCTCCTCCGGCAGGGCGACCTCGGCGAAGACCTCGTCGCCGCGCCGCCAGGCTCCGCGCAGTCCCTGGAAGGCGTCGCCATAGGCGAAGCCCAGCTCCGTCAGGTGCCGGTACAGGTCCTCGACGTCGACCTCGGCGGCGTCGCGCGGCGGCCATTCGGCGAGCCGGAACCCGGCCTGCGGCTGTCCGGCGTCGGAGAGGACACCGCTCGCGTGGGCGGTCCACCCGCCGTCGTCCGCGTAGTCGTCACGCTCTTCGCGGGAGTGCAGGGCGACGCTCCGCCGCCCGTCGTCGTCCGCGGCGCCGACGCCGACCTGCAACTGCACGGCGCCACGCTCCGGCAGCACCAGCGGAGCCGCCAACGTCAGCTCCTCAAGGACCCCGCAGCCCACCTCGTCACCGGCCCGCACGGCCAGCTCGACGAACGCGGTCCCCGGCAGCAACACCTGCCCGCCCACAGCATGATCCGCCAGCCACGGATGCGTGGCCACCGACAGACGACCCGTGAACAGGTACCCGTCCGTGCCCGCGAGCGGCACGGCCGCCCCGAGGAGCGGGTGCCCGGCCGAGGCGAGCCCCGTACCCGACACGTCGCCGACCGAGCCGACGGCCGCACTCGGCCAGTAGCGCCGCCGCTGGAAGGCGTACGTGGGCAGGTCCACGCGCCGACGGGTCCCGGCCATGGCGTACAGCGGCGCCCAGTCGACGTCGACTCCGCGCACGTACAGCTGCGCCAGCGCGGCGAGGAAGGTGTCCTGCTCCGGCCGGTCCTTGCGCACCGCCGCGACGAGTCCGGCCTGCGCGTCCGGGTCCGTGACGGTGTCGTGCGCCATCGCCGTCAGCACGGAGTCCGGGCCCAGCTCGAAGAGGCTGGACACACCCTGCGCGGCGAAGGTGGCGAGTCCGTCGTGGAAGCGGACGGCCTCACGGATGTGGCGGACCCAGTACTCGGGGTCCTTCAGCTCGTCCGGGGTGGCGAGCTGACCGGTCAGGTTCGACACCACCGGCAAGGTGGTGTCCTGGTACGTCAGCTTCTCGGCCACCGCACGGAAGCCCTCCAGAACCGGGTCCATGAGCGGCGAGTGGAAGGCATGCGACACCTTCAGCCACCGCACCTTGCGGCCCTCACCGCGAAGCTTCTCCTCCAGACCCTCCAGAGCCGTGCGGTCACCGGAGAGCACCACCTGCGACGGCCCGTTCACGGCCGCCACGCCCACGCTCTCGGAGAGACCATCCAGCAACGGCAGTACGTCCGCTTCAGCGGCCTGCACCGCCAGCATGCCCCCGCCCTCGGGCAAGGCCTGCATCAACCGACCGCGCGCGGCGACCAGTCGAGCCGCATCTTCGAGGGACCACAGCCCGGCCACGTACGCGGCGGCCAGCTCACCGATGGAGTGCCCACCGACCACCTCCGGCCGCACCTCGAAGGACTCGGCCAGGCGGTAGAGCGCCACCTCGACGGCGAACAGCGCGGGCTGCGCGTACTCGGTCCGCTCCAAGATGTCGGCATCCGTGCCGAACATGACGTCCTTCAACGGACGCTCCAGCAGCCCGTCCAGGTGCGCACACACCTCGTCCAGCACATCGGCGAACACAGGGAACGCCTCGTACAACTCCCGGCCCATACCGACCCGCTGACTGCCCTGTCCGGTGAAGACAACCCCGAGCCGTCCCTCGACCACCGAGCCCGACACCACTCCCGGTCCGCCGGAGGCCAGTGCCTCCAGGCCGGTCAGGTACTGCTCGCGGCTCCGGCCGAGGACGACGGCGCGGTGTTCGAGGGCGGAGCGGCCCGAGAGGAGGGACCAGCCGACGGCGACCGGGTCGGCGTCGGTGTGCGTGACGGCGTGCTCGCGGAGGCGGTCGGCCTGGGCGCGCAGCGCGTCGGCGTTGCGGCCCGACACCAGCCAGGGCAGGGCGGTCGTGGGCGTGCCGGTGACCGGCTCGGCCGCGGCCGTGGGCTCGGCCGCCGGTGCCTGCTCGACGATGACGTGGGCGTTGGTGCCACTCACGCCGAACGAGGACACGCCCGCGCGGCGGGGGCGCCCGGCCTCCGGCCAGGCACGCGCCTCGTCGAGCAGCGCCACGGCACCGGCCGACCAGTCGACGTGCGTGCTCGGCTCGTCCACGTGCAGGGACTGCGGCAGGACGCCTTCGCGCATCGCCATGACCATCTTGATGATTCCGGCGACGCCCGCGGCGGACTGGGTGTGGCCGATGTTGGACTTGATGGAGCCGAGCCACAGTGGCTGCTCGGCGGGGCGCTCCTGGCCGTAGGTGGCGAGGAGCGCCTGGGCCTCGATGGGGTCGCCGAGCGTGGTGCCCGTGCCGTGGGCCTCGACGGCGTCGACGTCGGCGCCGGTGAGTCCGGCACCGGTGAGGGCGGCGCGGATGACGCGCTGCTGGGACGGGCCGTTCGGGGCGGTCAGGCCGTTGCTGGCACCGTCCTGGTTGATCGCGGAGCCACGGACGACCGCGAGGACTTCGTGGCCGTTGCGCTGGGCGTCGGACAGGCGCTCCAGGAGGAGGAGGCCGACGCCCTCGCCCCAGCCGGTGCCGTCGGCGGCCTCCGCGAAGGGCTTGCAGCGGCCGTCGGCGGCGAGGCCGCGCTGGCGGCTGAACTCGTGGAAGGCCGCCGGGCTGACCATGACGGTCACACCGCCCGCGAGCGCCATGTCGCACTCACCCTGCCGCAGGGCCTGAGCGGCCAGGTGCAGGGCGACCAGGGACGACGAGCACGCCGTGTCCACCGTCACCGCCGGGCCCTCCAGGCCGAAGGAGTACGAGAGGCGGCCGGAGATGACGCTGGTGGCGTCGCCCGTCATGAGGTAGCCCTCGACGCCTTCGGGCGCGTTGGCCAGGCCCGCGGACCAGCCCTGGGCGCAGGCGCCGACGAAGACGCCGGTGCTGCTGCCGTGCAGGGCCGACGGAGCGATGCCCGCGCGCTCGAACAGCTCCCAGGAGGTCTCCAGGAGGAGCCGCTGCTGCGGGTCCATGGCCAGGGCCTCGCGCGGCGAGATGCCGAAGAGTCCGGCGTCGAACTCGGAGACGTCGTAGAGGAATCCGCCCTGCGCGGCGAAGCTCGCCTCGGCGGCGCGGCCCTCCTCGGGCTGGAAGAGTCCGTCGGGGCCCCAGCCGCGGTCGGCGGGGAAGACGGAGATGGCGTCGGTGCCGTCGGAGACCAGGCGCCACAGGGCGTCGGGGCTGGTGGCGCCGCCGGGGTAGCGGCAGCTCATCGAGACGATGACGATCGGGTCGTCCTCGGCTCCGGCGCCCGTTCCGGCCTGGACGACCGTCCCGCTCGGTGCCGCGCCCGGCTTGCTGTCGCCCGTCAACTGCGCCCGCAGGTGGCCCGCGAGGACGGCTGACGTCGGGTAGTCGAAGACGAGGGTGGTGGGGAGCTTCAGGCCGGTCGCGGCGGCGAGGCGGTTGCGCACCTCGACGGCGGTCAGCGAGTCGAAGCCCAACTCGCGGAAGGCACGCCCGGGTTCGACGGCTTCCGCGCCCGCGTAGCCGAGCACCGAGGCCGCCTGCCCGCGCACCAGGTCCAGCAACAGCCGCTCCTGCTCGCGCTCCGCGAGACCCGTGAGCCGGTCGGCCCACTCCGAGCCCGTGCCCGAGCCCCGCGTCGGCGACGCGACCGCCGTCTCGGGCCCGGCGAGCGCCCGCCGCACCTCCGGCAGGTCCCCGAGGAACGGGCTCGGCCGCACCGACGTGAACGAGGGCACGAACCGCTCCCAGTCCACGTCCGCCACGGCCAGGAACGTCTCGTCGTACGCGACCGCCTGCGCGAGAGCCGCCACCGCACGCTCCGGCGCCATCGCCGTCACACCCCGGCGCCGCAGATGCTCCTCGGCCTCCTCGGCCGCCGCCATGCCGCTGCCGCCCCAGGCGCCCCAGGCGACGGAGGTGGCACTCAGGCCGCGCGCGCGGCGGGCCTCGGCGAGCGCGTCGAGGTAGGCGTTGGCCGCCGCGTACGCGCCCTGACCACCGCCGCCCCACACACCGGAGTTGGACGAGAACAGCACGAACGCGTCCAGCGCGTCGCTGTCGAGGAGTTCGTCCAGGTGCGTGGCACCGGCCGTCTTCGCACCGAACACCTCCGCGATGTCGGCGGGGGTCATGTCCTCGACGGTGTACGCCGGGCTCACGCCTGCCGCGTGGAACACGGAGCGCAGGGTGCGACCGTCGGCGGCCAGGCCCTCCAGGAGTCCGGCGACCGCGTCACGGTCGGCGATGTCGCAGGCCGCGAGGGTGACTTCGGCACCCAGCTCCTCCAGCTCGGCCTTCAGCTCGGCGGCGCCCGGGGCGTCCGGGCCACGACGGCTCGTCAGGACCAGGTGCTCGACACCCTCGCGGGCCAGCCAGCGCGCCACATGCCCACCGATCGCACCGGTACCACCGGTGACCAGCGCCGTGCCGCGCGGCGACCACTCCGGCCCCGCACCCGTGCCGGTCTCCAGGGGGGCGCGCACGAAGCGGCGCACGAAGACACCCGTGTCCCGCACCGCGAGCTGGTCCTCGACGCCGGAACCCACGCCCGCACCGGAATCCGAGTCCGAGCCCGCGTTCGCGCCCGCCAGGGCCGCCGCGAACCGCGATGCGGCACGCTCGCCGTACGCCTGCGGCAGGTCGATCAGGCCGCCCCAGCGGTCCGGGTGCTCCAGGGCCACGACCCGGCCGAGACCCCACAATTGCGCCTGGGCGGGGCTTTCCAGGCGGTCGCTGCGCCCGACGGACACGGCACCGGAGGTCACCGCCCACACGCGCGCCGCTATCCCGGCGTCACCGAGGGCCTGCACCAGGGCGACCGTGCCCGCGAGGCCGACGGGCACGCCCGGCTGCTCCGCGTGCGCGGACGAGTCGAGCCCGAGGAGGGACACGACACCGGCGGGCTCCGTGCCGTCGGCCGTCACCGCCTGCCGCAGGCGCTCGGCCAGCGTCTCACGCGTCAACTCCAGCGAGGACACGGCCAGTTCCGCGACCTCCGCACCGGCACGCGCCAGCGCGTCGACGGCGCCCGCCGCCCACTGCTGCTCCGCGGCGCTCTCCGGTACGACGACGAGCCAGCGGCCCGAGAGCGCGGCGGCCGGAGGCCCGCTCGGCAGCGGCTTCCAGGTGACCCGGTAGCGCCAGCTGTCGAGCGTGGACCGCTCGCGCCGCTGCCGCCGCCAGGACGCGAGCCCCGGCAGGACCTCGCTCAGCGAACGCTCGTCCACGTCGACGAGCGTGGACGTCAGCTGCTCCAGGTCCTCGCGCTCCACGGCCTCCCAGAACCGCGACTCGACCTCGTCCACGCTCAGCGCGGCGGCCTCGTCGTCCGTGTCGTCGTCCGGGGCCACCATCCAGTAGTGGTCGCGCTGGAAGGGGTACGTGGGCAGGTCGACGGTCGTGCGGGTGCCGGGGAAGAGGGCCTTCCAGTCCAGCTCCGCGCCGTGGGCGTGCGCTTCGGCGAGGGAGGCGGCGAGGCGGTCGGCGCCGCCTTCGTCGCGGCGCAGGGAGCCCAGGGTGGCCGCGGGGCTGTCGGTGGCGTCGATGGTGGCCTGCACCGGGACGGTGAGCACCGGGTGCGGGCTCATCTCGACGAACAGGCTGTGGCCTTCGACGAGGAGGCCGCGGGTGGCGTGCTCGAAGAGGACCGTCTGGCGGAGGTTGCGGTACCAATACCCGGCATCCATCGGGGTGTCGGCGTCCAGCCACTCGCCGGTCAGGGTGGAGTACAGCGGGATTCGCGCCGCCTGCGGGGTCACCGAAGCCAGCGTCTGGGCTGTCTGGGCCTCGATCTGCTCCACGTAGGAGGAGTGCGAGGCGTAGTCCACCGGGATCGTGCGGGCGCGAATGTCCTGGGCGACGCACTGGGCGACCAGCTCTTCCAGGGCCTCGGGCTCGCCGGAAACGACCACCTGGGCGGGGCCGTTCACAGCGGCAAGCTCGATCCGGCCGTCCCAGGCGGTGATCAGCTCACGTACCTGCTGCTCGGGCAGCGGTACGGACACCATGCCGCCCTTGCCCGACAGTTCACGAATGGCGAGGCTCCGCAGCGCCACGACACGCGCCGCATCCTGCAGGGTCAAAGCACCCGCGACACAGGCGGCGGCGATCTCGCCCTGGCTGTGCCCGACGACGGCGGCGGGCTCCACACCCGCCGCACGCCACACCTCGGCCAACGACACCATCACGGCGAACAGGACCGGCTGGACCACGTCCACCTGGTCGAAGTTGTCCCCGCTCAGCTCGTCGAAGAGATCCCACTCGACGAACTCCGAAAGCGCGTCACCGCACTCCCTCATCCGCTCCGCGAACACAGGGCTGGAGTCGAGGAGTTCACGGGCCATCCCAGCCCACTGCGACCCCTGCCCCGGGAACACGAACACCGGCCGGACCGATCCGCCCAGCGCCCGCCCAGTGACCACGCTCTTGGCAGTCGCGTCGCCCTCGGCCAGCTCGGCAAGCCCGGAGAGCAGCTCGTCCCGGTCGCCGCCGAGGACAACGGCCCGGTGCTCGAAGCGGGACCGCGCGACCGCCAACGACCAGGCCACATTGCCCAGTTGAAGACCACCCTCGGCGAGAAGCAGCTCCCGCACCTGTCCCGCCTGCGCCCGCAACGCCTCCGGCGACTTCGCCGACAACGCCAGCGGGACCACGCCCGACACGACCGAAGAAGCCGAAGGCGCGACAGCCTCTCCAGCCCCAGCCTTCCCGGGCTCAGCCTTCCCGGCCTCGCCGGACTCCGGCCCGTCCCCCGGCGCCTGCTCCACGATGACGTGCGCGTTCGTACCGCTGACGCCGAAGGACGAGACGCCCGCGCGGCGCGGCCCGCTGCCCTCGCGGCCCGGCCAGTCGCGGGACTCGGTGAGGAGCTCGACGGCCCCGGCCTCCCAGTCGACCTGGGGGGTGGGCTCGTCCACGTGCAGGGTCTTCGGCAGGACGCCCTGCCGCATGGCCATCACCATTTTGATGACGCCGCCGACTCCGGCGGCGGCCTGGGTGTGGCCGATGTTCGACTTCAACGAGCCGAGCCACAGGGGCTGTTCCTCGGAGCGGTCCTTGCCGTAGGTGGCGATGAGGGCCTGGGCCTCGATGGGGTCGCCGAGGGTCGTACCCGTGCCGTGGGCCTCGACGGCGTCGATGTCGCCCGGCTTCAGGCCGGCGCTGGTGAGGGCGTCGCGGATGACGCGCTGCTGGGACGGGCCGTTGGGGGCGGTGAGGCCGCTGCTCGCGCCGTCCTGGTTGACGGCGGAGCCGCGGACGACGGCGAGGATCTTGTGGCCGTTGCGGCGGGCGTCCGAGAGGCGTTCGAGGAGCAGGAGGCCCGCGCCCTCGCCCCAGCCGGTGCCGTCGGCGGAGGCGGCGAAGGACTTGCAGCGGCCGTCCGTCGACAGGCCGCGCTGGCGGCTGAAGTCGACGAAGGTGCCCGCTGTGGGCATGACGGTGACGCCGCCCGCGAGGGCGAGGGTGCACTCGCCCTGGCGCAGCGCCTGGGCAGCCAGGTGCAGGGCGACGAGGGAGGACGAGCAGGCCGTGTCGACGGTCACCGCGGGGCCTTCGAGGCCGAGGGTGTAGGCGACGCGGCCGGAGACGACGGAGCCCGCGTTGCCGGTGCCGATGTAGCCCTCGACGCCTTCCGGCAGGGCATGCAGGCGGGTCGCGTAGTCGTAGTACATGACACCGGCGAAGACACCGGTGCGGCTGCGGCGCAGCGAGACCGGGTCGATGCCCGCGCGCTCGATGGCCTCCCAGGCGGTCTCCAGGAGGAGGCGCTGCTGGGGGTCCATCGCGAGGGCCTCGCGCGGCGAGACGCCGAAGAAGGAGGCGTCGAACCTGGGGGCGTCGTAGAGGAAGCCGCCCTCGGCGGTGGTGCTGGTGCCCTGGTTGTCCGGGTCCGGGTCGAACAGCTCGTCCGTGTCCCAGCCGCGGTCGGTGGGGAACGGGGAGATGGCGTCGGTGCCGTCGGCCACGAGGCGCCACAGGTCCTCGGGCGTGGTCACGCCGCCCGGGTAGCGGCAGCTCATGCCGACGATCGCGATGGGCTCCTGGCGGTTGTCCTCCAGTTCGCGCACCCGGCGGCGGGCGTCGCGCAGGTCAGCCGTCGCCCGCTTCAGGTAATCGAGGTACTTCTCCTCGTCCGCCATTTACAGCGCCTCCTCGAAGCGGCCGGGACGGTCGGTGTCCGAGCCGGTGTCTGAGCTGTTCGGATGTGATTCCGAAGGGGTCTGAAGTTCGTTGTCGAGCAGGTCGAAGAGTTCGTCGGCGGTGGCGCCTTCGAGGTCTTCGCGCTCCCGGTCGTCGTCCGCGGCGGTGCCGCGGTCGGTGGGGCGGGAGCTGTCCCAGGCCGTGAGGAGGGAGCGGAGCCGGTCGGCGACGCGGTCCCTCTCGGTGCCGCCCGCGCTGTCGCCCACGGCCTTGAGGACGCTCTCCAGGCGGTCCAGCTCGCCGTCCAGGTCACCTGGGTCGACGGGGAGTGCGCCGGCCGTGGTGGGCAGTTCCTCCGACAGGTGCTCGGCGAGTGCCGCCGGGTTCGGGTAGTCGAAGATCAGCGTGCTGGGCAGCCGGAGTTCGGTCTCCGCGGTGAGGCGGTTGCGCAGTTCGACGGCCGTGAGGGAGTCGAAGCCGAGCTCCAGGAAGCCCCGGCTGAGCTCGACGGCGTTCGGGGACGCGTAGCCGAGCACTCCCGCCACGTGGGTGCGGACCAGGTCGAGCAGGATCCGGTCGCGCTCGGCGCCCGGGCGGCCCGCGAGGCGGTCCGCGAGGGATTCGGTACGGGCGGCCGCGGGTGCGGTGTCCGTGCCGGAGCGCGCACGCCGGACCGTGGGCCGGACGAGCCCGCTGAGCAGGGCGGGGACGGCCTCGGGCGGCTGGGCGCGCAGCGCGGCGGTGTCGATGCGGATCGGTACGAGGGCCGGGTGCTCGCTCGCCGGGGCGAGGTCGAGCAGCGACAGGGCCTGTGCGGTGTCGAGCGCGAGGACGCCTCCGCGTGCCATGCGCTTGAGGTCCGTGTCGGCCAGGGCGCCGGTCATGTCGCTGTCCTGGGCCCACAGGCCCCAGGCGAGCGAGGTCGCCGGGAGTCCCTGGGCTCGGCGGTGCTGGGCGAGCGCGTCCAAGTAGGCGTTGGCGGCCGCGTAGTTGGCCTGGCCCGGGCCGCCGAAGACTCCGGAGGCCGAGGAGAACAGGACGAACGCGGACAGGTCCAGGTCGGCCGTCAGCTCGTGCAGGTTCAGGGCCGCGTCCACCTTGGGCCGCAGGACCGTCGCCAGGCGCTCGGGCGTCAGGGACGTCACGACGCCGTCGTCGAGGACTCCGGCCACGTGCACCACCGCCGACAGGTCCGCGCCCCGCTCCGCCAGGAGGGCGGCCAGGGCGTCGCGGTCGGCGACGTCGCACGCGGCGACGGTGACGCCGGTGCCCAGCGCGCCCAGTTCGGCCTGGAGTTCCACGGCTCCGGCGGCGTCGAGGCCGCGGCGCGACACCAGGAGCAGGTCCTGGACGCCGTGCCGTTCGGCGAGGTGGCGCACGACGACCCGTCCCAGGCCGCCGAAGGCGCCGGTGACCAGGACCGTGCCCGTCGACCAGGGCGCGGGGGCGTCCCCGGCCGGGGTCAGGGCGGCCCGGGCGAGGCGCGGCACCCATACCTCGCCGTCGCGCAGGGCGACTTCCGGCTCGCCGGAGGCGAGGGCGGCTGCCAGCGGGGACGCGGTAGCCGGGCTGGTGGCGGGGTCGGCGCCAGCGTGCGCGTCCACGTCGGCGTCGGCCAGGACGAACCGGCCCGGGTGCTCCGACTGCGCCGAGCGCACCAGGCCCGACACGGCGGCTGCGACAGGGTCCGGCGCGGCCGCATCGGCGGTGTCGACCACCACCGCACCCCGCGTGAGGACGACGAGGCGGGACGTCTCGAACCGCTCGTCGGCGAGCCATCCCTGCACCACGCCCAGCGCGTCGGCCAGCGTCGCGGAGACGTCCTCGGGGCGGGCCAGGCCGTCACGCCCGGTGGCCCGCGAGCCGCCGGGCGACCACACGACGGCCTCCGGAAGCTCCTCCCCCGCGTCCACGGCCGCGCCCAACGCCGCCAGATCGGCGTACGACGTCGCCGTCGGCACCGTACCGGCGTCGCCGAGCAGCGCCAGGGACACCGGCTCGGCGGCGGTGGCGGCGGTGGCGGCGGGCTGCCGCTTCCACTCGACGCGGAACACCGAGTCCGCGTGCGGGTCGGCCCCGCTCATCCGCTCGATGAGCTCCTTCGACATGTGGCGGAAGAGGAGGGCGGCCACCGAGGCGACCGGTGTGCCGGCAGTGTCGGCGACTTCCAGGGAGACCCCGTCCGTGCCGTTCGGCCGCAGCCGTACGCGGACGGTGGCGGCCCCGGCGGCGTGCAGGGTGACGCCGGTCCAGGTGAAGGGCAGGCCGCCCGCGGCGGGCTTGTCGTCTTCGCTCCGCGTGACCGCGCTCGCGGCGCGGGCGTGCAGGGCGGCGTCGAGGATCGCCGGGTGGAGGCCGAAGGAACCGGCCGTCGTGTGCTCGTCCTGCGGCAGCTCGACTTCGGCGAACACCTCGTCGCCGCGCAGCCAGGCCCCGCGCAGCCCCTGGAACACGGGCCCGTAGTCGAAGCCCGCCTCGGCCAGGTCGCCGTAGAGCCCGTCGACCGCCAGCGGCTCCGCGTCGCGCGGCGGCCAGGTGGTCAGGTCGGCGGAGACCGCGGAGGTCGCGGTCGCGGCCGCGTCCGGTGCGGACTCGGTCAGGGTGCCGGTGGCGTTCTTGGTCCAGGTGTCGGCCGCGAGGCCCCCGGCGGCGGCGCCGGGCTCCGGGCGGGAGTGCAGGCTCAGCGGCCTGCGCCCGGCGGCGTCGGGTGCATCGACGCGCAACTGCACCTGGACGCTGCCCTGTTCGGGCAGTACCAGCGGCGCCCCCAGCGTCAGCTCGTCGAGCGTCCCGCAGCCGACCTGCCCGCCCGCGTACACGGCCAGCTCGACGAACGCGGTGCCCGGAAGCAGCACGCGCCCGGCGACTGCGTGGTCCGCCAGCCACGGATGCGTGGCCAGGGACAGACGTCCGGTGAAGACATGGCCGTCGGTGTCGGCCAGCGGCATCCCGGCCCCGAGGAGCGGGTGCTCCGCGGAGACGAGCCCCGCCGACTCGACGTCGGCCGCCCCCGCGGTCTGCCGGAGCCAGTAGCCCTGGTGCTGGAAGGCGTACGTGGGCAGGTCCACGCGGCGCTGCGGCTGCGTCGACGCGTACAGCGGCGCCCAGTCGACGTCGACTCCGCGCACGTGCGCCTTGGCGAGGGCGGTCAGGAAGGTGTCCGGCTCGGGGCGGTCCTTGCGCAGGGCCGCGACGAGTCCGGCCTGCGCGTCCGGGTCCGTGACGGTGTCGTGCGCCATCGCGGTGAGTACGGAGTCGGGGCCCAGCTCCAGGAGGGTCGCGACGCCCTGCGTGGTGAAGGTGGCGAGTCCGTCGTGGAAGCGGACGGCCTCGCGGATGTGGCGGACCCAGTAGTCGGGGTCCTTCAGCTCGTCCGGGGTGGCGAGCTGACCGGTCAGGTTCGACACCACCGGCAAGGTGGTGTCCTGGTACGTCAGCTTCTCGGCCACCGCACGGAAGTCCTCCAGGACCGGGTCCATGAGCGGCGAGTGGAAGGCATGGGACACCTTCAGCCAGCGGACCTTGCGGCCCTCACCGCGAAGCTTCTCCTCCAGACCCTCCAGAGCGACCCGCTCACCGGAAAGCACCACCTGCGACGGCCCATTCACCGCCGCCAGGCCGACACGATCCTCCAAGCCCTCAAGCAACGGCAGCACCTCGGCCTCGGCCGTCTGCACGGCCAGCATGGCCCCACCCTCAGGCAGCGACTGCATCAACCGACCCCGCGCGGCCACCAGTTGAGCCGCATCCTCCAAGGACCACAGCCCGGCCACGTACGCGGCGGCCAGCTCACCGATGGAGTGCCCACCGACCACCTCCGGCCGCACCTCGAAGGACTCGGCCAGGCGGTAGAGCGCCACCTCGACGGCGAACAGCGCGGGCTGCGCGTACTCCGTGCGCTCCAACAGCTCGGCATCCGCACCGAACATGACGTCCTTCAACGGACGCTCCAGCAACCCGTCCAGGTGCGCACACACCTCGTCCAGCGCATCGGCGAACACGGGGAACGCCTCGTACAGCTCACGCCCCATACCGATCCGCTGGCTGCCCTGCCCGGTGAAGACGACCCCGAGACGGCCCTCGACCACCGAGCCGACCACAACACCCGGACCACCGGAAGCAATCGCCCCCAGCCCGGCCAGGGACTCCTCGCGCCCCTCACCGAGCACAACCGCCCGGTGCTCGTGCAGCGCGCGCCCCGAGAGCAGCGACCAGCCCACTCCGACAGGCTCAAGGTCCTCGTGCCCGGCGACGTGGTCCCGCAGCCGCTCGGCCTGCGCCCGCAGCGCCTCGGCGCTGCGACCCGACACCACCCACGGCACGACCGTGGTCAGCGGCGCGTCGAGCACCGGCTCAGCCGCCTCGGCGGACTCCGTCAACGGTGCCTGCTCGACGATCACATGAGCGTTGGTGCCGCTCACGCCGAACGACGACACACCCGCACGACGCGGCACGCCACCGTCCCGCTCGACCCACTCCCGGGCCTCCGTCAGCAGCTCGACCGCCCCGGTCTCCCAGTCCACGTGCGAGCTGGGCTCGTCCACGTGCAGGGTCTGGGGCAGTACCCCGTGGCGCATGGCCAGGACCATCTTGATGATGCCCGCGACACCGGCGGCGGACTGGGTGTGGCCGAGGTTGGACTTCACCGAGCCGAGCCACAGCGGCTGCTCGGCGGGGCGGTCCTGGCCGTAGGTGGCGAGGAGCGCCTGGGCCTCGATCGGGTCGCCGAGGGTCGTGCCGGTGCCGTGGGCCTCGACCGCGTCCACCTCGGCGGCGGACAGGCCCGCGTTGGCGAGGGCGGCGCGGATGACGCGCTGCTGCGACGGGCCGTTCGGGGCGGTCAGGCCGTTGCTGGCACCGTCCTGGTTGACGGCGGAGCCGCGTACGACAGCCAGTACTTCATGACCGTGGCGCCGAGCGTCCGAGAGCCGCTCCAGGAGGAGCAGGCCGACGCCCTCGCCCCAGCCCGTGCCGTCGGCCGCCTCGGCGAACGCCTTGCAGCGGCCGTCGGCGGCGAGGCCGCGCTGGCGGCTGAACTCGATGAACGCACCGGGGTTGGACATGACCGTGACGCCGCCCGCGAGGGCGAGGTCGCACTCGCCCTGCCGCAGGGCCTGCGCGGCCAGGTGCAGGGCGACCAGGGACGACGAGCACGCCGTGTCCACCGTCACCGCCGGGCCTTCGAGGCCGAACGCGTACGACAGGCGGCCGGAGATGACGCTGGTCGCGCCGCCCGCGAGGAGGTAGCCCTCGACGCCTTCGGGGGTCTCCCGCAGGCCTGAGCCGTAGCCCTGCGAGGACGCGCCCACGAATACACCGGCCTGGCTGCCGTGCAGCGTCGCCGGGTTGATGCCCGCGCGCTCGAACAGCTCCCAGGAGGTCTCCAGGAGGAGCCGCTGCTGCGGGTCCATGGCCAGGGCCTCGCGCGGCGAGATGCCGAAGAAGACCGGGTCGAACTGGTCGGCCTCGTAGAGGAATCCGCCCTGGCGTGCGTAGCTGGTGCCGCGCTGCTCGGGGTCGGCGTCGTAGAGGGCCTCCAGGTCCCAGCCGCGGCCGCCGGGGAAGTCGGACATCGCGTCCGCGCCGTCGGCGATGAGGCGCCAGAGGGCGTCGGGGCTGGTGGCGCCGCCGGGGTAGCGGCAGCTCATCGAGACGATGACGATCGGGTCGTCCTCGGCTCCCGTCGAACCGGCCGAGGTCATGGCCGCGCCCGTGGCGGTGCGTGCGGCGTCCTGCTCGCCCACGAGCTGCGCCCGCAGGTGGCCCGCGAGGACGGCTGACGTCGGGTAGTCGAAGACGAGGGTGGTGGGGAGCTTCAGGCCGGTCGCGGACGCGAGGCGGTTGCGCACCTCGACGGCGGTCAGCGAGTCGAAGCCCAACTCGCGGAAGGCACGCCCGGGTTCGACGGCTTCCGCGCCCGCGTAGCCGAGCACCGAGGCCGCCTGCCCGCGCACCAGGTCCAGCAGCAGCCGCTCCTGGTCCGCCGTCGACAGGGCGGCGAGCCGGTCGGCCCACTCGGAGCCGGTGGCGCCGTTCTTCTCGGCAGCCGACGTGGACTCGGGTTCGGCGAGCGCACGCCGGACCTCCGGCAGGTCCCCGATGAGGGGGCTCGGCCGCACCGACGTGAACGAGGGCGCGAACCGCTCCCAGTCCATGTCGGCGACGGCCAGGAACGTCTCGTCGTACGCGACGGCCTGCGCGAGGGCCGCCACCGCGCGCTCCGGCGCCATCGCCGTGAGGCCGCGTCGGCGCAGGTGCTCGGTGCCGTCGTCCCCGGCCATGCCGCCACCGGCCCACAGGCCCCAGGCGATGCTGGTCGCGGTCAGGCCGCGCGCGCGGCGGGCCTCGGCGAGCGCGTCGAGGTAGGCGTTGGCCGCCGCGTAGGCGCCCTGACCGCCACCGCCCCACACACCGGAGTTGGACGAGAACAGCACGAACGCGTCCAGCCCGTCGGTGTCGAGGAGTTCGTCCAGGTGCGTGGCACCGGCCGTCTTCGCACCGAACACCTCCGCGATGTCCGTCGCGGTCATCCCGTCCAGGGGCTGCGTCTGGCCGACGCCCGCCGCGTGGAACACGGAGCGCAGGGTGCGGCCGTCGGCGGCCAGGCCCTCCAGGAGCCCGGCGACCGCGTCACGGTCGGCGATGTCGCAGGCCGCGAGGGTGACCTCCGCACCCAACTCCTCCAGCTCAGCGCGGAGTTCGGCAGCACCGGGGGCGTCCGGACCACGACGACTGGTCAGGACCAGGTGCTCGACGCCCTCGCGGGCCAGCCAGCGTGCCACATGCCCGCCGATCGCACCGGTACCACCGGTGACCAGCGCCGTGCCGCGCGGCGACCACTTCTTCGACGCCTCGGCCGACTCGGCCCGTACCAGGCGGCGCACGAGGACGCCGGAGCCGCGTACCGCGAGCTGGTCCTCGTCCTGTCCGGCGAGGGCCGCCGTGAGGCGGGCGCCCGCGCGGGTGTCGTACGCCGACGGGACGTCGATCAGGCCGCCCCAGCGGTCCGGGTACTCCAGGGCCACGACCCGGCCGAGGCCCCACAGCTGCGCCTGCGTCGGGTTCTCGACCCGGTCGCTGCGACCGGTCGACACCGCGCCCCGCGTGACCGTCCAGAGCCGCGCGCCGATCCCGGCGTCTCCGAGGGCCTGCACGAGCGCCACGGTCCCGGCCAGGCCGACCGGCACACCGGAGTGCTCGGCGTGCGCGGTCTCGTCGAGGCCGAGCAGCGACACCACACCGGACAGCTCACCGGCGGCGACCTCCGTGAGCCGCACGGCCAGCGCTTCCCGCGTCAACTCGACGGCTGGTACGTGCAGTTCGACGGCTTCGGCACCGGCGCGCTCCAGCGCTTCGACGGTGCCGACGGCCCACGGCTGTGCCGTCACGCCCTCCGGCAGCACGACCAGCCAGCGCCCGGAGAGCCCGGACGTCGGCAGGGCGCCGCCGGTCAGCGGCTTCCAGGTGACCTGGTAGCGCCAGGCGTCGACGGTGGAGCGCTCGCGGCGCTGCCGCCGCCAGGAGGAGAGGACGGGCAGCATCTCGCCGAGTCCGGCGGCGGAGCCGTCCGCCACCTCCAGCTCGGCGGCCAGTTGCTCCAGGTCCTCGCGCTCGACCGCGTCCCAGAACCGGGACTCCACCTCGTCGACGGTCGGCGCCGCGTCCTCGGGGACGGCGAAGTCGGGCCAGTAGTGCTGGCGCTGGAAGGCGTACGTGGGCAGGTCCGCGATGACGCGGGCGCCGGGGACGAGGGCCTTCCAGTCGAGCCGCGCGCCGTGCACGTGCGCCTCGGCGAGGGAGGCGGCGAGGCGGTCGGCGCCGCCTTCGTCGCGGCGCAGGGAGCCCAGGGTGGTCGCGGGGCTGTCGGCGGCGTCGATCGTGGCCTGCACCGGGACCGTGAGGACGGGGTGCGGGCTCATCTCGACGAACAGGACGTGGCCCTCGGCGAGCAGGCCGCGCGTCGCGTGCTCGAACAGCACGGTCCGGCGCAGATTGCGGTACCAGTACCCGGCGTCCATGGGCGTCTCGTCGTCCAGCCAGGCGCCCGTGAGCGTCGAGAACAGCGGGACCTCCGCCGCCCGCGGAGCCACGTCCGCGAGCGCCTCGGCGATCCGCTCCTCGATCTGCTCGACGTACGCGGAGTGCGAGGCGTAGTCGACGGGGATGGTGCGGGCGCGGACATCGCGGGCCACGCACTGCGCGACCAGCTCCTCCAGCGCGTCCGGCTCACCGGAGACGACGACCTGGGCGGGGCCGTTGACGGCGGCGACCGAGATGCGGTCGCCCCAGGCGGTGATCAGCTCGCGCACGTCGGCCTCGGGCAGCGGCACGGACACCATGCCGCCCTTGCCGGACAGCTCACGAATCGCCAGGCTCCGCAGCGCCACCACACGAGCGGCATCCCGCAGGCTCAGCACACCCGCGACGCACGCGGCGGCAATCTCGCCCTGGCTGTGCCCGACGACGGCGGCGGGTTCGACACCGGCGGCCCGCCAGGTGGCGGCCAGGGAGACCATCACGGCGAACAGGACCGGCTGGACCACGTCCACCTGGTCGAAGTTGTCCCCGCTCAGCTCGTCGAAGAGATTCCACTCGACGAACTCCGAGAGCGCGTCCGCGCACTCCCGCATCCGCTCCGCGAACACCGGCGACTCGTCCAGGAGTTGGCGAGCCATCCCGGCCCACTGCGACCCCTGCCCCGGGAACACGAACACCGTGCGTCCGGCGCTCTCGGCGCGTCCGGTGACGACCCCGGCGGCCGTGAGGTCGCCTTCGGCGAGGCGGTCGAGCCCCGCGAGGAAGTCCTGGCGGTCGCGTCCGACGACGGCGCCCCGGTGCTCGAACCGGGACCGCGCCGTCGCCAACGACCAGACGACGTCGCCCAGTTGGAGATCGGTGTCGGCCAGGAGCCGCTCCCGCAGTCGGGCGGCCTGCGCGCGCAGCGCCTCGGGGGTCTTCGCCGACAGGGCCAGCGGCACCGCGGCGAGGAGCGGCTCGGCGCCGTCGGACGTCTCGTCGGGCCGGACCGGCTCGTCGGCCGTCGGGGCCTGCTCCACGATGACGTGGGCGTTCGTACCGCTCACGCCGAAGGACGAGACGCCCGCGCGGCGGGGCGCGCCGCCGTCGCGCTCGGCCCACTCACGGGCCTCGGTCAGCAGCTCGACCGCGCCCGCCGACCAGTCGACCTCGGGGGTCGGCTCGTCCACGTGCAGGGTCTGCGGCAGGACGCCCGCACGCATGGCCATGACCATCTTGATGACACCGGCGACGCCGGCGGCGGCCTGCGTGTGCCCGATGTTCGACTTCAGCGAGCCGAGCCACAGCGGCCGGTCGGCGGGGCGCTCCTTGCCGTACGTGGCGAGGAGCGCCTGGGCCTCGATGGGGTCGCCGAGGGTGGTGCCGGTGCCGTGGGCCTCGACCGCGTCCACGTCCGTGGTCGTGAGGCCCGCGTTGGCGAGGGCGGCACGGATGACGCGCTGCTGGGCGGGGCCGTTGGGGGCGGTGAGGCCGTTGCTGGCACCGTCCTGGTTGACGGCCGAGCCGCGGACGACCGCGAGAACTCGGTGGCCCTTGCGGCGGGCGTCGGACAGGCGCTCCAGGAGGAGCACGCCGACGCCTTCGCCCCAGCCGGTGCCGTCGGCTGCGGCCGCGAAGGACTTGCAGCGGCCGTCGGCGGCGAGGCCGCGCTGGCGGCTGAACTCGATGAACGTGCCGGGCGTCGACATGACGGCGACGCCGCCCGCGAGAGCCATGTCGCACTCGCCCTGGCGCAGCGCCTGCGCGGCCAGGTGCAGCGCGACGAGGGAGGAGGAGCAGGCCGTGTCGACCGTGACGGCCGGGCCTTCGAGGCCGAAGGAGTACGAGATGCGGCCCGACGCGACGCTCGCGGCGCTGCCGTTGCCGACGTAGCCCTCCAGGTCGTCGAGGCCGCCGGGGGCGCTCAGGAGGTGGGTGGCGTAGTCGTTGTACATGACGCCGACGAACACACCGGTCGAGCTGCCGCGCGCGGTGGCCGGGTCGATGCCCGCCCGCTCGAACGCCTCCCAGGTGGTCTCCAGGAGCAGTCGCTGCTGCGGGTCGATGGACAGGCCCTCGCGCGGGGAGATGCCGAAGAAGGCCGGGTCGAAGTCGGCGGCGTCGTAGAGGAAGCCGCCTTCGCGCGTGTAGAAGGAGCCCGCGCTGTCCGGGTCGGGGTCGTAGAGCGCGTCGACGTCCCAGCCGCGGTCGCCGGGCAGGTCGCCGATGGCGTCGACGCCGTCGGCGGTGAGGCGCCACAGGTCCTCGGGGGTGACGACGCCGCCGGGGTAGCGGCAGCTCATCGACACGATCACGATCGGGTCGTCGTCCGTCGAGGCCGTGGCCGCCGTCGGCCGTGCGGCGCCCTGGGCGGGCGCCGAGGCGTCGGCGCCCAGGACCTCTTCGAGGATGTGGCGGGCCAGGACGGTGGCCGCCGGGTAGTCGAAGGCGAGGGTGGCGGGCAGGCGCAGGCCGGTCGCCGCGGTGAGGCGGTTGCGCAGTTCGACGGCGGTGAGCGAGTCGAAGCCGACTTCGCGGAAGGCGCGGTCGGGCGCGATGGCGTCGGCCGACGGGTAGCCGAGGACGGCGGCGGCGTGGCCGCGTACGAGCGTGAGGACTTCCTGCTCGCGGTCCGCCTCCGGCAGGGCGGCCAGGCGCTGGGCGAGTGCGGAGCCCTCCTGTCGGTCCGCGCCGGCGGCGGTGCGCCGCTGGGGTGCGCGGACCAGGGTGCGCAGGAGCGGCGGGACGCCGCTTCCTGCGGCGGCCTGGGCGCGCAGACCCGCGAGGTCGAGGCGGACCGGGACGGTCAGGGGGTGGTTCGCGGCGTGCGCGGCGTCGAAGAGGTCAAGTCCCTCCTCCGAGGTGAGGGGGGCCGCTCCGGCGCGCGTCCTGCGGTCCAGTTCGCCCGCGCCGAGGTGCGCGGTCATCTCGCTGGCCTCGGCCCACAGGCCCCAGGCGAGGGAGGTCGCCGGGAGGCCCTGGGCACGGCGGTGCTGGGCGAGCGCGTCCAAGTAGGCGTTGGCGGCCGCGTAGTTGGCCTGGCCGGGGGTGCCGAAGACACCGGCGGCGGAGGAGAACAGCACGAACGCGGACAGGTCGAGGCCTGCCGTCAGCTCGTGCAGGTTCAGGGCCGCGTCGGCCTTGGGGCGCAGGACGGTGTCCAGGCGCTCGGGCGTCAGCGCGGTGACGACGCCGTCGTCGAGGGCTCCGGCGACGTGCACGACGGCGGACAGGTCGGCGCCGACCTCGTCCAGGAGGGCGGCGAGGGCGGTGCGGTCGGCCGTGTCGCAGGCGGCGAGGCGCACGTGGGCCCCCGACTCCTCCAGGTCCGCGCGGAGTGCGGCGGCGCCGGGCGCGGCGGCGCCGCGACGGGAGACGAGGAGCAGGTCGCGGACGCCGTGGCGGGCGACCAGGTGGCGGGCCATGAGGGCGCCCAGGGTGCCGGTGCCGCCGGTGATCAGGACGGTGCCGTCGCCCCAGGGGCCGCTCTCGGCAGCGGTGGCGGCGTCGGTCTCGGCAAGCGGTACGCGGGTCAGGCGCGGCGCGCGCACGGCGCCGTCGCGGAGCGCCACCTCGGGCTCGTCCGTCGCGAGGGCGGCGGCGACCAGCGCCTCGCCCGCACCGGTGGCGGCTTCCTGGTCCGGGTCGAGGTCCAGGAGCGCGAAGCGGCCCGGATGCTCGGACTGCGCCGAGCGCAACAGGCCCCACACGGCGGCGGCCACGGGGTCCGGGGCGGCGGTGGCGACCGCGCCGCGTGTCACCACGACGAGCCGGGACTCCTCGAACCGCTCCTCGCCGAGCCAGCCCTGCACGACCTCAAGGGCCCGCTCCAACTGGCCCCGTACAGCTCCGAATTCGGCCGCACGGCCGCCCTCGGCGGACGCGTCGGTGGCCGTCAGGAGCGGCAGGAACAGCGTCGTGGGCGGCTCGGCGTCTTCGTCGAGCGCGGCGGTCAGGGAGTCCAGGTCCGCGTACGTGTGGCGTACGAAGGGCAGGGCGCCGCCCGCGTCCGGGGTGCCGTCGCCGAGGAGCGCCGCCGAGGCGAGCTGCCCGGCCCCGTCCACGGGAGTGTCGAGGGTCGTCCACTCCACCTGGAACAGTGCGTCGCGCCGCGCCGAACCGGTCAGCTGCTCCTCGGACAGGGCGCGCAGTGCGAGCGACCCGACGGAGACGACCGGCTGCCCGGTGGCGTCGGCGGCCAGCAGGGTGACGGTGTCCGCCCCGGCGGCGGCGACGCGCACGCGGAGCGTGGTGGCGCCGGTGGCGTGCAGGGTGACGCCGGACCAGACGAACGGCAGGTGCGCGCGGTCGGTGCGGGCGATGAAGTCACCGAGCCCGATGGCGTGCAGGGCGGCGTCGAAGAGCGCCGGGTGCAGCCCGAAGGACTCCGTGTCGGCGTGCGCCTCCTGCGGCAGGTCGATCTCCGCGTACACGTCGTCGCCCTGCCGCCAGGCGGCGCGCAGGCCCTGGAAGAGCGGGCCGTAGCCGTGCCCGTTGGCGGTGAGGCGCTCGTACAGGTCGGACACGTCGACACGCTCGGCCCCGGCGGGCGGCCACACGGACAGGTCGGCGGCGGCCTCGGTGGCCGCGGGGGCGGTCGGCAGCAGGCTGCCGGTGAAGTGGCGCGTCCAGGGGGCGTCGTCGGCGTCGTCCTGCGGGCGCGCGAACAGGCTCAGCTCGCGCCGCCCGGCGCCGTCCGGGCCGCCCACGGAGATCTGCAGCTGGATGCCGCCCTGCTCGGGGACGACGAGGGGCGCTTCCAGGGTCAGCTCTTCGAGGTGGCCGCAGCCGACCTCGTCGCCCGCGCGCAGGGCGAGTTCGACGTAGGCCGTGCCGGGCAGCAGGATCGCCCCGTCGACCGCATGGTCCGCGAGCCACGGGTGCGTCTGCGTCGAAAGGCGCCCGGTGAACAGGTACCCGTCCGCGTCCGCGAGCGCCACGGCGGCCCCGAGCAGCGGGTGCCCGGCGGCACGCAGCCCCGCGAACACGACGTCACCGGCTCCGGCGGGCGCGGCCTTCGGCCAGTAGCGCTCGCGCTGGAAGGGGTAGGTGGGGAGGTCGACGGTGGCGTGGGCGCCCGGGTAGAGGGCTGCCCAGTCCAACTCGGCGCCGTGCACGTGTGCCTCGGCGAGGGAGGCGGCGAGGCGGTCGGCGCCGCCTTCGTCCCTGCGGAGGGAGCCGAGGGTGACGGCGGGGCTGTCGGTCGCGTCGATGGTCGCCTGCACCGGGACGGTCAGGACCGGGTGCGGGCTCATCTCCAGGAACAGGCCATGACCCTCGGCCAGCAGGCCGCGGGCGGCGTGCTCGAAGAGGACCGTCTGGCGCAGATTGCGGTACCAATACCCGGCATCCATCGGGGTGTCGGCGTCCAGCCACTCCCCCGTGAGCGTCGAGAACAGCGGCACCTCGGCCGCCTGCGGGGCCACCCCGGCCAAGGCCTCGGCGATCTGCGCCTCGATCTGCTCCACGTACGAAGAGTGCGAGGCGTAGTCCACCGGGATCGTCCGCGCACGAATGTCCTGGGCCACGCACTGGGCGACCAGTTCCTCCAGCGCCTCCGGCTCACCCGAGACCACGACCTGGGCCGGACCGTTCACGGCAGCAAGCTCAATCCGGCCGTCCCAGGCGGCGATCAGCTCCCGGACCTCCTGCTCGGGAAGCGGCACGGACACCATCCCGCCCTTGCCCGACAGCTCACGAATCGCCAAGCTCCGCAGCGCCACCACACGAGCCGCGTCCCGCAGCGACAACGCCCCCGCCACACACGCGGCGGCGATCTCACCCTGGCTGTGACCCACCACAGCAGCGGGCTGAACTCCAACCGCCTGCCAAGTCGCAGCCAGCGACACCATCACCGCGAACAACACCGGCTGGACCACATCCACCCGGTCGAAGCTGTCCCCGCTCAGCTCCGCGAACAGGTCCCAGTCCACGAACTCGGACAGGGCCTCCGCGCACTCCCGCATCCGCTCCGCGAACACCGGACTGGAGTCAAGCAGCTCACGAGCCATCCCGGCCCACTGCGACCCCTGCCCCGGGAACACGAACACCGGGCGTACCGACCCACCCAGCACCCGACCGCTGACGACGTTCTGCGCGCCCGGGCCGTCCTGGGCCAGCGCCTCGAGCCCGGCGAGCAGTTCGTCCCGGTCCCGCCCGAGGACAACGCCCCGCTGGTCGAACCGCGACCGGGCGACAGCCAAAGACCAGGCCACATCGCCCAGTTCAAGACCGTCCCGCGCAAGCAGAAGCTCCCGCACCTGCCCCGCCTGCGCCCGCAGCGCGTCCTCGGTCTTCCCCGAGAGTGCCAGCGGCACGACGCCCGCCACGACCGCCGAAGCCGAGGGCGCGGTGGCTTCCTCGGGCTCGTCCGACGCGGGCTCAGTGACCGGCGCCTGCTCCACGATGACGTGCGCGTTCGTACCGCTGACGCCGAAGGACGAGATGCCCGCGCGGCGCGGCGCGCCGTCCTCGCGCTCGGCCCACTCCTGGGCCTCGGTCAGCAGCGCGACGGCGCCGGAGGACCAGTTGACCTGAGAGGAAGGCTCGTCGACGTGGAGGGTCTGCGGGAGCACTCCGGCGCGCATCGCCATGACCATCTTGATGATGCCCGCGACACCGGCGGCGGCCTGGGTGTGGCCGATGTTGGACTTGATGGAGCCCAGCCACAGCGGCTCGCGGCCGCCTGCCGGGGCCTCGGGGCGCTCCTGGCCGTAGGTGGCGATGAGGGCCTGGGCCTCGATGGGGTCGCCGAGGGTCGTACCCGTGCCGTGCGCCTCGACGGCGTCGATGTCCGCCGCGGTGAGGCGGGCGTTGGCGAGGGCCTGCATGATGACGCGCTGCTGGGACGGGCCGTTCGGGGCGGTCAGGCCGTTGCTCGCGCCGTCCTGGTTGACGGCGGAGCCGCGGACGACGGCGAGGACCTGGCGGCCCGCGCGGCGGGCGTCGGAGAGGCGCTCGACGAGGAGCATGCCGACGCCCTCGCCCCAGCCGGTGCCGTCCGCCGCGTCGGCGAAGGCCTTGCAGCGGCCGTCGGCGGCGAGGCCCTGCTGGCGGCTGAACTCGGTGAAGACGCCGGGGGTGGAGATGACGGTGACGCCCGCGACGAGGGCCATGCCGCACTCGCCCTGGCGCAGTGCCTGCACGGCGAGGTGCAGGGCGACCAGGGAGGAGGAGCAGGCCGTGTCGACGGTGAGGGCGGGGCCTTCGAGGCCGAGGGTGTAGGCGATGCGGCCGGACTCGACGGCTGCGGCGTTGCCGGTGCTCACATAGCCCTCGACGTCCTCCTCGGCTTCGAAGAGGAGCGGGGCGTAGTCCTGTCCGTTGGTGCCGACGAATACGCCGGTGCGGCTGCCGCGTACCGTCGCCGGGTCGATGCCGGCGCGTTCGAGTGCCTCCCACGCGGTTTCCAGGAGGAGCCGCTGCTGCGGGTCCATGGCGAGGGCTTCGCGCGGGGAGATGCCGAAGAATGCGGCGTCGAATTCGGCGACGCCGGTCAGGAAGCCGCCGTGCGCCGTGGAAGTCGTTCCCTGCTTTCCTGCGGCGTCCGGGTCGTAGAGGGATTCGAGGTCCCAGTTACGGTCCGTGGGGAGGCCCGAAATGGCGTCCCTGCCCTCGGAAAGGAGTCGCCACAGATCTTCGGGGCCACCCACACCGCCGGGGAAGCGGCAGCTCATCGCTGTGATCGCGATGGGCTCCTGAGCAGCGGCCTCGATGTCCTTCAGACGTTGCTGCGTCTGATGCAGGTCCGCCGAAACCCACTTGAGATAGTCGCGCAGCGTCTCTTCATTCGCCATCAAATGTCACCTGTTCAGGACGTGTGCCGCACCCTCTGGCATACAACGGACCTGTCCGCAGCCGTTTTCTCGATGACGCTATGGGGGCCCCATACGACCAACAACCCCTACCCTCCCCCTACTCGCCCCTACGGGATTGCCTCGAAATGAGGCCGGGGGCGAGTGCGTGAGCAAAGGGGGTGGGTAGGGGCTGTCGTTTCAATTAATTACCTTGACGGGCGCTCCTTGTCCATCCTTCGACGAAGACGCGGTTTATCGCTGGGGGGTTGTCAGCCCCTGCCGAGTTGCTTCTTGATGAATTCGAGCATCTCGTCGTCGCTGGCGGCGGCGAGTTGTTCGCCGACGTCAGGGGCGTCGGTGGCGGTTCCGGTTCCCGCGCCCGGCTGCCCGCCCGCACCCTGGGCCGTGCTCTTCCAGCGGTCGAGTGCCGCCTGAAGGCGCACGGCGACCTTGGTGCGGGTGATCTCGTCGGCGGATCCGGCCGCCGCGAGGCTGCCTTCGAGCCGGTCGAGGTCGCCGAGCAGCAGCAGGGCTGGGTCGGCGGCGTCCGGGGCGAGTTCGATGCGCAGGCAGTCGGCGAGTGCCGTGGGGGTCGGGTGGTCGAAGACCACGGTGGCGGGCAGGACGAGGCCGGTGAGGGCGTTGACGCGGTTGCGCAGCTCGACGGCGGTGAGGGAGTCGAAGCCCAGCTCGCGGAAGGCGCGGGTGGGTTCGACGGCTGCCGCGCCGCTGTAGCCGAGGACAGCGGCGACCTGTTCGCAGACCAGGTCCAGGAGCAGCCGGT
Source organism: Streptomyces sp. NPDC040610 (assembly GCF_055594065.1). Classification (NCBI taxonomy): domain Bacteria; kingdom Bacillati; phylum Actinomycetota; class Actinomycetes; order Kitasatosporales; family Streptomycetaceae; genus Streptomyces; species Streptomyces sp. NPDC040610. The sequence continues at coordinate 154,947 of NZ_JBVIXA010000013.1, read as the reverse complement.
CCTGTTCGGGCCGCGCGAGTACCGCGAGGCGCGCCGCCAGGTCCTGGCCGCCCTGTCCCGCGGCGGGTCCGCCGACGCCGGTTCCGGTGTCTCCGGTGCCGGACAGGCGTGCCGCTTCCGCTTCCGGCAGTTCGGCGTAGAGCCTGCTGGGCCGGACGGCGGTGAAGGCGGGTGCGTACTGCTGCCAGTCGACGTCGGCGACGAGGACGGCGGTGCGGTCCTGGCCGAGCAGCCGCTGGAGGGCGACGACGGCGCGCTCCGGCTCCAGGGGCGGCAGAGCCCCGCCGCGCAGCCGTTCCGCGGCCACTCCCTCGGCGGCCATGCCGCTGCCCGCCCACGGGCCCCAGGCCACCGAGGTGGCGGTCAGGCCCCGGGCCCGGCGGGCGTGGGCGAGCCCGTCGAGGTAGGCGTTGGCGGCGGCGTAGCTGCCCTGGCCCGCGCCGCCGGCCACACCGGCGAAGGAGGAGAACAGGACGAACGCCGACAGGTCGAGACCGGCCGTCAGCTCGTCCAGGTTGCGGGCCGATTCCGTCTTCGCGCGGAAGACGGTCGCGAGCCGCTCGGGTGTCATCGCGTCGAGCACGCCGTCGTCGAGGACACCGGCCGCGTGGAACACGCCGGTCAGCGGCGCGTCGGCGGGGATCTCCGCGAGGAGGAGCGCGAGCGCGTCCCGGTCGGCGGCGTCGCAGGCCGCGACGGTCACGCGGACGCCCGACTCCTCCAATTCGGTACGGAGTTCCTGCGCACCCGGCGCGTCCAGGCCCCGCCTGCTGGTGAGGACGAGGTGGTCGGCGCCCTCGCGGGCGAGCCAGCGGGCCACGTGGCCGCCCAGGGCGCCGGTGCCGCCGGTGACGAGCACGGTGCCGTGCGGCGCCCACGCGACGGCCGGTTCACCGTCGTGCGGGGCGCGCACCACGCGGCGCCCGAACGCGCCGGAGCCGCGCACCGCCACCTGGTCCTCACCGGCCCAGGCGCCGCCGATGACCCGGCCGAGCCGGGACAGGGCGGCCGTGTCGGCGGTGTCGGGCAGGTCGACGAGACCGCCCCAGCGCTCCGGGTACTCCAGGGCGGCGACCCGGCCGAGACCCCACAGGGCGGTACGGCCGGGCGCGGTCCGCGCGTCGGCGTGGCCGACGGCGACGGCGTCGCGGGTGGCGCACCACAGGGGCGCGTCGACGCCGGTGTCGCCCAGGGCCTGGATCAGCGCCAGCGTGAGCGCGACCTCCGCCGGTACGGCACCGCCGTCACCGGCCCTGTCGGCTTCCACGTCGGCGGCGGCGAGCAGCGACAGCACACCGTCGAACGCGGCCACGTCGGCCGCCGCGCCGAGTGCGGCGCGCAGGGGTCCTGCGAGCGCGTCTCGGGTGGTGGCGTGCGCGGGCACCTCCACTGTCACGACGCGCACATCGTGCTCGGCCATGAGGGCGGCCACGGCCGCGCGCCACGACGCGCCGTCCGCGCCGTCCGCCGGGCCGTCGATCTGCCCGTCGGCCCGACCGTCCGTCCCGTCGGCCGTCCGGCTCTCCGGTACGACGACGAGCCAGCTGCCCGTGAGCTTCCCGGCCGCCGACTCGGTGAGCGGCGTCCAGGACTCGCGGTAGTTCCACTGGTCGAGGGTGAAGGTCTCGCGCCGCTGCTTCCGCCAGGCGGTCAGCGCGGGCAGCACCTCGGTGAGCGGGGCGTCGTCCGGCACCTCCAGGGTCTTGGCCAGCTCGGCCAGATCCGCGCTCTCCACGGTCTCCCAGAAGCGCGACTCCACCTCGTCCACCGCACCGGAGCCCGCCAGGCCCGCCGTGTCCGACGCCGCCTCCAGCCAGTAGTGCTCGTGCTGGAAGGCGTACGTGGGCAGGTCGACGCGGCGCCGCGCCTCGGCCGGTGCGTACAGCGGAGCCCAGTCGGCCTCCGCGCCGCGCACCTGGACCTTGGCGAGGGCGGTCAGGAACGTGTCCGGCTCGGGGCGGTCCTTGCGCAGCCCGCCGATGAGGCCTGCCTGGGCGGCCGGATCAGTGAGGGTGTCGTGCGCCATCGCCGTCAGGACGGCGTCCGGGCCCAACTCCAGGAGCGTGGAGACTCCCTGGCCGGTGAGGGTGGCGAGGCCGTCGTGGAAGCGGACGGCCTCACGGATGTGGCGGACCCAGTACTCGGGGTCCTTCAGCTCGTCCGGGGTGGCGAGCTGACCGGTCAGGTTCGACACCACCGGCAAGGTGGTGTCCTGGTACGTCAGCTTCTCGGCCACCGCACGGAAGCCCTCCAGAACCGGGTCCATCAGGGGCGAGTGGAAGGCATGGGACACCTTCAGCCACCGCACCTTGCGACCCTCACCGCGAAGCTTCTCCTCCAGACCCTCCAGAGCCGTGCGGTCACCGGAAAGCACCACCTGCGACGGGCCATTCACCGCCGCCAGTCCAACGCGATCCTCCAGGCCCTCAAGCAACGGCAGAACCTCCGCCTCGGCCGCCTGCACGGCCAGCATGCCCCCGCCCTCAGGCAGTGACTGCATCAACCGACCGCGCGCGGCGACCAGTTGAGCAGCGTCCTCCAGCGACCACAGCCCGGCGATGTACGCGGCCGTCAGCTCACCGATGGAGTGACCACCCACAATCTCGGGGCGTACGCCGAAGGACTCGGCCAGACGGAACAGCGCCACCTCAACGGCGAACAGCGCGGGCTGCGCGTACCCCGTCTGCTCCAGCGCCTCCGCGTCCGTGCCGAACATGACGTCCTTCAACGGCCGGTCCGACAACCCATCGAGGTGCGCACACACCTCGTCCAGCGCGTCCGCAAAGACGGGGAACGCCTCGTACAGCTCACGCCCCATACCGATGCGCTGACTGCCCTGTCCCGTGAAGACGACCCCGAGACGGCCCTCGACCACCGAGCCGGACACCACGCCCGGCCCGTGGCCGCCGGAGGACAGTGCCTCCAGGCCGGACAGGAAGTCGTCCCGGTCGCGGCCGAAGACCACGGCGCGGTGTTCGAGGGGTGAGCGGCCCGTGGCCAGGGACCAGCCCGCGTCGGCGAGTCCGGCGCGGTCGGCGGCGAGGGCCGGGTCGGCGACGAGCCGTTCGCGCAGGCGGGCGGCCTGGGCGCGCAGGGCGTCGGTGGTGCGGGCCGAGAGCTGCCAGGGGACGGCGGTACCGGTGGTGTGCACCTCGCCGGGGCCCTGGGGGGTGGTGGGCTTGCGCCGGGGGGCCTGTTCCACGACGACGTGGGCGTTCGTGCCGCTGACGCCGAAGGAGGAGACGCCGGCGCGGCGCGGGGCGCCGTCCCGGTCGGGCCACTCGCGGGCGCGGTCGAGCAGTTCCACGGTTCCGGCGGACCAGTCGACGTGGGTGCTCGGCCGGTCGACGTGCAGGGTCTGCGGGAGCATGCCGTGGCGCATGGCCATGACCATCTTGATGATGCCCGCGACACCGGCGGCGGCCTGGGTGTGGCCGATGTTGGACTTCACGGAGCCGAGGAGCAGCGGCCGGTCGGCGGGGCGGCCCTGGCCGTAGGTGGCGATCAGGGCCTGCGCCTCGATCGGGTCGCCCAGCGTCGTGCCCGTGCCGTGGCCCTCGACGGCGTCGATCTGCTCGGGCGCGAGGCGGGCGTTGGCGAGGGCCTGGGTGATGACGCGCTGCTGGGACGGGCCGTTCGGAGCGGTCAGGCCGTTGCTGGCGCCGTCCTGGTTGACCGCCGAGCCGCGGACGACCGCGAGGACTTCGTGGCCGTTGCGGCGCGCGTCGGACAGGCGCTCCAGGAGCAGCAGGCCCGCGCCCTCGCCCCAGCCCGTGCCGTCCGCGGCCTCCGCGTAGGGCTTGCAGCGGCCGTCCGTGGCGAGGCCGCCCTGGCGGCTGAACTCGTCGAAGGCACCCGCGGTCGCCATCACGGTGACGCCGCCCGCGAGGGCGAGGTCGCACTCGCCCTGCCGCAGCGCCTGGGCCGCGAGGTGCAGGGCGACCAGGGACGACGAGCAGGCCGTGTCCACGGTGACCGCCGGGCCTTCGAGGCCGAAGGCGTACGACAGGCGGCCCGAGATGACGCTGCCGGACGTGCCGGTCATGAGGTGTCCCTCGACGCCTTCGGGGACGCTGTCGAGTCCGGTCGCGTACCCCTGGAAGCCGGAGCCGACGAAGACACCGGTCGAGGTGGAGCGCAGGGACTTGGGGGCGATGCCGATGCGTTCGAAGAGTTCCCAGGTGGTTTCCAGGAGGAGCCGCTGCTGCGGGTCCATGGCCAGGGCCTCGCGCGGGGAGATGCCGAAGAGTCCGGCGTCGAACTCGGAGGCGTCGTAGACGAAGCCGCCCTCGGGCTTGTACCGCGCGGCGCCGTCGAGGTCCCAGCCGCGGTCGGCGGGGAAGACGGAGATGGCGTCGGTGCCGTCGACGAGGAGCTGCCACAGCCCCTCGGGGGTGGTGGCGCCGCCGGGGAAGCGGCAGCTCATGGACACGATGGCGATCGGGTCGTCGGCCACGTCGGCGGGCACCGCCACCGGGACGGGGGCCGCTGTCGCGGCGGTGGTTCCGCCGGACAGCTCCGTCAGCAGGTGGCGGGCGAGGACCTCGGGGGACGGGTGGTCGAAGACGGCCGTCGCGGGCAGCTGGATGTCGGTGGCGGCGGTGAGGCGGTTGCGCAGTTCGACGGCGGTGAGGGAGTCGAAGCCCAGCTCGCGGAAGGCGCGGGTGGGTTCGACGGCCTCGGCGCCGCCGTAGCCGAGGGCGGCGGCCGCCTCGGCGCGCACGAGGTCGAGGACCAGGCGCTGCCGCTCGGGCTCGGGGAGCCCGGTGAGGCGGGCGGCCCACTCCGAGACCGGGCCGCTGTCACCCGCCGGGGCGACCGTCTTCCTCTGCTGCGGCCGCAGCGCGGGCAGGCCGCCGAAGAAGGCGCTCGGGCGGGCCGCGGTGAAGGTGGGCGCGAACCGCTCCCAGTCGACGTCCGCCACGGTCAGGCACGTCTCGTCGGACGCGAGAGCCTGGGCGAGCGCGCCGACGGCCAGGTCGGGGGCGAGCAGCGCGACGCCGCGGCGGCGCAGGTGCTCCTCGGCCTCGGCGGTGGCCGCCATGCCGCTGCCGCCCCAGGCGCCCCAGGCGACGGAGGTCGCGCTCAGGCCGCGGGCGCGGCGGCGTTCGGCGACCGCGTCGAGGAAGGCGTTGGCGGCGGCGTACCCGGCCTGGCCGCCGCTGCCCCAGACGGCGGCGATGGAGGAGAACAGGACGAAGGCGTCGAGGTCCGCGTCGGCGAGGAGTTCGTCGAGGTGGGCCGCGCCCGCGGCCTTGGCGGCCAGCGCGTGGGCGAGGTCCGCCGGTGCGGTGTCGGTGAGGGCGACGGCGGGGCTCACTCCGGCGGCGTGGAAGACGGCACGCGGGCCGCGCCCGGCCGCCTCCAGTTCGGCGAGGAGCGCGGCGACGGCGTCGCGCTCGGCGACATCGCAGGCCGCGACGGTGACCTCGGCCCCCAACTCCTCCAGTTCCGCCTTGAGTTCGGCGGCTCCCGGAGCGTCGAGGCCGCGCCTGCTTGTCAGGACGAGGTGGTCGGCGCCCGCTCCCGCGAGCCAGCGGGCGACGTGCGCGCCGAGCGCGCCCGTACCGCCCGTGATGAGCGTGGTGCCGCGCGGCGTCCAGTCCCGTGCCGGACGGGCGGCCAGCGGTGCGTGCGCGAGACGGCGTACGAAGATGCCCGAGCCGCGCACGGCGACCTGGTCCTCGAAGCCGCTCCCGCCGCCGTCCGCCGCCCCGTCGGCGGGGATGCCCGCGAGGGCGGTGGCGAGCCGGGTCACGGTACGGCCGTCCGGAGCCTCGGGCAGGTCGACGAGACCGCCCCAGCGCTCCGGGTGCTCCAGCGCCACGACCCGTCCCAGGCCCCACAGTTGGGCCTGCGCCGCGCTCGTGAGCCGGTCGCTGCGGCCGGTGGAGACGGCTCCGCCGGAGACCGCCCACAGCTTCGCGTCGACTTCGGCGTCCCCGAGGGCCTGGACGAGCGCCAGGGTGCCCGCGAGGCCGAGGGGAAGCTCGGGGTGGGCCGGGTGCGGGTCCTCGACGAGGGCCAGCAGGGAGACGACACCGGCGAGTTCGGTCGCCGCGCCGGACGCACCGGACACGGCGGACGTGCCGGAGACAGCAGCCGCCCCGGGCGTGCCGGACACGTGCTCACGCAGGCGCGCGGCCAGCACCTCACGCGTCAACTCCGCCCCGCCGAGCCGCACTTCGGCAACGCTCGCACCAGCCTGCGTCAACGCGTCGGAGACACCGGCGACCCACGGGTGCGCGGCGGCCTCCTCCGGTACGACGACGAGCCAGCGGCCCGTGAGGACGGGCCCGGGAAGGGCCCCGCCCGTCAACGGCTTCCACGTGACGCGGTAGCGCCAGCTGTCCACGGTGGACCGCTCGCGCTTCTGCCGCCGCCACGACGACAGGACCGGCAGGACGGCACCCAGCTCGGTGGCGGACCCGTCCGCCACCTCCAGCTCGGCCGCGAGACCCTCCAGGTCCTCGCGCTCCACGGCCTCCCAGAACCGCGCCTCCACCTCGTCGGTCGCGACCCCCGGCGCTCCGCTCGGCGTGCGCCCGTCGACGAGCCAGAAGTGCTCGTGCTGGAAGGCGTACGTGGGCAGGTCGACGAGGGTGCGGGCGCCGGGGAAGAGGGCCTTCCAGTCCAACTCCGCACCGTGCGCGTGGGCTTCGGCGACGGCGGTCATGAGCCGGTGGGCGCCGCCCGCGTCCCGGTGCAGGGAGCCGAGCGCGACGGCCGGGGTGCCGGTGGCGTCGGCGGCGGCCCGGACCGCGGCGGTGAGCACCGGGTGCGGGCCCATCTCCGCGAACAGCCCGTGGCCCTCGGCGAGCAGCGCGCGGACGGCCTGCTCGAAGCGGACGGTGTGCCGCAGGTTGCGGTACCAGTACCCCGCGTCCATGGGCGTGCCCGTCTCCAGCCTCTCCCCCGTCAGCGAGGAGAACACCGGCACGTCGGCCGGGCGGGACACCACCGGGGCGAGGACCTGCGCCAGGTGCGCCTCGACGGCCTCGACCTGAGCGGAGTGCGCGCCATGGCCCACGGCGAGGACATCGGCCTTGACGCCCTGCGCGGCGCACTGGGCCACCAGCTCGTCCAGGGCCTCGGTCGCGCCCGAGACGACGGTCTCGGCGGGGCCGTTCACTGCGGCGAGCTCGATCCGGCCGTCCCAGGCCGCGATCAGCTCACGTACCTCCTGCTCGGGCAGCGGCAGGGACACCGTCCCGCCCTTGCCCGACAGCTCACGGACCGCGAGGCTCCGCAGCGCCACGACGCGAGCCGCGTCCTGCGGCGAGAGCACTCCCGCGACGCACGCGGCCGCGATCTCACCCGGGCCGTGGCCGACGACGGCGGCGGGCTCGACGCCGGACGCCTGCCACACGGCCGCCAGGGACACCATCACGGCGAACAGGACCGGCTGGACCACATCCACCCGGTCGAAGTGCTCCCCGCTCAGCTCGTCGAAGAGATCCCACTCGACGAACTCCGCGAGCGCGTCACCGCACTCCCGCATCCGGTTCGCGAACACCGGCGACTCGTCCAGGAGTTGGCGGGCCATCCCGGCCCACTCGGCCCCCTGCCCCGGGAACACGAACACCGGACGGACCGTGCCGCCCTGGGCCTGTCCGACCACGACATGCCCGGCGTTCACACCGGGAGCCGTGCCCTCGCCCCACAGAGTCGTGCCGTCGCCCCGCGGAGTCGGCTGTTCGCCGCGCGCCAGCCGCTCCAGTCCGGCAAGCAGCTCGTCCCGGTCCCGCCCGAGGACGACGCCCCGGTGCTCGAACCGCGACCGCGCCACCGCGAGCGACCAGCCGATCTCGGCGACACCCGACTCGGCCTGGGTCAGCAGGTGTTCATGAAGCCGTCCGGCCTGCTCCCGCAGTGCCTCCGGGGTCTTCGCGGAGAGGGCGAGGGGGGTCACGCAGGTGGGCGGTTCGGCGTGGCCGGAGGGCTCGTCCGGCGCGGCCGGGGTGTCGGCCGGCGCCTGCTCCACGATCACGTGGGCGTTGGTGCCGCTCACGCCGAAGGCCGAGACGCCCGCACGCCGGGGCGTGCCGTCGGCGTACAGCGGCCAGTCGCGTGCCCCCGTCAGGAGCTCGACGGCGCCCGCCGACCAGTCCACCTCGGCGGAGGGGGCGTCCACGTGCAGGGTCTTGGGCAGCACGCCGTGCCGCATCGCCATGACCATCTTCATGACACCGGCGACACCGGCGGCGGCCTGCGTGTGTCCGATGTTGGACTTGATGGAGCCGAGCCACAGCGGTCGGTCGGCCGACCGCTCCTTGCCGTACGTGGCCAGGAGCGCCTGGGCCTCGATGGGGTCGCCGAGCGTCGTGCCCGTGCCGTGGGCCTCGACGGCATCCACGTCGGCGGGCGTGAGGCCCGCGTTCGTCAGGGCGGCGTGGATGACGCGCCGCTGGGAGGGGCCGTTCGGGGCGGTCAGGCCGTTGCTGGCGCCGTCCTGGTTCACGGCAGAGCCGCGTACGACCGCGAGGACGCGGTGACCGTTGCGCCGGGCGTCGGACAGGCGCTCGACGAGGAGCATGCCCACGCCCTCGCCCCAGCCCGTGCCGTCCGCCGCGTCGGCGAAGGCCTTGCAGCGGCCGTCCGTGGCGAGGCCGCGCTGGCGGCTGAACTCCACGAAGGTCGCCGGGGTCGACATCACGGAGACGCCGCCCGCGAGCGCCATGGTGCACTCGCCCTGGCGGATCGCCTGCGCGGCGAGGTGCAGGGCGACCAGGGACGACGAGCAGGCCGTGTCCACGGTGACCGCGGGACCTTCGAGGCCGAAGGTGTACGAGATGCGGCCGGAGGCGACGCTCGCGGCGTTGCCGATGCCGAGGTAGCCCTCGACCTCGTCGGGGACGTGGTCGACCCCGGCGGTGTAGTCCTGGCCGTTGGTGCCCGCGAACACGCCGATCTGGCTGCCGCCGAGCGTCGCCGGGTCGATTCCGGCGCGCTCGAAGGCCTCCCAGGAGGTCTCCAGGAGGAGCCGCTGCTGCGGGTCCATGGCGAGGGCCTCGCGCGGGTTGATGCCGAAGAACTTGGCGTCGAACTGCCCGGCGTCGTAGAGGAATCCGCCTTCGCGGACGTACGAGGTGCCCGCGCGCTCGGCGTCGGAGTGGAAGAGCCCCTCGGTGTCCCAGCCGCGGTCGACGGGGAAGTCGGCGATGGCGTCGACGCCGTCGGCGACCAGGCGCCACAGGTCCTCGGGGCTGCGGACGCCGCCGGGGAAGCGGCAGCTCATGCCGATGATGGCGAGGGGTTCGTCGTCCGCGGCCGCGCCGGTGGTGGCGGGCAGCGGGGTCGCGCTCTGGTCACCGAAGAGTTCGGTGTGCAGATGGGCCGCGAGCGCGGTCGCCGTCGGGTAGTCGAAGACCAGCGTCGTGGGCAGCCGCAGGCCGGTGGCGGCGCCGATGAGGTTGCGCAGCTCGACGGCCGTGAGCGAGTCGAAGCCCAGTTCCCGGAAGGCGCGGGTGACGTGCACGTCGTCCGCGCTCGCGTGGCCGAGGACGTCGGCGGCCTGTCGGCGCACCAGGTCCAGGAGGGCGGCCTCGCGGTCCGCGGGGGCCAGGGCGGCGAGGCGGTCCGCGAGCGCGTTCGCGGGGGCGGTGGCCGTACCGGTGGCGTCGGTGCCGCTCGTGAGGGCCGCGTGGGCCTCGGGGATGTCCGCGAAGAGGCGGCTGGGCCGGGCGGCGGTGATGCCGGGCGCGTACTGGGCCCAGTCGACGTCCGCGACGACGGCGAGCGCCTGGTGGCCGCCGAGTGCCTGGTGCAGGGCGGTGATCGCGAGGTCGGGGTCCATGGGCGGCATCACGCCGTGCCGGAGCCGCTCGGCGGCCGCGCCCTCGGCCGCCATGCCGCTGCCGTCCCAGGGTCCCCAGGCGACGGAGGTCGCCGCGTGCCCGGCGGACCGCCGGGCCTCGGCGATGGCGTCGAGGGCCGCGTTGGCGGCGGCGTAACTGCCCTGGCCCGCACCGCCGACGACACCGGCGAGGGAGGAGAAGAGGACGAACGCCGACAGGTCCGCGTCGCGCGTCAGCTCGTCCAGGTGCCGGGCCGAGGCGACCTTCGCGCGGAACACCGAGGCCATCCGCTCCTCGGTGAGGCCTTCCAGGACTCCGTCGTCCAGGACACCCGCCGTGTGGAACACGCCGGTCAGCGGCGCGTCGTCGGGCAGGTCGGCGAGCAGGGCCGCGAGCGCCGCGCGGTCGGCGACGTCGCACGCCGCGACCGTCACGCGTACGCCCGACTCCTCCAACGCGGTACGGAGTTCCCGCGCACCCGGCGCGTCGATGCCGCGCCGGCTCGTCAGGAGCAGGTGCCCGGCGCCGGCGCGGGCCAGCCAGCGCGCCACATGGCCGCCCAGGGCACCCGTGCCGCCGGTGACGAGGACCGTGCCGCCGTCGGCGGACCACTCCGCCCCCGGCGCGTGCTCGGCGGAGGCCGCGCCCGGCGCCGCGTCGCCCAGGGGCGCGCGGACCAGTCGCCGCGCGAAGACGCCGGAGGCGCGCACCGCGATCTGGTCCTCGCCGGACCAGTCCGACGGGCCCGACGCCCCCGACGGCGAGGCGAGTGCCTGGGTGAGGTGGGTGACCGCCGTGGGGTCGGCGGTCTCGGGGAGGTCGATCAGACCGCCCCAGGACTGCGGGTATTCGAGGGCGGCGACGCGGCCGAGGCCCCAGACGGTCGCCTGCGCCGGGTCACCGGCGGGCTCGGACGGCGTCGTCGCCACCGCGCCGCGGGTCGCGGCCCAGACGGTGGCGGTGCTGCCGGAGTCGCCGAGCGCCTGGAGCAGAACGGCCGTGCGGAGGGCGGCGGTCGGAGCCGCTGCCGTGTCGAGGGCCGATGTCGTGCCAGGTGCCGCGGTGTCGGGCGCCGCTGCCGTGCCGTTTCCGGTCTCGGCGGTGAGGGCGAGGAGCGACAGGGCGCCGTCCCAGGCGGCCGCCTCGTGCTGGCCGAGGAGTGCGGTGAGGGCCGCCCGGTCGGTGGCGGCGGCGGCCGGGACGCGCACCACCGTGACACGGGCGCCGCCTCCGGCGAGGGCGCGCTCGGCCGCGCCGCTCCAGGCGAGGTCGGTGTGCTCGTCGGTGACGAGCAGGGCCCAGGTGCCGGTGAGGGCGGGGGTGTCGCCCGGCTGCCGGGGCGGCAGCGGGTTCCAGGTCACGCGGTAGCGCCAGCTGTCCAGCGTGGACGTGGCCTGTTGGCGGCGGCGCCAGGCGGTGAGGGCGGGCAGGACCGCGGTCAGCGGGGCGTCGTCGGGGACGTCCAGGGCGCCGGTGAGCTCCGCGAGGTCCTCGTGCTCGACGGCCTCCCAGAAGCGGGCCTCGGCGTCGTCGGACAGGGCGGCCCCGGGGGTGGCGGCCGTGGCGGCCGGTGCGGTGGTGTCCAGCCAGTACCGCTGGTGCTGGAAGGCGTACGTGGGCAGGTCGACGCGGCGCCGGGCGCGCGTCGGGGCGTACTGCGGGGTCCAGTCGACGTCTGTGCCGCGCACGTGCAGCCGGGCGAGTGCGGTCAGGAACGTGTCGGATTCGGGCCGGTCGCGGCGCAGCGCGGCGACGAGTCCGGCCTGGGCGTCGGAGCCGGTGAGGGTGTCGTGGGCCATCGCCGTGAGGACGGCGTCGGGGCCGAGTTCGAGCAGGGTGGTGACGCCGAAGCCGGTGAGGGCGCCGAGTCCGTCGTGGAAGCGGACGGCTTCGCGTACGTGCCGCACCCAGTACTCGGGGTCCTTCAGCTCGTCGGCGGCGGCGAGGCGCCCGGTCACGTTCGACACGACCGGGAGCGTCGGGTCCTGGTAGGCGAGCCCCTGCGCGATCTGCCGGAACTCGTCGAGCATCGGTGCCATCAGGGGCGAGTGGAAGGCGTGGCTGACCTTGAGCCAGCGGGTCTTGCGGCCCTCGGCGCGCAGTTGTCCCGCGAGGTCTTCAAGGACGCCGCGGTCGCCGGAGAGCACCACCTGGGCGGGGCCGTTGACGGCGGCGAGGCCCGCCCACTCGGCCACCTCCGCGAGCAGCGGTGCGACGTCGGCCTCGGACGCCTGCACGGCGAGCATGGCGCCGCCCCGGGGCAGGGCCTGCATCAACCGGCCGCGCGCGGCGACGAGTCGGGCGGCGTCCTCCAGGGACCACAGCCCGGCGACGTGCGCGGCGGCGAGTTCGCCGATGGAGTGGCCGCCCAGGATCTCGGGGCGTACGCCGAAGGACTCGGCGAGGCGGAACAGCGCGACCTCGACGGCGAACAGCGCGGGCTGCGCGTACCCCGTCTGCTCCAACAGCTCGGCGTCCGTGCCGAACATGACCTCCTTCAGGGGCCGGTCGAGCAGCGGGTCGAGGTGTCCGCACACCTCGTCCAGGGCCGTGGCGAAGGCCGGGAACGTCTCGTACAGCTCGCGCCCCATGCCGATCCGCTGGCTGCCCTGGCCGGTGAAGACGATGCCGAGGCGGCCCTCGGCGACCGCGCCGGTCACCGTGCCGGGGGCGGCGGGGCCTTCGGAGGCGAGGGCTTCCAGGGCGCGCAGGAGCTGGTCGCGGTCCTCGCCGAGGAGGACGGCCCGGTGTTCGAAGGCGGAGCGGCCGGTGGCGAGGGTCCAGCCGATGTCGGCGCGCGCGGCGCGGTCGGTGGCGAGGTCGGTGCGGTCGAGCAGGCGCTCGCGCAGTCGGGCGGCCTGGGCGCGCAGCGCCTTCGCGGTGCGGCCGGACAAGGGCCAGGGCGTGGGGCCGACGGCGGACGGCAGGTCGGTGCCGGGGGCTTCGGGGGCGCCGTCCTGGGGCTGGTCGGGAGCTTCCTGCGGCTGCTCCTGGGTGACGTCGGCGGGGGCTTCCTCGACGATCACGTGGGCATTGGTGCCGCTGACGCCGAACGAGGAGACGCCCGCGCGGCGCGGCGCGTCCTCGCGGCCGGGCCAGTCGCGGGGCTCGGTCAGCAGCTCGACCGCTCCGGCGGTCCAGTCGACGTGTGACGACGGCTGGTCGACGTGCAGGGTCTGCGGCAGCAGGCCGTGGCGCATCGCCATGACCATCTTGATGACACCGGCGGCGCCCGCGGCGGCCTGGGTGTGCCCGACGTTGGACTTGACGGAGCCGAGCCACAGCGGCCGGGTGCTCGGCCGCCCCTGCCCGTAGGTGGCGAGGAGTGCCTGGGCCTCGATGGGGTCGCCGAGGGTGGTGCCCGTGCCGTGCGCCTCGACGGCGTCGACGTCACCGGCCGTGAGGCCCGCGTTCGCCAGGGCGGCGCGGATGACGCGCTGCTGGGAGGGGCCGTTGGGGGCGGTCAGGCCGTTGCTGGCGCCGTCCTGGTTGACGGCCGATCCCCGTACGACCGCGAGGACTTCGTGCCCGTTGCGGCGCGCGTCGGACAGGCGCTCCAGGAGCAGCAGGCCGACGCCCTCGCCCCAGCCCGTGCCGTCCGCGGCCTCCGCGAAGGCCTTGACGCGGCCGTCGGCCGCCATGCCGCGCTGGCGGCTGAACTCGACGAAGGCGGTGGGCGTCGACATCAGGGACACGCCGCCCGCGAGGGCGAGCCCGCACTCGCCCTGGCGCAGCGCCTGCGCCGCGAGGTGCAGGGCGACGAGGGACGACGAGCAGGCCGTGTCCACGGTGACTGCGGGGCCCTCCAGGCCCAGGCTGTAGGAGAGACGGCCGGAGACGACGGCGGCGGTGTTGCCGGTGCCGGAGTAGCCCTCGGTGCTGTCGGCGGCCTCGGCGACGACGGCTGTGTAGTCCTGGCCGTTGGTGCCGGTGAACACGCCGGTGCGGCTGCCGCGCAGGCTCAGCGGGTCGATGCCCGCGCGCTCGACGGCCTCCCAGGCGGTCTCCAGGAGGAGGCGCTGCTGGGGGTCCATGGCGCGGGCCTCGCGCGGCGAGATGCCGAAGAAGCCCGCGTCGAACTCGTCGGCGGCGTACACGAAGCCGCCCTCGCGGGCGTAGGTGGTGCCCTGGTGGTCGGGGTCGGGGTGGTAGAGCCCGGCCACGTCCCAGCCGCGGTTGGCGGGGAACGCGGACACCGTGTCCACGCCGTCCCTGACGAGTCGCCACAGCTCCTCGGGGGTGCTCGCGCCGCCGGGGAAGCGGCAGCTCATCGCGATGATCGCGACCGGCTCCGCGTCCTTGGACTCGAGTTCGCGCACTCTCCGACGAGTCGTGTGCAGATCCGCCGTCACCTGCTTGAGAAGGCGGCGGATTTTGTCGTCGTTCACCATCTGGCCTAGCTCCTAGAGACAGTTCGGAGAGGGGAGAGTCGTGGGGTGAGGAGAGGGGCGGAGGGGAGCCCCGGGGCGGGCGGAGGGGGCGGCGCGCCCCTACGAGCCCCGGCGCGGGCGGCACGTCATGAGATCCCGAACTCCTTGCTGATGAAGTCGAACATCTCGTCGTCCGTCGCGGACTCCAGCTCGCTCGCGACCTCGGCGTCCTCCTCGCCGTCCTGGCCCCGGGTGCACCGGTCGAGCAGCACCCGCAGCCGTTCGGCGATGGTGGCGAGGTCGGTGTCCGACGGCGTGCTCTCGGCGAGGCCCAGCTCCAGGGTGTCGAGCTGGGACAGGAGAGCCGCCGGGTCGGCCCCGTCGGTGCGCAGTTCGGCCTTGAGGTAGCCGGCGAGCGCGACGGGGGTGGGGTGGTCGAAGACGAGGGTGGTGGGCAGGGGCAGGCCGGTGGCCGTGCCGAGCGCGTTGCGCAGTTCGACGGCGGTGAGGGAGTCGAAGCCCAGCTCGCGGAAGGCGCGGGCGGGTTCGACCTGCTCGGGGCCCCGGTAGCCGAGGACGGCCGCCGCGTGGGTGCGTACCAGGTCCTCGAGGAACCGGTCCCGCTCCGGTTCGGACAGCGCGGCGAGCTGCCGGGCGAGGTCCGTTCCGGTGCCGTCGGCGCCGTCGCCGGGTCCGGCCGTGCGGTCCCGCAGGGCGCGGGCCTCGGGCAGGTCGGCGAAGAGCGGGTTGGGGGTGAGGCCCGGGCCGCCCGCGAGGTACTGGTCCCAGTCGATGTCGGCGATCACCGCGGTCGGCGCCTCGTGGCCGAGGGCCCGGCGCAGCGCGGCGACGGCGAGGCGGGGCTCCATGGGCGGCACGGCGCCGCCCCGCAGCCGCTCGGCGGCCACCGCGTCGGCGGCCATGCCGCCACCGGCCCAGGCGCCCCAGGCGATGGAGGTCGCCGTGAGGCCGTGCGCCCTGCGGTGCTCGGCGAGCGCGTCGAGGGCGGCGTTGGCCGCGGCGTAGCCGCCCTGTCCGGCGCCGCCGGAGAGTGCGGCGAAGGAGGAGAAGAGCACGAACGCCGACAGGTCGAGCCCGGCGGTCAGCTCGTGCAGGTGCCGCGCGGAGCGCACCTTCGCCCGGAAGACGGTCGCGAGGCGCTGTGCGTCCATCCCGTCGATGACGCCGTCGTCGAGGACTCCCGCCGTGTGGAACACCGAGGTGAGCGGCGCGTGCGCGGGGATGTCGGCCAGGACGCGGGCGAGGGCGTCCCGGTCGGCGGCGTCGCAGGCGGCGATGGTGACCTCGGCGCCCGACTCTTCGAGTTCGGCGCGGAGTTCGGCGGCTCCGGGCGCGTCCGGGCCGCGCCTGCTGGTCAGGACGAGGTGCTGGGCGCCGTGGGCGGCGAGCCAGCGTGCGATGTGGCCGCCGACGGCTCCGGTGCCGCCGGTGACAAGGGCGGTGCCGTGGGGTGTCCACGCGGTCCGCCCGTCGGGGGCGTCCCCGCCCTGCCCCTCGCGCACGAGGCGGCGGGCGAACACCCCGCTGCCGCGTACGGCCAGCTGGTCCTCACCGGCCCAGCCGCCACCGAGCGCACCGGCGAGCCCGGCGAGTTCCCGCGCGTCGGCCGCCTCGGGCAGGTCGACGAGGCCGCCCCACAGCTTCGGGTACTCCACGGCCACCACCCGGCCGAGACCCCACAGCGAGGCCTGCTCGTGGCCGGGCACCGGGTCGGTGCCGCTCACGCCGAGCGCGGCCCGGCTGCCGAGCCACAGCGGCGCGCCCAGGTCGGCGGCGTGCAGGGCCTGCACCAGGGTGAGGGTCGCGGCGAGGCCGCGGCTCACCCCGCCGCGTACGACGTGCTCCGACTCGTCGACGGCCAACAGGGAGAGCACACCCGCGAGTTGGCCACCCACAGCATCCGCTTCCTTGCGCAGCCGCTCGGCGAACTCCTCCCGGTCGGCGGCCCCTTCGGTGTCGACGACGACGGTCCGCACGTCGGCTCCGTGCCTGCCGAGCGTGTCCTCGACAGCCGCCGTCCAGGCCGCGTCCGCGCCGCGGTCCGGCACGACGAGCAGCCACGCGCCGTCGAGCCTCGGCGCGGAGGCCTGGCCCAGGGGCTGCCACGAGACGCGGTAGCGCCAGGCGTCCAGCGCGGAGGTCTCGCGCCGCTGCCGCCGCCACGACGAGAGCACCGGAAGCACCTCCCCCAGCGCGGCCACGCCACTGGCCTCGCCCTCGGCGCCCAGTTCGGCGCTCAGCGACTCCAGGTCCTCCCGCTCCACGGCTTCCCAGAAGCGCGCCTCGACCTCGTCGACACCGAACCCGGTGCCACGGGCGCCGGTCGCCGGGGCCGCCTCCAGCCAGTAGCGCTCGCGCTGGAAGGCGTACGTGGGCAGCTCGACGCGGCCGCGGGACCCGGCCCGCGCGTACAGCGGCGTCCAGTCGACGTCGACGCCTCGCACGTGCAGCTGCGCGAGGGCGGTCAGGAACGTGTCCGGCTCGGGGCGGTCCTTGCGCAGGGCCGCGACGAGTCCGGCCTGCGCGGCCGGGTCCGTGACGGTGTCGTGCGCCATCGCCGTGAGCACCGAGTCCGGGCCCAGCTCCAGGAGCGTCGAGACACCGGAGCCGGTGAGGGCGGTCAGGCCGTCGTGGAAGCGGACGGCCTCACGGACGTGACGGACCCAGTACTCGGGGTCCCTGAGCTGGTCGGCTTCCGCGAGTTCACCCGTGACGTTGGAGACGACGGGCAGCTTCGGGTCCTGGTACGTCAGTCCTTGCGCGACCTTGCGGAAGTCGTCCAGCGCCGGGTCCATGAGAGGTGAGTGGAAGGCATGGGACACCTTGAGCCAGCGGACCTTGCGGCCCTCGCCGCGCAGGGTCTCCTCCAGGCCCTCCAGGGCCGTCCGGTCACCGGAAAGCACCACCTGCGACGGCCCGTTCACGGCCGCCACACCCACGCTCTCCGAGAGACCGTCCAGGAGCGGCAGCACGTCGGCCTCGGCGGCCTGTACCGCGAGCATGGCTCCGCCCGCCGGGAGCGCCTGCATCAACCGACCGCGTGCGGCGACCAGTTGAGCGGCGTCCTCCAGGGACCACAGGCCCGCGATGTACGCGGCCGTCAGCTCACCGATGGAGTGCCCGCCCACAATCTCCGGCCGCACCCCGAAGGACTCGGCCAGGCGGTACAAGGCAACTTCCACCGCGAACAGCGCGGGCTGCGCGTACCCCGTCTGCTCCAGCGCCTCCGCGTCCGAGCCGAACATGACGTCCTTCAACGGACGCTCCAGCAACCCATCGAGATGCGCGCACACCTCGTCCAGCGCATCGGCGAACACGGGGAAGGTCTCGTACAGCTCACGCCCCATACCGACCCGCTGGCTGCCCTGCCCGGTGAAGACGACCCCGAGACGGCCCTCGACCACCGAGCCGACCACAACACCCGGACCACCGGAGGCAATCGCCCCCAGCCCGGACAGGAACTCCTCGCGCCCCTCACCGAGCACAACCGCCCGGTGTTCGAGCGCCGCCCGGCCGGACAGCAGCGACCAACCGACTCCGACAGGCTCACGGCCTTCGTGCCCGGCGACGTGGTCCCGCAGCCGCTCGGCCTGCGCCCGCAGCGCCTCGGCGCTGCGACCCGACACCACCCACGGCACGACCGTGGTCAGCGGCGCGTCGAGCACCGGCTCAGCCGCCTCGGCGGACTCGACCACCGGCGCCTGCTCGACGATCACATGGGCGTTGGTGCCACTCACGCCGAACGACGACACACCCGCACGACGCGGCACGCCACCGTCCCGCTCGACCCACTCCCGGGCCTCCGTCAGCAGCTCGACCGCCCCGGTCTCCCAGTCCACGTGCGAGCTGCGCTCGTCCACGTGCAGGGTGCGGGGCAGGACGCCTTCCCGCATCGCCATGACCATCTTGATGACTCCGGCGACGCCCGAAGCGGCCTGGGTGTGGCCGATGTTGGACTTGATGGAGCCGAGCCACAGCGGCTGCTCGGCGGAGCGGTCCTGGCCGTAGGTGGCGAGGAGCGCCTGGGCCTCGATGGGGTCGCCGAGCGTGGTGCCGGTGCCGTGGGCCTCGACGGCGTCCACCTCGGCGGCGGACAGGCCCGCGTTCGCGAGGGCGGCGCGGATGACGCGCTGCTGCGACGGGCCGTTCGGGGCGGTCAGGCCGTTGCTCGCGCCGTCCTGGTTGACGGCCGAGCCCTTCATGACGGCGAGGACTTCGTGGCCGTTGCGCTCGGCGTCGGACAGTCGCTCCAGGAGGAGAAGGCCGACGCCCTCGCCCCAGCCGGTGCCGTCGGCGGCCTCCGCGAAGGGCTTGCAGCGGCCGTCGGCGGCGAGGCCCTGCTGCTTGCTGAACTCGTCGAAGGCGGTGGGCGTCGACATGACGGTCACGCCGCCCGCGAGCGCCATGTCGCACTCGCCCTGCCGCAGCGCCTGTGCGGCCAGGTGCAGGGCGACCAGGGACGACGAGCAAGCCGTGTCCACCGTGACCGCCGGGCCTTCGAGGCCGAACGCGTACGACAGGCGGCCGGAGACGACGGCTCCCGCATTGCCGGTGAGGAGGTAGCCCTCGACGCCCTCCGGGGGCTCCACGCCGTCGCCGTATCCCTGGTAGCCGGAGCCGATGAAGACACCGGTCTGGTCGCCCCGCACGGAGGTGGGTGCGATGCCCGCGCGCTCGAACAGCTCCCAGGAGGTCTCCAGGAGGAGCCGCTGCTGCGGGTCGATCGACAGGGCCTCGCGCGGCGAGATGCCGAAGAAGGCGGCGTCGAACTCGGCGGCGTCGTAGAGGAAGCCGCCCTCGGCCTTGTACGCGGCCGCGCCGGAGTTCTCCCAGCCGCGGTCGGCGGGGAAGACGGAGATGGCGTCGGTGCCGTCGGAGACCAGGCGCCACAGGGCGTCGGGGCTGGTGGCGCCGCCGGGGTAGCGGCAGCTCATCGACACGATGGCGATGGGGTCGTCGGCGGGGACGGGGGCGGACGCCGTGGTCGCGGTGCCTCCCGGCTCGCCGTCGCCGACGACCTCGCGGAGGAGGTGGGCGGCGAGGATGTGGGCGTTGGGGTAGTCGAAGACGAGGGTGGTGGGGAGCTTCAGGCCGGTCGCGGACGCGAGGCGGTTGCGCACCTCGACGGCCGTGAGCGAGTCGAAGCCCAACTCGCGGAAGGCGCGCCCGGGTTCGACGGCTTCCGCGCCCGCGTAGCCGAGGACGGCGGCGGCCTGTGCGCGGACCAGGTCGAGGACCGAGCGCTCCTGCTCGGCCGCGGGCAGGGCGGCGAGCCGCTGGGCCCACTCCGAGCCGGTCGCGGGGGTCCGCGCGTCGGGCGCGGTGGCCGTCTCGGGTCCGGTGAGCGCGCGCCGCACCTCCGGCAGGTCCCCGATGAAGGGGCTCGGCCGCACCGAGGTGAAGGCGGGCGCGAACCGCTCCCAGTCCACGTCGGCGACGGCCAGGAACGTCTCGTCGTACGCGATCGACTCGGCGAGTGCCGCGACCGCGCGCTCGGGTGCCATCGCCGTCACGCCGAGGCGGCGCAGCGCCTCCTCGGCGTCCTCGCCGGCCATGCCGCTGCCGCCGCCCCACAGGCCCCACGCCACGGAGGTGGCGGTGAGGCCGCGGGCGCGCCGGGCCTCGGCGAGCGCGTCGAGGTGGGCGTTGGCGGCCGCGTAGGCGCCCTGGCTGCCGCTGCCCCACACGCCCGCGTTGGACGAGAACAGCACGAACGCGTCGAGGGCTCCGGTGTCGAGGAGCGCGTCGAGGTGGGCGGCGCCCGCGACCTTCGCCTCCAGGACATCGGCGATGTCGGCGGCGGTCATCTCCACGAGCGGCTGCTCCTGGCCGACGCCCGCCGCGTGGAACACGGAGCGCAGGGTGCGGCCCTGGGCGGCCAGGTCGTCGAGGAGCCCCGACACGGCGTCCCAGTCGGCGATGTCGCAGGCGGCGACGGTGACTTCGGCGCCGAGCTCCTCCAGCTCGGCCTTCAGCTCGGCGGCGCCCGGGGCGTCCGGGCCACGACGGCTCGTCAGGACCAGGTGCTCGACGCCCTCGCGGGCCAGCCACCGGGCCACGTGCCCGCCGATCGCGCCGGTACCACCGGTGACCAGCGCCGTGCCGCGCGGCGACCACTCCGGCTCCGCACCCGTGCCGGTCTCCAGGGGGGCGCGCACGAAGCGGCGTACGAAGACACCCGTGTCCCGCACCGCGAGCTGGTCCTCGACGCCGGAACCCACGCCCGCACCGGAATCCGAGCCCGTGTGCGCGCCCGCCACGATCGCGGCGAACCGGGAGGCGGCACGTGCGCCGAACGCCTGCGGCAGGTCGATGAGACCGCCCCAGCGCTCCGGGTGCTCCAGGGCCACGACCCGGCCAAGACCCCACAACTGCGCCGCGACCGGGCTCACGTCCCGGTCCCCGCGCCCGGTGGCGACGGCTCCGCTGGTCACCGCCCACATCCGCGCGCCGATCCCGGCGTCGCCGAGGGCCTGCGCCAGGGCGACGGTGCCCGCGAGCCCGACGGACACGGCCTCGTGCCCGTCCTGCGGGGACTCGTCGAGTCCGAGCAGCGACACCACACCGGCCAGGTCCACCCCGGCGGCGCCCCGCAGCCGCTCGACGAGCGTCTCCCGCGTCAACTCCTGGGCGGACAGGTCGAGTTCCACGACCTCCGCACCGGCGAGCGCCAGCGCGTCGCGTACGCCTGCCGCCCACGGGTGCCGCTCACCGCTCTGCGACCGTACGACGAGCCAGCGTCCGGAGAGTCCGGAGGCCGACAGGGCGCCACTGGCCAGGGGCTTCCAGGTGACGCGGTAGCGCCAGCCGTCGAGGGTGGACCGCTCGCGCCGCTGCCGCCGCCAGGACGACAGGACGGGCAGGATCGCGCCGAGCTCTGCGGCGTTCTCGTCCGCCATCTCCAGCTCGGCCGCAAGCTCCTCCAGGTCCTCGCGCTCCACGGCCTCCCAGAACTTCGCCTCCACGTCGGCCACGGCGGACAGCGGCGTGCCGTCGGGCACCCCGTCGTCCGTCAGCCAGTAGTGCTGCCGCTGGAAGGCGTACGTGGGCAGGTCGACGACGGTCCCGGCACCCGGGAAGAGGGCCTTCCAGTCCAACTCGGCGCCGCGCACGTGCGCTTCGGCGAGGGACGCGGCGAGGCGGTCGGCACCGCCTTCGTCGCGGCGCAGGGAGCCCAGGGCCGTGGCGGTCTCCTCGCGCCCGGCGGCCTCGATGGTGGCCTGGACGGGGACGGTGAGCACCGGGTGGGGGCTCATCTCCAGGAACAGGCCGTGACCCTCGGCCAGGAGGCCGCGGGTGGCGTGCTCGAAGAGGACGGTCTGGCGGAGGTTGCGGTACCAATAGCCCGCATCCATGGGGGTGTTGGCGTCCAGCCACTCCCCCGTCAGGGTCGAGAACAGCGGCACCTCGGCCGCCTGCGGGGCCACCCCGGCCAGCGCCTCGCCGATCTGGGCCTCGATCTGCTCCACGTACGAGGAATGCGAGGCGTAGTCCACCGGGATCGTCCGCGCACGGATGTCCTGGGCGACGCACTGGGCGACCAGTGCTTCCAGCGCCTCGGGCTCGCCCGAGACGACGACCTGGGCCGGACCGTTGACGGCAGCGAGTTCGATCCGGCCGTCCCAGGCGGCGATCAGCTCACGCACATCGGATTCAGGCAGCGGCACGGACACCATGCCGCCCTTGCCCGACAGCTCACGAATCGCCAAGCTCCGCAGCGCCACCACACGAGCCGCATCCCGCAGGCTCAGCACACCCGCCACGCAGGCAGCCGCGATCTCACCCTGACTGTGCCCGACCACAGCAGCAGGCTGAACACCCGCCGCTTGCCAGGTGGCGGCCAGCGACACCATCACCGCGAACAACACCGGCTGGACCACATCCACCCGGTCGAAGCTGTCCCCGCTCAGCTCATCGAGCAGATCCCAGTCCACGAACTCCGAAAGCGCATCCCCGCACTCCCGCATCCGCTCCGCGAACACCGGCGACTCGTCCAGGAGTTCACGGGCCATCCCGGCCCACTGCGACCCCTGCCCCGGGAACACGAACACGGCACGTCCGGCGCCGCCCTGTGCCCGCCCCGCCACGACATGCGCGGCGGTCGCGTCGCCCTGGGCCAGCTCGGCGAGCCCGGCGAGGAGCTCGTCCCGGTCCCGGCCGAGGACGACGCCCCGGTGCTCGAACCGCGAGCGCGCGACGGTCAGCGACCAGCCGAGGTCGGTCAGGCCGATGCCGTCGTCGGCGAGGAGCCGTCCGCGCAGCCGTTCCGCCTGCGCCCGCAGGGCGCCTTCGCTCTTCGCCGACAGGGCCAGCGGGACCACGCCGGGGACGACCGACGGCTCGCCGGTCGGGGCGGGGCTCTCGCCGTGGTCGGCGGGCAGTCGTTCCTCCACCGGTGCCTGCTCCACGATCACGTGCGCGTTGGTGCCGCTCATGCCGAAGGAGGAGACGCCCGCGCGCCGCGGCCGCCCCACCTCCCGCGCGGTCCATTCGCGCGCCTCGGTCAACAGCTCGACGGTCCCCGCGGACCAGTCGACCTCGGTCGTCGGCACCTCGGCGTGCAGCGTCCTGGGCAGGATGCCGTGCCGCATCGCCATGACCATCTTCATGACGCCCGCGACGCCCGCGGCCGCCTGGGCGTGCCCGATGTTGGACTTGACGGAGCCCAGCCACAGCGGCTCCTGGTCGGCGGGCCGGTCCTTGCCGTAGGTGGCGATGAGGGCCTGGGCCTCGATGGGGTCACCGAGTGAGGTGCCGGTGCCGTGGGCCTCGACGGCGTCGACGTCGGCGCCGGTGAGTCCGGCACCGGTGAGGGCGGCGCGGATGACGCGCTGCTGGGACGGGCCGTTCGGGGCGGTCAGGCCGTTGCTGGCACCGTCCTGGTTGATCGCGGAGCCACGGACGACGGCGAGGACCTGGTGGCCGTTGCGGCGGGCGTCGGACAGACGCTCAAGGACCAGCATGCCGACGCCCTCGCCGACGCCGAAGCCGTCGGCGCCCTCGGCGAAGGGCTTGCAGCGGCCGTCGGCGGCGAGGCCGCGCTGGCGGCTGAAGGCGACGAGCGTGTCGGCGTTGGCCATGACGGTGGCGCCGCCCGCGAGGGCGAGGTCGCACTCGCCCTGGCGCAGCGACTGCGCGGCCAGGTGCAGGGCGACGAGGGACGACGAGCAGGCCGTGTCGACGGTGACGGCCGGGCCCTCAAGGCCGAAGGAGTAGGAGATGCGGCCGGAGATGACGCTGGTGGAGTTGCCGGTCATCAGGTGGCCTTCGAGGCCGTCGGGGATGACGCGGACGCTCTCGCCGTAGCCCTGGGACGAGGCGCCGACGAAGACGCCGCCCGCGCTGCCGCGCAGCGTGGCCGGGTCGATTCCGGCGCGCTCGAAGGCCTCCCAGGAGGTCTCCAGGAGGAGCCGCTGCTGCGGGTCCATCGCGAGGGCCTCGCGCGGCGAGATCCCGAAGAACACGGCGTCGAACTCTCCGGCGTCGTGCAGGAAGCCGCCGCCGCGCGAGTACGTGGTGCCCTGGTGGTCGGGGTCGGGGTCGTAGAGGGACGCGGTGTCCCAGCCGCGGCCCTCGGGCAGCCCGGAGGTGGCGTCGGCGCCCTCGCCGACGAGCCGCCACAGGTCCTCGGGGCTGGCGACGCCGCCGGGGAAGCGGCAGCTCATGGCGACGATGGCGATGGGCTCGTCGGTGACCGCCGCGACCGGTGCGGCCGGAGCCGCGGGGGTGTCCGTGTCGGCGCCGGTCAGTTCGGACTTGAGGTGGCGGGCGAGGGCGAGGGGGCTCGCGTAGTCGAAGACGAGGGTGGCGGGCAGGCGCAGGCCGGTCGCCTCGTTGAGGCGGTTGCGGAGTTCGACGGCGGTCAGGGAGTCGAAGCCCAGGTCGCGGAAGGCCCGCTCGGTGTCGACCTGGTCGCCGGAGGCGTAGCCGAGCACGGCGGCGGCCTGGCCGCGCACATGGTCGAGGAGCGCCCGCTCCCGCTCGCCGTCGGGCAGCCCGCGCAGGCGCCGTACGAGCGCCGGGGCGTCGCCGCCGGACGTGTCCTGGCCCGCGGCGGCACGCCGGGCGGTGCCCTGGACGAGGCCGCTGAGCAGCGGCGGCAGGTGCCTGCCGTGCGCGGTGCGCAGGGCGGCGGTGTCGAGGCGCACGGGGACGAGGGCGCCGGCGCCCAGGCCGAGTGCGGTGTCGAGCAGGCCGAGGCCCTGTTCGGTGCTGAGGGGGGCGACGCCGGAGCGGGTCATCCGGTCGAGGTCGTCGGCGCTGATCTGCCCGGCCATGCCGCCGCGTTCGGCCCACAGGCCCCAGGCGAGGGAGGTCGCGGGCACGCCCTGGCCGCGCAGGTGCTGGGCGTAGGCGTCGAGGAAGGTGTTGCCCGCCGCGTAGTTGCCCTGTCCGGCGCCGCCGAGTACGCCCGCGACGGAGGAGAACAGGACGAACGCGGCGAGGTCGGTGTCCCGGGTGAGGGCGCGCAGGTTGAGGGCCGCGTCGGCCTTGGGCCGAAGGACGCGGTCGAGCTGGTCGGCGGTGAGCGAGGAGGTGATGCCGTCGTCGAAGACGCCCGCGGTGTGCACGACCGCGGTGAGGGGGTGCTCGGCGGGGACCAGGGCCAGCGCTTCGGCGAGGGCGTCCCGGTCGGCCGCGTCGCAGGCGACGACGTCGATGGTGGCGCCGGACTCCTCGATGTGCGCGGCGAGTTCGGCCGCGCCCGGCGCGTCGGG
The DNA here is from genome assembly GCF_055594065.1 of Streptomyces sp. NPDC040610. NCBI lineage: Bacteria > Bacillati > Actinomycetota > Actinomycetes > Kitasatosporales > Streptomycetaceae > Streptomyces > Streptomyces sp. NPDC040610. The sequence continues at coordinate 130,041 of NZ_JBVIXA010000013.1, read as the reverse complement.
GCCGCGGCGGCCGAGGAACAGCAGGTGCCGGATGCCGTGTGCGGCGACGAGGTGCCGGGCGACGAGTCCGCCGAGGCCGCCGGGGGCGCCGGTGACGAGGGCGGTGCCCTGCGGGTTCAGGGCGGAGGTCTCGGGGGCCTCGGGGTCGCCGTCGTGTGCGCCGAGGTCGCGGGTGAGGCGGGGGACGAGTACGGCTCCGGCGCGGATCGCGCACTCGGGCTCGCCGTGCGCGTACGCGGCGGGCAGCGCGCGCAGCGACTCGGGGGCGCCGTCCACGTCGGCGAGGACGAACCGGCCCGGCTCCTCGGACTGCGCCGAACGCAGCAGGCCGAGGACCGCGGAGTGCGCGAGACCGGGCAGCGGCTCGTCGTCGGTGACGGCGGCGGCGCCACGGGTCAGGACGACGAGGCGGGCGTCGGCGAAGGCGTCGGCCGCGGCCAGCCACTCCTGGACGAGGGCGAGGGCGTCGCGGGTGGCGGCGTGCACGGAGTCGGCGTCCGGGTCGGCGTCGGCGACTGTGGCTTCAGAGGCGGCTGTGGCTCCGGCCGCGACGACGACACCCGGGACGGACGCGGTGCCCGCGGCCACCGCCTCGGTGAGGTCGGCGAGTGTCGGGTACGCGGTGGCGTCGACGCCGTCCGCGCCCAGGAGGCGGCACAGCTCGTCGGCGTCGGTGCCGTCCGCGCCGAGCACGGCCCAGGGGACGGCCGTTGCGGTGTCCGCGCGGGCCGGGTCGAGGGCCGACGGCCGCACCCAGTTGACGCGGTAAAGGTGGGCCACCCGGGTCCGGCGGGCGGCGAGGCCCTGCCGGACGTCGACGGGCCGGGACACCAGCGAGCCGATGCGTGCGACCGGGGCACCGGAGTCGTCGGCGAGCAGCACGGAGACGGTGTCGCCGCCGCTGCCCGAGCGGGACAGCCGTACGCGCAGGGACTTCGCCCCGTCCGCGTACAGCGCCACGTCGCTCCACGAGAACGGCAGCCGGGGCGCGCCGCCCTCGTCACCGTCGGAGGGGTCCTGCGCGAGGTGCGCCGCCTGGAGCGCGGCATCGAGGAGGACCGGGTGCAGGCCGAACCGCCCGGCCTCGTCGCGCCGTTCCTCGGGGACGCTCACCTCGGCGAACACCTCGTCGCCGAGCCGCCAGACGCCGCGCAGCCCCTGGAACGCGGGGCCGTACTGGACGTCGGCGGCGGCGAACTCCTCGTACAGGCCGTCGATCGCGACGGCTTCGGCGCCCTGCGGCGGCCACTGCGCGAGGTCGAACTCGGCGGCCTCGGCCGGCGCGGCGCCGAGGACGCCGGTGGCGTGCCGGGTCCACGGCTCCGGCTCCGCGCCGTCCGCGTCGGGGCCGCTCTCCGGCCGCGAGTGGAAGCTGAGCGACCGCCGCCCGGAGGCGTCGGCGTCTCCCACGGTCAGCTGAAGCTGTACACCGCCCGTCTCCGGCACGACCAACGGCGACTCCATGGTCAGCTCTTCGACCAGGTCACAGCCCACCTGGTCGCCCGCGCGCGTCGCCAGCTCCACGAACGCGGTCGCGGGCAGCAGTACAACACCCGCCACGGCGTGATCGGCCAGCCACGGGTGCGTGCGCAGCGAGAGCCGCCCCGTGAGCAGATGCCCGTCCCCGCCCGCCAGCGGCACCGCCGCCCCCAGCAACGGGTGCCGCGTGTCACCGAGCCCCGCAGCGGTGACATCGCCCGCCATGAGGTCCGCGTGCAGCCAGTAGTGCTGGTGCTGGAAGGGGTAGGTGGGCAGGTCGACGGTGGCGTGGGCGCCCGGGTAGAGGGCTGCCCAGTCCAACTCGGCGCCGTGCACGTGTGCCTCGGCGAGGGAGGCGGCGAGGCGGTCGGCGCCGCCTTCGTCGCGACGCAGCGAGCCGAGGGTGACGGCGGGGCTGTCGGTCGCGTCGATCGTCGCCTGCACCGGGACGGTGAGCACCGGGTGCGGGCTCATCTCCAGGAACAGCCCGTGACCCTCGGCCAGCAGGCCGCGCGTGGCATGTTCGAAGAGGACGGTCTGGCGGAGGTTGCGGTACCAATAGCCCGCATTCATGGGGGTGTTGGCGTCCAGCCACTCCCCCGTCAGGGTCGAGAACAGCGGCACCTCGGCCGCCTGGGGGGCCACCCCGGCCAGCGCCTCGCCGATCTGGGCCTCGATCTGCTCCACGTACGAAGAGTGCGAGGCGTAGTCCACCGGGATCGTCCGCGCACGCACATCCCCGGCCACGCACTGGGCGACCAGTGCTTCCAGCGCCTCCGGCTCACCCGAGACCACGACCTGCGCCGGACCGTTCACGGCAGCAAGCTCAATCCGGCCGTCCCAGGCGGCGATCAGCTCGCGCACATCGGATTCAGGCAGCGGCACGGACACCATGCCGCCCTTGCCCGACAGCTCACGAATCGCCAAGCTCCGCAGCGCCACCACACGAGCGGCATCCCGCAGGCTCAGCACACCCGCGACACACGCGGCAGCGATCTCACCCTGGCTGTGCCCGACGACAGCCGCGGGCTGAACACCCGCCGCCTGCCAGGTAGCGGCAAGCGACACCATCACCGCGAACAACACCGGCTGGACCACATCCACCCGGTCGAAGCTGTCCCCGCTCAGCTCATCGAGCAGATCCCAGTCCACGAACTCCGAAAGCGCATCCCCGCACTCCCGCATCCGCTCCGCGAACACCGGACTGGAGTCAAGCAGCTCACGAGCCATCCCGGCCCACTGCGACCCCTGCCCCGGGAACACGAACACCGGCCGGACCTTGCCCTTGGCGCCCAGCGCCCGACCGGACACCACCCGCGTGGCCGCCGCGTCCCCCTGGGCCAACGCCTCAAGCCCGGCGAGCAGCTCGTCCCGATCACCGCCGAGGACGACGCCCCGGTGCTCGAACCTCGACCGGGCGACAGCCAAAGACCAGGCCACATCGCCCAGTTCAAGACCATCCTGCGCAAGCAGAAGCTCCCGCACCTGCCCCGCCTGCGCCCGCAACGCCTCCGGCGACTTCGCCGACAACGCCAGCGGGACCACGCCCGACACGACCGAAGAGACCGAGACCGCGACAGCCTCTCCAGCCTCAGCCTTCCCAGCCTCAGCCGTCCCGGGCTCAGCCTTCACAGCCTCGCCGGACTCCGACTCATCAACCGGCGCCTGCTCCACGATCACGTGCGCGTTCGTACCGCTCATGCCGAAGGACGAGACACCCGCGCGCCGGGGCAGCCCGGGCTCCCGCTCGGGCCACTCGCGGGACTCGGTGAGCAGCTCGACCGTGCCCGCCGACCAGTCGACCTCGGAGGTCGGGGCGTCCACGTGCAGGGTCTTGGGCAGGACGCCCGCCCGCAGCGCCATGACCATCTTGATGACACCGGCGACACCGGCGGCGGCCTGCGTGTGCCCGATGTTCGACTTCAACGAGCCCAGCCACAGGGGCTGTTCCTCGGAGTGCTCCTTGCCGTACGTGGCCAGGAGCGCCTGGGCCTCGATGGGGTCGCCGAGCGTCGTGCCCGTGCCGTGGGCCTCGACGGCGTCCACGTCACCGGCGGAGAGACCCGCGTTGGTGAGGGCGGCGCGGATGACGCGTCGCTGGGAGGGGCCGTTCGGGGCGGTCAGGCCGTTGCTGGCACCGTCCTGGTTGACCGCCGAGCCGCGTACGACAGCCAGCACCTTGTGGCCGTTGCGCCGCGCGTCGGACAGGCGCTCGACGAGGAGCATGCCCACACCCTCGCCCCAGCCCGTGCCGTCCGCCGCGTCGGCGAAGGCCTTGCAGCGGCCGTCGGCGGCGAGGCCGCGCTGGCGGCTGAACTCGACGAAGGTCTCGGGTGACGACATGACGGTCACGCCGCCCGCGAGGGCCATGGTGCACTCGCCCTGGCGCAGGGCCTGCGCGGCCAGGTGCAGGGCGACCAGGGACGACGAGCAGGCCGTGTCCACGGTGACGGCGGGGCCCTGGAGGCCGAGGACGTAGGAGAGGCGGCCGGACATGACGCTGGTGGTGTTGCCGGTGAGGAGGTGGCCCTCGACGCCTTCGGGGGCCTGGCGGACGCCCTCGCCGTAACCCTGGTAACCGGAGCCGACGAACACGCCCGCGCGGGTGCCGCGCAGGGTCGCCGGGTCGATCCCTGCGCGCTCGAAGGCCTCCCAGGCGGTCTCCAGGAGCAGGCGCTGCTGAGGGTCCATCGCGAGGGCCTCGCGGGGCGAGATGCCGAAGAAGGAGGCGTCGAACTGGCCCGCGTCGTGCAGGAAGCCGCCGTGGCGGGCGTAGAAGGTGCCCTGCTTGTCGGGGTCGGGGTCGTAGAGGGACTCGACGTCCCAGCCGCGGCCTTCGGGGAGTTCGCCGATGGCGTCGGCGCCGTCGGCGACGAGCCGCCACAGGTCCTCGGGGCCGCGCACACCGCCGGGGAAGCGGCAGCTCATGCCGACGATCGCGATGGGCTCCCTGGAGGCCGCCGCGAGCTGCTGGTTCTGCCGTCGCAGCCGCTCGGTCTCCTTCAGAGACGCGCGCAGCGCTTCAACGACCGTGTCCGAAGGCCTCGTCATGTCCGGCTCCACATCCGTGCTGCGTCCATTCGTGCTGCGTCGGCTCGCGCCCCGGCTCGCACTGTGTGTCGTTCGGCGGCTCGTGCCGCGTCCTGCGCCGCGTCTCGCACTGCGTCCCACACGGGGTCGTGCGCCGCGTCTCGTACTGGGTCAGGAATCACTGTTGTCCAAGGCCAGCTGGATCAGGTTGGCCACGTCCATGGCGTCGATGGAGGCGTCCGCGTCGTCGTCATCGGCCGGGGCCGCGCCCGCATCCGGGGCGGCCAGGCCGAGGAGGGCGTCCAGGAGGCCCGCCTCGCGGATGCGGGCGATCGGGACTGCCGCCAGGGCACGGCGGACCTCGGCGTCGGCCGGGTCGTCGGCCCCGCCCCCGTCGCCCTCGGCGTCGTCCATGGCGTCGGCGTCGGGCAGGAGTTCGGCAAGGAGCTCCAGGGCCAGCTCGCCGGGGGTCGGGTGGTCGAAGACGAGGGTGCTGGGCAGGCTCAGGCCGGTCGCGGCGTTGAGCCGGGTGCGCAGTTCCACGGCGGTCAGGGAGTCGAAGCCGAAGTCCTTGAACGCGCGGTCCTCACGGACGGCTTCCGTGCCGGTGTGGCCAAGTACGGCCGCGACTTCCGTGCGCACCAGCTTCAGGACGGTCCGCTCGCGCTCGGCGGGCGTCGCGTCGGCGAGTCGGGCGCGCAGGGCGGCCGCCGCGTCGGCGGCTCCCTCGGAGGTGCGTGCGCCCGCGTCGCCGGACGCGGCGTCGAGGGCCCGGCGGGCCTCCGGCAGGTCGTCGAGCAGCGGGCTGGGCCGCCGCACGGTGAAGGCCGGGGCGAACCGCTCCCAGTCGACGTCGGCGACGGTGACGAGCGGGTCGCGCCGGTCGAGCGCGTGCCGCAGGGCCCCGATCGCCGACTCGGGCCGCATGACGGGCAGGCCGCGCTTGCTCAGGTGCGCGGCGGCGTCGTCGTCGCCCGCCATGCCGGAACCGCCCCACGGCCCCCACGCCACCGACGTCACGGCCCGCCCCTGGGCCCGGCGGCGTTCGGCGAGGCCGTCGAGGAAGGCGTTGGCGGCGGCGTACGCGGCCTGGCCGCCGCTGCCCCACACTCCGGCGATGGACGAGAACAGCACGAAGGCGTCCAGGGGCGTGTCGCCGAGCAGGTCGTCCAGGTGCGCCGCGCCCGCGGTCTTCGCGGCGACGATCTCCGCGAAGTCCTCGGGCCCGGTCTCGTCGATCATCCGGTCCTGACCGAGGCCCGCCGCGTGCACGACGGCACTCAGCGGTGCGTCGGCGGGGATCTCGGCGAGCAGCCGGGCGAGGGCGTCGCGGTCGGCGACGTCGCAGGCCGCGACGGTGACCTTGGCGCCCAAGTCCTCCAGTTCGGCGCTGAGTTCGGCGGCTCCGGGCGCGTCCGGGCCGCGCCTGCTCGTCAGTACGAGGTGCTGGGCGCCGCCGCCCGCGCACCAGCGTGCGACGTGGGCACCGAGGGCGCCGGTTCCGCCGGTGATGAGGACGGTGCCGCGCGGTCGCCAGGGGGTGGCCGGTGCGGTGCTCCGGGGCGCCCGGACCAGGCGGCGCACGTGCACACCCGAGGGGCGGACGGCGAGTTGGTCCTCGGCGAAGCCGGGGGTGGCGGTGCGGGTGAGGAGGGTCGTGAGGAGGTCGCGGGCGCGGGCGGGGACGGTGGCTTCGGAGGCGTTCGTGGCGTCGCCGGTGGCGTCCGCCGTCTCCTTGGAGCCCGTGGAGCCCGTGGAGCCGGTGTTGGCGCCCGTGGTGCTCGTGCTTCCCGTCGTCTCCACGAGGTCGATGAGGCCGCCCCACACGTCCGGGTGCTCAAGGCCCACGACCCGGCCGAATCCCCACGCCTGCCCCTGCGTGACACTGCGTACGGGATCGGTGTCGCCGACGGACACGGCGCCGGACGTCGCGATCCACAGCCGCCCGCCGACCTCGGCGTCGACGACGGCCTGCGTGAGCGCGAGGGTCGCGGCCATGCCCCACGTCAGGGCGGGGGCGTCCGGCTCCGGGTGATCGTGCGCGCCCTCGTCGCCGGACGCGGCGTGGCCGTACGGGCGCTCGTCCAGGGCAAGCAGCGACAGCACACCCGTCAGGGCGGCGTCGCCGTCGGAGGCCTCGGCCCCCTCAGCGGACTCCCGCAGAAGCCGTGCCATCGCCGTACGGCCGACGGCTCCGTCACCCACGACGACACGCCGGACGTCCGCACCCGCAGCGGCGAGCGCCTCCTCGGCGGCCGCACTCCAGGGGTGCCCGACCGCACCGGCCGGTACGACCAGCGCCCAGGTCCCGCCGAACGCCGAACCAGCGCCCGACGGCTGCTCGCCGGACAGCGGCTTCCAGGTGACCCGGTAGCGCAGGGCCTCCACCTCGTGCTGTTCCTGCTGCCGCCGTCGCCAGGTCGCGAGCGCGGGCAGGACGGACTTCAGCGAGGCCTCCTGGTCCAGCTCCAGCGTCTCCGCCAGGCCCTCCAGGTCCTCGCGCTGCACGACCTCCCAGAACTCGGAGTCCACACCACCGCTCCGGCCGTCGGCCGACACACCCGCGTCCTTCACTTCCGGCCAGTAGGTCCGGTGCTGGAAGGCGTACGTGGGCAGGTCGACGCGGCGCCGGGCCTGCGTGGTGCCGTACAGGGGTGCCCAGTCGACGGTGGTGCCGCGTACGTGGAGGTGGGCGAGGGCGGTGAGGAAGGTGTCGGGCTCGGGGCGGTCCTTGCGGGCGGCGGCGACGAGTCCGGCCTGGGCGGCCGGGTCGGTGAGGGTGTCGTGCGCCATCGCCGTCAGGACGGCGTCCGGGCCCAACTCCAGGAGCGTGGAGACTCCCTGGCCGGTGAGGGTGACGAGTCCGTCGTGGAAACGGACGGCCGCACGGATGTGACGGACCCAGTACTCCGGGTCCTTGAGCTGGTCGGATTCCGCCAACTCGCCCGTGACGTTGGAGACCACAGGCAGCTTCGGGGTCTGATACGTCAGACCTTGCGCGACCTTGCGGAAGTCGTCCAGCGCCGGATCCATCAACGGCGAGTGGAAGGCATGCGAGACCCTCAGCCAACGCACCTTGCGGCCCTCACCGCGAAGGGTCTCCTCCAGGCCCTCCAGGACGGTCCGGTCACCGGAAAGCACCACCTGAGCGGGCCCGTTCACGGCCGCCACACCCGCACGGTCCTCCAGACCCACCAACAGCGGCAGAACCTCCGCCTCAGCCGCCTGCACCGCGAGCATCGCCCCGCCCTCAGGCAACGCCTGCATCAACCGACCACGCGCGGCCACCAGCTGAGCCGCATCCTCCAGCGACCACAACCCCGCCACATACGCGGCCGCCAGCTCACCGATGGAGTGACCACCCACAATCTCCGGCCGCACCCCGAAGGACTCGGCCAGACGGAACAACGCCACCTCGACCGCGAACAGCGCGGGCTGCGCGTACTCGGTCCGCTCCAAGACGTCGGCATCCGTGCCGAACATGACGTCCTTCAACGGACGCTCCAGCAACCCGTCCAGGTGCGCACACACCTCGTCCAGCGCATCGGCGAACACAGGGAACGCCTCGTACAGCTCACGCCCCATGCCAATCCGCTGGCTGCCCTGTCCCGTGAACACGACGCCGAGACGGCCGTCCGTCACGGAGCCCAGTACGGCTCCCGGTCCGCCCGACGCGACGGCGTCCAGTCCGGTCAGGAGTTCTTCCCGGCCGTGGCCGAGTACGACGGCCCGGTGCTCGTGCAGGGCGCGGCCCGAGAGGAGCGACCAGGCCACGTCGGCGGGCTCCGACTCGGCGCTTGCGGTCAGGTGTTGGACGAGCCGTCCGGCCTGGACGCGCAGGGCTTCGGCGCTGCGGGCCGACACCAGCCACGGCACGGCCGTCGCCGGAGTGGCCGTGCCGGCGGCTGCGGCATCGTCGGCGGGGTCAGCAGTCTTGTCGAACTCGGCGGGCTCCGTCCCCCGCGCCTGCTCCACGATCACATGCGCGTTCGTCCCGCTCACGCCGAACGACGAGACCGCCGCCCGGCGCGGCGCGCCACCGTCCCGCTCGGCCCACTCCCGGGCCTCCGTCAGCAGCTCGACCGAGCCCGCCGACCAGTCGACGTGCGTGCTCGGCTCGTCCACGTGCAGCGTGCGCGGAAGCACCCCGTGGCGCATGGCCATCACCATCTTGATGACGCCCGCGACTCCGGCGGCGGCCTGCGTGTGCCCGATGTTGGACTTGACCGAGCCGAGCCACAGCGGCTGCCCGGCGGAGCGGTCCTGGCCGTAGGTGGCGAGGAGGGCCTGCGCCTCGATGGGGTCGCCGAGGGTCGTGCCCGTGCCGTGCGCCTCGACCGCGTCCACATCGGCGGGCGTGAGGCGGGCGTTGGCGAGGGCGGCGCGGATGACACGCTGCTGCGAGGGGCCGTTCGGCGCGGTCAGGCCGTTGCTCGCGCCGTCCTGGTTGACGGCCGAGCCGCGCACCACCGCGAGGACCTGGTGGCCGTTGCGGCGGGCGTCGGACAGGCGCTCCAGGAGGAGAAGGCCGACGCCCTCGCCCCAGCCCGTGCCGTCCGCGGCCTCCGCGAAGGCCTTGCAGCGGCCGTCGGCGGCGAGGCCGCGCTGGCGGCTGAACTCGATGAACGCGCTGGGCGTGGACATCACCGTGACGCCACCGGCGAGCGCCATGTCGCACTCGCCCTGCCGCAGCGCCTGCGCGGCCAGGTGCAGGGCGACGAGGGCGGAGGAGCACGCCGTGTCGACGGTCATGGCGGGGCCCTCGAAGCCGAAGGCGTACGAGAGGCGGCCGGAGACGACGCTGGCCGCGTTGCCCGTGCCGATGTACCCCTCTGCGCCTTCGGGGGCGTCCTTCAGGAGGTCCAGGTAGTCCTGGCCGTTCGTGCCCGCGAACACGCCGGTGCGGCTGCCGTGCAGGCTCGGGGGTGCGATCCCGGCGCGCTCGAACAGTTCCCAGGCGGTCTCCAGGAGGAGCCGCTGCTGGGGGTCCATGGCGAGGGCCTCGCGCGGGGAGATCCCGAAGAAGTCCGCGTCGAACCCGCCCGCGTCCGGCAGGAATCCGCCCTGGCGGGCGTAGGTGGAGCCGGGCTTCGCCGGGTCGGGGTCGTACAGCGCTCCGGTGTCCCAGCCTCGGTCGGCGGGGAACTCCCCGAGCGCGTCGACGCCGTCGGCGACGAGCCGCCAGAGGTCTTCGGGGTCGCGTACGCCGCCGGGGAAGCGGCAGCTCATCGACACGATGGCGATGGGCTCGTCGTCGACAGGGCCGGTGGGCACGGCCGCCGTGGGCACGGTGGTGTCGGGGCTTTCGCCGGTGAGGAGGAGGCCGGAGAGGTAGTCGGCGACGGACCTCGGCGACGGGTAGTCGAAGACGAGGGTGGCCGGGAGGGTGAGGCCGGTCGCGGCGCCGAGGCGATTGCGGAACTCCACCGAGGTCAGCGAGTCGAACCCGAGCCCCTTGAACGCGCTGTCGCCGGGCACCGCCTCCGTACCGCCGTGCCCGAGCACCGTGGCGGCCTGGGTCCGCACCAGGTCGAGCAGGGCCCGCTCGGCGTCCGGGCGCGGAAGGGCGGCCAACTGGTCCTTCAGGGACGTGACTTCGCCGTCTCCCGCACCGGCGGAGCGCTCCGCGCGGGCGGCCGCCGTCTCCGGCAGGTCGTCGAAGAGGGTGCTGGGCCGGGTGGCCGTGAAACCCTCGGCGAAGCGGTCCCAGACGATGTCGGCGACGACGAGGGCGGCGGTGTCGTGGCTTCCGGCGCGGTCGTTCGTCGCCCGGCGCAGCACGTCGATGGCACGCGTCGGGTCCATGACGGGCAGGCCCGCTTGGCGCATCCGCTCGTCGGAGCCGTCGTCGGCGGCCATGCCGCTCCCGGCCCACGGGCCCCAGGCGAGCGAGAGCGCGGGCAGTCCGGCGGCGCGCCGCTGTGCGGCGAGGGCGTCGAGGAAGGCGTTCGCCGCCGCGTAGTTGCCCTGGCCGGGCGCGCCCACGGTCCCGGTGAGGGAGGAGAAGAGGACGAAGGCCGACAGGTCGGCTTCGCGGGTCAGCTCGTCCAGGTTCCGGGCCGACTCCACCTTGGCGCGGAACACGGAAGCCATACGGTCCGCCGTCAGGCCGTCGAGAACGCCGTCGTCGAGGACGCCCGCCGTGTGGAACACCCCGGTCAGCGGCACATCCTCCGGAATCTCCCCCAGAACCCGCGCCAACGCCTCCCGGTCGGCCGCGTCACACGCCGCGACCGTCACCCGTACACCCAACTCCTCCAATTCCGTACGGAGTTCCGGCGCACCCGGCGCGTCAAGGCCACGACGGCTCGTCAACAGCACATGACCGGCACCCGCACGCGCCACCCACCGAGCCACATGACCACCCAGCGCACCCGTACCACCCGTCACGAGCACCGTGCCACCGTCGGCAGACCACTCCCCCGCCGACGACTCGCTCAACGACGCGTCGCCGAAGGCCGCACGCACCAGCCTGCGTACGAACACACCCGAGCCGCGCACCGCCACCTGGTCCTCACCCGACGAGGCCCCGAGGACCTGGGCGAGCCGGGACATCGCGCGCGCGTCGGCCGTCTCGGGCAGGTCGACCAGACCGCCCCAGCGCTCCGGGTGTTCGAGGGCCACGACCCGGCCAAGGCCCCACACGGCCGCGCCGTCGGTGTGGGCCACGGAGTCGGAGCCGCCGACGGAGACCGCGCCCCGCGTCGCCACCCACAGCGGCGCGGACACGGCCGCGTCACCGAGGGCCTGCACGAGCGCGAGCGTCGGGAGCACGTCGGCCGGCGCGCACGCGAGGAGGGAGAGGACTCCCGTCACGGCCGTACCGTCCCCGGCGTCCTGGCCGTCGTCCGCGAGGGCGTCGGCCACCTGCGCCCGCAGCGTGTCGCGGTCGGCGTCCCGCGTGTCCACCCGCAGGACCCGCGCACGCGCTCCGGCCTGCTCCAGGGCGCGCACGGAGGCGTCGAGCCACGGCTCCTCCGTCGCACCGGCGTGGGCGACGACCAGCCAGGTGCCGGTGAGCCCGGCCCGCGACTGCTTGGCGAGCGGCTTCCACGCGATGCGGTACTGCCAGCGGTCCAGCTCGGACTGCTCGTGCCGCTGCCGCCGCCAGGCCGTCAACGCGGGCAGCACGGACCGCAGCGGCGCCTCCTCGTCGACGTCCAGGGCTCCCGTCAGGGCCGCGAGGTCCTCGTCCTCCACGGCCTTCCAGAATCCCGCGTCCGCGGGGTCGAACCCGTCCCCGGTGAGACCGGGCGCCTGCTCCAGGGGGTTGAGCCAGAGGTGCTGGTGCTGGAAGGCGTACGTGGGCAGGTCGACGTGGCGGCGCGCCTCGACGGGCTCGAAGAAACGGGTCCAGTCGACGGTGGTGCCGCGTACGTGGAGGTGGGCGAGGGCGGTGAGGAAGGTGTCGGGCTCGGGGCGGTCCTTGCGGGCGGCGGCGACGAGTCCGGCCTGGGCGGCCGGGTCGGTGAGGGTGTCGTGCGCCATCGCCGTCAGAACGGCATCCGGGCCCAGCTCAAGCACAGTGGTCGCGCCGAAACCGGTCAGAGCGGTCAAGCCGTCGTGGAAACGGACAGCCTCCCGGATGTGACGGACCCAGTGCTCCGGGTCCTTGAGCTGGTCGGATTCCGCCAACTCGCCCGTGACGTTGGAGACCACCGGCAGCTTCGGGGTCTGATACGTCAGACCTTGCGCGACCTTGCGGAAGTCGTCCAGCGCCGGATCCATCAACGGCGAGTGGAAGGCATGCGAGACCTTCAGCCAACGCACCTTGTGGCCCTCGCCGCGCAGGGTCTCCTCCAGGCCCTCCAGGACGGTCCGGTCACCGGAAAGCACGACCTGGGCGGGCCCGTTCACGGCCGCCACACCCGCACGGTCCTCCAGACCCACCAGCAGCGGCAGAACCTCCGCCTCAGCCGCCTGCACCGCGAGCATCGCCCCGCCCTCAGGCAACGCCTGCATCAACCGGCCACGCGCGGCCACCAGTTGAGCCGCATCCTCCAGCGACCACAACCCCGCCACATACGCGGCCGCCAGCTCACCGATGGAGTGACCACCCACAATCTCCGGCCGCACCCCGAAGGACTCCACGAGCCGATACAGCGCCACCTCTACGGCGAACAGCGCGGGCTGCGCGTACTCGGTCCGCTCCAGCACCTCAGCGTCGGCGCCGAACATGACGTCCTTCAACGGACGCTCCAGCAACCCGTCCAGGTGCGCACACACCTCGTCCAGGGCCGTGGCGAACACAGGGAACGCCTCGTACAACTCGCGACCCATGCCGACCCGCTGGCTTCCCTGCCCGGTGAAGACGACACCGACGCGCCCCTCGACCACCGAACCGGTCACAACCCCCGGACCACCGGAGGCAACGACCCCCAGCCCGGCGAGGAACTCCTCCCGCTCCCGGCCGAAGACAACCGCCCGGTGCTCGTGCAGGGCGCGCCCCGAAAGCAGCGACCACCCCACATCGACGGGCTCAAGGTCCGCATGCCCGGCCGTGTGCTCCCGCAGCCGCTCGGCCTGCGCCCGCAGCGCCTCGGCGCTGCGACCCGACACCAGCCACGGCACCGCACCCGTGGCCCGTGCCCCGGCGCCCGGCTCGACCGGCTCGGACGTCTCCGTGGGCTCCTCCGCGGACGCCTGCTCCACGATCACGTGCGCGTTGGTGCCGCTCACGCCGAACGACGACACACCCGCGCGGCGCGGCGCGCCGCCGTCGCGCTCGGCCCACTCGCGGGCCTCCGTGAGCAGTTCGACAGCGCCCGCCGACCAGTCGACGTGCGAGTTCGGGCGGTCCACATGGAGGGTGCGGGGCAGGGTCGCGTGCCGCATGGCCATGACCATCTTGATGACGCCCGCGACTCCGGCGGCGGCCTGGGTGTGGCCGAGGTTCGACTTCACCGAGCCGAGCCACAGGGGCGAAGTCCCGCCGGTGGTGGCTTCGGGGCGTTCCTGGCCGTACGTGGCGAGGAGGGCCTGGGCCTCGATGGGGTCGCCGAGGGTGGTGCCCGTGCCATGGGCCTCGACCGCGTCGACGTCGGCGGGCGTGAGGCCCGCGTTCGCCAGGGCCGCGCGGATGACGCGCTGCTGGGCGGGGCCATTGGGGGCGGTGAGTCCGCTGCTCGCGCCGTCCTGGTTGACGGCGGTGCCGCGGACGACGGCGAGGACCTTGTGGCCGTTGCGGCGGGCGTCCGACAGACGCTCCAGGAGCAGCAGGCCGACGCCCTCACCCCAGCCGGTGCCGTCCGCGGCCTCCGCGAACGCCTTGCAGCGGCCGTCGGCGGCGAGGCCGCGCTGACGGCTGAACTCCACGAAGGTGTCCGGCGTCGACATCACCGTCACACCACCGGCGAGCGCCATGGTGCACTCGCCCTGACGCAGCGCCTGCGCGGCGAGGTGCAGGGCGACGAGCGAGGAGGAGCAGGCCGTGTCGATGGTGACGGCGGGGCCTTCGAGGCCGAAGGTGTACGAGACGCGTCCGGAGGCGATGCTGCCCGCGCTGCCGTTGCCGAGGTAGCCCTCGAACTCCTCCAGGCCCTCGGGGCTGCTGAGGATGCGGTTGCCGTAGTCGCCGTACATGACGCCGACGAACACACCGGTCCTGGAGCCCCGCACGGACAGCGGGTCGACGCCCGCCCGCTCGAAGGCCTCCCAGGTGGACTCCAGGAGGAGGCGCTGCTGCGGGTCGATGGCGAGGGCCTCGCGGGGCGAGATGCCGAAGAACGCGGGGTCGAACTCCGCCGCGTCGTGCAGGAATCCGCCTTCGCGGGCGTAGCTCTTGCCCGCGCGGGTCGGGTCGGGGTCGTGGAGGTCCGCGTCCCAGCCCCGGTCGTCCGGGAAGGGGGAGATCGCGTCCCCGCCGTCGGCGACGAGCCGCCAGAGGTCTTCCGGGCCGCCCACGCCGCCGGGGTAGCGGCAGCTCATCGCGACGATGGCGATGGGCTCCCGGCTCACCGACTCGGCGTCCTGTAGACGCTGCCGGGTCTGATGCAGATCCGCGGTAACTCGCTTGAGGTACTCGCGGAGTTTCTGCTCGTTCGCCATTTCGGTGCGACTCCTTCAACGCAGAGGGCCGACCCCATCACATCGGCGGGAGGGCAGGGGCAACAACCCCTACCCTCCCCCTACGGACCCCTTGAGGAATTTCCAGGAATTACTTTCAGGAGACGCCGAGTTCGTTGTCGATGAAGTCAAACATGTCATCGTCGTCGGCGTCTTCGAGCTGATCCGCGATGGCGGGACCCGCGGCCGCGCCCGGCTCGGCGGTGTCGAGCCTGCCGAGCAGCGCCCGCAGCCTGCCGCGCACCGCGGTCCGTTCGTCGCCCGCCAGGACGCCCGCGGCCAGCGCCGCTTCCAGCCCGGCCAGCTCGGCGATCACCCCGCCGGGCCGCGCTCCCGCGACCGGCTGCGCCGACTCCGTACCGCTCGGCAGGCTCTCGTCCAGATAGGAGGCGAGTGCCGCGGGCGACGGGTAGTCGAAGATCAGGGTGGCGGGCAGGCGCAGTCCGGAAAGGGAGTTCAGCCGATTCCGGAGTTCCACCGCGGTGAGCGAGTCGACGCCCAATTCCAGGAATCCACGGGTGGCCCCTATTGCCTCGGGCCCGGAATGCCCGAGCACCGTCGCCACATTACCCCGCACGGCGTCGAGCAGGGCCCGTTCCCGGTCCTCGGGGGAAAGTCCCGCCAATTCCCTGACGAGGGCGGGGCCCGTGCCGTTCGGCTCGGCCGACTTCCCGGAGCGCGCGAGCGCCCTGTCGACGCGGCGGGCCGGGGCGGGGACGAGGTCCGCGAACACGGGCTGGACGCCGTCGGGTCCCGCGGAGGCCCGCAGGGACGCGGTGTCCAGGCGCAGCGGTACGAGGACCGCGGGGGCGTCGTCCCGCGGCGGTGCGGGGGTCGACGGGGCCGAGGTCAGGGTCGCGGCGGCGTCGAGGAGCCCCAGGCCCTCCTGCGTGGACAGCGCGGCCACGCCGCCCCGCGCCATCCGTCCGAGGTCCGCCCCGGCCAGCTTGCCCGTCATGTCGCTCTCCTGCGCCCACAGGCCCCAGGCGAGGGAGACCGCCGGGAGGCCCTGGCTTCGGCGTACGACCGCGAGGGCGTCCAGGACGCTGTTGGCGGCCGCGTAGTTCCCCTGGCCGGGGCTGCCGAGGACTCCGGCGGCGGAGGAGAACAGGACGAACGCGGACAGGTCCAGGCCGGCCGTCAGCTCGTGCAGGTTCAGGGCCGCGTCCACCTTCGGGCGCAGCACCGTGTCCAGGCGTTCCGGTGTCAGCGACGTGACCACGCCGTCGTCGAGTACGCCCGCCACGTGGACGACCGCCGACAGTTCAGCGCCCGCCTGCTCCAGGAGTGCGCCCAGCGCCGCGCGGTCGGCCACGTCGCACGCGGCCACGGTGACCCGCGCGCCCGTCGCCGCCAGCTCCGCGCACAGTTCGTCGGCGCCCGTGGCGGCGGCGCCCCTGCGGGACACCAGGAGGAGGTCGCGTACGCCGTGCTGCTCGGCGAGGTGGCGCGTCACGACGCGCCCCAGGCCGCCGAACGCGCCCGTGACGAGGACGGTGCCCGCGCCGAACGGAGCGGTCACCTCCGCGGCCGGAGCGACTCCTTCCCCGGCCGGGGCCCCGGCGACCCGGGTCAGTCGCGGCACCCACACCTCTCCGCCCCGCACCGCGGCCTCGGGCTCACCCGAAGCGAGCACGGCGGCCAGCGCCGACGAGGCCACCGAACCGGCGTCCATGAGGACGTCCACGTCGGCACCCGCAAGCGCGCCCGCGTCCACGTCGGTGCCCGCGTCGATGTCGATGTCCGGGTTGATATCTGCGTCGATGTTCACGCCGGTGTCCGCGTCCACGAGGACGAACCGCCCGGGATGTTCCACCTGCGCCGACCGCACCAGCCCCCAGATCGCCGCTTCCGCCGGGTCGACGTCCGCGTCCGTGCCCCCGGCGGGGACCGCGCGGCGCGTCACGACCACGAGCCGCGCGTCCTCGAACCGCTCGTCGGCGAGCCAGGCCTGCACCACTTCGAGAGCGTCGGCCAGTGTCGCGGAGACGGCCTTCGGCCCTGTGAGCCCGGCACCCCCTGCGGTCGACGTCCCGCCCGCCCGCCACAGCACCGCGGCGGGAAGCTCCTCCCCCGCCCCGAGCGCCGCGCCCAGGGCGGCGAGGTCCGCGAAGACCCGTGCGCCCGGCACGGCCTCCGTGTCCCCGATGAGCGCCAGCGGCACCTCATCGGCGGCCACGGTCCCGGCCTGCGGCTTCCACTCGACGTGGAACAGCGAGTCGCCGACACGGCCGCCGCCGCGGAGCTGCTCGTCCGAGACGGGGCGCGACACCAGCGAGTCGACGGTGGCGACGACCTGCCCGGCCTGGTCGGCGAGCGTCAGCGTCACGGCGTCCGCTCCGGCGCCGCGCAGGTGCACGCGGACCGTGGCGGCGCCCGCCTGGTGCAGCCGTACGCCGCTCCAGGCGAAGGGCAGGCCGAGGCCCTGGCGTTCGTCGTCGCCGTCCTGCGTCCTGGGCAGGAGCAGGGTGGCGTGCAGCGCGGCGTCGAGGAGGGCGGGGTGCAGGGTGAACGCCTCGGCGTCCGACTCCTCGGGCAGGGCCACTTCGGCGAAGACCTCGTCGCCGCGCCGCCAGGCCGCGTGCAGCCCCTGGAACACCGGGCCGTAGCCGTAGCCCGTCTCGGCGAGGCGGTCGTACAGCGAGGCCGCGTCGTCGATCGGCTCCGCGTCGCGCGGCGGCCACTCGGACAGGCCCTGGGGCTCCTCCTCGTCGGCCTCGGCGGACAGGAATCCGGCCGCGTGCCGGGTCCACGGGCCCTCGGGGTCGGCCTCGTCGCGCGAGTGGACGCTCACCGGGGCACGCCCGTCCTCGTCCACCGCGCCGACGCCGACCTGCAACTGCACGGCGCCACGCTCCGGCAGCACCAGCGGAGCCGCCAACGTCAGCTCCTCAAGGACCCCGCAGCCCACCTCGTCACCGGCCCGCACGGCCAGCTCGACGAACGCCGTCCCCGGCAGCAACACCTGCCCGCCCACAGCGTGATCCGCCAGCCACGGATGCGTGGCCACCGACAGACGACCCGCCAGCAGATAGCCACCGGAGTCCACCAATGGCACGGCCGCCCCAAGGAGCGGGTGCTCGGCCGACACCAGCCCCGTTGCCGACACATCGCCCGCGCCCCGCACGGCCGCACTCGGCCAGTAGCGCCGCCCCTGGAAGGCGTACGTGGGCAGGTCCACGCGGCGCCGCGACTCGACCGGGGCGTACAGCGGCGCCCAGTCGACCTCGACTCCGCGCACATGCAGCTGTGCGAGAGCCGCCAGGAACGTGTCCGCCTCGACGCGGTCCTTGCGCACAGCGGCGATCAGGCCCGCCTGCGCTTCCGGGTCCGTGACGGTGTCGTGCGCCATCGCCGTCAGCACCGAGTCCGGGCCCAGCTCAAGGAGGCTGGACACGCCCTGCGCGGTGAGCGCGCCGAGGCCGTCCTGGAAGCGGACGGCCTCGCGGACGTGCCGCACCCAGTACTCCGGGTCCTGGAGCTGAGCGGCCTCCGCCAGTTCACCGGTCACGTTCGAGACCACCGGCAGCGCGAGTTCCTGATACGTCAGGCTCTCGGCGACCTTGCGGAAGTCCTCCAGGACGGGATCCATGAGGGGTGAGTGGAAGGCGTGCGACACCTTCAGCCACCGCACCTTGCGGCCCTCACCGCGAAGCTTCTCCTCCAGGCCCTCCAGCGCGACCCGCTCACCGGAAAGCACCACCTGCGACGGCCCATTCACCGCCGCCACACCCACACGCTCGGAGAGACCATCCAGCAACGGCAGCACGTCCGCTTCAGCGGCCTGCACCGCGAGCATCGCCCCACCCTCGGGCAGCGACTGCATCAACCGACCGCGCGCGGCGACCAGTTGAGCCGCATCCTCCAAGGACCACAGCCCGGCCACATACGCGGCCGCCAGCTCACCGATGGAGTGACCACCCACAATCTCCGGCCGCACCCCGAAGGACTCGGCCAGACGGAACAGCGCGACCTCCACGGCGAACAGCGCGGGCTGCGCGTAGCCGGTCCGGGCCAGCGCCTCCGCGTCCGTGCCGAACATGACGTCCTTCAACGGCCGGTCCAGCGACCCGTCCAGGTGCGCGCACACCTCGTCCAGCGCATCGGCGAACACGGGGAACGCCTCGTACAACTCCCGGCCCATACCGACCCGCTGACTGCCCTGCCCCGTGAAGACGACCCCAAGGCGGCCCTCGACCACCGAGCCGACCACAACACCCGGACCACCGGAGGCCACCGCCCCCAGCCCGGCCAGGAACTCCTCCCGCTCCCGCCCGAAGACAACCGCCCGGTGCTCATGCAGGGCGCGCCCCGAAAGCAGCGACCAGCCCACACCTACAGGCTCAAGGCCCTCGCGCCCGACGACGTGGTCCCGCAGGCGCTCGGCCTGGGTCCGCAGGGCGTCCGCGCTGCGGCCGGATACCAGCCACGGCAGGATGTTCGTCGGTGCCGCCACCGAAGGGGCAGCCCCGGCAGGCTCATCTGCCTGGGCCTGCTCAACGATCACGTGCGCGTTCGTGCCGCTCACGCCGAACGACGACACGCCCGCACGACGCGGCGCGCCCCCGTCCCGCTCGGCCCACTCCCGGGCCTCCGTCAGCAGCTCGACCGCCCCGGCCTCCCAGTCGACATGGGAGCTGGGCTCGTCCACGTGCAGGGTCTGCGGGAGTACGCCCTCCCGCATCGACATCACCATCTTGATGACGCCCGCGACACCGGCGGCAGCCTGCGTGTGCCCGATGTTGGACTTGATGGAACCCAGCCACAGGGGCCGGTCGGCCGACCGCTCCTTGCCGTACGTGGCGAGCAGTGCCTGGGCCTCGATGGGGTCGCCGAGCGTGGTGCCCGTGCCGTGGGCCTCGACGGCGTCCACCTCGGCGGCGGACAGACCGGCGCTCTCCAGCGCGGCGCGGATGACGCGCTGCTGGGAAGGCCCGTTCGGGGCGGTCAGGCCGTTGCTCGCGCCGTCCTGGTTGACGGCCGAGCCACGGACGACAGCCAGCACCTCATGCCCATTGCGGCGGGCGTCCGACAGGCGCTCCAGGAGCAGCAGGCCGACACCCTCGCCCCAGCCCGTGCCGTCGGCCGCCTCCGCGAACGCCTTGCAGCGGCCGTCCGTGGCCAGGCCGCGCTGGCGGCTGAACTCCACGAAGGTGTCCGGCGTCGACATGACGGTCACGCCGCCCGCGAGCGCCATGTCGCACTCGCCCTGCCGCAGCGCCTGTGCGGCCAGGTGCAGGGCGACCAGGGACGACGAGCAGGCCGTGTCGACGGTCACCGCGGGGCCTTCGAGGCCGAAGGCGTAGGACAGGCGGCCGGAGACGACGCTGGCCGCGTTGCCCGTGCCGAGGTAGCCCTCGCCGCGGTCGGGGGCCGTGCGCAGGACGTCTTCGTAGTCCTGGCCGTTGGTGCCGGAGAAGACGCCGGTGCGGCTGCCGCGCAGGGTCGCCGGGTCAATTCCGGCGCGCTCGAAGGCCTCCCAGGCGGTCTCCAGGAGGAGCCGCTGCTGGGGGTCCATGGCGAGGGCCTCGCGCGGGGAGATCCCGAAGAAGTCCGCGTCGAAGTCGGCCATGTCGTGGAGGAAGCCGCCCTCGCGGACGTAGCTCGTCCCGGCGTGGTCGGGGTCCGGGTGGTAGAGCGAATCGACGTTCCAGCCCCGGTCGTCCGGCATGTCGCCGATGGCGTCCTTGCCGTCGCTGAGGAGCCGCCACAGGTCTTCGGGGGACCGTACGCCGCCGGGGAAGCGGCAGCTCATCGCCACGATCGCGATGGGGTCGCCGTCCACCGCGCCCGCCCGCGCCGGGGCGGGCGCCGGGGTGTCGCCGCCGTGCGGCGCGAGGTCGCCGAGGAGTTCGTCGCGCAGGTGCGCGGCGAGGGCCTCGGGGCTGGGGTGGTCGAAGATCAGTGTCGCCGGGAGGTGGAGTCCGGCCGCCGCGCCGATGAGATTGCGCAGTTCGACGGCGGTGAGCGAGTCGAAGCCGAGGTCCTTGAAGGGGCGGGTGGCGTCGACGGTCTTGGTCGCGGGGTAGCCGAGGACGGTTGCCACCCGGTCGCGTACGAGGTCCAGGAGCGTCCGGTCCCGTTCCGCCGCCGGGAGCGCGGCGAGGCGCTCCGCGAGCGGGAGCGTGGAGGTGGCGGGGGCGGTGGACGCGGCCGTGCCACGGGCGCCCGCCGTCGAGGGCTCGGCCTGGCCGCCGGGGAGCGTGAGCTGGTCGAAGAGGTGGTTCGGTCGGGCCAGGGCGTAGGTCGGCGCGCAGACGTCCCAGTCGACGTCGGCGAGCGTGACCGCTGCCGTGACCGGCCCCGCCTGGGCGTCGGGCCGTCCGGCTGCCGCCAGTGCGGCGGCCATCGCGGCGACCGCCAGGTCCGGCTCCATCGCGGGCATGCCGCTGTCCCGCACGCGCTGCTCGACGACGCCGCCGTCGACGGCCATGCCGCCGCCGGCCCACGGGCCCCACGCGAGGGACAGCGCGGGCAGGCCGAGTGACCTGCGGTGCTGGGCGAAGGCGTCGAGGAAGGCGTTCGCCGCCGCGTAGTTGCCCTGGCCGCCGATGCCCATGGAGCCCGCGACGGACGAGAAGAGCACGAACGCTGTCAGCTGTCCGTCGCGGTGTGTCAGCTCGTGGAGGTTCAGGGCCGCTTGGGCCTTGGGCCGGAACACGGTGGCGAACCGGTCCGCCGTCAGGCCGTCGAGGACACCGTCGTCCAGGACGCCCGCCGTGTGGAACACCCCGGTCAGCGGCACATCCTCCGGAATCTCCCCCAGAACCCGCGCCAACGCCTCCCGGTCGGCCGCGTCACACGCCGCGACCGTCACCCGTACACCCAACTCCTCCAATTCCGTACGGAGTTCCGGCGCACCCGGCGCGTCAAGGCCACGACGGCTCGTCAACAGCACATGACCGGCACCCGCACGCACCGCCCACCGAGCCACATGACCACCCAGCGCACCCGTACCACCCGTCACGAGCACCGTGCCACCGTCGGCAGACCACTCCCCCGCCGACGACTCGCCCAGCGCCGTGCCGCCCGAGGGCACACGCGCCAGCCTGCGTGCGAAGACGCCGGAGCCGCGCACCGCAACCTGGTCCTCGCCGGAGGCCGAGGCGGCGGACAGGGCGTCGGCGAGCCGCAGCCGCGACCGCTCGTCGGCGTGTTCGGGCAGGTCGACGAGGCCGCCCCAGAGCTGGGGCTGTTCCAGGGCGGCGACGCGGCCCATGCCCCACACGGGGGCCTGCGCGGGAGCCGTCAGCCGGTCCGAGCGGCCGGTGCTGACGGCGCCGCTGGTGGCGGCCCACAGGGGTGCCGCCACGTCCGCGTCACCGAGGGCCTGGAGGAGGGCGAGCACGCCTTCGAGGCCGACGGGGACGGTCGGGTGCGCCGAGCCCCCGGACGCGTCGAGGGCCAGCAGGGAGAGCACGCCCTGGGGGTGGCCCGCGCCCGACTCGGCCTGTGCGTCCAGGAGTTCACGGAGCTTGCCGCCGAGGATGTCGCGGCGGGTCTCGCCGGGGCGCACCGCGATCCGGACCACGTGCGCGCCACGGGCCGCGAGCCCCTCGGCCGCGGCGGCGACCCACGGGTACGCCTCCTCGTCCGCCGGGGCGACGACCCACCACGTACCGTCGAAGGCCGCCGGGGCGAGGCCGGTCAGCGGCTTCCACGACTCCTGGTAGAGCCACCGGCCGACCGTGGAGGCCTCGCGGCGCTGCCGTCGCCACGACGAGAGCACCGGAAGCGCCTCGCCCAGCGCGGCCACTCCTTCGGCTTCGCCCTCCGCGCCCAGTTCGGCGCTCAGCGACTCCAGGTCGCCGCGCTCCACGGCCTCCCAGAAGCGCGCCTCCACCTCGTCGACGCCGAGCCCGCCGCCTCGGGGGACGGCTGCGGCCGACGCGGACAGGTCGAGCCAGTAGTGGTCGCGCTGGAAGGCGTACGTGGGCAGGTCGACGCGGCGGCGGTTCTCCGTCGGGGCGTACAGCGGCGCCCAGTCGACGTCGTGGCCGCGCGCGTGCAGCTGGGCGAGGGCGGCGAGGAACGTGGCCGGTTCGGGGCGGTCCTTGCGCACCGCCGCGACGAGACCGGCCTGCGCGGCCGGGTCCGTGATCGTGTCGTGGGCCATCGCCGTGAGCACCGAGTCCGGGCCCAGCTCAAGGACGGTCGACACGCCCTGCGCGGTGAGTGCGCCGAGGCCGTCGTGGAAGCGGACGGCCTCGCGGACGTGCCGCACCCAGTACTCCGGGTCCTGGAGCTGAGCGGCCTCCGCCAGTTCACCGGTCACGTTCGAGAGGACCGGCAGCTTCGGGTCCTGGTAGGTGAGCCCCTGTGCGACCGCGCGGAACTCGTCCAGGATCGGGTCCATGAGGGGTGAATGGAAGGCGTGCGAGACCTTCAGCCAGCGGACCTTGCGGCCCTCGCCGCGCAGCTTCTCCTCCAGGGTTTCGAGGGCCGTGCGGTCGCCGGAAAGGACCACCTGCGACGGCCCGTTCACCGCTGCCACGCCCACGCGCTCCGAGATCCCCTCCAGGAGCGGAAGCAGGTCCGCCTCCGCCGCCTGCACGGCCAGCATCGCGCCGCCCTCGGGCAGGGACTGCATCAACCTGCCGCGCGCGGCGACCAGTTGAGCCGCGTCCTCCAGGGACCACAGGCCCGCCACGTACGCGGCCACAAGCTCGCCAATGGAGTGGCCACCGACGATCTCCGGGCGCACCCCGAAGGACTCGACGAGGCGGTGGAGGGCCACCTCGACGGCGAACAGCGCGGGCTGCGCGTAGCCGGTCCGGGCCAGCGCCTCCGCGTCCGAGCCGAACATGACGTCCTTCAACGGACGCTCCAGCAACCCGTCCAGGTGCGCGCACACCTCGTCCAGCGCATCGGCGAACACGGGGAACGCCTCGTACAACTCCCGGCCCATACCGACCCGCTGACTGCCCTGCCCCGTGAAGACAACCCCAAGGCGGCCCTCGACCACCGAGCCGACCACAACACCCGGACCACCGGAGGCCACCGCCCCCAGCCCGGCCAGGAACTCCTCCCGCTCCCGCCCGAAGACAACCGCCCGGTGCTCATGCAGGGCGCGCCCCGAAAGCAGCGACCAGCCCACACCGACGGCGTCGAGGTCCTCGTGCCCGGCCACGTGCTCCCGCAGGGTCTCCGCCTGCGCCCGCAGCGCCTCGGCGCTGCGGGCCGACACCACCCACGGCACGACCGCCGTGACGGGCGTGCCGTCGACGGGCTCGGGCGTCTCGGCGGGCTCGACCGCCTGGGCCTGTTCCACGATCACGTGCGCGTTCGTGCCGCTGACGCCGAACGACGACACGCCCGCACGACGCGGCGCACCGCCTTCGCGCCCCGGCCACTCCCGGGCCTCCGTCAGCAGCTCGACCGCCCCCGCCGACCAGTCGACATGGGAGCTGGGCTCGTCCACGTGCAGGGTCTGGGGCAGTACGCCCTCCCGCATCGACATCACCATCTTGATGACGCCCGCGACACCCGCGGCGGCCTGCGTGTGCCCGATGTTGGACTTGATGGAACCCAGCCACAGCGGCTCGCGCCCGGCAGGGCCCTCCGGCCGCGTCCGCCCGTACGTGGCGAGCAGCGCCTGGGCCTCGATGGGGTCGCCGAGCGTGGTGCCTGTGCCGTGGGCCTCGACGGCGTCGATGTCACCGGCCGAGAGTCCGGCGCTCTCCAACGCGGCGCGGATGACTCGCTGCTGGGAGGGGCCGTTGGGGGCGGTCAGGCCGTTGCTCGCGCCGTCCTGGTTGACGGCGGAACCGCGGACGACAGCCAGCACCTCATGCCCATTGCGGCGGGCGTCGGACAGACGCTCCAGGAGCAGCAGGCCGACGCCCTCGCCCCAGCCGGTGCCGTCGGCGGCCTCCGCGAAGGCCTTGCAGCGGCCGTCCGTGGCCAGGCCGCGCTGGCGGCTGAACTGCACGAAGGTGTCGGGGGACGACATGACGGTCACGCCGCCCGCGAGCGCCATGTCGCACTCGCCCTGCCGCAGCGCCTGCGCAGCGAGGTGCAGGGCCACGAGCGACGCCGAGCAGGCGGTGTCGACGGTGACGGCAGGGCCTTCGAGGCCGAAGGCGTAGGAGAGGCGGCCGGACATGACGCTCACCGCGTTGCCGGTGAGGACGTGGCTCTCGATGTCCTGGGGGACGGCGGCCATGCGGGAGATGTAGTCGTCGCCGTTGGAGCCGACGAAGACGCCCGCGCGGGTGCCGCGCAGCGTCGTCGGGTCGATGCCCGCGCGCTCGAACAACTCCCAGGACGTTTCCAGGAGTTGGCGCTGTTGCGGGTCCATGGCGAGGGCCTCGCGCGGCGAGATGCCGAAGAAGTCCGCGTCGAACTCGCCCGCGTCGGACAGGAAGCCGCCCTCGCGGACGTAGGTCTTGCCCGCGCGGTCGGGGTCCGGGTCGTAGAGGTCGGCGAGGTCCCAGCCGCGGTCGCCCGGGAACTCGCCCATGGCGTCGCGGCCCTCGGCGACAAGGCGCCACAGGTCCTCGGGGCCGCGCACGCCCCCGGGGAAGCGGCAGCTCATCGCGACGATGGCGATGGGGTCGTCGTCGGTGGAGGTGGTGCCGACAGCGGCACTACGGGGCTCCGCGGCGGCCCCGGTCACGTCGGGGCCGAAGGCCTCCTCGGCCAAGTAGGCGGCGAGCAGGGCGGAGTTGGGGTAGTCGAAGACCAGGGAGGCGGGCAGGCGCAGGCCCGTGGCCGCCTGGACGCGGTTGCGCAGTTCCACGGCGGTGAGGGAGTCGAAGCCCAGCTCGCGGAAGGCCCGGCCGGGGTCGACGGCCTCGGGGGCGGAGTGGCCGAGGACGGCGGCGGCCTGGGCGCGGACGAAGGTGACGAGGGCCGCGTCGCGCTCCGCTCCGGGGAGCGGGGCGAGCTGCCGTATCCAGTCGGGTCCTGTGACGGTGTGGCCGCCGGTGGGGTCGGGGGTGGTGTCCGCCGGGGCGGCGGTCCGCTCCCGCACCTCGGGGATCTTGGCGAAGAGGGGGTTGGGGCGGGCCGCGACGAAGCCCGGCAGGAAGGTGTCCCAGTCGACGGCGGCGACGACGACACCGGCGTCGCCGCGCCCGACGGCGTCCCGCAGGGCGGCGACGGCCCGCTCGGGCGGCATCGGCGGCATGCCGTCGCGCCGGGTCCGCTCGGCGCGCACGGCGGTGTCGGCGAGCCCGCCGCCGTCCCAGGTGCCCCACGCGATGGAGGTGGCGGGCAGGCCGTCGGCGCGGCGCTGTTCGGCGAGGGCGTCCAAGTAGGCGTTGGCGGCGGCGTAGTTGGCCTGACCGGCGTTGCCGAGCGCGCCCGACGCCGACGAGTACAGGACGAACGCGTCCAGGTCCAGGTCCCGGGTGAGGTCGTGCAGGGCGGCGGCCGCCGGTGACTTGGGGCGCAGCACGCCCTCGAAGCGTCCGGGGGTGAGGCCGTCGACGGTCCCGTCGTCCAGGATCCCGGCCGTGTGCACGACGGCCGTGAGGGGTGCGTCGGCGGGTATCCCGTCCAGGACCCGCGCCAGCGCGTCCCGGTCGGCGGCGTCGCAGGCCGCCACGGTGACACGCACGCCCGACTCCTCCAGTTCGGCACGGAGTTCGGGGGCGCCGGGCGCGTCGAGGCCCCGCCTGCTCGTGAGGACGAGGTGGTCGGCGCCCGCACCCGCGAGCCACCGGGCGACGTGCCCGCCGAGGGCACCCGTGCCGCCCGTGACCAGGACCGTGCCGCGGGGCGTCCACGGGGTGTCGCGGGTCAGGTCGGCGCCCGCGGCCTCGCCGCGCAGGAGGCGGCGTACGAAGACGCCGGAGCCGCGCACCGCGAGCTGGTCCTCCACGGCGGCGCCGGGGGCGTCCGTCCGGGGGCCGTCGGCGGCCGCGGTGAGGATCGCGGTGAGGCGGGCACCGGCGCGGGTGTCGTAGGAGCGGGGTACGTCGACGAGTCCGCCCCAGCGGTCGGGGTGTTCGAGCGCGGCGGTGCGGCCGAAGCCCCACAGGTGGGCCTGGCCGGGGTGGTCGAGGCGGTCGCTGCGGCCCGTGGAGACGGCACCCTGGGTGAGGGCCCACAGGCGGGCCTCGGCTCCGGTGTCACCGAGGGCCTGTACGAGGGCCAGCGTGGCGGCGAGCCCGGCGGGCACGGCCTCGTGCCCGGCCAGGGGGGACTCGTCGAGGCCGAGGAGGGAGAGGACACCGGCGAGGGGGGCTCCGTCACGGCTCACGTCAGCGGTGGGCCCGGCTCCAGGAAGGCCCGCGTCGGCGCCGAGTCCAGCGCCGTCCGAGCCCGCCTCGGCGGCTGGGGCGCCCTCGGGCCGCGTACCCGCGCCGGACACCCCGCCCTCGCGCCCGGCGGCGGAACCCAGGCCTTCGCCGACGACACCGCCGTCACCGGCCGCCTCCCGCAGCCTCGCGCCCAGCAGCTGCCGCGTCGCCTCGCCCGCCGCCACGCGCAGCTCGACCGGCTCGGCGCCGGAGCGTGCCAGGGCCTCGACGACCCCGGTCGCCCACGGGTGGTCCGCCGCGCTCTCGGGCAGGACGACCAGCCAGCGCCCCGAGAGGCGGGCCGACGGCAACTGGCCGCCGGGCAGGGGCTGCCAGGCGATCCGGTAGCGCCAGCTGTCGATGACGGCACGTTCGCGGCGGCCGCGGCGCCACGCGGACAGGCCGGGCAGGACCTCGCTGAGCGCGCCCTGGGCGACGTCCCCGAGCGTGGTCGTCAGCTGGTCGACGTCCTCGCGCTCGACGGCCTCCCAGAAGCGGGCCTCGGCCTCGTCCGCGGCGGCGGGCGGCGTGGCGCCGGACGCGCGCTCCTCGGTCAGCCAGTAGTGGCGGCGCTGGAACGGGTACGTGGGCAGGTCGACGACGGTGTGCTCGCCGGGCAGCAGGGCGTGCCAGTCAAGGTCGGCGCCGAGCGCGTGGGCCTCGGCGACGGAGGCGAAGAGGCGGTCCGCGCCGCCCTCGTCCCGGCGCAGCGAGCCGAGGGTGGCGGCAGGGGTGTCCGCCTCGTCGATGGCGGCCTGGACCGGGACGGTGAGGACCGGGTGCGGGCTCATCTCCAGGAACAGCGTGTGGCCCTCGGCGAGGAGCCCGCGGGTGGCGTGCTCGAAGAGGACGGTGTGGCGCAGGTTGCGGTACCAGTAGTCCGCGTCCATGAGGGTGTCGTCGGTCAGCCAGTCGCCGGTGAGCGTCGAGTACAGCGGTACGTCGGGCGAGCGGGGCGCGACGGGGGCGAGGACCCGCGCGAGGTGCTCCTCGATGGCTTCGACGTGGGCGGAGTGGGAGGCGTAGTCGACGGGGATGGTGCGGGCGCGGATGTCACGGGCCACGCAGCTCGCGACCAGCTCCTCCAGGGCTCCCGTGGCGCCGGAGACCACCACGTGCGAGGGGCCGTTGACGGCGGCCACGGACAGGTCGTCGCCCCACTGGGCGAGCATGGCGCGCACCTGCTGCTCGGGCAGCGGTACGGAGACCATGCCGCCGCGTCCCGACAGTTCGAGGATGGCCTGGCTGCGCAGGGCGACCACCCAGGCCGCGTCCTCCAGGGACAGCGCGCCCGCGACGCAGGCGGCGGCGATCTCGCCCTGGCTGTGCCCGACGACGGCGGCGGGCTCGACACCCGAGGCCCGCCACACGGCGGCCAGGGACACCATCACGGCGAACAGGACGGGCTGGACCACATCGACGCGGTCGAAGTTGTCCCCGCTCAGCTCCTCGAACAGGTCCCAGTCCACGAACGGGCCGAGCGCGTCCGCGCACTCTCCCATGCGGTCGGCGAACACCGGTGAGGAGTCGAGGAGTTCACGGGCCATCCCGGCCCACTGGGAGCCCTGCCCGGGGAAGACGAACACCGGGCGGACCGTGCCTCCCTGCGCGCGGCCCGAGGCCACGTTCCGCGCGGTCGTGTCGCCCTGCGCCAGCGCCTCAAGCCCGGCGAGCAGCTCCTCCCGGTCCCGCCCGACGACGACGCCCCGGTGCTCGAAGCGGGACCGCGCCACCGCCAACGACCAGGCCACATCACCCAGTTCGAGGTCGGCGTCGGCCAGGAGGCGCGCGCGCAGTCGGGCTGCCTGCGCCCGCAGCGCGGGCTCGGTCTTGGCCGAGAGGGACACGGGGACGAGACCGGGGACGACGCCAGGGGCGGCAGGGGCGACGTCGGGCGCGGCGTCGGCGAACGCGAACGCGTCATCGCCTACGAGAGCGGACACGTCATCGCCTGCGAGTGCGGGCGTGGCGTCCACGACGGGCTCGCCCTGCGGCGCACCCCCGGACTCCCCCGCCGACAGCTCCTCCACCGCCGGAGCCTCCACCGGCGCCTGCTCCACGATGAGGTGCGCGTTCGTGCCGCTCATGCCGAACGACGACACACCCGCGCGGCGGGGCGCCCCGTCGGCCCGCTCCGGCCACGCCCGGGTCTCGGTCAGAAGCTCCACGGCCCCCGCGGACCAGTCGACGTGCGTGCTCGGCTCGTCCACGTTCAGGGTCTTCGGAAGCAGGCCGCGGTCGATCGCCTGGACCATCTTGATGACACCGGCGACGCCCGCGGCGGCCTGGGTGTGGCCCACGTTGGACTTCAGCGAGCCGAGCCACAGGGGCTCCTGGTCGGCGGGGCGGTCCTTGCCGTACGTGGCGAGGAGGGCCTGCGCCTCGATGGGGTCGCCGAGGGTCGTGCCCGTGCCGTGCGCCTCGACCGCGTCCACGTCCGCGGGTGTGAGGCCCGCGTCGGCGAGGGCGGCACGGATGACGCGCTGCTGGGCGGGGCCGTTGGGGGCGGTCAGGCCGTTGCTCGCGCCGTCCTGGTTCACGGCGGAACCACGGACGACCGCGAGGACCTTGTGGCCGTTGCGGCGCGCGTCGGACAGGCGCTCAAGGACCAGCATGCCGACGCCCTCGCCCCACGCCGTGCCGTCCGCGGCCTGCGCGAACGGCTTGCAGCGGCCGTCGGGCGCGAGGCCGCGCTGACGGCTGAAGGCCAGGAAGGACCCCGGTGAGGCCATGACGACGACACCGCCCGCGAGGGCGAGGGCGCACTCGCCCTGCCGCAGGGCCTGCACGGCCAGGTGCAGGGCGACCAGCGACGACGAGCAGGCCGTGTCGACGGTCATGGTGGGGCCCTGGAGGCCCAGGGTGTAGGCGATCCGGCCGGACGCGACGCTGGCGGCGGTGCCCGTGACGAGGTAGCCCTCCAGGCCGTCGCCGGCGTCGCTGAGCCGGGGGCCGTACTCCTGGGTCTCGGCGCCGACGAAGACGCCGGTGCCGGAGTCGCGCAGGGCGGCGGGGTCGATGCCCGCACGCTCCAGGGCCTCCCAGGACGTCTCCAGGAGGAGGCGCTGCTGCGGGTCGGTCGCGAGGGCCTCGCGGGGCGAGAGGCCGAAGAAGTCCGCGTCGAACTCGCCCGCGTCGTGCAGGAAGCCGCCTTCGCGGACGTAACTGGTGCCGGGGCGGTCGGGGTCGGTGTCGTACAGGGCGGCGAGGTCCCAGCCGCGGTCGGCGGGGAAGCCGGAGATGGCGTCCACGCCGTCGGCGACCAGCTGCCACAGCTCGTCGGGGGTCTCGACGCCGCCGGGCAGGCGGCAGCTCATGGCGACGATGGCGATGGGCTCGTCGTCGGCGCGCCGGGCCGTGGCGGGCACGTAGGACGCGTCGGCGCTGTCGAAGAGTTCGGCGCGCAGATGACGGGCGAGGGCGTCGGCGCTCGGGTAGTCGAAGACGGCGGTGACGGGCAGCTTGAGGCCGGTGGCCCGCTGCAGTCGGCGGTGCAGTTCCACGGCGGTCAGGGAGTCGAGGCCGAGGTCGAGGAAGGGGCGGGAGAGGTCGCCGGGCGTGCGGGTGCCGTCCGCGCCGCCGAGGACCGCGGCGACCTGCTCGGCGACCACGGCGCGCAGCCGCCGTTCCTGTTCCGCGCGCGGGCGGCCTTCAAGGGTGTCGCGCAGTTCTTCAGCAGGAGAAGGGGCCTCCGCAGCGGAAGGGGTCTCCGGGTGAGGCCGGGCCTCCGGGTGAGAATGGGCTGCGAATTCCTCGAAGTCGCTCATTGTTCCACTCCGTAGCACCGGCCATGATGGCTTTCAACAAATCCCTGACTGCACTCCGGGCGAAATTCCCTGAAACGGCGCGAAGGGCCCTGCGGACTCCGCGAATCCGAGAATCCTCGACGATTCCCCGATACTCCGCGGATTCCTGCGGCCACGTGGATTCCTGAGATTTCCCAGGAACACCGGCATTCCCGACCCGACTTCAGACAGATTTGCCCACAATACCTGTGCAGGCTAACAGTGCGGCCTTCGTCGCCCCTACCCCTAAGTGGCCCCTATGACGTCCGGGTGCGGGGCGGATATAGGGGTGTTCGGGATTCCCGCCCGGCCCTAGGGTCAGCATCGTGGAAAACGCTGTCCGGGTTGAGAATCTGGTGAAACAGTACGCGTCCAACGCACGCCGCGTGGTCGACGGCCTGAGCTTCGATGTGTATCGGGGCGAGGTGTTCGGACTGCTCGGCCCCAATGGCGCGGGGAAAAGCACCACGGTGGGGATGATGACCACCCGGGTGCGGCCGACTTCGGGCAGCGTCGTGATCGACGGTGTCGACGTGGTCGCGCGACCGAGAGAGGCGAAACGCGTCCTGGCGGTGGTACCGCAGCGCAACAACCTCGACCGGTCCCTGTCGGTGCGTCAGAACCTGCTGTTCCACGCCACGTACCACGGCATCCCGCGCGCCGAGCGACGGCAGCGGGCCGACGAACTCCTCGACCAGATGGGCCTGTCGGACTACCGCAAGTCGAAGGTCGACGACATGTCCGGCGGTCAGGTGCAGCGCGTGATGATCGCCCGCGCCCTGATCCACCGCCCGAACGTGCTGTTCCTCGACGAGCCCGCGACCGGTCTCGACCCGCAGGCGCGCCTGTTCGTGCACGAGCGGGTCGCCGAACTCGCCGAGCGCGGCGTGACGGTGGTCGTCACCACCCATGACATGGACGAGGCCGCCAAGCTGTGCGACCGCGTCGGCATCGTGGACCGGGGCACCCTGCTCGCCCTCGACACCCCGGAAGGGCTCGGCAAGCTGCTGCCCGCGCACTCGACGCTGGCCCTGACGGTGGAGTCGCCGCAGGGCCCCGCGCCGGTGGTGAAGCTCCTCTCCGACCTTCCCGGGGTGCGGCAGGTCGACGAAGTGGACCCGGAGAACCCGCCCGCGGAGGGCGGCTTCCGGTTCCGCATCTATACGGACACGGAGCCGGTGGCGGCGCTCCAGCCGGCGCTCGCGGCGCTGACCGGCGGGGACTTCCGGGTGACGGACGTCGGCGTCGGAAAGGTGTCCCTTGAAGACGTCTTTCTCCACCTCACCGGAAAGAATCTGCGATGACTACGTCGGCCACGGCCGCACCGGCCTCGCGGCAGTTGCACACGTTCGGCGCCATCATGTGGCGCGACGTGTTTGTCGCCCTGCGCCAGTTCCCCACGTTCATCGGCCAGGCCATCATCCAGCCGTTCTTCACACTCTTCGTGTTCGGTGTGCTGCTGAGCGACGCGGGCTATGTGGACGGCGACTACAGCGCGGTCCTTCTGCCCGGTGTACTGGCCCTGAACGGATTCCTCGGCGGCATGCAGAACACGGCACTGCCGCTCGTCGTGGACTTCTCCTACACGCGTGAGATCGAGGACCGGCTTCTTTCGCCGATCTCGCTGAGCCTGGTGGCCGTGGAGAAGATTCTGTTCGGCGCGCTGTACGGGTTCGTGGCGTCCCTGATGATGACGCCCGTCGGCATGGTCCTGCTGGATCTGTCGTGGCCGATCAGCAAGACCGTCCCCGCGCTCGGCATCGCCGGGCTCGGCGCGCTCGCGGGCGCCTCGATCGGCCTGTGCCTCGGCACGTCGGTGAGCAGCGACAAGGTGGACGTGATGTTCACGCTGGTCCTGATGCCGCTGCTGTTCACGGGCTCGACGCAGTTCCCGCTGGTCGCCCTGGACGAGGTGCGCTGGTTCCAGGTGATCTGCGGCGCCAATCCGCTGTCGTACGCCAGTGAGGGCATGCGGGCCGTGACGTCCCCGAACGTGGAGCACGTACCGCTGCCGATCACGCTGATCGTGCTCGTCGGGTCGATCACGCTGTTCGCGGCCATCGGCATCCGCGGGTTCCTGAAGCGCGCACAGACATAAGCACGGACATAAGTAGGCACGGGCACCAGAGGGACGGGCAGGCACAGCGGAGGGGCCCCGGAGCGGTTGCGCTCCGGGGCCCCTCGTCCGTCCTCGCCGGGCCAGGAGCCCGGACGGGTGCCGCTCAGTCCTCGGGCAGGTCGACCGGCGCCAGCTCCGCGAACAGGTCGCCGGGTCCGGGGTTCAACGGCATGGTGGCGCCGCCGAGATGACGCTGCACGCCCCAGACGGCGTTGAGACCCGTCGTGACGGCGCCCTCGGCGAAGCCCGCCGTCCAGGAGACGTCGTCACCGGCGAGGAAGAAGCCGCGCTGACGTGGCGTCAGTTCCTCCTGCATGAAGTGGGTGAACAGCCGCCGCTGGTAGCGGTAGTGGCCCGGCAGGTTCGCCTTGAAGGCGCCCTGGAAGTGCGGGTCGGTCTCCCAGGTCACCGTGCGCGGAGGCGCGATGACGCGGGAGCGGATGTCGACGCCGGGGTAGATGTCGGCGAGCACGTCGAGGACCCCGTCAAGGCGCTCCTCGGGGGTCAGCGGCGCCATCTTCAGGGAGTCGTCGTTCCAGGTGTACGACAGGCACATCACGCCGGGGCGGTCGGGGCCCTCGTCGAAGAGGTAGACGCCGCGCGGCATCCGGTCGGTGAGGGTCGTGCTCATCACGTCCCGGCCGGTGCGCGGGTCGCGTTCGCGCCAGAACGGGCGGTCCACGAGCACGAACAGCTTGGAGGAGCCCATGTAGTGGCTGCGCTCCACGGCCGTCCACACGGGCGTGGGCAGCAGTGCCTGGTCGCAGCGGACGTTGGTGACCAGGGTCCGCTTGTGCGGGGTGAAGACGGCCGCCGCGAAGGCCTGGGAGCCGCCGCCCCGCTCGTGCACGGTGATGCCCCGCGAGGTGCGCTCGATGCGCGCGACGCCACCGCGGGGGCCGCCGCGGTGCAGGGACTCCAGGGAGGTGCCCGCGGGCCAGTGGGCGGCGTCGTCGGGGGTGTGCGACCACAGCCGCAGGGGCAGTTGCTGGGAGCCGCCGACCACGAGCCGGTGGTCGTCCTCGGCGCCGGTGTAGACGACCCGCAGGATCTCCAGCATGGAGTTGGGGAAGTCGGTGTCCCAGCCGCCCGCGCCGAAGCCGACCTGGCCGAAGATCTCGCGGTACTTGAAGGACTGGAAGGAGGGCGACTGCGCGATGAAGCCGTAGAAGGACTGGTCGTCGAGGGCGCGCACCAGCGGGTTCCAGATCGCCTTGATGGCGGCGGTGTCCCGGCGGCGGATCGCGTCGTCCATGGCGAACAGCTCGGCGTGCTCCTGGAGCGTCTTGTCCCAGGCCATGCCGACTTCCTGGTAGATGTCGGGGAGTTCGGTGGCCCGCCGGGCGTAGTGCCGGTCGCCGTTGAGCGCGACGACGGTGCTGCCGCTCGCGGCGGTCAGCGGGTTGGGGAAGGGCCGGGTCTCGAGGCCGACCAGGTCCAGGTAGTGCCGCAGGGCGAGCGCCGATGCGGGGAAGCGCATGGCGCCGAGCTCGGCCACGGCGTCGGGGTGGCTGTCGAAGGCAGCGGAGCGCATGCGGCCGCCCATCTGCCCCGTTTCGTACACCACGGGCCGCAGCCCGAGGCGCAGGAGCTCATAGGCGGCGACGAGGCCCGATATCCCGGCCCCGATCACCGCAACCGGTGTCCCGAACTCCGCTTCCGGTATTTCGCCGAGCCCGTGCGCGCTGGACAGCCATTCTTCGTAGGCGAAGGGAAAGTCCGGGCCCAGCATGGTAATGGATTCTGCCGTGCCGGGACGCGAACTGCCGTTGAGGGCAACCAACGGATACTCCTCTGACCGTGGTGGAGGCCGGCCCGGCGGTACGTTCAGACGGCCGCGGTGAGCCGGGCTGCGGCAGCAGGAGAAGGGTCTGCGACGTACGCGGCCGAGCCTTGCCCCACGGGGCCGTCGGGCTCGCGAATCGCCTCCGATACACGGCGCGTCTGACGGTGCCCTTGATTATGACGACGGCGCACGGGGGCGGAGAAACCCCTCAACATCCCCTTACGCCTCCTACGTTCACGCACCGGGCGCCCCAGGGGCACCGCGGGCCACCGTGACGACGGGGCCGAAAAAGACGCGCGACACGCAATGAGTACTTTAGTAGCCAGGCCTCGATCCTGAAGACTGTACGAAAGTCAGGAGACGCCTTGGAATGATCTATGGTGTCCGCACCACGCACCCCCACACAGTCCCCGTGTACCCAACTGTGCAACATTCGCAATGAAGGAGAGGCTTCATGCATCGAGGGTCGGACGGCCGAAGGTTCGCGGTGCATGATCACCGGCCGGGCGGTACGCCCGGCGGAGCCCGGTCGGAGCCCATGGCCCTGGAGGTACGGCACACGACGGACGGCGGATCGGAGGCGTGCGGCGGCGGATCGGGGGGCCGGGAGCGCGTCCTGCGGATCGAGCCGCACACGTGCGTGGCGGCGGTCTCCGACGACGACGCGGCGGACCGCTTTCTGGCGCGGCTGCTGTGCGACGACAGACCCGGCCGTGCCGTGTCGGTCCACGGCCTGGACCCGCGCACCGATCCGACGGCCGTGCGCCGGCTCGTCGGTGTCGTGTCCGTGGGCATGCCGCTGCCCGAAGTGATGGTCCACGAAGCGCTGGTGGCCGCGGGCAGACACAAGGGGCTCTCGCCGGAGACGGCCACGCAGCGCACGGCGGACTTAACTGACGTCCTCGGGCTGCGGGCCGTCGAGCGGGTGCCCGTGTCCGGTCTCTCCCCAGGGCAGCGCTCGCGCACCGCCCTGGGGTGCGCGCTGCTGCACGTACCGAAGTTGTTGCTGCTGTGTCATCTTCTGGACGACGTGGACAGCACGTCGGAGAAGATCATCTGTCGGGTGCTGAGCCGCTACACGGCATCCACCGGGACCGTGGTGTTCTCCACCCGCTCCTGGCAGATCGCACACGCCATGGCGGACCGCGCCTTCGCGGTCCACGACGGCGAGATGTGCCTCGCCTGCCGGTCGGCCGCTCACTGACCGACCCGGGCCCGCGCGCCGCCGGTCACGCTCCGGGCGGCCGCCCCTTCCGGTTCTCCACGCCTCCCCAGGTCATCGGATACTCAACTCCGTCTCCCCAGCGGATCGTTGACCGTGGAGAACCATCAGCACAACGTTGTCATCGCGCGACGGACCGTGGTCGTTCGCACTTCGACGCACTGTTTCAGCCGTATCGGCGCACTGCGTCAGGGGATGTCAGCACGCCGTGTCGGCGAGCAGATCGTGCGGCAGATCCTTGCGCCGCGACACGTTCAACTTGCGGTAGACCCGCGTCAGATGCTGCTCGACGGTGCTGACCGTGATGAACAGTTTCCGTGCTATCTCCCGGTTGCTGTGCCCGAAGGACGCCAGTGAGGCCACGCGCCGCTCCGCGTCGGTCAGTTCCTCCGAGGGGCAGCTCTCGCCGTTGCCCGTCGGCCGGTCCACCGCGCTCACCTCGCCGTCGCCGTACGGCAGCAGTTGCTCGCACAGCGCCTCGGCCTGGGCGTCGCGCGCGATGCGCCAGGCCCGCCGCGCCATCATGCGCGCCTGGCCCAGTTCGCCCAGGGCGTGATGGGAGCGGCTGAGCGCCCCGAGGACCCGTACCAGTTCGAGCCGGTCCTCGCACTCCTCCAGTTCCTCGATCGCCTCGTGCAGCGCGTGGTGGTGGCGCCGCAGTCCCGCGACCTCGGCGAGCACCCGCAGGGTCAGCGCGCGCGTACGCGACTGTCCCGGGCCGCACTTGGCCAGCTGCTCCTTGACGAGCCGGTCGGCCTCGGCCTCGCCGCCGGTGCGCAGGTGCATCTCCGCGGCGGCGGACCGCCAGGGGATGAGCGCGGGCTGGTCGATGCCCCAGCGCGTCATCAGCTCCCCGCAGGTGAGGAAGTCGTCCAGGGCGGGCCGGACCCGGCCGGTGGCCGCGTAGAGCTGGCCGCGGGCGTGGATCAGCTCCAGGCCGTAGCGCGTCTCCGGCAGGCCGTCGGGGACGTGGTGGTCGAGGTAGGTCATCGCCTGGTCGTACTGCCCCATCGCGGTGTGCGCGGAGACCAGGGTGGCGAGGACCGAGCCGATACCGACGCCCCAGCCGAGCGGTGTCATCCACGCGAGCGCGTTGACGGCGTAGCGGACGGCGTCCCCGGCGTTGCCCTGCCGCAGCGCGATCTTCGCTCTGACCGCGGACAGGGGTGCCTGCCAGCCCGGGCCGCCGAGCTTGGTGGCCTCGCGAAGGAGCGCGTCGCACCAGTGCGCGGCGCGGGTGAGCCGGTCGGAGTAGATGA
The DNA here is from genome assembly GCF_055594065.1 of Streptomyces sp. NPDC040610. Taxonomy (NCBI): domain Bacteria; kingdom Bacillati; phylum Actinomycetota; class Actinomycetes; order Kitasatosporales; family Streptomycetaceae; genus Streptomyces; species Streptomyces sp. NPDC040610. Next base: position 93,048 of record NZ_JBVIXA010000013.1, on the reverse strand, counting down.
GGACGTTGAGCGAGCAGGTCAGCGCCTCCAGGTTGGCGTCGTTCAGCGGGGTGCCCTGCAGCACGGCCTCGGCGAGGTCGGCGGCGTGCGGGTCGACGCCGCGGGTGAGCACCGTGTTCAGGGCGGCGCCCGCCCGGCTGCGGGGGTCGCTGCCGCGGCCGGTGACGGCGTCCACGTTGCTGTGCGGGGCGGGCCAGTTGTCGGTGCCGACGCGCTCGCGCAGCACGGGGTAGGTGGTGCGGACGGCACCGGCGGCGAGGTACGCGGAGACGGCGGAGGTCCCCTCGTACGCGCCCTGGCACTTGCGGGCGATCTCGGCGGCCTCGTCGAACCTGCCCTGCCAGAGCAGCCCCGCGAGGAGCGCGGGCACGGCCTGCTCGGCGAGCCAGCCCTCGTCGAACGCGGCGCGCAGGGCGCGCAGATGCGGGCCGACGGTGGACGGGCGCACCCGCCAGACGCAGCGCGTCAGTTCGGCCAGGATCTCGCTGCGCCGGGCGCCGCGCGGGCAGGCCTGGTCGGCGAGCTGGAGGCAGGCGATGGCGAGCGAGACGTCCTCGTCGCGCCGGGCGCGGGTGGCCGTCTCCCACAGCACGTCGAGGGACTCCTCGTCGGTGACCTCACCGGCGGCGACGATGTGCCGGGCGACGACGGGCGGTTCGGCGCCGCCGCGGCGCAGCAGGTCGGCGGCGCGGCGGTGCAGGTCGATCCGGTCGTCGCGGGTCAGGTCGTCGAGGACGGCGGTTCTGGCCAGCGGGTGCCGAAACGTTCCCGCCTCGGCGAGACCTGCCGACTCCAGGACGCGGCGACTGAGCGTGACGGTCTCGTGGTCGAGTTCGAGCAGTCCGGCGAGCGCCGAGTCGGACGCGGCTTCGTCCAGGATCGCGAGGCCGCGGGCGACCGCGAGCACGGAGTCCTCGCCCCGGTGCAGGCAGCTGAGCACGGACTGGCGGTAGGCGTCGCCCACGGTGAGGGCGTGCAGGGCGGGCAGGGAGGGGTCGGTGGGGGGACGGTGGGCGAGGATGTCGTGGGTCAGGGCCCGGATCAGCAGGGGGTTGCCGCCGCTGACGCGGTGGACCTCGGGGGCGAGGCGGCGCGCGGTGGCCTCGTCCAGGTGCTCGCGCAGCATCTCGGCGGTCGCGCGCTCACCGAGGGTGGAGAGGCGCAGCTGGGTCAGCCGGGGGTGGCGCAGCAGTTCGGCGCTGAACATGGGGCGTTCGGCGCGCGGACCGGTGCGCAGGCCGAGCACGATCACCAGGGGCTTGGCCCGCAGTTCCCGCATGGCGTGCTGGAGGCACTGCAGGGACGGGATGTCGGCGTACTGGACGTCGTCGACGAGGATCGCGAGCGGCCGGCCCTGGGCCGTGGCGTGCAGGGCGGCGGTCAGCGACCGCATGACGTGGGCGCGGACGTGCTCCTCGCGTTCGTAGTCGGGGTCGCGCAGCATGGCGGTGAACCTCGCGTCGTCGAGCAGTTGCTCCACGCGCGCGGCCGCGCTGTTCTCTCGCTGGTCCCCCTGCTCGGGCCGCGCCCGGCCGTCCCGCTCCGCCGGGTCCAGGGGCCCCTCGGCCCGGCCCGCGTTCAGGAGCAGTTGGCCGAAAACAGCCATGGGGGTCCTGCGCTCGGCTCGTAAACCCGTCGCCCTGAGGACCGTGAGCCCTCGCGCCTCGGCCTGGTCGGCGACGCCGTTCAGCAACTCGCTCTTGCCGGTGGCCACCGGCCCTCTCACCACAACAACACGGGAAGGCCCCTCCGCGCTGTTCGCCAGAACCTCCTCCAAGAGAGCCCATTCATCGACTCGCTCGACCAGGCTCATTGTGCGGTTTCCTCCCCGTAAGAAATTATCGCAAAGTGCACTGGTGCCTTATTTGCATAACGCACTCTCAAGTATCCACTGGAACCGCTTCGCAGGATACCAGGGCATATTCCAGATATCTCTCCCGTGCTTCTGGCGGCACTCAGTCAACAACACAACTATGACTGAAACTTGACGACGAGGTAGCCCCGAAAGAAGTGAGCCCACCCCCCAAATCCACCATGACTCGCAACGTTCAGCCCTCCCCACTCCGGCCCTGGATGTGGTATTGGGCCGCGCGGAGGCCGCCCGCACATACGGAACTTTGAATTCCAATTGAAAGAAAGGAGAAGAAGAACCAGCCATGAGGCCAACGACACAGTGATCATCCAGCCACCCTGTCCGGAAACGCCCCTGGCCACGCGCGCGGCCAGGGAACCGGCCGACAGACCCCTCGTACCCGCCCCGCGCCGGTCCAGTACCCCCGACCTCCAAGCGGAGCGGCTCATACCGCCCGCCGCGCGCCACGTTCAACACCTCGACGCGCAACCGGCGTTGGCCTCTCGGCGGGTCCGGCGGGCCCGCTCCCCCGGACTCGGCCGTTAAGGATGCGTTAGGCGTTCGTGTCCGGGAAAGTCCCTCGCGGAGACTCCGTAACGGTCCTCTGAAGACAATCCAAAGGCAATTTGACGGCAAAATTCACCAAGCAAGTCCATGGTGTTCAGGCGACTTCGGGAGCTGCACACCTGTTGTGCAACCGGAACCACCAGTGCACACCCGGTCCATACCTGTCGGCGGTGCCAGATGCGTCACATTGTTACGTCGCCGTTTCTGGCCAACGGTCATTTCGTGAGGGTTGTAGGGAGCCCAACTCGCCTTCGGTGTACGCGAACTCGGGAGTACGGCGGCGTCCCGGCCGCGCGCCGCACCGCACCCGCCCGTCGGACGGGCCCTAGGGGACGGATAGGGGTGGAGCGCCGCAGGGGCCGCGGATAGCCTCCGGCAGGAGGAATCGTCGAGGGTCTCCGGCACCGTGGCGCGGGCACGACGGACGCCACCCCCGACCCTCCGGAACGCGGCTCGGCTCCCGGACGACGGCCATCCCCGGCCGACGGCCTTCTCCCCCGCTCGGTCACCGGGGCTCCCGTGCCCAGCAGACAGGTTCACCGCCCGCAGCCGGCCCCGGTCGGTCAGGGCACGCCGATGCGACGCGCAGGCGCGCAGACCGTAGAGGACGACCATGGCGAGAATGCACACCGCGGGCTCCACCACCACCCGGAGCGTGCCGCGGCAGGCGGACGCACCCCACCAAGGGAGCGTGCCCCGATGAGCGCGTCCGGCCCCGGCGCCGAGGAGACGGAAGACCGCGGGGCCATCGCCCCGGAGGAAGTCGCCGTCCCGGAAGAGGGCATCACCCTGGACGAGGCCGCCGCCCTGGACGGGGCCACCGCCCTCGACCCGGCCCTCGCCCCGGACGCACCCCGGACCACCGTCACCGTGATCATCCCGACCTTCAACGAGGCCGGGAACGTCGAGGAGTTGCTGCGGCGCCTCGCCGCCGGACTGCCCGCGCACCTGGAGTGCGAGGCCCTGTTCGTCGACGACAGCTCCGACGACACCCCGGCCGCGATCGAACGCGCGGCCCTCACCTGCCCCTTCCCCGTGAACGTCATCCACCGCGAGGTGCCGACGGGCGGCCTCAGCGGCGCCGTGGTGGAGGGCATGAAGGCCGCCGCGTCCGAGTGGATCGTCGTCATGGACGCCGACCTCCAGCACCCGCCGTCCCTGATGCCCGAGCTGATCGAGACCGGGCGCCGCGCGGGCGCCGACCTCGTCGTGGCCAGCCGGTACGCGGGCGGCGGCAGCCACGCCGGGCTCTCCGGCCGCTACCGCGTCGCCGTGTCCCGCACCTCCACGCTCGCGACCAAGGCGCTGTTCCGCTCCGCGCTGCGGGGCATCAGCGACCCGATGAGCGGCTTCTTCGCGATCCGCCGCAGCACGGTGCACGCCCACTCCGACATCCTCAAGCCGCTGGGCTACAAGATCCTGCTCGAGCTGGCGATCCGCTGTCGGCCGCGCGTCGTCGCCGAGGTGCCGTTCTCCTTCCAGGAGCGGTTCGCGGGCGAGTCGAAGTCGACCGTGCGCGAGGGGCTGCGGTTCCTCGCGCACCTGGTGTCGCTGCGCACCGCGACCCCGGTGGCGCGGATGGTGGTCTTCGGCCTCATCGGCCTGACCGGCTTCCTGCCGAACCTGTGCGGCCTCGCCGCGCTCACCGCCATGGGCCTGCACTATCTGCCCGCCGAGGTGGTGGCCAACCAGTTCGGTGTGCTGTGGAACTTCCTGCTCATCGATCTGCTGCTCTTCCGCGACCGGCGCGGCCACCGCCACTGGGCCGACCGCCTCGGCCGGTTCGCGCTGCTCGCCAACGCCGACCTGGTCCTGCGCATCCCGCTGATCGCGCTGCTCGTCGACGGCGTCGGCATGTCGGTGCTGCCCGCCACCGCGCTGGCCCTCCTGACGACGTTCGTCATCCGCTTCATCGCCACAGAGCTGTTGGTCTATCTGCCCCGGCGCGGCCAGACCAAGGACGCCGACGCGTCACCCACGCACACCGCGTCGGCGCGGGACGGCCTGGGGACGACAGAAGACCTGGACAAGGCGGAAGGCCGGGAGAAGGAAGGCACGCCATGACCCTCGGGACACAGCGGCACAGCCGTACGGGGGCCGAGGCGCCGCACTCCGCCACGGGGCCGCTTCCCACTGAGGCGCCGCACCCCGCCGCGGACCCGCACCCCGCCGGCGCGCCGCCCGCCCTCCTCGCGCGCATCGTGCCCGAGGACGTCGTCTGCTGCGAGGCCTTCGGCGACCCGGACGGCGTCGTCCTGCACCCCGACGAGCAGGCCCTCATCGCCCGGTCGGTGCCGTCGCGGCGCGGCGAGTTCACCACCGGCCGCCACTGCGCGCACCGCGCCCTGGCCGCCCTCGGGCAGCCCGCCGTGTCGATCCTCCCCGACGCGAAGGGCTGTCCGGAGTGGCCCGACGGCGTCGTCGGCAGCATCACGCACTGCGACGGCTACCGCGGCGCGGCCGTCGCCCGTACCGCCCGCGTCCGCTCGGTCGGCATCGACGCCACCCCGGGCGAGCCGCTGCCCGACGGCGTACTGGAGGCGGTGGCGCTGCCCGAGGAGCGGCGGCGGGTGGGTGAACTCCTGGCCCGGTGGCCCGCGGTGCGCTGGGACCGCGCGCTGTTCAGCGCCAAGGAGAGCATCTACAAGACCTGGTATCCCCTGATGCGCGCGCCCCTGGGGTTCGAGGAGGCCGACGTCACCTTCCACCGGTCGCAGTCCCCGGACACGGGCGCCTTCACCGCGCGGCTCCTTCCTCCCGTACGGGAACGGGGCTTCCCGCAGGAGCTGACGGGCCGCTGGCTGGCGCGGGACGGCCTGGTCCTCACCGCGATCACGCTGCGCCCGGCGGCCTGAGCCGAGGCGGCGCCGGGGCAGCGCTCGGGCGTCCGCCGGGCCGGGGACGCACCGGCGGACGCCTCAGCGCAGGACCCGCTGCGCCAGTTCCTCGATGAGCGTGTCCGTCGCGTGCGGCGCGAGCAGGTCGGGCACGGTCAGGTCGTCCACGATCAGGCCCAGCATGCCGAGGTAGAGCAGCACGACGCCGGTGCGGTCGCCGGGCAGGCCCGCGCCCAGGTGGAAGGCGATGTTGGCGTCGAGCTGCTCGGCCATGAACTGGGTCAGCTCGGCGTGCAGTTCGGGGCGGCGGGTGGCCTCCAGGCGCAGTTCGAGCAGCGCGAGGTGGCTGGTCCTGTCGGCCCGTGTCCGCTCCAGGAGCTGCTTGAGGAGCGTCACGACGAGGGCCACGTCCGGCTCCTCGCTCATGGTGTCGGCGAGCGCGGCCTCCTCCGGCGTGAGCCGCTCCAGGATGCGCCGCATGACCTGCGCGAGGAGTTCCGCGCGGTGCGGGAAGTAGTTGCTGGCGGTGCCCTTGGGCACCGCCGCCTCCGCGTCCATGGCCCGCAGCGTCAGTCCCCGGGACCCCTCGCGCGCGAGCACCTCGATCGCTGCGTCCAGCAGCGCGGTGCGCCTGGCCGGGTTCTGTCGCATGACGGTCCTCTCCTGTCCTCTTCCGTACGTCCTGTGCGGCGGCACCCCACCCTAACCACTGCGGGCGGAGTGCCATGCACGGAGCGGTCCCCCTGCCGCCGCGCCGTCGTGGACCTTGGGAAGCGGGGGCCGGAGTTCACGCCCCGCCGCGGTCGCCCACGTTCGCGATCATGCGGCGGAGCACGCGCACGGTGCGGACGTAGTCGTCCTCGGTGATGCCGTCGTGGATCCGCGCCCTGAGCCGGGGCGCGAGGGCCGCGAGCCGGGCGCGGGCCGCGCGCCCGGCGTCGGTGAGGGTGAACCGGCCCGCGTCGTCGGGGGTGATCCAGCCGCGGTCGCGCAGGTCGTCCACCACCTCGGCGTAGGTGGAGGGGTCGCCGACCTGCGGGGTCATGTACGCGCGCAGCGCCTCGGTCAGGCCGTTGCGGGTCAGGCCCTCCTCGGTGACGGCGAGCCGGTTCAGGGTCATCCAGTGCCGCTGGCTGGTGCCGAGGGCGGACTGCTCGGCGTTCATGAAGGCGACGACCGCGGTGTGCGCGGCGCCGGTCCAGTACGCGGCGGGCTGGTCGGCCAGGTGTTCCGCGTCGGGCTCCCGGGGTGGCTCGGCTCCGTGCCCGGCGGGCCCGTGCCGCGGTAACGGCGGCCGGTCAGTCATGGGACGCCCCGGCCCGGTCCTGCCGCGTGCCGCGCCGCGCGCTCCACATCGCCAGAGTGGTGGGCAGGGCGAGGAGCGCTCCGGTGAGCAGGACGCCGGTGAGGGTGACGTGGTCGGCGACGATGCCGCCGAACAGGGCGCCGAGGGCGATCGCCAGGTTGAACACGGAGGTGTTCAGCGCCGTTGCCGCCTCCGTCGAGTCCGGTGCCGACTTCAGGATCCAGGTCTGTACGCCGACGGGGACGCCACCGAAGGCGAGGCCCCACGCGATCAGCAGGATCGTCCCGCCGACCGGGGTGCCACCGGCGAGGGGGAACACCGCGAGGACCCCGGTCAGGGCGACGCTGATGGTGGCGATGGTCGCGCGGACGTCACGCGCGGCGGCGGCGCCCGCGAGGAAGTTGCCCGCGATGCCCGCGGCGCCGAAGCAGAGCAGCAGCGGGCCGACCATCGACTCGTCGATCCCGGAGACGTCCTGGAGGACGGGGCTGACGAAGGTGAACGCGGCGAAGTGGCCGCTCACGAGCAGGAACGTGGCGATGACTCCGGCGCGCACCACCGGGTTCCCGAACTGCTGCGGCAGCGTGCGCAGTTGCACGGCGCGGTCGGCGGGCAGCGGGGGCAGCAGGACGAACAGGGCGACGAGGACGAGCAGTCCGAGCCCGGCGACCGCGACGAACGCGATCCGCCAGTCGCCGAGGTCACCGATCAGCGTCCCCGCGGGCACGCCGAGGACATTGGCGGCCGTGGCCCCGCCGAAGACGATCGAGACGGCCCGGGGTATGTGCCGCTCCGGCACCAGGCGTACCGCGAGCCCGGCCGCGAGGGCCCAGAAGCCGCCGATGCTGACGCCGACGAAGAAGCGCGCGGTGAGCAGGAGCGCGAAGTTGGGGGCCAGGGCCGAGAGCACGTTGGCGGCCACCATCAGCACGATGAGGCCGAGCAGGGCGATGCGCCGGTCCAGGTTCCTGATGAGCACCGGGAGCAGGGGCGCGGTGGCGGCGGCGACCAGGCCGGGGACGGTCACCATCAGGCCCGCCGTGCCCTCGGAGACGTCGAGGGCGCCGCCGATGAAGGGCAGCAGTCCGACGGGCAGGGATTCGACGGTGACGAGGGCGAAGGTCCCGACGGCCATCGCGGCGACGGCGAGCCATCTTCGCAGGGGCACCCGTTCGGCTTCGGGGGCGACGGGCACGGGGGTGTCGACGAGGGTCATGGTGGTGGCTTTCGGTCGGTGGGGGCACGGCGGCGGGGGGTGCGCGGGGCGTGGTCGTCGTCGGGCTCGCGTCCGGCCCGGCCGGACGTGTGCACGGGGACGCCGGTCCCGGGCGGACACCGCGTGCGTGACGGCGAGGGGCCACCCTTCCCAGGTCAGGGACCGGGGCGGGCGCGCTCGCAGGACCACCCTGCTGGTGTGCCGGGGGCGTCGACAAGGTGCGATAGTGACCTGAGCGTTTAGCGGGACTCAACGACCGGGGGGCGTGGCCGTGCTGGAGCGAGTGGAGCTCGAGGCGTTCCTGACGCTGGCCGAGGAGTTGCACTTCGGCCGCACCGCCGACCGCCTGCATCTGACGACCGGGCGGGTCAGCCAGACCATCCGCAAGGTGGAACGCCACATCGGGACGCCCCTGTTCGAGCGCACCAGCCGCTACGTCCGCCTCACTCCGGCCGGACGGCAGCTGTACGAGGACCTCCTGCCGCCCTACCGCGCCCTAGAGGCCGGGCTGCAGAAGGCGGTCAACGCCGCGCGGGACGTCGCGAACGTGCTGCGGGTCGGCTATGTCGGCCCCGCCGTGGGACAGCTCACGATCCGCGCCGCCGAGCTGTACGCGCGGCGCCACCCCGGCTCCCGGATCCAGCCCAGGGAGTTGCAGATCGCCGACGGATTCCCGCGGCTGCGCGACGGCGACGTGGACGTACTGATCGTGACCCTGCCGCACCAGGAGCCCGGCATGCTCAACGGCCCGGTCCTGTTCTCCGAGCACCGGATGCTCGCCGTGCCCGCGCAGCATCCGCTGGCCGAGCGGGACACGGTCTCCCTGGAGGACCTGGCCGCCGTCCGCCTCCTGCAGGCGGCACGGACGCTGCCCCCGTACTGGCGTGCCGAGCGCACGCCCCTGCTGACGCCCTCGGGGACCCCCATCGAGCCCGGGCCCTCCTTCGACACCCTCCAGGAGGCGCTGTCCCTGATCGGCGCCGGACAGGGGGCCTGGGTGGTCGGCGCCCAGGTCACCCGGTACTTCGCCCGCCCCGACGTCGTGTACGTCCCCTTCCGCGACGCGCCGCCGCTGGAGTGGGTCCCCACCTGGCTCGCCGCCACCCCCGCGGCCGCCGTCCACGCCTTCAACAAGGTCGCCCAGGACACCGCGGCGCTGCTCCATCTCGCCACGGTCAGCGCCGACTTCGGCGGCGGAACCGCGCCCTGAACGCGCGTGCCGGTCCGGGGGCATGGAGCCCTCGGACCGGCAGCGCCGGAGACCACCGCCGCGTCAGACGGCCACGGCCACATCCGCGCCTTCGGCCGGGTCGCCGCAGTCCCCCGCGATCACGCAGCCCACCGCGCCCGCACCACCCGCCGCGCCGTCCGCGTCCGGCCTCCCCGCGAACTGCGTCCGGTACAGCTCCGCGTACCGCCCGTCGACCGCGAGCAGTTCGTCGTGCGTGCCGCGCTCCACGATCCGCCCGGCCTCCACGACGAGGATCTGGTCGGCAGCCCGCACGGTGGAGAGCCGGTGCGCGATGACCACCGCCGTACGGTCCGAAAGGGCCTCCGCGAGGGCCTCCTGGACGGCGGCCTCGGACGTGTTGTCGAGGTGGGCGGTCGCCTCGTCGAGGATGACCACCCGCTGCTGGGCGAGCAGGAGCCGCGCGATGGTCATGCGCTGGCGCTCACCGCCGGAGAGCCGGTAGCCGCGCTCGCCGACCACCGTGTCGAGGCCGTCCGGCAGCGACCGCACCAGGGCGTCGAGGCGGGCCCGGCGCAGCACGTCCCACAGCTCGTCCTCGCTCGCGCCGGGCCTGGCGAGCAGCAGGTTGGCGCGCACCGACTCGTGGAAGAGATGGCCGTCCTGGGTGACCATGCCGATGGTGTCGCGCAGCGAGTCGGCCGTCAGGTCGCGCACGTCCTCGCCGCCGACGCGTACGACTCCGGAGTCGGCGTCGTACAGGCGCGGCAGGAGCTGCGCGATGGTGGACTTGCCCGCGCCGGAGGAGCCGACGAGCGCCACGGTCTGGCCGGGTTCGGCGCGGAACGACAGGCCGTGCAGGACCTCGTCGCCGCCCCGGCCGTCGAGGGAGGCGACCTCTTCCAGGGAGGCGAGGGAGACCTTGTCGGCGGAGGGGTAGCCGAAGCGGACGTCGTCGAACTCGACGGCGACGGGGCCCTCGGGCACGGTCCGTGCCTGCGGCTTCTCGTCGATGAGGGGCTTCAGGTCGAGGACTTCGAAGACCCGCTCGAAGCTCACCAGGGCGCTCATCACCTCGACGCGCGCCCCGGCGAGGGACGTCAGCGGCGCGTACAGCCGGGTCAGGAGCAGTGCGAGCGAGACGACGGCGCCCGCTTCCAGCGTGCCGTCGAGGGCGAAGTACCCGCCGAGTCCGTAGACCAGGGCGAGCGCGAGCGCCGACACCAGGGTCAGGGCGGTGATGAAGGCCGACTGCGCCATGGCGGTGCGGACGCCGATGTCACGCACCCGGCGGGCCCTGGCCGCGAACTCGTCGGACTCGTCGGCGGGGCGGCCGAACAGCTTGATGAGGGTGGCGCCGGGCGCCGAGAACCGCTCCGTCATACGGGTGCCCATGGCTGCGTTGTGGTGCGCCGCCTCCCGCTGGAGGCGGGCCATCCGGGTGCCCATGCGGCGTGCGGGCACCACGAACACCGGAAGCAGCACCAGCGCGAGCAGCGTGATCTGCCAGGACAGGGCGAGCATCACGGCGAGGGTGAGGACGAGGGTGACGAGGTTGGACACCACTCCGGAGAGGGTGTTGCTGAACGCCCGCTGCGCGCCGATCACGTCGTTGTTGAGGCGGCTGACGAGCGCGCCGGTGCGGGTGCGGGTGAAGAAGGCGACCGGCATGCGCTGCACATGGTCGAAGACGGCGGTGCGCAGGTCGAGGATCAGGCCTTCGCCCAGGTTCGCCGACAGCCAGCGGCTGAGCAGTCCGAGGCCGGCCTCGGCGATCGCGATGACGGCGATGAGCACGGCGTAGCGGACGACGGTCGAGGACTCGGCCCCGGACACGATGGCGTCGACGACACGCCCGGCGAGGACGGGAGTCGCCACGGCGAGCAGCGCGGTCACGACACTCAGCAGGACGAACTGGGTGATGCGGCGGCGATGCGGAGCGGCGAAGGCGGTGATGCGGCGCAGTGTGGCGCGTGCGAAGGGTCGGCGTTCCTGCTCGGCGTTCATGACGCTGTGCAGCTGGGTCCAGGCTGTGGTCTCCATGCTCATAAGAAGCACCGTAGAACCTGAAGTTATCTTGAGGTCAAGCGTCGCACCCCGTGTCCCGTACTCCCCTGTCGCATCTATTGACCCTCCTGTAACCGGCACGTACTTTCGCTTCAATTCTTGAGCGCATCACTCCGGTTACTCGTGTCCTGACGTGAGAAGGCGAACGCATGCGAGATGTACGAAGGCGCACTGTGCTGTCCGCGATCGGCGGCACCGCCGTCGCGGGCGGTGCCCTGAACTCCACGGTCGCCGAGGCGGCACCGGCTGCACCCGCCCCTGGCGCCGCCCCCGAGGACCGCGCCGGCGCCGACGACGGCAAGGTCCGGCGGCTCCTCGACCGTATGACTGTCGAAGAGAAGCTGGGCCAGCTCCAGCAGCTCGCCTGGTCCTGGGACACCGGCCCGGGCGGCGGTGAGACCAAGGACGTGGAGGACGCGGCGCGCGCCGGACGCCTCGGCTCGGTGCTCTCGATCTTCGGCGCCAAGAGCAGCAACGCGCTCCAGCGCATCGCGGTCGAGGAGTCGCGGCTCGGCATCCCGCTGCTGTTCGGCCTGGACGTCATCCACGGTTTCTGGACGACGTTCCCGATCCCGCTCGCGCAGGCGGCGAGCTTCGACCCGGACGTGACGCGCACGGACGCCGAGGTGTCCGCGAAGGAGGCCCGCTCCAACGGCGTGCACTGGACGTTCTCGCCGATGATGGACGTCACGCACGAGCCGCGCTGGGGCCGCATCGCCGAGGGCTGCGGCGAGGATCCGTATCTGACGGCCGAGTTCGCCGCCGCCAAGGTCGAGGGCTACCAGGGCCCGGGCAAGGGCCAGTTCGCCGCCAAGGACCGGGTCGCCGCCTGCGCCAAGCACTTCGTGGCGTACGGCGGGGCCGAGGGCGGGCGCGACTACAACACGGTCGACGTGTCGGAGTCCCGGCTGCGCAATCTCTATCTGCCACCGTTCAAGGCGGCCCTGGACGCGGGTGCCGCCACGGTGATGGCGTCCTTCAACACCGTCGGCGGGGTCCCCGCGCACGGCAACTCCCACACCCTGACCGGCATCCTGAAGAAGGAGTGGGGCTTCGACGGCGTCGTCGTCAGCGACTGGACCGGCGTCCAGGAGCTGATCGCGCACGGCTTCGCCGAGGACGGCGCGGCCGCCGCCCGGCTCTCGCTGAACGCGGGCGTCGACATGGAGATGGTCAGCACCAACCTCCGCGACCACGGCAAGAAGCTGCTGCGCGCCGGGAAGATCAGCGAGCGCCGTCTGGACGACGCGGTCGCCCGTGTCCTGCGGCTGAAATTCGCCCTAGGTCTCTTCGACCATCCGTACGTCGACGGGGACGCGGCGATCGACGGGCCGACCGCCGCCACCCGCAAGGCCGCCCGCGAGACCGGCGCCCGCTCGATGGTGCTGCTCAAGAACGAGAGCGCCGGGGGCGGCGGCAAGGTGCTGCCGCTGAAGTCCACCGCCAAGTCCATCGCCGTCGTCGGCCCGTTCGGCGACTCCGACGATCTGCTCGGCACCTGGGTGGTCCCGGCCGCCGCGAAGAAGTACCCGTCGGTGAAGGTCCTCGACGCGGTGCGCCGCGCGGCCCCGGACGCGAAGGTCACGTACGCGCGCGGTGTCGACCCCGAGGGCAAGGACACCGACGGCATCCCGGCCGCGGTCGCCGCCGCGAAGGCCGCCGACGTGACGGTCGTCGTCGTGGGCGAGCCGCCGTCGATGAGCGGCGAGGCGGCGGCCCGCAGCGACATCGGTCTGCCCGGCGCGCAGGAACGTCTCGTCGAGGCGGTCGCGGGGACCGGCAAGCCGTTCGTGGTCGTCCTGGTGGGCGGCCGTCCGCTGACCATGGGCGGCTGGCTGGAGTCGGCGCCCGCCGTCCTGGAGGCCTGGCACCCCGGCGTCGAGGCCGGGAACGCCATCGCCGACGTCCTCTTCGGCAAGGTCGACCCGGGCGGCAAGCTGCCCGTGTCCTTCCCGCGCACGGTCGGCCAGATCCCGATCCACTACAACCACGAGTCGACGGGCCGCCCCTACAACGCCGACAACAAGTACACGTCCAAGTACCTGGACCTGCCGCCGGACCCGCAGTTCCCCTTCGGCCACGGCCTCAGCTACACGACGTTCGAGATCGGCGCGCCGAAGCTGAGCCGCACTGCCGTCCCCGCGGGCGCCCTGCGCGACGGCGACACCCTGGAGGTGTCGGTCACCGTCTCCAACACCGGCCGCCGCAAGGGCGACGAGGTCGTGCAGCTGTACGTCCACGACGTCGCGGCGAGCATCACCCAGCCGGTGCGCAAGCTGCGCGGCTTCCGCCGGGTCACGCTCGGCGCGGGCCGCTCCACCGTCGTCCGCTTCCGGCTCGGCGCGGCGGACCTGGGCTTCTGGACGAACGACACGCGCGGCGAGTTCCTCGTCGAGGAGGGCAGGTTCGACCTGTACGTGGGCAACAGCTCCACGGCGAAGAGCAAGGTCACGCTGACGGTGACGTGAGCGGGACGCAGTAGGCGGGGGCGGGCGGCGCCGGGCCGCCCGCCCCTCTCAGCCGAGTTCCAGCGTGGTGATCCCGAAGACCCGCTCGCGCGCGAACTCCCGTACCGGGCCCGTGTACATGCGCGCCGTCTCGAACGACGGCTTCATGCCGCGCCCCTCCGCGAGCGCGACGGCCTGCGTGTTCGTCTCCGGTACGTCCAGGGCGACGGCCGCGCCGCCGGACCCGGCCCCGAGCGCGTCGAGCAGCGCCTCGGCGTCGGCGCGGGTGTCGGCGAACAGCGGGCCGACGCGCGGTGAGTCCCGGCCCGGGCGCAGCACCCCGTACCCGGTGACGCGGCCGTCGACCACGCTCGCCAGCGCGTGATGGCCGGGCGCGGTCAGCCAGACATCGAGGAACCGGGGCCGGTCGGCGGGGCAGCAGGCGCTGTCGTACGCGACGACGGCGTCAAGGCCCACATCCGCCACGGGTTTGATGTGCGCGGGCAGCGGGCCCGACGCGCCCAGGGGGCCGACGTAGCGCAGGCTGCCGTGCTCCCGCCGGAAGCCCGAGCGGCGGTAGTTGTCCTGCTGCGCCGGAACGCCGTCGAGGCCGACGACCCGGTCCCCGGCGTGGGCGAGGGCGGTCCGCCAGGTGGTGCGGCCGTGGCCGCGGCCGCGCAGGTCGGGGCGGACCAGGTAGAAGCCGAGGAAGGCGTACGCCGGGCCGTAGGTGACGACGGAGATCGCCGACACCGGCTCGCCGTCGACGCGGCCCACGAAGAACCCGTCCGGGTCCTGCGCGAAGAACGCCGCCGCGTCGTCGGCACCCGGGTTCCAGCCCTCCCGCGCCGCCCACTCGGTGACCGTGCGCCAGTCGTCGGGGGTCGCCGTCGAGACGACGAGCTGTCCGGGGGCCGCGTTCTCCATCGCCGCACCTTCCTTGAACGGGGGTTCCGCCTGCTCGCACGGGTGGCCCGCCCCCCTGGAACGGGGGTGCGCCCGCTGGACCGCGCGGTCCGCCCGCATGGCCGGGCGGTTGTGCACAGCGGCCCCATCCTGCCCCGCCGGGCGCGGTCGCATCCGGCCCACCGAGCCGATCAAGCCGTCCGTGTCACCGCGCCGACCCCCGGGGGCGTCACCGGGCCGAACCCGGCAGCCCCATCGCGTCGGCCAGCGCCTCCATCTCGGCCTTGAGCAGCGTGCCGGGGCGGTGCCCCATCCCCCCGAACAGGCCCTGCACTTCAAGGCTGACGATCCCGTGCAGCCGGGCCCACGCCGTCACCGTGCCGGCGAGCGCCGTCGCCGGGTCGACGTCCGGGGCCCAGGCCTTGACCCACTCCTCGACGGCGGGAGTCTCGTTCAGCCAGAAACGCATCTCCGCACGCAGTTCGAGGGCCGCGCCCGCGCAGTCCCCCTGCCCGAGCACGCCGAGCAGCGGGCCGAGTACGGCACGGGCCCGGTCGGTGGTCTCCGGGGGCGCCTGGTAGCCGGGGGACGGCGTACCGGCCAGGAGCTGGTAGACGTGCGGCGCCCCGATCGCCCAGTCGCGCAGCGCCGTGCCGAGGGCGAGGAGCCGGTCGCGGGGCGGGGCGTCCGCCACGCGGTCGGCGGCCTCGCGCATGGCGACGGCCGCCGCGTCATAGCCGTCGCAGATCAGCTCGGTGAGGAGGTCGTCGCGGTTGCGGAAGTACTTGTAGAGGGCGGGGCCGGTGAGGCCGAGCCCCTTGGCGACGGCGTTGAGGCTGAGCGCGGGCGCGCCGCCCGCACGGATCTGCTCCAGGGCGGCGGCCTTGATCTCGCCGCGCACCTGGTCGCGGTAGCGCTGGCGCGGGGTTGAGGGGTCTGCCACGTCGGTGGCTCCTTTCCTTGCCGCTCGACTATCACTGCAGTTAGAGACTCTAACTCAAGGAAGAGGGGGCTTGACAGGGCTTCGGGTGCGGGCCATTCTCTAGTTAGAGCTTCTAACCACAGCAATAAGCAATACCTATCGAGAGAGGCAAAATCATGCGCGAGATGCACACGATCGAGAACCACGGAAACCACGGAAACCACGGGAACCAGCCGACGGCCGCGCAGGCCACGACCTCGCAGGCCACAGCGCCCGCCGCCGGAACCGTCGCGACCGAGGTCGTCCTGCCCGGCGTCGTCGAGCCCGACGGCCTTGAGGTCCGGCACGTCGCCGCCCCCACCCCCGGCCCGGGCGAGGTGCTGCTCGCGATGGAGGCCACCGGCGTCTCGTTCGCGGAGCAGCAGATGCGGCGCGGGAAGTACTACGACCAGCCGCCGTTCCCGTTCGTGCCGGGGTACGACCTGGTGGGCCGCGTAGTGGCGACCGGCCAGGGGGTCGATCCCGCGCTGGCCGGGAGGCGGTTCGCGGCGCTGACGAAGACCGGCGGCTGGGCGAGCCACGTCGTGGTGGAAGCGGCGGACCTCGTCGAGGTGCCGGACTCCGTGGCGTCGACGGACGCCGAGACCCTCGTGGTGAACGGCATCACGGCCTGGCAGATGCTGCACCGCACGGCCAAGGTCGACGCGGGCGACACGATCGTCGTGCTCGGCGCGAACGGCGGCGTCGGCTCCGCCCTCGTCCAGTTGGCGCGGATCGCCGGTGTGCGGGTGATCGGCACGGCCTCGCGGCGCCACCACGACAAGCTCCGCGCGCTCGGCGTCACCCCCGTCGACTACCGGGACCCCGACCTGCACGGGCGGCTGCGCGGCCTCGCGCCGCACGGCGTGCGGGCGGTCTTCGACCACGTCGGCGGCGACGGCATCGTGGACTCGTTCCGGCTGCTCGCCCCGGGCGGCACGCTCGTGTCGTACGGCACCGCGTCCACCCGCGACGCCGCCGGGTCCTCCAAGGCCCCCGTCCTGAAGCTCTTCGCACGCCTCGCGCTGTGGAACGCGCTGCCCAACTCGCGCCACGCGCACTTCTTCAACATCTGGGCCGGGCGCCGCCGCGTCGACGCCTTCCGCGCCCGGCTCGACGCCGACCTCGGGCAGGTCTTCGCGCTCCTGGCGGAGGGAAGGCTCGAGCCGCAGGTCGCCGCGCGGATCCCGCTGTCGCGGGCGGCCGACGCGATGCGGCTCGCGGAGTCCGGCACGGTCGCGGGCAAGGTCGTCCTCGTACCGGACGAGGCACGTGAAGAGGTGCGGGGCGAGGCTCGGGACGGTCAGTCCGGGCGATGAGGGGCCACGGACGCGGTCGGCGGCCGAGCCCCGGCAGTGTCCGGCAACTCCCGGACGCCGGGCGGACCTTGCCTCCGGAGGCGGCGGTCGGCGCGGGTGGTGACCACCAGGGCGAGCACGGTCAGCGCGGACAGCAGGCCCCACACCACGGTGAAGCCGCCGGTCAGGTCGCGGAGCAGGCCGAGCACGGGCGGCATGACGACGATGGCGACCTGGTTGCCGGACATGGCGAGGCCGAGGGTGAACCCGGTCCGGCCCGCGGGGGCCGACTCGGTCACGTGGGCGACCCAAGGGCCGTACCAGCCGTAGCCGAAGAAGCCGAGCCAGACGAGCACACCGCAGGCCAGGGCGGGGACGCGGCCCAGCGGAGTCATCAGCACCACCATCCCCGCGACCACGGCGACCATGCAGAGGGCGACGGTGCCGTGCCGACCGGAGGGAGCCCGGTCGCTGCGCACCGCGAGGGCGACGCGGCCGACCACGCCCGCGCCCTGGGCGACCACCAGGACCAGGGCCGCCGTCCCGGCTCCGACCGAGGCCGCCTCGTGCAGGTGCAGGACGGTCAGGACACCCACGGCGTACTGCACCGAGATCAGGCTCGCCCCGGACAGCACGATCGTCACCATGGAGGGCGCGCGCAGCAGCCGCAGCCGGGCGGCGAGTCGCGCGGAGAGCGGGGCGGACGGCTCCTTGAGCGGGGGTGCGGGTGCGGGCCCGGGCGGGGCGGACGAGGGGGCGGACAGGGCGGGCGAGACGGATGCCGTGGATGACACGGACGGCGTGGACGACACGGATGGCGGCCGCCGGTAGCCGCCCACGAAGACGCCCGCCCCGAGCAGCGCGACGAACCCCCCGGCCACCAGCGCCGCGCGCCAGCCGTAGGCCTCCGCGAGGAGCGGCAGTACGGCCGAGGCGAGCGCGGCGCCCAGCGGGAGGCCCGCCTGACGCACCCCCATCGCGAATCCGCGCCGGGACGTGTCGAACCAGGACGCCACCAGCTTGCTGCCGCCGGGCTGGACGGTGCTGTAGCCGGCGCCGACGACCAGCAGGACGCAGAGCAGCGGGACATAGCCGGGCGCGGCGCTCCCCGCGCCCAGGGCCACGGCCACCACGCAGGCCCCGATGCCGACGACCCAGCGTTCGGGGTAGCGGTCGAGCAGCTCACCGGCCACCAACAGGCCGACCAGCGGGACCAGTTGGGACGCCGAGACCAGCATCCCGAGCTGGGCGGTGCTGAGGTCCAGGTCGCGTTGCAGCTGGATGCCCAGGGCGCCGATGCCCTGGACGAAGAACCCGGCGGCGGCCTGCGTGAAGGTGGCGATGCCGAGGACGGCCCACCGGTAGCGCCACGGATCCCGGTCCCCCGCGGCCGGACCCTCGCCCCTCGCGGACGGATCCCCCTCGCCCGCGGCCGGGCCTTGGCCTCTCGTACGTCGTCGCATGCCGATCAGGCTGCTGTAATGGCCTTATGCACCTCAACCCTTACGGCGCGGACGTCGTGAATCTCGCCGCGGACCTGGCCAACCACCGCCCGACGACCGCCGCGGAGCTCGCGGACCGCTGCCGCGCGGCCGGGCTCGCCCTGGAGCGGCCGGTCGTACCGCAGGACCTGGACCGCGCCCTGGAGGCGCTGACCGCGTGGGAGGAGGTCGTCGACGCCGCAGACGAGGAGACCCGCGCCGGACTGCTCAACGGGATGCTGGCGGCGGCCACCGCCCACCCGCGGCTGACCGACCACGCCGGCACGGGCTGGCATCTGCACTACCGGGACGACGAACAGCCGCTCGGCCCGCTGCTGTTCGCGCTGATCTCCGTGGGCACGGCGCTGCACCTGTCGGGCCGGGGCATGCACCGGCTGCGGCGGTGCACCGTGACGGAGTGCACCACGATCTTCGCCGACACCTCCCGCACCGGGCGGCAGCGCTACTGCTCACAGCGGTGCGCCAACCGGGACGCGGTACGCCGCCACCGGGCGCGCACCCCCTCCTGAGCCCCGCTCCTCCCGAGCCCCGCGAGCGCGCACCGCGCCGTCCCCTC
Organism: Streptomyces sp. NPDC040610; assembly: GCF_055594065.1. Lineage (NCBI taxonomy): Bacteria > Bacillati > Actinomycetota > Actinomycetes > Kitasatosporales > Streptomycetaceae > Streptomyces > Streptomyces sp. NPDC040610. Next base: position 74,344 of record NZ_JBVIXA010000013.1, on the reverse strand, counting down.
ACCTCCCTCCCGCCCCCTCAACTCCCGTCAATACAGGACGCTTTCAGACATTCGTCCGAAAGTTTCGTCCGGGGTGCCCCGTCGCGCCGATCCGCCGATGAGGATCGACGGAGCCGTCCGGGGCAGGTTCCGGACGGACGACCCCTGATCAGGGAGGAACTTTGGCATCACTTCCCCCGGCTCCCGGGAAGCGCCGCCCCGGCACCCCCACGCCGCCCGAACAACTGCTCTTCGGCGGGCGGTTACGCGGCTCATGGGGCTGGACCACCCATGAACTGGCGCGCCTCAACGCGTCGTTCCTGTCGATCCTGCGGCAGATCCCGCGCCTGTTCCGGCACACCGTGACACTGGCCTGGCGCGCCGACCCGCTGGCGCTCGTGGTGGTCGCGGTGGCCCAGCTCGGCCAGGCCGCGGCGACGGCGTTCGGGCTGCTCGCCACCAACCGCGTCCTGGTGTCCCTGTTCGCCGCGGGCCCCACGGCCGACCGGGTGCGCGACGCGCTGCCGTCCCTGGTGTGGGTGGCCGCCGCCAGCGCGTTCGCGGCGACGCTGCGCGCCGTGTCGTTCGCGGCGGCGGGCCGCCTCGGGCCGAAGGTGGAGCGCGTGGCGGGGCTCTCCATGATGAAGGAGGTCATCCGGGTGGAGATGGAGCACATCGAGCGCTCCGACTTCCACGCGGTCCTCGACTCCGGACAGCACGGCCAGACCGCGGCCCGCCGCCTCATCGAGCACACCCTCGGCATCGTCGAGGCCCTGATGGCGCTGCTCGCCGTCAGCGGGGTCCTCGCCGTGCTGCACCCCGTGCTGCTTCCGCTGCTGCTCGCGGTGGTGGTGCCCAAGGCCTGGGGCACGGTGCGGGCCGCGCGGCGCACATACGAGTCGGTGCAGATCTGGCTCGAACACGTACGCCAGCAAGGGGCGTTGCGGCGCCTGCTCATCTCGCAGAAGGCGGCGCCGGAGCTGCGGGTGCACGGCGCGGGCCCGTTCCTGCTCGACCAGTTCGACCAGATGGCGGCGCAGGCCGCGGACGAGCAGACGCGCCTCGCGCACCTGGAGGCCCGCACCGAGCTGGCCACGTCCGCCCTGTCGGGCCTGACCGCGGGCGGCACCTACGCCCTGCTCGCCTGGCTCCTGACGACCGGCCATCTGCCGCTGGCGTCCGGCGCCACCGCCGCGCTCGCCCTGACCAGCGGCACGGCGGGGCTGCGCCGGATGGTGTCGCACATCCACCACCTCTACGAACAGAGCCTGTTCATGAACGACTTGATCCGCGCCAGTGAGGAGGCCAAGAAGCGCGCCATCCCCGCGACCGGCGTCCCGGTGCCGCGGCCGCCCGCCGTGATCGAGTTCGACCGGGTGAGCTTCCGCTATCCCGAGCGCGACACCCCGGCCCTCGACAAGGTGTCCCTGACCATCCGCAAGGGCCAGGTGATCGCGCTGGTCGGCGCCAACGGATCGGGCAAGACGACCCTGAGCAAGCTCCTCGCGGGCCTCTATCTGCCCACGTCGGGCTCCCTCACCTGGGACGGCACCGACCTGTGCGCGCTGCGCCGCGACGACGTCTTCGGTCATGTCGCCCTGGTCCTGCAGGACTTCCAGCGGTGGCCGTTCACCGCCCGCGCCAACGTCGCCATCAGCCGCCCCGGCGACATCCACGACACGGCACGGCTCGACGCGGCGGCCGCGTACGCAGACGCGCACCGCGTGCTCGACGATCTGCCGCACGGCTGGGACACCCTGTGCGAGAAGGGCTACGAGGGCGGCGTCGACCTGTCCGGCGGCCAGTGGCAGCGCATCGCCCTGGCCCGCGCCTACTTCCGCGACGCCGACATCCTCATCTGCGACGAGCCGACCAGCAGCATGGACCCCGCCGCCGAGATCGACGCCTTCCGCAAGATCCGCGCGCTCGCGTCGGCCGACCAGACCATCGTCCTGGTCACGCACCGCCTGCACAGCGTCAAGGAGGCCGACGTCATCTACGTCCTCGACGAGGGCAGACTCGTCGAGCAGGGCGACTTCGCCACGCTGATGTCCGCCGACGGACCCCAGCTGTTCCGGCGCCTGTTCGAGCTCCAGTCGCTCCAGTACCGCACCGACACCCTCGACGCCGTGCCCACGCAGCGCCGCCGGACCCGGGACGCTACGCCGGACCAGTCCCCGGCGGGCGGCGCAACCGGTTGAGCCGCAGGGCCAGTTGGAGCTCCAGGGCCCGGTCGGGACAGTTCCAGTCCGGGCCCAGGAGACGGGCGGTGCGGTCCAGGCGCTGCACGACGGTGTTGACGTGGACGTGCAGCGCGTCCTTCGCGCGGGACAGGCTCGCGCCCGCGTCGAAGTAGGCGTCGAGGGTGCGGACGAGTTCGGTGCCGCGCCGGGTGTCGTAGTCGATGACGGGCCCGAGGACGCGCTGGACATAGCCGTCGATGCCGTCGGCGTCCGTGTGGTCGCCGAGGAGCACGCCGACGAACCCCAGGCCGGACAGGCTCGCGCCCTGGCCGGTGCGGCCGAGGACCGTCAGGGCACGCAGACAGCGCAGCGCCTCGGCGTGGACGGCGGGCAGCCGGGCGGGCCCTTCGACGGGTCCGGCGGCGCCGCACGTCACGGGCGCACCGACGGCCCGGCCGAGGTCGGCGGACAGGCGCTCGGCGAGCGGCCCCGGCGCGGCGGCGGGCGCGAGCAGGACGACATGGCCGCCCTGGGGTCCGGCGAGGCCGCGCAGGGTGCGGGCGTGCCGGGCGGCCTCGGTCAGCAGGCGGGAGCGCAGGTCGGGTTCGCAGGTCAGGACGAGGACGGAGGTCGGCTCCGCGAGGTCGACGCCGAGGCGGCGGGCGCGCAGACAGAGGCGTCCGGCGCGGCGCGGGTCGGTGGCGTGGGCGGGCTTGAGCAGGTCGTCGAGGAGTTCGCCGCGCACTCGGTCCTCCGCCTCGGCCACGGAGCGGCGCAGGAGCAGCAGCAACGCCGTGTCCAGGCCCGCGCGTTCGAAGAGGCGCCGGTCGCTGTCGGTGAGGTCGGGGCGGCCGCTGAGCGCGATGCTGCCGAGCGGCTCGGGCCCGGCGAGCACGGCGGACACCCAGACGCCGTCGACGGCCACGGCGTGCCCGCTGGCGCGGGACGCGGCGACGCCCCGGGCGGGCGCGGTCGCCGAGTCGGCGCCGACGCGGGCCAGTTCGGTGCCGTCGGCGTCCTGGACGACGAGGCCGCCGTCGAGGAGCGCGGCTATCTCGGCGGCGAGGTCGGACACGTCGCCGCCGCGGAGGACCAGGTCGGTGAGCCGGTCGTGGGTCTCGGCGGCGCGCCGCATGGCCTCGCTCTGGGCGCGGGCGGTGGCGGTCGCCGCGTTGAGTTCGACCAGGGCGGCGCGGGTCTCCTCCAGGAGGCGCGCACTGTCGATGGCGACGGCCGCGTGGTCGGCGAGCGAGGCGAGCAGCGCGATCTGGTCGGGGGCGAAGTCGCGCGGGGTGCGGTCGGCCGCGTACAGGACGCCGATGACGCGGCTGCCGACGCGCAGCGGTACGCCGAGGATGCCGCGCAGGCCCTCCTCGCCGACGCCCGCGTCGATGACGGCGGTGTGCTTGAAGCGGGTGTCGGCGCGGTAGTCGGCGCTGGCGTAGGGCCGGGCGGTCTGGGCGACCAGGCCGCCGAGTCCCTCCCCCATGCCGAGCCGCAGCTGCTGGAACTTCGCGGACGTGGAGCCGTCGGTGACGCGCATGAACGTGTCGCCCTCGGCGGGGGCGTTGAGCGTCAGATACGCCACGTCGGTGCGCAGGAGCAGCCGGGCGCGGCGCACGATGGCGCGCAGGACCGCGTCCAGGTCGCTGAGCGCCGCGAGGTCGCCCGCGGTGTCGAACAGCGCGGACAGTTCGGCCTCGCGGCGCCGGTGCTGGTCGAGGGTGCGGCGGATGCCGAGGGCGGCCTCGGTGGCCGCCTCGACGCGGACGAGTTCCGCCGGGCCCGCCCCCGCGTCCCGGGCCGCGGCGGAGGCGGCGGCGAAGCTCTCGGCCGGTGCCTGCCGCCCGAGCAGGTCGAGCAGGTGCCACAGGGCGTCGGCCACGGTGTCGCCGGGGGCCGTCGGCGCGGTGGTGCGGGGGCGGGCGGATGCCATGGGTGGCGGCTGCCTTCCGACGTGCGGTGCGGGGCTTCAGGAGGGTTCGCCGGAGCGTACTGCCGTCTCCTCGGTGCGCGCAGCGGGGGCGTCTTCGGTACGCGCGGCGGGTGCGGCGGGCCGTACCGGCGCCGGGTCCGGGCCCGCCGTCGGCAGGTCGCCCGCCTCGGTGCGCAGGTCGCGGCCGCGGGTCTCGCGGGCGAGGGCCACGGTCACCGTCGTCACCACGGCGGCCAGGGACAGATAGAGGGCGACGGGCACGGAGGAGTCGTACTCCTTCAGGAGTTCCACGGCGATGATCGGGGCGAGGGCGCCCGCGACGATCGAGGCGAGCTGGGAGCCCATGGAGGCGCCGGAGTAGCGGACCTTGGTGTCGAACATCTCGGAGATGAACGCGGCCTGCGGCCCGTACATCGCGCCGTGGAACAGCAGCCCCACCGTCACCGCCGCGGTGATCACGGCGAACGACTCCGAGTCGACGAGCCCGAAGAACGCGAAGGCCCACAGCGCCATACCCACCGACCCGATGAGCGTCACCGGGCGCCGCCCGATCCGGTCCGAGAGGGCGCCCCAGGCCGGGATGGTGACGAAGTGCACGGCCGAGCCGATCAGGACGGCGTTGAGGGCGGTGCTCTTGGGCAGGTCGAGGTGTTCGGTGACGTACACGAGCACGAAGGAGGTGAGGACGTAGTACGAGATGTTCTCGCCGAAGCGGGTGCCGATCGCGGTGAGGACCTCCCGCCAGTTCCTGCGGAACACCTCCACGACGGGCGGCTCGTCCTTGGCCCCGTGCGCGGCGGCCGCCTCGGCCCTGGCCTGTGCTTCGAGGAAGACCGGGGACTCGGAGACGGACAGGCGGATCCACAGGCCGACCATCACCAGCACGCCGGAGAGGAGGAACGGCACGCGCCAGCCCCACGCCTGGAACGTGGACTCGGACTGCACGGCGGCGAGCAGCGCGAGCACACCGGTGGCCAGGAGGTTGCCGCCGGGGGCGCCCGACTGCGGCCAGGAGGCCCAGAAGCCGCGGTGTTTGTCGCCGCCGTGCTCGGAGACGATCAGCACGGCGCCGCCCCACTCCCCGCCGAGCGCGAAGCCCTGCACGAGGCGAAGGACGGTCAGGAGAATGGGCGCGCCGACGCCGATCGCGTCGTACGTGGGCAGCAGGCCCATCGCGAACGTCGCGCCGCCCATCAGGAGCAGGCTGAGCACGAGCAGCTTCTTGCGGCCGACCTTGTCGCCGAAGTGCCCGAAGACGACGCCGCCGAGCGGCCGGGCGAGGAAGCCGATGGCGTAGGTGATGAAGGCGATGAGGGTGCCGGTGAGCGGGTCGGCCGTGGGGAAGAAGATCTCGTTGAAGACGAGGGCGGCGGCGGAGCCGTAGAGGAAGAAGTCGTACCACTCGATGGTGGTGCCGACGAGGCTGGCACCGACGATCTTGCCGATGCTGCTGCGGGGACGGGCCATGGGGATCACCGGGTTTCACTCGTGGGTGGCGCAGGCATGAGCGGGCGTGCGGGGAGGTCGTGGGCGGGCGGTCCGGTCAGGTGGCCGCCCAGCCGCCGTCCATCGACAGGGACGTGCCGGTGACGAAGCCGCTGTGGGGGCCGCACAGCCACAGGACGGCCGCGGCGACCTCCTCGGGTTCGATGAGGCGCTTCAGGGGTGAGCGGGCGAGCAGCACCTCGGCGACGACGGCTTCGTCGCTGATGCGGTGGGCGGCGGCCTGGTCGTGGATCTGCCCCTGCACGAGCGGGGTGCGTACGTAGCCGGGGCTGACGCAGTTGCTGGTCACGCCGTGCGAGGCGCCCTCGACGGCGGTGACCTTGCTCAGGCCCTCCAGGGCGTGCTTGGCGGCGACGTAGGCGCTCTTGTAGGCGCTGGCGCGGTGGCCGTGGACGCTGGAGATGTTGACGACGCGGCCCCAGCCGTGCGCGTACATGTGCGGCAGGCTCTGCCGCAGGAGCAGGAACGGGGCGGTGACCATCACCTGCTGGATCAGCGCGAACCGCGCGGGCGGGAACTCGGCGATCGGCGCGATGTGCTGGAGCCCGGCGCTGTTGACGAGGATGTCGACGTCCGTCGGCAGCGCGGCGACGGCGTCGGCGTCGGCGAGGTCGGTGGTGTGGGCGTGGCCGCCGACGGTGTCCGCGACGGCCTTGGCGGCGGCCGCGTCGATGTCGACGACGTGGAGCTCCGCGCCCGCCGCCGCGAGGGCCGCCGCGCAGGCGCGGCCGATGCCGCTGCCGCCGCCGGTGACGAGGGCGACGCGGCCGCTGAGGCCGACGGCGCCCGGGGCGGCCGGAGTCGGGGTGTCCCGGGTGGGGTGAGGTCCGCTGGTCATGGCCGGAAACATAGGCACGGCGCGGGGCGGCGCCCATGTGGCCCGGCACCACACTCCGGCGCGGCTCCATGGCGGCGAACGTCATGGGCTGGGTGCCTCGCGGTGGGGTCGCCGCCTCGGCCGCTTGCGTTCAACTCGGGTTGAGGGGCCAGGGTGGCGTGCCACCGGCCGCCGGTCCTCGGCGGCGTACGCGGAGGTGGAACGTGAGCGAACCCTTGACCCGGCCCCTGGCCCCGACCCTGTCCGGGACCGCGCTCGCGCTGCGGGACGGCACCGTGACCAGCGTCGGCCTCACCGAGGCGGCCATCGCGGCGGCCGAGCGGCACGACGGGGCGCTCGGGGTGTATCTGGCGCGGTTCGACGAGCGGGCGCGCGCGGACGCCCGGCGCGCGGACGAGGAGCTGGCGCGCGGGCTCGACCGCGGGCCGCTGCACGGGATCCCGTTCGGCGTGAAGGACACGATCGCGGTGGCCGACGGGCCGACCACGGCCCAGAGCCTCGTCCACGACCGGGCCTGGTGGGCCGGGCGGGACGCCCCGGTGGTGGCACGGCTGCGCGCGGCGGGCGCGGTCATCACGGGGAAGACGACCGCGATGGAGTTCGGCTGCGGACTCCCCGAGGAGGACAAGCCGTTCCCGTTCCCGCGCAACCCGTGGCGGCCCGACCTGTGGGCCGGGGGGTCGAGTTCGGGCTCCGCGAGCGGGGTCGCGGCGGGTCTCTTCGCGGCCGCGCTCGGCAGCGACACCGGCGGGAGCATCCGGATGCCCGCCGCGTTCTGCGGAGTCAGCGGGTTGCTTCCGACGTTCGGGCGGGTGCCTGCGGCCGGGTGCGTGCCGCTCGCGTACAGCCTCGACCGGGTGGGTCCGCTGGCCCGGGGCGCGCGGGACTGCTCGGCGGTGCTGAGCGTGATCGCCGGGGGACGGGACGGCGGCGGTACGACGGCCAGTGGCCGTGGGGCGGCGGGCAGCGGTGGGGGGAAGGCGGGCCGCAGGAGCCGGGGGGCTCCGGGCGGGCTCGAAGTGCCGTTCGCCGAGCCCCGGTTCGGCGGTGGTCTGGACGGGCTGCGCGTCGGCGTCGCGCGCGAGCACCACTTCCCCGCCGACGGCGACCCCGCGCTGCCCGGAGTGTTCGACGCGGCCGTGTCGGTGCTCGCCGGCCTGGGCGCGGACGCGGTGGAGGTGCGGCTGCCGTACTGGCGGGAGCTGATCACCGCGGTATTCGTGACCGCGGCCGCCGAGGGGCTTGCCCACCACCGCGCCGGTCTGTCGCGCCGCTGGGACGACTACTCCGTGGCCGCGCGCGGGCTCCTCGCGACGGGCGCGCTCGTGTCCGGCGCGGACTACGTCCAGGCGCAGCGCGTGCGGACGGTGGCGCAGCGGGCCGTGGACGCCCTGTTCGCGGACCTGGACGTGCTCGTGTGCCCGACCGCGTCGATCGGGGCACCACCGTTCGACGCCCTGGCGGACGCGGCGGGCCACCAGGACCACGCGGGCGTGTTCGGCAAGGTCCACACGCCGTACTGGAACGCGCTGGCCAACCCCGTCCTCGCGGTGCCGATGGGCGTCACGGGGACCGGGCTTCCGCTGTCGCTGCAGATCGCGGGGCCGGTGGCGGACGAGGCGACGGTCCTGCGCGTCGGGGACGCGTTCCAGGAGCGCACCGACTGGCACCGGCTGGCCCCCGATCCGGCGGCGTACGCGGCGGGGGCGTCGGGCGGCCCGGCGGTCACCGCCGCGGAGGTGCGCGCATGACCGCCGACCACGGCGCGAGCTCCGACCGGCGGGACATCGGCGTCCGGGTGCGGAGCCTGCTGGCCGCCGCCGGACTGCCCGCGGGCGAACGGGAGACCGCCGGGCTCGTGGCGGCGTACGCGGTGCAGCGTCCGGCCGTGGACGCGCTCTTCGACGTACCGGACGCGTCCGACGCGGAACCAGTGCTGCGCCGGGAGGTCGTCGTGCCGCGCGACTAGGGCCTGTCCGACGGGTCGGCGCGGCCCAGGGGGACGGTCGCGCGGAAGTCGGGGCAGCGTTCCAGGTCGTGGCCGTGGGTGCAGGAGAGGAGATGGCCGAGGTAGGTGCGGGCGGCTTCGAGGCGGGCGATGTGGGCCTGGAGCGCGGCGGCGCGGGCGTGCACGGTCCGCTGCCAGTCGGCGGCGGGGTCGTCGCGGCGCAGCAGGGTGTCGATCTCGTCGATGGACATGTGGCCGGTCTCGCGCCACAGCTTGACGAGTGCCACGCGGTAGACCTGCTCGGTGTCGAAGTACCGCCGCCCGGAGCGCCGGTGCGGCGCCACCAGACCGCGCCGCTCCCAGTAGTGCAGCGTGGACAGCGGCAGTCCGAAGCGGTCCGCCACGTCCCGTATCGGGGTGAGGTCGTCCATGACCCCATGGTCCATGGGTCACCGGGCCCGCGCGTGCGCGCGGGCCCGGTGGTGCCGGTGAGGGGCGGTCGCCCGGCCCTCACCGGCGGGGTCAGGCGGCGTTCACGGTGTTCTGCGGGGCGACCTTGCCGAGCTTGTCGACCGCCTGGTAGTAGGTCCAGGCCAGCGCGTCGCAGGAGACCTTCTTGGCGCCGCTGTAGGTGGCACAGACCCGCTTCAGGTCCGCGTAGAAGGCGCTGTCGACGCGGGCCTTGTTGGCGTCGAAGGTGCCGATCTCCTTGTAGTTGCGGTAGCCGAAGTCGTGCCGGGCACAGGCCGTCTGGAACGGGAAGCCGAACGGGTTGTCCGGGGAGGAGGAGCAGTAGTCCGTGGACCAGTTGAACTTGTACGCGCTCCACGCACCCTGGTTGTTGCGGGCCGAGACCCACGTGTTGTAGCTGCCCGCGTCGGTCTGCGTCCAGCGGCTGAGCACCTGCGCCTTGTCCGCCGGGACGGCGGACGCCGGGGCGGCCGCGAGGCCCGTCCCGAGGGTGAGGGCAGCGGCGCTCACGGCCACAGCGGCGAGTCGACGACGCATAGGGATCCTCCTTGTGGGGGTCATGACACAACTCCGGGCCCGAGTGCGCGGAGCCATGGCTTTCATTGATCACCGCCGGCCTGTCGGCCGGTGGTCGTGCGCGCCGCGTGGGGGTGGCGTCCCGATGACGGGTTCTTGACGGCATCTGAGCCATACGCCAGGGGACTTGGCCCCAAACCACCACGCTGACGCTGTCGGGGCACCCGCTCACGCGCGTGCCTCAGGGCTGGGAGTGCTCCTGCCATACGACGGACACGACGCACTCCCCCTCCGGCGGGACGCCCACGTACTCGACGTGCCGCGCCACACCGGACGTTCTTGGTTCCCGGCACCGGCCCCGGGCGAGGGCGCCCGAACCCGCCGCGAGCCGGGCCGGCTTGCGGGCCCGCAGCAGCGCCTCGCGGTCCTGCCCGCCGGGCACCGCCAGGCCGAGGCCCACCGGCGCCGCCGCGAGCGCCAGCACGACGAGGTCGCCGTGCGCCGCGGTGGCGACGTACAGGGGCGGCCTGCCCCGCGCGCTCGCCGTGCGCCCGTGGTCGGCGCCGCAGTGCGGACAGGGTCCCGCGTCGACGGCGATGCCCTGCGGCGCCGCGCCCAGGCACGAGGCCAGGAGCAGCCGCAGTCCGGCGCGCTCGGCCACGTACCGCCGCCGCTCCGCCGCGTCCCCGGGCAGCCGGGCGCGTTCGCCGGCGCTCAGGGTGTCCTCGCGGGCGGGTACGACCGCCGGGTCCTGCGCGGACACCACCAGCGTGCGCAGGACGACCGTGCCGACGGGCCGGGCGACCTGGGGCAGCGGGACGCCGAGGTCGAGGGCGGGCGCGGGCAGCGGGACCTTGGCCCGGCCCCAGCCGCCGTCGGGGTTGGACGACGGCACCGAAGGCACCGCGGCGCCGTCCTCGGCCTCACTCATCGCGTCCCCTCTCGCCGGAAGCCGGGAAGCCCGGAAGCCCGCCGGGAGCCCTGCGCCGCCCACCGGATCCCGCCCGTTCCCGCCCCGTTCGCACCCGTTCCCGCTCATGCTTACGGCCGTGCCGCCGCGATCCGCTCCACCATCGACACGAATTCACCCGTCTTGGCGTCGAACCGGGGTGACGCCATGTAGCCCCGGGTGTCGGAGATGCTGTTGAGGCCGCCGATGTAGCCCGAGCCGCTGTCGTAGTCGTAGTCGAGCAGCCAGGGCGAGCCGCTGGAGCCCGGTGTCATGTTCGGGCACTCGACCTGCCACATGTTCATCGGCGGGACCGTCGGCTCGATCAAGTCCTGGCAGAACTCCTGGTGTTCGCCGTCGTAGGGCGGTCCCGAGTAGCCCATGACCGACACCTCCTCGCCGGTGCGCGCGTCCGGCACGATCTGGTAGCCGCCCGCCGCGTCGAAGACGGTCTCGCCCTTGGCGTTGTCGTTGGTGATGACCAGGCCGTAGTCGTGCTCCCAGTCCGGCTTCGCGCCGCTGCTCCACAGCGCCGAGGTGGCGACGTTCCAGGCGGTGAACCGGCCGAAGGGCTCGCTGCCGCCCTCGCGCGCCGGGATGAACACGACGTTCTTCGTCCAGTTGCCGCCCGGCCCCTCGTGGAGGCAGTGCGCGGCGGTCAGGACGAGGATCTCCGAGTCGCTGTCGACCGCGGTCGCGGTGCAGTGGTCGGGCTTGCCGTTGGCGTGCTCGAACACGAGCTTGCCGACGGCGGTGGAGTGCGGTCCGGCCGCCGCGAGGCGCGGGTCGGCGCGGTCCACGGCGGGTGCCGGGGCCTTCTTCTCGCCGGTGGCGCGGCGGACCCGCTCCGGCGTCCAGTAGTCGAGCAGCGCCTGCTCCCGCTGCGCGGCCGTGCCGCCCTCGGCGCCGGGCACGTCGACGACGGCCGCCCTGCTGACCACGCCGGGGGTGTCGTCCGCGGCCTGCGCGGGCGTGGCCGCGGCGAGTCCGGCGGCGGAGACGGTCAGGGCGACGAGCAGGGTCCGTACGCGGCCGAACCGGGAGCGCCCGGCTCTGTCCCGTCCGCCGGACACGCTTGAGTCCTCAGACACAGTTGAGCTCCTTTCGTGGCGCGCCCTGGGTGAAGCGCTCCGCGGAGAGGGCCGAGACGTCGACGAAGGGCCGTCGTCCCAGGTAGAGATCGCGGACGACCTCGCCGACCGCGGGCCCCTGGAGGAAGCCGTGGCCGGAGAAGCCGGTCGCGTACAGAAAGCGCCCGGGGCCGGGAGCCTCGCCGATCAGCGCGTTGTGGTCGGGCGTGACCTCGTAGAGTCCGGCCCAGCCCGTGACGACCTCCGCCTCGGTGAGCCGGGGCGCGCGCAGGGCCATCGCCTCGGACAGGCGGGGCAGCCAGGCGTCCGAGCGGGACAGGTCGAACCCGGAGGGCTCGTCGGGGTCGGACATGCCGAGCAGCACGCCCCGGCCCTCGCCGTGGAAGTAGAAGCTGGTGGTGAAGTCGATGGTCATGGGCACGCGCTCGGGCCGGTCCGGCAGCGGTCCCGTCACCAGGACCTGCCGCCGGTAGGGCCGTACGGGCAGGTCGACCCCGGCCATCGCGCCGAGCGCCGCCGACCAGGCCCCGGCCGCGCAGATCACCGTGCCGGCCGTGACCGTGCCGCGTTCGGTGACCACGGTGGTGGCCCCGGAGAGGCCCGCCGCCCGCTCCATGCCGATGACCTGACAGTTCGTCAGGAGCCGGGCGCCGTACCGCCGGGCGCCGACCGCGTAGCCGAGGACCACCGACTCCGGCGCGCAGTAGCCGTCGTCGGGCGAGTACGCCGCGGCCAGCACGCCGTCCGTGGAGATCAGCGGGGACAGCGCGCGGGCCTCGGCCGGGTCCAGCATCCGGCTGGGCACCCCGAACTCGTTCTGGACGGCCACGTTCCGCTCGAAGGCCGTCACGTCCTCGGGCCGGGAGAGCAGGAAGAGATAGCCCTCCCGGTGCAGATCGATCTCCTGGCCGGGACGGTTGCCGAAGTCCTGGAACAGCTCCAGGCTGCGGGCGCCCAGCTGGATGTTGACCGCGTCCGAGAACTGCCCCCGGACGCCGCCCGCCGCCTTGCTCGTGGACCCCGAGCCCAGCGTGTCCCGCTCCAGGAGCAGCACGTCGCGGACCCCGGCCTCGGCCAGGTGGAAGGCGATGCTGGTGCCCATCACCCCGCCGCCGACGATCACCACGTCGGCGGCGGGCGGCAGTTCCGCCGCGGGTACGCGCGCCCCCATCAGCCCGCCAGCTCGGCGGCGCCGTCGGGCAGGAACGCGGGCATATGGCGTGGGAGTTGACCCCACACGCGCGGGGTGAAGAAGTGCCCGCCCGGCAGGACCGCCCGTGTGAACGGCCCCTCCGTCAGCTCCTCCCAGCCGTCGTGGGCGGGCGTCAGCTCGTCCTCGCCGACCATGAGGTGCAGGGGCGCGCGCAGCAGGGGCGCGCGCCGGAACTCATAGGCGGCGTACGCCTCCAGATCCATGCGGAGCAGGTCCACGGCCATGGCGAGCAGGTCGGGGTCGCTGACGACCGACTGCGGCAGGCCGCCACCCGCCTTCAGGGACTCGGCCAACTCCTCGTCGGAGGCCGTCGCGAGCTTGGCCGAGCGGACGCCCGTCCAGTGCTGCGGCGCGATGTGCCCGGAGAGGATCACGCTCTCGGGGCCCTGGGCGCCCCGCTCCTGGAGCAGGCGCGCGGTCTCGAACGCGAGCAGGGCGCCCATGCTGTGGCCGTACAGCACGTACGGGGAGCGCACCTCGGTGGCGACGGCGTCCGCGCAGTCCTCGACGAAGCCGTCCCAGCCGCCGGTGATCTCGTCCGCGTACCGGTACTCGCGGCCCGGGTAGCACAGGGTGCGCAGCTCCACTTCGAGCGGCAGCAGCCTGGCCCACGGCCGGAAGGCGACGGTGCCGCCACCGGCGAAGCCCATGCAGACGAGCCTGCGCGCCGCCCAGGGGCGTGGCTGCGGTCGGGCGATGCGGTTCATGCGTGGTCCTCCGCGGCGATCTCCTTCAGGACGGCGCGCAGCGCGCTGACGCCGAGGTCGAGCTCGGTCTCGGTGACCGACAGCGGCGGCCGCCAGCGCAGCTCGCGCACGCCCGAGCCGAGGAAGATCACTCCGTGGCCGCTGTACGCGCGCTGCAGGACGCGGTCACGCAGGGCGCCGTCGGTGAGCGTGATCGCGCACATCAGGCCGCGCCCGCGCGGCTCGGACACCAGGTCGGGGAACTCGGCGGCGATCTCGCGGAGCTGGCCGACCAGATGGGCGCCGGTGCGGGCCGCGTTCTCGAACAGGCCCTCCTCGCGGACGACCTTCATGATCCGGGTGGCCCGGATCATGTCGACCAGGTTGCCGCCCCAGGTGGAGCTGAGCCTGCTCGACGTACGGAAGGCGTTGCCCTCCACCTCGAGCACCCGGCGCCCGCCGATGACCCCGCACACCTGGGTCTTCTTGCCGAAGGCGATCACGTCGGGGCGCAGCCCGAGGGCTTCGCTCGCCCAGCGCTCACCGGTGATCCCGAAGCCGCTCTGCACCTCGTCGGCGACGAACAGGGCGTCGTTCTTCCGGCACAGCTCCGCCATGGCCTGCAGGAACTGCGGCCGCAGGTGGCGGTCGCCGCCCTCGCCCTGGATGGGCTCGAAGACGAAGCACGCGATCTCGTCGGCGAACCGGTAGAAGGCCGCCGCGGCGGCGTCCAGGGCGGCCTGCTCCTCCGGGAACAGCTCCGGCTCGTCCCAGCGGCTCATGTCGTTGACGGCCGGGCTCGGGATGCGCGGCCAGTCGAAGACGGGGAAGTCGCGGATCTTGGACGGGTCGGTGTTCGTGAGCGACATCGTGTAGCCGCTGCGGCCGTGGAAGGCGCGCTCCAGGTGCATGGCGCGCGAGCCGCGCACGGCGATCCCGCGGGCGGCGTTGTGCTGCGTCTTCCAGTCGAAGGCGACCTTCAGGGCGTTCTCGACGGCGAGCGCGCCACCGTCGATGAAGAAGAGGTACGGCATGTCGTCGGAGCCGAGAAGGCCGATGAACTCCTCGACGAACCTGGCCTGTTCGCGGGTGCCGTAGTCGGGGTTGGCGGGCTTCATCCGGGCCGCGGCGAGGAACGCGTCGTCGAGTTCCGCGTCGCCGTGCAGGGCCGGATGGTTGTGTCCGAGCGGCGCCGATGCGTAGAACATCGACATGTCCAGGTAGCGGGAGCCGTCCCGCTCGTCCACCAGCCAGCAGCCCTGGCTGTTGCGGACGTCCAGAATGATGTCACCGAAGTCCCCGCTGACGTGGTCGCGCAGCAGGTCGATACCGGCCTGGCTCATGGCTGTCCCCTTGTCCTGTGACGTGGCGTGTGACTGGTGCTGTGGCGTGGCGTGTGACGGGCGTGGTGCTGTGTGGTGCGGTGCTGCGTGGTGCGGTGTCGGCGCGTGCGGTGCGTGGTCGTTCACGGGTCGCGGGCGGGGCGCGCCGTCAGGCCCGGGCCGTCTGCTGGCGCGTGCGCACGCTGCGCGGCCGGATGTCCGTCCAGACGCGGTCGATGTGCGCGACGCACTCCTCGCGGGTGCCGCTGGTGCCCTCGCGGTGCCAGCCGAGGGGCAGTTCGCGGTCGGCCTCCCAGAGGGAGTACTGCTCCTCGTCGTTGCGGACGACGTCGTAGCGGGGCGCTTCGGACATGGCTGTCTCCTTGAAACGTGGTGAGGCGTGGTGAACGGGTGCGCTGGGCGTGCGTGACCCGGTGCGGTGGGGGGTGGGGTGGAAGCGGTCAGAGCGCGGCGGGTTCCGCCGCGGGGCGGGCCGGTTCCGTGAGCTCGGCGATGGTGCCGCGGTCGAGCTTGAGGATCTGGTCGGCGATGTTGAAGTAGCGGTCGTCGTGGGTGATGGCGATGACGGTCTTGCCGCGCCCCCGCAGCGCGGGCAGGACCTGGGTGTAGAAGAACTCCCGGAACTCGGGGTCCTGGTCGGCGGCCCACTCGTCGAACAGCAGCACCGGGCGGTCCGAGAGCAGCGCCGCCACCAGGGCGAGGCGTTTGCGCTGCCCGGTGGACAGGGAGATGGTGGAGAACTCCCCGTCGCGCACGGTCACCTTGCTGTCCATGCCGAGCTGGGCGAGCAGCCGGTTGGCCTCCTCGTCGCCGTCGGGGTGGGCCGGCAGGGTGCGGAAGAGGTGGACGTCGGCGAAGACCCCGGCGACGCTCCCCCGCAGCTCCTCGACCCGGTCCCCGGCCACGGGCGCCCCGTCGAGGACGATCTCACCCGCGCTCGGCGGGTAGAGGCCGCAGAGCATCTTGGCCAGCGTGGTCTTGCCGCTGCCGTTGCCGCCGATCAGACAGGTGAGGGTGCCGGGGGCGAACCGGGCGTCGATCGGCCCGACCTGGAAGCCCGTCTCGTCCCCGGCGGTGTCGTAGTGGAAGACCGCGCCGCGCAGCCGCAGTTCGGCCCCGGCGTCCTGCTCGGCACCGCCACGCTCGGAGGTCCCGAGGCCGCTCTCGTCGCCCAGGTCGAGCGCGTCGAGGGAGCGCAGCGCCGTCCCGGCCCGGCCGAGCGCCGGGATCAGGTTGAGGACGGTGACCAGCGGGGTGTTGATGTAGATGACGGCGAGGGTGAAGCCGGTCAGGTCGTCGGCGGGGATGTCGAAGTGGGGGCCCGCGAACAGCATGATGCCGATGCAGGCGAGGAAGAGCAGCTGCCCCCAGGAGCCCGCGATGGTGTAGAGGCCCACGCCCCGGGTGGTGTCCCGCACCAGGAGCTTGCCGGTGGCGCCGACGCCGCCGTCGAGGACCTCGTCGCGGCGGCCGCGGTCCAGCTTCAGCTCCTTGGCGCCGCGCGTGACGCTCTCCAGGTGGCCGTGCATGGCGTCCTGGTGCTCACGGGCGCGGCGCAGATGGACACCGGCCCGGCGCACCGGGAGCTGGTAGAGCAGCAGGCCGACGGCGAGCACGCCGATCATGCCGAGCAGCATCTTCCAGGACAGCACCCCGATGTAGACGAAGGCACCGATGACGATCGAGCCGTTCATGGAGAGCAGCGGCACGCTGCTGACCGCGCTGGTGATGATCTGTACGTCGTCGGTGAGGGCGGACTGGAGCCGGGCGGGGCCGATGCGCTCGATGCGGCGCATGCCGCTGTCGAGGATCCGGCGGCACAGCTCCATCCGCAGCTCCTGGATGGAGCGCTGGGCGAGCCGGATCAGCAGGATCGAGGAGACGGCCCCGGCGAGCATCACGGTGAGCGCCGCCGCGATGAACGCGGCGAGCAGCCCGGTGCCGGGGTCGTCGAGCCGTTCGAGCACCCGCTGGAGCACCGCGATCAGGGCCACGGTCGCGCCGCCCGAGAGCAGGCCCGCGACCACCGCGGCGATCACGGTCGTCCGGGACCGGGTGGCGAGGAGGGAGATGAAGTTCATCGACGTCCCGCTCTCCGCGCCGAGGCACCGTCGGTGCTCTCCCGCGCCGACTTGATGAGTTCGGCGAGGCCCGCCACGGTGAAGTCCGCCATGGCCTGCTGGATCCGCAGCCGCACCCCGAACTCGCGCCGCACCCGAAGGAGCAGCCGGGTGGCGAGCAGCGAGTGGCCGCCCGCCTCGTAGAAGTGGTCGCGGATGCCGAGGCCCTCCAGGCCGAGCAGGTCCTGCCAGATCGCGAGGAGTTCGCGTTCGACGTCGTCGCGGGGCGGTTCGGCGCTGCCCGACGTGCCGAGGAAGTCGTCGGCGGTGGGCGCGGGCAGCCGGCGCCGGTCCAGTTTGCCGCTGGGGGTCTGCGGGATCTCCTCGACGAGGCGGATCGCCGCGGGCAGCGCGTAGCGCGGCAGGCGTCCGGCGGCCCGGGTGCGCAGCTCGCCGCGGTCCAGGTCGCCGGTCTCCGGCACCACGTACGCGACCAGGCGCGGGGTGGCACCGGCGGCGCCGTGCACCACCACGACGCAGTCGGTCACGCCCGGGTGGTCGACGAGGACGGACTCGACCTCGCCGAGCTCGATGCGGTGGCCGCGGAGCTTGATCTGGTTGTCGAAGCGGCCGAGGAACTCCAGCTGACCGTCGGCCCGGTGGCGGGCGCGGTCGCCGGTGCGGTAGAGCCGCGCGCCGGGATCGGCGGCGAACGGGTCGGGGATGAAGCGTCCGGCGGTGAGGCCGGGGCGCCGCCAGTAGCCCTGGGCCACCTGGACGCCGCCGATGTACAGCTCGCCCGCGGCGCCGGGCGGCACCGGCTGCATGTGTTCGTCGAGGACCCAGATGGTGGAGCCCGGCACCGGGGCGCCGATGGGGGCCCGCTGTCTGCGGGTGACCTCGGCGGTGAGTTCGGCGACGGTCATCAGGACGGTGGCCTCGGTCGGGCCGTACCAGTTGAAGACGCGGCAGCCCTGCGCGGAGGGCCCCTCGAACCAGTCGGCGAACCGGGCGGGCACGACCTCCTCGCCCGCGAGCAGCAGCGCCCGCAGGCCGAGCGGGACGCCGCCGGTGTCGCCGCTGCCGTCCACGGCGGCCAGCTCCTGCGCGATCGTCGGGGTGGTTGCGAGCATGGTGACGCCCTCGCCCCGCAGATGGCCGTGCAGTTGCTGCGCGTCCGCGGCGACGTCGCCGGGCACGAGGTGGATCCGGGATCCGGCCACGAGGCCCGCGAACAGCTCCCACACCGACAGGTCGAAGGTGAAGGTGGAGCGGACCGCGACCACGTCGTCGGCGGTGGGCGCCACGACCGTGCCGGACGCCTCCAGGTAGGCGAGCAGATTGTGGTGGCTGACGCCGACGCCCTTGGGGGTGCCGGTGGAGCCGGAGGTGTAGATGAGGTACGCCAGGTCGGCGGCGTCGGCGCGCTGCGGGGGCCCGGCGTCGGTGGCCGCGGCCGCCTCGGCGACGGTGCGGACCGTGATGCCCTCGTCGGCGAGCAGCGCGAGCACGGCCGCGTCGTCGTCGGTGAGGTGCGCGGTCACCGCCGTGCGGCAGCCCGAGTCGCGGATCAGGTGCGTGATGCGCTCCAGGGGCAGCTCCGGGTCGACGGGGACGTAGGCCGCGCCCGCCGTCATGGCGGCGAGCAGCCCGGTGACCAGGTCGACGCCGCGCCTGGCGACGACCGCGACCAGGTCGCCGCTGCGCACTCCGGCGGCGGTGAGGCCGTCGGCGGCGGCGCGGGCCCGCTCGGTGAGCTGGCGGTAGGTCAGGGCGCCGCCGGGTCCGGTGACCGCGACCGCGCCGGGGCGGGCCGCGGCGACGGCCTCGATGGCCTCGTGCAGGGTGGTGCCGGGCACCTCCAGCGGGCCGCCGTCGGCGCGGCGGGCCGCGGCCGCGGCGTCGTAGGGCAGCAGGCTGGCCTCGTCGTGCGGGGCGTCGGGGTCGGTGGCGAAGCGGCGCAGGGCCTGCGCGTACATCGTGGCGAGGTCGGCGGCCCACTCGTCGGAGACCCGGTCGCTGTCGTAGGCGAGGATCAGGCCCAGCTCGTTGGCGGGCGGGTGCACCGAATACGTGCTCATGACCGCGTAGTTGGTGTCCTCGGCGGACGCAGGGTGGTGGTCGACGAGTTCGACGACTCCGGTGTCGAGGACCTCGCTGAGGGCGTGGAAGCGCACGAAGTTCACGCCCACGTCGAACAGCGGGTCGTTGCCGAGCGCCTGCTGCACGTTGATCAGCGGGGTGTGCCGGTGCTCCAGGAGGCCGCGCTCCTCGTCGAAGGCGCGCCGGGCGAGGTCGCGCCAGCTGCCGCCGGGCACGGACATCGAGGTCGGCAGCATGTTGATGAACAGGCCGCGCAGGTCCTTGGCGCCGGGCAGGTCGGGGCGGCCGTGCAGCACCATGCCGGTGACCGGGTCGGTCACGGCCAGGGCCTCGGCGAGGACCTTGAAGTGCACGCCCACGGCGAGGCTCTTGAAGGGCAGGCCCTCCTCCTTGGCGAGCCGCGCGAGGCGCTGGGAGGTGTCGGGGTCGATGTCGACCTGGACGCGGCGCACCTGCGGCAGCCCGGCGGGGCGCAGATCGGCGACGGAGCGCGGTTCGGCGTCGGCCATCCGCTGCCGCCACACCTCCGCGACGTCCGCCCCTTCGAGGGCGGCCCGCTCCGTCTTGATGAAGTCGGCGTACCGCAGCGGCAGTTCGGGCCAGCGGGTGCCGTAGTCGGGGGCGTCGTCGAGCAGCGCCGCCTGGCGGCTGAAGATCTCCGTGACGGTGGACGTCCAGCTCCAGCCGTCGAGGATGACGTGGTTCTCGCTGACCGTCAGCTGGAACTCGTCGTCGCCGAGCAGGTGCACGGCGAGCCGTTGCAGCGGGGCACGCTCCAGTTCGAGGTGGTCCTCGCGCTCATGGGCGACGAAGTCGTCGATCTCGGCGCGCTGTTCGGCGGCGTCGAGCCCGGACAGGTCCCGCACGGTCAGGAGCGGCTCCACGTCCCGGTGCACGATCTGCAGCGGCTCGGAGTAGCCGTCCAGGGAGATGCTGGTGCGCAGGACGGGGTGGCGGTCCATGGTGTCGGCGAGGGCGCGGCGCAGCAGGTCCGCGTCCAGGCGGCCGCGCATCCGCACGCTGACGGTGTTGTGGTAGATGCCCGCCTCGGGGTGCAGATGCAGGTGGTAGAGCATGCCCGCCTGGGTGGCGCTGAGCGGGTATGCGTCCTCGGCGTCGGCGGGCAGCGCGGCCCGGTCCTCGGCGCTGATCATCTCGAACGGCTCGGCGCGGGCCAGGGTCTCGGCGCCGCTGTCCGCGAGGTGGGTGGCGAACTCGGCGACGGTCTGGTGCTTGAACACGGCGTGCACGCGGGTCTCGTGGCCGAGGGCGCGCAGCGTGCCGGTGATCTCCACGGCGCGGATGGAGTCCCCGCCGAGGGCGAAGAAGTTGTCGTGCACGCCGATCCGCTCGACGCCGAGGACGTCGGCCCACACCCCGGCGACGGTCTCCTCCAGGCCGGTGCGCGGGGCGGTGTACTCGGTCCCGGCGTCCAGGCGGGCCTCGGCCGGGTCGGGCAGGGCGCGCCGGTCGGCCTTGCCGTTGACGGTCAGGGGCACCTCGGCCAGGGCGGTGTAGACCGCGGGCACCATGTACGAGGGCAGCAACCCCGAGGCGTGCTCGCGGAGTTCGGGCACGTCCGGCAGGTCACCGGCGGCGGGCACCAGCCACACCACGAGCTGCTCGCCGCGTACGTCGGCGACCGCGGCGGCGACGCCGGGGTGGGTGGCGAGGGCGACCTCCACCTCGCCCAGCTCGATCCGGAAGCCGCGGATCTTCACCTGGGCGTCGGCGCGCCCCCAGTACTCGAACTCGCCGTCCTCGGTGACCCGGGCCAGGTCGCCGCTGCGGTACAGGCGGGCGCCCGGCACGTCGGAGAACGGGTCGGGCACGAACCGCTCGGCGGTGAGCCCGCCGCGTCCGGCGTAGCCGAGGGTGACGCCCGCGCCGCCGACGTGGAGTTCGCCGACGAGCCCGGCGGGCAGCGGGTTGAGGGCCGCGTCGAGGACGTACAGGGTCAGGTCGTCGATCGGTACGCCGATGGGGCTGCCGGTGCGGTCGCCCAGGTCGTCGGCGGTGATGACGCGGAAGGTGGAGTGCACGGTGGTCTCGGTGATGCCGTACATGTTCACCAGGACCGGGGCCCGGTCGCCGCGCGCCTCGATCCACGGCCGCAGCGTGTTCGGGTCGAGTCGCTCGCCGCCGAACACGACGTGGCGCAGGGCGAGTTCACGGGTGGAGCCCTCGGCGGCGTCGGCCGCCACCACGCCCTTGAAGGCCGACGGCGTCTGGCTGAAGACGGTGACGCCGAGCCGTTCGACGAGTGCGAGCAGGTCCGCGGGCGACTGGGCGGTCTCGTCCGGCACCAGGGCCAGTTTCCCACCGTGCAGCAGCGCGCCCCACAGCTCCCAGACGGACACGTCGAAGGCGTAGGAGTGGAAGAAGGTCCACACGTCGTGCGGCCCGAAGTCGAAGCGCCGCGCGGTCGACGTGTACAGGCGCAGGACCTGCGCGTCGGCGACCTCCACGCCCTTGGGGCGGCCGGTGGAGCCGGAGGTGTAGATGACGTAGGCGATGTCGCCGGGGTGCCGGGCGGGCAGCGCGACGCCGTTCCTGGCCTCGGGGTCGACCCCGACGAGGGGGCGGCCGTGCCCGTCGACGCACACCTGCGGCAGGCCCGCGCCGAGCGCGCCCGCGCCGTCGGCGCCGCACACGATCAGGCGGCCGCCGCTGTCGTCCAGGACGTGCCGGACGCGGTCCGCGGGATTGCGCAGGTCCAGCGGTACGTACGCGGCGCCCGCGCGCAGCACCGCGAGGATCGCCACGATCTGCGCGGGCCCGCGCTCCAGGTACAGCGGGACGCGGTCGCCGGGCGCCACGCCCTGGTCCACCAGGTGGCGGGCCAGGGTCTCGACGCGGTCGGCGAGGTCCGCGTACGCGATGTCCTCGCCCTCCCAGTGCAGGGCGACGCGGGCGGGGTGGCGGGCGGCCGAGCGCAGGAAGGCGTGGTCGAGGCCGTGCGTCACCAGGGACTCCGCCATCGGGCCCTCCGGGGCGGCGGGCGCGGCGAGCGGCAGCAGCCGCACCTCGCGGTCCGGGGCGGCGAGGCCCGCGGTGAGCAGGTGGACGTACGCGTCGAGGAGGGCGCCCGCGGTGTGTTCGCGCAGCAGCTCCGTGTCGTACTCCAGCATCAGTTCCAGGTCGTCGCCGCGGTGCGAGACGCTGAGGGTGACGTCGGTCTTGGAGGCGGCCGTCTCCACCGGGACGGGGGTCATGACGGCCTCGCCGAGGCGCAGCGCGGAGCGGTCCTCGCCGAGGTAGGCGAACATCGCGCCGAACAGCGGGGCGCCGGTGCTGCCGCCGACCGCCGACACCACCGACGAGGTCAGGACGTGCTGGTGGTCCAGGGAGGCGGCGACGGTGGCCGCCGACTCCTGGGCGAGGTCGCGCAGCGTCGCGCCGTCGCGCAGGCGGCTGCGGAGCGTCAGCGTGTTGATGAACGGGCCGACGGTGGCGCGCAGTTCGGGCCGGACGCGGTTGGCGACCGGCACCCCGATCACCAGGTCGTCGGTGAGGGCGGCCCGGTGCAGTGCCGCCCGCCACGCGCCGTACAGGACCGCGAAGACGGACACGCCGCAGCCCGCGGCGAACTTCTCCACGCGGTCGCGCAGCGCGGGTCCGGTGGGGCGCACCAGATGGTGGCCCTGATGGCCGCGCGTGTCGGGGCGGGGATGGTCGAAGGGCAGGCTCAGACCGCGGGGGGCGCCGTCCAGCTCGGCCCGCCAGTGGGCGAGGGACGCCTCCCGGGAGGGCGCGTCGTCGCTGGTGCGCTCCCACCAGGCGTAGTCGGTGTACGAGGGGCCCTCGGGCTCGGACGGCGGGGCGGCGCCGGTGCGGAACGCCTCGTGGGCGGCGGTGAGTTCCTGGATGAGGACGCTCACCGACAGGCCGTCGACGACCAGGTGGTGGAAGGCGACGACGAGCCGGTGCCGCTCGGGCGCGAGGGCGATCAGCAGGCCCCGGGCGAGCGGGCCGCCGGCGTCCAGGGCGAAGGGGGCGCGCAGTTCGGCGTCGGTCAGCTCGTCCCTGCGGCGCTCGGCGGCCGCGGCGTCGGTGGCGGCCAGGCGGGTCAGGTCGGTGCGGCGCAGCGGGGGCAGCGTGGGCAGCAGCCGGGCGTGCGCCTTGCCGCGGACGTCCTCGGTGACCAGGCGCAGCCCCTCGTGCCGGGCGAGCAGCCAGTCGAAGGCGCGGGTCAGCGCGTCGGCGTCCAGCGGGCCCTCGATGTCGAGGGCGGCGGGGACGGTGTAGGCGCTGCCGGTGGGGTCGAGGGCGTGCGCCGTCCACAGCTGGAGCTGGCTCTCCGAGAGGACGACCTGGTCCTGGTCGGCCCGCCGGGGCACGCGGGAGGTCGCGGCCTTGCGCCCCGGGCGGCGGGCCGCGAGGGCGCGCCGGGCCTGCTCGAGGCGATCAGAACCGTCGGAGCGTTCGGGTGCGGTCATGACTGTTCCTTGGGGGCGTCGTGGGCGGGGCCCTCGGTGGGGGACTCCGGGTCGTCTGCCGTGTCCAGGGCGGCGAACGCCTCCGCGAAGTCGCGGACGGCGCCGTCCTGGTCGTGGGCGAGGAGCAGGTTCGCCTGGTCCGCGACGGTGGGCGCGGTGAGCAGGTCCTGCAGGGGCAGTTCGGTGCCCATCAGGTCGCGGACCTGGGCGACGGTGTGCATGGCGCGGATGGAGTCGCCGCCGAGGGCGAAGAAGCTGTCGTGCGCGCCGACCCGCTCGACGCCGAGGACGGTGCGCCAGATCTCCGCGACGACCATCTCGACGGGTGTGCGGGGCGCGGTGAACTCGCCGCCCTGCTCCAGGTGCCCGTCCGCCGGGTCCGGCAGCGCGCGCCGGTCGGTCTTGCCCTGTGGTGTCAGCGGCACCCGCTCCAGGGCGACGAAGAGCCCCGGGACCAGGTACGCGGGCAGTACGGCGGCGCAGTGCTCGCGCAGTTCCGCCACGGTCGGCGCGCCGTCCGGTCCGGGCACGAGCCAGGCGACGAGGCGGCTCTCGCGCGCGTCGACCACCGCGGCGCGCACGCCGGGGTGGCGCAGCAGGACGGCCTCGACCTCGCCGGGCTCGACGCGGTAGCCGCGCACCTTCAGCTGGCCGTCGGCGCGCCCGCAGAACTCCGGCAGGCCGTCGGCGCCGATGCGCACGAGGTCGCCGGTGCGGTACAGGCGGGCGCCCGCCTCGGTGGTGAACGGGTCCGGCAGATAGCGCTCGGCGGTGCGGCCGCCCCGGCCCGCGTAGCCGCGGGTGACCCCGGCGCCGCCGACGTACAGCTCACCGATCACGCCGGGCGCGACCGGCGCGAGGGCCTCGTCCAGGACGTGCAGCGTGGTGCCGCCGACGGGTCCGCCGAGGCTGACGCGGCCGTCGGCGCCGACGATCCCGGCGGTGGCGTTGGCGGTGGTCTCGGAAGGCCCGTACAGGTTCCACAGCCGCGCCTTCGGCAGCAGCCGGTACGTGCGTGCCACCAGGTCGGCGGTCAGGGCCTCGCCGCCGAGGAGCACGTCCAGGGTCCGCTCGCGCGGCTCGGCCGTGCCGTCGGCGGACTCCAGGGCGCGCAGGGTCTCGTCCCACAGGCGGGGCACGGTGTTGACCGTGGTGACGGTGGCGGCCTCCGCGCCGGTGACGGCCACCGCCAGCGTCTCGGCGGGCCGCTGTCCGGCGGGGGGCAGCACGACCGTGCCGCCGAGCACCAGCGGCCCCCACAGCTGCTTGACGGAGGCGTCGAAGACGGGCGCGGCCGTCGCGGGCAGCACGGTGTCCGGGCCGATGAGGCCCGCGTCGGCAAGCCAGCCGAGGTAGTTGACGACGTTGCGGTGGGTGACGGCGACGGGCTTGGGGCGCCCGGTGGAGCCGGAGGTGAACAGGAGGTAGGCGAGGTTGTCGGGGGCCGCGGGGCCGTCCTTGGCCGCCGCCGTGTCGGCTTCCTCGCCGCCGAGGTCGATGTCGGCGGCGGTGAGGACGACGAGGTCGCGGCCGGTGCCGCTCTTGCCCTCGCTGTCGCCCAGCAGGGCCGCCGTGTCCGCCGTGGCGACGCACGTCCGGACGGACGCGTCGCCGAGGAGCGCCGCGATCCGGTCGGCCGGGTCCTCCGTGTCGACGACCAGGTACGCGGCTCCGGCGCGCAGCACGGCGAGCTGGGTCACCAGGCGGGCCACGGGGTCCGGCACGAGCACGGCGACGGCGGCCTCGGGGCCGACGTCCAGGCGGGCGGACAACCGGTCGGCAGTCGAGAGGAGTTGACGGTAGGTCAGCTCCTTGTCGCCGCAGCGCACGGCGGTCGCGCCCGGGGTGTGCCCGGCGGCGCGGACGATCAGGTCGGGCAGGGTGGACTCCTGCCAGTCGGCGGCCCTGGGCGACACGGGCGCCGCCAGCGGAGCCGCGGCGGCACCGAGGGCCGTCCGGCCGATCCGCGTTCCCGGCTCCCGCGCGCCCTGGTCCACGACGGCGGCCAGGGCGTCCAGGATCCGGTCGGCCACCGGGCCGCCGAGCCCGGCCGCGGCGGCGCCGTCCAGGCGGACCTCGACGCGGTCGCCGTGGCGCACGGCGGCGAGGCGGAGCGCGGGCCCCGCGCCCCGGGCCACGAGCGACTCGACGGACCAGCCGCCGACCTGCCCGGGCACCTCCGCGTACGAGAAGGCGAGCGGCCCGCTCACGGCGGACAGATCGCTGATCAGCTCGACGCTCTCGCGCTGCTCGGCCCGCGCCGCCCGCACCGCGGACACCACGTCCGCGAGGGTGCGCCCGGAGCCGAACTCGTACCGCAGGCCGGGCCAGGCGCTCAACGGGCCGAGCGAGGACTGGAGTTGGGGCACCTCACGCAGGCCGGTGCGCACCCGCACGGTGAGCGTCTCGGCGCCGCCGAAGCGGTGCAGGACCACGAGCCAGGCGGCGAGCAGCAGCGCCTCGGCCTCGACCGTGGGGAAGGTGGCGGCGGGCAGGGTGAGGGAGCGGACGGAGTCGGCCGCGGGTCGGCCGCCCTCCTCCGCCGTCGCCGCGCCCGCCGGGGCCAGCGAGCGCACCCGCGCCACCGCGTCGCCCGTCTCGTCCGCCGCGTCGGCACCGCCGTGGGCCGACTCCTGGCTCGCCCGGGCGGCGGCCGCCTCGGGCTCGGCGAGCATGTCGTGCAGCCACTCGGCGACGTCGGCGTACTGGAGGGACTCGCCCTCGTCCTGGCCCGTGCCGTCACCGGCCGCCCCGGCCAGTTCGCGCTCCAGTTCGGCCGCGAGGAGCAGCAGGCCCTCGGGGTCGAGTACGTGGGCGGACGCGGCGAGTTGGACGCGGCCGCCGGGTCCCGCCAGGGCGGACCAGGGCCGGGTGACGGAGGCACCCGCGGTGCCGTCCGTACCGGCGTCGGCGGGCTCGGGCAGTGCCCCGGCGAACACGTGCTGCGTGGGCGGGCCGCCCGCGGCGGACGCCACCAGCGCGGTGCGCAGCACCTCGTACCGGCGGGTGAGGGCCGCGACGGCGGCGGCCAGGCGCTCCCCCGCCACGGCGGCCGGAGCCTGGAGCACGAGGGTCGTCACCGTGTCGTCGCCGGTGGCGTCGTGCTGCTGCGGTCCCGCGCGGAAGATCTCCGCCGCGGGCGCGGCCGTCCCGTTCGCGGCCGCTGTCTGTGTCGATGCCGAAGTCACCGTGGTCACCGTCTGTCCCCCTGTGTCTGCGTGGTGGTGCCGTCCTGGGCCCGGGCGCCGCTCGGGGCGGGCCGGGTCTCCAGGTCGTTCCAGGTCGCCGCGCCCGCCATGGCGACGCGGATCTGCCGCTTGCCGGTGAAGGGCGCCCGGCCGTGCGAGGCCAGCAGGTTGTCGACGACGAGGACGTCGCCGAGCTGCCAGTCGAAGGCCGTGGACTCGGCGTCGAACGCGCCCCTGATCGCGTCGAGGTCGGCGCGGCTGAACTCACTGCCGTCGCCCGCCCGGCTGGTCTTGGGCACCCGCTCGGGGCCGACCTGACTGAGCAGTTCGGCGGCCAGTTCGTCGCCGAGCGTGCTCAGGTGGAAGCTGGTGGCCTGGTTGAACCAGACCCACTCGCCGGTGACCGGGTGCCGGGCGACGGCGGGCCGCAGGGCCTCGGTGCGCAGGTGGTTGTCGGCGACGCGCTCGACGCGCACCCTGGTCTGCTCGGCGTACGCGTCGAGGCCGCTCTCGTCGCAGCCGAGGGCCTCCTGCCAGGGGATGCCGACGCCCGGCGTGTAGTTGCGCACGTAGCGCACGCCGTGCTCCTCGACGCGGGCCACCAGGTCGGCGGGCAGCCGGCCGAGCACCTTGCGGGAGTCGGCGAGCGGGGTCTGGCCGCCGGTCTCCGAGGGCAGCGCGCAGGAGAAGCCGAGGACGCGCGGCCAACTCCAGCTGTAGCAGGCCTCGTTGTGCATCTCGATGGTCTGGTCGGCGGGGTACTCGGTGGAGGAGTAGATGCCGTCGCCCAGGTCGCTGCGGGGCGTGGCGCCGTCCTGGTAGGCGAGCGCGCCGTCACCGGCGACGGCCTCGACGACGGGGCGCAGCGCGTCGGCGCCCTCGTCGAAGCCGCGGAAGAGCACCGCGCCGTGCTCGTGCAGCTGCGTCCGCACCAGCTCCGCGTTGGCCCGCACCCACACGGTCAGCGGGACACCGGGCCGCTGCGGGGTGGCGAGCACGGGCAGAGCCGCGGGCTCCAGGGGACCGAAGGCGACGACTGACGCATCCGTCAGGGACCGTCGCCTGACCGGCTCCTGGGGCATGCGGGACGTACGAAGGGACATGGGTGCTCCGTTTGCTTGTCGGTAGGGCCCGCGGGGACCTGGGCGTGTCCGGGCGGGCGGGGTGGACCGGCCGCGACGGGGCGGCCCTCCGGGGTGGTGCGGTGCTCGGTGCGCTGCTTGATGCGGTGCGCCGCTTGGTGCGGTGCCGCGCGGTGCACTGCCGTGCCGCGCTGTGCTGAGGTGATGTGCCGAGCTGTGCAGTGCCGTGCTGAGCTGTGCGGTGCGTGCTGAGCTGGGTGTGGTGTCCGGTGCCGTGCGGTGGTGCGTGGCGCGGCCTGGCTCAGGCGCGGGCCCGGGCGGCCGGGCCGAGGCGTGCGGCCCGCCGGGCGCGGCCCGCGGCGCGTTCGCCGCGGGCCCGCTCGCCGAGCGCGGCGCGGACCTCGCCGACGGTCGCGGTGTCCTCGGCGAGCGCCGTCAGGGCGCGACACAGTTGGTCGGCGAGGGCGGCGGCCCGCTCGGTGGGGACGCGGACGGTGTCGTGGTTGAGTGCGATGACGAGCCGGTCCCCTTCGGGGGCGGCGGAGACGGTGACGGGAAGTTCGGTCTGTTCGAGCGCCTCGGACCGGGTCACCGACAGGCCGGGGAGTCCCGTGCCGAGGTCGGCGAAGGGGAAGTTGGCCACGATCACCGAGGTGTCGAAGAGCCCGGCGGAGCTGGTCCGTCCGCTCCACACGGCGATCCGGGCGAGCGGCGTGTGGATGTGTTCCTGTGCCTGGTGCAGTGCCTGCTGTACGTCCCGGGCCCAGGTGCCGACCGGCAGGGCGGCGGGCAGCCGGGTGCGCAGCGGCACGGTGTTGATGAACATGCCGACCGTACGGTCCACGTCCGCGAGGTCGGCGGGCCGCCCGGAGCCCACGCTGCCGAACACCACGTCGTCCGTGCCGGTCTCGGCGGCGAGGGTGAGGGCCCACGCCGCGTGCACCATGCCGCCGAGGGTGACGCCGAGACGGCCCGCGGTGTCCCGCAGGCGCCCGGTGTCCGGCGCGGGCAGCGCCACCTCGTGGTCGCGGTGGACCGCGGGCCGGTCCGCCGCCGGTGCGAGCGGCACCGGGCCGCACCCGGCGAGGCTCCTGGTCCAGAACTCCCGGGAGGCGTCCGGGTCCTGGCGCGCCACCCACCGGGCGAACGCGCCGAAGTCCGGCGCCGGGGCGAACCGCGGGGTCTCGCCCCGGCCGTGCGCGGCGTAGTGCTCCAGGACCTCGCCGAGCAGGATCGGCAGCGACCAACCGTCGAACAGCACATGGTGGTTGGTCCACACGAAGGCCCAGCGGTCGGCCGCGAGCCGGGCCACGGCGAGCCGCGCGAGCGGCCCTTCGCGCAGGTCGAAGCCGGCGTGCCGGTCCTGTCGTACGTAGGCGTCGAGGCGTGCGTCGGCGTCGCTGCGCACGTCGGCGTCGGCGGAACCCGAGGGCTCCCCGGTACCCCGGCCCGCTCTCGCGTCCCCGCCCGCTCGCCCGTCCCCGCCCGCCCGTGCGTCCCCGCCCGCTCTCGCCGCCGTACCGTCCGGCGTGAAGTCCAAGAAGGTGACGGGCAGTTCGCACGCGGCGGGCACCACGAGCAGCGGACGCGGCACGTCCTGCCACACCGGTACGCCCCGCAGCACGGCGTGCCGGTCCACGGCCGCCTGCCACGCCCGCGCGAACGCCTCCTGGTCGAGGTCGCCTTCGAGGACGCAGACGAGCTGCTCCACGTAGACCCCGCTGCCCGCCGCGCCGTCCTCGGCGAGGCTGCGGAAGACCATGCCTTCCTGGGTCGGCGTGAGCGGCCAGACCGCCGTCAGGCCGCCCCGGCGCGCGGCCCAGTCCCGCACGGCGGCGACGGGCGCGGTGCCGTGCCGCAGTCCGGCGGTGAGCACGGGCGCGTCCGACTCGGCGGTGAGCGCCCGGAGTTCGTCCAGGACGGCGTCCGCGAGCGTGTCCGCGGCGTCCTGTCCGGTGTGTTCCACCTCGACGGCGAGGCGGCCGTCGGTGATGAGGCTCTCCACGACGACCGCCGCGGGACGCGTCCCGTGCGGGTCGCGTACCTGGCCGAAGCCGGGCGCGAGGAGTTCGAGCGCGGCCCGCGGGTCGGCGCTGGAGCTGACCCGGCCCAGGTAGTTGAAGTTGACGTGCGGCACGGGCAGTTCAGCGAACCGGCGGGCCAGCTCCTCGTCGTGGGCCAGGTGCCGGACCACGCCGTGGTCGATGCCCCGGTGCACCAGGTCCCGCAGCCGGGCGCGGACGTCCCACAGGGTGCCGAGCGGGTCGGCGTCCGCGGTGGCCACCGGGAACGGCGCGAGGGTGGTGAACCAGCCGACCGTGCGCGACAGGTCGAGGTCGGGGTGCAGGTCCTCGCGGCCGTGGCTCTCCAGCTCCACGACGACCGAGGGCAGCGCGTCGACCCGGGCGAGGGCACGGGCGGTCGCGGTGATCAGACCCTCTTCCAGGGTGCCGCCGAGCCGCCGTACGAGCGTCTGCTGGAGCTGTTCGGTCTCCTCGGCGGTCAGCGCGCGCCGGGCGCGGCGCGCGGCGCCCTCGGTGCCGGGGGCGGGCGCGCCGGTGCTCGGCCCGGCGAGCGCCGCGATCTCGTCGAGGTCGGCGCGGACCCGGTCGAGGACCTGCGGGTCCAGGGCCCGGCGCCGCAGTTCGGCGGTCCACTGCCGGTGCGTTGTGCCCTCCGGCTGGAGGACGGGGGGCTCGCCGGCGCGGACGGCGTCGAGCGCGAACTCCAGGTCCTCCAGGACGATGCGCCAGGACACCGCGTCCATGACCAGGTGGTGGGCGGTGAGCAGCAGCCGCTGCGGCACGTCGGGGCCGAGGTCGGCCAGGTGGGCCCGCAGGAGCGGCCCCCGGGCGGGGTCGACGCGGGTGTTGAGTTCGTCGGCCAGCTCCCGCAGCCGCTCGTCGACGCCGTCTCCGGACAGCTGGCCGTACTCCACCGGAACGTCGACCTTCGGATCGACCACGGCGCGTACGCCACGCCCGTCACCAGCGGCGTCGTCGCCCTCGGCGTCCCCGTCCACGAACCGGGTCCGCAGCGCCTCATGGGCCTCGGCCACGGCGTTGAGCGCCGCACCCAGTTCGTCGGGTTGGACGCGGGTGCGCAGGCCGAGGAGCAGGCCCATGTTCCAGTGGGCCGAGGTGTCGAGGTCGAGTTCGTGGAACCAGCGCTGGATCGGGCTGAGCGCGTCCGTGCTGTCGCCCTGCGCGCGGGACCCGGTGCTCGCACCCGTGGTGACGTGCGGGGCGAGGTCGGCGATCGTGGGGTACTGGAACATCTGGCGCGGGGTCAGGTGGATCCCGGCGCGGCGGGCGCGGGCGACGACCTGGATCGACAGGATGGAGTCGCCGCCGAGGGCCAGATAGCCGTCGTGCACGCCGACCCGGTCCAGGCCGAGCACCTGGCACCACACCTCGGCGAGGCGCCGCTCCACTTCGGTGCGGGGCGCCACGTACTCCTGGTCGTCGGCCTCCCACGTGGGGGCGGGCAGGGCGCGCCGGTCCACCTTGCCGTTGGCCGACAGGGGCAGCGCGTCCAGGACCACGACGGCGGCGGGGACCATGTGCGCGGGCAGCCGCTCCCCGGCCCAGGCCCGGACCGTCGCCGGTTCGCAGGCGGCTCCGGCGCGGGCGACGACGTACGCGACCAGGCGCGGCTCGCCGCCACCCGTGGGTGCCACGGCGGCCACCGCCGCGTCCGCCACTCCGGCGGCGTCCCGCACCACGGCCTCGATCTCGCCCAGCTCCACCCGGAAGCCGCGGACCTTGACCTGCTCGTCCACACGCCCGTGGAACTCCAGGGCACCGGCGCTGTCGAACCGTACGAGGTCTCCCGTGCGGTAGAGCCGCGCGCCCGGCTCGGACGTGAAGGGGTCCGGCACGAACCGCTCGGCGGTGAGCCCGCCCCGGCCCGCGTAGCCGCGTGCGACACCCGCCCCGCCGACGTACAGCTCCCCCACGCCGCCCGAGACCACGGGGCGCAGCGCCTCGTCGAGGACGTACACGGTGCGGCCCGGCAGGGGCCGTCCCAGGGGGACGGTGCCGGTCGCGCCGTCGACGCCGACCTCGTGCACGGTGGCGGTGATGACGGTCTCGGTGGGGCCGTAGGCGTTGATGACGCGGCCGCCCACCGTGCGCCGCCAGATGCCGGTCTCGGCGGCGGGCATGGCGTCGCCGCCGACGACGGTGAGGCGGACGACGAGGGCGGCGGGCACCGCGGCGCCGTCGGCGAGGGCGGTGGCCAGCTGGCGCCACAGGCCGGTCGGCGGGTTGAAGACGGTGACCCGGTGCTCGGCGAGGAAGGCGAGGAGTTCGTCGGTGGCGAGGAGCCCGTCGGGGCGGAGCACGGCCGCGCCGCCGACGGTCAGCGGCGCGAGCAGCTGCTCGGTGCTCACGTCGAACGAGAAGGAGCCGAAGACCAGGACCCGGTCGGCGGCGGTGAGCCCGAAGGCGCCGCCGATCTGCGCGAGGTGGACGGCGAGTTGGCCGTGGGTGACGGCGACGCCCTTGGGGCGGCCGGTGGAGCCGGAGGTGAAGACCAGGTACGCCAGGTCGTCGGCGTGCGCCGCGTCCAGACCCGTCCGGTCGACGTCCGCCGTCAGGTCGAGGCCGTCGATCTCCAGGACCGGGGTGTCGCCCGGCAGGAGGCCGTCGAGGACGTCCCGCTGTGCCGCGCCGCGCACGACGGCCGTGCAGCCCGCCTCGCCGGTCATCAGCCGCAGCCGCTCGGCGGGGTACGCGGGGTCGAGCGCGAGCCACGCGCCTCCGGCCCGCGCGACGGC
This sequence comes from Streptomyces sp. NPDC040610, assembly GCF_055594065.1. Classification (NCBI taxonomy): domain Bacteria; kingdom Bacillati; phylum Actinomycetota; class Actinomycetes; order Kitasatosporales; family Streptomycetaceae; genus Streptomyces; species Streptomyces sp. NPDC040610. The sequence continues at coordinate 42,033 of NZ_JBVIXA010000013.1, read as the reverse complement.
GAGCATCGCCACCGCCATCAGGGTCCCGCGCGGCAGGCACAGGCCCACCACGCCGTCCGGACCGACGCCCGCCGCGCGCAGCCGCACGGCCACCGCGGCCGAGGCGCGCTCCACCTCCCCGTACGTCCAGGACCGTTCGCCGTCGACCAGGGCCACGTCGTCCGGCTGCCTCCGGGCGTGCGCCACGACCGCCTCGGGCACCAGGCCCACGCTGTCCGCCGCCGGAACCGCGGCGCCGGACCAGGCGAGGAGCGCCTCGGTGTCGCTCGTGCCCAGCTCGCCCAGGGTGACGGCCGGGTCGCCGGTGAGGGCGTCCAGGGCGCGGTCGAGGTCGTCGAGGAGCCGCCGCGCGGTGTCGGCGTCGTACGCTGCGGCGTCGACGCTCAGGCGCAGCTCCAGGTGCTCGCCGGGCATCACCTGGACGCTGACCGGGTAGGTGGTGCGCTCCAGGAGGCGGCCGCTCTCCAGCGTGAAGCCCTCGGTGCCGAAGCCCTCGAAGGGGTAGTTCTCGACGACGACGATGGAGTCGAAGAGCGGGGCGCCCGCGGGGGCCCCGGCCCAGGACGTGACGTCGGCGAGCGGGGCGTGCTGGTGGTCGGTGAGTTCCTGCAGGCCCTGGTGGACGGCGCCGAGCCACTCATCGGCGCGCAGGTCGTCGGCGATCCGCACGCGCAGCGGCAGGGTGTTGATGAACAGGCCGACGGTGCGTTCGATGCCGTCGATCTCGGCGGGGCGGCCGGAGAGCACGCTGCCGACGGCCAGGTCCCTGGCTCCGGTGCGCCGGGCGACGACCAGCGTCCAGGCGGCGTGGACGAGCGCGGCGAGGGTGACGCCGCGGTCGCGGGCGGTCTCGCGCAGGGCAAGGGCGCGCTCGTCGGGCAGCCGCAGCGCGGGCTCGTGGGTGCCGGTGCGGTGGTGCTCGGCCTGGGCGCGGCCGGGGGCGAGCAGCGCGGGCGCGGTGAAGCCGGTGAGCTGCTTGCGCCAGAACGCCTCGTCCTCGGTGCGGTCGCGGTGTTCGTTCCAGCGCACGAAGGTGCCGTAGTCGGGGGCGGGCACCAGTTCGATGTCGGTACCGGCCCGCAGCGCCGGGTAGAGCGTGAAGGCGTCGCCCGCGACGACGGGCAGGGACCAGCCGTCGATGAGGATGTGGTGGTTGGTCCACACGAAGGTCCACTCGTCGGCGCCGGTGCGCAGCAGCGCGAGGCGCACCAGCGGGCCGCCGCTCAGCTCGAAGCCCTCGCCGCGGTCGCGCGCCAGGAAGTCGTCCAGGCGCTCCTGCGCGGTCGGCGCCGCGCTGTCGTCGGCGGCCGTCCAGTCCTCGTACCGCGCGGGTACGTCGATGTCGCGGGGTACGACGAGCAGGGGGCGGTCGGTCTCCTGCCAGGAGCAGCGGGCGCGCAGGGCGGAGTGCCGGGCGATGGCGCCGCGCCAGGCGTCGAGGAAGGCGCGCGGGTCGAGGTCGCCGCGCAGGACGCACACCAACTGCTCGGTGTAGGCGTCCGATGCGGGCTCGGCGAGGGCGTGGTACAGCATGCCCTGCTGGAGGGCGGACATGGGCCACACGGCGTGCAGCGGGCCGAGGTCGCGTTCCCAGGAGGCGAGCAGTCCGGCGGGCAGACCGGTGGTGTCGGCGCCGCCCGGAGCCAGGTCGTCCAGGGTCGATTCGGCAGCGGCGGGCAGGAGTTCGGCCTGCGCGGCGAGCCCGGCGACGGTGGGGTGCTCGAAGAGCTGGCGCGGGGTGATGCGCAGTCCGGCCCTGCGGGCCTTGGCCACCACCTGGATGGACTGGATGGAGTCGCCGCCGAGGGCGAGGAAGTCGTCGTGCACGCCGACGCGTTCGAGGCCGAGCACCTGGCACCACACCTCGGCGAGGCGCCGCTCCTCGTCGGTGCGGGGCGCGACGAAGTCCTTGGCGGCCGTCTCCCAGCGGGGCGCGGGCAGGGCGCGCCGGTCCACCTTGCCGTTGACGGACAGGGGCAGCGCGTCGAGGGTCACGACGGCGGCGGGGACCATGTGCGCGGGCAGCCGCTCCCCGGCCCAGGCGCGCAGGAGGCCGGTGTCCACCGGGGTGCCGTCGGCGGCCACGACGTAGGCGGCCAGGCGCAGTTCACCGCCGCCGGGTGCGGGCACGGCGGCCACGACGGCGTCGGTGACCGAGTCGGCGGACCGGAGCACGGCCTCGATCTCGCCCAGCTCGACGCGGAAGCCGCGCACCTTGACCTGCTCGTCGACCCGCCCGTGGAACTCCAGGGCACCGGCACCGTCGAACCGGACGAGGTCACCCGTGCGGTAGAGCCGCGCACCGGGCACCGTCGAGAACGGGTCGGGCACGAACCGCTCGGCGGTCAGGTCGCCCCGGCCCGCGTAGCCGCGCGCCACGCCCGCCCCGCCGACGTACAACTCCCCCACGCCGCCCGGGACCACCGGGCGCATCGCGTCGTCGAGGACGTACACGGTGGTTCCGGCGATCGGGGTGCCGATGGGGACGGTGCCGGGGTCGCTGGCGGCGCAGAAGTGGCCGGTGGCCCAGACGGTGGCCTCGCTCGGGCCGTACTCGTTGACGAGGGCGCAGTCGGGAAGGGCCGCGCGGTGCTCGGCGACCAGGTCGGCGGGGCAGGCCTCGCCCGCGACGACGACGGTCCGCAGGGAACGTCCGGGCCCGCCGGGCCGGTTCAGCAGGGCCCGGTAGAAGGAGGGGACGGTCAGGGTGTGCGTCAGGGCGTGCCGCTCGACCAGACCGGCGAGTTCGTCGGCGTCCTTGACCTGGTCGGCGTCGGGCACGGCCAGCGCCCCGCCGAGGGTGAGCGTCCAGAAGATGCCCGCGTAGGCGCTGTCGAAGGAGAAGGACGAAAGGAGCAGGAAGCGGGGCGCGTTCGGCCCGTAGAAGGCGGCGCGCGCCGCGGTGGAGCGGGCCAGCGTTCCGTGGGTGACGGCGACGCCCTTGGGGCGGCCGGTGGAGCCGGAGGTGAAGACCAGGTACGCCAGGTCGTCGGCGTGCGCCGCGTCCAGACCCGTCCGGTCGACGTCCGCCGTCAGGTCGAGGCCGTCGATCTCCAGGACCGGGGTGCCCGCGGGCACGACGTCGTCCGCCAACTCCCGCTGCGCCGCGCCGCGCACGACGGCCGCGCAGCCCGCCTCGCCCGCCATCAGCCGCAGCCGCTCGGCCGGGTACGAGGGGTCGAGGGCCAGCCACGCGCCCCCGGCCCGCAGCACCCCCAGCATCGCCACGGCGGTCGCCGCGCCGCGCGGCAGGCACAGACCCACCACGGACTCGGGCCCGACGCCCGCGTCCCGCAGCCGCACGGCCACCACCGCCGACGCGCGCTCCAACTCCGCGTACGTCCACGACCGTTCGCCGTCGATCAGGGCGACGTCGTCCGGCGCGGTCCGCGCGTGCGCCAGGATCGCCCGGTGCACGGGCTGTCCGTCGCCCGCCGCCGGGGCCCCGGCGCCCGAGTGGCGCGGGCCCGCGCCCGGGTCGGCGCCGAGTTCGGCGACGGTGGCGGCCGGGTCGGTGACGGCCTCGGTCACCAGGGTCTCGAAGAGCCGGGCGTATCCGGCGACGGTGTCCGCGTCGAGCCGCGCCGGGTCGAAGTGCAGGACGCCGTACACCTCGCCGTCGACCTCGCCCGCCTGGACCCGCAGCGGGAACTGCGCCACCTGCTGGCGCACCGGCACCGGCTCGGTGTCGTAGCCGGAGAGGTGGACGGTGCCCAGATCGCCGGCGATGGACCGGGTGCCGTAAGAGAGCCGGTCCGACTCGAACTGGAAGCTCACCTGGTACAGCGACTGGCCGGACAGGGCCGAGCCGGGGTTCAGGCGGCCGAGGACGGTCGGGGTGGGCAGGGCCCGGTTCCGGACGGCGTCGACGTGCGCGGTGCGGGTGGCGTCGAGCACGGCGGTGAAGGTGGATTCCGGCCGCACCCGGGTGCGCAGGAGCAGCGAGTTGGTGAAGTGGCCGACGGTCCGCTTGACGGAGGTCTTGCGGCCCTCCACGGGGAAGCCGACGACGAGGTCGTCTCCGCCGGTGAGCTTGTGCAGGAGCACGTTGAAGGCGGCGAGCAGCACGGTGGCGGTGGTGCTGCGGCTCGATCCGGCCAGCTCCCGGACCCGGTCGACGGTCGTGGCGCCGAGGCGGAACGGGACGTGGGCGGGGGCGTCGGGGTCGGTGACCGGGCGGGGCGCGGTCATGCCGGGCAGGTCGAGGGCGAAGCGGCAGCCGTCGAGCCGACGCGTCCAGTAGTCGCTCAGGGCCTCGGCGCGCGGCCCGGCGAGGAAGGCGCGCTCGGCGGCGACGTGACGCGCGTAGGAGGTGTCGGGCCCGGCGGGCAGACCCGGGGTGCCTTCGACTTCGGACCGGTAGGCGGTGAGCAGGTCCTCCAGCGTGATGAACAGGGAGCTCATGTCGCCCGCGACGTGGTGCAGGACGAGGTGCACGGTGGTGGCGGTGGTGTCCTGGTAGACGAAGAGGCGGGCGGGCGCCTCGTGGGCCAGGGCGAAGGGGCGCTCGTAGTCGCGGGTGGCGAGGATCCGCAGCTCGTCGGCGGCTATGCCCGGCGTGTCGGTGACGGCGAAGGGGGCTTCGGCTGCGTACCAGCGCTGCACATAGCCCTCGATCCCCGGGGCGACGGTGCTGGTGAGCACCGGGTGGCGGGCGCAGACGGCGTCCCAGGCGCGGCGCAGCGGCTCGGCGTGGAGGCGCTCGGTGACCTTGACGGTTCCGGCGACGTGGTACGACGGCGAGTCGGGCGCGAGTTCCTGGAGGAAGAAGAGTGAGGCCTGTCCGACCGAGAGTGGAACTTCCCACTCCGTCTCTGGTCGTCTTTCGGCCTGGCCGTGATTTCCCCCGTGCACGACATCCACTGCGACGCCCTCCCCGTGAGCTGTCACAAAAAATGACAGAGCCCGTCAAACGTGTGACAGGGCCTGTCACACGAGGCACAACACTAGACACGGCCCTGTCACACTTCAAGCCAAAAATTGCACGCACCGTGCGGTAGGGCGTTGACCTGCAATGGTGTTAAGAAGTCGCCAAGTTCACGACGCGGCTGCGCACCGGTTCGACAGCCATACCCCCTTCGCCCTACTCTGCCGCCGTAATAGCCGGTGACAGGGCCGCACGTTCCTTGCGGTCCTTGACCAAGAGCGGTGCCACGCGGCGTGCCCGGCGGCATCCGCTTGTCGCCTCCCGGCAAGCCGGGGCGATCCCTGAGGACGAAGATGATCGAACAGCCCGCGTTCGGACGCAGACTGCGGATGCTGCGCGTGCAGCGTGGCCTGTCCCAGACCGAACTGGCGGGCGACGAGGTGTCGGCCAGCTATGTCTCCCGGGTGGAGAGCGGTCGGCGTTCACCGAACGAACTCATCGCCGCCTTCTTCGCACGCCGGCTCGACGTCCCCCTGGACGCCCTCACCAACCCCGCGGCCCCGGACGAGGGCGAGCACCGCAGCCGTCGGCTCGACATCGCGGGCAAGCTCCTCGAGGCCCGCGCCCTGCGCAAGGACGGCGAGCTCACCGTCGCCGCCGAGATGCTGCGCGGCATCGGCGCCGCGGCCACCGGGCACGCCGAGGAGGATGTGCTGTGGGAGGCCACGTGGGAGCTCGCCGACGTCCTGCGCGAGCTGGGCGACACCACCGCCGAGCACCGGGTCCTGGCCGGTCTCGCCGAGACCGCGCTGTCCCAGGAGACGCCCCGGCTCGGCGCGCGCGTCGCCACCGCGCTCTCGGAGAACCTGCGCCGCCAGGGCCGCCTCGGCGAGGCCGTCCGCACCGCCGAGCACGCCGTGTCGGTCACCGTCGCCCTGTCGCCCACCGCCCACGAGCGGGTCGGCGCGATGCTGGCGCTGATCAACTCCTACACCGACAGCGGTGAGCTGGAGAACGCGGCCGGTCTCGCCGACACCCTCCAGGAGACGGCCGAGGACATCCCCTCCCGGCAGCTGCGCGGCCAGGTCTACTGGGCCGCGGGCAGCGCCCGCTTCCTGTGCGGCCGCCCCGAGGACGGCGTCCACCTGCACGAACAGGCCTTCGCGTGTCTGCGCCCCGAGGTGAACCTGGGGGCCTGGGCGCGGCTGTGCCGGGCGTCCGCGGCGCTCCGTCTGGAGTACGACCTCTCGCAGGACGCCACCGGGCACGCGGCACGGCTGCTCGCGCGCGCCCGCCAGGCCCTCGAACTCGTCGGCCGCGACGACGACATGGCCGAGCTGATGCTGGCCGAGGCCCACCTGGCGCTGCGCCAGGGCAAGCCGGAGCGGGTCCTCGAACTGACCACCAAGGTGTGCGACTGCGACGCCGAGCTGCCGCTGGCCGGGCTCGGGCAGTGCCAGCTGCTCGCGGCCCGCGCCCACGCCCTGGCCGGGAACACGGCGGCGGCCCGGGACAGCTACCGGCTCGCGGCCGAGACGCTGGACCGGGCGGGTGCCTATCGCAAATCGTCGGAGGCCTGGCGGCAGTTGAGCGAAATGCTCGCGGCCGGCCCCGGGGACGGGCCGGCCGCGGCCACCGACTGACGGACCGGAGTGCCAGGGGGTTGTCGTCCGTATCCGGTCAGTCGGAGTTCAGCACCACGGGCGCCCCACCGGACCTCGGTGGGCCCGGCCGGACCCCAGCGGGTCCCGGCCCGGCTCCAGCGGGTCTCAGTAGGAGTGCGCCTCGTGGAAAGTCGGGTTGAACGTCCAGGTGTGCAGGGCGGTCACGGGCCCCGCGGCCGCGACGGCCGCCACGGTGCCGCGCCCGCTGGGCAGGTCGCGGACCTGCACCTCGGTCATGCCGGAGCCGTCGGGCAGCGGCACCGCCACCACGCCCGCGCCGTCCTCGACGAGCACGTCCACCTCGTCCGGCGGGACCCTGAGGCCGTAGCCCGCCGCCCGCAGCACCGCCTCCTTGCGGGTCCACAGGCTCAGGAAGAACATCTGCCGGGCGTTCGGGGACAGCCTGCGCAGCAGTCGCTGCTCCCACTCCGTGAGGGCCAGGTGCAGATTCTCGCCGTAGGCCACGTCGCCGTCCTGGATGTCGACGCCGACCTCGCTGATCAGTGAGACGGCGACGAGCTGCTGGTCGCCGACGTACGCGGAGCTGAAGCACACCTCGTGGTCGACGAGGGCGAGGCGCCCGTGCTCGGTGCGGCAGAACTCGACGCTCCTGGGGTTGCGCCCGAGCACCCAGCCGAGCACCCTGCGGGTCGTGGCCCGGGCGCTCAGGAAGGCCCAGCCGTCGCCGGAGCGGCCGAAGGCCTCGGCGGTGGCGCGCTCGGCGTCGGTGACCAGTTCCAGCGCCTGAGCGATGGCCTGACGCGCCGGCTCCAGGCCCACCCGGAACACATGGAGTTCACCCGACCGCACGACCAGACCGGAAGGAACCGCGGCCCACCCACCCATCTACCTGATCTCCTTAGTTCGCTGGCCGCCGGACACACGGAGGGCAGGACCGGGCAGGACCCGGTCCTCCCTCGCGCGGGCCGATCAGTCGTGGGAGGCGGCCGGGACGGTGCGCGGCGATCGCGGCGCGCGCCATGCCTTCGAGCCCAGCAGTTTGAGCGCGGCGGGCAGCAGCACACCGCGGATCAAGGTGGCGTCGAGAAGGATGGCGACGGCCAGTCCCACGCCCAACTGCTTCATTTCCAGGGTCGAGAGCGTCGCGAAGACCGCGAACACGGCGACCATGATCACAGCGGCTGTGGTGACCACACCGGCGGACGTGAGAATGCCGTGCCTAATCGCCTCATGTGCAGAGCCCCCCCGGCTGACACCCTCACGAATCCGGCTCAGCACGAAGACGTGGTAGTCCATCGACAGGCCGTAAAGAACTACGAACAGGATAAGCGGCAGCCAGGAAACGACCGCTCCATTTGAGTCAAAGCCCAGGACGTTTTCGGCCCACTCGTGCTGGAAGACGAGGACGAGCACGCCGTAAGAGGCCGTCACGGAAAGGACGTTGAGGACACCTGTGAGCAGCGCGAGCGCCACGGAGCGGAACGCGAGCAGCATGATCCCCAGGCAGAGCAGCATCACGAAGCCGATCACCATCGGCAGCCGGTCCTTGAGCGTCTTGGAGAAGTCCGTGGAGAAGGCGGTGGCGCCGCCCACGGCCCACTTGTCGACGTCCGCGCCCTTCAGTGCCTGCGGTGCCAGGTCCGAACGCAGCAGCTTCAGCGTGTCCTTGGCCTGCTTGCCGCCGGCGTCGCCCTTGACGTGCAGTTCGAGCCGGGAGACCCGGCCGTCCTTCGACACCGAGAGGTCCGGCTTGTCCGATGCGGCGAAGCGGCCCGTCGCCATGGCCTTGGTGTGCAGGCCGGTCAGGAGCTTCGCCACCTCGCCGGCGCGGGCCTTGTCGGCCTGGACGGCGACGGCGTGCGAGGTGCCCTCGCTCGGGAAGGCCTCGACCACGCGGTCGTAGGTCTGCATGACCTCGTAGGAGCGCGGCAGGTCCTCGTCGCCGGGCATCTTCAGCTTCATGTCGAGCGCGGGCGCGGCGAGCGCCAGCATCGCCACCAGGCCGATGGTCAGGGACACTCCGGGCGCCTTCAGGACGGGGCGCAGGACGGCCCCCCACAGCCTGCTCTCCTTGCCGACGTTGGTGCGCCGCCACAGCAGCGGGATCCGCGGCCGGTCGATCTTGTCACCGAGCCCGGCGAGCGCCGCGGGCAGCGCCGTCAGCGAACCGAGGACCGCCACCAGGACGACCAGGACGGTGCCGAGGGCCAGCGAGGAGAACAGCATGCTGCCGGAGAGGAACATTCCGGCCATCGCGATGGCCACCGTCAGACCGGAGACCAGCACGGCTCGCCCCGATGTCGCCACGGCGATCCGCAGCGCCGCCTCGGGCGACTTGCCGAGGGCCCGCTCCTCGCGGCGGCGCCGGATGTAGAAGAGCGAGTAGTCGACGCCGACGGCGAGGCCCATGAGCAGGATCAGGCTGGCCTGGTTCTCGTTCACGGGGACGAGCAGCGAGGTGATCCCGGCGAGCCCCATGGCGAAGACCACCGCGGTGATGCCGAGCAGCACCGGCAGCCCCGCGGCGAGCAGCGCGCCGAAGGCCACCAGGAGGATCACCAGGGTCAGCGGCAGGCTGATGAACTCCGCCCGCTGGAAGTCGGCGCCCAGCTTGGCGCTCAACTCCTTGGTCACGGAGCCCTTGCCGAGCTGCTCCACGCGCAGGTCCCCGTGGGCCTTCTGCTCCGCCTCGGTGGCCTTCAGCATGGGGCCGACGACGGCCTTGGGCTTCTTCTTGTCGTCGCCGGTGCCGAGGTCGAGGGTGACCGGGAGCAGCACGCTGCGCCCGTCCTTCGACGTGACCGGGTCGCCGACGCGTGCCACGTCCGCGACGTCGGCGTACCGCCCCCGCAGTGACGTGACCACGGAGTCCGCGGTGGCCTCGGAGAGCTTGCCCTCGCGCGCCTGGATGAGCACGCGCTCGACGCCCTCGTCGGCGAAGTCCGCGTCGTCCAGCATGCGTTCGGCGACGGCGGCCTGACCGGTCAGGCTGTCGGCGTCCTCCTGGTCCTCGACGCCGGTGACCATGCTCGCCCCGTACGCGAGGATCACCGCGAGGACCCACAGCAGCAGCGTGGTCTTGCGGTGGGCCATGCTCCAGGCGGCCGTGCGTTCCACGACTCCGCGCGGCGGGGCGCTCCCCGATGGGGCGTTGCGCTGGCGCGCGGCGTCCCTCTGGTGCGATTCCTCGGTCACTGACATCGTCAAAGCTCCTCGTCAGGGGGTACGCCGTGACGCTACGCAGCGGCCCCCCGCACGGTCAGGCGTGCAGCCACCCATCGACCGGTAGTGCTGCCACTACCGGCGAAGGAAGCGCCTGCACGCTCGGAGAACAGCCGATGTGCTGCCTAAGATCCCTGGTAGTCGAGTTGGAGACCGGAGGGGCGCCGTGAGGCTGAGACCACCGCGGATACGTGCGGCCTTGTACCGCGTGGCACGGGGACCGCTCGGCCGGGACACCCGAAACGACCTGTTGCAGTTGCTGACGACGCTGGCGATGACGCCGCTGTACTGCGTGCCCATCATCCTGTTCACGCTGGGCGCGGGCCTCACGCCGCTGCTGCTGCTCGGTCTGCCGCTGCTGCCCCTGGCCATGAAGCTGGCCGGGTGGATCGCCCGGGTCGACCGCGAACGGCTGTACTTCCTGCAGGAGTTGGACATCGACATGCCGCTCACGCAGTCCGGCAGCGGCTGGAAGGACCGCCTGGAGCGGCTCTTCGGGCGCCGGGCCTGGCGCGAGTTGGGCTTCACCGCGGTCATGACGATGTGGGGGCTCGGCGTGGGCGGCCTGGTGGTCGGGCTGCTCGCGGCGGGGCTGCTGCTCGCGGTGCTTCCGGTGCTCGGCTGGTTCCTGCCGAGCGGCGCCTCGCTGCTCGGCGTGGACCCCTCGACCGTCGCGGGGATGGTGCTCGGCCTCGCCATCGGGCTCGCGCTGCTCGCCGCCGGGCTCTGGCTCAGCGGGCCGCTGGCCAGGACCGAGTCCGCCATGGTCGCCCGGATGCTCGGCGCCAACCAGGTCGACCATCTCGTGCGCCGCATGATGGACCTGGAGGACAGCCGCTCGCGGATGGTCGACGCGGCCGAGGTGGAGCGGCAGCGCATCGAGCGCGATCTGCACGACGGGGCGCAGCAGCGGCTGCTCTCGGTCGCGATGAGCCTCGGCCGGGCCAAGTCCCGCTTCGACCGGGACCCGAAGAAGGCACGGCAGCTGCTGATGGCCGCGCACGAGGAGGCCAAGGCCGCCATGCAGGAGCTGCGCGACGTCACCCGCGGCCTGCACCCGTCCATCCTCACCGAGCAGGGCATCGAACCCGCCCTGACCACGATCGTGGCCCGCAGCCCGGTGCCCGTCACGCTCTCCGTCGGCCTCGCGGAGCGCCCCACGGCACGCGCCGAGGCGGTCGCGTACTACGTGGTGTCCGAACTGCTCACCAACATCGCCAAGCACGCCGCGGCGAACCGGGCGGCGGTGCGGGTCTTCCGCGAGGAGAACCTGCTGCGCCTGCTCGTCACCGACGACGGTATCGGCGGCGCCGACGCCGACCGGGGGTCCGGCATCCGCGGCCTGCGGGACCGGATCCACGCGGTCGACGGCCACCTCACTCTCTCCAGCCCCGCCGGTGGCCCCACCGTCGTCGACGTCACGCTTCCCTGGAAGGCCTGAGCATCACCATGTTGCGCGTTGTCATCGCGGAAGACTCCGTCCTGTTGCGCAGCGGCCTCGCCAAGCTGCTCATGGACGAGGACATCGACGTCGTGGGGCAGGCCGGGGACGCGGACGAACTGCTCGCCCTGGTCGCCGACGTCGCGCCCGACCTGTGCCTGGTGGATGTGCGCATGCCGCCCACGCACACCGACGAGGGGCTGCGCGCCGCCCTGACGATCCGCGCGGGCGACCCCCGCCAGCCCGTCCTCGTCCTGTCGCAGTACGTGGAGGCCAGGTACGCCTCCAAGCTGCTCGCCAACGGCAGCGTGGGGCTCGGCTATCTGCTCAAGGACCGCGTGGCCGACGTCGACGAGTTCGTGGCCACCCTGCACCGCGTCGCCGAGGGCGGCACGGCCCTGGACGCCGAGGTGGTCAGCCAGGTCCTCGCGGGCACGCAGAAGCAGGACGGCCTCGCGCCGCTCACGGCGCGCGAGCGGGAGGTGCTCGCGCTGATGGCCGAAGGGCTGAACAACGGCGGCCTCGCGGAGCGCCTGTTCATCACCGAACGCGCCGTGGAGAAGCACATCCGCTCCATCTTCACCAAGCTCGACCTGCTCCCCGACGACCAGGGCCACCGCCGCGTCCTCGCCGTCCTGCAGTACCTCGACTCCCTCGCCGACACACGCAGATCCCCGGAGTGAGCAAGTCTCCGAGCCGGGCTCACCATCCAAGACCGGAGTTGGACATGTACGAGACCCTCACCTCGACCGGCTCGGCGCCGAGCCCGGCGGGCCGCCCCCGGCGCTCCGTCGTGCGGCGCGTCATCCGCGTCATCGCGATCCTCACCGGCATCACGCTCGTCGGCGGGGCCGCCTGGTACCTGCTGCTGTTCCTGGTCACCCGCACCGACACCGGCACCTCCGCGATCGACAAGTCGACCCGCAACGTGGTGGTCGACATCGACAGCGGCGACGTCGACATCGACGTGGCCGGGCAGGGCGAGAAGCCGGAGCTGCACAAGAAGCTGACGAAGTCGCTGCGCTCGCCCGACGAGAAGATCGAGCAGGACGGCGACACCCTGCGCGTCAGCACCGACTGCGGCGAGGGCATGGGCAAGTGCGGCTCCGACTACCGCCTCACGGTGCCGGCCGGCACCCGGGTGAAGGTCCAGACGCGGCTCGGCGATGTGACCGTCAAGGGCGTACGGGGCTCCGTGGACGCCCGTACGAAGATCGGCGGTGTCCGCCTGGAGCACATCACCGGTGCCCGGCTCGTCGGCTTCAGCAAGACCGGCGCGGTCACCCTCAAGCACGTCGACTTCGACTCCGCCGAGGCCACGTCGAAGCTGGGTGACATCCGCTTCGAGGACATCGAGCCGTTCGAGAAGCTCAGGGCCGTCAGCAAGATGGGCGACGTGGAGCTGCACCTGCCCAAGAACTCGGGGCCGTACGACGTGAACGCCTTCACCAAGATCGGCGACCGGAAGGTGGACGTCGACCGGGACTCCTCGTCCGGCACGCCGGTGGAGGCCCGCACGAAGATCGGCGATGTGACCGTGCGCGGCGACTGACGCGCCGACCGACCTCGCCACCGCCGGGACCCCCGCCCGGCGGCGGCGCCCGGGCCCGCGGCACCCCCCGCGCCGCAGGCCACACGAAGGACGCCTCCGACACCGTGGTCGGAGGCGTCCTTCGCCCGTTGCGGGCTCCTGTGGCGGACGGGCCGCGTCGGGACAGCCGGGTCAGGACAGCCGGAACCCGAGGTCCGCGTCGATGTCCTGGACGTCCATCTGCGCGCGCTGGAGCGTGCCCGCGTAGTCCCAGTTCACCGACTGCCACGAGGTGAACTGGTCGATGACCCAGATGCCCGACTGGCGGCTGCCGTTGCCGGACAGGCCGTTGCCGCCGAAGGGCAGGTGCGCCTCCGCGCCGACGGTGGAGTTGTTGACGCTGACCATGCCCGCCGTGCAGCGCTCGCGGAAGGAGAACGCCGTCCGCGCGGAGCCGGTGTAGATCGCGGCCGACAGACCGTACCCGTGGCCGTTGGCGAGGTCGACGGCCTCGTCGAAGGTGTCGTACGCCATGACGGACACGAGCGGGCCGAACGTCTCGGTGCGGTACAGCTCGTCGTCGGGGCGCACCCCGGCCACGATCGCCGGGTGCGCGAACACGCCCGCGTCCGGGTCGCCGACGAAGCCCTTGCGCGGGCTCGCGGAGGTGACCCGGCCGGTGGCGGTGGAGCCGGACAGGGCGTGGTGGGGGCGGACGAGGTCCAGGGAGCCGAGGAAGTTCTCCAGGTACCGCTCGCCGATGAGCGGGCCGTAGAACACCTCCTCGCGCCGCGGGTCGCCGACGGTCAGGTCCGCCACGGCCGCGCTGAAGCGGCGCAGGAACTCGTCGTGCACATCGCGGTGGACGATCGCCGTGCCCAGGGACGTGCAGCGCTGCCCCGCGGTGGCGAAACCGCTGAACACCGCGCCCTGGACGGCGAGTTCGAGATCGGCGTCGTCGGTGACGACCAGCGGGTTCTTGCCGCCGAGCTCCAGGCAGGGCGACTGCAGATACCGTCCGGCCAGCTCGCTCACCTTGCGGCCCGCGGCCGTCGACCCGGTGAAGCCGATCTTCTGGACGAGCCCCTCCTCCAGGGCCCGCTCCAGGCCCGCGTACGTGGCCTCGCCGTCGGCGTGCACCAGGCGAAGCACGTCCTCGGGCACCCCGCCCGCGGTGAACAGCGCCGCGAGGGCCTCCGCGACGGCGACCGCGGACTCCGACGGCTTCCACACCACGGTGTTGCCGCACAGCAGCGCCGGTACGAGGTACCAGGCGGGCACGGCGGCCGGGAAGTTCGCCGCCGTGACGATCACGGCGGTGCCCAGCGGCTTGCGGTAGGTGAACAGCTGCTTGTCGGGCATCTCGCTGGGCACGGTCTGGCCGTACAGGCGCCGCCCCTCGCCGAGGAAGAAGTCGCACGTGTCGATCACTTCCTGCACCTCGCCCAGGGCCTCGCCGTAGGGCTTGCCGACCTCCCGGGTGATCAGGGCGGCCAGCGCCTCCTTGTTCTCGGCCACGAGCCGCCCCACGTTCTGCGCGACCCGGCCCCGCAGCGGCGCGGGCAGCGCCGCCCACGCGGTGCGCGCGCCGTGGGCGGCCCTGGCGGCGGCGACCAGGCCGTCCGCGTCGCTCAGCGCCCGCTCCGCGACGACGTCCCCGAGGTCGGCGGGATTGCGCGACACGGTCTGCCGCGCGGTCGCGGCACTCTTCGACTCAGCCATGTTGGCCAGCCCTCTCTTCACGTGTGAATGCCGACACGCACAGGGACGCGCGTGTCGGCACACGGCCGGAAAGCCGTGTCAATGGACCCTTCGCCACCTTGATTTCCATGTCACAACTTTTGCCGAAGATCGTGACAACGGGTACATCGCCGTCAGGCGGTGGCGGCCCGCTGCTGCTCCCGCTCGGCCAGCAGATAGGTGGCGAGGCGCGCGACCGTCGGGTGGTCCCACACGGCCGTCGGCTCGACCTGGATCCCCAGCCAGTCCTCCACGTCGGCGGCGAAGGCGACCACCGCGACGGAGTCGAGGCCGTACTCCCCCAGCTCCTGCTGGGGGTCGACCGGCGCGTCGAGGTCGGGGACGTACTCGCCGACCCGGTCGACGAGCCAGCGCTCCAGCTCGTCGAGGGTGAGCGTGTCGGAAGCCGTGTTCTCCATCTGATTGCTCCTCAAGTCACTTGTCGCACAGGTCGCTTGCCGCACGGGTCGTGTGCGCGCATGCGGGACGGTCTTGATCGGTCGGGCCGGTCAGCGGTACTGGCGCGCGGAGAGGCCGAAGCTCACCGTGCGGTCGTCGCGGCTCAGGAGTTCGTCGACGAGGGCGCCCTCCACCTCGGCCGGTACGTCCTGGGGCTGACCGGTGGCGATGCCCTCCAGGCGGGTCAGGGCGGCGACGAGCCACTCCGGGCGGGCCAGGAAGTCGTCGCCGGGCGCGTGCCGCCACACCCCGACGCACGCGGCGGCGGCGAGGGCCGTGGTGTACCGGGCGGCGAGGTCGCGGACCTCGACAGTGGCGGCGATCGACAGGTCACGCGGCTTCAGGCCCGCGCAGGCGTCGGTGAGTTCGCGCATCCCGCTGATCTGGCGCTCGATCAGGGGGCGCAGCGGCGCGGGGACGTCGTCGTCGAGGGCGGCGTTGAGCGCCATCACGAGGCCGTCCTTGCCGCCCGCGGTGACGCGCAGTCCCGGCAGGTCGAGCGGCGGGAGTTCGGCGTCGGGGACGAACAGGGCGGCCGGGGCGGGGGCCGCGTCCCGCCACGAACGGCGGGCGAGCACCGGCAGTTGCGGCAGCACTGCGGACAGGCAGGCGGCGCGGGCGATGTGCCCGAAGCCGACCGGCTTGATGTCCCGCGCCATCTTCTGGAACACCCCGTGCTGCCCGTCGCGGCGGTAGAACTCGGAGCCCATCACCAGCGACAGCTGCTCGAACGCGTCGAGCGTCACCCCGGCGATGAGGTACTTCACGGCGGGAGCGTAGGCGCTGCCGGACTCCGGCAGGGCGTGCAGCGACCGGGCCGCGACGGTCCCGAACGCCTCGCTCAGGAGCAGGTCGGCGAAGGTGTTGGCCAAGGTGGTGCGCACCATCGGGATGGACGCGGCGTCACGGCCGTAGAGATGGCGGCGGCGTACGTGGTGCAGGGTGACGCGCAGACCGGTGTCCAACATCGCGGTGCTCATCGCGGGCATGGCGATCCGGGTCAGCTGGAAGGCGCGGTTGGCCGTCTCCAGGCCGGTGCCGGGGGCGCCGAGCAGCGCGTCGTCGTCGACGGGGAAGGAGTCCACGGCGATGCCGCCGAGGCGCACGCCACGCATCCCGACGGAGCGGAACCGCGGCAGGAACCGCACCCGGTCCGGGTCGAGGTCGGCCGTCGGCACGAGCAGCTGCGAGCAGGAGCGGGGGCCGCCGGAGGGGTCGGTGCGGGCCAGGAACACCATGGCGTCGGCCCGGTCCAGGTTGGTGATGGACTCCTTGCGGCCGTTCAGGACGAGGCGGCCGTCGGCGGGCGTGGCCGCGAACTCGACGGAGCCGATGTCGTTGCCGTGCGCGAGTTCGTGGAACGCGCAGGAGACCTTGTTGCCCGCGAGCAGCAGTTCGGCCGTGTCGCGGCGCTGGTCGGGCGATCCGGCGGTCCAGACGTTGACCGCGCCGAGCAGGGAGCTAGAGCAGTGGCCGAGGCCGAGGCTCGGGTCGCGCCGGTAGACGGACCGCATCAGCTCGACGAGGTGGTCGACGCGTTCGAGGCGGCCGCCGAGCGCGCCGGGGACGAACTCGGAGAGGATCCCGAACTCGTCGAGGGCGGCCGCGCCGCCGACGGGGACCTCCTCGCGTTCGTCGGCGGTCAGGACGGCGGCGAACCCGGCGCCGTTCGTGGCGTCGAAGGGGTCGCCGAGGCGTTCCTCGAGCGTTTCCATGCGTGCGTGGACGTCACTCATGCGGACACCTCCACCGGCGTGCCGAACAGGGAGATACGGGCGCCGTCGTCGCTGAGGAGCAGGCGGCCGAGTTCGTCGAAGACGCCGTTCGCCTCCGGGGGCCGGTGGCCGAGGCCTTCGAGCACCAGGGCGAGCGCGCCGCGCAGCCACAGGCCGTCGCGCCACGCGGGGCGGTCGTGGGCCTGTGGGTTGGCGGCCCACACGGCGAGGGCGGCGGCCCCTGCGAAGCACCATTCGTAGTGCTCCGCGAGCCGCATCGTCGCCGTCGCGGGCAGGCCCGCGGCCGGCCGGAGCGCGGCGATGCGCGCGCCCAGCTCGCCGTGGGCGTCGAGCAGACGGGCGGCGAGGCGGTCGGCGCCGCCGGGCGGGTCCGCAGTGACGGCGGCGACGAGTTCGCCGAGGGCGCCGAGGACCGAGTCGCGGCGCGGCATCACGCCGAGGCGGCTCAGGTCGAGGGCGGCGGGCTCGTGGTCCGCGCGCAGCCACTCCCGCACGGGGCGGCCGGTGCCCGGGCGCGGGCGGCGGCCGGGCCTGAGGGCCGGCAGGCTCGTCGCGAGGGCGCTGCGGTTGACCCAGGTGCTGCCGTCGAAGATGCCGACGACCTGGTGGTCCCGCTCGATCTTGGCGAAGCCGCCGTAGCCGTCCACGCCGGTCAGGAAGGAGCGGGCGCCGAGCAGTTCACCGACGAGGCGGAGCTGTCCCTGGACCAGGGTCGGCACCAGCGCCTTGGTGATCGCGGACACGGTGCTGAGCTCTTCGGGCACCTCGTGGGCGGCGCGTGCCGCCGTGAACGAGAGGGCCTCGGCGAGCAGTTGCCGGGCCACGGCCCGGCCCGCGACGGCGCGGGCGTGCGGCAGGTCGGCCAGGCGCCTGCCGTGCAGGCGGCGCTCGGCCAGGAAGTCCCGGCCGATCTCCAGGGCGTGGTCGCCCGCGCCGAGGGACAGCGCCACGCAGGCCACGCGGGTCAACTGGAGCGACTTCAGGACGAGTTCCAGGCCGCCGCCGACGGTTCCGATGAGGGCGTGGGCGGGCACGCGGGCGTCCCGGAACTCCACGCCGCTGATGTCGGCGCTGCGGATGCCGTGCGTGGGCACCTTCGGCAGGTGGCGTACGGTGCCGCGGGGCGTGGCGTCCTTGTCCACCAGGAAGACGCTGAAGCCGCGCGGCCCGCCGCCGGGGTCGGTGCGGGCGAGGACGCAGACGAAGCGGCCGCGGGTGGCGTTGTTCACGGGCCACTTGCGGCCGGAAAGGCGCCAGCCGGAGCCGTCCCTGACCGCGGTGACCTCGCCGGAGAGCAGGTCGCTGCCCCGCTCCGGCTCGGTGAGCCCCCAGGCAACGGGCTCGCCCGCGAGGACGTGCCGGGCGAGGGAGGCCGCCGCCGCGCTGTCGCCCGCGGCCCACACCGACGCGGTGCCGAGGAAGGTCTTGCCGTGCGCGACGGCAACGGTCACGTCGCGGGCCGCCACCGTGCGCAGCAGACTGTGCACCTCGTCCAGGCGCTCCAGGCGGCCGCCGTGCCTGCCGGGGACGTAGTGGTCGGGCAGGCCCCACTGGTCGAGGGCCGCACAGGCCTGGGCCGGGAACGTCTCGGCCTCGTCGTGCGCGGCGAGCAGCGCGGGGTCGAAGGGGCCGCCGGGCCGCGACCAGAGGTCGACCTCCGCGGCCAGCTCGGATGTACTCAACTCAACTCTCCTGTCGCGGATACGGCCGGCTCGGGCCGCTGCTCATAGCCGTCGGACCACAGCGGTTGCAGCGCGCCCTCCAGGTACAGCGCGCGCATCGCGGACCGCTGGACCTTCCCGCTGGTGGTGCGCCGCACCCCGCCGCGCCGCATCAGGAGCACCGAGTGGGCGCGCAGCCCGAACTCGCGGGACACGGTGTTGCGCATCCGCTTGGCGAGCGCGGCCAGTTCGTCGTCGGGGGCGCGGCGGCGGACCTCGTGGATGACCACGAGCTGGCCGTCGTCGCTGTCGTCCGCGGGCACCGACACAACGGAGCCGACGGTGTCGCGCAACGGCTCGTGGTGCAGGCGCAGTTCGTGCTCGATGTCGTGCGGGTAGACGTTGCGGCCCCGGATGATCATCATTTCCTTGATGCGTCCGGTGATGTACAGCTCCCCGGCGACCAGCACACCGAGGTCCCCGGTGCGCAGGAACCCGCCCTCGCCACCGAGCTGTTGGCCGAAGGTCGCGCCGGTCACCTCGTCGTTGCGCCAGTAGCCGCGCACGACCGAGTCGCCGCGCAGCCACAGCTCGCCGATCTGCCCCGGCGGCAGCTCCTCCAGGGTCGCCGGCTCGACGATCCTGGCCTCGATGTCGAGCAGCGCGCCGCAGCTCACGAGCGTGCGGGCCGGGCCGTCGGCGGCGGGTTCCAGGCGGCCGCGCTCCAGGGCGCCGGGGTCGCAGCGCAGTACGACCGGGGTGCGGCGCGGGGAGCTGGAGACGAGCAGGGTCGCCTCCGCCATGCCGAAACACGGCGCGAAGTGCTCGGGCCGGAACCCGGCGGGCGCGAACCGCGCGGCGAAGTCGTCGAGGACGCTTGCCTTGACCGGCTCGGAGCCGCTGACGGCGTACTTCCAGCGGGACAGGTCGAGCCCGGCCACGTCCTTCTCGGCGACGCGGGTGACGCAGAGTTCGTACGCGAAGTTCGGCGCGGCCGAGACGGCGATGTCGAAGTTCTCGATCAGTTCGAGCCAGGCCCGGGGCCGCCGCAGGAAGGCGGCGGGCCGCATCAGGACGGTGCCGTGCCCGGCGAGCAGCGGGGACAGGATCAGGCCCATCAGGCCCATGTCGTGGTAGTTCGGCAGCCAGCCGCCGAACGTCTCGCCCTCGGCGAGGGGGAACGCCGCGTCCGTGGTCGCCGCGTTCGCGAGGAGGTTGCCGTGCGTGACGATGCTGCCCTTGGGGTCGTTCGTCGATCCGGACGTGTACTGGAGGACGGCGACGGCCTCGCGGTCGGCGGCATGGACGGCGAAGTCGTCGGCGCGGCGGGCGAGATCGATGCTCGGGGAGAGGACCGGCGCGGTGATGCCCTGCTGTTCGCTCCAGGCGAGGACGTCGTCGCGCTCGTCGGGCGCGGTGAGCACGCAGCCGATGTCGGCGTCGTGGGCGATGCCGCGCACCCGGCGCTGGTCCTGCTGGTAGCGCCCGGGCATCGAGGAGGGCACCGCGACCAGCCCCGCGTAGAGGCAGCCGAGTACGGCCGCGACGAACTCGGCCGAGGTCGGCTGGAGCAGCAGCACGCGGGCGCCCTGCGGGCACACCTCGCGCAGGTCGCGGGCGAACACGCGGGCCGCCTGGTCGAGTTCGGCGAACGTGAGCCGCTGGGCGGATGCGGGGTCCGTGGGGTCGCTGACGATCACGACGGCCTGCCGGTCGCCGATCTCGCGTGCGTGCCGTGCGAAGACCTCGGACACGCTGGTCGCACCGAGAAGGTCCACCATGCTTCGTGTACTCCTGAGTCGAGGGGTCGAGGAGCCGCTGGTCACCGTCAGGACGGCGGTGGGCACAGGCAGTCGGGGGCGCGGCCCTCGCGGGCGGCCCCCGTACCTGCCGTCCCGCACACCCCACCCATCCGCTCTATGCGGTTTCTATAAGCGGTGCCGCGCGCCTTCTCCGAGCGGTGCCGCACGCCGGTTCGCCCAGGCGTCGGCGCGCGGCTCGATCACCCTTGGACAGCGCCCCGTACACTCGATCTTCCGTTCGACCCGGAGGAGGCGGGCAGCAACCGCCGGACGGCTGGGGGCAGTACGAGCAGGGGGGCTCGCAAGCGATGGAATTCCGCATTCTCGGCCCGGTCGAGGCGAGCGCGCACGGCACCGCGGTCACGCTGTCCGGCGCCAAGATCCACACCGTGCTCGCCACCCTGCTCCTTGCCCGCGGCCGCCCCGTGACGTACGAGCAGTTCAGCTCCCGGCTGTGGGGCTGGGAGCCGCCGTCCTCGATGCACGCGCAGATCCATTCGTACATCCACAAGCTGCGCAAGAGCCTCGGCGAGACCGTGCTCCTTACCCGCCAGCACCGGGGCTACCAACTCGACGCCCCCGACTCGGTGTTCGACCTGACACAGTTCGAGGAGCTGACGGAGGCCGGGCGCCGCGCGGCCGACCGCGGCGACCCGCGCACGGCGACGGCGAAGCTGACGGCCGCGCTCCGGCTCTGGCGCGGCACCCCGCTCGCGAACGTCACCGACCAGCTCGCCGAGCTGGAGCGCCCGCCGCTTGAGGAGGCGTACCTGACCACCATCGAGCAGCGGGTCACGGCCGACCTGGCGCTCGGCGCGGACGCCCGCCTCGTCCCCGAACTGACGAGCCTGGTACGCGAACACCCCCTGCGGGAACGTTTCCGTGCCCAGCTCGTCATCGCGCTCGGCCGCAGCAACCGCCAGGCCAACGCGCTCCTCACGTACCACGAGGGGCGCAGGCTGCTGGCGGAGCAACTGGGGGTGGACCCGGGGCCGGAGCTGTCCGAGGCGTATCAGTCGGTGCTTGCGGAGGGGGCGGCCACTACGGCCGGGGCGGCTGGGGCGATCAGGGCGGCCGGGACCACTGGGACTACCAGGACCGCCGGGGCCACCGGGGCCACCGGGGCCACCGGGGCCACCGGGACGCCAAGAACAACGCCGTCCATGTCCCCCGCACTCACGGGGGCGCCCCCCGGCTGGCCAAGACCCCCGGCGGCGCTCCTGCCGCCGAACCTCGACCCCTTCCTCGGCCGCACGGCGGAACTCCGCACCGTCGAACGGAAAGTCGCCGCGGCGGGCGACGCCGAGGCAACCGCGGGCGCGGACGCAGCCACCCGCGTCCTCATCACCGGCCCCACCGGCTCCGGCCGGACCGCGCTCGCCGTCCGTGCCGCCCACGCCCGCGCGGACCTCTTCCCCGACGGCGTCCTGTTCGCGCGGGCCGCGGCGCCCGACGGCACCCCGCACAGCGCGGAGCACATCCTCACTCTCCTCCTGACCAGCCTCGGCGAGCGTCCGCCGCCGGACGCCGACGTGGCCGAACTGCTCCGCCGGTACCGCCTCGCGTCGTACGACCGGCGCCTGCTCGTCGTCCTGGACGACGTGGTCGCGGAGCAGGACGTCGAGCAGTTCGTGCCGAACAGCCCCCGCGCGGCCGCCATCCTGACCGGCGACCGCAGGCTGCCGACGGTGACCCACGAGGACACGGTGTGCCTCGGCCCGCTGGCGACCGCCGACGCCGTGGAGCTCCTGGCCGCGATCGGCGGCCGGGAGACCGTGCTCGCGGATCCGGAGGCGGCGCGCGAGGTCGTCGCGTACTGCGACGGCCTCCCGCTGGCCCTGCGCCTGGTCGGCGCGCGGCTCGCGGCCCGCCCGCTGTGGACCGTCGCCGACCTCGCGGCCCGACTGGCCGACCCGGCCCGGCGCCTGCGTGAGCTGGGCTACGGCGGGCAGAGCCTGCACGGCACCCTGATGGCGGTGGTACGCCGACTCCCCGAGGACGTACGGGCGCTGCTTCCGCTCCTGGGCGCGCTGCCCGGGCCGGAGTTCGGGCGGGGACCGGGTGCCGGGTCGGAGTTCGGCGCGGCGGACCTCGTCGAGGGCCCGGGTCCGGAGCCGGTCGTCGAGGCGGGGTTGGAGCAGTTGGCCGATGTGTGGCTGGTGGTGCCGTCGGCGCCCGACGAGCGGGGCGGGGCGCGGTTCCGCTGCACCGCGCTGACGCGTCTCGTCGCCGAGGAGCTCGCGGCGGCGGCAAGGGCGGGCGGGACGGGGGGCGCGGGCGCCACGGGGCCCGCGCTGCCGCCTCCGCATCCCTGACGTACGCTGCCGCGATGACTTCTCCTCAGCGGCGTGACCAAGGACCGGCCAGGGACGAGGACGGTGTGCTGCTGCCGCGGCTGCGGTTCACGCACGTGCTGGTGCGGGGCGCCCTGTTCGGGGTCGCCGCCACCGTCGTGCCGCTGGTGGGGCTCGGCTTCGTCGAGGACCACCACGAACGCGGGACGTTCCTCGCCGTCGTGTCCGGTTTGGGGCTGACAGCGGGCGCTTTCTGCCTCCTGGTCGGCCTGTTCTTCTGGTCCGCGTGCGGCAGCGACGTCCGCCGCTGGCGCGACCTGCGCACGATCACCGGCCAGACCGAGGCCGTCACCGTCATGGCCCCGGCCCTCGTCCGCCTGGGCATGACCGGCCTGCTCCTCTTCCCCGGCACCTACGCGCTGTACCACCTCGTCGACAACGCCGCGTACGACAGCTGGCTCTACGGAAGCTGACCGGGCCCGGGGAACGGTCGAGGGGCCGACGAACGACCGAGGGGCCGTACCGGATTTCTCCGGTACGGCCCCTCGCTCACGACTTCATCAGTCGGGACGACAGGATTTGAACCTGCGACCCCTTGACCCCCAGTCAAGTGCGCTACCAAGCTGCGCCACGTCCCGTCGCGATCCTTCGCGGTGCCCCGCGTGATCACGTAGGTAGAACTCTACCGCACGCCGCGGGGTGGTCCGGTGCGTGTGGGGCCCGGCGGGCGCGAGGGGTGTGCCCCGGCCTGCCCCGGAAGGCGGGGCGCGGGAGAATCGGCGTATGACTGGCGCACTTGGACCGGACGGCGCGGGCCGCGGCCGTGACCGTGACGCGGAGGGGCGGGCCCGGAACGCCCGGCCGCGCGACGGGCTCGGGCGGCCGTTGCCGTACGGGTCCGACGGGGTGGAGCGGCAGCCGGAGGGTGTCGTGCGAACCCCCCGCGAGACGGTCGCCGAGGCGCAGGCACTGCTCGACGCCGGGCGGCCCTTCCACGCGCACGAGGTGTTCGAGGACGCCTGGAAGTCGGGCCCCGACGAGGAACGCGGCCTGTGGAAGGGGCTCGCGCAGCTCGCCGTCGGGCTCACGCACTCCGCGCGCGGCAACACCACGGGCGGGGCGCGGCTGCTGCGGCGGGGCGCGGGCGCCGTCTCGGCGTGGACCGAGGAGGCGCCGGGGCGACAGCGACCCTACGGGATCGGCGTACCGGAACTGGTCGCGTGGGCGAGGGAGTTGGCGGCGCGCGTGGAGCGGGACGGGCAGCTCGCGGACGCGGCCGCCTGCGCGCCCACGTTGAGCCCCGGTGGTGCGGGCGGGGCGGACGACGGCGGTGCGGGCGGTGGTGGTGCGGGCGGTGACGGCGAGCGCGCCGCGGACGGCCGTGGTGCGGGCGGCGTCGAGGGCTGAGCGCGCGGCGGCTGTCCCGACCCGACAGCGGGCCCCACGCGACTTCGGCCAGCGCTCGACGGCCGCCCCGCACCCCCCTGCGGCGACCCCCGCGCCCCCGTGCGGCACACTCGCCCCGTGCGAAAGATTCATGTCATCGGCATCGGCGCGGGCGACCCCGATCAGCTGACCCTGCAGGCGGTCAAGGCGTTCGGGGACACCGACGTGTTCTTCATCCTCGGCAAGGGCGAGGAGAAGGCGGACCTCGTGGCGCTGCGCCGGGGCATGCTCGACGCGCACCGGCCGGACGGGGCCTACCGCGTCGTCGAGGCCCGCGACCCCGAGCGCGACCGCAAGGCGGGTGGCGCGGACTACTCGCCCGCCGTCGACGACTGGCGCAACCGCCGCGCCGACATCTACGAGCGGCTCATCGCCGAGGAACTGGGCGCGGACGAGACGGGGGCGTTCCTCGTGTGGGGCGATCCCGCGCTGTACGACAGCACGATCGGGATTCTGGAGGAGGTGCTCGCGCGGGGGGCCGTGTCCTTCGGCTACGACGTCGTCCCCGGCATCAGCAGCGTCGCCGCCCTCGCCGCCCGCCACCGCACCGGCCTGAACCGTGTCGCGCGCCCCGTCCAGATCACCACGGGCCGCCGCCTCGCCGACGAGGGCTTCCCGGCCGGGGTCGACGACGTGGTGGTGATGCTGGACGCCCGGCAGGCCTTCCGGCGGTACGCCGACCGCGACGACGTCGAGATCTACTGGGGCGCCTACATCGGCACCCCCGACGAGATCCTGGTGTCGGGGCCGCTCACGGAGGCCGCCCCGCGCATCGAGCGGCTGCGCGCCGAGGCCCGCGCCCGCAAGGGCTGGATCATGGACACGTACCTGCTGCGCAGGCGCACGGACGGCTGACCCGCCCCGGGCCGCCACTGGCTCCGCCCGGCCCGCGCCCGCGCCCGCCCGCCGTCGCGCCGTCACCGGACCGGACGGCCCCGCATGCACACCCCTGGCGCGGGTGTGAGGGTGAGGGCTGTGACCGTTACCGATCAGCCCGTGGCCGCGGCGGAGCAGGGGCCACCGGTCCTGGACAAGCGCCGGCGCAATGTCGTCTTTGTGACGATCATGCTGGGGGTGCTGCTCGCCGCGCTCGACCAGACGATCGTGGGGACCGCGCTGCCGACGATCGTGTCGGACCTGGGCGGGGCCGAGCACATGTCGTGGGTCGTGACGTCGTACCTGCTCGCGGAGACGGTCGCGACGGTGCTCGTCGGCAAGTTCGGCGACCTGTTCGGGCGCAAGATCGTGTTCCAGGTGTCGGCGATCGTCTTCATCACCGGCTCGTTCCTGTGCGGCCTCGCCACGAACATGACGCTGCTCATCGCCTGGCGGGCGCTGCAGGGCATCGGCGCGGGCGGGCTGATGGTGACGGCGATGGCGCTGATCGCCGATGTGATCCCGCTGCGGGAGCGCGGCAAGTACCAGGGCGCGATCGGCGCGGTCTTCGGTGTGTCCACGGTCATCGGGCCGCTGCTCGGCGGCCTGTTCACGGACCACCTGACCTGGCGCTGGGCGTTCTACGTCAACGTACCCATCGCGATCCTCGTGGTCGCGGCCGCCGCCCGCACGATCCCGGTGGTGAAGTCGGCGTCGAAGCCCGTCATCGACTATCTGGGCATCGCGCTGGTGGCGGTCGGCGCGAGCGCGTTGATCCTGGCGACGAGCTGGGGCGGCAACGAGTACGCGTGGGGCTCGGGCACCATCATCGGGCTGTTCGCGGGCGGGCTGCTCGCGCTCGCGGGCTTCTGCTGGGTGGAGACACGCGCGGCGGAGCCGATGCTGCCGATGCGGCTCTTCGCGAACCCCGTGTTCACGGTCTGCTCCATCCTCAGCTTCATCGTCGGCTTCGCGATGCTCGGCGCGATGACGTTCCTGCCGACCTATCTGCAGTACGTCGACGGGGACTCGGCCACGATCTCCGGCGTGCGGACGCTGCCGATGGTCGTCGGCCTGCTCATCGCGTCGATCTTCAGCGGCAACGTGGTCAGCAAGACGGGCACGTACCGGATCTTCCCGATCGTGGGCTCGCTGGTGATGGCGCTCGGGCTGTTCCTGCTGTCGCTGATGGGCAGCGAGACCAGTACGTGGCTGGAGTCGCTGTACATGTTCGTGCTCGGCGCCGGGATCGGCCTGTGCATGCAGGTGCTCACCATCGCCGTCCAGAACACCGTCGCCTACGCGGACCTCGGCACCGCGACGTCCGGCGTCACCTTCTTCCGCACGCTGGGCAGCTCGTTCGGCACGGCCGTGTTCGGCACGATCTACGCCAACACGCTCGCCCCGAACCTGCGGGACGGGGTCGCGGAGGCCTCCCGTACCGGCGCCGCGCCTCCGGACGTCGTCGCGAAGGCCTCGCAGAGCCCCCAGGGGCTGCACGACCTGCCGGGCGCGGCGGCGGCACCGCTGGTCAAGGCGTACGCGGACACGCTCCAGACGGTGTTCCTGTGGACGGTGCCGGTGGCGCTCGTCGGGTTCGTCGTGGCGCTGTTCCTCAAGCAGGTCGAGCTGCGCGACAGCGCGCGGATGAGTTCCTCCGACATGGGCGAGGGGTTCGCGTCACCGCAGACGGGCGACTCGGCCAGGCTCCTCGAACTCGCCGTCGGCAACATCCTGCGCGCCAAGGGCCCGCAGACCGCGCGCGCCATCATCCAGCGGTCCGACACGCGCCTGGACATGGCCGGGGCCTGGGCGGTGATGCAGGTCGCCCTGTTCACCCGGATGGTCGGCCACGCCAACCTCAACCTCATCGCGGCCCGCCGCCAACTGCCGCCGGAGGTCCTGGTGCCCGTGTTCGACCGCATGGTCGAGGAGGGCTATCTGACCCGCACCGGGACGCTGTTCCAGCACACGGCGGCGGGTGTGCGGGAGGCCGACGTGATCGGTACGGCGTGGGGGGCGTGGCTGCGGGAGCAGTTGGAGAAGGACGGCGGCCGCGCCCTGGAGGGGGCGGCCGGGGGCGACGGGAAGCTGATGGCGGCCGTCGACGCGATCGCGAAGCGGCTCCTCGCGGAGGACCTCGCGCACGGGCTCGCGCTGGACCGGCGGCAGGGGGCGCGCCCGGCGGTGAAGACGTCGGCGTAGGGCGGGCCCGCGTCCCCGCGAGGCGGGGCGGGGCACGCCCCGGACAGGCCCTAGGGCCCGGCCGCCCCGAGCCGCGCGAGCGCCGACTCCACGTCGGCCACCACCGGCATCCCCGGCGGCGGCTCCGGGCGGCGCACGACCACCACGGGCAGGGACAGGGCGCGGGCGGCCGTGAGCTTGGCGGCCGTCGCCCCGCCGCCGCTGTCCTTCGTGACGAGCACGTCCACGCGGTGGTCGCGAAGGAGCGCCGTCTCGCCGTCGACGGTGTACGGGCCGCGGTCGAGGAGGATCCGTACGTCGCGGGGCAGTGGCGGCTGCGGCGGCTCGACGGAGCGCACGAGGAAGTGCAGCGCGTCGTACGGGGCGAAGACCGCGAGGCCGAGTCGGCCGGTGGTGAGGAAGACGCGGCGGCCGAGGGCCGGGAGCGCGGCCGCGGCCTCCTCCAAGGAGGCCACGTCGTGCCAGTCGTCGCCGGGGCCGGGGCGCCAGCCGGGGCGGCGCACGGCGAGCGCCGGGACGCCGGTGGCCCGGGCGGCCCGCGCCGCGTTGGCGCTGATCGCGATGGCAAAGGGGTGCGTGGCGTCGACGAGCGCGGTCACGCCGTGGTCCCGCAGCCATCGCGCGAGGCCGTCGGGCCCGCCGAAGCCGCCGACGCGCACGTCGCCTTCGAGCGCCGCGGGCCGGGTGACGCGGCCCGCGAGCGAGGTGGTCACGCGTGTGTCCGGCCGGGCGGCGAGGGCGGCGGCGAGGCGGCGGGCCTCGGTGGTACCGCCGAGGACGAGCACGTGGGGCATGGGGTCGAGGGTACGTGGGGCCCGGTGTCGGCCCGGCGGGGGCATCAGCGCAGCAGGAGCTGGAGGCCACCGACGACGGTCGCGCCGATGACGAGCTGTTCGAAGAGCCGCTGGTCGATGCGGTGCACGCACGCCTTGCCGATGAGGGCGCCCGGGATCACGAACAGGAAGAGGGCCGCGTCGAGCAGCAGCGAGGGCCCGTCGATGAGGCCGAGGCCGACGCTGAAGGGCACCTTGGAGGTGTTGACGATGAGGAAGAACCACGCCGAAGTGCCGAGGAAACTCAGCTTCTTGAAGCCCGCCGAGAGCAGATACATCGACATGACGGGGCCGCCCGCGTTGGCGACCATGGTGGTGAAGCCGCCGAGCACGCCGTAGCAGGGCGCGGCGATCCCGGCCGTCGCCCGCGCCGTCCCGCCCTCGCCGTCCGCCGCGGGTCCGGGCGCGGCCGACCGGCGCCGCCACATGGTCACGGCGGCCATGAGCAGCAGGATCGCCCCGATCGACGTACGCATCATGGCGTCGTCGGCGAACATCAGGAACACCGTGCCCAGGGCGACGCCCGCGCCGACCGCGGGGAACAGCCGCCACAGCGTGGGCCAGTGGGCGTGTCTGCGGTAGGTGAGGACGGCGAGGACGTCCCCGGCGATGAGGATCGGCAGGAGCACGCCCGTCGACGCGCGGGCGGGCAGGACCGCGGCGAAGACGGCGAGGCTGACGGTGTTCGCGCCGCTGACGGCGGTCTTGGAGAAGCCGACGACCCCGGCGGCGAGGGCCAGGGCGCCGAACTCCCAGACGGTCAGGGCGGATAGGGCCGAGGTGGCGGCTGAGGCGTCCATGCTGGGTACCGATGGTATGCCCAAGCAGTTTGCGCCGGGGCGGGCCCGTTCGGCGGGCAGGGCCGCGGGCAGCCCTGCCCGACCAGCAGGGCCGGGAGTCAGTCCCGTTCGACGAGGAGGGCGGTGCCCTGGCCCACGCCCACGCACATCGTGGCGAGGCCGCGGGTGGTGCCGGTGCGGCGCATGCGGTGCAGGAGCGTGGTGAGGATGCGGGCGCCGGAGCAGCCGAGGGGGTGGCCGAGCGCGATGGCGCCGCCGTCGGGGTTGACCAGCTCCGGGTCGATCCCGAGGGCGTCCACGCAGGCGAGCGCCTGGGCGGCGAACGCCTCGTTGAACTCGGCCTCCTGGATGTCGGCGACGCTCCAGCCGGCCCTGGCCAGGGCCTTCCTGGTGGCGGGCACGGGGCCGATGCCCATCACGTCGGGGTGCACACCGGCGGAGGCGCCCGTGACGTACCGGCCGAGGGACTCCAGGCCCAGGTCGTGCAGGGCCTCCTCGCTGACCAGGAGCAGGCCCGCGGCGCCGTCGTTCATCGGCGACGCGTTGCCCGCCGTGACGGTGCCGCCCGCGCGGAACACCGGACGCAGCCCGCTGAGCTTGTCGTACGAGGTGTCCTCGCGGATGCTCTCGTCCGCGTCGACGACCGTGCCGTCGGGGGTGGTGACGGGGAGCAGTTCGTCGTCGAAGTGGCCGTTCTTGCGGGCGGCGGCGGCGCGTTGGTGGCTGCGCAGGGCGAAGGTGTCCTGGCGCTCGCGGGAGACGCCGTGCCGGGTGGCCACCTCCTCGGCCGTCTCGCCCATGGAGAGGAGTCCGTGCAGGTCCTTCATCCTCGGGTTGACCAGGCGCCAGCCGAGGCGGGTGTCGGCGGTCTCCATGCGGTGCGGCAGGGTCTCGTCGGGGCGCGGCAGCACGAAGGGGGCGCGGCTCATGGACTCGGAGCCGCCCGCGAGCACGATGTCGGCGTCGCCCGCGGCGATGGTGCGGGCCGCGAGGGTGACCGCCTCCAGGCCGGAGGCGCACAGGCGGTTCACCGTGGCGCCGGGGACGGAGTCCGGGAGGCCCGCGAGGAGGACGGCCATGCGGGCTACGTTGCGGTTGTCCTCGCCCGCCTGGTTGGCCGCGCCCCAGTAGACCTCGTCGACGCGGGCCGGGTCGAGCCCCGGCAGGGCGTCGAGCAGGCCGCGGACGACGGTGGCGGCGAGGTCGTCCGGGCGGACGGCGGACAGGGCACCGCGGAGCCGCCCGATCGGCGTGCGGCGGGCGGCGGCGAAGTGGACGGTGCGCACGGGGCGGCTCCGAGACATGAGCGGTTTAATTAGCGCTGCTAGTTTCGGAGTGTACGGGGGACCTCAGGCGGCCGTCCAGGCACGGAAGACACCGACGCAGCCGTGCACGGTCAGTTCGTGGCGGTCGAAGTGCCGGTCGAGCTGTGCGCGGAGGTCGTCGAGGGTGTCGGCGTCGTTGTGGAACGCGCCCCGCTTGTTCAGGGTCCGCATCGCCCGGCGGGCACCGCCGGACACCGGCACCCCGGCCGACAGGACCGTGGTGCCGAAGACGATACCGCCGGGCCGGACCACGGCCGCGGCGTGCGCCAGGGCGATCCCCTTCTCCCGCAGGGTGCCCGGGACGCAGTGCAGCAGATAGCTCATCCCGACCGAGTCGTGGGAGCGCGCCGCCACCGGCAGGGGTTCCAGTATGTTCGCGCGGACCGTCTCGACCTGGTGGCGCCGGAGCCGGTGGGCCGTGTGGGCCAGGGAGTTGCGGTTGAGGTCGACCAGTGTGATCCGCGGGTCCGGCACGGGGAACCGGGCGTGGTGGAGCAGATAGCCGGTGCCCACGCCGATGTCCATGTGGCGCGCGCCGACACAGGTGTCGTACAGCTTCCGCGACACCGCCGACGGGCAGCGCCAGAGGAGGGGCGCCGTGCCCCGGTACACGATCAGGTCGTAGAGGGTGAGGAACGGCTTCGAGTATCCGGACTGCCCGTCGATGACCTTCTGGTCGAGGGGCTTGCCGGCGTGGGCGCCGTCGGACGTCATCATGCTCCTTCAGGGGTGGTGGGCTGCTTGGTCGAGCGCGGGCCGGGGGCGCCCTGCGGGCCGCCGAGCCAGTCGGCCACCGCGCGCAGGGCGGGCCCGCTGTGCTCGCGGATGATCGAGAAGTGGGTGCCGGGGGTGTCGACGGCCGTGTGCGGCAGGTGCCAGTGCGCGCGCCGGTCCGCGGGTGTGCCCGGCTCGTCGGGCGTCCGCGGCTCGTCGTCGAAGACGTCCCGCGAGGCCCGTACGAGCAGGGTCGGCGCGCTGATTCCCGTCGGGGTCCACGCCTGGAACAGGCCCGCGTAGTGCGCCATCGCGGTGAGGTACGCGTCGTCACCGGCCTCCTCGGTCCAGCGTCCGTCCGCAGCCCCACAGGCGCGGGCCCGTTCGACGCGGGCGTGCAGGTGCGGGAGCATCGGGCTGGTGGGCCAGTGGCTGTCCAGGAGGACGACGGCATGGGGGCCCGCGCCGCGCGCTTCGAGCGCGGCGGCGGTGGCGTGGGCGATCCAGCCGCCCGCCGAGTACCCGAGCAGGACGAGGGGGCCGCCGTCGGCGCACCGGGCGGCGCCGTCCGCCAGGAGGTCCGCCAGCGCGTCGACGGACGCGGGCAGCGGCTCCTGCCAGGTGAAGCCGGGCACCGGCTGGACCCAGACGTCGTGTTCGCCCCCGGACGCGGCGGCGAGCCGCGCGTACTGGGAGGCGCCCGCGCCGACAGCGAAGGTCGGGAAGCAGAGGAGGCGCGCGGCGGCTCCGCGCGCGAGCCGGACGTGCGGCGGCCGCAGCCGCTCCTCGGACGTGTCGAAGGTGGGGCGGAACCCCGCGACGTGGCGCACCAGTTCCTGGAACTCCTCGGTGCGGCCGAGGGCGCTCGCGCGGGCGAGCAGGGGGCCGAGGGTGAGGTGCGCGGTGCCGGTGCCGTCGGGTGCCGGGGCTGTGCCGCCCGGGCTCGCACCAGCGGCCTCGTACTCGACCCCGGCTTCACCCACGACCCCTGCCTCGGCCTCGGCCTCGGGCGGTGTCGCCTCCCACCGCGCGACCAGGTGCCCGGTCAGCGCGGCTACGGTCGGGTGCTGGAAGACGAGGGCCGGGGGCAGCCGCAGGCCGGTGTCCGCGCCGAGCCGGTTGCGCAGGTCCACCGCCGTCAGCGAGTCGAACCCCAGCTCGGGCAGGGGCCGTTCGTCGTCGAGGGCATCCGGGTCCGCCAGCCTCAGGACCGCCGCGACGTGAGTGCGGACGAGGGCGGCGACCAGGCCGGGCCGCTCGTCGCCGCCCGCGGCCGCGAGGCGCCGCCTGAGCTGCCGCCCCTGGTCCGCCCGCGCCGCGCCGTGCGCGCCGGGCCGTCCGGCCGCGCCGATCGGCAGCCCGGTGCCCTCGGGCCAGTACCGCTGGTGCTGGAAGGCGTACGTGGGCAGGTCCACCAGGCGGGCGCCGCAGTCGGCGAGCATCCTGTCCCAGCCCACCGGGACGCCCTTGACGTGCAGTCGGGCGAGCGCGGTGAGGAGCCCGCCCAGGTCGGCGCCGTGCTCCTGCCCGAGGAGCGCGGCCAGGGCGGCATCGGGGCCCAACTGGAGCCAGGCGCCCACCCCTTGGGACCCGAGGTGCGCCACGGCGTCGGCGGGCGGGGTGGCGTTCTCCTGGGCGAGGCGCACCCAGTGGTCCGGGGAGGACAGTTCCTCGTACGGCACCGGGCGGCCGGTCGCGGCGGCGACGAGGGGGATCACCGGCGGGCGGAAGGCCAGGTCCTTGACGGTCCGTCGGACGGAGTCCCCCGCGTCGGCCCCTGCCTCCAGTCGCGTTGCCCGTACGAGGGTGACGGCGAGCGCCGCCGCGTCGGCCAGGGACAGGACGCCCGCGCAGTGTGCGGCGGTCACCTCGCCGAGGGAGTGGCCGAGGAGGAAGGCGGGGCCGACTCCCCAGTGTTCGAGGAGCCGGAACAGCGCGACTTCCCCGGCGAACCGGGCGGCGCGGGCGAGCACCGGGTCGCCCGGCGCCCCGTCGCCCGGGCGCATGACCTCGCTCCAGGAGCTGCCCGCCTGCTCCGCGACGGCGGCACCGGCCTCGTCCAGCGCCGAGGCGAACACCGGGACCCGCTCGTACAACTCCCCTACCAGACCCTCCCGTTCACCGTCCCGCTCCCCGACCGGATCCGGGAGCGGACCGGTGCACACGAACGCGACCCGTTCGCGCGCCCGGCCCGAGCCACGCACCACGTCCGGTCCGCACTCGTCCCCCACAAGCCGCGTCAGCGCCGCCAGGAGCGCGTCCCGGTCCCGGCCGATGACCACGGCGCGGTGCTCAAGGCGCGCCCGGGTCGCCGCCAGCGAGCGCGCGATGTCGGCCGGTACGAGGTCCGTGCGTGCTTCGACGAACCGGCGCAGCCGGTCGGCCTGGGCCCGCAGCGCCTCCTCGGTGCCGCCCGAGAGCGGCCAGGGCAGCACGGGGAGGGTGTCGCCCGTCGCCCCCCGCGCCGGGTCCGGCACCGAGTCCCCGCACTCCGGGACGTGTTCCGCCACCGCGCCCCCGTTCCGCGACGCGCCTTCCCTCGCAGGGCCGTCGCCCTCGGACGCCTGACCCCTTGCCTCGCCCTCGCCCTCCGGAGCCTGCGCCCTTGCCGCACCCTCACCTTCCGACGCCTGCGCCCTCGCCGCGCCCTCGCCCAGCGGAGCCCCGTCCGCCCCCTCTCCCCCGTCCCCCTCCGGCGCCTGCTCAAGGACCACGTGCGCGTTGGTCCCGCTGATCCCGAAGGACGAGACACCGGCCCGGCGCGGACGGCCCGTGTCCGGCCAGGGGCGGGGCTCGGTCAGGATCTCCACGGCGCCCGAGGACCAGTCCACGTGCGGGGTCGGCTCGTCCACGTGCAGGGTGGGCGGCAGGACGGCGCGGTCCAGTGCGAGCACCGTCTTGATGACGCCTCCGACCCCGGCCGCAGCGGCGGTGTGGCCGACGTTGGACTTCAGTGAGCCGAGCCAGAGCGGAGCGTGCGCGGGCCGCCCCTGGCCGTACGTGGCGAGCAGGGCCTCCGCCTCGATGGGGTCGCCGAGGGTGGTGCCCGTGCCGTGAGCCTCGACGGCGTCCACGTCCCGGGCGGTGAGACCGGCCTGGGCGAGGGCCTGCCGGATCACGCGCTGCTGGGCGAGCCCGTTGGGGGCGGACAGGCCGTTGCTCGCCCCGTCCTGGTTGATGGCGGTGGAGCGGACCAGGGCGAGGACGGGGTGTCCGGCGCGCCGGGCGACCGACAGCGGTTCGACCAGGAGGACGCCGACGCCCTCGCCCCAGCCGGTGCCGTCGGCCTCGGCGGCGAACGCCTTGCACCGCCCGTCGGTCGCGAGGGCACCCTGGCGGCTGAACTCGACGAATGCGCCCGGGGTCGAGAGGATCGTCGCGCCGCCCACCAGGGCGGCCGTGCAGTCGCCCTGCCGCAGCGCCTGCACGGCGAGGTGCAGGGCCACCAGGGACGACGAGCAGGCCGTGTCGACGGTGACCGCGGGCCCTTCGAGGCCGAAGGTGTAGGCGATGCGCCCCGAGGCGACGCTCGTCGAGGTGCCGGTCATCAAGTGGCCCGCGCCGCCGTCCGGGTCGGCGGTGAGCAGGGGCAGGTAGTCCTGGCCGCTGACGCCGACGAACACGCCGGTGCGGCTGCCGCCGACCGCGTCGGGCGCCAGCCTGGCCCGCTCCAGGACCTCCCAGGCCACTTCGAGGAGCAGGCGCTGCTGCGGGTCCATGGCGAGTGCCTCGCGCGGGCTGATCCCGAACAGGAGCGGGTCGAACTGGTCGGCGTCGTGCAGGAAGCCGCCCCGGCGGACGTAGGTGTGCCCGGGCAGGCCGGGGTTCGGGTCGTAGAGGCCCGCCGTGTCCCAGCCGCGGTTGGCGGGGAATCCGGAGGTGGCGTCCCGGCCGGAGGCGACCAGGTCCCACAGTTGCTCGGGCGAGGCCACGTCGCCGGGGTAGCGGCAGCCCATGGCGACGATGGCGATCGGCTCACCGGCGACGGGCGCCGCCGACACCGCTTCGGAAACCTGCTCCTGAGGGTCTGTCAGAAGAGTCAGCAGGTGCGCGGACAGCTTCTCGGCCGTCGGGTGGTCGAAGACCGCCGCCGGGGACAGGCGGACACCGGTCGCCGTGGTGAGCCGGTTGCGCAGCTCCATGGCCGTCAGCGAGACGAACCCGAGGTCGGTGAAGGCCCGGGTGACGTCGACGTCCCCCGGGGAGGCGAGGTTCAGCACGGCGGCGGCGTGCTCGCACACCGTCTCCAGGGCCAGCCGCTCCTTGCCGCTGTCCGGCAGTTCGGCGAGGCTCCGGCGGAACACGGCGGCCGCGCCGTCGTCGCCCTCGCCGACCGGGGCGGCGGCGGGCAGCGCGTCCGGCCAGTAGCGACGGCGCTGGAAGGCATGGGTCGGCAGGTCCACCAGGCGGGCCCGGGGTCCGAGGCGGGCCGACCAGTCCACGCCGACGCCCTGGACGTGCGCCTCCGCGACGGAGGTGAGGAAGCGCCCGAGGTGCCCCTCGTCGCGCCGCAGCGAGGTCAGCACGGTGCCGGGCGCACCGCCGCTCGCCGGGCTCCCCGTTACACCCGCCCCGCTTCCCGCGCCTGCCGCACGTGACGCAGCCGCCGCGCTTGCCGCGCTTGCCGCGCTTGCCGCGCTTTCAACGATCTCCTGCACGGACATCGCGAGCACCGGGTGCGGGCTCATCTCGACATACGTACGGTGCCCGGACGCGAGGAGTTCCCGGACGGTCGGGTCGAAGCGGACCGTCTCGCGCAGGTTGCGGTACCAGTAGGCGGCGTCGAGCCCGGTGGTGTCGGCCTCGGCGCCGAGGACCGTCGAGTGGAAGGGGATGTCGGCCGGGCGCGGGGTGATGTCGGCGAGCGTCGCGAGGAGTTCGTCCCGCAGCGTCTCGACCTGGGCCGAGTGGGAGGCGTAGTCGACCGCGACACGGATCGCCCGTACACCTTCCCGCTCGGCGGCGTACAGGAGCTCGTCGAGGGCTTCGGCGTCGCCCGACACCACCACGGACGAGGGGGCGTTGGCCGCGGCGACCCCGAGGCGGGGGCCCCACTCCGCGAGGCGGTCGCGCGCCCGCTCCACGGGCAGGGCCAGGAACGCCATGCCCCCGCTGCCCGCCAGGCGTTCGGCGACGAGCCGGGACCGCCGCGCCACGATCCGGGCCCCGTCGTCCAGGGACAGGGCGCCCGCGACGCACGCGGCGGCGATCTCGCCCTGGGAGTGGCCCACGACGGCGCCGGGTTCCACGCCGTGGGACCGCCACAGGGCGGCGAGCGAGATCATCATGGCCCAGAGCGCGGGCTGGACGACGTCCACGCGGTCGAGCGGGGCCGCGCCTTCGACACCGCGCACGACGTCGACGAGCGAGAAGTCGACGTGGGGCGCCACGGCGTCGGCGCACGCGCACAGCCGCTCGCGGAAGACCGGTGCATCGCGGTACAGGTCCGCCGCCATGCCCGGCCACTGGGCGCCCTGGCCGGGGAAGACGAACACCGGCTTCCCGGGGTCGCGCGCGACGCCCCGCACGACGCCGGGGGCGCTCTTCCCCTCGGCCACGGCGGTGAGGCCCGCGAGGTGGGCGTCACGGCCGTCGGCGAGGACGACGGCGCGGTGGTCGAAGTGGGTGCGCGAGGCCAGCAGGGAGTGGCCGATGTCGGCCGGGGCCAGTTCGGGCCGGGCGCGCACGTGGTCGAGGAGCCGGGCCGCCTGTTCGCGAAGCCCTCGGCCGGTGCGGGCGGTGATCAGCCACGGCAGCGGGGTGGGGCGGTCGGGGTCGGGCGCGGGGTTGTCCTCGGCGTCCGGCGCCGGGGCGGGTGCGGGGTCGGTTGCGAGGTTGCCCTCGGCGTCCGGCGCCGGAGCGGGCGCGGGGAACGTGTCGTCGTCCGACTGCTCCAGGATCACATGGGCGTTGGTGCCGCTGATCCCGAAGGACGACACACCGGCCCGCCGCGGCCCGTCGCCCGGGGGCCAGTCGCGGGCCTCGGTCAGGAGCCGCACCGCGCCGGAGGACCAGTCGACGTGCGGGGTCGGCTCGTCCACGTGCAGGGTCGGCGGCAGGATGCCCCGGCGCAGCGCCATGACCGTCTTGATGACACCGCCGACGCCCGCGGCCGCCTGGGTGTGCCCGATGTTGGACTTGAGGGAGCCGAGCCACAACGGCCGGTCCGCGGCACGCTCTTGACCGTACGTGGCCAGCAACGCCTGTGCCTCGATCGGATCCCCCAGCGACGTGCCCGTCCCGTGCGCCTCCACCACGTCCACGAGATCGGCCGAAAGACGGGCCGACGCCAGTGCCTGCCGGATCACCCGCTGCTGGGACGGGCCGTTCGGCGCCGTCAGCCCGTTCGACGCGCCGTCCTGATTCACCGCCGAGCCCCGCAGCACGGCGAGCACCGGATGCCTGTTGCGCCGCGCGTCCGACAACCGCTCCAACAGGACGAGACCCACGCCCTCGCCCCACCCCGTGCCGTCCGCCGACGCAGCGAACGCCTTGCACCGGCCGTCGGCCGCCAGCCCCCGCTGACGGCTGAACTCCACGAACATCCCCGGGGTCGTCATGACCGACGCGCCGCCCGCCAGGGCCAGGGTGCACTCGCCCTGCCGCAGCGACTGCGCGGCGAGGTGGAGTGCCGTCAGGGACGCCGAGCACGCGGTGTCGACGGTGATCGCCGGGCCCTCCAGGCCGAAGGTGTAGGCGAGACGGCCCGACAGGACACTGGCGAGGAAGCCCGTGGAGTAGCCCTCGAAGGTCTCCCGGGCGCTCTGGAGCAGGAGCGCGTACTCCTGGCTGCTGGTGCCGACGAAGACGCCGGTGCGGCTGCCGCGCACCCTGGTCGGTGCGAGGCCCGCGCGCTCGAAGGTCTCCCAGGCCACCTCCAGGAGGAGGCGCTGCTGCGGGTCGAGGGTCAGCGCCTCGCGCGGGCTGACACCGAACAGGCCCGCGTCGAACGACGCCACGTCGGCGAGGAAGCCGCCCTCGCGCGCGTAGGTCCTGCCGAGCCGGTCCGGGTCGGGGTCGTAGAGGTGCTCGACGTCCCAGCCGCGGTCCTCGGGGAAGGGCGCGACGGCGTCCTTGCCGGAGACGACCAGGTCCCACAGGTCCTCCGGGGAGCGGACGTCCCCGGGGAAGCGGCAGCCCATCGCCACGATCGCCACGGCCTCCCCGGCGGCGTCCTCGAGCTCCCGCAGCCGCCCGCGTGTCTCGTGCAGGTCGGCGGTGACCCGCTTGAGGTAGTACCGAATCCGGTCGTCCGTCGCCATGTGCCATCCACCTCGTCGAGACGTCGCCGTGGTCCGCTCGCGCGCGGGCCCCGGCACGGGGTCAGGAGATGCCCAGCTCCTTGCTGATGAAGTCGATGACTTCGTCGTCGGTCGCCAGGTCGAGTCCGTCCGCGACGGTCGTCCCGTCGTCCTGCGCGCCCGTCGGCGCGCCGGGCGCGGGTGCCCGCTCGCCGCACCGCTGGGCGAGCGCGCGCAGCCGGTCCGCCACCCGGACCCGCTCGCCGTCGTCGAGCGGTGCCGTCGCGAGGTGCGTCGCGAGGGCGTCGAGGCGGGCGAGGACGGAGTCGACGGGTGAGCCAAGCCTGGAGACCAGCGCGGCCTCGACGTGCTCGCTCAGGGCGGCGGGCGTCGGGCGGTCGAACACCAGCGTCGTGGGCAGGTTCAGGCCGGTCTCGGCTCCCAGGCGGTTGCGCAGTTCCACGGCGGTGAGGGAGTCGAAGCCGAGTTCCTGGAAGGGGCGCACCGGATCGATGTGCCCGGCTGTCGTGTGGCCGAGGACCAGGGCGACTTGCCCGCGTACGAGTTCCAGTACGGCCGCGCTCCGGTCCTCGGCGCCGAGGGAGGCGAGGCGTTCGCGCAAGGCGTTCGCGGCGCCCGGTTCCGCCGTTGCCGCCGGGAAGGGCACCAGGTCGCGCAGGAGGGTGGGGAGGGTGCCGTTCTCGGCGGCGGTACGCAGTTCGGCCGGGTCGAGGCGGGTCGGCACCACCACCGGGCGGCCGGTGGCGAGGGCCTCGTCGAAGAGGGCGAGGCCGTCCTCGACGGAGAGGCCCGTGGCGGGTCCCGGCCCCCCGGCCGGCCCCGCCGATCCCGGTTGCTCCAGGCGTGCCGCCATGCCGCCGGGCCCGGCCCAGCGGCCCCAGGCCAGGGACGTGCCGGGGAGGCCGGTGTCGTGGCGATGCCGGGCCAGGGCATCCAGGAACGCGTTGGCGGCGGCGTAGTTGGACTGCCCTGTGGTGCCGATGGTCCCGGCGGCGGAGGAATAGACGACGAACGCGGCCAGGTCCTGCCCCTGCGTCAGCTCGTGGAGGTTCCAGGCGCCGTCGACCTTGGGCCGGAAGACCGCGTCGAGGCGCCCGGGCGTCATCGCGTCCAGGAGGCCGTCATCGAGCACGCCCGCCGCGTGCACCACGGCGGTCAGGGGGTGCGCGGCAGGCACCGACGCCAACAGGTCGGCCACGGCGGCCCGTTCGGCCACGTCGCACGCCACGGCCCGCACCGACGTCGCGCCCGCCGCCGTCAGTTCGGCCACCAGGTCCGCCGTGCCCTCCGCGTCCGGCCCCCGGCGTCCCGCGAGGACGAGGTGCCCCACGCCGTGGGTGCGCACCAGGTGCCGGGCGACCTCCGCGCCGAGCGCCCCGGAGGCTCCGGTGACCAGCGCCGTGCCCTCGGGGTTCCACGCCGGAGGCATGGTGAGGACGACCTTGCCCACGTGCCGGGCCTGGGCGAGGAAACGGAAGGCGGCGGGCGCCTGCCGTACGTCCCACGCGGTCACCGGCACCGGCCGCAGCCGCCCGCGCTCGAACAGCCCGACGATGTCCGCGAGCATCTCGGCGATGCGCTCGGGCCCGGCGTCCATCAGGTCGAACGCGCGATAGGCGATGCCGTCGTGCCGGGCGGCGACCTCGTCCGCGTCGCGGATGTCGGTCTTGCCCATCTCGATGAACCGGCCGCCCGGCCGCAGCAGGCGCAGTGAGGCGTCGGCGAAGTCCCGCACCAGCGAGTTCAGTACGACGTCCAGACACCGGGCACCGCCCGCCCCGGTGAACCGTTCCTCGAAGTCGGTGGTACGCGAGGAGGCGAGGTGCGCGTCGTCGACGCCGAGGGCGCGTACCGCGTCCCACTTGGCGGGAGCGGCCGTCGCGTACACCTCGGCGCCCAGATGCCGCGCGAGCTGTACGGCGGCCATCCCGACGCCGCCCGCCGCCGCGTGCACGAGCACCTTGTCCCCCGGTCGTACGTCGGCCAGGTCCACCAGGCCCTCGTACGCGGTGAGGAACGTGACGGGGACGGACGCGGCCCGGGTGTACGACCAGCCCTGGGGGATCCGTGCGAGCAGGCGGTTGTCGACGACCGCGACCGGGCCGAGGCACCCGGCGGCGAGGCCGAACACCCGGTCGCCCGGGGCGAGTCCGGCCACGTCGGGCCCCACCTCGGTGACGACGCCCGCGATCTCGCCGCCCAGTTCCCGCTGGTCGGGCACCATGCCGAGGGCCATGACGACGTCCCGGAAGTTGAGCCCCGCGGCACGCACGTCGACCCGGACCCGGCCCGGCGCGAGCGGCGCCGCGGCCTCCGGGCCCGGGGTGAGGGCCAGGTCGTCGACGGTGCCGCCGCCGGTCAGGCCGACGCGCCATTCCCGTACTCCCCTGGGGGGTACGAGGGTGCCGTGCGGTACACCGCGAGCGAGCCGCGGGACCAGCGTCCGCCCTTCCCTGAGCGCGAGTTGGGGCTCGTCCGCGCCCGCCGCCCCGGTCAGGGCCGCCGTGGAATCGGACTCCCCGTCCGAGTCGACGAGGACGAACCGCCCCGGGTGCTCCGCCTGCGCGGAGCGCACCAGGCCCCAGATCGCGGCGGCGGCGACGTCGGCCACGCGCTCGTCGGCGGCCACGGACATGGCGCCCCGGGTCACCACGACGAGCCGGGCGGCGCCGAGGCGGGGGTCCTTGAGCCAGGTCCGGAGGGTGTCGAGGACGGTGAGGGCCAGAGACCGGGCGACGCCTGCCGGGCCGTGCGCGCCCGCGCCTTCGGCGCCTTCGGTCCCGGTGTCGGGTGCCGCGTCGCCGTGACACGGCAGGAGGACCAACTCCGGTGCGGGCGCGCCTGATTCGAGCGCCGTGGTGAGCGCGCCGAGGTCGGCGTGGGCGGTGGCCGCGAGGCGGTCCGCGAGGGCGGGGTCCCCGAGGACGGCGCAGCGGGCGGCCGGGACCGACGGGCCGGGTGCCGTCCCGTCCGGGGCGGCCCGCTCGGCCCAGTCGACGTGGAAGAAGGTGTCGCGTGTCCGGCCGGACCGGAGTTGGTCGAGGGAGACGGAGCGGGTGACGAGCTTCGCGGCCGACGCGACCGGCGCTCCGCGTTCGTCCCACAGGGCGAGGGACACCGCGTCCGTCCCGGCCGGGGCGAGCCGTGCCCGCAGGGTCGGGGTGCTCGCGCCGTGGAAGGACACCTCGTGCCACGCGAACGGCACCCGCACCTGCCCGGTCGCCGAGTTGCCCCCGGTGAGGAGAGCGGCGTGCAGCGCGGCGTCGAGCAGCGCCGGGTGGAGGCCGTATCCGTCGGTGCGGGAGCGTGCGGTGCCGGGGAGCGCGACCTCGGCGAACACCTCCTCGCCGAGCCGCCAGGCCCGCGAGAGCCCGCGGAACGCGGGGCCGTAGGAGAAACCAGCCGTGGCGAGGCGGGCGTAGAACCCGTCGAGCGGTACGGGTTCCGCGCCGGGCGGCGGCCAGGCCTCGCCGGGACGGGCGGGTGCGGCGGCCGCCTCGGGCGCGAGCGCGCCCCGGGCGTGGCACACCCACGCGCCCTCCGGCGCGCCAGCCGTTCCCGTCAGGGCCTCCTCGGCACGCGAGTACACGCCCACCGCACGGTGCCCCTCCCCTCCCCCTGGCCCCACTGGCCCCACTGGCCCCACTGGCCCCACCCGCACCTGGAGGCGCACGGCGCCCCGTTCGGGCAGGACCAGCGGCGTCTCCTGCGTCAGCTCCACCAGGCGGCGGCATCCGACCTCGGCTCCGGCGCGGACCGCCATCTCGACGACCGCGGTGCCGGGTACGAGGGCGGTGCCGAGCATGACGTGGTCCGCGAGCCACGCCTCGGTCCGCCGGGACAGGGTGCCGGTGAGCACGGTCTCCTGGGAGTCGGCGAGGTCGAGGGACGCGCCGAGCAGGGGGTGTCCGAGCCCGAGGAGACCGGCGGCCGTCACATCGGCGCCGGTGCCTGCCGTCCCCGCCATGGTCCAGGGGAAGCGACGGCGCTGGAAGGGGTACGTGGGCAGGTCCACCCGGCGGGCCCCGGTGTCGGCGAAGAAGCGGGTCCAGTCGACGCGTGCCCCGTGGGCGTACGCCTCGGACACCGCCGTGGGGGGGGGGGGGGGGGGGGGGGGGGGGGGGGGGGGGGGGGGGGGGGGAAGGGGGAGGGGGGGGGGGGGGGGGGGGGTAGGGGGGGGGGTGGGGGCAGGCG
>NZ_JBVIXA010000012.1:0-235146 GCF_055594065.1 Streptomyces sp. NPDC040610 | reverse complement strand
CCCCTCCCCCCCCCCCCCCCCCCCTCCACCCCCCCCCCCCCCCCCCCCCACCTCCTTCCCCCCCCCCCCCCCCCCCCCCCCCCCCCCCCCCCCCCCCTCCTCCTTTCCCCCCCCCCCCCCCC
Source organism: Streptomyces sp. NPDC040610 (assembly GCF_055594065.1). Lineage (NCBI taxonomy): Bacteria > Bacillati > Actinomycetota > Actinomycetes > Kitasatosporales > Streptomycetaceae > Streptomyces > Streptomyces sp. NPDC040610. The sequence goes on along the minus strand of NZ_JBVIXA010000012.1, from coordinate 235,024 downwards.
CCCCTCCCCCCCCCCCCCCCCCCCCCGGTGCCGGGGCCCGTCCAGGAGGCGGCCGGGGCCCCCGAGACCGCACTCGCCTAGCCGCCAGGCCCCTGGCCGACCCCTGAGCGCCCGAGCGGGAATGCACCCCTCGGGCCGGAGGTTGGCCAGAAGTAAGTCCAATGACATCGCGGGCGTACCCTGGGGTGCGCCGACGAATCGAAGTTACGCCAGCTATCAGGGAGCCGATGTGTCCGCAGTCGCACCCGACGGACGCAAGATGCTGCGCCTGGAGGTCCGGAACGCCCAGACCCCCATCGAGCGCAAGCCCGAGTGGATCAAGACCCGGGCGAAAATGGGCCCCGAGTACACGAAGATGCAGCAGCTCGTGAAGAGCGAGGGCCTGCACACGGTGTGCCAGGAGGCGGGCTGTCCGAACATCTACGAGTGCTGGGAAGACCGCGAGGCCACGTTCCTCATCGGCGGCGACCAGTGCACGCGGCGCTGTGACTTCTGCCAGATCGACACCGGCAAGCCGCAGGCCCTCGACCGCGACGAGCCCCGCCGTGTCGGCGAGTCCGTCGTCACGATGGACCTGAACTACGCCACCATCACCGGCGTCGCCCGCGACGACCTGGAGGACGGCGGCGCCTGGCTGTACGCGGAGACCGTGCGCCAGATCCACGCGATGACCGCCGAGCGTGAGGGCGGCCACACCAAGGTCGAGCTGCTCATCCCCGACTTCAACGCGGAGCCGGACCAGCTGGCCGAGGTCTTCTCCTCCCGCCCCGAGGTGCTCGCGCACAACGTGGAGACGGTGCCGCGCATCTTCAAGCGCATCCGCCCGGGCTTCCGCTTCGAGCGCTCCCTGAAGGTCATCACCGAGGCCCGCGAGGCCGGTCTGGTGACGAAGTCGAACCTGATCCTCGGCATGGGCGAGGAGCGCGCGGAGGTCAGCGAGGCGCTGCGCCAGCTGCACGACGCGGGCTGCGAGCTGATCACGATCACGCAGTACCTGCGCCCGTCGGTGCGCCACCACCCCGTGGAGCGCTGGGTCAAGCCGCACGAGTTCGTGGAGCTCAAGGACGAGGCCGAGCAGATCGGCTTCTCCGGCGTCATGTCCGGCCCGCTGGTGCGCTCCTCGTACCGCGCCGGGCGGCTGTACCAGATGGCGATCGAGCGGCGCGGCGCGTACGTGGCCTCGCAGGCGGTGTGACGCGGGCACATGCCGAGTACGCACGCACTGTGTGAATCGGCGCACAAGTGACTACCAACCAGTAGTGACCGTAATGACGCGGCCCCTACGATCCCCGCAGGTGAAGGGGATCGCATGGGCCGCGTCAGTGTTTTGGGGGCCCGCGTCAAGGTTTCATCGGTGTTTGACCGGTCGGTCACGCCCTGGTAACACCAATCAGTGACCCTGGAATTACCGCACGTGCAGCCTTACCCAGAGCACAACGATCGTTTCCGTACGCAGGGCTCTCCCCGGATCCCGGAGGGCTTCCCCCCGAAGCCAGGCACCCCCCTCACAGCGCTCCCCCGTCAACTGTCGCTCCCCCGGAGGGCATCACCATGCAGGCCGCGCCCGTTCGCGCCACCGCCATCCCGACCGTCACCGACGCGCTGCGCGCCGTCGAGTCGCTGCTCATGAGCGGCGGCCAGCGCACCGCGCGCCGCAACGCCTGGACGTCCGTCCTCGAGGACCGACGCCGTGCGAAGGACCGGGTCGAGGCACAGCGCGTGCTGGAAGAGGCAGGAGCAACCCGCACGTCGTAGTCGGCTCCAGGGCCACGTAGACTTCGAGGCATGGCGAGGAAGGAAACCACCGCGGCGGCTTCGGCCGCGGAACCCGGGCGACTCAAGCAGATTGCCCTGACCTACAAGATGACCCGGCGGGCCGACTCCAAGATCGGTCTCATCATCGCGGCTGTGGGAATCGTCACCTTCGGTGTCTTCCTCGCGATCGGCCTCTGGCTCGACCACCCCATCTACCTGGGCATTCTCGGCTTCATCCTCGCCTTCCTGGCGATGGCGATCGTCTTCGGACGCCGGGCCGAGCGTGCCGCCTTCGGGCAGATGGAGGGCCAGCCCGGTGCGGCGGCCGCGGTGCTCGACAAGATCGGCCGCGGCTGGACGACGACCCCCGCGATCGCGATGAACCGCAGCCAGGACGTGGTGCACCGCACCGTCGGCAAGGCCGGCATCGTCCTGGTCGCCGAGGGCAACCCGAACCGGCTGAAGCCGCTGCTGGCCGCCGAGAAGAAGAAGATGGCCCGCATCGTCGCGGACGTCCCCGTCCACGACGTGATCGTCGGCAACGGCGAGGGCCAGGTCGAGCTCAAGAAGCTCCGCACCACGCTCCTGAAGCTCCCCCGCGTCCTCCAGGGCCCGCAGGTCACGGCGACGAACGACCGCCTGAAGGCGATGGGCGACCTGATGAGCAACATGCCGTTGCCGAAGGGGCCCATGCCCAAGGGCGCACGCATCCCGCGCGGCGGGCCGAAGATGCGGTGACGCTGCCGCTGTTCCTCTGCGTGGCCGCGTGAGCGTGGCCGCACCTGACTGGATACGCCGATGGGGCGCCCGGAACCGAGTGGTTCCGGGCGCCCCATCGGCGTACGGAGAACGTGGGTACCGGGTCCTAGATCCTGACCTGCACCGCGCGGGCGAGGCGGTCGTGGAGGCCGCGGCCGTCGCGGTCCCAGATGAGGGCCGGGATGCCGATGCACAGCAGGGCGCTGCGGACGAGGACCCGGACGAGGCCGAGGCGGCCGCCCTCCTCGCTGACGACGCGCAGGCCGAGCAGGCGCTTGCCGGGCGTGCTGCCGACCGTGCCGACGGTCAGCAGGCTCATCACGAAGAGGAGCCCGAGCGCCCAGTTGCCCATCGCCTGCGGGTTGCCGCGCGCGAGCAGGCCGTACGCGATGACCATGCACAGCGCCCAGTCGATGGCGATGGCGCCGATGCGGCGGCCGGGCCGGGCGATGGAGCCGGGGCCCTCCTCGGGCAGGCCGAGCTGCTCGCCGCGGTATCCGAAGTCGACGCCCGCGTCCTCGGCCGCCGCGCGGGGGCCGGAGAGCCACGATCCGATTGCTTGCCTGTTGTCCACCCGTCCACGGTACTGTGCCCGATTTCGTACGCGGAGAGGTGGGTGTCGTCCGGAGGCGGAGCGGCTGGTGTCCGGCCCCGGGGGAAGGCGTACGCCAGGGTCCCGCACCCGGGCCGGTTAACTTCGGCGAAACAAATGGGTCACGCTTGAGAAATCCCCCGTCCCTATGGTCGGGTCCCAGCGTGTGCCACCGCACTGGCCGCACCACGAGCTTGCAACCCCGCCCCTCCCGGGTCGGGAGTAGGAGGAGTTGGATGTTCCAGAACGCCGACGACGCAAAGAAGTTCATCGCGGACGAGGACGTCAAGTTCGTTGACGTCAGGTTCTGCGACCTTCCGGGTGTGATGCAGCACTTCACGATCCCGGCGGCGGCGTTCGACCCCGCCGAGGAGCTGGCCTTCGACGGTTCGTCGATCCGCGGCTTCCAGGCGATCCACGAGTCCGACATGGCGCTGCGCGCGGACCTGTCGACGGCCCGGGTGGACCCGTTCCGCAAGGACAAGACGGTCAACGTCAACTTCTTCATCCACGACCCGATCACCGGCGAGCAGTACTCCCGTGACCCGCGCAACGTGGCGAAGAAGGCCGAGGCCTACCTCGCCTCCACCGGCATCGCCGACACGGCGTTCTTCGGCCCCGAGGCCGAGTTCTACGTCTTCGACAACGTCCGCTTCAACACCGCGGCGAACGAGTCCTTCTACCACATCGACTCCGAGGCCGGCGCCTGGAACACCGGCGCGGTGGAGAACAACCGCGGCTACAAGGTCCGCTACAAGGGCGGCTACTTCCCGGCCCCGCCGGTCGACCACTTCGCCGACCTGCGCGCCGAGATCTCCCTGGAGCTGGAGGCCTCCGGCCTGCAGGTCGAGCGCCAGCACCACGAGGTCGGCACGGCCGGCCAGGCGGAGATCAACTACAAGTTCAACACGCTGCTCGCCGCGGCCGACGACCTGATGCTCTTCAAGTACATCGTGAAGAACGTCGCCTGGCGCAACGGCAAGACCGCGACCTTCATGCCGAAGCCGATCTTCGGCGACAACGGCTCGGGCATGCACGTCCACCAGTCCCTGTGGTCCGGTGGCGAGCCCCTCTTCTACGACGAGCAGGGCTACGCGGGCCTCTCGGACACCGCCCGCTACTACATCGGCGGCATCCTCAAGCACGCCCCGTCGCTGCTCGCCTTCACCAACCCGACGGTGAACTCCTACCACCGCCTGGTCCCCGGCTTCGAGGCCCCGGTCAACCTGGTCTACTCGCAGCGCAACCGCTCCGCCGCGATGCGCATCCCGATCACGGGCTCCAACCCGAAGGCCAAGCGCGTCGAGTTCCGCGCCCCGGACCCGTCCTCGAACCCCTACCTCGCCTTCTCCGCCCTCCTCCTCGCGGGCCTCGACGGCGTCAAGAACAAGATCGAGCCGGCCGAGCCGATCGACAAGGACCTCTACGAGCTCGCCCCCGAGGAGCACGCGGGCGTCCCCCAGGTCCCCACCTCCCTCCCCGCGGTCCTCGACGCCCTCGAGGCGGACAACGAGTACCTCCAGGCAGGCGGCGTCTTCACGTCCGACCTCATCGAGACGTGGATCGACTACAAGCGCACGAACGAGATCGCCCCGATCCAGCTGCGGCCGCACCCGCACGAGTTCGAGCTGTACTTCGACATCTAAGCCGCGCAGGCGCTTCGCGTGCTGTGAGCTTTCGGAGGCCGTCACCGGCATGGTGGCGGCCTTCGGCCGTGTCTGCCCGTTCACACCCGGCCGGTAGGGTCGCGCCGCCTGGAGGTGACCGATGCGGGGAAGAGGAGTCGTGGACGGCGTGAGCGGGGTGTCCGAGGGCGGACGGACGCGGGTGGGGCTCGGGACGATCGTCCGGGAGTGGGGGCGTGTCGGGTGTGTGGGGTTCGGGGGGCCGCCCGCTCATGTCGCCCTGCTCAGGGAGCTGTGTGTGGAGCGGCGGGGGTGGATCTCGGCGGCCGAGTTCGAGGACGGGGTCGCGGCCACCAATCTGTTGCCGGGGCCTGCCTCCACCCAGTTGGCCATCCTGTGTGGCTGGCGGCTGCGTGGCCTGGCCGGAGCGCTGGTCGGTGGGCTTGCCTTCATCGTGCCGGGGCTTGTGCTGATCCTCGCCCTGGCCGTCCTGTTCCTCGCCGGGAGTCCGCCGCTGTGGGTGCGCGGTGCTGCCGCCGGGACGGGCGCGGCCGTCGCCGCTGTCGCCGTCCAGGCCGCGACCGCGCTGACTCCGGCGAGTTGGCGCCGGGCCGGTGAGCGGCGGGCGGCCCGGGTCCGCTGGGTGTGCTACTTCCTCGCGGGTGGCGCGGCGGCCGCGGTCGTGGGCCCGTGGATGGTGCTGGTCCTTGTCGCGGCCGGTCTGCTGGAGGTCGGCGTGCGCACCCGCGGTGCTTCGGGGCGGCGTGCCGCGTGGCCGCTGCCGCTCGCGGCCGCCGCCCCCGCCGTGGGTGGGACGGCCGCGCTGGCGTGGGTGGCGTTCAAGGTCGGGGCGCTGTCCTACGGCGGCGGCTTCGTCATCATTCCGCTGATGCAGGCCGACGCCGTCCACACCTACCAGTGGATGACCGACGGCGAGTTCCTCAACGCCGTCGCGCTCGGGCAGGTCACCCCCGGCCCCGTCGTACAGACCGTCGCCGTCGTCGGCTACGCGGCGGCCGGGATCCCGGGCGGGCTGCTGGCCGCCGCCGTGGCCTTCGCCCCCTCCTTCCTGTTCGTCGTCCTCGGCGGTCCCCGGTTCGACCGGATCCGCGCCCACGCCGGTGTGCAGGCGTTCTTCACCGGCGCGGGGCCCGCGGTCATCGGCGCGATCATGGGCTCGGCCATCCCCCTCGCGCTGGCCCTCCAGCACCTGTGGCAGTACGGGGTGCTGGTCGCCGCCGCGGTCTGGCTGCTGGTGGCCCGCCGCGGCGTGGTCGGCGCGCTGCTCGCGGCGGGGGCTGTGGGGGCGGTGGGGGCTTTGGGTGGGTGGTCGGTCGGTTGAGGCCGGGGGCTGGGCGGTTGATGTCGAGGCGGCCGGGCGATGGTCCGGGGTGGCCGGGCGATGGTCCGCTGAGGCCGCGGTGGCCGGGCGGCGGTTCGCTGAGGCCGAGGTGGCCGGGCAGAGGTCCGCTGAGGCCGGGCGGCCGCGCCGTCGCTCGCCGACCCGTTCGGAGCGGTCACCGACCCCGGACCGCCCCTCACCTGTGAGGATGGGCCCTCCGGCCGACCGGAACGGGCAAGGACGACCAAGAGGGACGTACGCACGGATGTCGCAGGACGCGCGGGGCCTGGTGGACCGGATGGACGACCACCAAGTGGCCATCTACCTGGGCGCGATGGCCGCGGGCGCCGCACTCGGGCTGGCCGCGCCGGACGCCGGGCCCGGCCTGGAGCACGCCATCAACCCGGTCCTCGCGGCCCTGCTGTTCGTGACCTTCCTCCAGGTCCCGGCCCGCGAACTGCTGCGCTCCCTGAAGGACGCCCGGTTCCTGTCCGCCGCCCTGGTGGTGAACTTCGCCGTCGTACCGCTCGTGGTCGCAGCGATGTTCGCCTTCCTGCCCGCCGACCGGGCCGTACGCGTCGGCGTGCTGCTCGTCCTGCTGTGCCCGTGCGTCGACTACGTGATCGTCTTCTCCGGGCTCGCGGGCGGCGCGAGCCGCCGTCTGCTGGCCGCGACGCCGCTGCTGCTCATCGGCCAGATGCTCCTGCTGCCGCTCTTCCTGTACGTGTTCATGGGCCCGGACCTGGGCGACATCGTCGAGGCGGGCCCGTTCCTGGAGGCGTTCTTCGTCCTGATCGTCGTACCGCTCGCCCTGGCCTGGGCCCTCCAGGCGTGGGCCGGGCGCGGGGCGACCGGGCAGAAGGTGTCCGACGCCGCGACCACCACGATGGTCCCGCTCATGGCCGCGACCCTCCTGACCGTCGTCGCCTCCCAGGTCCCGAAGCTCGGCGGGAACCTCACCGACGTGGCCGCCGTGGTCCCCTTCTACGCCCTGTTCCTGCTCGTGATGGCCTTCGCGGGCAAGGCCGTCGCCCGCCTCTTCCGCCTCGACACCCCCGGCTCGCGCGCGCTCGTCTTCACCGGCGCCACCCGCAACTCCCTCGTCGTACTGCCCCTGGCCCTGGCCCTGCCCGACCCCTACGCCATCGCCGCCGTCATCGTCGTCACACAGACCCTCGTCGAGGTCATCGGCATGGTCGTCTACGTCAGGACCGTCCCCCGGCTGCTGCCCGAGGGAGCACGGGCCGAGCGGACTCCGACGACGAGGTGACCGGCGCCCGCGTCCCGTCCCCCGAAGGCGGCTACTCTGGCGCGATCTCCGCGAGCAGACCCCGGACCAGGGCCTCGATCTCGTCGCGGATCGGGCGTACGGCGGCGACGCCCTGTCCGGCCGGGTCGTCCAGCTTCCAGTCCAGGTAGCGCTTGCCGGGGAAGACGGGGCAGGCGTCGCCGCAGCCCATGGTGACGCAGACGTCCGACTCCCGTACCGCGTCGACCGTGAGGAGCCTCGGCGCCCGGTCGGAGATGTCGATGCCGACCTCCGCCATGGCCTCGACGGCGGCGGGGTTCACGGCGGCGCCGGGGGCGGACCCGGCCGACCGGACCTCGACGCGGTCCCCGGCCAGGTGGGTCAGCCAGGCGGCGGCCATCTGGGAGCGGCCCGCGTTGTGGACGCAGACGAAGAGTACGGACGGCTTGTGGCTGTCAGAGATGTCAGAGATGTCTGGGGTGTCTGAGGTGTCAGGCATGGCTTCCTCTGTCACTTGCCGAGTTGCGCGGGGGCGGGCTGTCCGGGGCGGGTGAGGATCCCGGCGAGCTTGTCGGTCGTCTCGGGGCGCAGCCAGTAGTAGACCCAGGTGCCGCGCCGTTCGCAGTCGATGAGTCCGGCCTGCCGCAGGAGCTTGAGGTGGTGGGAGATCGTCGGCTGGGAGAGGTCGAAGGCCGGGGTCAGGTCGCAGACGCAGATCTCGCCGTCCGCGCCCGAGGCGATCATCGAAAGGAGGCGCAGCCGGACCGGGTCGCCCAGGGCCTTGAACACCTTGGCCAGCTCGACGGCCTGGTCCTCGCCCAGGGGCGCGGTCAGCAGCTCCGGCAGCGGATCCGGGCAGCATCCGTCCGCGGCCGTCTGCCCCAGCACCACGAGCTCTTGTTTCGACATTCCTCTATGTTGACAAGCTTCGATCCAAGGCGCAACCTTGCATCGACAGACTTCGAATCAAGGGCTCCCGATCGGGAGGTCCGATCGGGAGCCCCGGTCACGAAGTCCGTTTCGTTCCCTTGAGGAGGCCCATCATGAGTGATCAGTCAGCTGACCTGCGCGAGACCGTCCGTCGGCGGTACGCGGCCGCCGCTCTCCAGGTGGCCGAGGGCGGCACCGGGTGTTGCGGACCCGAGGCCGTCGAGGTCGACGAAGGCTTCGGCGGAGACCTGTACGCGGCCGACGAGCGCGCCGCCCTGCCCGCCGAGGCCGTCGCCGCCTCCCTCGGCTGCGGCAACCCGACGGCCGTGGCCGACCTCCACGAGGGCGAGCGCGTCCTCGACCTCGGCTCCGGCGGCGGGATCGACGTGCTGCTGTCCGCCCGCAGGGTCGGGCCGAGCGGCAAGGCGTACGGCCTGGACATGACCGAGGAGATGCTCGCCCTCGCGCTGGCCAACCAGAAGAAGGCCGGCGCCACCAACGTGGAGTTCCTGAAGGGCGCCATCGAGGCCGTCCCGCTGCCCGCGAACACCGTCGACGTCGTGATCTCCAACTGCGTGATCAACCTGTCCACCGACAAGCCCGCCGTCTTCGCGGAGATGTTCCGCGTGCTGGCCCCCGGCGGTCGCATCGGCGTCTCGGACGTCGTCGCCGACGACACCCTCACCCCCGCCCAGCGGGCCGAACGCGGCGACCACGTCGGCTGCATCGCGGGCGCGCTGTCCTTCGCCGAGTACCGGCGGGGGCTGGAGGCGGCGGGTTTCACCGACGTCGAGATCACCGTGACCCACACCGTCGCCGACAGCATGCGTTCCGCGATCGTCCGCGCCAGCAAGCCCGCCGGTTAGCCTGTCCGCCGGTTAGCCAGTCCGCCGGCCAGCAAGCCCACCGGTTAAAGTGCGGGCATGTACGGGGGAGCAAGAGCACGGACATTGCCGTGCACATGGTGCAACACACCGGTGCCGCAGCCGCGCCGCAGATGGCGCAGGCGGCTCTACTGCAGCAAGGCGCACCGCCGCAAGAACCGCGTCGTGGAGGCCGTCGGCAATTTCCTGGACAGCCTCTAGCCATCGGCTACGAGTCAGCCACGAGGCGGCCATGAGTCGACTATGACCCGTCCTCGTCGCAGCCGACGATGTCGTCCTCGCACTCGAACACGTCGTCCTCGGCGATGGTGTTCAGGCGCCAGACGATCTCGGCGAGGTTCTCCGACCGCCGTTCGTCGGGGGCGACGCGGGCCGTGAAGGGGGCGGCGCCTGCCGGGATGTTGAACTGGTCCGCCTGTCGTTCGCCACAGGGCACGACCCACTCCTGCTCGTCGCCACCGCGGCCGAGCGTGAGCGTGATCTCGTCGGTGTTCGGGGCCACGCAGGTGATGTCGAGGCGGTAGGGCCGCTCGCCCGGCGTGGGGAACGTCTTCCTGAGCCCGTCAGAGAAGGACGTGACGTCGCTGTCGACCAGTTCGGCAGGCGTGTCGTCGTAGCCGAGAGCCCTGTCGGCCCGCCGCAACGCGTCCTCCGCGTCGCCCTTTCCCCACTCGACGAGCTGCCCCTCGTCGGCGGGCGGCGAGCTGGACGCGGGCGGCTCGGCGGACCGTTCGGACGGGCCATCGGACCGGTCGGCCCGGCCGCCGCAGGCCACGGTCAGGAGGACGACTGCCGCGCCGAGGGCGGCGGCGCGCGCTGTCGTACGTATACGAGGGATCATCAACTGGCTCTCCGGCAGGGCCTGATGCGACTGGGGTACGCCGCGCAGGCACAGACTGTACTTTATTGGTGCAGACCATCAGGGGTCGCCCAGGGTGGGGCGTGCGGATGCCGGGGAGACGGCGGCGGCCCGGGCGTGCGCTGACACGCTCGCCCGGGCCGCTGGTGGCGCTGCCCGCCGGCAGCGTCACCTTCTCACCGAAGTACGGTCGTCAGCAGGTACGGCCGACGTAGTGCGCCCCCTGGATCTTGTCCGCCGAGCCCAGCCACGTCTTGCCCGGGGCGACACAGCGCTCGTAGTCGGGCGCCAGGGCGACCCGGACCTGGATGACGACGCGGGAGCCGTCGCCCGTGCAGTGGTTGTAGTAGGCGTCGGCGGAGGTCTCGTAGAAGCCGCAGGGGTCGGCGGCCGCGGGGGTCGCGGTGACGGTCACCGCGCCCAGGGACGTGAGGGCGAGAGCGGTGGCGGCGAAGGCACTGGTCACCAGGCTGCGGACGGGCACGGGGAACTCCTCGGTCAGGGAGGGACGGTACGGCCCGGAACGGTGAGCGGTCCGGGGCGGCTTTCGGCCCGAGGATCGCAGCCCCTTGTCACCCCAGTTGATCGAATGGCGCCCCGTTCACCTGGAAGAACGTTCACCCCTCCGCCGATCGGATGGATCTCCTCCGTTTTCAGGCGGGGATCCGGTCGCCGGGGGTGGGCCGCCGACGCGGGCCGCGAGCCGCTTCGGTGCCTGAACGCGGTAGCTCTCGGTGAGGAGTTCCGCCACCTCGGCCCAGTCGGTGGTCCCGTCCAGGCGCATGCCCACGACGTTCCTGCCCCAGGACTGCCGGAAGAACGGGGCGCCCGCGTTGGTCAGCGCCTCGAACTCCTCGCCGTGCGAGCGGAACGTGAGGATCGTGGTGAGGCCCTCGGTCGCGATGGCGCGCGCCGACGGGGAGTCGGAGCGGGTCAGGTCGGTGAGGTAGACGTGCGCGAAGGTCGCGGCGCGGATGCGCCAGCGGGTGCCGATCCAGGCCGGTTCCTCGTGCGCGTCGGGGAGGTTCAGGCACACGGCACGCAGGTGGGTGAGGACGTCGAGGGGGACCTCGTCGTCGTCCGGGATCCTCTGGCGTGTCATGGGTGCCTCCCCCTGGCCGCGGGTTTTCCGGTGAGTTTATGGACCCGGTCGCCGCGGTGGCGTTCTCAGGAAGCGGACCGACACATGGTCCAGCGGGTCCGCCGGTGGCGTCACCCGCGCCCGCACCCCGTACACCTCCGCGATCAGCCCCTCGGTCACGACCTCCGCGGGCGTGCCGTGCGCGTACGCCCTGCCCTCCTTCAGGACCAGGATCTCGTCGCAGAACATGGCGGCCAGATTGAGGTCGTGCAGGGCGATCACCGTGGTCACGGGGAGCGAGGCGATCAGGTTCAGGAGGTCCAACTGGTGCTGGATGTCCAGGTGGTTGGTGGGTTCGTCGAGGAGGAGCTCACGGGGGGCCTGGGCCAGGGCGCGCGCGATGTGGGCGCGTTGGCGTTCGCCGCCGGAGAGGGTGTGCCAGGACTGGTCGGCCCGGTCGGTGAGGGAGGTGCGGACCAGGGCGTCCCGGACGGCGCGCTCGTCGGCGGGCGTGCTGCCCGACCAGGGCCTGCGGTGCGGGATGCGGCCGAGGGCCACCACCTCCCGTACGGTCAGCTCCACCTGCGTGGCGGCGTGCTGGTCGACCACCGCGAGCCTGCGCGCCGTCTCCCTGCGGCCGAGCCGGGGCAGCGGCGTGCCGTCCAGCGTGACCACGCCCGCCGCGGGTGCGAGGACGCCCGCGAGGAGGCGCAGGAGCGTGGACTTGCCGGAGCCGTTCGGACCGATCAGGCCGAGCGTGGTGCCCGGCCGCGGGGCGAGCGTGATGCCGTCGACGATGAGGCGGCCCCCTGCCTCATGGGCGACGCGGGCCGCCGCGAGCCCGGGGGGTGCGGGCTTCTCGTACGTCGTCGGCTTCTCGTACGCCACCGGCTTCTCGTACGTCATCGGCTCCTCCGCCGCCGTCGGCCCCTCCGCCGCCATCCGCTCCCCCACCCTCATCGGCTCTTCCGCGTCCGGTACAGCACCGCCACGAACGCCGGTACGCCGATCAGCGACGTGACCACCCCCACCGGGACCTCCTGCGGGTCGAGGACCGTGCGGGCGAGGGTGTCCACCCAGATCAGGAACACCGCGCCCGCGAGCGCCGTCACCGGGAGCAGCCGCGGATGGCCCGCCCCCACCACCGCCCGGGCCGCGTGCGGCAGCGCCAGGCCCACGAACCCGATCGCCCCGGCGCTGCTGACCAGGGCCGCCGTCAGGAGCGCCGTGGTGCAGAGCAGCAGCACGCGCACCCGGCCCACGTGCACGCCGAGGGTGGCCGCCGCGTCCTGGCCGAAGGCGAACGCGTCCAGCGCCCGGGCGTGCAGGAGGCACACGGCGAGCGCGACGACGAGCACCGCGCCGCACGTCCAGACGTCCGTCCAGGCCGCGCCGCTCAGCGAGCCGAGCAGCCAGAACAGGACGCCGCGGGTCGTCTCGGCGTCGGCCGCGGTGAGGACGACGAAGGAGGTGAGCGCGGAGAAGAGCTGCATCGCGGCCACGCCGGACAGGACCACCCGGTCCGTGGTGTCGCCGAGGGTGTGGCTGAGCAGCAGGACCAGGGCGAAGGACAGGACGGCGCCGATGAACGCGCCCGCCGACACCGTGAGCGCTCCCCCGCCGACGCCGAGGACCACGACGGCGACGGCGCCCGTGGACGCGCCGGAGGAGACGCCGAGCACGAACGGGTCGGCGAGCGGGTTGCGCAGCAGCGACTGGAGCACCGCCCCGCACACGGCGAGGCCCGCGCCGCACACCGCCGCGAGAACCGTGCGCGGCATCCGCAGGTTCCACACGATGCCGTCGCGGATCGGCGTCAGCTCCGCCTCGCCCCAGCCGAGGTGGGCCGCCACGGCCGACCACACGTCGGGCACGGAGATGTCGGCGGGGCCGATGGTGATGGCCACGGCGATGGAGAGGAACAGGACCGCGAGTCCGGCCAGGGAGAGGAGCGCACCGCGCAGCGCGGCACGCAGGCGGCCAGCCGGGGATGCCTGACGTACGTCACCTGGCGCGACCTCGTACGACGCGTCGCCGGGCGCGGTCTCGGACGACGACGCATCACCGGGCGCGGCCTCGGAGGACGCGTCACCGGCCACGGCGTCGCGCGAGCCGCCGTCCGCGGCGCCCCTCACTTCGTCAGGCCGAACTCGCGCAGCGCCGCCGCGACTTGTTCGATGCCGTCGACGGTGCGGACGCTCGGGTTCAGGGCCTGGCCGCTGAGCAGGACGTAGCGCTTCTTCTTCACGGCCGTGAGGTTCTTCGTGGCCGGGTTGGACTCCAGGAACTTGATCTTCTGGCGGGCGCTCTCGGCGGACTGGGACCTGCGGGTGAGGTCGCCGATGACGAGGACGTCGGGGTCGCGGTCGGCGATGGTCTCCCAGTTGATCTGGGGCCACTCCTCGCGGGTGTCGGCGAAGGCGTTCTGCACGCCGAGTTCGCGGGTGATGACGCCGGGGGCCCCGCAGCAGCCCGCGATGTAGGGGGACTCGGAGTTGGCGAACCAGTACATGAGGGTGGTGTCGGAGGCGTCGACGGACTTCTTGGCGCGCGCGGCCCGGGACTTGAGGTCCGCGATCAGCTTCTCGCCGCGCTTCTCCACGTCGAAGACCCGCGCGAGGTCGCGGATCTCGCCGTACACGGTGTCCATGGTGAGGGTCTTGGTGCGGGTGCCGTCGTCGTCACCGGCGTTGTCCTTGCCCGCGCAGTCGGTCGGCGAGACGTAGACGGGTACGCCGAGTTCGGTGAACTTGGCGCGGTCGGCGACGCCGCCCTTGCCGACCGTGTAGAGGAACGACGCGCTGACGAAGTCGGGCTCCTTGTCGAGCACCTTCTCCAGCGCCGGGTAGCGGTCGGCGAGCCGCGGGACCTTGGCGTTCTCCTTCTCCAGGCCCTTCAGGACGGGGTCCGTCCAGGTGCCGGTGCCCACCATGCGGTCGGCCAGGCCGAGGGAGAGGAGGATCTCGGTGGAGCCCTGGTCGAGGGAGACGGCCCGCTCCGGCGGGGCCTGCACCTTCGTCCGCTCACCGCACGCGGTGAGGGTGACGGGGTAGCCCGCCCGCGCCTTGTCCGACGTCTTCGCGGGCGAGCCGCCGCACGCGGTCAGCAGGACGAGGCCCGCGCTCAGCGAGGCGGCGAGGGATGTACGGCGAACGCGCCGCGTGGTCGAAGGCACACGTCTTCCCGAGTCTCAGGGCTCATGCGCGGAGCCTGGTCTGCGAACTCCGCCGCCCGTGCGGACGGCGGTGCCAGCAGGTCTTCGGACTCGGGTTCGTCCGGGCGGGGCCGCCTTCCCGGGGTCCGTGGACTCCCAGTGGCCGCTGGCCCCGCCCGTCCCCCTCACCGCTGCGCGTCAGTTCCGGACTTCCACCGGATTCCCCGACCCAGATGCGGGTACGACTGGCGTCCGCAAGCTATCACTCCGGCGCGGCATCACCCCTGGTCGGGGCGCGGCTCACCGCGGTAGGTGCCGAAGGACCACTTGTTGCCCTCGGGGTCGGCGACCGCGAACTCGCGGCTGCCGTACGGCTGGTCCTCGATCTCGCGGATCACCTTCACACCGGCGGTGGTGAGGCGGAGGTAGAGGTCGTCGACGTGGTCGGTGACGACGTACGCGCCGAACGTGCCCGGCCGCAGGCACCATTCGGCGGCCTTCGGGTCGTAGCTGCCGAGCATGACGCCGCCGCCCTCGGGCCAGTCGAGCTGGGCGTGGGCGACGCGGTCGCCGTCCTCGTAGACGGCGGTGCGCAGGAAGCCGACGGTGCCGACGAGGAAGTCGATGAGGGCGGGGGCGTCGTCGGCCTGGAAGGTGGCCCAGACGTCGGGCGCGCGCCGGTGCGCAGGGGCTTGGTCGGCCTGACCGGCCTGATCAGCCTGGCCGGTCTGCGGGCTCTGCGCGCTTTGCGTGCTCTGCGGGGTTTCGTTGCTGTTCATGTGTCCCAGTCTTCGCCGCCCGCGTGCCCTCCGGCTTGGATATTCCGGCACTCCTCGGCCATCCAGGCGCTGGGGCTCACGCCCGTGTACTGCCGGAAGTCCCGTACGAGGTGGGAGTGGTCGTAGTACCCGCAGTCGGCGGCGATCCGGGCGAGGTCGGGACGCCTGCCCGCGGCGACCGCGCGGACGACGGCCGCCTTCGCGTGCTGGAAGCGGATGAGGCGGGCGGCCTGTTTGGGGGTGACGCCGGTCTCGGCGCGGAACAGCGCGGACAGCCGGCGTTCGCTGAGGGCGACGTGCGCGGACAGGCCGCGCAGGGTGCCCGCGCCGCGGTGCCGGGCGAGCCAGGCCCAGGCCTCGCCGACCTCGGGCCGCACCGCCCCGGCGCGCTCGGCGTCGGCCGCGCGGCGCGCCAAGTAGGCGTTGAGGAGGGCGAACCGGTCACCCCAGGCTTCCTGCTCGCAGAGGCGTTCGCGCACGTCGGCGGCGAGGCGGCCGAGCACGTCGGTGCCGTCGGTGACGAGCTGCCCGGCCAGCTCGGCGGCGGGCAGGCCGAGGAGCGCGCGGGCCGCGAGCGGGTGCACGGCGAGCTGGATCCCGGCCTCGTGCTCGGGCTGGACGACGTACGCGGGGCTCTGGTGCAGGCCGCCGACGACGATGTCCGTGCGGACGGCGTCGGGGCCGGTCGCCTGGCCGGGGGTGGCCCCGGTGGTGACGGGGCCGTCGAGGGAGAAGATCAGCGTGAGGTACGGGGACGGCAGGCCGCGGTGCAGGGCGGGGCGCCGGCCGCTGCTGCGGTAGCCCACGGCGGACACGACCAGGCCGCCGGGCGGGGGCGCGGCGCGGACGAACTCGCGGGAGGCGGCGGCGCCGTCCCGGGCGGTGGTGTCCGTAGCCGTGGGGCCCATGACCCCATTGTGCGCGGGCACGGACGGGCCTGTCGTCCGGTGCGGCTACCCGCCTCCGTCCGTCCCATGCCCGGCACGCACGGTGACCTCGATCATGGGAATCGGGCGCCTGGTCCTCGTAGCATGGCGCGCCGCTCCGGACGGGTCGGCGCAGCGCTCTCAGGGAACGGGAACCATGGCTATTCGGGCAAAGGGCAGGCTGGCGGTCGGCGGAGCGGCGGGGGCGCTGGCGGCGGCGGTGTTCGCGGGCGGCGCGCTGTGGCCGTCCGCGGCCGACGCGAAGGCGGCGGACGGCAAGGGGCCGAGCGCGTCGGCCCGTGCCGCGGCGGCCGACCTCGAGCACTGGCCGAAGCCGGTGGCGGCGAAGCTCGGCAAGGTCATCGCGAAGAACGAGGGGAAGGGCGCGTACGCGGTCTTCGACGCGGACAACACGACGTACCGCCACGACCTGGAGGAGTCGCTCCTTCCGTTCCTGGAGATGAAGGGCGTCCTGAGCCGCGAGTCGATGGCACCGTCCCTGAAGGTCATCCCGTTCAAGGACACGGCCACGCACAAGGAAAGCCTGTACAGCTACTACAACCGGCTCTGCGAGGTCGACGACCAGGTCTGCTACCCGTGGGCGGCGCAGATCTTCTCCGGCTTCACGCTGAAGAAGCTGAAGGGGTACGTGGACGACCTCCTGGCGTACGACAAGCCGATCCCGGCGACGTACTACGAGAACGGCAAGGTCACGAAGACCGAGGTCGAGCGGCCCGAGTTCTTCCCCGGCATGCAGGAGCTGTACAAGTCGCTGCGCGCGCACGGCATCGAGGTGTACGTGGTGAGCGCGGCCAGCGAGGACCTGGTGCGGATGGTGCTCGCCGACCCGAAGTACGGGTACGGGGTGAAGCCGCAGAACGTCATCGGCGTCGGCCTGCAGCTCAAGGATCCGAGGACGGGCCGGGTGACCAGCGCCCGCAAGGAGATCGCCGAGGGCCGGTTCGGCCCGAAGGACCGGGCGAAGCTCGCGGCGTACGAGCTGACGCCGAACCTGTGGGCGCCGCTGACCTGGTACCAGGGCAAGCCCGCCGCCATCTCCACGTACATCGACGAGTGGAAGAAGCCGGTCCTCGTCGCCGGGGACACCCCCGTGAGCGACGGCCCGATGCTGTTCCACTCGGCGGACGTGCGGCACGGGGGCGTGCGCGTGTGGGTCAACCGCAAGGACAGCTACATGAAGCAGCTGGACGGGATGAAGCGGAAGAACGCGGCGCGGCAGCGGGAGTTGGGGCAGCCGGTGACGGCGGACAAGCGGTGGCTGACGGTGACGCCGGAGCAGATCGGCTAGCGGGTCGGAGCGGTCGGGCCGAGGTCGGCCCGTGCGCGGGGGCGGCCCGCCCGGGGTCGGCCCCACCGGGGAAGTCCCGGGGTCGGCCGACCCCGGGGCTTCCCCGCGCTACCCGGCCCGCAGCCGGTCGAAGGCCGCGCCCACCGCCGCCCGGTCGGCGCCGTCGGCGAGCAGCGCGTGCAGGAGCAGTCGGGCCTTGGGCGCGTCGAGCTGGCCCGCGGAGATCAGGCTGCGGGAAAGCAGGTCGGACTCCGAACCCGGCCCGCGGTAGGTCTCGCTGAGCAGCGGGCCCGCGCCGGTGCGCGAGGCGAGGACGACGGGCATGCGGGCGGCCGCGGCGGCCAGCGGCTCGACCAGCCACTTCGGCACGTGGCCCGCGCCGAACGCGGCGACCACCAGGCCGTCGAAGCGGTCGTCCACGGCTTCGAGCAACTCGCCCCCGTCGCCCAGGGAGAGCGTCAGCAGGGCGACGCGGGCGGGGGCACGCAGCCGCAACGGCCGCTCCACCGTGGGCTGCCCGGGCCGCAGCAGGATGTGCGGGACGCCCTCCACGACGCGGCCGAGGGGGCCCGCGCCGGGTGAGGCGAAGGTCGCCACGGACGTGGTGTGCGTCTTGCGCACGTGCCGGGCGGCGTGGATCTCGTCGGCGAGGACCGTGAGCACGCCGAGGCCGCGGCAGCCCGGGTCGGCGGCGGTCGCGAGCGCCGCGGCGAGGTTCGCCGGGCCGTCCGCGCCGGGCAGGTCGGGGCGGCGCATCGCGCCCGTGACGACGACGGGCTCGCGGGGCGCGCAGACCACGTCGAGCAGGAAGGCCGTCTCCTCCAGGGTGTCGGTGCCCTGCACGACGACCGCGCCGTGCCCCGCCGCGGTGGCCTCGTCCACCCTCCCTGCCAGCTCGGCCAGGTCCGCCAACGCCAGTGAGGATCCGGGGAGTCGGCGGACGTCGTGCAGCTCGATGTCCACTCCTGCCGGGACCGGGGCGGCGGCCAGGGTCTGGGCGCCGGTGAGACGGGCGTGGTCGCCGCCCTGCGCGGAGATGGTGCCGCCGAGGGTGAACACGCTGACGGTCTTGGGCACGGGGGCTCGCTTCCGGGGCGGGAGGTGGGACGGGGTGGGGCGGGTGGGCCCCCTGGGGCCTCTCCCCGCTTTCACCCCGTCCCGAAACGAGCGGACCGCGCCGGTGCGGCGCGGCCCCGGTCCGCGTCAGCGGCTGTAGCGCATCAGGGCCCGCACCATGTGGCAGGTGGTGTCCGACGGCGGGTGGATGCCGACCGTCTCCGCCATGGTGCGTATCCGTACGTTGCTCGCCTGGTTCGGCACCAGGACGCCCGCGTCGAGCAGGGCGATGGCCAGGCGCATGGCCTTGAGGCGGCGGTTGTGCGTGATGTACCAGTCGCGGGGGCGGCCGGGGGGCAGGGGGCGCTTCTCCATCGGGACGTACGGCACGTCGCAGAGCGTGGGATGGTCCGGGCGCGGGGCGCGCGACCTGCGCGCGGGACGCGGGGCGGCAGTAGTGCGGGTGCGGGTGACATCGGGCTTCGACGGCAGTGCGGCAGCGGGCACAGGCATCCTCCTGTCGCGTTCAGGAGCCCTCGCGGCCCCTTCGAACATTGCTACCAGTTTACTGCCCACCACTGACAATCAGCAGTCCGCACAGACCGCCAAACTCGCAGGTGGACAGGGAACTTGCCGCTCCGTCACACCAGTTCCGCGAGGTACGCGTGGGACTCCAAGAATTCGAACACCACCTGGGTCGCGAGGCTCACGGCGCTAGCGTGTGCGCCATGGAGATCTGGATCAACCCCGCCTGTTCGAAGTGCCGCAGCGCGCTGTCCCTGCTCGACGAGGAGGGCGCCGCGTACACCGTCCGCCGCTACCTGGAGGACGTGCCGAGCCCCGACGAGATCCGCGCCGTCCTCGACCGCCTCGGCCTGGAGCCCTGGGACATCACCCGCACCCAGGAGGCCGCCGCGAAGGAGCTCGACCTGAAGGACCGCGCGCGCTGGCCGCGCGACGCGTCCGGGCGCGACGCCTGGATCGAGGCGCTCGCCGCCCATCCGAAGCTGATCCAGCGGCCCATCATCACGGCGGACGACGGTACGGCGGTGGTGGGGCGGTCGGAGGAGGCCGTGCGGGACGCCCTCGCGCGGTAGCCGATCGACCGGCAACCGATCGGCCACGGCAGGCAAAACGTTACATACCGGCCCATAGGGTTGAGCGCTCCATCTGCGGAAGGCAGGCCACCGGAGGAAGGAGCGCACCGTGCGGAGCTGGCTGTCCGGGGGCGTGTACGGCACCGTCCTCGCGAGCGCGCTGCTCGCCGCCCTCCAGTCCGAGGGCACCCCCTACACGCCCTACTACGACGCCGCCTGGGTCATGGTCACCGCGGGCACGGCGGCGCTCGCGCACGGCTACGCCCATCACATGACCACGCATCGGCCCGGCAGGGGGCTGCACCGGTGGCGACAGCTCGGCTGGGCCCTCGCCGACGAGTGGCCCGTCGTGATCGCCTGCTGGCCGACCGTGGCGCTGCTCGTGACCGCCGGGGTGATGGGGTGGCCCGAGGCGGACGTCACGTACGCGGGGCTGATGTTGAACGCGGCGCTGCTCTTCGGGTGGGGGACGTTCGCCGCGTTGCGGGTGGGGTATCGGCGGGGGGCCGCTGTGCTGATCGGGGGTGCGGATGCGGCGATCGGGGTGGTGATCGCTGTGGCCAATGCGGTGATCAAGTAGGGCCCTGCCGGGGGCTCCCCAAGCCCGCCCCTTCCCGAAACTGGGGGCTCCGCCCCCAGACCCCGCTCCTCAAACGCCGGAGGGGCTGTATATCTCGCCGGTGCGGCAAGGTTTTGGCCCGTCCGGCGATTGAGGACGAGGCGCGGAGCGCCGATCAGCGGGGGTCCAGGGGGCGGCAGCCCCCGGGTTCGGGAAGGGGCGGGGTTGGGGAGCCCCCGGCAAGGTGACCCCCATCACCCCCACCCCAGGTAACACGGGGTTCACAAACGGGCAACGGACGGGAAATCGCGGGTTGGCAGTCTGCGCAGCATCACCACGGCCGCAGCACCCGCACGTCTGCGCCGTACCAAGCGTCAAAGGATGAAGCCCGTGACCTTCAAGGCTGAGTACATCTGGATAGACGGCACCGAGCCGACGGCCAAGCTTCGCTCGAAGACGAAGATCCTGGCCGACTCCCAGCGCACCGCCACGGTCGCGGACCTGCCGATCTGGGGCTTCGACGGCTCGTCCACCAACCAGGCCGAAGGTCACGCCTCGGACCGCGTGCTCAACCCCGTCGCCAGCTACCCGGACCCGATCCGCGGCGGCGACGACATCCTCGTCCTGTGCGAGGTCCTGGACATCGACATGACGCCGCACGCGTCGAACACGCGCGCCGCGCTGGCCGAGGTCGCCGGCCGGTACGCCGCGCAGGAGTCGATCTTCGGCATCGAGCAGGAGTACACGTTCTTCAAGGGCGCCCGCCCGCTCGGCTTCCCGGAGGGCGGCTTCCCGGCGGCGCAGGGCGGCTACTACTGCGGCGTCGGCGCCGACGAGATCTTCGGCCGTGACGTCGTCGAGGCGCACCTGGACAACTGCCTGAAGGCGGGCCTCGGCATCTCCGGCATCAACGCCGAAGTGATGCCCGGCCAGTGGGAGTTCCAGGTCGGCCCGCTGTCCCCGCTGGAGGTCTCCGACCAGCTGTGGGTGGCCCGCTGGCTGCTGTACCGCACCGCCGAGGACTTCGGCGTCTCCGCGACCCTCGACCCGAAGCCGGTCAAGGGCGACTGGAACGGCGCGGGCGCGCACACGAACTTCTCCACGAAGGCGATGCGCGAGGGTTACGAGGCGATCATCACCGCGTGCGAGTCGCTCGGCGAGGGCTCCAAGCCGATGGACCACGTCAAGAACTACGGCGCGGGCATCGACGACCGCCTCACCGGCCTGCACGAGACGGCCCCGTGGAACGAGTACAGCTACGGCGTCTCCGACCGCGGCGCGTCCGTCCGCATCCCGTGGCAGGTCGAGAAGGACGGCAAGGGCTACATCGAGGACCGCCGCCCGAACGCCAACGTCGACCCGTACGTCGTGACGCGGCTGCTCGTCGACACCTGCTGCTCGGCGCTGGAGAAGGCCGGGCAGGTCTGACCGATCCGAACCGTTCCCTACGGTCTGCCGGTTTTCGTCCGGGGCGCCCATCCGCGTGGTGGGCGCCCCGGACGCGTCCCCCAACTTCCGCCTCGGAGCGGGCCGTTTCGGGCCACGCGCACACCAAGGGGTCGTATCAACGTGCGAGAGGAATCCGCCGAACCCGTTCTCATCTGCTTCAATGGGGCCATGGGCAGCTTCCAGGACACCGCGACAGGTCACTGTGACCTCGAGCCTTTCTGGCCTTCCCGGCAGCATCACGACTTCGACCGGGTGTGTTGCCGCGCGCTGACCGCGCGGGCCCTCTGAAGCCGTTCTCCCGGCCTCCGGCCTGACGCGCACGACGTACGTCCTCGACGACTCCTCCGCGCGAAAGAGCTGACCTCATGGCGAACTCCCGTTCCTTCTCCGCCGCCCCCGCCGCCGCCACCTCCACGGCCCCGGTGGCTCCCCGCCCCACCACCCCCTCCGCACGCGGGCGTCTGCGTGCCGTCGCCCCCGACGAGGTCGCCCAGGTGTCCGGCCTCGCCGACATCTCGGGCTTCCTGCCGCCGGGCGCGACGCTGCTGCCCGCGCCCCAGCACACGCTGCCCGCCCGGCCGGGGCAGCCGCCGATGATCGGCTATCTGGTCCTGCTTCCCGCCGGCCAGGAGCACGTCCCCGCCGGTCCCGTCGCCGCCGAGCCCGAGCCGTCGCTCGACGCGGGCGGCCGCGGACCCGTGCGCATCGACACCGCGCGCCGCTCCGCGCACGTCGAGGGGCAGCCGCTCGACCTCACGTACCTGGAGTTCGAGCTGCTCGCGCATCTCGTCGCCCATCCGCACCGGGTGCACACCCGCGACCAGTTGGTGACGACGGTGTGGGGGTACGGGCACGTGGGCGACGGGCGGACCGTCGACGTCCACATCGCCCGGCTGCGACGCAAGCTCGGGGTCGAGCACCGGGCGACGATCCAGACGGTGCGGCGGGTCGGGTACAAGTACGCGCCGCCGACCGCCGGGTGACGGCCGTCGGGCCCCGCCGCGCGGCAGCCGTCAGGACCTGGCCGGATTCCTCCTGCGGCTGAACGATTCTTCCGCTGGCGGAATCCGGTTCCCCCGGGGCCGCCCCTGCCGTCAGAGTCGCGCTCATGAGACTTCTGATGCTGGGTGGTACGGAGTTCGTGGGGCGGGCCGTCACCGAGGACGCGCTCGCGCGCGGCTGGGACGTGACGGTGTTCCACCGGGGGCGGCACGCGGCGCCGGACGGGGCGCGGGCCGTCCACGGGGACCGGACCACGGCCGCGGGGCTCGCGGCGCTCGCCGCCGACGGCGGCCCGTGGGACGCCGTCGTCGACACCTGGTCCGGGGCGCCGCGGGTGGTCCGGGACGCGGCGCGGCTGCTCGCCGGGCGGGCCGGGCGCTACGCGTACGTCTCCAGCGCCTCCGTCTACCGCTACCCCGGCGAGGCCGGGTCCGACGAGTCCCACCCCCTCGTGGCGGGCGACCCCGACGCCGACGCCGTCGCCTACGCGGAGGACAAGCGCGGGGGCGAGCTGGCCGCGGAAGGAGCCTTCGGGGCGGAGCGGACGCTGCACGTGCGGGCCGGGCTGATCCTCGGCCCCTACGAGAACATCGGGCGGCTGCCGTGGTGGCTGAACCGGGTCGCCCGGGGCGGGGCCGTGCTCGCGCCCGGGCCGCGGAACGCCTCCGTCCAGTACGTGGACGTACGCGATCTCGCCGTGTGGACGCTGGACGCCCTGGCCGCGGGGCTGTCCGGGCCCTACAACGTCGTCTGCCCCCAAGGGCACGTCACCATGGGCGACTTGCTCGACGCGTGCGTGGGCGTGGCGGGGGCGCCCGGGGTGGAGCTCGTCTGGACCGCCCCCGAGGCGGTGCTCGCCGCGGGCATCGAGCCCTGGCAGGAGCTCCCCGTCTGGCTGCCGCCCGGCGAGCTGTACGACACGATGCACGACACCAGCCCCGCGAAGGCCCTGCGGGCCGGGCTGCGCTGCCGGAGCGCCCTCGACACGGTCTCCGACACGTGGGGCTGGCTCCGGAGCCTCGGCGGGGTGGCGCCGCAGCGGGCTGATCGGCCGGTGGTGGGGCTTCCCCCGGCGAAGGAGGCAGCTGCGCTGGGCCTGTGAGGTGGCCTTGGCCGGCCGAGGGGGCGGTGGCCTGGCTCAGGGTGCCCCTCCGCGGGCCGGGGTGCGGTGGCGCTTGCCGGGCTGCTGCCCGGGCCCGGTGACCGTGGACGTCAACGGCACCGTGGACGGCAACGGGCCCCGCATCCCGCACTCGCCGACGGCGGGCAACCCCAGCAGGAGACGCTCTCCGTCTGGTCGGCCGGAAACGGGTGGGCGGGTGGGAGGCCCGCCCGCCACGGGTGACCCCAGGCCAAGGGCCCGCCCCGCCCACCCCGGAGGGGGCGAGTGGGGCGGGCCCGGCTCGTCGGGGCTCAGACGCGCTGCGGGGCGGGCGCGGGTGCCGGGGCCACCGGGGCCGGGGCCTCGTGGGAGACCTGGGGCAGCCACCGGAGACAGCGCGGAGTGTGCCAGTTGCGCTCGCCGAGAAGGGTCATGAGGGAGGGCAGCAGGACCATACGGACCACCGTGGCGTCGAGGAGGACGGCGACCCCGAGCCCCACCCCCATCTGCTGCATGTCCTGCATGGACAACGTGCCGAAGACGGCGAACACGGCCACCATGATCACAGCGGCACCGGTCACCGCACCGGCGGTGCGCGTGATGCCCTCACGGATCGCGTCCCGGTTCCCGAGCCCCCGGTCCCGCGCCTCCCGGATCCGGGAGACCACGAACACGTGGTAGTCCATCGACAGGCCGAACAGGACGACGAGGACGAACAGCGGCATCCAGTTCTCGATGGCGCCGACCTTCTCCGAGCCGATGAGCGAGGCACCCCAGCCGTGCTGGAAGACGGCGGTCATGACGCCGTACGCGGCGCCCACGGACAGCAGGTTGAGGGCGATGGAGGTCACGGCGATCACCACGGACCGGAAGCTGAACAGCATCAGCAGGAACGTGACGGCGGCGATGAACAGGAACACCGGCACGATGCCCTTGGAGAGCTGGTCGCTGAAGTCCTCGGACTCGGCCAGGTCCCCGCCGACGTACGCCTCGACTCCCCCGCCGCGCCCGTCCCGTACCTCACGTACCTCGTCACGCAGCTCCGCGAGGGCCTTCTTCGCGTCCGCGCCGGTACCGCTGCCGGGCAGCGGGACGGCGATCTCCGCGACGTTCTGGCGTGCGTGGACGGTGACTTCGGCGGCCTTGCCCGCCTGCTGCTTCAGCGTACGGAGGGTGTCGCGCGCCGGTCCTGAGGTGATGTCGTCGGCCTTGACCACGATCCGGGCGGGCGCGGGACCGCCGGGGAACTCCTCGGTGATGGCCTTGAAGGAGACGGAGAGCGGCGCGTCGGAGCCGAACTGCTTCTCCAGGCCGAGCTGTTCGGTCTTCATGCCGAGGGCGGGCGCGGCGAGGGCGAGAAGCAGCACGGTCGCGGCGACCGCGAAGAACTTCGGCTTGGCGAGGACCGGCTTGAGGAGCGATCCGGCGACGGAGCCGCTGGCGTGGACGCCCTTCTTGGAGCGGCGGTTGAGGAAGGGGATGCGACCGGCGTCGATGCGGTCGCCGAGCCAGGCGAGCAGCGCGGGCAGCACCGTGACGGAGCCGAGCATGGCCACGCAGACGACCAGGATGGTGGCGACGGCGAAGCCCTTGAAGAGGAGCAGCCCGGACAGGAACATGCCCGCCATGGCCACCATGACCGTCAGGCCGGACACCAGGACGGCCCGCCCGCTGGTGGCCGCGGCGATGCGCAGCGCGGTCTCGGCGTCGTGCCCGGCGGCCCGCTCGTCCCGCTCGCGCCGCAGGTAGAACAGGCAGTAGTCGACGCCGACAGCGAGGCCCATCAGGAACATCACGGAGTACGTGGTCTCGAACAGGTGCAGCGAGTGGCTGGCCAGGGAGAGCAGGCCGAAGGCGGCCACGCAGGCGGTGAGGGCGAGCCCGACGGGAAGGAGCGCGGCCACGACGGCGCCGAAGGCGACGAGGAGGATGCCGAGTGCCAGCGGTACGGCGGTGAACTCGGCCTTCTTCAGGTCGTCGGAGAGCAGGTCCTTCAGGTGCTTCTCGGAGCTGGCGTCGCCGAACTGGTGGACGCTGATCCCGCGCTCCCGCCCGGCGTCCTCGGCCTTGGCGACGGCGTCGAGGACCGGCTGCACCTGGTCGGCGGCGTCGTCGGACTTGCCCTTCATCTGAAAGCGCAGCAGGGCTTCCTTGCCGTCCTCGGAAGGCAGCGGGGGCTGGACCTTCTCGACCTTGCCGGTGTCGCGGAGCGCCCGGGAGAGGTCGGCGGCGGCGTCCCGCCAGCCGTCGGCGGACTTGGCGCCGACCATGACGAGCTCGCCCGCGGGCTCGTCGATCCCGGCGTCGTCGAGGATCTTCGTGGCCCGGGCCGAGTCGCCGACGCCCATCTCGTCGTCGGTGGCCGTGACCGTACCGGTGGCGCCGCCGATCACGGTGGCGAGGACCACGAACAGCAGCCAGCCGAGGATCGCCGTCTTGCGATGGTGTGCGCTCCACACCCCGAGTCGTGCCGCGAGGTTCTTCCCCTTGGCGCTCATGTCCTTCGCCCCCAGTTGAGTAAGCGTGAGATAAGCCGAACTGACGTGATCCACGCTAGAAATCAGGGGCGTCCCGCCCCAGCCGCCGAGCCCCCCTGTCGGTGAAGCACAGGGCCCCGCGCGGAGGTGGTGCTGGCAACACCCCCAAGCGGGTGCCCGGACCAATGACCCGGGCCGCCGTGACCAGGGAGACTGTTCGAGTGCCGGACGCAGCGACCGCGTACGGGCCGTTTGAGGAGAGGGACATCATGAAGACGTCGAGGGTGCGCGAAGCACTGGTGTCGGGGGCGCGCGGCCTGTATCTGGCGATCATCTCGCTGGCCGGGTCGATCACGCTCTTCGTCCTCGCGGTCGTGTCGATCGCGTTCATCGCGCTCGGGATCGGCCTCTTCACGACCCCGGTGGTCCTCGCGGCCGTGGCCAGGTTCGCCAACCTGCGCCGGGTGCACGCCGCCGAGTGGGCGGACGTCCGCATCCCGATCCCCTACCGGCAGCCGCCCGCGACCGAGCCGCCCGGAGCCGTCGGCCAGGTCGCGCGCTGCCTGCGGATGCTGAAGGACCCGGCGACCTGGCGCGACCTGCAGTGGCTCCTGGTCGACATGACGGCGGGTGCCGTCATGGCGATCCTCGCGCCCGCGCTGATCCTCTACATGGCGTACGGCTGGGTCCTCGCCCTCGGCGTCTGGCGGCCGATCTACAACGCGGGCGGCGGCGAGTGGTTCGCCTTCATCCACGTCACCTCGCAGATGACCGCGAACGCGGCGGCCCTGCTCGGCACGGCCCTCTTCGCCGTCGGCCTCTACGCCAACCCGCAGCTGATCCGCGGACACTTCCTGCTCGCCCGCAGCCTGCTCGCGCCCACCGCCTCGATGCGCGAGCGCGAACTCGCGCTGCGCGTGGACCGCCTGGAGGAGACCCGGCACGACGCGGTGGACACCTCCGCCGCCGAGCTGCGCCGCATCGAGCGCGATCTGCACGACGGGGCGCAGGCCCGCCTGGTCGCCATGGGCATGGACCTCGGCACCATCGAGGCGCTCGTGGAGAAGGACCCGGCGAAGGCCAAGGAGATGCTCGCCAAGGCCCGGCAGAACTCCGGCGAGGCGCTGACCGAGCTGCGCGACCTGGTCCGCGGCATCCACCCGCCGGTGCTCGCCGAGCGCGGCCTCGGCGACGCGGTGAAGGCGCTCGCGCTGCGGCTCCCGCTGGAGACGGAGGTCGACGTGGAGCTGCCGGGCCGCCTGGACGAGCCGGTGGAGGCGGCGGCGTACTTCGCGGTGAGCGAGACCCTGACGAACGCGGTGAAGTACGCGCAGGCGGAGCGCGTCTGGGTGGACGTGCACCACGCCAACGGCATGCTGCGGATCGCGATCACGGACAACGGCAAGGGCGGGGCGCGGATCGGCGCCGGGTCGGGGCTGAGCGGGATCGAACGGCGACTCGGTACATTCGACGGCGTACTGGCCGTCAGCAGCCCCGTTGGCGGTCCGACCATGGTGACCATGGAGATCCCTTGCGAGTTGTCCTAGCCGAAGATCTCTTCCTGCTGCGCGACGGTCTCGTGCGGATGCTGGAGGCATTCGACTTCGAGATCGCGGCGGCCGTAGAGACCGGGCCGGAGCTGACGAAGGCCCTGGCCGAGCTTGAGCCGGACGTCGCGGTCGTCGACGTCCGGCTGCCGCCGTCGCACACGGACGAGGGCCTGCAGTGCGCGCTCGCCGCGCGGCGGGCGCGCCCCGGTCTTCCGGTGCTCGTCCTCTCGCAGCACGTGGAGCAGTTGTACGCGCGCGAGCTGCTCGCCGACGGCAACGGCGGGGTCGGCTATCTCCTCAAGGACCGGGTCTTCGACGCGGAGCAGTTCGTGGACGCGGTGCGCCGGGTCGCGGCGGGCGGCACCGCGATGGATCCGACGGTCATCCAGCAGCTCCTCTCGCGGCGCGCCAGCGACCAGCCGCTCGGCGCGCTCACCCCGCGTGAGCGCGAGGTCCTCGAACTGATGGCGCAGGGCCGGTCCAACGCCGCGATCGCGGGACAGCTCGTGGTGACGGAGCGGGCCATCGCCAAACACACCTCAAATATTTTCGCGAAGCTCGACCTTCCGGTGTCGGACGACGACAACCGCCGTGTCCTCGCGGTTCTCGCCTATCTCGATCAAGGGCGTTGATACGTAAGGGAGTTCGCGCCGAGAATTTCCCGGCGGGCTTTGAACACGGTGGACCGCCGGTGCGTACGTAGCCCCATGGGACGCACCTCACGACGCACGTCACGAAAACGATCAAAACTGGCCGGGCGGGCGATCGCCGCGTCGGCGGCGCTCATCCTGGGCGGCGGCGGACTTGTCGCGGTGAATGTCTACGCGAACGCCGAGGACGGCGGGGGTCCGCCGCCGGAGAGCCAGGTGCAGAACCAGGCTCAGGGCGGGGACCAGCAGGCGACCACCATCAGCTGCCCCGACGTCGGCAATCAGCTCCCGGAGGTTCCCGAGGGCGCGCGCGCCGAGGTCGACCGCGAACTCGCCACGCTCGACAGCCAGATCACCGACGCCTATGCCCGGTTCGCGGAGGCCGAGGACAAGAATTCCGTCCTCGGCCCGCTCGCGGAGCAGCGGCGCCCGACCATCGACAACATCCGCTCGGCCCTCGACAAGGACGGCCGAGCACCCGAGAACCTGGACAGCATGGCGCCGTGCACCCTGCGCGCCGACGACGACGGCCGCGGTCAACAAGGCAGCCAACAGGGCGGGGACCAGGGCCAGGGCGGCCAGGACCAGGGCAGCGGCAACGGCGACCAGGGGCAGGACGGCGGCCAGGACCAGGGCCAGGGAGATGGCCAGGGCGACGGGCAGGGCGGGGACCAAGGGCAGGGCCAGGGCCAGGGTCAGGCGGGCAACGGCCCCGAAGCCGGTGACTTCGTCGACATCAAGTCGGTCCGCCCCAATGTCCAGAAGCCGCGCAAACAACGCGGCGCGTCACGCGGCACCTTCACCACGAATTGCGGAACGAACGAGAACGGAAAGTTCAATCCGGACAATGTCATCGTCGCGCCCGGCGTGAGCAATGGCGCCCACCATATGCACGATTACGTCGGAAATCAGGAGACGGATGCCTTCTCCGGTGACGACGATCTCGCGAACGGTGACACCAGTTGCCGCAATCGGGGCGACAAGTCGACGTATTACTGGCCGGTCCTTCGACTGCAGAACGGAAACAACGAGAACGACGCCGACGCGGACGGCGGCGGCCGGGACAAGAACGTCGGCGAGATCCAGACGCCGGACCAGGTCACGCTGAAGTTCGCCGGAAGTCCGGTCGGCAAGGTGACCGCGATGCCACGTTTCCTGCGCATCATCACCGGTGACGCCAAGGCCTTCACGAATGGGGACGCCAACGCCAACGCGTCCTGGAGCTGCACCGGATTCGAGAACCGGCAGCTGAAGGACAAATACCCGATCTGCCCCCAGGGCAGCAAGGTCGTGCGCACCTTCAACTTCCAGAGCTGCTGGGACGGCCAGAACACCGACAGCGCGAACCACCGCACCCACGTCGCGTTCGCCGACCAGCGCAGCGGCCGCTGCCCGCAGGGCTTCCGCGCCATCCCGCAGCTCGTGCAGCGCGTCGTGTACGACGTACCGCCGGGACCCGGCTTCGCCGTCGACTCCTTCCCCGAGCAACTGCACAAGCCCATCACCGACCACGGCGACTTCATCAACGTGTTCGACGAGCGGCTGATGCAGCGCGTCGCCAAGTGCATCAACGGCAACCGCCGCTGCGCATAACCCCCGAACTGCTGCGCGGCCGTCTCCGCGCGGTGCCGGTGGAACCGTGCCCTACGTGCCCAGGGCCCGGTCCTCGCTCCCCCCACCACCCTCCCTCACGGCGAGTGGTGCGAGGCCCGTTCCACCGTCCCGCCGAGCCGGCCGCGCAGCGCTCCGACCACGGCCGGATTCCCGACGGCGACCCACTTCCTGCCGACGAGGTATGTACCGCCGTAGTCCTTGGCCGCGTTCAGCCAGTCGCGCTCGCCGCGGTCGGTGGCGAAGGTCGCGAGGACGAAACGGCCGTCCTCGTTCTGGCACTTGGCCTGGCGCAGCTCATCGGCGTTCGTCTGGATGTCGGGCGCGCACTCGGCCTTCGCCGCCAGCTGCTCCAGAGTCCCGGTGGCCGTACTCGGCGCCGCGTCCGCCGCGCCACCGCCACCGGATCCCTCGTCGGAGCCCGCGGCGAGACCCGCCACGATCACCAGGCCGAGCGTCGTGGCCGAAAGCGCTCCCGCGGCCCACACCATCTTCCTCATCTCTTCCTCCTGTCCCGTCCGGCGATGCGAACTCGCCTTCTCCGTACGCACCGTTGAGCGCCGGAGGCCGCGCGGATACCGTGCGCCGCAGTCATCGACGCAGGGGGTACACATGTACGAACCGTCGCGACGCACCATGCTCGGCACCGCCGGCGCCATCGGCCTGACGGGGCTCGGAGGCCTGGGAACCACCGTCGGCACCCCGGCTCCGGCCCACGCGGCCGAGGGGCCCGCCGCGGGCCCCGCCCTCGATACGGATTCCGCGCGCTCCGTGCTCAATCGGCAACTCCCGCACCACGCGGACCAGTTCAGACTGAGACTGGTCCCGGCTCAGGGAGGCCGGGACCGCTTCCGCGTGACCGGCGCCACGGGCCGCATCGAGGTGTCGGGCACCACGCCCGCCGTGCTGCTCACCGGCGTCCACTGGTACCTGAAGTACGTGTGCGGCGCGCACATCGCCTGGAACGGCGGCCAGCTCGACCTGCCACGCCGCCTGCCCGCACCGGCCCGCCCGCTGACCCGCGCCACCGCGCTGCGCCACCGCTTCGCCCTCAACGACACCAACGACGGCTACACCGCCCCGTACGCCGACTGGCCGTACTGGGAGCGCATGATCGACGTCCTCGCGCTGCACGGCTGCAACGAGGTGCTCACCATCGCGGGCACCGAGGCCGTCTACCACCGCGTCCTGAAGGACTTCCAGTACACCGACGCCGAGTCCCGCGCCTGGCTGCCCGCGCCCTCGCACCAGCCGTGGTGGCTCCTTCAGAACCTGTCCGGGTACGGCGGCCCGCTCTCCCCCGAGATCATCGATCGGCGCGTGGAGCTCGGCCGGAAGATCGTCGACCGGCTGCGCGACCTCGGCATGGCGCCGGTGCTCCCCGGCTACTACGGGCACGTCCCGGACGGCTTCGTGGCCCGCAACGGCGGTGACGCGCGCGTCGTCCCGCAGGGCACCTGGCACGGCTTCAAGCGCCCCGACTGGCTCGACCCGCGCACCGACGCCTTCGCGCGGGTCGCCGCGTCCTTCTACCGCCACCAGCGCGAACTCTTCGGCGCCGCCGACCACTTCAAGATGGACCTGCTGCACGAGGGCGGCACCGCGGGCGACGTGCCCGTGCCCGCCGCCGCGCAAGGCGTCGAAACCGCCCTCAGGACCGCGCACCCCGGCGCGACCTGGGTGATCCTCGGCTGGCAGGAGAACCCGCTGCCCGCGCTCCTGGACGCCGTCGACCGCGAGAAGATGCTGATCGTCGACGGCGTCTCCGACCGCTACCAGAACGTCAGCGACCGCGAGAAGGACTGGGGCGGCACGCCCTACGCCTTCGGTACGATCCCGAACTTCGGCGGCCGCTCCACCATCGGCGCCCGTACGCACCTGTGGCAGGACAGGTTCTTCGCCTGGCGCGACAAGCCGGACAGCGCGCTCGTGGGCACCGCGTACATGCCGGAGGCCACCGACCGCGACCCCGCCGCCTTCGAGCTGTTCTCCGAACTCGCCTGGATGGACGACGAGGTGGACCGCGCCGACTGGTTCTCGGCGTACGCCGACTTCCGCTACGGCGGCCGCGACAGCCGCGCCCGCGCCGCCTGGCGTGCCCTGCACGACACCGCGTACCAGCACCGGGCCGTCGAGCGCAGCGACCCGCACGACTCGCTGTTCGCCGCCCGCCCCGACCTGGCCGCGAACCGCGCCGCCGAGTACGCGCCGCGCGCCCTCACCTACGACCCCGGCCGCTTCGACGCCGCCCTCGCCGGGCTGCTCGGCGTCGCGAGCGGACTGCGGCGCAGCGCGGCCTACAAGCACGACCTCGTCGATGTCGCCCGCCAGGCCCTCGCCCACCGCAGCCGCCAGCTCCTGCCCCAGCTCAGGACCGCGTACACGCGCAAGGACCAGGACACCTTCCGCGCCCTGTCGCACCTGTGGCTGCGCCTGATGCGGCTCTCCGACGACGTCACCGGTACGCATCCGGCGTTCCTGCTCGGCCCCTGGATCGAGGACGCCCGGCGCCTGGCCACCAGCGACACCGAGCGCGCCGAGTTCGAGCGCACCGCGAAGGTCCTCATCACCGTCTGGGGCGACCGGCCCACCTCCGACCCCGGCAACCTCCACGACTACGGCAACCGCGAATGGCACGGCCTGACCGGCGACTTCTATCTGCCGCGCTGGCAGAAGTGGCTCGACGAACTCGCCGACGCGCTCGCCGCGGGGCGCGCGCCCACGCCCGTCGACTGGTACGGGGCCGTCGAGGAGCCGTGGACGCGGGAGCGCAAGGACTATCCGCTGCGGCCCGTCGCCGACGCCCACCGCACCGCCGCCCGCGTCCACGACGTCCTCGCCCGCGCCCCCTACCAGGGCTCCCTGGACGTCACCGCGGCGCCGCCGTCCTTCCCGCCCGGCGGGCACGCGCGCATCTCCGCCCTCTTCCGCAACGTCAACGGGCTGCGCGCCACCGGCCGCGTCGACTTCACCCTCACCGGCCTCGACGCCGATCCTGACGGGCCGACGTCGCTGCCCCGGGTGCCCGCCGGGGGCAGCGGCACCGTCGCCTGGCGCGTGAGCGCCCCCGGCGCTCCGCTCGACCGGCCGCTGCGGCCGCTGCCCTACACCCTCACCGCCCGCTACGGGCCCGAGGGCGAGAAGCGGGTGCCCGCCGTCCACGAAGGGACCCTCTTCGTCGCCGGGCCCCTCGGCCCGGGCTGGGAGACCTACACCAACAGCGGGGCCGTCTTCGGGGAGTTGGACGGGCGGTACGCCATCGACGGGGGCGGGGCCGATCTGTGGCGGGGCACCGCCGAGTTCGGCGCCCTCTACCGGCCCGGGGGGCTGCGCGACGGGGGGTCCGTCACGGTCCGCGTCGACTCCCAGGCCGTCACCGGGCCCTGGGCCCGCGCCGGGATCATCGCCCGCAACTCCCTCGCCACGCCCGGCTCCCCCGGCTTCCTCAACCTCGCCGTCACCCCCGCCAACGGCGTCGTCCTCTCCTACGACACCACCGGCGACGGCACCCTCGACACCTACCAGCGCGTGACCGGCGTCCGCGCGCCCGTCCTCCTCCGGCTCTCCCGTGCCGGGGGCACCTTCACCGGGGCCCTCTCCACCGACGGCGGCACCACGTGGCGCACCGTCGCCTCCGTCCCGGTCGCCGGGGTGGGCTCCGCCCAGGACGTGGGGATGTTCATGACGGCGACGCACGGCGGGGCGGGGGGCCGCGGCACGGCGGAATTCAGCGCGTGGCAACTGCCCTGACCCTGCCGGGGGCTCCGCCCCTGGACCCCGGGGTGGGTGCCCCCTCCGGGTGGGCCGGGGGCACCCCCGATCACGCTCCGCGCTCGTCCTCAAACGCCGGACGGGCTGACATGTGCCGGGCTGTTGGTCAGGAGACGGGCAGTAGGGGCGGGTGGGTGGGGAATAGCCCGTCCGGCGTTTGAGGACGAGGCGCGGAGCGCCGATTCGGGGGTGCCCCCGGGGGTGGTTCAGCGCAGGGTGGGGAGTTTGGTGCCGTCGGGGAGGGTGCCGGTCACCGTGGGGCGGGTGCCCTGGGGGGTGCGGGTGGCGAGGGTGTTGCCGGAGGCGCGCTCGCCGCCGGACACGGCCACGGAGGCCACGTCCTTGCTGCCCGCGGCGAGCAGATACCAGCCCCCGGCGGGGGACTTCCACAGCACCCCGGCCAGCACCCGCGGCTCCCGCACCCCACAGGCGGGCCCCCCTTCGGCCTTGGCGGCGACAGCCCCGGCCGCGGCACCGGGCGCGAGGAACTGGGCGAGCACCCGCCCACCCCCACCGCGCCAGGTCTCGGCCCGGGTGCACACCCACACCGCGCCCCCGCTCCCGTCGGGCATCGCCTGCCGGGCGTACTGCCAGGAGTTCACGGCCCGCACCCCGTGCGACCGGGCCGCGGCGAGGGAGCAGGCAGTCCGCGCCCAGTCCCGGGGCGCGGCCTCGCGGGGCGCGTCGGGCCGCCCCGCGGTGAGGCGCGCGGGAGCCAGCTCGCCGAGGTCGGTGGCGAGCCGCGAGGCCCCGGTGTGGTCGCGGAGCTGGAGGGCGTTCCAGGACCGGCACTCGCGGGCGAGGGCGGGGCTGCCGAAGGGGTCGGTGACCCCGTCGGCGGAGCGCCGCAGCGGGGTGGCGGCGGCGTCGGGCTCGAGCAGGTCGCGTACGACGGCGGTCCGTACCCAGGGCGCCGTCAGATAGCGGACGTTGCCGTCGGCGCGGCCCACGACGACGGCCCCGGAGTCCCCGGCGTCCGCGCCGTCGACGCGGGCGAAGTCGAGCGCGGCACCGCCGGTCCCGTCCTGCGGCTCGGCGTACCGCACGACGCGCAGCCCGTCGTACAGGAGCACCACACGGGCCCCGTCGACGGGCCCGGCGAACAGCAGTTGCGGGGGCCCGGGCGGCGCCCCGGACGCGGTGCCGGGCGTCGCGGACACCTGCACGCTCCTGCCGGGCCGCGCCCACACGGCGAGGGCGCGCCTGAGCAGCGCCTTGTCGTCGATGAGCGCACCGCGGGCGGGCCACACGGAGAAGTCGGTGCGCGCGGACTGCTTCCAGGCGGCGGGCGCGACCCGGGTGAGCCGCCCGGGGTCGAGGGCGGCCTCGGCGGCGGGGTTCTTCGCGTACGGCGGCGCGGCGGCGCCGTCCGGGCCCCAGCCCTCGCCGGGCATGCCGAGCAGCGCCCCGCACACGAGGGCGGCGACGGCCGCGACGGCGGCGGCCTTCAGGTGCTGGCGGCGGCGCATCAGATCGGTGGGCCGGGCCTGCAGGGAGCACGGGTCGAACTCGGGCGACTCCAGGAGCGCGGCGGGGCCCCGGCCGCCGGGCGGCCCCTCGGCGCCGACCTCGGCGAGCGCGGCGGCGATGCCGTCGGCCTCCTCGGAGTCCTCGTCGGTGTCGACGCCGACCGCGTCGAGGATCCGCCGTGTCTCGTCGTCCGTGAGCCGTTCGAGCCCGCGCAGGACGTACGCGGCGCGGGCGGGCCCGGACAGGGCGGCGAGCCGCTGGTCCAGGGCGAGTTCGTCGGCGCCGCCGGAGCGCGGGAACAGCCTGAGGCCCCACACCTGCGGCAGCAGCGGCGGCAGTTGGGCGCGCTTGGGCCAGGCCCGCCGCTTCAGCGGAAGCCCGGCGTCGAGCGCGGCGCGCAGCACCTGGCAGCGGACGTAGGCGTAGCCGGGGTCGGTGCCCCGGCCCGCCTGCCTGCGCTGGTCGGGGACCGCGGGGGCGCTGGCGCGGCCGCGCGGGAGTGCGCGCTGGACCAGGGCGTGCGCGGTCAGGACGCGGCGGTTGCGGCCGAGGGCCGGGGGCAGCACCAGGTAGGCGAGGCGGACCAGGCGCGGGTAGTGCTCGACGAGGGCGGCCTCGGCCTGTTCCACGTCGACGACGGGTGATGCGGAGCCGCTCGGGGAGGCGGCTTTCGTGGACTGCGATGACGACACGTTCAGCAGAACGAGCGAATCGTCCGGCGGTCACTTCACGCTGGTGGGCGCGGGGGCCCGGCGGGGGTGCGCGGGGTCACTCGGGCTCGACCAGGAGGCGCGCGTAGTTCGCCAGCGAACGCTGGTAGCGCGGGAGATGGGGGGCGAGGGCACCCACCGCGAGGGAGACGGCCTCCCGGCCCCGGTCCGCGTCGATCAGACACAGGGCCAGGGTGGCGCGCACGGCGTCGTCCAACTCGTCGTGCTCCGCGTCGAGTTCCGGGGTGAGCAGGGCGATGCCCTCCTCCAGGCGGCCGATGTTCCGCAGGGAGCTGGCCAGTTGGATCACGGTGCGGCGCCGGCGGTAGCCGTCGATGCCGAGGGCCAGGGCCTCCTGGTACAGGGGGACGGCCTTGTCCGAGTGGCCGGTCGAGTCGTAGGCGCAGGCCCGTTCGAACGGCGCCACGGGGCTGCCCTCCGGCAACTCCCCGGCCAGCTCGTCGATCCGCTCCCGGAACTCCCCGGCCCGCTCCTCGTCGTACGCGTCGATCTCGGCCCACGCGGCGGCCATGCGCTTCTCCCAGTCTGCGTCCATCGCCACACTCTGGCACGACGGCCTCCCCGGCCCGTCCAGAGGGGAGCAAAAAGCCGCCGCACACACCTGTACCGCCCCAGCTACCCACCAGTACATTGACGCCATGTCTAATACGAAGGCCAGGCTCCCGCAGCCCGTCGCCTCCGAGCACATAGCGCTCAAGGCACGCAACGTCTCCTTCTCCTGGGAGAGCACCCCGCTCCACTGGCTCCCGGGGGACCCCTTCACCACGCACACGATCAACGTGCTGCACCTCCTGCTCCCGGCGGGCGAGCGCTGGTTCGTACATGTGTACAAGCAGGTGCTGCCCCTCATCCGCGACGAGCGGCTGCGCGAGGACGTCATCGGGTTCATCGGCCAGGAGGCCATGCACTCGCAGGCCCACGACGAGGTCCTGCCGCACCTGCGGGAGCAGGGCCTGGACCCCACCCCGTACACCGCCCAGGTCGACTGGCTCTTCGAGAAGCTCCTCGGCGACCGCACGCTGCCGCCGGGCAGGCCCCGGCACTGGTGGCTGATGGAGCGCGTCGCGATGATCTCGGCGATCGAGCACTACACCGCGTTCCTGGGCGACTGGGTCCTGAACGCGCGGGAGCTGGACCGGCGCGGGGCCGATCCGACGATGCTGGACCTGCTGCGCTGGCACGGCGCGGAGGAGGTCGAGCACCGGGCGGTCGCCTTCGACCTCTTCATGCACGTCGACGGGGGCTACCGGCGCCGCGCCCGCACCTGGGCCACCGCCTTCACCGCGCTGGTGTTCCTGTGGCAGCGCGGCGCCCGGTTCTTCATGGAGAACGACCCGACGCTCGTCGACGGCAAGGCCTCCTTCCGGGACTTCCACCGCAGCGGCCGCGCCGGCACCCTGCCCACCAC
The DNA here is from genome assembly GCF_055594065.1 of Streptomyces sp. NPDC040610. Taxonomy (NCBI): domain Bacteria; kingdom Bacillati; phylum Actinomycetota; class Actinomycetes; order Kitasatosporales; family Streptomycetaceae; genus Streptomyces; species Streptomyces sp. NPDC040610. Next base: position 197,847 of record NZ_JBVIXA010000012.1, on the reverse strand, counting down.
GGGCGACATGATCCGCTCCATCCCGCGCTATCTGAGCCGCGCCTACCACCCCTCCCAGGAGGGCAGCACCGAGCAGGCCGTCGCCTACCTCGCCTCGTCCCCCGCGGCCACCGCCGCCGAGGCCCGCGCGAACGGAGCCGCCTGACATGCCGCCGCACCTGCCCCGCACCGCCCGCACCCTCCTCGTCGCGACCGTCGCCGCCCTCCTCGCCCGCCGCGCCCTGCGCCGCCGCATCGGCGCCTCCCCGCTGTGGCCGCTGCCCGCCCTGGACGAGCCCGTCTCCGGGCAGCCGCGCTCGCGGGCGCTGCGGCTGCGCGTCACCCACCGCGAGCGGGTCGCCGATGGCGTCGTCCAACTGCGCCTGGAGGGCGGGCACCTGGACGTGCTGCCCGCCTGGGAGCCGGGCGCGCATCTGGATCTCGTACTGCCGTCGGGGCTCGTCCGGCAGTACTCGCTGTGCGGGGACCCCGAGGACACGTCCTCGTACACCGTCGCCACCCGGCTCATCGGCGCGGACGAGGGCGGCCGCGGCGGGTCCCGCGAGGTGCACGAGGCGCTGGGCGAGGGGACGGAGGTGGAGGTGCGCGGGCCGCGCAACCGGTTCCCGCTGGTCGACGGGGCCGCGTCGTACGCCTTCGTCGCGGGCGGGATCGGGGTCACGCCGATTCTCGCCATGGTGCGGGCCGTGGACGCGGCGGGCGCCGACTGGCGGCTGCTGTACTGCGGGCGGAGCCGGGCCTCGATGCCGTTCCTGGAGGAGTTGGAGAAGCTGGGCGGGCCGGGCGGGCGGGTGACCGTCGTCGCCGAGGACGAGGCCGGGCGGCCCGACGTGGGGGGCTTTCTCGGGGCGGGCGCGGCGGGTGCCGTGTACGTGTGCGGGCCCGAGGGGCTCATGGACGCCGTCGCCGGGGCGCTGCCCGAGGGGTGCGCGCTGCACCTGGAGCGGTTCGCGCCCGCCGCGGCCGCGGGCGGCGAGAGCGCCTTCGAGGTCGAACTGCGGCGCAGCGGCCGCACGGTGACCGTGGGCGCGGACACCACGGTGCTCGCGGCCGTCCGCGCCGAGCTGCCCGACACCCCGTACTCCTGCGAGCAGGGGTTCTGCGGGACCTGCCAACACCGGGTCCTGGAGGGCGAGATCGACCACCGCGACGAGCTGCTGACCGACGGCGAGCGCGGGGACTCGATGCTGATCTGTGTGTCGCGGGCGCGCGGCACGCGGCTCGTCCTGGACGCGTAGCGGCGCGGCGGGGACGGCGGGGACACAGCTCGGGCGAACAGGCGGAGCAGGGGCGTCCGTTCACGGCCGGATCACATCGGTAGAGTGTTCGCATGACTACCGGGATGCGCCGCAGGATGGGTGTCGAGGAGCGGCGGCAGCAACTGATCGGGGTCGCGCTCGAGCTGTTCAGCCACCGCTCGCCCGACGACGTCTCCATCGACGAGATAGCGTCGGCGGCGGGCATCTCGCGCCCGCTCGTGTACCACTACTTCCCCGGCAAGCTCAGCCTGTACGAGGCGGCGCTCAAGCGGGCCGCCGACGAGCTGGCCGAGCGGTTCCTGGAGCCGCACGAGGGGCCGCTGGGGGCGCGGCTGCTGCGCGTGACGGGACGTTTCCTCGGCTTCGTCGACGAGCACGGGCCCGGCTTCTCCGCGCTGATGCGCGGCGGTCCCGCGGTCGGCTCCTCGACGACGAACGCGCTCATCGACTCGGTGCGGCAGGCCGCGTACGACCAGATCCTCGCGCACCTCGGCGTCACGGCGCCGCCCGCCCGGCTCGAACTGGTGGTGCGCTCCTGGATCTCGCTCGCCGAGTCGACGGCGCTGATCTGGCTGGACGGCCGCCGCATTCCGCGCGCCGAGCTGGAGCTCCAACTCGTCCATGACTTCGCCGCGTTGGCGGCGGTGAGCGCCGCCTACGACGACGAGATGGCGCTGCTGCTCGGCGGCATCCTCGCGGACGAGCCCGCCGACGGGCCGTTCGCGGACCTCCTCGGCCGCCTCGCCGCGCTGGCGCCGCGCGCGGCCCTTCCGTAGCCCGGCGGGAGCCGGTCGCGCCCCGGGGCGGTCGGCGCCTCAGGCCGTCGGCGCCTCGGGCCGTCGGCGCCTCGGGCCGTCGGCGCCTCGGGCCGTCGACGCCTCAGGCGTCGGTCGCCTTGCGGTAGGACGCGTCGAGGTCGCGCACCTCCGCCGAGATGTGCACCACGCGCCCCGCCACGGGCGTGAGATGGCGGCGTACGAGCGCGACCGCCGCGTCCGTCACCCGCGCCCTGACCTCGGCCGTGCGGCCGGGCAGCAGCCCGATCAGCACATGCACCACCGCGTGCCCGTCCTCGTCGCCGCCCACGACGGTCGCCTCCGTGCGCACGAAGCGGGTCTTGCAGGCCTCCAGGGTGGCGGCCGCCTCCTCGACGAGCAGCGGGTGCAGCGCGAGCGCGAGGCCCCGCCGGTCGAAGGAGTCCGCGAGCGGCTCGGAGTAGTCGACGGTGATCTGCGGCATGGGGTGCTCTCTCCGGCGTGCGTACGGCTACGGATCTGGGTGATCACCCTGTCTCCGTACGGGCTCCGCGCGCAAGGCCGACCGGACGGCCCGCGCGCGGCCGTCCTCGGGGCGGGCTAGGCGCCGACGGACGAAGCCGTCAGGCGCAGGGCCAACAGGGCGATGTCGTCGTCCCGTTCGCGGCCGAAGCGTTCCAGGAGCGTGTCGCACAGGGCGGTCACGCCGGGCGGGGCGGCGGCGGCCGCGAGGCGCAGGTGCTCCATGGACACGGCGAGGTCGGTGCCGCGGGTCTCGATGAGTCCGTCGGTGACCATGAGCATGCGGTCCGCGGGGGCGAGCCGGGTCTCCACGGGCGGCGGCCGGTCCAGGCCGAGGCCGAGCAGCGGGCCGCTCGCCCTGATGTACGCGGCCGGGCCCGTGTCGCTCACGACGAGCGGCGGGATGTGCCCCGCGTTCGCGACGCGGATGCGGCCCGTGGGCGGGTCGACGAGGGTCAGGCACATGGTGGCGGTGACGTCGGGGTGGTAGCGCTGGAGCATGCGGTCGAGGCGGGCGGCGAGGCGGCCGGGGTCGGGGTCCTCGATGCAGTACGCGCGCAGGGCGTGGCGCAGTTCCACCATCACCGTGGCCGCGTCCAGGGAGTGGCCCGCGACATCGCCGATGCCGGTGAGCACCCCGGCGGGCGTGGGCAGCGCGGCGTAGAAGTCGCCGCCGATCTCCGCCTGCCGGGACGCGGGTTCGTAGCGGACGACGATCTCGGTGCCGGGCAGGTCGGGCAGCGCGCTCGGCAGGAAGCTGTGCTGGAGGGTCAGCGCGATGTGGCGCTCCTTCTCGTACATCAGGAGCCGTTCCGCGACGCGGGCCGTGGCGTGCGCCAGGCGGCCGAGGTCGGTGGCGGAGTCCTGCGCGTACGCGGCGGTGGCCAGGCACACCGGGGCGCGGTCCTCGCGGGTGCGGGCGAGGGCGAGCAGCGCCCCCTCCCCCGGCACGGCGAGCCCGGCCGCCTCCGCCGCGGCGCTGTCCTGCCACGGGGTCGGACACCCCGCGCGTGCCTGGTCCGGGGCCCCCTCGCCGCGGCCCGCCGTGAACTGCACGGGCCCCCGCGACGCCCCCACGAACCCCGCGGGCCACATCGGCGCGGGCACGGTCGCGGTGTGGACGCCGGTCCTGCCGGACATCAGGCGCCACATCAGATGGGCGGCGCTCTCGTGCGCGTCGGCGCCGGGCGGCTCGGCGGCGGCGCGGCGCTGGGAGCGGCCGCAGTGGATCTCGCCCTCCTCGCCGAGGACGAAGGCCGCGGCGGGGGCGGCGGCGAGGCCCGCCGCGCCGGCCGCCGCCGCGTCCACCAGTTCACGCACCGAGCTCGCGGACTGCACGTCGAGGACGGCTTCGGCGAGGCGGCTGAGGCGGCCCGCCCGGGTCTGGGCGGCGCTGCGGTGCCGGGCGCCGCGGGCGGCGGCGCGGACGACGGCGGCGATCTCCTCCGGTTCGGCGGGCACGGTCAGATAGGACTCGCCGCCCGCGTCGAGGCCGCGGCAGCGGTCCGCGGAGCCGTGCGCGGCGGCGGAGAAGTGCACGACGGGCAGGGACGCGGTGGTCGGGGAGGCCTTCAGGCGGCGGCACAGGTCGTAGCCGCTCATGTCGGGCAGGCCCACGTCGACGAGGGCCACGTCGGGCAGGTCGTCCGCGCGCAGCCGCACGTCGAGTTCGGTCAGCGCCTCGCCGGCGCTCGCGGCCAGGACGACCCGGTGGCCCGCGCGGCGCAGCACCGCGCCCAGCGCGTACCGGCTCGCGGCCACGTCGTCGACGACCAGGACCGTGGTGACCCCCGGCCCGGCCTCTCCTTTGTCACCCTTGACTGCTTTGTCCTTGACGCCCACGTAGACATCCCCCAGGAGCGGCGGACGGTAACGGGCCCTTTCGGGCTCGCCGTCCACGCTAGCGCTCTAACACACCACCGGGGAGTACGTGGCCACGGTACGACCTGGAACGGTGGAGATCATCCGACCCTCAGCAGCCACCCCGGGCCCGGCGCTAGGATCCGCCCTCTCCCGGGCGAGGTCCGCCCGGCGTTCGTGACCTTCCCCGCGCGCGGCACGTTCATCCCTGTGCCCGGATCCGTCGGGGCGACACTGTGGGGAACGGCAGGGAATCCCCGTACCGGCAAGGGACTTCATGACCCAGCACATCACCGACGCCACCAGCACCGTCACGACCGACACCGCATCGGGCAGCACGCCCGAGGCCACCACCGGCACCGAAGGCCCCCGCGCCGCCCACGGCGGCTGGTGGCACGACGCCGTCATCTACCAGGTCTACCCGCGCAGCTTCGCCGACGCCGACGGCGACGGCATGGGCGACCTGCCCGGCGTGACGGCCCGCCTCCCGCACCTGAGGGACCTCGGCGTGGACGCCGTCTGGCTCTCCCCGTTCTACGCGTCGCCGCAGGCCGACGCCGGGTACGACGTCGCCGACTACCGCGTGGTCGACCCGGTCTTCGGCACCCTCGCGGACGCCGACGAACTGGTGCGCCGGGCCCATGATCTCGGCCTGCGCGTGATCGTCGACATCGTGCCCAACCACTGCTCGGACCAGCACGAGTGGTTCCGCGCGGCCCTGGCGGACGGCCCCGCGTCGCCGCTGAGGGAGCGCTTCCACTTCCGCCCCGGCCGGGGCCCGGGCGGCGAACTGCCGCCCAACGACTGGGAGTCCGTCTTCGGCGGCCCGGCCTGGACCCGCACCACCGACCCCGACGGCACCCCCGGCGACTGGTACCTCCACCTGTTCGCGCCCGAGCAGCCCGACTTCGACTGGGAGCACCCGGCGGTGCGCGAGGAGTTCCGCTCCATCCTGCGCTTCTGGCTCGACCTCGGCGTCGACGGCTTCCGCGTGGATGTGGCGCACGGCCTGATCAAGGCGCCGGGCCTGCCGGACGTCGGCCACGGCGAGCAGGTCAAGCTCCTGGGCGCCGCGCCCGTGCCGTACTTCGACCAGGACGGCGTGCACGAGATCTACCGGGACTGGCGGGCGCTGCTCGACGGCTACGACGGCGAGCGCGTCGCCGTCGCCGAGGCGTGGACGCCGACGGTGGAGCGCAGCGCGCTGTATCTGCGCCCGGACGAGCTGCACCAGGCCTTCAACTTCGCGTATCTGACGACGGGCTGGGACGCGGCCGCTTTGCGCGCCGTCATCGACCGCTCCCTGGACGCGATGAACTCCGTGGCCGCGCCCGCGACATGGGTGCTCTCCAACCACGACGTGGTGCGGCACAGCACGCGCTTCGCCGACGGCGACCCGGCCAGGGGGCTGCGCCGGGCGCGCGCCGCCACGCTGTTGATGCTGGCGCTGCCCGGCTCGGCGTACCTCTACCAGGGCGAGGAGCTCGGCCTGCCCGAGGTGACGGACCTGCCCGACGAGGTGCGCCAGGACCCGGCGTTCCTCCGCGGCGCCGGACAGGGGTCGGGGCAGGAGGGCACGCGGGACGGGTGCCGGGTGCCGCTGCCGTGGTCCGGGGCGCGGCCGCCGTTCGGGTTCGGGCCCGTCGAGGGCGGCCCGAGCTGGCTGCCGCAGCCCGCGGGGTGGGCGGACCTCACGGCCGAGGCGCAGCAGGGCGATCCGGCCTCGACCCTGGAGCTGTACCGGGCGGCGCTCGCGCTGCGCCGCGCGCACCCGGCGCTCGGCGCGGGCCGGGACGTGGAGTGGTGCGAGGCACCCGCGGGCGTCCTCGCGTTCCGCAGGACCGCAGCGGGCCGCACCCTCGTCGTGACCACGAACCTCACCGACCGCCCCGTCACTCTTCCCGCCCCCGGCACCCCGCTGCTGTGCAGCCTCAACTCGCGCACCCCCGCGGCCGACTTGGGCGGGCCCGGCACCGACGCCGTGCTCCCGCCGGACGCGACCGTCTGGTGGGAGCGGTGAGACCCGACTGGTGGGCAGCGTGAGACACGACCGGTACAGTCCAATCCTGTGACCGCGCGACTGGCCGACATCGCAGCACAGGCGGGGGTCAGCGAGGCGACCGTGAGCCGGGTCCTGAACGGCAAGCCGGGCGTCGCTGCGGCCACCCGCCAGTCCGTGCTCGCCGCCCTCGACGTCCTCGGCTACGAACGGCCCGTGCGGCTGCGGCAGCGGAGCGCGGGCCTGGTCGGCCTGATCACGCCCGAGCTGGAGAACCCGATATTCCCCGCCCTCGCCCAGGTGATCGGCCAGGCCCTGACCCGGCAGGGGTACACCCCGGTGCTCGCCACCCAGACCCCGGGCGGCTCCACCGAGGACGAACTGACGGAGATGCTGGTGGACCGCGGGGTCGCGGGCATCATCTTCGTCTCGGGTCTGCACGCGGACACCACGGCGGACACCGGGCGCTATGAGCAGCTGCGCGCGCAGGGGGTGCCGTTCGTCCTCGTGGACGGCTTCTCGCCGAAGGTGCGGGCGCCCTTCATCTCGCCCGACGACCGGGCGGCGATGCGCCTGGCCGTCACCCACCTGGCCTCGCTCGGGCACACCCGGGTCGGGCTCGCCCTCGGGCCGCGGCGCTTCGTCCCCGTACAGCGGAAGATCGAGGGGTTCACGCGGTCGATGCGGGAGACGTTCCGGCTGCCGCCCGAGGACATCGAGGGGGAGCTGATCCAGCACTCCCTGTACACGCTCGAAGGCGGACAGGCAGCGGCGGCGGCGCTCCTGGACCGGGGCTGCACGGCCGTGGTGTGCGCCAGCGACATGATGGCGCTCGGCGCGATACGGGCCGCGCGGGAGCGGGGCCTGGAGGTGCCGGACGACGTCTCGGTGGTCGGCTTCGACGACTCGGTGCTCGTCGCGTTCACCGACCCGCCCCTGACGACGGTCCGCAAGCCGGTGCCCGCGATGGGCCAGGCCGCGGTGCGCACGCTCCTGGAGGAGATCGGGGGTACCCCCGCCCCGCACAGCGAATTCGTGTTCATGCCGGAGCTGGTGGTCAGGGGCTCGACGGCCGCGCGCAAGGCCCCCGGGGCGTAGGGATCCGTCGTCCCTGGGGCGGAGGGGATCTCCTCGTACTTGGGGCGTAGGGAATGCGGTCGGAACCCGACCGGGGGATGATCTGAGCAGTGGTGGCTATCTGGCAGACTCTGTGCCTATGGGTGAGATGACTGTGACGACACTGGAAGGCCAACAGGGGCCCACCACCTCATCACCCATCGCGGGCGAGGAAGATGACCGCAATGGGCGGAATCTCCTGCGTCGGCTGCGCACGCCCCGGCGCCCGAAGCTGTGGTTCGAGATCCTGCTGATCGCGGTGAGTTACTGGACGTACTCACTGATCCGCAACGCCGTCCCGGAGCAGAAGTCGGCCGCGCTGCGCAACGCCGACTGGATCTGGGACGTCGAGCACAGCCTCGGTCTCGCCTTCGAGCGCTCGGTCAACCACGCGGTCGACTCGGTGACATGGCTCATCGTCGGCATGAACTACTACTACGCGACGCTGCACTTCATCGTGACGCTCGGCGTCCTGGTGTGGCTCTACCGCTGCCATCCCGGCCGGTACGCGGCCACCCGCCTGGTGCTCTTCGCGACGACGGCGGTGGCCCTCGTCGGCTACTACCTGTATCCGCTGGCGCCGCCCCGCCTGATGCCCGGCGGCGACTTCATCGACACGGTGGTGGTCCACAACACCTGGGGCTCGATGGCCTCCGGCGACCTGAAGAACATGTCGAACCAGTACGCGGCCATGCCGTCGATGCACATCGGCTGGTCCCTGTGGTGCGGCCTGACGATCTTCGCGCTCGCGTCGGTGCCCTGGGTGAAGGTCCTCGGCCTGCTCTACCCGACGCTCACCCTGGTCGTGATCGTGGCCACGGCCAACCACTTCTGGCTGGACGCGGTCGGCGGCATGATCTGCCTGGCGTTCGGCTACACGGTGGCGCGCCTCTGGTACGGAAAGCTGCCGTACGCCCTGCCGAAGCTGGTGCCCGAGCAACGGCCACGGGAGAAGGCGTACGCCCCCCGGTAGGGCAGCCCCTGCAAGCCCCCTGAGCCCTCCACCACGGCTCCACCACGGCTCACGCCCCGTAGAACCGCTCCTCCATCACCGCCCGCGCCCGCCGGGTGATCCGCCGGTAGTCGTCCAGCATCACGCCGACCTGGCCCGCGTCATAGCCCAAGTACCGCCCGACGGCGGCCAGCTCCCTGCCGTCCGACGGGAACGTGTCGCCCGCCCTGCCCCTCACCAGCATCACCGCGTTGCGCACACGGGTCGCGAGCACCCAGGCCTCGTCGAGGATCGCCGCGTCCTCCGTGGCGATCAGCTCGGCCGCGCACGCCGCGTGCAGGGCCTCGCGGGTGCGGGTGGTGCGCAGCCCGGGCTCGGCCCAGCCGTGCTGGAGCTGGAGCAGCTGGACGGTCCACTCCACGTCGGAGAGGCCGCCGCGGCCGAGCTTGGTGTGCAGGGTGGGGTCGGCGCCGCGGGGCAGCCGCTCGGACTCCATGCGGGCCTTCAGGCGGCGGATCTCGCGGACCGCGTCCTCGCCGAGGCCCTCCGCGGGGTAGCGCAGCGGGTCCACGAGGTCGACGAAGGCACGGCCGAGGTCGGCGTCGCCCGCGACCGGGTCGGCCCGGAGCAGCGCCTGCGACTCCCAGACCAGGGACCAGCGGCGGTAGTAGGCCTCGTACGACTTCAGGGTGCGCACCAGCGGCCCCGACTTGCCCTCCGGGCGCAGGTCCGCGTCGATGGCCAGCGGCGGGTCGGCGCTCGGCAGCTGCAGCAGCCGTCGCATCTCGGCGACGACGGAGTTCGCGGCCTTCGCGGCCTCCTGGTCGTCCACGCCCTCGCGCGGCTGGTGCACGAACAGGACGTCCGCGTCCGAGCCGTAGCTCAGCTCGCGGCCCCCGAAGCGGCCCATGCCGATGACCGCGAACCGGGTCGGCAGCTCGTCGCCCCAGCCCTCCCGGACCACCGCGCGCAGCGTGCCCGCGATGGTGGCGGCCGTCAGGTCCGAGACGGCGGTGCCGACCCGGTCCACGAGCGCGCCCGCGTCGGCCTCGACGGGGCTCTCCTCGGTGCCGTAGGAGGCGATGATGTCGGCGGCCGACGTGCGGAACAGCTCGCGCCGCCGCACCCCGCGGGCCGCCGCGACCGCCTGCTCGCCGCCGTCGGCGCGGCCCACGGCGGCGAGGACCTCCTGTTCCAGGTGGTCGCGTGCGCGCGGCTCAAGGCCCCGGGCGTCGCCGAGCAGCGCCACCGCCTCGGGCGCGCGAAGGAGCAGGTCGGGGGCGAACCGGCCGGCCGAGAGCACCCGGGCCAGGTTCTCCGCCGCGGCGCCCTCGTCGCGCAGGAGCCGCAGGTACCAGGGGGTCTTGCCGAGCGCGTCGGAGACCTTGCGGAAGCCGAGCAGGCCCGCGTCGGGGTCGGCGGAGTCCGCGAACCAGCCGAGCAGGACGGGCAGCAGGGTGCGCTGGATGGCGGCCTTGCGGGTCACGCCGGACGCGAGGGCCTCCAGGTGGCGCAGGGCCGCGCCGGGGTCGGCGTACCCGAGCGCCACCAGGCGTTCCCTCGCCGCCTCCGTACTGAGCCGGGACTCGCCGGGGGCGAGCTGGGCGACGGCGTCGAGCAGCGGGCGGTAGAACAGCTTCTCGTGCAGGCGGCGCACCACGGAGGTGTGCCGCTTCCAGGCGCGGGCGAGGTCGGTGAGGGGCTCGGTGCGCATGCCCAGGGAGCGGCCGATGCGGCGCAGGTCGGCGTCGTCGTCGGGCAGCAGGTGGGTGCGGCGCAGCCGGTAGAGCTGGATGCGGTGTTCCAGGGAGCGCAGGAAGCGGTAGGCGTCGTCGAGCTGGGTGGCGTCCACGCGGCCCACGTAGCCGCCCGCGGCGAGCGCGGCGAGGGCGTCGAGGGTGGTGGCGCTGCGCAGCGAGGCGTCGGCGCGGCCGTGCACCAACTGGAGCAGCTGGACGGCGAATTCGACGTCGCGCAGCCCGCCGGGGCCGAGCTTCAGCTCGCGGTCGACCTCGCCCACGGGGATGTTCTCGACGACGCGGCGGCGCATCTTCTGCACGTCGTCGATGAAGTTCTCGCGCTCGGCGGCCTGCCACACCAGCGGCGCGACGGCGGCCACGTAGTCCGCGCCCAGCTCGGCGTCACCGGCGACGGGCCGCGCCTTGAGCAGCGCCTGGAACTCCCAGGTCTTCGCCCAGCGCTGGTAGTACGCGAGATGGCTGGACAGGGTCCGCACCAGCGGGCCGTTCCTGCCCTCGGGGCGCAGATTGGCGTCGACCGGCCAGATGGTGCCCTCGACCGTGGTCTCGGAACAGATCCGCATCAGGTGCGAGGCGAGGCGGGTCGCGGCCCGCAGCGCCTTGTCCTCATCGGCGCCGTCGACGGCCTCGCCCACGAAGATCACGTCGACGTCGGAGACGTAGTTCAGCTCGTGGCCGCCGCACTTGCCCATCGCGATCACCGCGAGGCGGCACTGCGCGGCGTCGGCGGGCGCGTCCCTGCGGGCCATGGCGAGGGCGGCGCGCAGGGTGGCCGTGGCGAGGTCGGCGAGTTCGGCGGCGGTCTCGGAGACGTCGGTGGTGCCGCAGACGTCGCGGGCGGCGATGGACAGCAGGCAGCGGCGGTAGGCGACGCGCAGCGACACCGGGTCGTGCGCCTCGGCGAGGCCGCGCTCGAACTCCGCCACACCGGGGTGCAGGTCGGTGGCCTCGTACGTGACCAGGGCCCGCCAGTCCCCCGGGTGCCGGGCCAGATGGTCGGCGAGGGCCTCGGAGGCGCCGAGGACGCCGAGCAGGCGGTCCCGCAGGGGCTTGGCGCTGATCAGGGTGTCGAGCAGTTCGCGGCGCGCCATGTCGTCCGGCTGCGCCTCGGCGAGCCGGACCAGGCCGAGCAGCGCCAGGTCCGGGTCGGCGGTGGCGCCGAGGGCGTCGAGGAGCACCGGGTCGGTGCGGACGGCGTCCAGCTCGGACGCGGCGAGGAGGCGTTCGGCGGCGGACGGGTCGGTGAACCCGTACCGCAGCAGCCGCGTGAACGTACTGCTCCTGCGCCCCTGCGGCACCGTCATCCCCGCGCCCTTCGCTCGCCTGTTCCTGGCGACGAGCCTACCCAGGGCCCGGCCGATGAGTTCCGCCCGCGTGCGGGGTCCCCACTGGGACAGGAGCATGGAGAGCAGGAGGCTACGTCATGCCGAGCCAGGAACCCCGTACGGAGATCGACGCCCGCTACAGCAGCGAGGGGGCGGCCCCGACCCCCTGGCCACAGGCCCGGGACGCGCTCGCGGCGGCCGAGCTGTGCTGGATCTCGACGGTACGTCCCGACGGGCGCCCGCACGTCACCCCGCTGAGCGCCCTGTGGCAAGGGGGTGACCTGTGCTTCTCCACCGGCCCCGACGAGCGCAAGGCCCGCAACCTGGAGGCCAACCCCGAGGTCGTCCTGACCACCGGCACCAACCTCTGGGACAAGGGTCTCGACGTGGTCGTCGAGGGCACGGCGGTGCGGATCACGGACGGGGCGCGGCTGCGGGAGCTCGCGGCGGCCTGGGAGGAGAAGTACGGCGGCTTCTTCCACTACGAGGTGCGGGACGGCTGCTTCCTCCACGAGTCGGGACGCGCGTACGTCTTCGCGGTGACGCCCCGTACGGCGTTCGGCTTCGCCAAGGGCGAGCCGTTCAGCCAGACGCGTTACCGCTTCGCCTGAGGCGCCCGCGCCGGGGCACCCGCCCGTTCCCCGGGACAGGGCACCGGATCGCTGCTGTACTCGACGCATGGAATACACACTCGAAGTGATCGGCATCCCCGTCAGCGACCTCGACCGGTCCAAGGAGTTCTACGAGTCCAAGTGCGGCTTCCACGTCGACCTCGACGGGGAGGTCATGCCGGGCGCACGCCTGATCCAGCTCACGCCGCCGGGATCGGGCTGTTCGATCATGCTCAGCACCGTCCTCTGGGAGACCACCCCGGGCCCCACCCCCCAGCCCGGCTCCTACCAGGGCCTCCAGCTCTGCGTCCCCGACATCAAGCAGGCCCACGCCGAGCTGACCGCCCGCGGCCTGGAGATCTCCGAGCCGGTCCAGTACGCGGAGCAGGACGGCGCCACGTTCATGTACTTCACCGACCCGGACGGCAACGGCTGGGCGGTCCAGGAGTATCGGGTACGGGCGAAGACACCACTGCGGGAGGCGATTCACCCCTGACCGGGACGTCGGGAGAGCCCCGTGAGGGGCGCGGAACTGCGCCCCTTCGGGGCCCTACAGCACCGGCAGGTTCTTGCGGAGCTCGAAGGCCGTCACCTCGGAGCGGTACTCCTCCCACTCCTGCTTCTTGTTCCGGAGGAAGTGGCTCAGCCCCTGGGTGACCTGGCTCAGTCACCTCTGGCACAGGGCTGACCAGCGCCCGGACGGCTGTCGTTGGTCATTGTTGGTCGTTGCGGGCCGCTCTCGCACGGCCCACGGACGGCCCGGAATCGGTGGCGCGATCCCACGTGATTCGATGCGCACACGGCTCCGGAGGCCGTATGCCGGAACAGCCCTGACCTGCGGGAGCGGCGGGCCGATGCCACTGTCCCCTTGCGGTTCACGCACTTCTCACGCACTCAGTGGGCGCTTGGGGCTGCTCGGCAGCAGACTCCGGACTCTCGGTCTGGATGCCCCGTCATGGGAGCCGGACGACATGAGCCCGCACCTGGAAGCAGCTCACGAGGCCGATGAAGGCAAGAGCACGTGCCGCAGGCCAGTCCGCGGGGGTACGTACTTGGAGATCTCGGAGTCACTGCATCTGAAGATTGAGGCAGGCAAGATCGCGAGGCGCCGCCGTCAGAAACCCCTAGGCCAATGGTCGAAGTCACAGCTACCGTCATCCCATGGACGATTCCCTCTCGTTCGACAGCTTCGTTGCAAGCGCTCAAAGGTCGGGCCTCAAAGCCATGGAAGACCATGCCCAGGGCGAGTACGACGAGTTCGCGCTCCACGGTGGGGTAGCAGTTGAACTCCTCGCGAAGGCTGTCCTGGTGTCCAAGAACCCGATCTATATCGCCGAGATGCGGGGAAGCACCGAGATGCTTTTCCACCTCGGCGGACATCGCGCAGCAAGTAAGGTCCGCACGATCGGGGCTATCGAGGCAATCGCACGGTTGCGAACGCTCGATATACTTGGCGCCGACAGGCAGTTGGATCTCTTGATCGATTTGCGTAACGGAGTCGCACACACGACCGGCACGCAACAAGCCAAGTCCCTCATGCCCGTCCTTGCACAAACTGTCGAGAAGCTGCTACAGGAAGTAAATCGCCCCTTGGATTTGTTCTGGGGGCGTTGGACGACCGTGGCCCGCTTGGCTGTAGATACAAAACGTAGTCAGATCTACCGAGACGTTCAGGTCCGAATCCGCCAAGCTCGACTCGCTTTTGATGACCGCTTCGAAGGACTCCCTAGCGGAGCCAAGGAGCGCGCCATGAGCACCCCGGTCCCGGAGGGCATTCACCAACGGGGCATTTATGAAGTCAGAGCCATCGGTGATGACGTCCTATTCACAGTGTCTCCGGCTCTTTGCCCTGCCTGTGGGGGGCGTGCGTGGATGCGACTCAGGACTCTGACCGAGTCAAGTACTAGCGCGACTATGAGTACCGAAGCTCTTTCCTGCCCACTCTGTCGCCTGGAGCTGAACGGCCAGGGAGAGATCGATGCGTCTGGCGCGCATGTTGAAGGAGAACCGAGAACACCCATACCCTCGACGATCACCATGACGTACGGACCCACCATGCCGTACTCAATTGAACTCGGCGAAACCCACCCGGGCTGACCTTCACATAGATGCGACGTCGCAGAGCGTTGGTTACAGAAAGCTGCCGGAGACGAATAGGATAGGCACCCTTGTGCATCGACCTAGACTGGGCTGAAATGAGCTTGTGGACGCAAGCTCAGCAGCAGTTCTAGGGGCGGCAGTCGGCGCGGTCGGAGGCCTCGGGGGTGGTGTTCTCACAGTCATTGGGCAAACACGGTACCTGCGTATCCAGCACCGCGCAGAGCGGGAACAGTGGCTGAGCGATCTTCGGCGCGAGACTTACAACAACCTCCTGATGACAACAAAGCAGTTGTCGAACAGCTTATGGAAAGCCGCTGATCAACTGCATGAAGTGGCAGCCAACCCTGCAGATTGGCAAGCCGTGTACCGGGAGGCGCACGATGCGTGGACCCAGTTCAGTGCATCTGCGGCGGCAGTCAGCATGGCCGGACCTCGGGGTGTAGCGGAGGTGGCGGGGCGACTGCGGACGGCGATGAATGAGTGGGAAATGGTCTGCACCTCATGGACTCATGCCGCAGTGCGCAGTGGGGACGGCCAACTGCGGGACTACGAAGCTCGATTTAAGGCTGCGGCTGCCGCAAAGCAGCCTCTCGACGAGGAGTTTCAGCTCGCAGCGCGGCAGGCCTTGGGCACGAACGAGTAGACCGGCGCGCCTTCCGCTCCGGCCACCGCGCTCAGATCACGACTCAAGCGGATGCTTGCATTCTGGGCCGCGACGAGTCGCGGCTCAGGGCAATGTGGCGCCAACCCAGGCTCAAGGAACCAGCCTCAGATGAGTTCCTTTCCAGCCAACCGTCCGTAACAGAGTCGCCGCATCACCCTGCCCCCGCTACACAGGGAAGCTGGGACGTTCCTGCCTGGGGGAAGGGCCGACCGGTGAAGCTGACGATCAATCTGGCAGTTCTGCTGGCTGTCGCCCTCGTCATATTCGTACGCCGACGCGTACAGGCCAGAAGTCGGGTCGACCAGACGATGGTGCTGACCGTAGCGGTGACGTTCGGTGTGCTGGTCGCTCCAACTGACTTCGGTCAGGGAATTCTGCGTACCGTTACCGATCTCGCGCAGAGCGTTTCGGATGCAGGCACTCCATGATCTCGGGGTAGTGGAGTATCCCGGCGGCACCTAGGGACTCCCCTCGGCCTTCACTATCACCCTGGATGCTGGCCGTGCTCCAGGTAGGCCACCTGACCCTCGCTGCGAGCGTTCACGGCCGCCCGGACCCGTCGCGCGAGACGCGGAATGGTCAAGGAATCGACGTCATCGATGCTGTGGAAGGCGTACGCCTTGATCTCGGAACGCTGCAACCGGATCTGTTCCTGAAGCTGGGCAGGTAGCTCACCGCCATCGAAGAGATACAGCACCTTGTCGCCTTCAGCAGGGCTGGGGGCCCAGTCGACGGCAAGGAGACGGCCGATCTCAGGCGTGATGCCCAGCTCTTCGCGGACCTCCCGCACGCATGCCTGTAGCGGGGACTCACCGGCGTCGACGTACCCGCCCGGGATATCCCGGTAGTCCTTGTACGTCGGCTCAAGGAGCATGACGCGCCCGTGCTCGTCAAAGAACAGCGCGCCCGCAGCCATGCGCGGGCGCGCCATCTTCGCCTCGTGTTCGTTCTCGGTCTCGCTCACGTGACCGAGCCTAACCACCTCAGACGACTCGAAGCCTGCCGGCCAAGTCGGCCACCGAACTGCTTGGGCGCCCCCGTGTCCCTCGGACCCAGCCGAGTACGAGCTCACGGCTCATGTAGTGGTGCCTGACCTGCTCCGGGGCCAGCTGTTCCGCTTCAAGGACCACGGCGAGCGCTTCGTCGGTGCGGTTCCGGGCAGTGAGGGCACGCGCTACTTCGAGGTCGTGGCGCACCCGGCGCTCAACAGGCAGGCCGCTCGTATCGATCTGCGCTCCGAGGTCGGAAGCGATCTGGAAGTCTCCGAGTTCTCCGGCCGTGGCCACCTTGTGGATGGCGACGTTGGTCGGGCCGAATGCCGTCCACATGTGGTTGGCGTCGGCGCCGAGCCGTGTTGCCGTCGTCTCCGCTTCGCGGAGGAAGTCCTGGGTCGACGCGCGGTCCTCTGCGCGGGCGGCCGCCATGGCCCCGGTCAGGAACAACGTCCCGTAGACGGACAGGTACGAGGGCGTCGCTTCGCCGAGCCCTGGTTCCAGATATCCGGCCGCGTCGCCTACGAGCTGTACGGCGGTCTCGTATCGCCCGGTCGACAGCAGGCAGTGAGTCACGGAGCGGAAGAGCGATCCCGTGATCACGTTGTTGCCGCTCTGCTGCGCTGCGGCCAGTCCGCGGTCGGCCGCCATCCACGCAAGTTCGTTCTCACCGAGCTTGCCGAGCACCATCGCCGCGCCCTGGTACGTCAGCGCGAGCAGGGCGTTGGCTTCCTCGCGCTCCTCCCCCGCGTACGTACGGGAAGCCACGAGGGCGTCGGCAAGGAGGAGCGGCAACTGCCGCGTGGCGAAGCCGAAGCGAGATGCCTGGTAGGCGTCCCACACCTCGCCCACGTCGGCTCGAAGGTTCGCCAGAGTCGGGGGCTCGCCGTCGGCGGGCGCGCTCAGGAGCGGGGTCAACTGGCGGTAGTCCATGAGGGCTTCGCGCAGAGCAGGGACGGTGCGCCGGCCGCTGTCGTTCGACCACTCCAAGAGCGTGGGCTCGCCGATGAGGTCGCCGATGGAGACGTCCAGGGCGTGGGCCAGGGCACGGATCACTGAGAGTCGGTCAAGCTCGATGCGGTTGTTCTCCGCCTTGCCGAGCCAGTCCGACGTACGGCCGACCAGTCCGGCCAGCACTTCCTGGGAGAGGCCCCGGCGATGCCGGTACCAGGCCACGCGTTCGCCGATCGTCAGGTGCTGCGTCATTCCTCGCATGGCTTCAGCCTCACCTCAGTTGGGATGAGGACCCCGGAAGGTTTTTCCGGGGTCGCCTCAGAGCCTGGTCATAGCGTCGTAGGTGTCGAGACCGAGACATCCACAGCGATGGCAAGGGGGCACAGGCATGTCTCTGACATCTGATGAGCGGCACCAAGTGATGGTGGCTCTTTCGGAGCTCTCTGCGGAAGTGGGCGCCCTCGCAGAACGCGCACGAGGCCTTGCGGAACCTGTCAGTTCGGCTTGTCCGACTTCTCCAACCGCTGAAGACGCTCGTCCAGACGCGCCAGGTGCTCACGCATCGATTCGACCTCCTTCATGATTGCGGCGAACTCCGGGCTGGGGCTCGGCGCTTCCTCATCGCCTGAGACCTGAGCGCTCACGAAGTAGCCGCGCGTCGAGTCAGGGGCCACCAGCCCCCACTTCGCCAGGAGTTGGACGGCCTTGGTGGCTGTTCCCGCGGCGACATCGAAGCGCTCTGCGATCGCACGAACCGAAGGCAGCTTGTCCCCCGCCTTCAGCCTGCCGGTCTTGATCTCGTCCCGCAGGGTCTCGGCGATCTGCTCGTTCACCCGTCGCGCGTCGTCAGAAGTAGGCGTCATGCGTCGATGCTAGCCCCTCTTGATCTAGGTCAAGCAGCACGACCAACACAATCTCTTGTACTAGTTGTAGCAGCCGTGCTAGAACAGTCTCACGCCAAGCGGGATCGCCCGGCAGGAAGGCGGCTCAGCCGCACGCCAACGGGCCCCGGAAGCGCGTTCTTTGATAAGCGCGTCGCCGCAGGTGACCGCACATAAGTGGGCTTCTGAGCCGTCTCCCCCGAAGTGACGGCCGCGCGCACGCAAGATCGCGCATCGCACTGTCTGCGAGCGGGCCCGGCCTGGCCACGATGCCGTCGGCCCCGCTCGCTTCCAAGGCGGCCCCTTGGCCGCTCCCCGTCTTGGCTCAGCGGCCGGATGTGCCGCTGCCAGTCGCCTGATCCGCGCCTGCCGCCTCTCGCGGCTTGGCCTGCCGGTCGCGACGGCGTCCCGAACAGGGACAACCCGCCGCCCCGGCCTCCGTACCCCGACGCAGTCAGGAGTTCTTCCATGACCAAGCGCACGATCCCCGTGGCCGCCTTCGGTCCGATCGCCCTGGACCTGACGATGCACACCGGCACGATCCACCTGGCCGTCGACCCCGCGTTGAAGCAGGCGCGGGTGGAGCTGACGACGGACGCCGGATCGGGTCCGTCGGCCGACGCGATCCGGGACACCGACGTCAGCCTCACCGGGCAGAACCTCACCGTCCGTGTCCCAGACACCGCCGGCGCAACGGCGGGCAGCACGACCGTGAGCTTCAACGGCAACACGATGACGTTCTCCGGCGGCAACGGCGTGCAGATCAACGGCGGCAACATCTACGTCTCCGGGCACGGCCGCGGCAAGGTCTTCGTCAACGGCCGCGAGGTCACCGCCGACGGCCCCGCCGGGCCAGCACTGACGCCGATCGCCCTCACCGCCCATCTGCCCGCCGGGTCCGTGGCGTTGGTCAGCACGCGCAGTGCCAGGACGGTCGTCACGGGTGAACTGGCGCGCCTGGATTTCGACGCCACCTCCGCAAGCCTGACCGCGGAGCGCATCGGGGACCTGGACGCCACGATCACCAGCGGCAAGGTGGTCGTCAGTGACGTGACGGGCTCGCTCGCGGCGAACGTCACCTCCGGCTATCTCGCCGTCGGCGCCTACAGCGGTCATGACGCGCGGCTGAACCTCACCTCCGGCCAGGCCCGGATGGCCGCAACCTCCAAGTCCAGCGGCCGCATGGCGGTGGACGTCACCTCCGGCCAGGCGTACATCACCGGCGCCGCGCACCTGAACGTCCGCCGCCGCGCCACCAGCGGCTACGTCCAGGTCAGCTAGCGCCGCTACCGCCCCGATGGTCGCAAGGCCGGGTTCGACTCCCGGCCGGGGCACCGCGGCACAGCAGCCGCGTGCAAGTCCACCACGCACTGAGGAGAAGTACATGAGCGACAAGAGCCGCGCCGTCTTCAACTTCGGCGACAACGACGACATCACGTTCGGCGGGGACATCGTCTTGGGCGACCAGATCGACGTGTCCGGTGGAGTGGTCCACGGCGACGTGATCATGGGTGGCCGCGCCACCGAGGACACGGACGACAACGAGTAGAAGCCGCAGCATACCGGCCCCGGCCAAGCCGCGAGGTGGCGGATCGAATCCGCTCCGGGGCACCGCGCTCCTGCCGCATCCCGCGGTACGGACGCCATCTCACACGGGGCGGGCGCCGTCTCGCCAAAGGCCTGCGCCCGCCCCGGCTTCCTCCCGTCCCTCCGCATCAGGAGTGCCTTGTCATGAAGTCGTTCATCGGTATGCATGAGGTCGTCTCGGTTGACGACTACATCGAACTCGCCCTTGGGGCCCCGGTTGAGCTGTGGCTGGGGGTGGAGGGCGAGAGCGAGTTAGAGCGCGCGGCGCGTGAGGATGCGGCGCGCGACATCCTCGCCGACCACCCGCATCTGGTCGACGACGTGTCCCGGATCGCCGCCGAGGCCATCGAGGCCTTCGCGCCGACGCTGGGCGACGTCGCCCCGCTGGCCCGGCCCGCCACCCGTCGCGGCAAGGCTCCGAGGGCGGTGGCGGCATGAGTACCAAGTCCTCGCCGCCGGACCTTGTGGCTCTGTGGCTGTTCCTGGCCGGGGCGTTCACCATGATGTGCGCCACCGTGGTCCTCATCGGCACGGGCGATTCCGTGTGGCGGTTCGTCCTCGCCGGTGGCGGTGTCGTCCAGTTCACCGGGTGGGCGCTGCACCGCTGTGCGCTGTGCCGCCAGCGGGGCGGTGTCCGATGAGCACCCCCGTCGCGAGTGAGCGTGCTGCGGTTCCGCCGCTGACGCGCCCTGAGTTGGGCCTGGCCGGGCTCGGGGCGCTGGCCGCCGCCGGCGTCGGCGGGCTCGGCCTCATCTCCTCCTTCGATGCCGTGTCGGTGGCTGCCGCACGGTGGGGGTTCGGTGAGCCGTGGATGCTGCCGGTCGGGATCGACGTGGCCATCCCGGTGTTCACCGTGGCCAACCTGCTGTTGATCCGGATGGACATGGCGCTGGCGTGGGTGCGGTTCGTGCCCTGGGTCCTCACCCTCATCACGTGCTGGCTGAACATCGCGGCCGGGCACTCCCTGTCCGCGAAGGTGGCGCACGGCACGATGCCGCTGCTGTGGGTGGTGTTCTCCGAGATCGGCGCGCACATCTACGCGGTGCGGATCGGCGCGGCCACCGGTCGGCGCATGGACAAGGTCCGCTTCTCGCGGTGGCTGCTCGCCCCGCTGTCGACGTTCGCGCTGTGGCGGCGTATGACGCTGTGGGAGATCACCTCCTACGCCGACGCGCTCGCCCGCGAGCGGGAGCGGCAGTTGTCCCGTGCGGAGTTGCGGGAGCGCTACGGGCGCGGCTGGCGCCACAAGACCCCCAGGCGCGAGCGCGTGATGCTGCGCATGGGCGAACTCGCGCCCGCCGCCGACGAGGTGCCGCTCAAGGCGGAGCAGGCCCCCGAGCCCCCGCTGCGCGAGGCAGTCAAGCCGCCGCGCAAGCGCCCGGCGAAGCCCTCGGCCAAGACGGTGCAGCGCAGCTTCGAGGACACGCTGGCCCAGGCGCGTAAGGCCACTGCCGACTGGGAGGACAGCAAGATCAATGCCGAGGTGCTGCGCAAGGAACTGCGCTGCGGCTCCGGCCCCGCCCGGCAGGTGCGTGACGTGCTGCTCGCCGAACGGGCCGACGGCCGGGTCCTGCACCCCGTCGACACCCCTGTGCCGGACGCGTCCGGCGACGACGCCGAGGAGGTGGCAGCGTGAACAGCCTGGCCACGATCCTCCTGTCCGCACTGCCGCTCGCGGCAGGCTGGTCCGTCCACGCACGGTGGCTGCGCGGCCGACTGGACACAGCCCGGCGGGATCCGCTCACCGGGTTACGCACCCGTGAGGGGTTCACCCGCCGTGCCACGGCTCTGCTCAGGGACCCGCGCGCGGTCGTCGTCCTCGCCGACGTCGACCATGTTGACCGGACTACCGCAGGGCAAGCCGGTGTGTCGGGGGACGTGTTGAGGCTACG
The DNA here is from genome assembly GCF_055594065.1 of Streptomyces sp. NPDC040610. NCBI lineage: Bacteria > Bacillati > Actinomycetota > Actinomycetes > Kitasatosporales > Streptomycetaceae > Streptomyces > Streptomyces sp. NPDC040610. The sequence continues at coordinate 176,618 of NZ_JBVIXA010000012.1, read as the reverse complement.
CCCGGTACGAGACATACAGAAGTTCTCTGGGAGAGGCCGTGTGGCGCGAGGCCATGAGGACAGTAGCTGTGCAGCTCAGCGCCGACTTCGCTTACCGTAGCCAGTGCAACAGGTGTGGCGCCATCGCTGGATCGAGCGAACTGGGTGGCGCCTGCCTGTCGTCCGGCCTTCCAGACCAGATCGCAGGATTCAGCCTCAGGCTCTCAGGTCTTGCGAACAGCACTGGTGAAGCCAGCAACGAAGAGGGTCGCAAAGCCCCAGGCAAGGGCCTGGAGGGTCCAGCCAGTAGCCGTGAGGGCCTGACCGGCGGCATTGTCGGTCGTAACGCACCGACTGCGGACATCGGTCTTGAGCAGAGGCAGCCCGAAATCGATGCCCACGCCCACACGGTCCGTAATCGAGCAACCGCTCGAGCGGGCACTCTTGGAGTCGGCAGGTGCAAGTCCGCCGTGCGCACCAGGGCCGACCACAGCCAGCAGTACTGCAGCGAGGACGATGGCAAGGAGCCATAGCAGGGCCCGCCACGGCTGATAGCCGTAGCCAAGGGTGAGCCAGGTCAGTCGGCCCCAAACGCGTTCCCCACGGCTTGCGGCCCTACGTAGCTGGTCGTCACGCTGGGCAATCAGGACAGTGCGGGCGTCGCGGTCATGTCCTTGGGCGCGGTGGCCCGAAGCTAACTGCTGGTATGGCTGCGCGGAGTAGCTGAAGGTGGCGACACTCAGCAGCTCCAGCCACGTCTCCCATGGAACCCCCTTGGGTATGCCCGTATAGGTCAACCCGTCCACAGATAGCCGCTCAGCGGAATTGTACGCCTCCGGGTTTACGGCACAAAAGAATGACTCAGGGTCAACGTCAAACACGAACTGACCACCGATACGGGCCTCATTCAGTCGAATCGTTCCAAAGATGCCACCGTTCACTGATTGGAATTCACCGCCCAGGCAGAGGTCGCCGTCAACTCTCAGGCTTTCGGCCCATAGTACGGGGTTGTGATTGCTCAGCACCCGCGCCTCTACACACTCCAGCATTCCTCCGATATGCACCCGGCTCAGCCGTATCGCGCCATGCGCACCACCGGCGAACGCTTCGAACACGCGGTTCCCGTACCAACCGCGCAGCAGAACGTCCCCATCAACTCGCATACCGTCGGCAGAAAGTGCCGGACCCCAGCCGCAGTGCAGCTTCGCACTCGTAAGGACCAGATCGCCGGTGATGTGGGCCCCGTAGAGTCGAACCTGCCCCTCAATCTTCGCCTCTGGCAGCCACAGGGTAGTGGTGGTGAGCCCACCCGCATCCAGAGCCTGACTGGAGCCCTCAATGAGACATCCTTCTAAAAGAAGGGCAGGTAACTGGGCATTGTTAGCCACGATTCCTTCAGTGAGAAAACACCAGGACAGATCTAAACTCAAGTCGGTGGAGAGGTTTTCTAGGTTGAGCTGGCCGGTGATTAGGGTACCGCGCAGACGCACTCCCCGTGGGTCAGGATCGGGCGCGAGTCGGCCGCGCATGATGTCTCGAATTACTTGAGCAGGGATTGTCCGGTCATCGCCCCAGGAACGCATTTCCTGCTCGTCAACAGCACGATCCCCTGCACGCAGATCCAGCAACTCGCCACGCGAAACATGGTCGATTAGCATCTGTGCCAAGTCTGCCATCATGCCCCTTCCGACCGGCTATACCCGTCACCGTACGGCGCAGACCAGCTCCTGTCTGCGCCGTCGACATCGCTACTAAACGGACGCGGAACCAGGGTTTCGGCACAGGAATCACTCTCGCTGGTTCAGGGCCCGGGTGAGATGGCGGTTGGCGTCGCGTGCAGCCTCAAGTTCAGTTGTGCGCTCGTCCAGCACCGCGGTCAGTTCGACGCTGTGCTGTTCAAGCGGAAGCGGCTGATCGAGATCATCCACAGCCTGACTGACCGGGTCAAAGAGGCCAAGCTCAACGGCTGGCTCGGCGAAGCCGAAGGGCTCCAGGTCAGTCTCCAGGCGGCCAGCAAAAAGCTGACGGCAATGGACCAGGCCCACGCCCGCAACACGACCCGCATCACCGATCTAGGGCTGCCCCAGATCAGACACTCCTGAAGATCACGCGGGGTGCGGCCCACCTACCAAGCTCGCCGCCCCCCGTCCCCACCTGCCTCGGCCGCGGCAACATATCGCGCCAAGAATCATGGCGCCTCCCCCCGGGGGCGCAGCCTCCAGGCTGCCCTGGCCGAGAGCAGCAACGGTCGCCGACCCACCACTCGCCAGTCCGCTCTACAACCACGTCCGCTAGGAGGCTGATATTCGGTGGCAACTACAAGGACACTCGCCTTCCGCGCAGTCGAGCGCTTGATAGGAAGGGTCAACCAGACCACTCTGTTGCAGTTCCTTCAGCAACTGCGTGAACCCAGCGCGAGACTTGTCATCGGACACTTCTTCGCCAGCCGCCTCGCCGAGCTTGCGCCGGGCCGTGGCCAAACCACAGGCGTACTCAGCGACGTGCCACGCGATCAGCCCATCCAAGTAGTGAACTACCGCGTCCCTCCTGCCCGCCGTGCCGAAAGAATCCGAATCCCGCAGCAACGCGGCGCGACCTGCTGCGAGCCGTTCGAAGCACCACAAGAGGGTGAAGTACGCCGTGAGGCTGGCAGCAACATCGTGGCCGCCACCAGAAGCATCGAAACCGCCATAGTGCAGAGGCCCCGTGATCGCGCGGGCGTCGGCAACTTCCCCCGTGGTCAGATCGCGGTGCAGGGCACAGGCTCTCTCAAAACGTGCACGTCGATGCTCGGACCGATAGGCGACAAGGGCAATGGCAACTGCGACCAGAGCAACAACTGTCGAGGAAATCCCAACCACGGCGGACCAGTCGATCGCTCCCATACATCCCCCCAGCAGCCGAACCAGCTCCCCTTAGAGCACCGCGCTCTCGCTGCCTTGTCCAGAGTCAGAAAACGGCTCTTAGTCCAGAAAAGCCGTTTCAAGCAGATCAACGACACCCACGGGCACGCGGCCGGGGACGCGCTGTTGAAGGCGACCGCGGACCGTCTCGCCCACCACGTCGGCCGTACCGGGGTGGCGGGGAGGCTCGGGGGCGATGAATTCGCCGCCGTCCTCATCGACAACCACGGCACCGCCGGCGACCTCCTCGCCGTGCTGCACGGCGTGCTCGCCCGGCCGGTCGACGGCCAGGACCCGCACGTGCGCACCACCATCTCGCTCGGCTGGGTCCGCGCCGCAGACTTCCCCGCCGACGATCTGTCCGGGCTGCTGCGGCGGGCGGATGAGGCGATGTACGCGGCCAAGCAGGCCCGCGCCGGAACCCGCCGCGCCGGACTCGGCTGGCTGTTCGCCACCGTCACCGGACGCCGCTCCGGCCGCACCGGCGCCCGCACCGACGTGCCCGTGGTGGGGGTGGCGGCATGAGTGAACCGCTGACCACTCCGGCCGTGTGGCGGCCGGTGATGAAGGCGGCGGGATTCCGCTGCCAGTGCACCGGCCAGTGCGGCAACGCGCACACCAAGAGCGGCGGGCGCTGCCCGCACGAGCACGACGCCTACACCAGTAGGCACGGGAGCCGGGTGCATCTGATGGCCGCGCCGGCCGACCCGCTGACCGCCCCCGTGGCGGCGGCCGGACTGTCGGCCAGCGAGTTGCGGGCCTGGTGCCCGGCCTGCCACACCGCCGCCGCCCGCCGTGCCCGGCGCGAGCAGCCCGCGCCGTCGGACCAGCGCGCCCTCTTCGATCTCTGAACCTCGTCCTGTGCTCTTCCCTCTGATCCGTGAAATGGGAGGTCGGGCATGAGCCTGACGTTCACCGATCTGTTCTGCGGCGCGGGCGGCTCCTCCACCGGCCTGGTCGCCGCCGGATACGACCTGAAGCTCGCCGCGAACCACTGGCAGCGGGCGATCGAGACGCACGCCGCCAACCACCCCGGTGCCGAGCACCTCATCGCCGACATCAACAACTACGACATGCGACGCCTGCCGCGCACGGACGTGCTGTGGGCCTCGCCCATCTGCACCGAACTCTCCCCCGCGGGCGGACGCCGCCGCACGCACGGGCAGCTCGCCTTCGACCTTCAGGAACACGGAAGCGTCGCGGACGCGGCGTGGGAGCGTACGCGGGCCACCGCCTACGACGTCATCCGGGCCACCGAAGTCCACCGCTACCAGGCGGTGTTGTGCGAGAACGTGCTGGAGTTCGTCGTCGACTGGGAGCTGTTCGACTGGTGGCGGCGCGGTATGGAACTGCTCGGCTACCGCTCGCAGATCGTGTCGGTGTCCTCCGCCCACGTCGGCGGCGCCGACAACCCGGCCGCGCCGCAGTGGCGGGACCGCATCTACGTGGTCTTCACCCGCACCACCATGCCGCTGCCCGACCTCAAGCCCACACCGCCCGCCTGGTGCCCCGAGTGCTGCGAGGACGTACTTGCCGTCCAGTCGTGGCGCAATGGGCGCCGGGTGGGCAAGTACAAGCAGCAGTACGACTACCGCTGCCCCAATACCCGCTGCCGCCACGTCATCGTGGAACCCTACGTACGCCCGGCGGCGAGCATTATCGACTGGTCCAACCTCGGGGTGCGCATCGGCGACCGCGCCGCCCACAAGCTGCGCCCGCTAGCTGCGAACACCATCAATCGCATCCGCGCCGGACTGGCGCTGCTCGGAGACCAGCGCATGGTCCTCACGGTCAACCACGGCGGCCACGACGGACGCCCCGCGCCCGCCGACGGGTCCCCTCTGGCCGCCCGCACGGTGAAAATCGGAGACGCGGTCCTGGTCCCGGCGGGCGGCACCTGGAACACCGCCTCCACCACGGTGGCGGAGCCGATGCGGACTCGCCTGGCCAACCCCAAGGGCTTCGAAGCCCTGCTCACCCCGCCGCAGGCGGATGACTCGTTCATCGTCACGCTGCGCCGCAACGCCAGTGCCCGACCGGTCTCCGCCCCGGTGGACACCGTCACCGGGCAGGGCCGCCACCACTGGCTCGTCATCCCCTACCGCAACGCCGCCGCCAAGAGCGCGGCCCAGCCGCTGCACACGCTCGGCACCGTCGACTCCGCCGCCCTGCTCGGTGCGGCACCGCAGTTGGAGGACTGCCACTACCGGATGATCCAGCCGCGCGAACAGCTCCTCGCGCAGCGCTTCCCCGACGACTACGTCGTCCACGGCAACAAGGGCGAACAGACCATACAGGCCGGGAACGCCGTGTCCTGCAACGTCGCCCAGTGGATCGGCGCCCGCGTCGCCGACGCCCTGACCCAAACGGCCGCGCACGCCGCCTGACAAACCCCGCACATCAACTACGCGGAGCCCGGCCGCCCAACCTTCCACAGCCAGCGACCGGGCTCCTCTATCCCCTCTGTAAGGAGGACAGTTCAGTGAAGCACCCCGACGACGACAACGAACTCTTCCACCGGCTCGAAGCCGAGATGAGCACCACCCACGGCCTCACCTCCGGCGGTGAGGTAGTCGACCTCGACAAGGCCCGGTCGGCGCGCGGGGAGTCGGCCGACCCGGCCCCCGACCCGTCGGTCGACTCCGGCCCGACCGAGTCGGGCTCGGCGCCGGTCGCCGAGTCGGCCGACCCTACTTTGCACGTGATGGTCGACCAGCCGACCGCGAAGTCGGCTGGTCCTGGCTATCTGGGTCGGCTGATGGGCGCCCGGCGCCGTGACGTGGTTCCGGTGTGGCTGCGGTCGGTGGCGGAGCTGAAGACCGCCACCGCGTGGGTGGCCCGGCACTACGCGCACACCGTCGGCTATCACGCGCTGCGCTCGCCCTGGTACGCCACCCGCCTCGCCCTCCAAGCCCCTGCCGGGGCCGCGAAGTTCACCGGTGCCACGATGCGGTGGGTCGCGGACACCGAGGGCGAGCCGGTGCGGCTGGCCGCGGTGCGGCGCGAGGACGCGGCGGAGTATCTGAAGCTCTCCCGGCAGCGCGACGGCCGCGTCCGCCTGCGCGCCCTGGTCGCCGTGCTGGCGATGTTCGTCGGGCTCGGCTCTGCCCTGGCGATCTACGTGCTCGCCCCCGGCTGGCTTCAGACGATCTCCGTCGGCGCGCTCGTCATGGCCCTCGGCTGCGTCGGGCGCAAGGCCGATGCCCCGGTCATCCACCGCGCGGTCGACCTGCCCAAGGCCACCAAGCTCACCAGTGACATCGTCCTGCGCGCCCTCGGCTCCCTCGGCATCCCCGCGATCAACCAGGCGCAGGGCAAGGGCCGGGACGGGTTTGAGTTCACCGCCCCGATCACCCGCGACGGCCCAGGCTGGCGCGCGGAAGGCAACCTGCCCTACGGGGTGACGGTCACCGACATCATCGAGCGCCGCGAACGCCTCGCCTCCGGCCTGCGCCGCCCGCTGGGCTGCGTGTGGCCTGAGGCGGTGCCGGACGAGCACACCGGGCACCTGGTGCTGTGGGTCGGGGACCAGGACATGTCCAAGGCGAAGAAGCCCGCCTGGCCGCTGCTGAAGTCCGGCAGCACGGACCTGTTCAAGCCGGTCGCCTACGGCACCGACCAGCGCGGACGCTGGGTGGAGATCACCCTCATGTACATCGCCGGGGTGATCGGCGCGATCCCGCGCATGGGCAAGACGTTCCTGCTCCGCCTCCTGACGCTGATCGCCGCGCTGGACCCGCGGGCGGAGCTGCACACCTACGACATGAAGGGCACCGGCGACCTGGACCCGGTGGGCGATGCGGTCTCCCACCGGCACGCCGCGGGCGACGATGACGACGCCATCGAGTACATGATCCGCGACTTCCGAGCCCTGCGCGAGGAACTGCGCCGCCGTACGAAGGTGATCCGCTCGCTGCCGCGCGACATCTGCCCGGAGTCGAAGGTGACCAGCGCTCTTGCCGACAAGCGCTCCCTGGGACTGCACCCGATCGTCATCAGCGTGGACGAGTGCCAGGTGCCCTTCGAGCACCCCAAGTACGGCAAGGAGTTCGAGGAGATCGCCACCGACCTGGTCAAGCGCGGCCCGGCGACGGGGATCGTGCTGCTGCTCGCCACGCAGCGCCCAGACGCCAAGTCTCTACCCACGGCCATCAGCGCGAACGCCTCACTGCGAATGTGCCTGAAGGTCATGGGCCAACTGGAGAACGACATGGTGCTCGGCACCTCCGCCTACAAGCGCGGGGTACGGGCGACCATGTTCGCCTGGGCCGACAAGGGCATCCACTACCTCGTCGGCGAGGGCTCCGACGCCCGCATCGTCTACGGCGTCTTCGTCGACGCCCCGCACGCTGCGGCCATCGCCGCCCGCGCCCGCAAGGCACGCGAAGCGCTCGGACTGCTGTCCGGCCACGCCCTCGGTGAGGCACCCGAGCCGACCGCGCCCGCCTACGACCTGCTCGCCGACATCCTCGCCGTGGTCGCGGCCAAGGAAGCCAAGGTGTGGTCGGAGACCGTGGTGGCTCGCCTGGCGGAGCTGCGCCCGGAGGTCTACGACGGGTGGGAGCCCGAGACGCTGTCCTCGGCTCTCAAGCCGCGCGGGATCGCCACCATCCAGGTCGGCCGACGGGTGAAGGGCAAGGTCGTCAACCGGCGTGGCATCGACCGCTCCCACATCACCACCGCGATCGCGGAGCGTGACGGGAAGCGGGATGCGGGCTGACGCCTGAGGGCCGCTAGCGCTAGCGGCACACCCCGCTAGCGTTAGCGGCCCCCTTAGCGCCCTGCACCCATCTTGATCAGGTCGCTAGCGGATAGCGACCCACCTGCGGAAACCCCTGAAACCCGCCTGGAAGGGCTCGTGATGACCCCTGCCCTGCTCGCTATCACCCTCCTCATAGGCGTAACGCTCTGTTATGTCGCTGTGTGTGCTGCCTCGCCGTTCGGGAACTGCCGCAAGTGCTCCGGATGGGGCTTTGCGATGAAGACCGACCGCAAGGGGCGCCTCAAGCGCGGCAAGGACTGCCGCCGCTGCCACGCCACCGGCAAACGCATCCGCACCGGCCGCTGGCTCTACAACCGCTGGGCCCGCACCTACCGCAACGGCACCCAACCGCCCGCCACTTCGGCCTCGAAGGGAGGCCCGACATGGTCGTGACCATCTCGCTCGTCCTGCTCGCCGGGGTGGTCCTGGCGCTGCTCGTGCACCACCGCAAGGTCGCCGTCGGCGGCGCGCTCGTGGCCGCGCTGTTCGGGTTCCTGCTCGCCTCCACCGACGCCGGACCCGACATCAGCGACTCCCTCCAGTCCATCGCCGACACCCTCTCCGACCAGTAGGAGGCGCCCATGCGCCACCGCGCCCCGCCCCCGCCCACCCCGGGAATCCTCGCCCCCCACATCCCCGCCGACACCTACCGCCGCGCACAAGCCACCGGCCAGCCGATCATCCTCATCCAGCCCATGCCCACCGTGCCCGCCCCGCAGCGCCGCACGGCCCGCACCTGCCTGATCGGCGTCAGCGTCGTCGTCGCGGCCGGTGTCGGCGGCATGGGCCTGGTCGTCGCCTTCCTCGCGCTGCTCGACATCGCCGCGCACACCGCCACCGCCATCGGCGGCGCCGTCGGCACGGTCGGCGTCGGCGGGATCACCGTCAAACTCACCCGCCCCAAGACCAAGTGACCAGGAAGGAACACCCGCCATGACCGTCCACACGACACCCCTCGCTCTGATCGTGGGCGCCGACCAAGCCCATACCTTCCTCCACTCCAGCGCCCGGGAACTCGTCGACCTGGACCACCTGCCCGAGCCGGTGGCGTTACGGCTCACCCACCGGCGCGTCCTGCGCGGTGACCCGATGGTGCTGGCCGCGTCCGGCCAGGTCTGGACGCTGCGCGCGGACACCGACCCCGACGACGCCCCCGCCCACCGCCTGTCCGTGCACGCCCGGCTCGCCTGCCCGCCCCGCGTGCTGGTCACCGACCCCGACGACCCCACCGGCGAGGAGGACGAACTCCTCATCGAGGTCCTGGAGATGTACCAGCTCGCCACCTGGCACCACCACCGCCCCACCGCTGAGGAACACGCCGCGTGAGCTTCGAGATCCGTGTCATCTGCGACCCCCTCGACAGCAACCGTGTCAGCGCGGCCCTGGCCGCCGCGTTCGACACCGGCCCGGCCCGCACTTACCCCACCCGCGACCGCAAGCGCACCCGCCTGTACTTCACCGCCGACCACCGCGACTCCAGCGACAACCGCACCCCCGAAAGCGAGTGACCTCATGTCCGCAGGCGAGACCCCCATCACCGTCATCGGCAACCTGACCGACGACCCCGAACTCCGCTTCACCCCCAACGGCGCCGCGATGGCGAAGTTCACCGTCGCCTCCACCCCCCGCGCCTACGACAAGACCAGCGGCCAGTGGCAGGACGGCACCGCGATGTTCCTGCGCTGCACCGCCTGGCGCGACCTGGCCCAGCACATTGCCGACAGCCTCCCCAAGGGCACCCGCGTGATCGACAACGGCCGCCTGCGCCAGCACAACTGGCAGACCCCCGAGGGCGACAACCGCTCCATGCTCAGCCTCGAAGTCGACGAGATCGGGCCCTCGCTGCGCTTCGCCACCGCCAGGGTCGAACGCGTCCAGCGAGGTGCCGCGACGACCCGTGTGGGCGCGGACGCGTGGACCAACGCCGCTCCCGCCGCGGGCGCCACCCCGCCGTCGTCGTGGGCGGGCACGCCGTCGCAGGGCGATCAGCCCCCGTTCTAGATACGCCCGGGGCGGGGTGCCGTCTCGCCAAAGCCTGCACCCCGCCCCGGTCCTCCCGTCCCTCCACGAGAGCAGGAGAACCCCCAGCATGCGCCATGCCACCCCACCCACGCGAGACCAGCACAGGCCACAGCCGACCAGTCCCCTGACCACCGCACTGGCGCTCGCAGCCAGGGGCGTGCCCGTGCTGCCGCTGCGCGTGGGCAAAGCCCCCTTCAACAACTGCCCCACCTGCGCCAAGAACGCGTGCGGCGGGCGGCCGAACATGAAACAGGCCGGACCCTGTACCTGCCCGCGCCCCTGCCACGCATGGGCCGCCGCGACCACCAACCCCGACACCCTCGCCTCCATCGCGTGGGCCACCGCATGGAGGCAGGCCACGGCGGTCGCCTACCACCCCGCCGGCGTCCGCCTCACCGTCGTCGACCTCGACCACGCCGACGCCATCGCCTGGGCCCAAGCCCATCTGCCGCCCACCCGCACCGTGCCCACCACACGCGGCCAGCACTGGATCTACCTCGGCACCATGCCCTCCGCACACGGCGTACGGCCCGGTGTGGACATCAAATCCCGCATGGCCTACGCCCGCTGGCTCGGCCCCGGCACCGGCCGCATGACGCCCCTGCCCGATGCCGTGCGCAGGCTCGCCGTCCGCAAAGAGGCCACCCCGCCGCGCGGGGCGGTGGCCTCTTCCACCCCCGCCCCGGCGGTGTGGGAGCGGTCGGTGGCCAGCGGGTGCCGCCATACCGAGCGCTACGTCCGCACCGGCCTGGAACAAGGCCTCGCCCTCATCCACGCGCACCCCGAAGCCGGCGCCGGATCACAGACCTTCCAAGTCGCCCGCTTCCTCGCCAAACAGCACAGCCAGTGCCCCGGCCCCTGCAGCCTGGACGCCCTCGCCGAGGAGATCATGGCCGCCGCCGTCGCGGTCGGCGTGCCCGAACCCTACGCACGCCGCGCCGTCACCAACGGCCTGAACCCCACCCCCGCGGCATGAACCACCCCGCACGCACCACGGAAGGAAGGGGCCTTGCATGACCGCCGAGGAACTGCCCGCGCCCTCCAACCCCATGGCCGTCGCCCGCCGCCTCCTGCCCGACTGGCAAAACGACCAAGGCCACCTGGTGTACCGGCGCTGGCGCGGCTCCTGGATGCGCTGGACCGGAACAAGCTGGCGCGAGCTGGACGAGAACCAGATCCGCGCCCACATGTACACGCGCCTTGAACACGCCACCTACCAGGGCGGCACCGACCGCGACGGCAACCCCGAAATGCACGACTGGGCACCCACCAAACAGAAGATCAGCAACCTCCTGGACGCCCTGGGAGCGATCACCCTGCTAGCCACCGAAGTCGACGCACCCGCATGGATCAACTGCCAGCACGGCGACGTCAGCGAGGACGGGCCGCTCGTGGCGTGCGACAACGGCCTGCTGCGCATCCGTGACCGCGAACTCCTCCCGCACGGGCCCGGATTCTTCAACCTCGTCTCTGTGCCCTTCACCTACGACCCCCACGCCACCTCCCCCACTTGGGAGCAGTTCCTGCGCCAGATCTGGCCCGACGACGCCGACGCCATCGCCGCGCTACAGGAGTGGTTCGGCTACGTCCTCTCAGGCCGTACCGACCAGCAGAAGATCCTCCTCATGGTCGGCCCCTCCCGCTCCGGCAAGGGCACCATCGCCCGCATCCTCAAAGCGCTGGTAGGCAAGGAAAACCTTGCCGGGCCCACCCTCGCGGGCCTGGGCACGAACTTCGGGCTGTCGACCCTGATCGGCAAGCCGCTCGGAGTCATCTCCGACGCGCGGCTCTCCGGCAACGACAACAGCCAGGTCGTGGAAAGGCTGCTGACGATCTCCGGCGAGGACACCATCGACATCGACCGCAAGTACCGCCAGCCCTGGACCGGCAAACTGCCCACCCGCCTAGTGATCCTGTCCAATGAGCTGCCCCACTTCGGCGACTCCTCCGGGGTCATCGCCAAACGCTTCGTGCTGCTCAACATGCGGGTCTCCTGGCTCGGCAGGGAAGACTCCACCCTCACCGACCGGCTGACCGCGGAAATGCCCGGCATCCTCAACTGGGCACTGGACGGCCTCGCCCGCCTCCAGCGCACCGGCCGCATCACCGAACCCGCCTCCAGCCGCGAGGCCGTCACCACCATGCAGGACACCGCCTCCCCCACCAGCGCCTTCGTCCGCGAACGCTGCACCACTGGCCCGGCCTGCAGCGTGCCCGTGGACGCACTGTGGACGGTCTGGCGTGAATGGGCCGAGGACAACGGAGTCCGCCCCGGCACCAAGCAGGTCTTCGGCCGCAACCTGCTATCCGTCGTCCCCCAGCTCAACCGCAACCGGCCCCGCGACACCGACGGCCGACAAGTCGCCACGTACAACGGGATCAGCCTCATCCAGTGCGAACCACATTCGCCTGAGTCGCGACTCATCGCGACTCAAGGCCCCTCTGAGCGCCGCTGAGTCGCGATGAGTCACGACTCAGAGCAATGTGATTCCAACTCGCGGGAGGACGCCGTGAGCGCGACCGCCCCCATCGAGACCGACCCCCGAGCCAGCCTCAGGGGCGGCCTCCCGGACCGGTACCTCACCCCCGACGACATCGCCGAGATGTTCGAGGTGCCCCTCGAAACCGTCTACCAGTGGCGCAAGAAGCGCACGGGCCCACTCGGCTTCCGCGTAGGCAAACACCTCCGCTACGACCCGGCGGATGTACGCGCCTACGTCACCGAACGAAAGAAGGCCGAGCAGACAGCCGCCTGACACATTCACCCACCGCACACGCGGGGAGGGCCACGTCGTGGCCCTCCCTGCTCCATGCCCAGAAGGGATTCCGCCCTACATGGCAGGCCACATCCAAGACCGCTGGTACAAGACCGAAACCAACGCCGACGGGAAAACTGTGCGCACCAGGACCGACCGCCACGGGACGGGCCTGCGCTACCGCGCCCGCTACGTCGGCCCCGACGGCACCGAGAAGTCTCAGAGCTTCCCCGACGGGCAGAAGCGCAAGGCTGAGCTGTGGCTGAACAAGACCATGGCCGATATGGACAGCGGCCGGTACATCGATCCCAAGGCAGGTCGCACCACCTTCCGCCAGTACGCCGAGAAGTGGCTCAAGACGCAGACCACCGATGCCACGACGAGAGAGCCAGTCCGCGTGCAGATCCGCCGGCATGCCATCCCGTATCTGGGGTCGCGGCCGCTCGGCTCGTTCAAGCCCGAGCACATCCGCGACTGGCTCGCCGAGCTGGAACGTGCGATCCCCGCCTCTTCGTACCGCCGGGTCATCTTCGCAAGCGTCTCCGCCGTGTTCACGGCGGCGGTGGAGGATGACCACCTGCACCGGAATCCGTGCAAGTCGAGCAGCGTCCGCGCGCCCGGCCCGAACAATCGTCGCGTGGTCCCGTGGACCATGGAGCGCACGTTCGCCGTACGCGCCGCACTGCCGGAGCAGTACCGCGCCGCTGTCGACCTGGGTGCCGGGTGTGGCCTTCGGCAGGGCGAGATCTTCGGTCTACCGGTCGACGAAATCGGATTCGACACCGGATGGCTGCACGTCGCCTACCAGGTGAAGGTGTCCGAAGGAAAGCTCGTGTTCGCCCCTCCCAAGCGGGAGAAGGAACGAGACGTGCCGCTCGCCGCTTCCGTGGCACACGTACTCAAGGAACACATGGAGGCCCACTCGCCCGTGAAGGTGACGCTGCCGTGGCAGCGCCCCGACGGGCAGCCGGTCACGAAGCGGCTCTTGTTCGTGCGCCCGGACGGTGACGGCGCCGTCCGGCGTACAGACTTCAACACCCGCTTCTGGAAGCCCGCCCTCGTGACGGCAGGCGTCATCCCGGAGCCCAAGCTCGGCGAGCGCCACCAGGCCGCGCGCCAGCACGGCATGCACGCACTCAGGCACTTCTACGCGTCTGTACTTCTGGACGCAGGCGAGAACATCAAGGCCCTGAGTACCTACCTGGGACACACCGACCCCGGCTTCACACTCCGTGTCTACACGCACTTGATGCCGAGCAGTGAGAGACGGTCTCGCAAGGCCGTGGACATCATGTATCGCGGCGTGGACCGGCGTGTAGTGCAACGCTCGCCGCGGTAGACCTTCCCTACCTCATCAAGCACCCGGCTAGGCCCCGCCGGGCGGGCTTCCCGGCTACGCTCGGGGCGCCGCTCCTGCCTTCGGCCCGCTCCGCCCCGGCTGCGCCGACCCGGCCAGCGGGCACATCGTGGCGAGCGTGGTGCGCTCCCGTCCCGTCCACCATCGACCCAGGCAGAGCCGAGCAGACGCGGCCCACGGCTTCCAGGTCGTTCGTACAGTGGCGCGCTCCACCTGGACGCCATGAAATACGCCCGCTCCACGGTGTGTGGGTCGACGGCGGACGGGATGGGAGTTGAAGAGCGGATTGGGTGAAGCTGAGTGCTTAGCGCACCGTGACGCCTCTCATTCCTCTCCTGAAAGAGAGAGGTACTCCAGATCAAGCTGCTCTGTTTGCCGAATCTGCTCCAGGGTGAAGCTCTCGGTATCCGCAAGCTGAAACGTGAAGGACTTGATTTCCGCCACGGGTTCACACAATGATACCCAGTATCTGCAAACTCCCAGCCACTTTTCGAGCGCGTCAATGTCATTACAAGTCTGGATTCCGCGAAGCGCTTCAGGCGAAGGCGTGGAGCCGTCCCATCGAATAGTCACGAAATCGGCTTCCGGTAGCACATCAGGGTAGAGAATGAAATACAGGACGACTTCCACTTGACGGGAATTCCAGTTGGGCAGGCCTCCCGCGCGGATTTGAAACACTTTACGAAGCGCGTAACCCTCATCGCTACCTTTCCCGTGTTTCCCGAGGAGCCTCCTCCGCATACGGGAAATCGATTTGTTGAAGTTGTCTGGGAAAGCAAATCTGCCGAATCTGCGAGAAACAATGGCTGCAAAATCGCGAATCTGGCTGTCTGCAGATAGGCCATGGACAGGATCACTGCCGATCAAAACGCTTTTTTCTGCGGTGAACATCCGGGTGAGGTCCACGGCAACGCCTTCGCCAATGCCTGGAAGCCATGCGAGTGTGGTTGATTCGCCTTTACGTACGGAAGGCGCAAGGGACTCCGGAATCTCGACTAGTGGGCACACTTGCACGTAAGGCTGAATTGCCACGCTGCGAACAACATCACACGTCTGAGAGACAATCGCATATCCGAGTGACTCTTTAGTGTCCAGTGCCAAAAATTCCGGGGCGTCGTGGTCCTCGACGGCAAGGGGAATAGATTCCCCAAGACGAAAAGAATCGGTCGCATCGGACAGCGGTCGCCGCAGGTCAACGAGCCGTAGAGCATAGATGTCGCGCAGAACATCGCCTTGGCGCCAACGAGCCGTTTCGGCGTCTACGCGTTGCTCGATAACGCCCTTCTGCACCTCATCGGCTGTTTGGTTCGCCATCCATGCTCCGACTCTCTTGCCCACCCAACCGTCGACCACTTCGAACAACCTCGGTCTGCGGCACGGGGGTTGGATCAGTGCCTCGTAGCAGACTAGCGGCCGACATCTCGGCACGCAGCGGCTTCTCCTGAGTTCGAAGGCCGAAACCGATCATCAGCCGGTATGGAGTCGTCTCGCCTGCCTGAGAGGTCAACAGGTGATCGCGTGTGGACTCTGGCTCGCCTTGGTCGTACTCGGCGATCACCGCAAGGTGCCGGTCGAGGAGGTACGCATGGTGCTCCGTCATCCGGTTTCCGGATGCCCAGAGGTGCACGGCACGCCTGCTGACTCCAAAGAGGCGAGCCACCTGATTCCAGCTCAAGCCAGAGCGGTCATGCAATTCACGAATCTTGAGTTCTGTGCCACGGATTTTCGCCGAGTCCACGTCCGTGCCAGTGGCAACCCCGTTGCCGGTCTGAAAGCTTACGTAAGCAATCTCTTCTTGTCGTGCCGGCGGACTCTGAACGATGTTAGTCGTTCCCGTGACGCCCCAAAACAGGAGCGCGGTAGCAGAAATTGGCCTTACGCTGGCTGAGGCATATCCACCAGAACGCGCACTTATTTCCTCATCGCGCGTCGACGTCGTCATTACCGTCACGACTAGCCCCCTAAGCGTAGCGTTCCAGGAATGCGTCCTTCACAAGCGCCCTAAAGCCGCGATAAGCAGCTCCAGCAAGGTTCAGCACTCTGATTGATACGCGCTCGACTGAGTATTCCTCCGCCGTGTCAGTAAATGAATCTAGATCCAGCAACCATGTGGCCGTAGAGGCAACCGGAACAGTAGGTTCTGCAGTGGCACCAGGTGGAACCCAGCCGCTGCGGACCAATAGCCTATCTGATCCGCGTGCGAAGAGACTTTCATTTACTGATTGAGTCAATTTCGCCTGTTGGGTTTCTTGGGCGAGAGCCCATCCACCTAGAACGTGCGAATGCACGAATTTATTCAGATCACTCAAGACCTCTGCGTCCGAGATCTGATTAATGTATCGAATTCCGACGCGGTCGCACAAGACCGGGTCCGCGATGTCGCTTAGTGCACTCAGGACCGTAGTGAGCCGTTCGCAAAAATCCTCGCGAGAGGTGTATTTGCTGGTTTCGAGAGAGATGAACGAGTCGGAAAATGAGACCTGCCATTCTCTATTTCGACTCTGGAGCTGCCAAACCATTCCCTGACTGGGTTGCTGCATCACGCCCTGCGGGCTAATGACAAGGTTAATGCCAGCTTTTTGGCGCCCAATAGGGTACAAATCTCGCAAGGCTTTCGCGAGCCGATGTTGCCCTTCCGGCAGTGCGAGTTCGGGCACGGAAGGGTAGCGAACCTGCGTCAGGACGCGCGACAGAGGGGCCCGCGCAAGCGGTACCTCGATGGCTGGCAAGTCTCCAAACAGTCCGTCGCCCATACTTCACACGTTACTTCACACCCCACCGCGTGGCACTACTTCGCGCTCGATCTCACACTGGGAGCCGACCGAGTCGAACACGAGAACTGACGGAGTTGTGAGACTGGCTGATGTCTCGACCATGCAGGGAGGAAACGCCCCTAGGCCTCTAACCAGCCTGGTTCTGAGTCGGTCGGCAACGCAGGCGCCAGCGGTGGGTCGTGCCGTCGACGACAATGCGGCGCGAACCCTTGCGGCCGCTGCCATGGCGAGACTGACCGCGACCCTAGCTGTTCACGGCGTGGGGAGGCTGAGAGTTTCGGGCCGTCTCTGGGCCGTCCAAGGCCGCTCAGCAGTGACCAGCGGCGACCGACATGACAGGTGCCCAGCGCGACGAACCCAGGTCAGCCCCATCCATCTGCGATGCTGGTACAGCCATGCCTAAGCCCGGAGAACTAAGCTTTCGTGCGCACTGATCTTGCGGACCGGGTGAGTTTCCACTGCTGGCAATGCCGACGAACAGCGGCGGACAAGCGCGAACATCAGCGGACCGTCAGCGCAGGTGACAGGCACAGCAGCCCAAGCGAGGCGACCACCCCGAGCCGCTTCGAGACGAAGGGCCCCGTCACCAGTAGCGCCAGCAGTTCCAGCCCTTGTGGCCAAATTGCCCCCTTGTGGGCACCTCGTGCGCCTGCCACACAGTTGATGGGTGGACGTTCAGGGGGGGGAGGGCGCGTCATATGGCGGTGTCAGGTGGAGACTGGGCCAAGCCGTCCGATTGGGCAGTTGGGCGGTTCGGGCGACAGGCCGGCGCGCTCGCTGCCATCGTCCCGCGGCAACTGGCCAAGGCACACGCGACAGCGCATGCCACGCACCTCGCGGCCGGGCTGAAGAAGCGGAGCCCCTACGGGGTCACGCTCGCACAGGCTGTCCGGGAGCATCTCGCGGACATGGCGCGTGAGATGAACGAGTCCGTGCGCGATGTGCGCGGATTCGAGTACGCGGTGATCCAGGAGCACGTCCTCTTCCCGTACAGGTACGCCGACCGGCTGAAGCCCCTCGACCGTGCCCGGTTGCCCGCCAACGTCTCTCCCACCCGCCGTCGGCTGTTCCGGGCCCATGGGCCGAAGTCACCGGAAGGTCTGTTCGAGCTTGATGACGGCCTCACGACGGAGGAGTACCTCGGACTGCACGATGCCTTCGAAGAACTGGGGGCTTCGACGAAGCTCGTCTGCGTGTTCTTCACGGCGGATGCGGAGAACGGCATACACGCCATCTACTGGGGAGAAGCGCACCTCGAACCCGACCGCTCTTTCACCTGGCCTCACAGTGAACAGCTCCCGGTGGCACCCGTGCCGTTCGGGTGACGGATGAGCCCGACCTCGGCGGCCCGATCAGGCGCCGACGGCCCACAGACGGCCCAGCCTCCAATCCGACACTTCGGGGCCGTCGGTCTTAGACCGACGGCCCCGAAGGCTTGATGCGCTGAGAAACGCTCTGACCTGCCCTTACAGCACCGGCAGGTTCTTGCGGAGCTCGAAGGCCGTCACCTCGGAGCGGTACTCCTCCCACTCCTGCTTCTTGTTCCGGAGGAAGAAGTCGTACACGTGCTCGCCGAGCGTCTCGGCGACCAGCTCCGACCGCTCCATGAGGGCAATCGCCTCGCCGAGGTTCTGCGGCAGCGGCTCGATCCCCATCGCGCGCCGCTCCGCGTCGGAGAGGGCCCAGACGTCGTCGTCGGCGCCCGGCGGCAGCTCGTAGCCCTCCTCGATGCCCTTGAGGCCGGCGGCGAGCAGGACGGCGTACGTCAGGTACGGGTTCGCGCCGGAGTCGATGGAGCGGACCTCGACGCGGGCCGAGCCGGTCTTGCCGGGCTTGTACATGGGCACGCGGATGAGCGCGGAGCGGTTGTTGTGGCCCCAGCAGATGTACGAGGGGGCCTCGCCGCCGGCGCCCGCGGTGCGCTCGGAGCCGCCCCAGATGCGCTTGTAGGAGTTCACCCACTGGTTGGTGACCGCGGAGATCTCGGCGGCGTGCTTCAGCAGGCCCGCGATGAAGGAGCGGCCGACCTTGGAGAGCTGGTACTCGGCGCCGGACTCGTAGAAGGCGTTGCGGTCGCCCTCGAAGAGCGACAGGTGCGTGTGCATGCCGGAGCCGGGGTGCTCGGAGAACGGCTTCGGCATGAAGGTCGCCTGGACCCCCTGCTCCAACGCCACCTGCTTCATGACCAGGCGGAACGTCATGATGTTGTCGGCCGTGGAGAGCGCGTCGGCGTAGCGCAGGTCGATCTCCTGCTGGCCGGGGGCGCCCTCGTGGTGGCTGAACTCCACCGAGATGCCCATGGATTCGAGCATCGTGATGGCCTGGCGGCGGAAGTCCATGCCCACGTTCTGCGGGGTGTGGTCGAAGTAGCCGGAGTTGTCGGCGGGGCTCGGCCGGGAGCCGTCCAGGGGCTTGTCCTTGAGCAGGAAGAACTCGATCTCGGGGTGGGTGTAGAAGGTGAACCCGAGGTCGGAGGTCTTGGCGAGCGCCCGCTTCAGTACGTAACGGGGGTCCGCGAAGGACGGGGAGCCGTCCGGCATCAGGATGTCGCAGAACATCCGGGCCGTGCCGGGGGCCTCGGCGCGCCAGGGCAGGACCTGGAAGGTGCCGGGGTCGGGCTTGGCGATCATGTCGGACTCGTAGACCCGGGCGAAGCCCTCGATGGCCGAGCCGTCGAAGCCGATGCCCTCGTCGAAGGCCTGTTCAAGCTCGGCGGGAGCGACCGCGACCGACTTCAGGAAGCCGAGTACGTCCGTGAACCACAGGCGCACGAACCGGATGTCGCGCTCCTCCAGAGTGCGGAGCACGAACTCCTGCTGCTTGTCCATCTCGACTTCCACCCATCCTTGCTGGTCGGAACCGGCTGCTCCCAAGCCATGGGACGTCGCCCCGGCACACGAGCATCCCACCACACGGTTTCGTGCGCGTTGCGGCTGCTCCTTGCCCATAGTGCACGCTCACCCCGGCACGGGGTATCCGGGACGGGTCCGGGGGCCCGGCGGGGCGGCCGGGGCGGGGCGGCCGGAGCCGGGGGCCGGAGCGGGTGGCCGGGGTCCACATGGCCGGGATCGGCCGGATGGCGGCGGCACTCGCCCGTGCCACCCGTGCAGTATTTGACAGAGCGCCTCCTCCACCCGCCGACGCGGAGGCTACGATCAACGCACTCGCAACGCCCCCAGCTGTGCCGCACCGCCCCTTGGCTCCACCGGTTCCACGCACCGCCCTTGTTCCACGCACCGCCCCTTGTTCAACCCATCCGACTTCGTCGCTTTCCGCAGAAGGACACACCATGGGTTCCGCCAAGAAGACGAGCAGCGCCGAGCGCAAGGCCCGGATAGAGGAGATGCGGCGCGCCGAACGCGCCCGCGAGCGCCGCAACAGCGTGCTCACCATCGCCTTGAGCACGGTCATCGTCGCCGCGCTCGGCGTCGGCGGCTACTTCCTCATCTCGCAGGCCGACGACGACAACAACGAGTCCGGCAAGGCGGGTGACGCCAAGGCGGTGGCCAAGTTCACCACGACCGCCGACGGCGAGCGGGTCTGGGATGCCAAGAAGCTCGGCCGCACCCACGTCGGCGGCAAGGTGAACTACCCGGTGACCCCGCCGGTCGGCGGCAACCACAACCAGGTGTGGATGAACTGCAACGGCGACGTCTACACCAAGGAAGTCCCCAACGAGAACGCTGTGCACTCCTTGGAGCACGGCGCGGTCTGGGTGACGTACAACGACCAGGCGAAGCCCGCCGACTTGAAGAAGCTGGAAGCCAAGGTCAAGAAGACCCCGTACTCCCTGATGAGCCCCGTGAAGAAGCAGAAGGACCCGATCCTGCTGTCCGCCTGGGGGCACCAGCGGGCGGTGAAGGACGCGGCCGACAAGCAGATCGACCCCTTCTTCTCCACCTACGTCCAGGGCAAGCAGACCCCCGAGCCCGGTGCGGCCTGCACCAACGGCCTGGGGCAGTGATGACGTGATGAAGCGCAGGGACTGGCTGATCGGCGCCGTCGCCGGGGCGGTGCTCGCGGCGGGCGGCATCACCGCCGCCGTCGCCTCCACCGACGGCTCCTCGGGCTCCTCTGATGCCGCCGGTTCCGACGGCGTGCCGTCGAGCACGTCCGCCGACGCGGGGTTCGCCCGGGACATGGCCGTCCACCACCAGCAGGCCGTCGAGATGTCCTACGTCATCCGGGACCGCACCCGGAACAAGGAAATCCGGCGCCTCGCCTACGACATCGCGCAGACCCAGGCCAACCAGCGCGGCATGATGCTGGGCTGGCTCGACCTGTGGGAGCTGCCGAAGGTGCCGCCCGGCGAGCCCATGGAGTGGATGGACATGACCGGCGCCCCCTCGGCGGGCGACGGCTCCCTCATGCCGGGCATGGCCACGAACGCGCAGATGAAGCGGCTCGGGGAGCTGAACGGGAAGCAGGCCGAGGTCTTCTACCTGAAGCTGATGACCGCCCATCACCAGGGGGGCATCCACATGGCTCAGGGGTGTGTCGAGCGGTGCGATGTGCCGGTTGAGCGGCGGCTCGCGCAGGGGATGGTCGAGTCCCAGGAGTCCGAGGTCAAGCTGATGTCCGACCTGCTGAAGGCGCGGGGCGCGAAGCCGTAGGGGTGCCCTCGCGGGGGCGCCCCAGTCCCGCCCCTTCTCCGAAACCGGGGGCTGCCGCCCCCTGGACCCCGCTGATCGGCGCTCCGCGCCTAGTCCTCAAGCGCCGGACGGGCTGATATTTACCGGCACATCTGGGGCGCCCCCGCGAGGCCTACACCCCCACCCCACCCCCGGCGGCCGCACCCCTGCGCACAACGGCATCCCCGCCCCGTCCGTGAGCCCCACCTCCCCCACGGCCGCCCCGGCCTCCAGCGCCGCCTCCGGCAGGTCGCCGAACCACAGCTTGGCCCGGCGGAACATCGCGAACTGACCGCCGGGGGGCAGCTCGCCCCAGGTGAGGTAGAAGAAGCGGTCGCCCCGCTTGCCCTGGACATGGGGCCCCTTGAAGTCGGGGGTGCCGTCGGGCGCGGCGACCACGGCCACCTCGAACTCGAACACCGCCTCGGCCGCGTCCGCCCGGACCAGCTGGTCGGGCTCCGCGCCGCGCTGCACCCCCACGTGCACGTCCCGATAGTCCCCGCACTCCGCCCCGGGCAGATCACGGCCGATGAGGCGCACAGTCAGCTTCTGAGTCATGGGATTCAGTCCACCACGGGGGTCTGACAGTCGCCCGCGGGCGGGCCCTCACGCGAGCCGCACGAGGTCCTCCCGCCGCAGCCGCCCGAGCAGTGCCTCCCCCCGCACGTACCGCTCGACCTCCGCCACGGCGTACTCCCCGAGCCTGCGCACCTCACTGCCCTGCGCACCCGCGATGTGCGGGGTGACCAGGACGTTAGGGAGGGCGAGGAGGGGGTGTCCGGGCGGCAGGGGTTCGGGCTCGGTGACGTCGAGGAAGGCGTCGAGGCGGCCTGCGGCGCAGGCGCGGGTCAGGGCCTCGGTGTCGACGAGGGAGCCGCGCGCGGTGTTGACGACGACGCCGCCGTCGGGGATGAGGGCGAGCATCCGCTCGCTCAGCAGGCCCCGGGTCTCGGGGAGTTGGGGCGCGTGCAGGGTGACGACGCTGCTGGCCCGGCAGAGGTCGGGCAGATCGACGAGGTCGACGCCGAGGGCGGCGGCCTGGGCGGGGGTGACGTAGGGGTCGGTGAGCAGGACGCGGTGTCCGGCGTCGGAGGCGTTGAGGGCGGCGATGACGCGGCGGCCGATGCGGGAGGCCCCGACGACGCCGATGGTGCGGGCGTCGGCGCCGGTGCGTTCGGTGAACGGCGGCCAGCGCTCGGCGTAGCGGGCGGCGGCGGGCAGCGCGCCCTTCGTGGCGAAGGTGATCGCGGCGAGGGTGTAGGCGACGACGGGGCCCGCGTTGGCGTCGGCGGCGGAGGAGACGAGGATGCCGCGGTCCCACAGGGCGTTGGTGACCACGGGTTTGACGGATCCCGCGGCGTGCACGACGGCCCGCAGGCGGGGCGCGTGGGCGAGCACGTCGGCGGTCAGGCGGGGGCAGTCCCAGCCGGTGACGAGGACCTCGGCCCGGGAGAGCGCCGCGCGGGCGTCGGCGCCGGTGAGCCCGCCGGTGAGCGCGCCGGGCGGCAACTCGACGCTGCGGGCCAGGCGTTGGCGCAGTCCGGGGGCGAGGACGCGGTCCACGACGTCGGCCCCCATGGCGAGGGCGGCCACCGGCCTGCGCCGCTCCGGTCCCGCGGCTTCCCGCGGCTGCTCCAGCTGATCGGGCACGCGTCGCCACCTCTCGTAGAAAACGGTTACTGGAAGGAGTCAGGAGGCTAAGCCTCTGTCGCGACAGCGGTCAAGAGAGGGCAGGCAGCGTCAAGGGACAGCTCTGCGAAGGGGGTTGACCGGGGACAGTAACCGCTTTAGATTCCCGGCACCTTGTCCCGACAGCTGTGTTCAAGACTGGGGGTTCCGTGTCAGCGGTGACGAAGGACCGGGCCGAAATCGAGGCGGTGACACCGCCGACGGAGCCCACCAAGGGGGCAATTGCCCGCAAAAGCGGGCGGGGCGAGAAGTGGAAACGGTTTCAGCGCACTCGGCTCCTGGTGCTGCTCATGGTGCCGGGCCTCGCGTACTTCCTGGTCTTCCACTACGGCGCGTTCATCGCGAACGCCGTGGCGTTCAAGGAGTACGTCCCCTTCGACGGCCTGTGGGCGAGCCCCTGGGTCGGCACCGAGAACTTCAGCCGGATGTTCGGCGACCCGGACTTCTGGCACGCGACCTGGAACACGCTGTTCATCGCGGTGCTCCAGCTCGTGTTCTTCTTCCCCGCGCCGCTCGCCCTCGCGCTCCTGCTGCACAGCCTGACCTCGGACCTGCTGCGCCGCTTCACACAGTCCGTGATCTATCTGCCGCACTTCCTGTCGTGGGTCGTGGTGGTGGCGCTGTTCCAGCAAGTCCTCGGCGACACGGGCCTGTTGAACACGACGCTGAGCGACGCGGGCCTGCACACCGTCGACGTCATCGGCAACCCGGACGCGTACAAGCCGCTCGTCGTCCTCGAAGTGATCTGGAAGGACGCGGGCTGGGGCACGATCATCTTCCTCGCCGCGCTGATGCAGGTGAACGAGCAGCTCTACGAGGCCGCCGCGATCGACGGGGCCGGGCCCTGGCGGCGCTTCTGGCACGTCACGCTGCCCAGCATCCGGCCCATCGTGATCCTGCTGCTGATCATGCGGCTCGGCGACATCCTGTCCGTCGGCTTCGAACAGATGCTGCTGCAACGGCAGTCGGTGGGCCCGGAGGCCGGTGAGGTCCTGGACACCTTCGTCTTCTGGCAGGGCATCGTCGGCGGCGACACCGGCTACGCGGCCGCCGCCGGACTCTTCAAGGGCGTCGTCGGCGCGGCACTCGTCTTCACAGCCAACCGGATCGCACACCGGCTCGGCGAGCAGGGGGTCTACAAGTGAGCAGCACCATCAGCCCCAGGACAGCGCCACGGAAGCCGCGTACGCCCCAAGTCGTCCGCCCCGCCTGGATGGAGCGGCCCCGGCCGCTCACCAAGGCCGCCAAGGGCGTGGCGGTCGCCGTCGTCCTCGCCCTCGTCCTGATCCCCTTCCTGGTGATCGTCTCGACGTCGCTCGCGTCCAACCGGGAGGTCGTCGACAACGGCGGCTGGGTGCTGTGGCCGAGCGAGCCGACGCTGCGCGCCTACCGCACCGTCCTCAGCGGCGGCATCGTCACCAAGGCGCTCGGCGTGAGCGTCGCCCTGACGGCCGCGGGCACCCTCTTCTCGCTCGCCTGCACCACCTTCCTCGCCTACGCCCTCGCCCGCCCCGGCGTCTTCGGCGGCAAGCCGGTGCTGCTCCTCATCCTGTTCACGTTCCTCTTCCCGCCCGGCATGATCCCGGCGTTCCTGCTGGTCAAGGGCATGGGGCTGATGGACACGTACACGGCTCTGATCGCGCCCGTGCTCATCAACGTCTTCAATCTGATCGTCCTGCGCGGCTTCTTCCAGGGGATTCCCGAGGAGCTGTACGAGGCGGCGCGCCTGGACGGCGCGAACGACTGGCAGATCCTGTGGCGGGTCGTGCTCCCGCTGTCGAAGGCGGCGCTCGCGGTGGTCTCGCTGTTCTACGCGGTGAGCTACTGGAACGCCTGGTTCCATGCCTCGATCTATCTGGAGTCCGACCACTGGCCGCTGTCGCAGGTCCTGCGGACGTACGTCATCGGCGGCTCCCAGATCGCCGACACCGGCCTGAGCGAGGCGGGCCAGGTCTCCGCCCCGCAGACGACACAGATGGCCGTCCTCGTGATCGCGACCGTGCCGATCCTGCTCGTCTACCCCTTCCTGCAGAAGTACTTCACCAAGGGCGTGCTCACCGGCGCCATCAAGAGCTGAGCCACCTCCCCGTACACGCCGAAAGGTTGACCTCGTGTCTGGTTCCCAGGGTTCCTCGCGCCTCCCCATGGGGCGCCGGGCGCTGCTGCGCTCGATCGCCGTCGGCGGCGCCGCCCTCGCCGCCCCCGCCGTCCTCACCGGCTGCTCCACCGGCTCGGGCGGCGGCGGTGACGTGTCCAACGCCGGGAAGAAGATGGCCCCTTGGCCCACCTTCACCCCGACCAGGGGCCCGGCGCCCGACCTCCCGCCCAGCACCGCGGGCGTGCAGGCGGGCTTCACCTCCTACCCGCGGCGCCTGGTGACGGCGACGGACGGCAAGCCCGGCACCGGCAAGGAGAGGATCCGCGTCCTGTCCATCACGTACGGCACGCCGCCGAAGCCCGCCGGGTCCAACAAGTACTGGCAGGCGATGAACGAGGCCCTCGGCGTCGAGGTCGAGTTCACGGTCGTGCCGGACGCGGACTTCCGCTCGAAGATGGCGACGCTCATGGCGGGCGACAGCGACGACCTGCCGGACCTCATCAACATCGGCGGCGGGTACGTCCTGCCGCGCGAGGCGCAGTTCGTGAAGGCCCGCTGCGCCGACCTGTCGGAGCACCTGTCGGGCGACGCGGTCAAGGACTACCCGAACCTCGCGGGCATCCCCACGTACGCCTGGGAGGGCATGGGCCGGATCGGGGGGCGGCTCTACGGGCTGCCGGTCGAGCGGGCCAAGGTGCAGGGCGCGATGTTCATCAACCGTGAGGCCTTCGACAAGGCGGGCTACCGGCCCGGCATGTCGGCGCCGGACTTCCGGGCGATGGTCAAGGAGGGCTCCGGCGGCGGCAAGCACATGCTCGGCACCTCGACCGTCAGCTACTACAGCTACCTCTACCACGCCATGTGGCACGGGGCGCCCAACGAGTGGCGGATCAAGGACGGCCGGATCACGCCCATGTACGGCACCGAGGAGTTCAAGGCCGCCCTGGAGTTCATGGCGCGGCTGCGGGCCGACGGCGCCTACAACTCCGACGCCACCTCGATCTCCCAGGTCGACCTGAAGACGCAGTTCTACAACGGCACCGTCCGCTCCATGACGGACGGCTGGGGCGCGGTGCTCTCCAACGCGCAGGGCATCAAGGACGCGTACACCCTGGACGCCGCCGTGCCCTACGAAGTGCCCGGCGCGACGCCCGTCTACCAGCAGAACCGCGGCTGCTTCGGCTACACCGTCGTCAAGAAGGCGTCCAAGGAGCGCATCCGCCTCATGCTGCGCGTCCTGAACTGGCTGGCCTCGCCGTTCGGCTCCAAGGAGTACCAGCTCATGCACTACGGAGTGGAGGGCACCCACTTCCGGTTCGACAAGGCGGGCGACCCGATCCCCACGGAGCGCGGCCTCGTCGAGTCCCGCACGAACCTGCCGTTCCCGTATCTGATGGACGCCCCGCAGCCGCTGTACTTCCCCGGGCAGGCCGGCCTCACGAAGCGGCTGCACGCCTGGGAGAAGAAGGTCGTGCCGCTGCTCGTGCCCAACGACCGCTGGGGGTTGCAGTCGGCGACCTTCAACCGGGTCGGCGCGTCGCTCCAGCAGATCGTCGAGGACGGGGTGACGGCCGTCGTCTCCGGCCGCAAGAGCCTGTCCTCCTGGGACGACGTCCACCGCAAGTGGCGGTCGCAGGGCGGCGACAAGTGCGCCGAGGAGTTCGCGGAGGAGTACGAGGCGGCGCACTGAGGCGGTGGCGGGGGCGCGATGATGGTCCCGGGCGGGCCGTACGTCCGTCCGGGACGCGCTGTCCGTACGTCACGCGCGGGCCGTCCGCCGCCCGAGGGCGGGCGGCACCGGGCGAGTTGAGGAGAGGCACACAGTGGGGGAACGGGTCACCATCCGCGAAGTCGCCGCACGCGCGGGGGTCTCCGTGGCGACCGTCTCGCGGGTCCTCGCGGGCAACTATCCGACGTCCGCGACCTCGCGGGCGAAGGTGCAGCGGGCCGTGAAGGAGCTGGACTACGTCGTCAACGCGCACGCGCGCGCGTTGGCGGGCGCCGGGCGCAAGACCATCGCCGTGCTCACCTACGACGTGCTGAGCCCGTTCTACGCGCACGTCGCGCAGGGCGTCGAGATGGAGGCCGCCCGGCACGGGCGGCTCACGCTCGTCGCCTCCACCGGCAGCGATCCCGCGCGGGAGCTGGCGCTGGTGCAGATGATGCGGGAGCAGGCCGCCGAGGCGGTCGTCCTCGTCGGCGGGGTCATCGAGGACGACGAGTACCGGGAGCGGATGGCCCGGTACGCCGAGGCCCTCGCCGCCGCGGGCTCCCGGCTCGTGCTGTGCGGGCGGCCCGCGCCCGCGCCCGACGTGCCCGCCCTCGTCGTCGAGTACGACAACGAGGCGGGCGCGTACGCCGTGACCAGCCATCTGCTCGGCGCGGGGCACCGGCGCATCGCCCTCATCGGCTACCAGCCCGGCAACACCACCGGGGAGGACCGGGTGCACGGGTATCTGCGGGCCCTCGACGACCACGGGGTGCCGCGGTCCGACGCGATCGTGCACGGGGTGGGGTTCGGGCCGCACCACGGGTACGAGGCGATCCGGGATCTGCTGCGGGCCGCCGACGGGAAGCCGGAGTTCACCGCCGTGTTCGCCGGGGACGACCGGGTGGCGGCGGCCACGGTGGTCGCGTTGCGGGAGTACGGGCTCTCCGTCCCCGAGGACGTCTCCGTCGTCGGCTACAACGACGATCCCGTCGCCTCCGACGTCACGCCCGGGCTCACCACCGTCCACATCCCCGCCGAGGAGATGGGGCGCACCGCCGTCCGCCTCGCCCTCTCGGGGGCGCCGCCGCGGTCGGGGCCCGAGCGGCACGTCCTGGGTACGCACATCGTGGTCCGCGCGAGCGTTCGGCGTCTTGCCGTGGTTCGGGGGCGCGTCTGACGCGTCGGCTGCGTCGGCGCCTTCCCGAGCCCGCCGCTCCCCGGCGGATATCCCCCACCCGCCCACCCGTTCACCCCACACGACGGGCTTCTGGCAGCAGTCCCTCCCTCCTCCCCTCCCCGCTGTGGGCAGTTGGTCTGCCCAGAGGGCGATGAAGGAGGGGTGGGCACCACCCACCCCTGCAGCGCCGTCAGGTCTGGCTCGTCGCGAGGATTGCCTCGGTCACCTCGTGGGGGTGAGACCGCATCAAGAGGTGGTTCGCCGGGGTCAGGGCGCGGTAGGTCGCCCCCAGTGTCGTGGCCAAGGCGCGTTGGCGGGTCAGCCAGGGGTCGGACGCGGGCGTCCGGGAGGTCGACGCCGCGAGGACCGTCACCGGGGTTCCGGCGGGCAGGCGGGACCCGCGCCGCAGCAGCGCGAGCTCGTGCGCCACGTCGGCGTACGTCACGTACTCAAGGAGCCCCGCACGCCACACCCGACTCGCGCCGTAGAGCGAGCGCAGCTCCCGTGGGGCGGGGCGCCCCGCCAGCCACCGCGCGGGCGGGCCCAGCGCGAGCGGCACCCCGGCCGCGCCGAGCACCGCCCCGCAGGCCCGGGCGGCAGCCACCCGCGCGTCCCGGCAGGGAACGGCCCGCGTCGACTTCTCCACGCTGGAGTCGACCAGCACCACCCCGGCCGTCCGCCGAGGACAGAGCCGTGCGAAGGCCTCCACGTGGAACCCGGCGAGCGAGTGCCCCACGACGGTCACCGCCGCCCCGCCGAGCCCCACCGCGTCCAGGACGAGCCCGATCCGCTCGGCCTCCCCCGCCAGCGTGGGCGCCCCCCGCGCGGGCCCGCTGAGCCCGAGCCCGGGCCGGTCGAAGCGGACGACGGTGCGGTACGGGGCGAGGCGCGCCACCACGGGGTCCCACTCCCGCCAGGCGAGGCCGAGCCCCGCGCTGAGCACGCACACGGGCCCGTCCCCGGTCACGTCCACGTGATGCGGCACCCCGCCGATCCGTACGAAGGAACCCCGGGACGGCGTCGCCACCCTCACCCCCGATGCCACCCTCACCCCCGGTGCCAGGATCGCCTTACCAGCCACGCCACCACCACCAGCCACACCGCGATCGTGAGCAACTGGAGCCGCTGCGCGACCCCGAGCCCCCAGGTTCCCCGACCGGCGTCGAACGCGGCGACGGCCGCCAGCGTCCACACGGTGGCGGCCAGTTCGACGCCGAGCAGGAGGGTGAGGAGCCCGCCCGCGCGCGCCCCGGCCCTGCGTACCACCACCGTGAGCAGCACCATCCCCACCAGCGCCCCCGCCACCGCGACACTGCTGCTGACGGCGTGCGCGGAGTGCGCCGCGGGCACGAGCCCGGCCCGCTCCCGGGCCACGCAGGCCGCGTCCGCGGTGGGCGCGCAGCTCAGCGGGAGCCGCGAGTCGGCCGCGGTGGCCGCGCCGAAGACCGCGACGCCGGTCCACCCGAGGGCGGTCAGGCGGGCGAGGCCGCGCGAGAGCCCGGCGGGCCGGACGCGCCGCAGCAGCGCGAGCACGGCACCGGCGCACACCAGCACGCCCGCCCCGAAGTCCAGGGAGCGGAAGAACGTCCCGTACGGCTGGTCCTCGGCGGCGAGCTCACTGACGTACGACCGCAGCGGCGAGAGCCCGGTCGGCAGGAACGCTTCGAGGGCCCACGTGGTGTAGGCGAGGGCGCCGAGCGCGAGGAGAACGGCGACGGCCGTGCGGGCGCCGCGGCGGGCTCCGGCGGCGGGGGGCTCGGGAGACATAGGCGGACAAAGGCTAGTCCGTGGCGTTCGTGCGCTGGTGGTCAGGGTGAATCCACTCCGGTCTGCGGTACTTGAGGAAGGCGGCGGGCGCGACGACGCCGAGCGCGAGGAGCCCGCCGCCGACGATGAGCAGATAGCGCCACAGGGGCGCGTTCCCGAACTGGTCGGGCGGTACGAAGCCGATGCCGAGCGCGCAGGCCGAGGCGACGAAGCCGACCCCGGCGACCAGCGTCACGGCGGGCACCACGAAGCCGCGCCGCACGTGCGGCTGGGTGGCGCGCAGCCGCACCACGGCCACGAACATCAGCAGATAGGCGATGAGGTAGATCTGCACGGTGATGACGGAGAACATCCAGTACGCGCTGGACACGTCGTCGCTGAACGCGTAGAGGACGCCGATGAGGGTGGTCACGACCCCTTGCGCGACCATGATGTTGAGCGGGACGCCGTGCCGGTTGAACTTCTGCAGGAACGGCGGCAGATATCCCTCCTGCCGGGCCAGCGTCACCAGCCCCTTGGCGGGTCCGGCCAGCCACGTGAGCATCCCGCCGAGCGCGGCGAGCACCAGCATGACGCCGACGACCTTGGTCATCCAGCCGACGTGGAAGTGGTCGAAGAACGCCTGGAAGGCCTGCATCAGACCGGCCGTGAGGCTGAGTTCGGAGGCCGGCATGACCCAGCTGATGGCCAGGGCCGGAAGGATGAAGATCAGCAGGACGAGTCCGGTGGCCAGGAAGACCGAGCGCGGGTACTCGGCGCGCGGGTGCCGCAGCGAGGAGACGTGCACGCCGTTCATCTCCATGCCCGCGTACGACAGGAAGTTGTTGACGATGAGGACGAGGCTGGCCAGGCCCGTCCACGGCGGCAGCCAGTGGTCGGCGCTCATCGGCGCCTCGGAGGCGTTGCCCTGCCCCAGGAAGACGATGCCGAGCGCTACGAGGACGACACCGGGCACCAGGGTGCCGATCACCAGGCCGAGCGAGGACAGGCCCGCGACGGTCTTCGTGCCGCGCGAGGTCACCCATACGCCGGTCCAGTAGATGACGACGATGACGATGGCCACGTAGAGGCCGTCCTCGGCAAGACTCGGGTGCACGACGTACGCGAACGTGGAGGCGACGTACGCGAGCAGGCTCGGGTAGTACGCGATGGTCATCGCGAACTGGCACCACACCGCGACGAAGCCCAGCGGCTTGCCCAGGGCCTCGCTGACCCAGCGGTAGATGCCGCCGGTCCAGCCGGAGGCCAGCTCGGCGCCGACGAGGGCGGTGGGCAGCAGGAAGACCAGGGCGGGCAGCAGATACAGGAAGACCGCGGCGAGGCCGTACAGGGCCATCGACGGGGACGGGCGCAGGCTGGCCACCGACGCGGTGGTCATGAGGGCGAGCGTCAACCAGGAGATGAACTGCCGCTTGGTCCCGGTGTCGGCGCCCGCGTCCGAGGCGAGCGCGGCCACCTCCTCCGCCGCCGCGGCCCCGGGCGTCGCCCCGTTCTGACCGGGTCTGTCCGTGGTCGTCATGGGCTCATGATCGTCGGAGGGTGCCGGGGCCGCACCTCACCCCATACCCAGGAGGGGTAGGCTCCGGGCCGTGACCCCGAAGAGCCCGACGACGCGCGCGAGCCAACTCGCCCTGCTCGTCGCGCTGCTCTTCGGCATCGTGGCGATGCATTCGCTGGGTCATCCCCGGGAGCACGGGGCGAGCGCCGAACGGGCTACCGCGGGCGGGCACGCGGGGGCGGTGGCGGGCGGTGGGCACGCGCGCGCGGGGGGCGGTGATGAGCACGCGCGCGGGGTCAGCGGTGGCCGGCACGCGCGCGGGGCGATGGCCGTGAACCCGGTGGACGTGACTCCGATGACCGCGAACTCGGCGGACGTGCACCCGATGACCGCGGGCTCGATGGACGTGAGCCCGGCGGCCGGGAGCCCGGCGGCCGGGAGTCCGGCGGCGGGCGGCCCGGCCGACGGGCACGACTCCGGCATGGACCCCCTCTCCGTCTGCCTGGCCGTCCTCGGCGCCGCCCTCACCCTCGCCCTGCTGTACGCGGCGGTCCGCCACCGGCCGCGCGGCACCCCCGTGCACGTACCCGGCCCCGCCCGGCTCCTGGACGCCCTGCGGCCCCATCCCCCGCCGCCCCGCGCCCTTCTCACCCGCCTCGCCGTGCTGCGCGTATAGGCCGCCGCACCGGCTGTTTCGCGCTGCCCGCGCGCCCCGGAGACGGAATGGGAACCTCCGGGCGGTGAGCGGTGTACCAGAAGCAGCAGACGCGCCCTTCTGCACGCACCACACAGACGAGGTGTTCACCAACCATGCGCACACCCATCTCGCGCACCCCCCAGTCATCGGGCACCCACCAGCCATCGGGTACGCCCCGGTCTTCGGGCGCGCCCCGCATCCCGGACGCGTCGCGCCGGGCGCTGCTCGGTGCCGCGATCGCCGCCGCCGGCACGGGACTTGTGACGGCCTGTTCCGGCGACGGCTCCCACTCCGGGCACGCGGGCGGCGGCCAGGGCGGCCCCTCCGCGCCCCCGAAGGGCTATGTGACACCCACCGGCCGGGAGGTCGCCGCCGCGGAGCGCAGGCGCCCCGGCGGCGGCCGGGTCCGAAAGCTGCGGCTCACGGCCGCCCCGGCCACGCTCGACCTCGGCGGCCCCACGGTGCGCACCTGGGCGTACGGCGAGGACCTGCCCGGCAAGGAGGTCCGCGTCACCGCGGGCGACACCCTCGCCCTCACCCTCGCCAACCACCTCCCCGAGCCCACCACCCTGCACTGGCACGGCCTCGCCCTGCGCAACGACATGGACGGCGTCCCTGCCCTCACCCAGCGCGAGATCCGCCCCGGCGCCGACTTCACGTACCGCTTCAAGGTCCCGCACCCGGGGACGTACTGGTTCCACCCCCACGCGGGCACCCAGCAGGACCGGGGGCTCTACGCACCCCTGATCGTCGACGACCCCAAGGAGCCCCTGAAGTACGACAAGGAATGGGTCGTCGTCCTGGACGACTGGGTCGACGGGGTGGACGGCTCCACGCCGGACGCCGTCCTGAAGGAGCTGCGGGCCGGGATGGACCACGGCGGAAGCGGCGGCGGGGACGGCGGGGGCGGGCACGACATGTCCCACATGTCGATGACGCGGCCCCGGTCCAAGGACACCGCGGAGCCGAGCGGCCCGGCCGGGCCCTCTCGGATGATGATGGGCGCCAGGAGCGACATCCTCGGGCCGGACGCGGGCGACGTGGCCTACCCCCACTACGTGCTCAACGGCCGCACCCCCCAGTCCCCCACGACCTTCCGCGCCCGCCCCGGCGACCGCGTCCGCATCCGTCTGATCAACGCGGGCGGCGACACGGCCTTCCGGGTGGCGCTCGGCGGCCATGAGCTGACGGTGACGCACACGGACGGCTTCCCGGTGCGGCCCAAGAAGGCCGACGCACTGCTCATCGGCATGGGCGAGCGGTACGACGTCCTGGTCACCGTCAAGGACGGCGTGTTCCCGCTGACGGCGGTGGCCGAGGGCAAGAAGGCGGCGGCCAGGGCGCTGCTCCGCACGGGCGGGGGCGCGCCGCCGCCCGCGTCGGCGCGCCCCAAGGAGCTGACGGGCCGGGTACTCCTGGCCGACCGGCTCACGGCCGACGACTCCGTGGCCCTGGACGACCGCGAGCCGGACCGCACGGTCAGGATCCGGCTGACGGGCGGCATGGCGAAGTACGACTGGGCCTTCGACGGGAAGCCCTACTCCCCCGGCGGGCGGCACCCGGTCCGCGCCGGGGAGCGCGTCCGGATCGCGTTCACCAACGGCACCACGATGTGGCACCCGCTCCATCTGCACGGCCACACGTTCGCCCTGGCGGGCGCCCCCGGACGCCCCCGCAAGGACACGGCGGTCGTGCTGCCGAACGGCACGCTGACGGTGGACCTCGACGCGGACAACCCCGGCCTGTGGATGATCCACTGCCACAACGTCTACCACGCGGAGGCGGGGATGATGACGGTGCTCGGCTACCGCTCCTGAGGGTGCCGGGGCACCGGCACTGACGGCGGTCGGCGCGGGTGCCGACCGCCCCCGGAGTGCGGGTCACGACCCCCGCACCCCGGGCGCGCCCCCGGCAGCCGCCTGGGTGCGCCCCCGCGCCCACCCGGCGCCGGGGCGCATCCGGCCGCCGTGTCCCACGCCCCACGTGGGCCGCCCCACACCCGTCCACAGGGGGCATCGCGTCGATTTGACGATTAGACTGGGCGACGTGCCTCAACTACGCCTCGCCCTGAATCAGATCGACTCGACCGTCGGCGATCTCTCCCAGAACGCCGAGGCGATCGTCCACTGGACCCGGCACTCCGCCGAGCAGGGAGCGCACCTGGCCGCGTTCCCCGAGATGGCGCTGACCGGCTACCCCGTGGAGGACCTCGCCCTGCGCGCGTCCTTCGTCGACGCCTCCCGCCGGGAGCTGCGCGCCCTCGCGGCCCGCCTCCACGACGAGGGGCTCGGCGAACTCCCCGTGGTGGTCGGCTACCTGGACCGCACGGAGGAGGCCAAGCCGCGCTACGGCCAGCCCGCCGGAGCCCCCCGCAACGCGGGCGCGGTGCTGCACCGCGGCGAGGTGGCGCTGACCTTCTCCAAGCACCACCTCCCCAACTACGGCGTCTTCGACGAGTTCCGGTACTTCGTGCCGGGCGAGACCCTGCCCGTCGTCCGCGTGCACGGCGTCGATGTCGCGCTCGCGATCTGCGAGGACCTCTGGCAGGACGGCGGCCGCGTCCCGGCGACGCGCACGGCGGGGGCGGGGCTGCTGCTGTCCATCAACGCCTCGCCGTACGAGCAGAACAAGGACGACCAGCGTCTGGAGCTGGTGCGCAAGCGCGCGCAGGAGGCGGGCTGCACGACCGCGTACCTCGCGATGACGGGCGGCCAGGACGAGCTGGTCTTCGACGGGGACTCCATCGTCGTGGACAAGGACGGCGAAGTCGTCGCGCGGGCGCCGCAGTTCGCGCAGGGGTGCGTGGTCCTCGACCTGGAGCTGCCCGCCGCCGGGCCGGTGCCCGAGGGCGTCGTCGACGACGGCCTGCGCGTCGAGCACGTCACGCTGTCCGCGGAGCCGCTGCCCGCGTACGAGGCGGAATTCGACGGCGGGTACGCGGACCGGCTCGACGACGACGAGGAGACGTACTCGGCGCTCGTCGTGGGGCTGCGGGCCTACGTCACCAAGAACGGCTTCCGCTCCGTCCTCATCGGGCTCTCCGGAGGCATCGACTCCGCGCTGACGGCGGCGATCGCGTGCGACGCGCTCGGGGCGGAGCACGTGTACGGGGTCGCGATGCCGTCGCGGTACTCGTCCGAGCACTCCGTCGGTGACGCCGAGGAGTTGGCGCGGCGTACGGGGCTGAATCTGCGCAACGTCCCCATCGCGCCGATGTTCGACGCCTACATGGAGTCCCTCGGCCTCACCGGGCTCGCCGAGGAGAACCTGCAGTCGCGGCTGCGCGGGACCACGCTCATGGCGCTCTCCAACCAGGAGGGGCACATCGTGCTCGCGCCCGGCAACAAGTCCGAGCTGGCCGTGGGGTACTCGACGCTGTACGGCGACTCCGTCGGGGCGTACGGGCCCATCAAGGACGTCTACAAGAGCGCCGTCTTCCGCTTGGCGCGGTGGCGCAACGAGGCGGCCCGCTCTCGCGGGGAGACGCCGCCGATCCCCGAGAACTCCATCAGCAAGCCGCCCAGCGCGGAGCTTCGGCCCGACCAGGTGGACACCGACTCTCTGCCCGACTATCCCGTGCTCGACGGGATCCTCGAGTTGTACGTCGACCGGGACCAGGGGGCCGATGAGATCGTCGCCGCCGGGTTCGAGGCGGAGCTCGTCGCCAAGACGCTCCGCATGGTGGACACCGCCGAGTACAAGCGCCGGCAGTACCCGCCCGGCACCAAGATCTCCCCCAAGGGCTTCGGCAAGGACCGGCGGCTGCCGATCACGAACCACTGGCGCGAGACGGCTTGACCGGGGGCCCTGCCGGGGGCTCCCCAACCCCGCCCCTTTCCCGAAACCGGGGCTGCGCCCCTGGACCCCAGGGGTGGGACTCCCCTCCGGGTGGGACGGGGCACCCCCGAATCGGCGCTCCGCGCCTCGTCCTCAAACGCCGGACGGGCTGAAAACTTCGCCGGGGCGGGCCGGAGAAGGCACTGCGGGGCCGGGGCGCAGCGGGGGTCGGGGGCGGAGGGGCGCAGGGGCTGGGCAGGGCAGGGCAGGGCAGGCGACGTGGTGGGGTGGGGTGGGGTGGTGTTGTGGGGTGGTTCGGGGCCCGCGAGTGCCGGGCTGTTGTCCAGCCCGTGGACAGGTGGGGCGGGTGGGTGGGAGAGAGCCTGTCCGGCGTTTGAGGACGGGGCGCGGAGCGCCGGTGGCGGGGGTGCCCCCGGTTCCGGCTACGGGTGGGGCGCGTCGGCCGGGGGCGCGGGGACGTGTTCGGCGACCAGGCGGCCCGGGGCCCCCGGCCCGGTCTCACGGCCGCGGTCGACCGCGTACGCCACGGACGCCACCCCGATGCCGAAGACGGCAAGCGCCGCCCCGGCCACGGCGGGCGACGTGACGCCGAAGCCCGCGGCGAGGGCGAGCCCACCGATCCAGGCCCCACCGGCGTTGGCGAGGTTGAAGGCGGCCTGGTTGGCGGAGGAGGCGAGGGAAGGCGCGGCGGCGGCCTTCTCCATGACCATCAACTGCAGGGGCGACCCCGTCGTGAACGCGGCCATCCCGAGCAGCGTCACCCCCACAGCCGCACTCCACTCGGCCCGCATGAGGACGGGGAAGAGGAGCAGGACGAGGACGAGCGCACCGAGCCCGCCGAAGAGGGTCCCGCGCAGGGAGTGGTCGGCGAGACGCCCCCCGAGCAGGTTCCCCGCGGTCGCGCCGACGCCGAAGAGGGCGAGCAGCAGCGTCACGCTGGCCTCGGCGAACCCGGCGGAGTCGGTGAGCATCGGGGTGACGTAGCTGTAGGCGGCGAAGAGGGCGCCGAAGCCCGCGACGGTCGTACCGAGGGCGAGCCAGACGGGCAGCGAGCCGAGGGCGCGCAGCTCCCCGCGGAGCCCGGCGTTCTCGCCGTGACCGTGGTCGGCGGGCACGAGGAGCGCGAGCGCGGCGATGGCGGCGAGCCCGATGGCGCTGACGGCGAGGAAAGTGGCGCGCCACCCGAGCTGCTGCCCCATGAGGGTGGCGACGGGCACGCCGACGACGTTGGCGACGGTGAGCCCGAGGAACATCAGGGAGACGGAGCGGGCCTTGCGCTCGGGCCCGACGAGCCCGGTGGCGACGACCGCGCCGACGCCGAAGAACGCGCCGTGCGGAAGGCCGCTCACGAAGCGGGCCACCATCAGCCAGTGGTAGTCGGGCGCGGCGGCGGACACGGCGTTGCCGACGACGAAGAGGGCCATCAGGCCGATGAGGACGCGCCGCCGGGGCAGCTTCGCGGTGACGGCGGCGAGCAGCGGGGCGCCGATGACGACGCCGAGGGCGTAGGCGGAGACGAGGTGCCCGGCGGTGGGGATGGATATGTGCAGGTCGTCCGCGACGTTGGGCAGCAGGCCCATCATCACGAACTCGGTGGTGCCGATGCCGAAGGCGCCCACGGCGAGGGCGAGCAGGGCCAGGGGCATGAGGGACGTACCTTCCAGGAACGGGGGCGCGAGACGGCGGGCGTACGGAATCCGGGTCCGTACCACCGACGGATCCGTACCACCGCTCGATACGAAGCCGAATCCGTAAGTTTACCGTCGAAACAAAGGCTCCCGGCCCGAGTATTCCGCGAGGTTAAGGGCGGATGACCGTCAGAGGTCGACGCTCGCGGCCACCGGCAGGTGATCGCTGCCCGTCTTGGGCAGGGTCCAGGAGGACACCGGCTCGACGCCCTTGACCAGGATCTGGTCGATGCGTGCCATCGGGAACGAGGCGGGCCAGCTGAAGCCGAACCCGTCGCCCGCGGCGCCCTGCGTGGAGCGCAGCTGGGAGGTGACGGCGTTCAGGGCGCGGTCGTTCATGGTGCCGTTCAGGTCGCCGAGCAGCACGACCTTGCCGAGCCGCTCGTCGGAGATGGCCTCGCCGAGCGCGTCGGCGCTGTCGTCGCGCTGCCCGGCCGTGAAGCCCGCGTCGAGCTTGACCCGCACCGACGGCAGGTGCGCCACGTACACGGCGACCTGCCCCTTGGGCGTGTCGACGGTGGTGCGCATCGCGCGCGTCCAGCCGAGCTTGATGTCGACGGGCTTGGTCCCGGTCAGCGGGTACTTGCTCCAGACGCCGACGGTGCCCTGCACCGAGTGGTACTTGTACGTTCCGGCGAGCGCCTTCTCGTACGTGGGCACGGCGGCGGCGGTGAGTTCCTCCAGGGCGACGACGTCGGCGCCGGACGCGGCGACGTCGCGGGCGGTGCCGGAGGGGTCGGGGTTGTCGGCGTTCACGTTGTGCGTGGCGACGGTCAGGTCGCCGCCGCTGCCGGACTTGTCGGTGATGAGCCCGCCGAAGGCGCTGAACCAGACGGCCACCGGCAGCACGAGCGCGATCAGGGCCGTCGCGGACTTGCGGACGACGGCGACGACGAGCAGGACCGGGACGAACACACCGAGCCAGGGCAGGAAGGTCTCGGTGAGGCTGCCGAGGTTGCCGACGCCGTTGGGGATCTGGGCGTGCAGCAGCATCACGAGACCGATGAGGACCGCGATCCCCGCCGTGATCAGCCCGCGCCGCCAGATGCCGGGGTCGCCCCGCCATCCGTCGGCCAGGCGCCGCAGTCCGGAGGTCCGGCGCTCGGGGTCCGAGCCGCCGCTGTCCGTCTCCGCCTTGTACGCCTGCGCCATACTCTCGTCGCCTCACTGACTGCCGTGCACACCGTCTCCCCGCCCCTGCACCCTAGGCGATGATCGCGTGTCTCCTCCGCCGTCCGGTGACGGCCGTACGGGCACGAGGACGACCGGACGGGCTCGCGAGGTTCCGGATGTGTGCGCCAGGCACGGCCTCTGTGACGAAACGCGCACATCGTCCATGGGGCGTGGCGCACGCGGCCGGTGCGGGCAAGGGGCGGGCGGCCGCGGCGAGGGTGGCGAACGCCACGCACGCGGCCGCGGGTTCACTTCGCGGGCCGCAGTCCTTCGAGGACCAGGTCGACGATGCGCACCGGCAGGTCCTCGTCCAGCGGGGCGTCGGGGCGCAGCACGCTGCGTACCAGCATGGGGCCGACGAACAGTTCGTTGGCGAGCACGATGTCGACGTCCGCGCGGAGTTCGCCGGTCTCCACGCCGCGGCGCAGCACCTCGAAGGAGACGCGGCGCTGCGGGTCGATGACCGTCTTGTGGTAGGCCTCCCACAGTTTCGGCAGGCTCTTCATCTGCGCGAAGACGTTGTGCAGGATCGCGGACGAGCGCATGGTGAGGCCGCGGCGGCGGATGTGTTCGACGAGGACGACGAGGTCGTCGCGCATGGAGGTGCCGGGGAGTTCGGCGGGGGGCTCCTCCAGGGTGCGCAGGACGTCGACGAACATCTCCTCCTTGCCGCTCCAGCGGCGATAGATGGTGGCCTTGCCCACCCCCGCGGTGCGGGCGACGCGCTCGATGGACAGCTCCGCGAGGGGTACGCCGTCCTCGATGAGCTTGATGACGCCCTCGATGATCGCGCGTTCCACGGCCTCGCTCCGGGGACGGCCCCTGGCGCCTGCGCCCTTGGCGGTGTCGCCCTCGACCTTGCCGGTGCGGCCCTGCTCCACGATGTTCGACTCCTCTGCGGTCTGCGTCCCCCGCATTGTCCCTGGTCCCCGTCGCGGGACCAGGGACACCGTCGTCCTCACGATGCCGTCGGCCCGGAGCCGCGCCCTCAGTGGTCGGCGCCCACCCGGTCGGGGGCGGGAGTGTCCGACGAGGGCACCGCTTCCTCGGGCGGCTTGCCCGGCAGGTACAGGGAGACGACGAGCACGCCCACCAGGGCGACGCCCGCACCGCACAGCGCGGTGATGTGCATGGCGTGCAGGAACGAGTCGTTGGCCGCGGAGACCAGCGCCTCACCCCGCCCGCCGAGCCGCCCGGCCACCCCGAGCGTCGCCTCGATGGACTCGCCCGCGGTGTGCCGCGCCCCGGGCGGCAGCACCTTCAGCTCGTCCTCGACGCCCCCGCGGTAGGCCGCGGAGAGGACGGACCCGAGGACGGCGATGCCGAGCGCCCCGCCGACCTGCCGGAAGGTGTTGCTGAGGGCGGACGCGGAGCCCGCCTTCTCGCGGGGCAGCGCCTGCATGATGACGACGCTGGTGGGCGTCATGATGTGCGCCATGCCCGCGCCCATGAAGAAGAAGATGACCTCCATGACCCAGATGGGAGTGTCGGCGTCGAGGAGGGTGAAGGCGACGAGCGTGAGGGTGATCACCGTGAGACCACCGGCGCAGACGGCCCGGACCCCGAAGCGGTCGACGACGAGCCGGGCGCGCGGCGCGAAGATCAGCTGGGCGACGGCGAGCGGCAGCATGAGCAGGCCGGTCTCCAGCGGCGAGTACCCGCGCACGCTCTGGGTGTAGAAGACGGCGAAGAACGTGACGCCCATCAGCGCGAAGAAGACGAGCGCGATGGCGGTGATGGCCGCGGAGAAGACGCGGTTCTTGAAGTACGAGATGTCGATGGACGGGTGGTCGCTGCGCTTCTCGTACCAGACGAAGCCGACGAGCACGGCCAGGCCCGCGAGGATCGTGGCGAGGGCCGCGGGGTCGGTGAAGTCGGCGAGCTGGCCGCCCTTGATGATGCCGTAGACGAGCAGCACCAGGCCGATGACGGAGAGCACGACGCCGACGAGGTCGATGCGGCCCGGCTTCGGGTCCTTGGAGTCGGGGACGAGCACGATCATCAGGCCGATGGCGACGATCACGATCGGCACGTTGATGAGGAAGACCGAGCCCCACCAGAAGTGGTCGAGGAGGACGCCTCCGGTGATGGGCCCGATCGCGACGGCGAGGCCGACGCCGGCGGCCCAGATGCCGATGGCCTTGGGCTGCTCCTCGCGCTCGAAGACATGCATGAGGACGGCGAGGGTCGCGGGCATCACGAAGGCGGCGCCGAGCCCCATCAGGCCGCGGAAGCCGATGAGTTCGGCGGGCGAGCCGGACTGGGCGGCGAGCGCGGAGCCGATGCCGAAGACGGCGAGCCCGGCGAGCAGCACCTTCTTGCGGCCGAGGCGGTCGCCGAGCAGGCCCGCGGTGAAGAGCAGTCCGGCGAAGACGAGCGTGTAGGAGTTGATGGCCCACTCGAGCTCGCCCTGGG
Source organism: Streptomyces sp. NPDC040610 (assembly GCF_055594065.1). Classification (NCBI taxonomy): domain Bacteria; kingdom Bacillati; phylum Actinomycetota; class Actinomycetes; order Kitasatosporales; family Streptomycetaceae; genus Streptomyces; species Streptomyces sp. NPDC040610. The sequence continues at coordinate 135,723 of NZ_JBVIXA010000012.1, read as the reverse complement.
TGGCGCCGAGGCCGGTGGGCTCGGGGGTCGAGATCGTCTTGATGGCGACGTTCAGGATCGAGTTGTCCAGGACGACGATGAGCAGGCTGAGCATGAGGACGCCGAGGATCGCCCAGCGACGGCGGTGCACCGCCTCCGGTATCCGGGGCGTGTCGGGGACGGCAGGTGTGGTCATGCGCCCCACCCTAGGCCCATTTCGATACGAGACCGTCTCGTATTGGAAAGGATGGGGAAGGCTTTACGCGCTCTTTTCCGGCTCCTTCCCCGTCCATCATGTGGAATCTTTCCGTCCACTCCCCGGAACCAAGGCCTCCGTGCCCCCGGAACCCGCCGCGTCCACAGCCGGGCCGGAATTGGCCGAAAGAACACCCCCTAGCCTCCGGGCGGCACGCGATGCCACCATGGACGTGATCCGGGGACGCCGTCAGGGCGCCTCGAGACGACAGAAGGAGCCGTTGCGATGACGCAGCTTTCGGCTGCCCAGAGCCCCGCCCCCAAGGAGCGGACGCCCGACAGCAGCAAGGCGCTGTACGGCGGCAAGGGCACGCGCCGCATCACCGTCCGCGACATCACCGCCGCCAAGGAGCGCGGCGAGAAGTGGCCCATGCTCACCGCGTACGACGCGATGACCGCGTCCGTCTTCGACGAGGCCGGGATCCCGGTCATGCTCGTCGGCGACTCGGCGGGCAACTGCCACCTGGGGTACGAGACGACCGTGCCCGTGACCCTCGACGAGATGGCCGTCCTGTCCGCGGCCGTGGTCCGCGGCACGAGCCGCGCCCTGATCGTCGCCGACCTGCCCTTCGGTTCGTACCAGGAGGGCCCCGTCCAGGCGCTCAGGTCCGCCACCCGCCTGATCAAGGAGGCCGGGGTGGGCGCGGTGAAGCTGGAGGGCGGTGAGCGCTCGCTGGCCCAGACCGAGCTGCTCGTCAGCTCCGGCATCCCCGTCATGTCCCACCTGGGCCTGACCCCACAGTCCGTGAACACCATGGGCTACCGCGTCCAGGGCCGCGGCGAGGAGGCGGCCCAGCAACTGCTGCGGGACGCCAAGTCGGCCGAGGCCGCGGGCGCCTTCGCGGTGGTGCTCGAACTCGTACCGGCCGAGCTCGCCGCCGAGGTCACCCGGTCGCTGCACATCCCGACCGTGGGCATCGGCGCGGGCTCCGACTGCGACGCCCAGGTCCTGGTGTGGACCGACATGCTGGGCCTGACCGCAGGCAAGATGCCGCGCTTCGTGAAGCAGTACGCGGATCTGCGCGGCGTGATGGGCGACGCCGCGAAGGCGTTCGCCGAGGACGTGGTGGGCGGCGCGTTCCCGGCCGCGGAGCACGCGGTCCACTGACGCCCTGGCCGCGGCTCCCGGCACGACGTGCCCCGGGAGCCGCGGCCGACCGAACCATCGCGGCACCAACGGCAGCCCGCCGACCGTCCCCCGTCGGCGGGCTGCCCGCCTCCTCCCGGCCTGTCCGGGTAGCCACCGTCGATATCGCGCCACCGCGCCTCGCGGGCAGCTCGCACCGCTTCGCGGTGGTTCCTCCGCACCCGTCCATGAGGACGGCCGCCCACCGGCAACCCCCCGCTCCCGCTCCTGTCGGTCGGCTGTCGGTGGATTGTCGGTGGCACCTGCTCTCATGTACGGCATGACAGAAATCGACAACAAGCCCCAACGGGGAGCGGACGGCGCCGGAAGCGCCGTTTCGGTACGGGGGCTGGTCAAGCACTACGGCGAGACCAAGGCGCTGGACGGCGTCGATGTGGACGTCCGCGAGGGAACGGTCCTCGGCGTCCTCGGACCCAACGGCGCCGGCAAGACCACACTCGTACGCTGCCTCTCCACGCTGATCACACCCGACTCCGGCAGCGCCTTCGTCGCGGGGTACGACGTGCTGCGCCAGCCGCGCCAGCTGCGCCGCGTGATAGGCCTCACCGGTCAGTACGCGTCGGTGGACGAGAAGCTGACCGGCTGGGACAACCTCTACATGATCGGGCGGCTGCTCGACCTGCCCCGCAAGGAGGCCCGCTCGCGCGCCGACGGCCTGCTGGAGCGCTTCTCGCTCACCGAGGCCGCCCGCAGGCCCGCCAAGACGTACTCCGGAGGCATGCGCCGCCGGCTCGACCTGGCGGCGTCGATGATCGGCAGCCCGGCCGTGCTGTTCCTGGACGAGCCGACGACCGGCCTCGACCCGCGCACGCGCAACGAGGTCTGGGAAGAGGTCAAGCGCATGGTCGGCGACGGCGTGACCGTCCTGCTGACCACGCAGTACATGGAAGAGGCCGAGCAGCTCGCCAGCGAGCTGACGGTCATCGACCGCGGCAAGGTCATCGCCAACGGCGGCATCGAGGAGCTCAAGGCGAAGGTCGGCGGCCGCACCCTGCGCATCCGCCCGGCCGACCCGGCGCAGCTGCGCCCCACGGCCACCGCGCTCGACGAGGCGGGCCTCACGGGCCTCGCCACGACCACGGTGGACGCCGAGACCGGCACGGTCCTGGTGCCGATCCTCAGCGACGAACAGCTCACGGCGGTCGTGGGCGCGCTCACCGCGCGCGGCATCACGCTCTCCGACATCGCCACCGAACTGCCCAGCCTGGACGAGGTGTTCCTGTCCCTCACCGGTCACAAGACCAGTGAGTCGCTGGACTCCACGGCCACGAAGGCCGACGATCTCAAGGGGGTCGCCGCATGAGCGCCACCACCGTCAAGGCGCCCTCCGCGCCGCCCGCGCAGGAGCGGCCCGCGCCCAAGGCCGAGCCCGACACGCGGATCGGACTGCGCGCCCATGTGCGCCACACCAGCGCGCTGGTCCGCCGCAACCTGCTGTGGATCAAGCAGGACATGGAGTCGATGTTCGACGCCGTCCTGATGCCGATCGTCTTCACCCTGCTGTTCGTGTACGTCTTCGGCGGCTCCGTGGGCCAGGCCCTCGGCGGCGGCCGCGACGAGTACGTGCAGTACGTGATCCCCGGCCTGATGGCCATGATGGGGATGAACATGGCCATGGGTGTGGGCACCGGCTTCAACCAGGACTTCCAGACCGGTGTGATGGACCGCTTCCGGTCGCTGCCCATCGGCCGCTCCTCGGTGATGATCGCCAAGATCGTGGTCGAGCTGCTCCGCATGCTGGTCGCCACGGCGATCCTGCTGGTCGTGGCCCTGATCATCGGCTTCTCCGTGGAGAGCATCCCGGGCCTGATCGCGTCCATCGGCCTCGCCATGGCCTTCGGCGTGGGCCTGATGTGGATCTTCCTGACCATGGGTGTCGTCATGAAGAGCGCCCAGGCCATCCAGGGCATGGGCTTCCTGGTCCTGATGCCGCTGCAGTTCGGCTCGTCCATCTTCGCGCCGACGGCGTCCATGCCCGGCTGGCTCCAGGCGTTCACGGACTACAACCCGCTGTCGTCGCTCGCCGACGCCGCCCGCGGCCTGATGAACGGCGGCCTGCCGGTCGCCCACGACGTGTGGGTGACGCTCATCTGGTCGGTGGTCCTGACCGGTGTGATGGCGCCGATCGCGATCCACAAGTTCCGCACCAAGACGTGACGCGGACGTCGCGCCCGCGCCCGGTCCGGGGCCGCCGGGACGCGGCCCGTGGTCACAGTCCCGCCGAGGCGACGGCTTCCTCCCAGGAGAGGCCGTCGCCTTCGGCGTACGCGGCCGCGTAGCCCGCGTCGCCGAGCAGTGCGCGGACCGTCCGCTCGGCGGCGCCGCGGATCTCCCGCTCCAGGGCGACCGGGACATGACCGGACGGCAGCCGGGCGTCGGCCACGGCGAGCAGCCGGGCGGCGTCCGCCGCGCGGCCGGTGTCGTGGCAGGCGAGGGCGCGGGCCGCGGTCGCCAGATGGACGGAGAGCAGCTGCGGGGCGACGACCTGCGCCAAGGGCTCGGCGGCCTTCGCCACGGCTCCGAGGGCGCGGCCGAGCCCGCGCTCGTGCTGGCCCTCGAGGGTGTCGAGCCAGGCGTGCGAACCGAGCAGGAAGCCCTCGAAGAGGGCGAAGCCGAAGACCGCGAACTCATCGCGCAGGAGCACCAGTTGCTCGCGCGCCTCCCGGACGCGGCCGGTCCGCCCGAGCAGGCTGACGAGGAAGAGCCGGGCGGCGGGCAGCGCCCCGTTCAGCCGGCTGCCGCTGTCGTCGATCACCTGCCGCAGCAGGGCCTCGCCGCGCTCCTCCTGCCCCGCCTCGATGAGCACCGTGCCGAGCCGGGCGGTCAGCAGCGACACCTGGGCCCGCGCGCCGACCTCCTGGGCGTGCTCCATGGCGGCCTGGAAGTCGTCGGCCGCGAGCAGGTACGCACCGCGCCGCTCATGGGCCTCGCCGCGCGACGACAGCGCCTCGGCCGCGCCGAAGGAGTCACCGATGCGGGTGCAGATCGCCAGGGCCTCGTCCGCGTCGGCGACGGCGTCGCCCGCCCAGTCGGCGCGGTTGGCGAGGACGTTGGCGCGCTGCTGGAGGGCGGCGGCCAGCTCCCAGTCGAGACCCAACTCGCGGCAGGCGGCGACGGTCGCGTCGACGACCTGGCGCAGCCGGTCGGCGTCCCCCGCCATCAGGACGGCGAAGAACCACAGGTTGCCCGGGCTCCGGCAGGTCTGCGGCAGGCCCGGCCGGTAGGTGTCCCGGATCGCGCGCAGCTTCCGGTCGGCCTCCGGGGTGTGCCAGCCCACCGGGTCCATGTCCATGCAGGACAGCTGGATGAGGTGCACACCGCGGCGCGCCTCCTGGAGGAGTTCGCCCGTCAGCGGGGGCGGGATGTCGGTGCAGCGCCCGTACAGCGGAGCGGCGGGCGTGACGGGGCCCGCGAACGGGTCGGGCCCGAGGGCGAGGACCTCCCGGGACCAGTTCCGCACCTCCTGCCGCAGATCGCGGATCAGCCAGAACCACGACAGGGACAGGACCAGGCACAGCGCCTCCTGCTCGTCGCGTGCGGCGACGGCGTGGCGCAGCGCGGTGCGCAGGTTCTCGTACTCCGCCTCGAACGCCGCGATCGCCTCGCGCTGCCCGCGGCGGCGCAGCGCCGGGTCGGTGACGCGGGCGAACTCCCGGAAGTGGACGAGGTGCGCGCGGGTCACCCCGGCCCGCTCCCCCGCCTCGTCGAGCCGCTCGGCGGCGTACTCGGAGACGGTCTCAAGGAGCCGGTAGCGCATCACGTCGCCGTGGGCGGCGGGAGCGGCGACGAGGAGGGACTTGTCGACGAGGGACCCGAGAATGCCAGGAATGTCCCGCCGGTCCACAAGCCCGCGCGCACCCTCACCACCCGACTCCCCCAGGAACGAGCCCCCTCCCCCTGACCCTCCTCCCGCGCAGACGGCCTCGGCTGCCGCGAGGTCGCAGCCGCCCGCGAAGACCGAGAGGCGGCGCAGGACGGCGCGCTCGGCGTGGTCGAGGAGGTCCCAGGACCAGTCCACGACGGCGCGCAGGGTCTGCTGGCGGGGCAGGACGGTACGGGAGCCGCTGGTCAGGAGCCGGAAGCGGTCGTCGAGGCGGTCGGCGATCTGGCGCGGGGCGAGCATGCGCAGCCGGGCCGCGGCCAGTTCGATGGCGAGGGGAAGGCCGTCGAGGCGGTGACAGATCTCGGCGGCGGCGCGGGGGTCGTCGTCGATGCGGAAGCCGGGGCGTGCGGCGGCGCCGCGGTCGGCGAGCAGGCGCAGGGCGAAGGGTTCCGGGAGCGGTTCGACGGGGCGGACCAACTCGCCCGGTATGCCGAGGGGTTCGCGGCTGGTGGCGAGGACGGTGAGTCCGGGGCACTCGGCGAGGAGCCGCTCGGCGAGGCGGGCGGCGGCGTCGATGACGTGCTCGCAGTTGTCGAGGACGAGCAGCATGCGGAGCGGGCCGCAGTGCTCGGCGAGGCGCACCACCGGGTCGGCGGCGTGCCGCTCGGCGGCGGCACGCAGCTCTTCGGCGCCCGCGCCGCGCAGCACGGTCTCGCGGGCGCCGAGGGCGGTGAGGACGGCTTCCGGTACGTCGTCGGGGTCGTCCACGGGGGCGAGTTCGGCGAGCCACACGCCGTCCGGCGAGGTGTCGCCCACCGCCTCCGCGGCCTCCTGCGACAGCCGTGTCTTGCCGGCGCCGCCGGGTCCGGTGAGCGTCACGAGGCGCGCACGGCTCAGGTCGTCCCGGATGGCGTCGATGTCTCCCGTACGCCCGACGAAGGAGGTGAGGCGGGCGCGGAGGTTGCCGGGGGCGGGGCGGGTGCCTGGGCGGCGGCCGGGGCGGGTGTCCGTACCCCGGGTGTCCATGCCGGAGTCGGCACCGGTGAAGGTTCCCGTGGCACGGCTGGAGCTGCCCATGCCCATGTCGGAGCCGACACCGGCGGGGCTGCCCCCCGCGGTGGCCACGACGGCGGACACCGGACTCTCGTCGACAGGACCGACCCCGCCCGACCCACCGCTCGACGCGACCGCACCCCCCGAGGGCCGAAGCAACTCCCCGTACAGAGCGCGCAGTTCAGGGCCGGGGTCGGCGCCGAGGCTGTCGGCGAGGGTGTGGCGTACGCCTTCGTAGGCGGCCAGGGCCTCCGCCGCGCGGCCGACGTCGCGCAGGGCGCGCAGACGCAGGGCCTGGAGGGGCTCGTCGAGCGGGTGGGCGTCGCACAGGGCGGTGAGTTCGGGGAGGGCGGACTCGGACTGCCCGAGGAGGAGGGCGGCGGTGAACCGGGCGCGCAGGGCGTCGAGTCGGCGTGCGGACCAGCGGGCGGCTTCCGCCGTGTGGTCCGGCAGGTCGGTGAAGGGGTCGCCGTGCCAGAGGCCGAGGGCGTCGTCGAGGAGGGCGGCGGCCTTGGCGGGGTCGCCGTCGGCGAGGGTGCGGGTGCCTTCGCCGACCAGGCGCTCGAAGCGGTGGGCGTCGATGTCGTCGGGGGTGGCGGTCAGGTGGTAGCCGCCGTCGGCGGAGGCCACCGCGTCGGCGCCGAGGGCGCGCCGCAGGCGGCCGACCAGGGCCTGCAGGGCGGCGGGGGCGTCGGCCGGGGGTGCGGTGCCCCAGACCTGGTCGACGAGGACGGGCGCGGGGACGGGGCGGCCCGGGCGCAGGGCGAGTGCGGCGAGGAGGGCGCGCAGGCGGGCGCCGCCGACGGGCACGGTGGTGCCGTCGGGGCGCAGGGCCCGGGTCACGCCGAGAACGCGATAACGCACGCGCCCATTGTCCCCCGCCCACACGCCGCCCCGTCCCCCCGGTCACGGGGAAGCCCCACCGGACCGACCCCCGCCATCCGAGCCGGAGGGGACGTGCCGGTATGTCCGCGCGCAGCTCGGCCCACCACGACGGGCGTACAGGAACGGTCGACGACGACGCACACGCGAGCACGGACATACCGCCACGGCCCCGCCCCACGAACCGAACAGAGGGCGAAAGGACAGCAACCCCCTGATGCCACCCCCGACAGGTAGCCTCCAGCAGCAACGGCACCCCGTTCCGCGGACGAAGGAGCACCATGACCACCGCCCCCACCCGGAGCGACCGCCGGGTCAGCCCGGTCTTCCTAGGCATCGCCGCGGTCGCCGCGGCCTCGGGCTGGGCGGCCTGGACCGGCTTCGCGGACAACCCGGGCTTCGCCGTCTTCCTGTTCGTGACGGCGGCCTGGATCGTCTCGCTGTGCCTGCACGAGTACGCACACGCCCGCACCGCCCTGCACAGCGGCGACATCTCCATCGGCGCGAAGGGCTATCTGACCCTGAACCCGCTGAAGTACACGCACGCGCTCCTGAGCATCGTCCTGCCCGTACTGTTCGTGATCATGGGCGGTATCGGCCTGCCCGGCGGCGCCGTGTTCATCGAGCGCGGCCGCATCCAGGGAAGGTGGCGGCACAGCCTGATCTCGGCGGCGGGCCCGCTGACGAACGTCCTGTTCGCGGTCGTGTGCACCGCGCCGTTCTGGCTGGACGCCCTGGACGGCGTCCCGGACACGTTCCGGTACGCGCTCGGGTTCCTGGCCCTGCTCCAGGTGACGGCGGCGATCCTGAACTTCCTGCCGATCCCGGGCCTGGACGGCTACGGGGTGATCGAGCCGTGGCTGTCGTACAACATCCGCCGCCAGGTGGAGCCGTTCGCGCCGTTCGGGCTGCTCGCGGTCTTCGGCATCCTGTGGATCCCGGAGGTCAACGACGTGTTCTTCGACGCGGTGGACGCGATCCTGCGCGGCCTCGGCGTCACCGACTGGGACACCTACTGGGGCCAGCGCCTCTACCGCTTCTGGCAGGGCACCCCGGACATCCCCGTGATCAACGGCTAGCGAAGGCCGTCAACGGTTGGCGAAGCCCGTCAGCGGTTGGCGGAGGCCGCCCCGCCACGCTGCCGCAGCACCTTGGCCCGGCGGGCGTAGTACCAGGTCATGTTGGACGAGAGCCCGGCGAGCAGCACCCACACGATGCCGAGCAGGCTGCCCTGCGCGAAGGCGACCACGGCGGCGGCGACGGACAGGACGCAGACGACGAGGGCGTACAGAGCGAGGCGGGGCATGGGGTGCGGCTCCTGGTGCGGCGATCCGGCGGACGTACCGCACCAGTGTCCCCCATGCCCCGGGCCCGCGGGAACGCGGTGGCTACACGTCGGTGACGCGCAGGCCCGCGTGCGCCTTGTAGCGCCGGTTGACCGAGATCAGGTTGGCGACCAGGGACTCCACCTGGTGGGCGTTGCGCAGGCGTCCGGCGAAGACGCCGCGCATGCCGGGGATGCGGGCCGCGAGGGCCTGCACGAGGTCCGTGTCGGCGCGGCTCTCGCCGAGCACCATCACGTCGGTGTCGATCTCCTCGATGGACTCGTCCTGGAGGAGCACGGCGGAGAGGTGGTGGAAGGCGGCGGTGACCCGGGACTCGGGAAGGAGCGCGGCGGCCTGCTCGGCGGCGCTGCCCTCCTCGGGCTTCAGGGCGTAGGCGCCCTTCTTGTCGAAGCCGAGCGGGTTGACGCAGTCGACGACGAGCTTGCCCGCGAGCTCGTCGCGCAGTGCTTCGAGGGTCTTGGCGTGCCCGTCCCACGGCACGGCGATGATCACGACGTCGCTGCGCCGGGCGCACTCCGCGTTGTCCAGGCCCTCGACGCCGAGGCCGAGTTCACCGGCCGCGGCGGCGGCGCGTTCGGCGGCGCGGGAGCCGATGATCACCTTCTGCCCGGCGCGGGCGAGGCGGTAGGCGAGCCCGCGGCCCTGGTCGCCGGTGCCGCCGAGCACGCCCACGACGAGCCCGGACACGTCGGGCAGGTCCCAGGGGTCCTTCGCGGGCGCCTTCTGCACACTTTCCGTGGAAGTCATGGTCAGACCTTACGTCCGTGCCGGGCGCCCGCCCCGGCCGACCGCGCTCAGTCCAGCCGGTGCAGCGGCACGCGCCGGAAGGTGATGGTCTCGTACGCGCTGAAGTCCCCCGTCTCGTACAGGAGCCCGACCGCGTCCTCGTCGAGGCGGACGAGGTCGGAGTACCCGGCGGGCAGCCCGTCGACGGTGTGGGCGGGGTGCCAGGTGGTGCCGCCGTCGTGGCTCCTGCGGATGCTCATCTGCGCGCGGAAGCCGGGGTCGGCGGGCCCGGAGTACAGCAGCAGGTCCGGGTCGACGAGCTGCAGCACGCTGGCCTCGACGACGGGGCCGGTGAGGCAGGACTGGGGCCGGAACGGCTTGGCGAGGCTCTGGCCGCCGTCGTGGGAGTGGGCGTCGGCGCGGGTGCCGGGGGCCGGGGAGTCGTTGCGGGTGTTGAAGTAGACGCGGCCGTCGGGGAGTTCGGCGGCGGTGGTTTCGTTGACGTTGATGTAGCCGTTGGTGTTGTCGTCGACGTACCCGATGCGCCAGTTCTGGCCGCGGTCGTCGCTGAGCAGGCAGTGTCCGCCGTTGTACTTGCCCTCGGTGCCGTTGTCCGTGCCGGTGGGCGGCAGGGAGTGGTTGGCGGGGACGACGACGCGGCCGCCGGTGAGCTGGATGGCGTGGCCGGGCGTGGTCGCGTACCAGCGCCAGGCGGTCTTCTTGGTCTGCTTGGTGATCTCGCGCGGCGCGGACCAGGTGAGGCCGTCGTCGTCGCTGTGCCGCACCCAGACGCGGCGGCCGTCGGCGGCGCTCACCTCGCCGCGCCGGATGGCGTTCTCGGTGGCCGCGGCGGCGTTCCGGACGTGCACGAGCAGGATGCGGCCGGTGTCGAGGACGACGGGGGCCGGGTTCCCGGCGAGGTCGGTGCCGTTGGCGCCGACGACCTGGAGCGGCCCCCAGGTGCGGCCGCCGTCCACGGACCGCTTCAGGACCACGTCGATGTTCCCGAAGTCCTCCTGCGAGCCGACGCGGCCCTCGCAGAAGGCGAGCACCGTGCCGCTGTGCGTCACGACCACGGCCGGGATCCGGAAGCTCGCGTACCCCTCGCGTCCCGCGCGGAAGGGAACGGACGTCTCGACGGTCCCGGTTGTCTCAGCTGTCTCCACTGGCATCCGTGCCCCTTCCCCAACGTGGGGGAATTCGCGGTGAACTCCCGCTGACGAATCTCCCGTTGAGGCAGTATGCGCCCCCATGGACGCCGTACGCGTCGCGCTGCTGCGCGAAGTTCTCGCCGGGACCGAATGGCCGGGCGCCACCCGCCGCTTCGCGGGCGCGCTGCGCGCCAGTGTCGTGCCGCACGGCGGCGGCCTGCTGCTCGTGGGCACGCGGGAGTACGAGCCGTGGCATCTGGCCGCACACCTCGTGGACGAGGCCGCCTGGTCGGGCACGCCGGAGCTGACGCCCACGCTCGTGCGGCACCGGCCGCGCCCGGACGCGCCCGCGCAGCTCTCGGTGGGCCTCGGCCGGATCGAGGCGGCGCGGCGCGGGGAGACGCTGCTCGTGGTGGCGCCCACGGCGCCCCCGGCGGGGCTGCTCTCGCGGGTGCACGACGCGCGGCGGGCGGGCGCCACGGTGTTCGCGCTCGGGGAGCGCGACGGCGATCTGGGGGCGCTCGCCCACGAGTCGCTGACGCTGCCCGACGAGGCGGGCCTCGACCTGGACACGGTCCAGCATCTGGTGAGCGCGGCGGCGGGCGAGAACAGCCTGCCCGCGCCGCGGGGTCGGCGCCGGGTCCGCGACCGGCTCTCGCGCCTGGCGGACCAGCTGACGGCGCCACCGCCCGCGCGGTGGTGAGGGCGGCTGGGCGGGCCGCGGCCGGGACTCGGCCGGGCTCGGCCCGGGGCCCCCGCTCAGCCCTGGGCGGGCCCGGCCGGGACAATTCAATTGCGCCGCACGTCCCCCGCCGCTGAACATGACCCCTTGTGAAACGTTTCGCCGCGATCCTGCCCGACCTCTCCCCCTGGCACTCCACCCGCGACTTCCGGCTGCTCTGGGTGCAGGGTCTGGTCACCTACTTCGGCAGCTTCATGGCGATGATCGCCCTGCCGCTCCAGATCAAGCACCTCACCGACTCGCCGCTCGCCGTGGGCGCGATGGGCGCCGTCGAGCTGATTCCGCTCATCGTCTGCGGCCTGTACGGCGGGGCGCTCGCCGACGCGGTGGACCGGCGCAAGGTGATCCTGCTGACCGAGGCGGCGCTCGGCCTGCTGGCGCTCGTGCTGTTCGTGAACGCGCTGCTGCCCGAGCCGATGCTGTGGCCGCTGTACGTGGTCGCGGCCGGTGTCTCCGGTCTCGCCGGGCTCCAGCGGCCCGCCCTCGACTCGCTGATGGCCAGGATCGTGCCGCACGACCAGCTCACGGCCGCCGCCGCGCTGAACTCGCTGCGCTGGAACGTCGGCGCGATCGCCGGTCCCGCGCTCGCGGGTGTCGTCGTCGCCTACGCCGGGCACGCCAGCGCGTACGCCGTCACCGTCGTCGGGTTCGCCGTGTCCGTGGTCCTGTGCACCCGGCTCTCGCCCGCGCCCGCCACACACGGGGCGCGGAAGCCGTCGCTGCGGGGGCTCGCGGAGGGGGCGCGGTACGCGTGGTCGCGGCCCGTGCTGCTCGGTACGTACGCCATCGACGGGGTGGCGATGCTGTTCGCCTTCCCGAACACGATCTTCCCGTTCCTGGCGGACGACCTGGACGCCGAGTGGTCGCTCGGGCTGATGTACGCCGCCGGGGCCGTGGGGTCGCTCGTCCTCAGCCTCACCAGCGGGTGGACGTCGCGGGTGCGGCGGCACGGGGTGCTCGTGGTGTGCGGGGCGGCGGGGTGGGGGCTCGCCATCACGCTGGCCGGGGTGCTCGGCAATGTCTGGCTTGTGCTGTGCTGTCTGGCTCTCGCCGGGGCGGGCGACATGCTGAGCGGACTCGCCCGGTCCACCATCTGGAACCAGACGATCCCCGACGAGCTGCGGGGGCGGCTCGCCGGGATCGAGGTCCTCTCCTACAGCGTCGGACCGCAGCTCGGCCAGGTCCGCGCGGGCGCGGCGGCGGGCTGGTCCGGGACGCGCCCCGCCATCTGGTCCGGCGGCCTGGTCTGCGTCGGCGCGGTGGGCGCCCTGGCCGCGGCGATGCCGTCCCTCCTGCGGTACGACGCGTCGACGGACCCCGACGCCCGGCGCCGCCGGGAGGCCGCGGCAGCCGCCTAGGCCGGTCGGGGCGCCCTAGGCGTTCCGGCCCCCCGGCCGGGGACGTGGCGCACGCCAACACAGTCGGCACCGTCGGCCGGGTGCTGTGCCCACCCGTGCCGCCCTGCGGCACGATTGCCCACAGCGGTTGAGGCCAGCGCGGCCCGTGGCAGTGGCAGCGGCAGCGGGAGGGGGAATTTAGCCCGCAGCCGCCGACGGTGGGGAACCCCCGCGGGAGACGTTCACTGTCCGGTCGAGGGTGAACGGGTGGGCGGGTGGGAGAGATCCGCCGCGAAGCGGCGGGACAGGAACACGCCCCACCGAGCCGCAGACAAAGAACCGCCCCTCAGTCCTCCTCGCCCCGCGCAGCGGAATCGTGCCACCGCGGATCGGTGTCCCACTCAAGATTCCGCTCCGAGGCGGTCTGCATCGCCCGGGTGGCCTCCTCCCGGGAGCCGTAAGGACCGAAGCGGTCCTTACCGGGACACTCCGGCCCCTCCTCGACCTTCTGGTGCTCCAGGCAGTAGAACCACTCGCCCGGCTTGCCGACGGTCCGCTTCTTGAACAGGGCCATGTCCGGCTCCTCTCTCTCCCGCCATGCTGCCCCACGGGCGCTCGTTAGACTCGCTGACATGTCTGGCCAGTCACTGCTCGTACCAGGGGAGCTCTCTCCCGCCCGCCCCGTGCCCGGAAACATCAGGCGCCCGGAGTACGTCGGCAAGCCCGCGCCGACCCCGTACACCGGACCGGAGGTGCAGACCCCGGAGACCGTCGAGCTGATGCGGACCGCGGGCCGCATCGCCGCGCGCGCGATGGCGGAGGCCGCGAAGGCCATCGCGCCGGGGGTGACCACCGACGAGCTGGACCGCATCGCGCACGCGTACATGTGCGACCACGGCGCGTACCCCTCGACGCTGGGCTACCGCGGCTTCCCGAAGTCGCTGTGCAGCTCGGTCAACGAGGTCATCTGCCACGGCATCCCCGACTCCACCGTCCTGAAGGACGGCGACATCATCAACCTGGACGTGACGGCGTACATCGGCGGCGTGCACGGCGACAACAACGCGACGTACCTCGTCGGCGACGTGGACGAGGAGTCGCGGCTGCTCGTCGAGCGCACCCGGGAGTCCCTGAACCGCGCCATCAAGGCCGTCAAGCCCGGCCGCCAGATCAACATCATCGGCCGGGTCATCGAGTCGTACGCCAAGCGCTTCGGCTACGGCGTGGTGCGCGACTTCACCGGCCACGGCATCAACTCGTCGTTCCACTCCGGCCTGATCGTCCCGCACTACGACAGCCCGCACGCGACGACGGTCATCCAGCCCGGCATGACGTTCACGATCGAGCCGATGCTGACGCTCGGCACGCACGAGTACGACATGTGGGACGACGGCTGGACCGTGGTGACCAAGGACCGCAGGCGGACGGCGCAGTTCGAGCACACGCTGGTGGTGACGGAGACCGGCGCGGAGATCCTCACGCTGCCGTGACCGCGGGCCGAGGCCCGAAACCGGGGCCGCCCCGGCCGGACCAGGTTCGTCCTGGGCCGCCCGGGGCGGCCCTTTTTGATCGTTTACGCATCCCCGACGGGGAACGGGGTAGCGTTTTTACCGACAGGATGTCGGGAACCAGTTGACTTAGGTAAGCCTAACCTTGGATGATCGGTCCTGGCCACACCGCTTTCCCGCCCTTCTTCGGCTCCGGAGGTCCCATGGACACGGCGATCACTCAGCCCCCCACGTTCTCGACGCTCATCCGCACCGCGTCCCACGAACAGCACACCGAGGCGGAGTCGTCGACGTTCATGAGCGACCTGCTCGGCGGCCGCCTCGACGTGAGCGCGTACGCGCGGTACACGGAACAGCTGTGGTTCGTGTACCGCGCGCTGGAGGACGGCGCGGCGGCCCTCGGCGACGACCCGGTGGCAGGACCGTTCATACGGCCCGAGCTGGCCCGGGTGGCCGAGCTGGAGCGGGACCTCGCGCATCTGCGGGGCGCCGACTGGCGCGCGGGCCTCACGGCCCTGCCCGCCACGGCGGCGTACGCGGCCCGGGTCGAGGAGTGCGCGCGCACCTGGCCGGGCGGCTATGTCGCCCACCACTACACCCGCTATCTGGGAGACCTGTCCGGCGGACAGATCATCCGCGGCAAGGCCGAGAAGACCTGGGGCTTCGACCGCAAGGGCGACGGCGTCCGGTTCTACGTCTTCGAGGGCATCGCCAACCCCGCCGCCTTCAAGCGGAGTTACCGCGAACTGCTCGACGGCCTCGACGTGGTCGTGCCGGACGAGCTGGAGAAGCAGCGCATCGTGGACGAGTGCAAGCGGGCGTTCGCCCTGAACACGGCGGTCTTCCGGGAGCTCGGGGCCGAGTTCCCGCTGTCGGCCTGAGCCGCGCCGCCCTCAGGACAGCGTGAGACCGGGCGGCCGGGGGAACGTCACCCGGCCGCCCAGTTCGATGAAGCCGTCGGGGCCCGGGGCCGTGAGGAGTTGGGAGCCGCGGCCCTGGGTGATGTTCAGGGCCCGGCCGAGCTCCTGGGTGAGCGCGAGGGCCGCCGCCCCCGTCGCCTCGTCCTCGACGATCCCGTCCCCACGGCCGGGAAACCCCCGCGCCCGCACCCGCCCGGCGGCCTCGTCCTCCCACGCCCAGGCGTAGATCCACTCCCCCTCCGGCGGCACCGGAAGCGCCTCCACCTCCGCCGCCGACGCGTACCGCCGCAGCGTCCGCTCCTGCGCCCAGTCGGCCCGCGCCACGATCCAGCTGAACTCCCCGTCCTGATGGGCCTCGACGACCGCGGCGACGGTGACCAGCTCGGGCACGTCGAGCAGCCAGGCCGCACCGACGCACGGGTAGCCGGCGAACGGCAGCCGCGTCGAGGGCGTGTAGATGTCGACGGCCCCGCGCTCGGGGTCGTCGACGAACACCGTCTCGCTGAAGCCGAGTTTGGCGGCGAGCGCCTGCCGGTCCGCCCGCTCGGGCACCCGCGAGCCGTCCCGTACGACGCCCAGCTCGTTGCCGTACCGGCCGTCCGGGGCGCAGAAGACCCGCAGGACGTCGATGCCGTGGTGCACGTCGGGCACGCCCGCCGTGTCCCGTGTGTCCGGCCCGCCCCACGCGCTCACCGCATCCCGTGCGCCCGGCCCGTCCGGCGCGCCGTGCGGGTCGCGCGTGTCATGTTCGTTCGCTGCGTTCACCCGGGCATTGAAGCATCACGTGCCCCACATCCGTACACACGCCCGACGGCGGGCACCCGGCGCGCCAAGCGCCGGGTGCCCGCCGTCAGTTGGGCCGATGCGTTCGGTACGGTCCGTGCGGCCGGTTCAGCCCCTCGGGCCCGCGCCGCCGACCGCGGCCCCGCCCAGCGCGTCGCTCACGCGTGGCGGCCCGGGTGGAAGTCGTGCCGCCGCCGCGCCGCGTACACGACCCCGGCCCCGGCCACGACCACCGCGCCCGCGGCGCCGAGCAGCGCACCCGACGGCGCACCGGACCCCGTAGCGGCGAGCGACCCGTCGTCGCCGACCGAGCCGCCGACCGAACCGCCGCCCACGCTGCCGCCACCGCCGGCCGAACCGCCCCCGGCGGCCGCGCTGTCGGCGCCCGATCCGGAGTCACCGGCGCCGCCCGCGGGAGCGGGGATGTCGGCGCCGGCGGACAGGGTGAGCGCGACCGTCATCGGGTCGAGCTTCTCGCCCTTCTTGTACGGCGATCCGGCCGCCTCGCTCTCGAACTGCTTGGCGCCCGCCGCCGTGAGCCGCGTGGGCACCTTGCTGAGCAGGACGACGTCATTCTTCGCCTTGTAGGAGGCACGGGCGAGGTCGAGGGTCGCGAACTTCACGTCGTTGCTGGTGCGGCCCTGGGCCTTCACGTCCACGGTCAGCGTGCCGGTCTTGCCGCGCGCCTTGACCTTGAAGTCGCTGAACTTCATGTCGATGCCGTGGCCCTTGTACAGGAACCGCACGCTGCCGCCGAAGGACGCGTCGATCTTCTTGGCCCCGGCGTTCCAGGAGGCCTTGCTGTGCGGGAAGGCGTACCCGGACGAGGTCTTCTTCGCGCCGCCGGACGTCTGCACGCTGCCGCCCGTGGAGATGTAGCGGCGGAAGGACTCCTTCAGGCCCCAGGACAGCTTGCCGCCGACGACCTTGCCGCCCGCCTGACCGCCGGTGCCGGGCGACGGCTTCGAGGTCGGCTTCGTGGGCGTGGGCTTGGGCTTCGAGGTCGGCTTCGTCGGCGTGGGGCTCGGCTGCGGGGCGGGGCCGCCGGTCTTCACCGTGAGCGTGGCCGGGTCGAGCGCCTGGCCCGCCTGGTACATGCCGTTGAACGCCTTGGCGCCCTTGGCGGTGAGCGCCGTCGGGATGTCCTTGAACGTCATCGCGCCGCCCTGGCCCTGCCCGGGGCGGACCTCGCTGAGGTCGAGGGTCGCGAGGTCGATGTCGTTCTGCTTGGCGCCGTTGAGCGTGACGTCGGCCTGGATCGCCCCCGTCTTGCCCTTGGTGTGCACCTTGACGTCCGCGATGCTGATGTCGAACTTGTGCTGCGTCGAGGTGAAGCGCACAGCGCCCTTGAACCCGGCCTTCAGCGCGTGGTCCGCCAGTTCGTACGTGCCCTTGCCGCCGGTGAAGGTGAACACCCCGTTGTCCGGCGCCTGCTTGGCACCGCCGGTGGCCGTGATCTTGCCGTGCGCCATGCCCGTGACGTACTTCCGGAAGGACTCCTTCAAGCCCCAGTCCAGGGTGCCGTCCGTGATCGTGAAGGCCGTCGGCGCCTTCGGCTCGGCGGCCGCGCGGGGCGTGCCGGACGCGGCGTCCGACGGCGCGTCGGCGGCGACGGCGGGCAGGGCCAGCGCGGCGGTGCCCAGGGCGACGGCCGTCGCGACGGCGGCCGCACGGGCTATGGGGCGACGGGTGACTGCCATGGTCTGTGTGCTCCTCGGGAAAGGGAGGGGAGGGAGAGGGATGGGGGGAACAGGGCGTGGGGGGGGTGGGGGTGGGGAGTTGGGGGGATGAGTGGGGACGGGGAAGCGGATACGCGGGCGGGGCGGCGGGATGCCGTTCAGGCGGTCGGTCCCCCGGGGCCCGCGGAGGCGTCGCCCCCGTCACCCCCGGCGGACGCCGTCCGTGCCGCCCTGCGGCGGCGTTCGAAGCGGAACGCGAAGGCCGCAGCGACGAGCAGCGCCGCGACCGCGGCGAGCGTGAGGGGGAGCGCCTTCGACGAGCCGCCGGAGTCGTCGGAGTCGGCCGAGTCAGCGGCGGACTCCGGCTTCGCGGACGTCTTCGGCTTCCCGTCGGACGCGGCCTTCTTCGGGGCGGGTTCGGAGCCGAGGTCCGGCAGCGCGGGCAGTTGCGCCTTGTCGTCGACGGCGACGGCCAGCGAGACGGGGTCCATGGCGGTGCCCGGCCTGTACATCGAGCCGAACGCCTTGGCACCGTCGGCGGTGAGCTTCGCGGGGGCCTCGGTGACGGCGATGAGGCCGTCGCGCGGCTTGAGGTCCTTCAGTCCGGCGGCCGCGAAGGTGACGAGCGGGGCCTTCTCCTTGCGGAACTTCCCGCCGTCGACGTCGGCGTACAGCGTGCCCCGGCCGCCCTCCACGCCGACGGCGACCTCGCTCAGCCGGATGTCGAGCCCGTGCTTGCCGGTGAAGCGGACGGCACCGGCGAAGTCCGCGGCCAGGGTGCGCTTCTTCTCGTCGTACGAGCCCTTGCCCCGGGGGAAGCGGAACAGCGCGCCGCCGTCCTCGGCACCGGACGACAGCGTCCACTTGCCCTTGGCGATGGTCCCGGAGACGTACTCGCGGAAGGTGCGGCGCACGCCCCAGTCGACGGCGGCGTCCTCGATGCGCCCGGCGGCCCTGTCCTTCTTCGCGTCGGCCCCGGACTTCTTCTTGTCGGGCTTCTTCGACGGCCCGCCGTCGGACCCGCCGGGCTTGCCGGCGCCGCCGGAGCCCGCGACCAGGTCCGTCGACAGGCTCACCGGGTCGAGCCGGGTGCCCGCCGTGTAGTACCCGGCGAAGGCCTTCGCGCCCTGCGAGGTGAGCGTGGCGGGGAGGTTGGTGAGGGCGACGGGGCCCGTGCCGCCCAACATGTTGATGCCCGAGACGTTCAGCCGGGCCAGCGGCACCTGGGCGGTCGAGGTGACCTTGCCGGTGCCCTTCTCCTTGCTGACCATGTCGGCGTAGAGCGTGCCGGAGCCGCCGGAGACCTTGACCGTGGGGCGGCTGATCGTCAGGTCGAGGGCGTACGAGCCGCCCTTCTTGTGCCCGGTGAAGTGCACTCCCCCGGAGAACGCGGCGGTGAACGCGCCGGTGTCGGGGTCGTAGGAGCCCTTGGCCGAGTGGAAGCGGAACTGGCTGCCGCCGACCGTGGCCGCGCCGCCCTGGAGGTTCCAACTGCCCTTGGCGATGGGGCCGGTGACATAGCTCTGGAAGGAGGACTTGATGCCCCAGTCGAGCCTGCCGCCCTGCACGGTGCGCGGTTTCGCGTGCGCGGCGGTCATCGGGAGCAGCGCTCCCAGAAGCGCGGCCAGGACGGCCACGGCTCCTACGCGTGCGCCGCGGCGCGTGCGCGGCTGTCTGGGCGACGGCATCGGACCCCTCCAGGTCTGTTCATTAAGGTAAGGCTAACCTAAACTACGATCATCGTGGCGCGGAACCCCACGCCACAGCCACCCCGGCCGTTCGGGACACCGCGACGGCCTGAGACCCCAACAGCACGACAGGACGGTGGACTTCGGTGCGCAAGCCGCGCTCACTCCGTATCGGCGGCCTCGTCAGCGCGGCGGTCGCCGCGCTCGCGCTCACCCTCGCCGGGTGCGGCTCGTCCGGCGACGGCGGCGGCACCGGGGACGGCGGCGGACCGCGGGCGAAGGCCGCGCCGGCCGACCGCGTCGAGCCGCTCGCGGCCAAGGCGGCGCCGAAGCTGCCCGCGACCGTGAAGTCCGCCGACGGCAAGCGGGTCACCGTCGAGGACACCAGCCGGATCGTGCCGCTGACCGGCAGCCTGAACGAGATCGTGTTCACGCTCGGGCTCGGCGAGAACGTGGTGGCACGCGACATCACCGCCACCTTCGACCAGGCCGAGAAGCTGCCCGTGGTGACGCGCGCCCACGACGTCTCGGCGGAGAGCGTGCTGTCCCTGAAGCCGACGGTCGTCCTCGCCGACACCACGACCGGCCCGGCCGAGGCCATCGACCAGATCCGCTCGGCGGGCATCCCCCTCGTCGTCCTCGAACCGGCCAAGAGCCTCGCCGACGTGGGCCCGCGCATCGAGGCCGTGGCACGGGCCCTCGGCGTCGGCAGGGCGGGCGCCGCACTCAAGTCCCGTACCGAGGACCGGATCGCGAAGGTCCGCGCGACCGTGCCCAAGCAGTCCGAGAAGCCCCGGGTCGCCTTCCTCTACCTGCGCGGATCGGCCTCCGTCTATCTGCTCGGCGGGCGCGAGTCCGGCGCGGGCTCGCTCCTGGAGGCGGCGGGCGCGGTCGACGCGGGCAAGGCGTCGGGGCTGAAGAAGGACTTCACCGCCATCACCAGCGAGGCCCTGGCCAAGGCCGCGCCGGACGCGATCCTCGTGATGTCGAAGGGGCTCGACTCCGTGGGCGGACTCGACGGCCTGGTGAAGATCCCCGGCGTGGCCGAGACGCCCGCGGGCATGGACCGCCGGGTGGTGTCCATCGAGGACGGCGTCCTGCTCAACTACGGCCCCCGCACCGACCAGGTCCTCAAGTCCCTGGTGGACCAGCTCTACAAGGACGCCAAGTGACGCTCGCCGCACGACCGGGAGCGGGCTCGGACACCGGACCGAAAACCGCCCCGGACCGCACCCCGACCGGGCCCACGGACACCGACCCGGACCCGGCCGCCGAAGCAGCAGCGCCCGACCCGCGCCCCGCCCGCCGCGGCGCCCCCTTCCTCCTCACCACCGCCCTCGCCGCAGCCCTCGTCCTCCTGGCCCTGCTCTCCGCCGGGATCGGCGCGTACGACATCCCCCTCGGCGACGTGCTCGCCTCCGTCCAGCACCGCACGGGCCTCGGCGGGCACGCGCTCGACCGGGTCGGCGAGAGCGTGCTGTGGAACGTGCGACTGCCGCGCGTGGTGCTCGCGCTGCTCGTCGGCGCGTCCCTGGGATGCGCGGGCGCGCTGATGCAGGGCGTGTTCGGCAATCCCCTCGCGGAGCCGGGCGTCATCGGGATCTCCTCGGGCGCGGCGGTCGGCGCGGTCGCCTCCATCGCCCTCGGGCTCAGCTTCTTCGGCAACTGGACCGTCACCGTCTGCGCGTTCGTCGCCGGACTCGCGACGGTCCTGCTCGTGTACGTCCTGTCGCGCGACGGGGGCCGTACGGAAGTCGTCACGCTGATCCTCACCGGCATCGCCGTGAACGCCTTCGCGGGCGCGCTCATCGGCCTGTTCCTCTTCTTCGCGGACAACGCGCAGGTCACCCAGATCACGTTCTGGCAGCTCGGCTCGCTGGCGCAGGCCACCTGGCCGAAGGTGCTCGCCGTCCTGCCGTGCGCGGCGGCCGGACTCCTCGTCGCGCCGCTGTACGCCCGCAAGCTGGACCTGCTCGCCCTCGGGGAGCGGCCCGCGCGCCACCTGGGCGTGGACGTGGAGCGGCTGCGGATGGTGCTCGTGCTCGTGGTGGCGCTGCTCACGGCCGCGGCCGTCGCGGTGGCGGGGATCATCACGTTCGTGGGGCTGCTCGTGCCGCATCTGCTGCGGATGGCGGCGGGTCCCGGGCACCGGTTCCTGGTGCCGGGCAGCGCGCTCGGCGGGGCCGTCGTCCTCGTCGGCGCCGACCTCGCGGCGCGCACCGTCGCCGCGCCCGCCGAGCTGCCGCTCGGCGTGCTCACCGCGCTCTTCGGCAGCCCCTTCTTCTTCTGGCTGCTGCGCAGGACCCGCCGCAAGCAAGGGGGCTGGGCATGATCGGGACACTGAGCAAGCGGATCTTCGGGGTACGCGACCGGGTCCTGCCCGGACCCGTCGAGCCCGGCGACGTGCTCGCCGGGACGGCGGACCTCCGGGTGCGGCTCGGCGGCCGCGAGGTGCTGCGGGGCGTGACGGTGACGGCCCGCGCGGGCGAGGTGCTCGCCCTGGTCGGCCCCAACGGGGCGGGCAAGTCCACCCTCCTCGCCGCGCTCGCCGCCGACCTGCCCGCCGACGCGGGCACCGTGTCCGTCTGCGGCCGCCCCGCCCCGGACTGGCCCGCGCGCGAACTCGCCCTGCGCCGGGCCGTCCTGCCGCAGTCGGCCGCCCTCTCCTTCCCCTTCCCGGTCGAGGACGTCGTCCGGATGGGCCGGGCGCCCTGGGCCGGGACGCGCCTCGCGGACGACGACGACCGGATCGTGCGCGCGGCGATGGCGGCGACCGAGGTGGGCGCGTTCGCGGCCCGGCCGTTCTCCGCGCTCAGCGGCGGCGAGCGGGCGCGGGTGGCGCTCGCCCGGGTGCTCGCCCAGCGCGCCCCGCTGCTGCTGCTCGACGAGCCGACGGCCGCGCTCGACCTGCGCCACCAGGAGCTGGTCCTTCGGGTCTGCCGGGAACGGGCCGCCGCGGGCGACGCGGTGGTGGTCGTCCTGCACGACCTGGGGCTCGCGGCGGCCTACGCGGACCGGGCGGTGATCCTGGACGGCGGGGTCGTCGCGGCCGACGGGGCGCCCGCCGACGTCTTCGAGGACGGGCTGCTCTCGGACGTGTACCGGCAGCCCATCGAGGTGTTCCCGCACCCGCGGACCGGGGTGCCGCTCGTCACACCGCTGCGCACCATCGCTTGACCTGCGCTTTACCTCCTCATGGATAAGTCCGAAGTAAGGGTCGGTTAAGTTAGGCCCACCTCACTGGCCCGACACGCCAGTTCTTCTGTGTGCCTTCGTGCCAGTTCATCCCCCTGGAGTTCCCATGCGCCGCGCCCGTCTCACCGCCCTCACCGCTGTCACGACGGCCGCGGCGCTGGCCGCCGTCACGGGCTGCACCGAGAAGAGCAAAGCGGGCGACGACGCCGTCAAGGTGACGGCGAGCGACGACAAGTGCGAGGTGTCCAAGAAGGAGTTCCCGGCCGGCCATGTCGAGCTGGCCGTGGAGAACAAGGGCTCCAAGGTCACCGAGGTGTACATCCTGTTCCCGGACGACCGCATCGTCACGGAGCGCGAGAACATCGGCCCCGGCACCAAGCAGAACCTGACCGCCGAGGTGAAGGCGGGCGCGTACCGCATCGCCTGTGTGCCCGGCATGAAGGGCAAGGGCATCCGCCAGGACGTGAAGGCCACCGGCGGCGGGAAGGTCGCCAAGCGGGACCCGCGCCTGGACAAGGCCGTCGCCGAGTACCGCGCCTACACCCAGGCGCAGGCCGACGAGACGCTGCCCAAGGTGAAGGTGTTCACCGACGCCGTGCGCAAGGGCGACCTGGCGGCCGCGAAGAAGGCGTACGCACCCTCCCGCATCGGCTGGGAGCGCACCGAGCCGGTCGCGGAGTCCTTCGGCGACATCGACCCGAAGGTCGACGTGCGCGCGGACGGCCTTGAGGAGGGCCAGGACCTGGAGAAGGACTGGACGGGCTGGCACCGTCTGGAGCGCGCGCTCTGGAAGGACAAGAAGATCGGGCAGCGCGAGAAGGACCTCGCGACGCGGCTCGACAAGGACCTCACGGACTGGCAGAAGCGCGTCGGCAAGGCCGAGATCACGCCGTCCTCCATGGCCAACGGCGCCAAGGAACTCCTCGACGAGGTCGCCACCGGCAAGGTCACCGGCGAGGAGGAGCGTTACTCGCACACCGACCTGGTCGACTTCAAGGCCAATGTCGAGGGCGCCGAGAAGGCGTACGCGCTCCTGAAGCCCGTCGCCTCCGAGAACGACCCGGCGCTCGCCAAGGAGCTGGACAAGCAGTTCGCCGCCCTGGACAAGCTGCTCGACAAGCACCGCGCGGGCACGGACTCGTACACCTTCACCTCCTACGACAAGGTCGGCAAGGCGGACCGCAAGGAGCTGCAGGACAGCGTGAACGCGCTCGCCGAGCCGCTGTCGAAGCTGGCGGCCGCTGTGGTCAAGAAGTCCAAGTGAGGCGCGGCCGCACTTCGGGAAGGCACAGCCATGGCTGAGGACACGAACCCCACCGACACCACCCGCACGCCCTCCACCGACCCCGCCGATTCCGGCGCCCCGTCGCGGCGCGCGCTGCTCGGCTGGGGCGGGGCCGGGCTCGCGCTCGGCGCCGCCGCGGCGGGCGGCGCGGTGGCGATGGCGCGCCCGGACTCCGGCGACGACGTGGTGCCCGCGGGCGCGACCGGCGCGGCCGTCGCCTTCCACGGCGCGCACCAGGCGGGCATCGCGACGGGCGTCCAGGACCGGCTGCACTTCGCGGCGTTCGACGTGAAGACGGACGACCGCGAGGAGTTCGTCACGCTCCTGAAGGACTGGACGAAGGCGGCCGCGCGGATGACCGCCGGGCACGCCGTCGGCGAGGGCGCGTTCGGCGGGCTCGCCGAGGCGCCGCCGGACGACACCGGCGAGGCCCTGGGCCTCAAACCCGCACGGCTGACCCTCACGATCGGCTTCGGCCCGTCCCTGTTCGCGAAGCACGGCAAGGCGTTCGGCCTCACGGACAGGCGGCCCGAGGCCCTGGTCGACCTGCCGAAGTTCCCCGGCGACAACCTGGACCGGGCCCGCAGCGGCGGCGACCTGTGCGTGCAGGCGTGCTCCGACGACCCGCAGGTCGCGGTGCACGCGATCCGCAACCTGGCCCGCATCGGCTTCGGCAAGGTCGCCGTCCGCTGGTCGCAGCTCGGCTTCGGCAAGACGTCATCGACGACTCCCGAGGCCCAGACGCCCCGCAATCTGATGGGCTTCAAGGACGGCACCCGCAACATCTCCGGCACGGACGAGAAGGCCCTCGCCGAGCATGTGTGGGTCGGCGCGAAGGAAGGCCCCGACTGGATGGTCGGCGGCTCCTACCTGGTCGCCCGCCGCATCCGCATGCACATCGAGACCTGGGACCGCACCTCGCTCCAGGAGCAGGAGGACATCTTCGGCCGCGACAAGGGCGAGGGCGCCGCCGTCGGCAAGGCCAAGGAGCGCGACGAACCGTTCCTGCGGGCGATGAAGCCGGACGCGCACGTGCGGCTCGCGCACCCGAGGAGCAACGGCGGCGCGACGATCCTGCGCCGCGGCTACTCCTTCACCGACGGCACCGACGGCCTGGGCCGCCTGGACGCGGGCCTGTTCTTCCTGGCCTACCAGCGCGACGTCCGCAAGGGCTTCATCCCGGTGCAGCGCTCCCTCGCGGCCTCGGACGCGCTCAACGAGTACATCCAGCACGTGGGTTCGGCGGTCTTCGCGATCCCGCCCGGAGTGCGGGACAAGAACGACTGGTGGGGCCGCGCGCTGTTCACCGGGAAGGCATGAGGCGATGCTCGGCAACTACCTGATCGGCCTGCGCGAGGGCCTGGAGGCCAGCCTGGTCGTCTGCATCCTCATCGCCTACCTGGTGAAGACCGAGCGGCGGGACGCACTGCGTCCGGTGTGGGCCGGTGTCGGGGTCGCGGCGGCGCTGTCGCTCGGCTTCGGCTGCGCGCTGACCTTCGGCTCGCAGGAGCTGACGTTCAAGGCGCAGGAGGCGCTGGGCGGTTCGCTGTCGATCGTCGCGGTGATCCTGGTGACGTGGATGGTCTTCTGGATGCGGCGCACCGCCCGCCACCTCAAGGCCGAACTGCACGGCAAGCTCGACGCGGCGCTGCAGATGGGCACGGCGGCGCTGGTCGCCACGGCGTTCCTGGCGGTGGGGCGCGAGGGCCTGGAGACGGCGCTGTTCGTGTGGGCGTCGGTGCGGGCCTCCAACGACGGCACGCACGCGCCGCTCGCCGGTGTGCTCCTCGGCCTGCTCACCGCGGTCGTCCTCGGCTGGCTGTTCTACCGCGGCGCGGTGCGCATCAACCTGGCGAAGTTCTTCACCTGGACCGGCGCGATGCTGGTCGTGGTCGCGGCGGGCGTGCTCGCGTACGGCGTGCACGACCTCCAGGAGGCCGAGTTCATCGGCGGTCTGCGCAACAAGGCGTTCGACATCAGCGCGACGATCCCGCCGGACAGCTGGTACGGCACGCTCCTGAAGGGCGTGTTCAACTTCCAGCCGAACCCGACGGTCGTCCAGGTCGTGGTGTGGTCGCTGTATCTGGTGCCGGTGCTCGCGCTGTTCCTGGCCCCCTCCACGGCCCGGCCGCGCACGCCCGCCCCCAAGCAGGCGAATCCGGCCAGTGCGGACACTGCGGGCTCTTGAGGACGTCTGCCGCACTGCCGGAGCCCGGCGTCCGGCGCCTTCCCGGCCCCGATAGGGTTCGGGCCCGGGAAGGGGTAGGTGAGGACATCCGATGAGCAGGGTTCGCAGACTCGGACGGCCGGTCTCGTACGCGGCGGCGCTGGCGGTGCTCTCGCTGACCGCGAGCGGGTGCGTGACGGTGCACGGCGAGCGGGAGGTCGTGCGCACGGCCACCAAACCCGAGGCCGCCCGCGCGCTGAAGGACTTCCTCACCGCCTACAACAAGGCGGACAAGACGTACGACCCGACGCTGAACGCCGCCCGCGTCACCGGCCCCCTCGGCGCCATCAACCAGGCGGGCCTGAAGGCGCGGCACGCGCAGCACCCGGACGGCAACTCCCGGTACGTGCCGCTGAAGCTGACGGATGTGACGTACTCCATCCCCAAGAAGGCCGGCTGGCCGCGGTGGTTCGTCGTCGACGCGGAGGCCAACCGCAAGCCGCACGGCTACCGCTGGCTGATCGCCTTCACCCGCGCCGACGCGGACTCCTTGTGGGAGGCGACGTACCTCAACCTGGTGCTGCCCGACCGGCTGCCCGAGCTGAAGAAGGACGAGGACGGCCACGTCGAGCCGGTCGCCGTCGGCGGTTCCGGGCTCGCGGTGGCGCCGCGGCGGCTCGGCGGCGAGTACACCGCGTTCCTGAAGTCGGGCGGCGACACCTTCGAGCCGGGCCCGCACACCACGCAGTGGAAGGCGGCCCGCGACCGCAACAAGCGGCGGCTCGGCCTCGCCGTCCAGTACATCGACGAGCCGCGCGACGCGGGCGCGTTCGCCCCGCTCGGCCTGCGCACGAAGGACGGCGGCGCGCTGGTGTTCTTCTCCACGCACCACTACGAGAAGCAGACCGCGTCCAAGGGCCTCAACGTCACCGTGGAGGCGGACGTGAAGGCGCTGATGAAGGGCGAGGCGAAGCAGTCCGTCATGCTGGAGCGCGTCTCGAACCAGGTGGCCCTCGACCCCGAGGGCACGGGCAAGGTGAAGGTTCTCAGCCGGATGCAGGGGCTGGTGGGGGCGAAGGGCGAGTAAGCCCGGGCGGCCCTGCGGCACGCGCTTCCCCCCGGGCCCCACGGGCCCGCCCCCGCGCTAGCCCCGCAGTGGCCAGGCCCCCGCGCCCGCCGCGTCCTCGGCGCCCTCCCCCGGCTCCTGCGCGTACCGCGCGCACTCGTCGGTGAGGGTCTCCAGGAGCGTCAGCGGGTCGGGCAGCGCGAACTCCGGTCCGCGGACCCAGCCGACGGCGAGGTCACCGGGCAGCCGCGCGGGCGGCACCAGGACGTACGAACCGCGGCAGTGCCAGCGCAGGCCGGGGTGCTCGTCCATCGTCTCCGGGTGGCAGTCCAGCTCGCACGGCCACCACTCGTCCTCGTCCTCGGGGGTGCCGCGGGTCGCCGTGAAGAACAGCATCCGCCCCTGGTCGCCCGCGCCTTCGGACTCCGCGACGGGGCCGACCTCCACCTCGGCGGCGAGCAGCCTCGCCAGGGCGGCGCGGCCCGCGTCGAGGGGGACGTCGAGGACGTCGTGCACCATGCCGGTCGCGGTGATGAAGTTGGCCTGGGGCTGGTGCCGGGCCCAGCGCTCGATCTGCGCGCGGTCGGTGGTGGACTGCGTCTGCCAGGCGAAGGACACGGGGTGCCGGGCGGGGGTGGGACAGCCGATGCGGTCGCAGGAACATCGGTACCCGGCGGGGTGGGCGGCGGGGGCCAGTGGCAGCCCCGCGGCGGCGACGGCGAGCAGCAGGTCCTCGCGGCGGGCACTCTCGGCGCCCGCGCTCGCCTCGGCGCCGGAACGCGCGCGTCGGCGGAGCCACTGGGAGATCCTGCCCTGCGCGCCGGACGTCCGGCCGAACTCTGCGCCCATCTATCCCCTCACCTCGCCATTGTGCGGAACAGCATGACCTATGGTCCCACCATCCTGCGCCCCGGGTGGCCGTAGTCCACATCCGGGGTACCTGGGGTGATGCCAGCCGCTGGGTGACATAGCGCGTCATTTCACGCTGTGCGGCGAATCGCGCACCTACGGTGTTCGACATGGCCACTAGGACTGTGCTGACGGGACTCACCGCCCTCGCCCTCGCGGGCCCGGCCGGTTTCCTGACCCCCCTGGAGTGGGGCGGCGGCCCGCTCACCGTCGACGCGCTCCCCCCGGTCGTGTACACGGCGCACCGGGGCGGCGCCCTCGAAGTGCCGGAGAACAGCATGTCCGGCCTGATGGCCGCCTTCGAGCGGCGCACGGCGCAGGTCATCGACGTCGACACCAGGATGCTGCGCGACGGCACGCTGGTGGTGATGCACGACGCGACCCTGGACCGCACCACGTTCTCGCGGGGTCCGGTGCGCGCGCTGACCCTGCCGGAGTGGCAGCGGGTGCGGCTGCGCCCGCCGACGGGCGTACCGGGCCGCTGGCGCGCCGAACGGCCGCCGACGGTGGCAGAGGTCCTCGACCGCTTCGGCGGCCGCGTGGTGCTGATGCTGGAGGCCAAGGACCCGCAGAGCCTGGCCCGGCTCGGCACGATGATCCACGCGCGCGGCCTTGCCCGCTCGGTGTTCGTCAACACCAACAAGCCCTGGGTGGCCCGGCGCGCCCACCACCTGGGCCTGCTCGCCCAGCTGTGGCGCTCCCGGACCCAGCTGCGCTCCGACCGCCCGCGGGACTGGGTGCCGTTCGTCGACGTCCTCGACGTGGACTACAAGGCGCGGGACGCGGATCTGCTGCGGGCCGTGAACTCCGGCATCCCCCGAGTGTGGGCGCACACCGTGACCACGCCCCGCCAGCGCGACCGGGTGCTGCGGCTCGGCTGCGACGGCGTGATCACGGACGCGCCCGGCCTGCTCTCGCGCACGCCGGTCAAGGACCGGGCGAAGGCGGCGCGGGCCACGGTCCGGCCGGCCGCGGGTCAGCGGGGCGCGATGCCGTACAGGGCGTACTCGACGAGGGTGTCGGTGTACTCGTAGCCGAGCGGGGCGGTGCGCTGGAGCCAGCGCTGGGCGAGCGGCCCGGTCCAGAGTTCGAGGGCGATGCGCGGGTCGACGTGCGGGGCCACCTGGCCGCGCTCCTGGGCGGCGCGCAGCCGGTCGACGTAGAGCTGGAGCTGCGGCTCGAGCAGCTTCTCGACGAATTCGGCGCCGAGCGCCTCGTTGACGACGCCCTCGGCGGCCAGGGCGCGGGCCGGGGCGTCGAACTTGGGGTTGGTCATCTCGTCGACGGTGGCGCGCAGCACGTACTTGAGGTCGGCCTCCAGGTCCCCGGTGTCGGGGATGGCGGTCGCGACCTCGTCGAGCCCGGCCTTCGCGCTCAGCTCGGCGGAGGCCTGCTCGGACAGGTCGAGGAAGGCGTCGAGGAGGACGGCGCTCTTGGAGGGCCACCAGCGGTAGATCGTCTGCTTGCCGACACCGGCGCGGGCGGCGATGGCCTCGATCGTCATCTTGCCGTAGCCGGCCTCGCCGACCAGGGAGAGGGCGGCGTCGTAGATGGCGCGGCGCGAGCGCTCGCTGCGGCGGGTGGAGTCAGGGGCGGTTTTCTGAGCCATGACAACGAATGTAGCAGCGCCGCGAGACGCCGCGTCTCACCAGCGCCCCGGCCGCGCGTAAAACCACTCGACAAGACGGCACGTCTCGCCTACTCTCGACCAAGACGAGACGATACGTCTCGCCACCTGTATGCACTCTCCCCTGGAGGTACGACATGTCACGAGGCGGATCCGGAATGCTCGGCGTCGGCGGTACGCGCACCAACCTCTCCCGCAAGGCGCTGCGCGGCGGCCGCGGCTCCGGCCGGGTCGGCGGCGGCCTCAGCCCGCAGGAGCAGAAGCGCGAGCTGCTGCGCAAACTCCAGGAAGGCCGGGCGGCGAAGAACGAGTCATGACCCCCAGCACCCGACCGACGAGCGGCCAGCGCCCCCGAAAGCGCCGGTCGAAATACAACTCAGGGCCCCAAAAGCGCCCGGTTCATGAGTAAATACCCGCCCAGATCGCAGCAGATAGGGCTCAGATCGCTGCGCGAAGGCTCCTCAGACCGCACCATGGGCAGCACCAGCCCCTGCGGTCCGTGAGGAGCCTTCGTTGCATCGAGTTGCCCGGCGCGCCACACCCCGGCGCTACCTGATGTGCGCACCCGCACACTTCAAGGTCACGTACTCCATCAATCCCTGGATGGACCCCACCAAACCCGTCGACGTCCCGCTCGCCGTCGCCCAGTGGGAGGACCTGCGCGACCGCTACCGCTCGCTCGGCCACACCGTCGAGGAGCTGACGCCGCACCCGGACCTGCCGGACATGGTCTTCGCGGCGAACGGCGCGACCGTCGTCGACGGCCGCGTCCTGGGCGCGAGCTTCGTCCACCCCGAGCGGCAGCCCGAGGCGGCCGCGCACCTGGAGTGGTTCCGGGCCAACGGCTTCACCGAGGTCCAGGAGCCGACCCACATCAACGAGGGCGAGGGCGACTTCGCCGTCACCTCCAGCTATGTGCTCGCGGGCCGGGGCTTCCGTGCCAGCCCGCTCTCGCACGGCGAGGCCCAGGAGGTCTTCGGCCGCCCGGTGATCGGGCTCGACCTCGTCGACCCGCGCTATTACCACCTGGACACGGCGCTCGCGGTCCTCGACGACGCCACCGACGACGTCATGTACTACCCGGACGCGTTCTCGCCCGGGAGCCAGGCGGTCCTGCGCCGTCTGTTCCCCGACGCGCTGATCGCCACGGAGACGGACGCCCTCGCCCTCGGTCTGAACGCGGTCTCCGACGGCCTGCACGTGCTCCTCCCGCAGGCCGCCGTCGGTCTCTTCGAGCCGCTGCGCGAGCGGGGCTACGAACCGATCGGCATGGACCTCGGCGAACTGCTCAAGGGCGGCGGCAGCGTGAAGTGCTGCACGCAGGAGCTGCGCGCCAAGTAGCGCACGGCACACGACAGGTGCGGGTGGTCACGGACCACCCGCACCCCTTCGACCGTCGGCCTCGCGTCAGCGCAGGTCCGCCGGGCACAGGCGACGCGGCCGGTCGTCACCGCGCAGCCGGGCGTCCACGCAGCCGCCGGGCAGCCCGTCGCGGGCGGTGGCGCCGAAGTTGGCGGTGACCGTCAGCTTGCCGTCGCCGAAGACCGTGCGCTGGACCTGGCGGTCGGCGGTGAGGAACCGGAAGGACGTGAGCCGTTCGGCTCCGGCGGCCCGGTGCAGCGGCGCGAAGTACTGCTGCAGCGCCGCGATCTCCCGCCCGTGCCGGGCCAGCGTCGGGCCGTCGAGGACATGGTTCAGCGGCCGGTTGTAGAGCATCGCGAGCAGCGCGCGGCGGGTCTTCTCGGCGGGCAGCTTCTCGTACGACAGCTCCCAGCGCTCGGCGCTCACGGTCGCCCCGTGCAGGGCTGTCCCGTACAACGGGACGCGGTAGCGCGGGTCGTACATGGCCGTGGAGAGCGAGGCCGGGAGCCGGACCGGCTTGAAGAAGACGCCCGGGGCGGCCTCCGGGTAGTAACCGCCCCACTTCTCCCGGTCCTTCTGCAGCGCCCACAGTCCGTCGGCGACGGGCGTGGCGCTGCCGTGGTCGAAGGCGACCGCCTCGTTGGCCCAGGCCTGGGCGGACTCGGAGCCGAGGACCAGGCCGGAGTCGGCGATGCGGCGCATCCGTGCCAGGCGGTGGGCGCGGTCGCCCGCCTTCGTCATCGGGTGCGCGGCGGTGTGGTCGCGGAACAGCTCGCCGGTGGCGTCGACGTCCAGGAAGTAGCTGTCAGCCCCGTTCCGCACCATCGCGCGGGTGCGGTGCGCGAGGAGGTGCCGGGTGGGTTCGGCGCGCTCGAAGGCCGCCGAGCTCAAGTAGCAGCCGCGGCCGCCGAATCCGGTGCGGGGGCGGCCGTCGGCGTCGCGGACGCAGAAGTCCGGGTAGACGCTGCCCGGCCACACCGACGTGGGGCTGTCCGCGGCCTTCGGATCCTGGCCGTTGGCGAACGTGTCGTACGGGCCGACGAGGTACCCCGCCTTCCTGGCCGCCGCGACGGCCGCCTTCCCCATCGGGTCGGGACCGGCGTCGTACCCGAGCCACATCCCGTCCACGCCGAGGGCGCGCAGGCGCCGGATGCCCGCCGGGGTGCGGGCCTCTCCCCACACGTACGCGTGCGAGGCGCCGAGGAGACGCTTCGTCGCCGGGTTGCGGCGGATCTTCTCCTTCAGGCTGCCGAGGCGGCCGCGTTCGGAGAGGTACGCGCGGTAGTCCGCGGCCGGGGCTGTGGGGGTGCCGTCGGTCAGGGCGAAGGTGACGGTGTACGCGCGGGTGCCTTCGCCCTTGTCGAACGTGTGGGCCGCTGTGGTCCGCAGATGACCCCCTGCCCTCTTGCTGAACGCCAGATCCGTCCCGATATCCGTCGGTATGAGGTAACTGACGCCGTGGCGTCCCGCCGAGTACCCCCACAGGGGCAGGGTCAGGTCGGCGCTCACGTCGGCCGTCGTGCCCGTGAGCTTCTGCTCGCCCGAGGTCCAGAAGGGGTCGGCCGTGGGGATGTCCAGGCCCTCCCCTCGCGGGAGTTGGAGGCTCCCCCTGGCCCCCGTCACCGGCCACCTGACCTTCGTGTCCCGGTCCGCGGTGAGAGTGAGCGCCAGGCGGCCGTGGTCGACGCGGGCGGTGGCCTTCAGCCCCCTCTCCGGATAACTCCACCCCGCCCGCCCCTTGCCGGCGCGCCGCACGGGGCCGGGGCGGCCGAGGTCCGTGGCCGCGGGGGCGCTCAGGCGCTGGGTGCGGCCGTCGTCCCTGCGGGCGCTCACCGCGAGGGTCTCGGGGTCGACGCGCGCCGTGCCGCCGTCGACGGCGAAGGTCACTCCGTGGGGGTGGGCGGGGGGCGGCTCGGGGGCCGCCGCGGCGGTGAGGGTGGCGGCCGTCGCGACGGCCAGGGCGAGGGTTCGCTTGGGGGGCATGGGGATTGGATAGTTGGTGGGGTTAAGAGGGTTCTAAGAAGGTGCGGTCCGGGGTCCCTGCCGGGGGCTCCCCAACCCCGCCCCTTTCCCGAAACCGGGGCTGCGCCCCTGGACCCCGGGGGTGGGTGTCCCCTCCGGGTGGGACGGGGGCACCGCCGAATCGGCGCTCCGCGCCTCGTCCTCAAACGCCGGACGGGCTGAGAACTTCGCCGGGGCGGGCCAGAAGGCACTGCGGGGCCAGGCCGGGAAGACGCCGTGGGGCCGGGCCGAAGGGGCGCTGCGGGGCCGGGCCGGAGGGGCGCAGGGGGCCGGGTCGGGAAGGTGACGTTGTGGGGTGGGGTGGGGTGGTGTTGTGGGGTGGGGTGGTTCGGGGCCCGCGAGTGCCGGGCTGTTGTCCAGCCCGTGGACAGGTGGGGCGGGTGGGTGGGAGAGAGCCTGTCCGGCGATTGAGGACGAGGCGCGGAGCGCCGATAGCGGGGGTGAGCCCGGGGCAGCCGTGGGGTCAGGTCCCGGGTGGGGGCCAGGGGTTGCCCCAGGCGGCGTCGCGGGCCTCGCGGTACAGGGCGCCGTGCCGCTTCGTCACCGTCTCCCGGCGCAGCGCACCCTCCACGTCGCACAGATCGAGCAGCACCATCCCCTTACGGATCTGAGGCTTGCGGACGACACGGGCGGGCGAGGGGACGGGAGAGACAGCGCCGGGCCGGACTGCGGCGACGTACGAGAACTTCTCGTCCTCGTAGGCGAGGGACCCCCCCTTGACCTGCCGGTGGAGGGAGGACCGGGCGACGCGGACGGAGAAGTGGCACCAGTCCTCACCGGGCACGATGGGACAGGCGTCGCTGTGGGGGCAGGGCGCGGCGACCCGGAACCCGGCATCGAGCAGCCGCGAGCGGGCGTCGAGGACCCGCGCGTACCCATCGGGCGTACCGGGTTCGACGATGACGACGGCGTCGCCGGCGGCCCGCGCGGCGGCGTCGACGACGGCGCCGCGGTCGTCCTCGGTGAGCTCACCGAGGACGTACGAGACGGTGACGAGCGCGGCGGACGGCACGTCGAGGGACCCGCTGATGCGGGCACGCTGCCACCGGACGGGACCCAGCTCCGGGTTGGCGGCGGCGATCTCCCTCCCGAGGGCGAGCGCGGGCTCGGCCCAGTCGAGGACGGTGACGGACCGCTCACCGGGCCAGGTGGCGTTGACGGCCCAGGTGGCGGCGCCGGTGCCGCCACCGATGTCGGTGTGCCCGGCGGGGCTCCAGCCGGCGGGCACGGCGGCGGCGAGCGCGTCGAGCGCGGAGCGGGCCGCTTCGAAGGTGGCGGGCATGCGGTACGCGGCGTAGGCGCTGACGTCGGCTCGGTCGCGCAGGACGGGCGCGCCGGTGGGGGTGGTGCCGCGGTAGTTCGCGATGAGCCGGTCGACGGCCTGGGCGGCCGCCTTGGGCGGCAGGTCCTCCAGGAGGCCCGCGAGGGCGGTACGGAGGGTCTCTGCGGGGGAAGCTTGGTCGCGCACCCCGTGAGTTTAGTGGCCCGCGGTGCCGGGAGGCCGCCGGGCGGCCCCGGGCCGGGGCACCGCCGCCACCGCCCGGGCCAGCGTCGTGGCCGCACGGACCCGGGGACCGTTGTCGTGGGGCTGCCGCCGGGGGTGGACGGTGTTGGCGAGGAGCACCAGGAACGTGTCCGTGGCGGGGTCGAGGACGAGGGACGTACCGGTGAAGCCGGTGTGCCCCGCGGCTCCCCGCCCCGCGAGGTCCCCCATGAACCACGCCTGGTCCACGCCGAAGCCGAGGCCGGGCGCGGCCAGCATCAGGCGGACGTGGTCGGGCCCGAGGATCCTGGCGGAGCCGTACGTACCGCCGTTCAGCAGCGTCCGGCACAGCACGGCCAGGTCACGGGCGGTGCCGAAGAGCCCGGCGTGCCCGGCCACACCCCCGAGCGCCCACGCGTTCTCGTCGTGCACCTCGCCCCGCAGCATGCCCCGGTCCGCCTTGGCCCACGGCCGCCGCTGGTCCTCGGTCGCGGCGGCGCCGGGGCACGGCCCGAACCCGGTGGCGCTCATGCCGAGCGGCCGGGTGATCCCGTCCCGGATCAGCACGTCGAGGCGGCGGCCCGTGACCCGCTCCAGGACCTGCTGGAGGAGCAGCATGTTCAGGTCCGAGTAGACGTACGCGCCCACCTCGCCGGAGGGCGCCTCGGCGCGCAGCGCCCGCAGCCGCGACGGCACGTCGGGCGACTCGTACAGCGGAAGTTCGGGCCGCAGCCCCGAGGTGTGCGTGAGCAACTGCCGCACCGTGATGCCGTGCGCGACGACGCCCGTGCACTCGGGGGCGTACCGGCCGACCGGCGCGTCGAGGACGAGCGCACCGCGCTCCAGCTGCTGCACGGCGGCGACGGTGGTGCAGAGCTTGGTGAGGGAGGCGAGGTCGAAGGGGGTGTCGACGGTCATGGGTACGCGGTCGGCCGGGGGCAGTTCGACGGGGGCGCCGTCGGCCGCGCCGGGCACGGCGGTCCCGTCCGCCCCGGCGTACCGCACGGCCCACCCCACCGCCTCCGCCACCGCGATCACCGGGCCTCGCCCGGCGAGGACGACGGCACCGGCGCACCACGGGCGGGGGCCCTCGGGCAGGGACCGCACGTCGTGGACGAGTCGGCGCAGTTCGGCCGCGTCGAGTCCGGCGTGCTCCGGGGTGCCGGGGCGCAGCACCGGGGATGCGGTCAGTGGTCCGACTTCCGGGGCCGGGGCACGGTCGCGGTCCCCTCCGCCGCCGACGCGGTCCCCGGCTCCGTCGCCTGCGCGTTCTGGTTGTGCTGCCACGGGCGGCACAGTCCCACGAAGCAGACGACGGCCGCCAGCGCGCACGACAGCTGGACGACGGCCATCGGCACGGCCGTCCGTTCGCCCGCGATGCCGACCAGGGGTGAGGCGATCGCGCCGATGAGGAAGGAGGACGTACCGAGCAGCGCGGAGGCGGAACCGGCGGCGTGGCGGGTGCGCATCAGGGCGAGGGCGTTGGTGTTGGGCATGGCCAGACCCATCGCCGACATCAGCACGAACAGGCCGACCGCGATCGGCGCGAGCCCGATGTCGTCGCCGAAGACGCCGCTGGTCATCAGGAGCAGCGCGGTCGCGGCGAGCGTGATGACCGCGAGGCCGAAGCCGAGGGCCTTGTCGAGGCTGACGCGGCCCACGAGCAGCTTGCCGTTGATCTGGCCGACGATGATCAGGCCGACCGAGTTCACGCCGAAGAGCAGGCTGAACGTCTGCGGCGACGCGCCGTAGATCTCCTGGATCACGAACGGCGAGGCCGAGATGTACGCGAACAGCGCGGCGAAGGCGAAGCCGCCCGCGACCATGTAGCCCGCGAACACGCGGTCCGCGAGCAGGCCGCGCATCGTGCGCAGCGCCTGGACCGTGCCGCCGTCGTGGCGGTCCGCCGGTGCCAGGGTCTCCGGCAGGCAGCGCCACACCAGGACGGTCAGCGCGATCCCGATGACCGTCAGGACGACGAAGATGCCGCGCCAGTCCGTCAGGCGCAGGACCTGGCCGCCGATCAGAGGCGCGACGATCGGGGCGACGCCGGAGATCAGCATCAGTGTGGAGAAGAACTTGGCCATCTCCACGCCGTCGTACAGGTCGCGGACCACCGCCCGCGCGATCACGATCGCCGCGGCGCCCGCGAGGCCCTGGAGGAGGCGGAAGGCGATGAGGAGTTCCGCGGTGGGGGCGAGGGCGCAGATCGCTGTCGCGAGGATGTAGACGAGGAGGCCGCCGAGGAGGGGGCGGCGGCGGCCCCACTTGTCGCTCATCGGGCCGACGACGAGTTGGCCGAGGGCCATGCCGGTGAGGCAGGCCGTGAGGGTCAGCTGGATCGTGGCCGCGGGGGCGTGCAGGGCGTCGGTGACCTCGGGCAGGGCCGGGAGGTACATGTCCATGGACAAGGGGGGCATGGCGGTGAGGCCGCCGAGGATGAGGGTGACCAGGGCGCCGGTGGCCACGCGCAGGGCGGCGGGGTCCTTGGCTCCGGTGGGCCCCGCCGCCCCGGGTATCCGGCCCTCGGTCTGTCTCTCCGCCGCCTGTCCGCGCTCCGGCATCGCGCCCCTCCCCGGTAGTTGGTAGTGCCCCCTATCGTCTCAGGACGCGGGGTGTGCTCGGTCCTCGCGGGGCGCCCCGGTCCCACCCCTTCTCCGAAACCGGGGCGCTGCGCCCCCCGGACCCCAGCCCGGCGCCGACGTCCCGTGCGGGTGGGACAGCCCACCGCCGATCGCGCTGCGCGCTCGTCCTCAAACGCCGGACGGGCTGAAACGTCCTGGGCCAGAGGGTGCCGGGCTTGTGGGTGGCCCGGGGGAAGGTTGGGCGGGTGGGTGGGAGATAGCCCGTCCGGCGATTGAGGACGAGGCGCGGAGCGCCGATATCGGGGGTGCCCCCGGCCCACCCGCACCGGGTCAGGCAGGCCGCAGGCCCGGCTCCCCCGCCTCCACCACGAACGACGCCGCCGTCACGATCGGCGCCCCCGGCGTGGTGACGGCCGACACCGTCTTGAAGTCGGCCCGGGCCTGCCGCCGGTCCAGACCGACGGTCACATAGCCCCGGCGCCCGTTGTAGAACTTCAGGTGCGGGTTGGCCTTCATGTACGTCTCCCAGTTGGCGGGCCGCTCCGCCCCGTCCTTGCCGCTGGCGATGGACGTGGCGACGATCTCGGTCCCGACGACGTCGGACGACGGGTCGTCGAAGTCCTCCTTGATGTCGAAGGCGTACCCGACGTGCACGTCCCCGGTGAGCACCATGAGGTTGTCGACCCCGGCGGCCTCGGCCCCGGCGAGCACCCGGGCGCGCGAGGCGGCGTAACCGTCCCAGGCGTCCATGCTGACCTTGGCGACGGGGTTGAGGTCGAACTTGCGCTGGGAGAAGGTGACCTGCTGCGGGACGACGTTCCAGACGGCGCGCGAGCGCCGCCACCCGTCGATGAGCCACCGCTCCTGGCTCGCGCCGGTGATGGTGCGCTTGGGGTCGAGGGACTCGGGCCCCGGCACGTGCGCCCCGTCGCCGTAGGCCTGGTCGGACCGGTACTGCCGGGTGTCGAGGATGTCGAACTGGGCGAGGCGGCCCCAGCCGATGCGGCGGTAGAGCTGCATGTCGGACCCGGTGGGCCGCTGTGGGCGGCGCAGCGGCAGGTTCTCCCAGTACGCGCGGTAGGCGGCGGCGCGGCGCAGGAGGAACTCCTCGGGCGGGTTGCCGTTCTCGTCGACGTCGTCGGCGTAGTTGTTCTCGACCTCGTGGTCGTCCCAGGTGACGACGAAGGGGTGGGCGGCGTGCGCGGCCCGCAGGTCGGGGTCGGTCTTGTAGAGCGCGTACCGGCGGCGGTAGTCGTCGAGGGTCTGCGTCTCGCGGTTGAAGACGTCGGGCAGCACGCGGTCGGTGTACTTGCGGGCTCCGCCGACGGAGTTCACGGCGTACTCGTAGAGGTAGTCGCCGAGGTGGAAGACGACGTCGACGTCGTCTTCGGCGAGGTGCTTGTACGCGGTGAAGTAGCCGTCGTGGTAGGCCTGGCAGGACACGGCGGCCAGGGTGAGCGCGGACCGGCTGGAGGCGTGCGGGGCGGTGCGGGTGCGGCCGGTCTCGCTGAGCCACTTCCCAGCACGGAAGCGGAAGTAGTACGTCCGGTCGGCGTCGATGTGGTCCACCTGGACGTGCACGGAGTGGGTGAACTCCGGGTGCGCGGTGGCCGTGCCGCGTCTGACGACGCGTTTGAAACGCGGGTCGCGGGCCAGCTCCCAGTGGACGGTGACGCGCTCGGCGGGAAGCCCGCCGTTCTCCTCGAAGGGCCTGGGCGCGAGCCGGGTCCACAGCAGCACGGAGTTCGGCTGCGGGTCGCCGGAGGCCACGCCGAGGGTGAAGGGGTCGTCGGACACGCGGGCGGCGTCCATCTCGGCGGCGCCCGCGACCCCGGCGGTGGGCAGGTTGGTGGCGAAGGCCAGGGCGGCGGCCGCTCCGGTGCCGGTGAGGAACCGGCGGCGCCCCAAGTGGCGTGCGGCGGCGCGGAGTTCGGGTGCGTGCGGTGCTGCGGGTGTCATGTGCCCCTCCCCTGACGATGGTTGCAAGATGCATTGGAGTGTCTGGGGACGACACCCGACTGTCACGTACACAACAGCCAAATGGCGGGCAGATGAGGTCCGGGTGGCGGACCCTCCCGTACGCTGCGGGGCCATGAACGCTGAGCCAACGGCACCGCCGAAGAACGCCGTGGTCACCGGAGCGGGCTCCGGAATCGGCCGCGCCGTCGCCCTCGAACTCCTCCACGCGGGCTGGTCGGTGGCGCTCGCGGGCCGCCGCGAGGAGACGCTGCGCGAGACCGCGGCCCTGGCCAGCACCCCGGCGGCGGCCCGCGCCCTCTGCCTGCGCACGGACGTCACGTCCCCCGACGACGTCGCGGCCCTCTTCGCCGCCGCGGCCGACCGTTTCGGCCACCTCGACCTGCTCTTCAACAACGCCGGTACGTTCGGCCCCCGCGGCACGCCCGTCGAGGAGCTGGACTACGCCGAGTGGCGCCAGGTCGTGGACACCAATCTGAATGGCGCGTTCCTGTGCGCCCGGGCCGCGTTCCGGCAGATGCGGGAGCAGCGCCCGCAGGGCGGCCGCATCATCAACAACGGCTCCGTCTCCGCGCACGTCCCGCGCCCGCACTCCGTCGCGTACACCACCACGAAGCACGCGCTGACGGGCCTGACCAAGTCCCTGTCCCTGGACGGACGCCCGTACCGCATCGCCGTCGGACAGATCGACATCGGCAACGCGGCCACCGACATGACCGACCGCATGCGCTCGGGGATCCTCCAGGCCAACGGGCAGCTCGCGGTAGAGCCGGTGATGGACGCCGCGGACGTGGCCCGCACCGTGCGGCACATGGCGGAGCTGCCGCTGGAGGCGAACGTTCAGTTCGCGACCGTGCTCGCCACGACGATGCCGTACGTCGGACGCGGCTGACGGCGAGGCCCCCCGACGGACCGTGCGTAGGCCAGGGCGGGCCGATTGCAGTACGGCGAGGAGGGCTGAGTTCCAGTCATATGCCCGGAGCGGCCCCCGATGTCGTACAACGACGCACTA
Source organism: Streptomyces sp. NPDC040610 (assembly GCF_055594065.1). Lineage (NCBI taxonomy): Bacteria > Bacillati > Actinomycetota > Actinomycetes > Kitasatosporales > Streptomycetaceae > Streptomyces > Streptomyces sp. NPDC040610. The sequence goes on along the minus strand of NZ_JBVIXA010000012.1, from coordinate 96,014 downwards.
AGCTCGCTGCTCTCCACGGGAACTTCACATACGGAGCACAAGTTGCGCATACGTTCGATGGCCACCGCCGTCCTCGCCGCCACCGCCGTCGCGGCCCCGCTGCTCGTCGCCGCGCCGGCGTCCGCCGCGGCCCACCAGGGCGGCCTGCACCTCGGCTTCATCCAGTACGACAGCCCGGGCCGTGACACCGGCTCCAACTCCTCGCTGAACGCGGAGTGGGTGAACATCCACAACAACACCCGCGGCGCCATCCAGCTGAAGGGCTACAAGCTGAAGGACAACACCGGCTACACGTACACCTTCGGCAGCTACAAGATCGGCGCGGGCAAGACCGTGAAGGTCCGCACCGGCAAGGGCACCAACGCCTCGGGCGTGCGCTACTGGGGCCGGGGCTCGTACGTGTGGAACAACACCAGCGACAAGGCCCGGCTGCTCAAGCCGAGCGGCACGCAGGTCGACTCCTGCTCCTGGACGACGCGGGACGGCGGGACCAAGAACTGCCACTGAGAAACACGAGGTGAAAGCCGCCGCGTGACCGGGAATGGACCCGGCCGCGCGGCGGTTGTCGTCCGGCATGAGCCACAGTGAATCCGCCCCGGACCGCCCCGACGTGCTGCGCTACACCGCCTTCGCCACCGACCCCGCGGGCGGCAACCCCGCCGGCGTCGTCCTGGACGCGCGGGGCCTCGACGACGCGGCGATGCTCGCCGTCGCGGCCGAACTCGGCTACAGCGAATCGGCGTTCCTCACCCCGGGCCCTGCCGTGCCCGACACCGAGGGCCGCTCCTTCACCGTGCGCTACTTCAGCCCGCAGGCCGAGGTCCCCTTCTGCGGGCACGCCACGGTCGCGACAGCCGTCGCCCTCGCGGAGCGCGACGGGCCCGGCGACCTCGTGTTCACCACCCGCGCCGGGACCGTGCCGGTGCGCGTCACCGAGTCCGGCGGCGCGCTGCGGGCGACCCTGACCAGCGTGGAACCGCACATCGAGGAGGCCGCGGCGGCCGACGTCGAGGAGGCGCTCGCCGCGCTCGGCTGGCGCGCCGACGAGCTCGACCCCGGCCTCCCGCCCCGGATCGCCTTCGCGGGCGCCCGGCACCTGGTCCTCGCCGCCGCCACCCGCGCCCGCCTCGCCGACCTCGACTACGACTTCGACCGCCTGAAGTCCCTGATGCTCCGGCTCGACCTGACGACCGTGCAGCTGGTGTGGCGGGAGAGCGCGACGGTCTTCCACGCCCGCGACCCGTTCCCGGTCGGCGGCGTCGTCGAGGACCCGGCGACGGGCGCGGCGGCGGCCGCCTTCGGCGCGTACGCCCGCGCACTCGGCCTGGTCCCCGCCACCGCCGAACTGACCCTCCACCAGGGCGCGGACATGGGGCGCCCCGGGCTGCTCACGGTGACGCTGCGGGACGGGGACGCGCGGGTGCGGGTGGCGGGGGCGGCGGTGCGCATCCCGGAGTGAGGGGGCGTACGGGGCCGGGGGCGCGCCCCGACGTGACGGTCGTACGGCGGACCGGTGTCAGGCCTGGCCCGTCTCGAACCGGGACACCTTGTCGCCGTCCACCGTGAACCGCCACTTCGTGCGCATCTCGCCCCAGGTGTCGTTGCGGTAGCTGACCAGGAGCGTGCGCCCGCCGTCCGACTCCGACTCAACGTCCATGTGGCCGTTGGAGGAGAAGATCTCGCGCTCGGTCCAGTCGGCGATGTCCCGGTCGGAGCCGTCGTCGGACATCGTCGCGTCCGGTGTGAGCACGGCCTGGAAGGCGGCCTGGTCGTTGGCGTTCACCGCGGTGACGAAGGCCCGGACCGTGGGGTCGCTGAGCCGGTTTGTCTGAATGCTCATGCGCCCACGCTCGCACCGGGCCCGCCGCCCCGCCACCCGGGCACGCCCGCCCCCGCGGCCGTGGCAGGCTGCACCCCATGTCCGACCCGAAGCCCGCGCCGCCCCTGACCGCACCCGACCTGTGGGAGACCGTCGACCGGCTGCACGGCTGGCTGGAGTCCCACAGCAGGCACCCGGCCCGCGAGACCCTGCTCCTTCGGATGCTCAAACTGTCGGAGGAGGTCGGCGAGGTCGCGCAGGCCGTCGTCGGCGCCACCGGGCAGAACCCGCGCAAGGGCACCACGCACACCTGGGACGACGTGGAGTCGGAGCTGTGCGACGTGGTCATCACGGCGCTGGTGGCCCTGCGCACCCTCACCCCGGAGCCGGAGGGCGCGCTCGCCGCCCGGCTGCGCGCGGTCGCGGCCCGCTCCACGCCGCCGCCGTCGCCGGGGCCCGCTGACACTCCGGCTCCGGGCCCGGGTCCCGCTCCGGTTCCGGCTCCCGGCCCCGCCGAGGCCGTACGCCCCGAGACCGCCGAAATCCAGGAGCGTCCCGGCACCTGACGAGTTAGCGTCACCCGCCATGGACTCCACCAGCACCAGCACGAACACAGGCACCACCGACACCGCCGCGAACGCCACCACCACCAGTACCGCCCCGCACGCCGACACCACCGGCCCCCACGTCACCGACCCCGACGCCGCCCCGCCCCGCCTCACCCGCCTCACCTTCCACGGCCCCCTGTCGCAGGCGCGCGCCGACCGCATCGTCCAGCGCGCCGCCGAGCCCCTCGTGCGTGCCGGCGGCGGTACCGTCCTCGACCTCGGCTGCGGCTGGGGCGAGACGCTGCTGCGTGTCCTGGAGGCGGCCCCCGGGTCCACGGGCATCGGCGTGGACCTCAACGAGGAGGACCTGGAGCGGGGCCGCGCGTCCGCACGCGCACGCGGGCTCGGCGCGCGGGCCGAGTTCCTCGCCGAGTCGGCCACGGACACCGCGCGCGGCCCCGCCGACGTCGTCCTGTGCTTCGGCTCGGCGCACGCCCTGTGCCCGGCCGACGCCCCGCCCCCGTACTCCGCCGACGCCCTGCGCGCGCTGCGCCTCCTGGTCGCGCCGGGCGGACGCGTCGTACTCGGCGAGGGCTTCTGGCAGCGCACGCCCACGGCCGCCGACCTGGCCGCGCTGTGGCCGGACGCCCGCGCCGACGAGCACCTCGACCTGGGCGGCCTGGCCGACGCGGCGGTCGCCGCCGGTTTCCGGCCGCTGTGGGTGGAGACGGCGGGCGAGGAGGAGTGGGAGGAGTTCGAGTCCGCGTATCTCGCCGACACCGAGGAGTGGCTGGCCTCGCACCCGGACCACCCGCGGGCCGCGGAGCTGCGCGAGCGCAACGACCGCCACCGCGCCACCTTCCTGCGCGGCTACCGCCGACTCCTGGGCTTCGCCTACCTCACGCTGGTGCCGGTGGCCACGGACTGAGCGGGCGCGCGCCGGGTCAGTGCCCGAACCACGCCTCGGCCAGCGCGTCGAGCGTCGATTCGGGCGGCGCGGGCAGTTCGCGCAGGTACCAGGGCAGATTGCTGTACACGTGCAGCAGCGTGTAGGCGAGGAGCAGCCGCGGCTCGAAGGTGCGGCCGTACGCGGCCATGAACCGGGTGAGCAGCCGGGGCTCCGCGCGCGTGACGAAGAGGCCGACGCCCACGAAGTCGTAGGCAGGGTCGCCGATCATCGCGGGCTCGAAGTCGAAGAGGCCGGTGAGGCGGTGGCCGTCGCCCGGGTCCACCAGCAGGTGCTGGCGCATGAACTCCGTGTGCAGCAGGGCGGGTCGGGGCGCGGCGGGCAGCGGGACGGCGTCCAGGAAGCCGGGGATCTGCTCGGCCCAGCTCTCCGGGAGCCCGCGCTCGCGCTGCCGGTCGACGGCGCCCGCGCGCTGCCGGGCGGTGAACTCCCGCCAGTCGCCGGGCCCGAGGACGTCGGCGAGCGGCGCGTGCCCGAGCGTGTGCAGCGCGGCGAGGGCCTCGCCCGCCCGGGCCACGACCCGGTCCCGGTCGGCCGCCGGCATCCGGGGCCACGCGAGGTGCAGGCCCTCGCCGGGCAGCCGGGACATCAGGACATAGCTCCAGCCGTTGACGTACGCCCCGAAGTCGTGCAACTCCGGCGTGGGCACGGGCAGTTGTCCTTGTACGTGGCCGAGGACCCGCGCCTCGGTGGCGCCGTCGTCCGCCGCGGAGCCGGGGAAGAGCTTGAGGACGTGCCGCTCCCCCACCGCGTACACGGGCTGCGAGCCCTCGCCGTAGCGCGTGAGGGGCGCGCCCGCGAGGCCGAGCCGGGCGCTGAGGTCCTCGGCGGCGGGCCGCATGACGGCTTCGTCGGGGACGACGGCGTCCCAGTCCTGGTCGGTGTCCACGGGGGGCAGCATGATCGGCACGGTAAGGGGCGCGGGTGGGGGCGGCAACGCGTTTTCGTCCGGCGCGGGGGGCGCGGTGGGCGGTCTCGTACGCGGAAGGGTGTCGCGGTCCGCCGTCCGGACCGCGACACCCTCGACACCGTACGTGCGGGCCCGGAACCCGGGCCGGGGACTTGATCAGAACTTGAACGGTCCCGGCGCCTGCGCCGAGGTGGCGTTGCAGGTCACCGTGATGCCGAAGACGACGATCTTCAGGGAGGTGGCCTCCAGGCTGTCGCCCGCGGCGACGGTGCCGCCGAGCGGGCCGGTGGAGACGGGGCTGCCCGCGGGGATCGCCGGGTTGGAGTTGCCGCTGAACGTCGTGGTGCCGGAGCCGTTCTTGGTGAGCGTGAGCGTGGAGTTGACCGCGCCCGCGCCGACGTCGATCGGCGCGGTGATCGCCGACGTCGACACGTCGATGGTGGCCGCGGTGCCGTTCTGCGTCGCCTTGAGCGTCGCCGAGCCCGAGCCGAACGAACCGCAGTCGAAGCCTATGGTCGCCTCCTGCGGCTCCACCGCGCCCGCGGTCGGCGCGAGGACCAGGGCGCTCACGGCGAGCGCACCGGCACCGAGGGCCGAGCCGAGGGCCAATCTGCCATGCCTCATGGGGGGCCTGCCTTCAATGGGGGGAGTGTGGGGTCCCCCGCATCGCCGACGGCCGCCGGTGTCCCGCTGCCCGCTTGCCCGAGGAGCGACGCGCCCGCCTCTAGCGACGGTCGGCTACTGACGGACAGTCAGCGATGTGGGTTGGGGTCATTGAGACACAGGGCCCTTGAGAGAACAAGACACATCCTCATGATTTTTGACATGTCACAGCCAAATCTGGCCATGCCGTGCGACGCCACCGGGGTGAACCCGGCCGCCTCACCCGACATGAACGACCCACGTCCCGGATGAAACACATCAGTGAACGGCTACCATCGCGAACGTCAGACCATATGACCGCGCCGCCACACCGGCCGCGCGGCAGCCCCCGGGACCGACCCCGCGCGCCCCGGCCCGACCCGCCCTGGAGGCCCGCCTTGTCCGAACCGCGCCTGGGTGTGGCCATCGTGACCATGGGCAACCGCCCTAAGGACGTCGACGCCCTCCTGGCGGCCGTGGCCAAGCAGGACGTCGCGCCGACCCGCCTGGTCATCGTCGGCAACGGCACCCCGCTGCCGGACTTCCCCGCCTACCCCGGCGAGGTCACGACGATCGAGCTCGACGAGAACCTGGGCTGCCCCGGCGGCCGCAACGTCGCCCTGCGCCGGCTGCGCGAGTTCGGCGACGTGGACGTGGCCGTCGAGCTGGACGACGACGGCCTGCTCGTCGACCCGGACGTCTTCCGCACGGTCCGCCGCCTGTTCGCCGAGGACCCGCGGCTCGGCATCGTCGGCTTCCGCATCGCCGACGAGCACGGCGAGACGCAGCGCCGCCATGTGCCGCGGCTGCGCGCCAAGGACCCGATGCGCGGCGGCCTCGTCACGTCCTTCCTCGGCGGCGCGCACGCCTTCTCCATGGAGATGCTGGCGCAGACCGGCGACTGGCCCGCGGACTTCTTCTTCACGCACGAGGAGACGGACCTGGCCTGGCGCGCGCTCGACGCGGACTGGAAGGTCCTTTACGAACCCTCGCTGCTGCTCCAGCACCCGAAGACGTCCCCCGCCCGGCACGCCGTCTACCACCGCATGACGGCACGCAACCGCGTCTGGCTGGCCCGCCGCCGTCTCCCCCTCCCCCTCATCCCCCTCTACCTGACCGTCTGGACCCTCCTCACGGTGGCCCGGACCAGGTCCCTCGGCGGCCTGAAGGCCTGGGCGGGCGGCTTCGTCGAGGGCTGCCGCACGTCGGGGGGCGAGCGGAAGCCGATGCGGTGGGCGACGGTGTGGCGGATGACGCGGCTCGGGCGCCCGCCGCTGATCTGAGGGCCCCGCCTTCTTGTCGGTACGCCACGCGCTACTCGGCCACGTACTCCACGTGCTCCACGTACTCCACGTACTCCACGTACAAGGGAGTCGCGACGACGTACCGCACGGCGCCGCTGCCCAGCGCGGCGGTGACGCGGGCGTAGCCGCGCATCCAGGCGGCCGTCTCCACCGGCAACTGCCGGTCCAGGGCGGCCAGGAGCTGCCGGGTGCCCTCGACGAGGGTCACCGGGCTGACGGGCTCGTGGGCCTGGTCCTCGCTGATGGCGTCGGGCCGGTCGGTGAGGGAGCCGAGGAGCGCGGAGGCGTGGGTGGTGACGAGCTCGACCCAGTCGCCGCCGGCGCTGCTTCCCCACGAGCCGCCCTCGTGGTGCACCTCCTCCGACAGGGCGGGCGGCTCGGCGACGACGGGCACGCGGCCGCCCGCCAGATGCTCCACGGACCCGTGCAGGAGCAGCCGCACCTCGCCCCCGGTCCCGTACCCGTCCACACCCTCCGGCGGATCGACGAACAGCACCATCCCCGGAGCCACGTCCCGCAGCACGCGGAAGTTCAGCGGCGCCTCGAACTGCACCCAGCTCCCGGCCCGGAGCCCCGGCTCCGCGAACCACCCCGCCGCGGCCGACACATGCCGCACGATCCGCCGCAGCCGCTCCCCGCGCTCCCGCTCGGCGTCCGGCACCTCCTGCTCGACCCCCACCCCGCCCACCGGAGTCGTCAGCTGCCACCCGCCCCGGACCAGCCGCCGAGGCCTCTCCGGCATGAACTGCCGCAACTTCCGGTCCGACAGATAGACAAGCTCGCGCACGGCGCTCCTCGGGGGGTGAGCTGACTCCACGACGACTCCACACGGCGGTAGTTCACGCCGGTGAACGTCATTGTGGGGTCGCCCGGCCCCTGAAGCGGACCGGACGGTCGAACCGGGAACAAGTGCCCGAGACCCGTATCAATGCCTGACGCGACAGCCGTCGATGCGACGCGACAGACATCAACGCCTGACGCACGGCAGCGCGGGCCCCTCACCCATTGCGGTTGAGGAGCCCGGGGCCCGCCGGGGTGTGCGTGGAGCTGCGCCCCCGGGTGCCCCCGCGAAAAGGCATGACGCACCTCCTCGCAGCAGCCTGTTCACCCCCGGCAGGGGTACCCGGCCGCCATGCGAACCCACGAATCGCCTCCCGTCGCCCGCACGAAGCTCGCATCCCTGGCCGCGAAGGCTCTGACCGGCAACCGCAGCACACGCCGGGCCGCCCTGCGCGGCACCGGCTCGCTGGCCCTGGCCTGCGCCGCCATCCAGGCGGCCACCAAGGTGCTCGACAGCCGTCGGCCGCTGAGGCAGCCGCCGAGCGACGCGTCGTCGTCCCACCGCACGGCCGGAGCCGCCGCCTTCGCGACGGCCGCCGCCCTGGAGACACCCCGGCTGGGGGCCGCCCTCATACCCGTCGCCGCGGGCATCGCCCTCGCCCGCGTCCGCGCGGGAACGCCCGCTCCCCGCCACGTTCTCGTGGACGTCGCCTTCGGCGTGGGGGTCGCCGCCGCCACCTGCCGCTGGTGGCCGCTGCACCACGACAAGCCCGCCGACAGTGCCCGGCCGCAGCTCCCGGCTCCCGCCCTGCCCGCCGGCGAGGGTCTTGTCGTCGTCGTCAACAGCGACGCCGGCGGCGAGGCCCCGGCCGAAGTCGAGCTGAGGGCCCTGCTGCCGAAGGCGGACGTGCGGCTCTGCGATGCCGGTGAGGACCTGGACACCGTGCTCCGGCAGGCCGCCGCACAGGTGCAGGCGCGCGGCGGCGCACTGGGGGTGGTCGGGGGCGACGGCACGGTCAACGCGGCGGCCGTGCTGGCCGTCGACCATCAGCTGCCGCTCGCGGTGTTCCCCGGCGGCACCCTCAACCACTTCGCCGCCGACCTCGGCCTCGTGACCCTCCAGGAGGCCGCCGACGCCCTGGAGGCGGGCCGCGCCGGAACCGTCGACCTCGGCCGGGTCACCGGCGACGGCAGCTGCGCCTACTTCCTCAACACCTTCAGCATCGGCGTCTACCCCGAACTCGTCCGGGCCCGCGAAGCCCGCGAGACGGCCCTGGGCAAGTGGCCCGCCCTCGCCGTCGGCCTGCTGCGCGTCCTCGCCGACGGCACCCCCGTCGACGTCACCCTCGACGGAAGGCCCCGGCGGCTGTGGCTGCTCTTCGCCGGCAACGGCCGCTACGACCCGCCCGGCTTCGCCCCCACCTACCGCCCCACCCTCGACGACGGCCTCCTCGACCTGCGCCTCGTCGACGCGAAGCGCCCCTTCGCCCGCACCCGCCTCGTCGCGGCCTTCCTCACCGGGACCCTCGCCCGCTCCCGCGTCTACCGGGAAACCACCGTCACCCGCCTGCGTATCGACGGCGTGAGCAAGGCGGGCGACTACTCCCGCGACGGGGAGGTCAGCCCCGCCACCGACACCCTCGTCCTCGACAAGAGGAGCCGCGCCCTCACCGTCTACCTGCCCGCCCCACGCTGATTCCCACGTCGTCGGCCGCGGTGCCGCACAGGAGGTGGTCGCCGCACGCAGGGCACCTACGTCACCGGTGGTGGAGGAGGGCGAACAGGAGCACGAACACGGCGGGCCTCCCGGGAGCGGAACGAGGCATCGCCGCCGGGACACCGGGGCCTCACCCCCACGCCGGTCCTGCCCAGAGCCTTGGAACACCTCGCCGTGTCACCGCGGGCCCGCCGTATCCGCTGTATCCGCTGTATCCGCTTACGTAGATGTGTACTTGACGTCTGGTCAGTGACCGCGACCGCGGCTAGCGTGCGCCGTGCCGCCCCGGCCCCCGGCAGGCGAGCGCCGAACAGCCCTCGCGCCCCCCTGGGCGCACCGTGCGCATCGCTGCCGGAACCGCCGCGTCACGAGCGTGGCCGCTCCCGCACCCGCTCCGCGCCATGTGATCCGGGCGCGGCCCGATGCGCTCCCCGCGGGCATCGATCTGCTGCCCGCCGCGTCGCACGCATCTGACTCCAGGCGGTACGCATGTACGCGCTGATCGTTCCGGCCGCGGCCCCCTTCGTCCTGCTCGCCACCCTCATGGGCCTGTCCTGGTGGGAGGATCACGTCCTGCCCCCGGCCGAGCACGCCGAGGTTCCCGACGGGACTCCGACCACCCCGGCCCCGTTCCCCCAACCCGCCCGCCCCAAGGGTTCGTTGACAAGGGATGCCGCCGGGAGTTGACTCGCCCGGACCCCGCGGAAGCCAGGAGCACTCCCCGCGATCTGGAGGCCCGGCCATGATCATCGCCGTAGTCGTCGCCGTGCTCGTCGTCGCGGCCGCCGCCCTCTTCCTCGTCCGGCGAGGGCGAGCCCGGGGCGGTGGTGGACGCGGCGGCCTGAAGCGGCGCTTCGGACCCGAGTACGACCGTGCTGTCGCCCGGCACGACGGCGACACCAAGGGTGCCGACCGGGAGCCCGGTGAGCGGGTGAAGCGGTACGACTCCCTCAAGGCACGCCCCCTTTCGCCCGAGGCCCGCGCCCTCTTCGAGATCCTGGCCACCGGGCAACCGGCCGACCCCGACCGGCGCGCCCCGCGGTCCTCCGACGATCGCGCCACGCGCCGTCGGCAGTGAGCCGACGTCATGCGACGAAGCCGTCACCCAGCTGACCGAGACCCTCACGGAGCAACGCCGCGCCCTGCGCACGGGCTGCTGCGCCTGTAGCGCCAGCGCCTGCCGGGCAGTGAAGCGACCCTTCACAGGACTCGCGGGAAAGGGCACGAGCACGCATGCGTCGGAAAGCATGCGCCCTGACCTGCGAAGACGGAGAGCGGCAGACGAGTCGGGCTGTACGCCGGGTTCTGTCGCCCGGGCGCCTCGCGGCGGCCGGGGAGACGGCCATCCATCTAGGGTCGGCATTGCTGCCGGCCTCGTGCGGTCTACCCGCGGACTCGGGCGGGCAGCCCTCGAACGTCCGCGCAGAGCCGCTTTTCACGGCGGCTCCTTTTGACCTTGCTCCAGGTGGGGTTTACCTAGCCGCCTGAGTCACCTCAGGCGCTGGTGGTCTCTTACACCACCGTTTCACCCTTACCCGGCGCCGAAGCGCCGGGCGGTCTGTTCTCTGTGGCACTGTCCCGCGGGTCACCCCGGGTGGCCGTTAGCCACCACCTTGCCCTGTGGAGCCCGGACGTTCCTCGGGAAGGGCCCCCGAAGGGGTCTTCACGCGGCCGTCCGCCCGGCTCGTCTGCCGTGTCGACCATGGTACCCGCCGGGGTGCGGGCCGGGTGCCGGTGGCGGCCGTGGCCAGGAAGGAACCGGCGAGGATCAGGGTGAAGGCGGCGGCGAAGGTCGCGGTGAGGGATTCGGAGAGGAAGGCGAAGCCCGCGGCGGCGGCGACGGCGGGGTTGATGTAGGTGAAGACCACCGCCCGCGTCGGACCCGCCTCGCGGATCAGTTCGAGGAAGACGATGAAGGCGAGGGCCGTGCAGATGACGCCCAGGCCCGCGAGCGCCGCCAGGGTCCGGCCGTCCGGGAGCGTGTCGGGCCAGGTCACCGCGGCCGCGGGGGCGTAGACCAGGGCCGCCAGGGTCAGGCAGGGCGCGATGAGCTGGAGGGTCGGTACGTCCTTGAGGTGGCGGGCCACGATCAGGGGGGCGATGGCGTAGCCGAGCGCCGTGAGCAGGACCTCCGTCAGGGACCAGGCGTCGCCTCCCGCCAGGTGCGGGACGGTGAGCACCGCGACCCCGGCGAAGCCGAGCGCCAGTCCCGTCACCCGGCGCGGGCCGAGGCGTTCGGTGTCGCCGAAGAAGCGGGCCAGGAGCGCCCCGATGATCGGGACCGCGGCGATCAGGAGGCCCGCCGTGGAGCTGGACAGGTGGCGCTCCGCGTCCGTCAGGGTCCACCAGGGGCCGAGGATCTCCACGCAGGCGAAGGCCAGCATCGGGCGCCAGTGGGTGCGCAGCACGGCGGGCATGCCGCCCTGGCGTATCGCGAAGGGGAGCAGCAGCGCGGCGCCCAGCGCGCAGCGCGTGAACACCACCATCGACGGTGTCAGATCGCTGTCCACCGCCACTTTGATCATGAGGTACGGGATGCCCCACAGGACGCCCATGACGGAGAAGAGAAGCCAGCCTCGTGCGGTCATGGGGGGAGTTTCGGACAGGGGGGAGGGCCGTGTCTTGAACGTTGTTGCGGCCTCCGGTGCCGGTTACTCGCGGTCGGCCTCGCACGGGCGCTCTCCCGCCCGCACGCTGTTGCGGTACGCCGCCGGGGTCACCCCGACCACGCGCCGGAACCAGCGCGTCAGATGCGCCTGGTCGGCGAAGCCCACCCGGCCCGCCACCGCCGCCGGGCGCAGGCCGCTCTCCAGGAGCGCGCGGGCCCGGGTGACGCGGTGCTGCGCCAGCCAGGCGTACGGGGGCATCCCCATCGTCGTACGGAAGGCGCGGAGCAGTTGGTAGCGGGACAGGCCCAGTTCCGCGGCCAGTTGGGCGAGGGTGGGGGGTGTGAGGACGTCGTCGGCGAGGCGGTCGCGGACGGCCAGGGCGATGGTGGTTGCGCCGGGGACGGGGGCGGCCGGGTCGGAGGCCGGGCGGGCGCTGCCGTAGCGGTCGGCCAGGGCGGTGAACAGGCCGGTCAGGCGGCTCTCCGCGGTGAGCACGGCCAGCCGGTCCTGCGGGCCGGGCGCCCGGGCGGCCGCGCTCAGGCCGGTGTGGGCGGCCCGCAGCGCCGCCGCGAGGCGGGGGTCGTCCAGGACCGCGTCGCGGAAGTGCGGCGGGGTGCGGGCGCCGTCGGCGAACAGGTCCGGGGAGGGGTACATCGAGCGGTACGCGTAGCCGTCGCCGGTGGCGGGGCGGCCGGTGTGCGGTTCGCCGGGGGCGAGGATCACGATGGAGCCGGGGCCTATGTCGAGGCGGCCGCCCCGGTAGTCGATGATCTCGGTGCCGCCCACGCAGACGCCCACGGTGAACTCCTCGTGGGCGTGCGGGGCGTAGCGGTGCCGGTCGAAGCGGGCGGTCAGGAGGTCGAGGGACGCGCCGCCGCCCAGGGGCGCCCGGGTCCACAGGGCGCGCTCGCCGGGCGAGGTGCCGTGCGGCGGGTCGGTGCGGTTCTCCATGGGGCCCACCCTCTTCCGTGCCTGGGTGTGCGCCCACGGCAGTACGGTTCCGGTTCCGCGTGTGCTTCTCGGCGTGTGCTTCTCGGCGTGCGCTTCTCGGCGTGCGCTTCTCGGCTGCAGCATGCCCGCGCTCCGGCGGTGCGGTCAGCCTCGTCTCACCTCTTGAACGCGGCCGCGCCCGCCTTTCATACCCGTGCCCGATGTCCGTTCGCGCCCCCGCCCGCGTCCGCTTGACCTTGCCGCAGCGTCAACGTTTCTACTGAGGGCATGCGAATCGGAGAGATCGCCGCCGCCGTCGGGCTCACGACGCGCGCCATCAGGCACTACCACCACCTGGGGCTGCTGCCGGAGCCCACGCGGCGGCCCAACGGGTACCGGGACTACGGGCTCCGCGAGGCCATCGTCCTCGCCCGCGTCAAACGGCTCACCGAGCTGGGGCTCGGCCTCGACGAGGTGCGGGACGTGCTCGCGGACGACGCGGGGCGCGAGCTCACCGAGGTGCTCGCCGAGCTGGACGACGACCTGGCCCGGCAGGAGGCGGACATCAAGGCGCGGCGGGCCCGGCTCGCCGAGCTGCTGCGGATGGCCGAGGAGGGGCTGCTCACCGGGGAGGGGCCGGTCTCGGCGGGGCTCGCGGAGCTGTTCGGGCGGTTCGGGCCCGCCGCCGCTGGCGGGTCGCCCACCGCCGCCAAGGACCTCGAACACCTGGCCCTCTTCGACGCCACCCTCGACCCGGGCGTACGCGACCGCCTCTACGGTGCGCTGCACCGGCTCGCCGACGACACCGAACTCGCCGCCCGCGTACGCGCGTTGTACGCCCGCATCGACGAACTCGCCGACGCCCCGCGGGACGACCCCCGCATCGAGCCGCTCGGCCGGGATCTCGCGGCCGTCGTCCCGGAGGACTTCCTCGCCGCCCTCACCGAGGGGCACGGGGAGGCGGAGGAGGGTGCGGGGCGGCCCCGGCACGGCGGCGCCTTCGGCGAGGCCTTCCTCGACGACTTCGCCCCCGCCCAGGCCGCCGCCGTGCGCGCGATGCTGAGGCACCTCGGCGACCGGACGGGGTGGACGCCGTGAAGCGCCTGGTCCGGGTCGTGCGGCGGCTCGCCGTGCACGAGCTGCGGGGGTTCCACAGCCTCGCGCTGTGGGTGGCGCGGCGGCGGCACGGGCTCGGGGCGGGGACGCGCCCGGCCGCGTACACCGGGCCGCAGACCGCGATGCTGTTCGGCTTCGCGTTCGTGGCTGTCGTGGAGACCGTCGTCCTCGCGCTGATCGTGCCGTGGCCGCTGGTGCACTCGGCGCTGCTCTTCGTGGACCTCTACACGGTCCTGCAGATCCTCGCGCTGCACGCGGCCTGCGTGACGCGGCCTCATGTGGCGGGCGGGGACGGGTCGCTGCGGGTGCGGTACGGACAGTTCCTCGATCTGCGGATCGCGGCCGCCGACATCCTGCGGGTACGGGTGGAGCGGCGCTACCCCGAGGGGCGCACCGTCCAGCTCCACGAGGACGGCACCCTCGACGTCGCCGTCGGCAACCAGACCACCGTCACCGTCGAACTCGCCCGGCCCGTCGCCTTCGTACGCCCGCTGGGGCTGCCCGCGACGGCCCGCGTGGTGCGGCTGCACGCCGACGACCCGCGCGCCCTGGTCGACGCGCTCACGCGGCCCGCCGCCGACGACGTGCCGAGTCCCCTCACGCCGGAGCGAACAGCACCTTCGCCCGCCCCGGATCGGCCTGTGTGAGCCGCACCCGCAGCCGCTCCCCCAGCGGCAGCGCACCCGCGCCGCCCGGCCCCGCCTCGATCCGGGCGACGACCGCGGGCTCCGCCAACTGCACGGTTCCCACCGCCGGTTCACGCTCCTTCACCTCGACCACCACCCCGTCGAACACCTCGCCCACCCGGTCCTTCAGGAGCGCCGCCTCGACGATGTCCACGCAGCCGCGCTCCACGGCGTTGGCGCGCCGCGTGCCCTCGGCCATCTCCCGGGGCAGCTCGGGCAGGGCGGCGAGCACCCAGTCCGGCGGCGGCGTGCCCGCGCACGCGGCGAGGCAGAGCTCGGCGGCGTAGCGGTCGACGAGGCGGCGCAGGGGCGCCGTGCAGTGCGCGTACGGGGCGGCCACCGCGGCGTGCGTCGTCAGCTCCGGGACCTCGCCGCCGCTGAACGCCGTGTACCCGGCGCCGCGCAGCAGCGTCGTGCACTCCTGGAGGAACGCCGCGTGGCGCGGGTCGCGCGGGTCGAGGGAACGGACGAGGCGGGCGTACGGGACGTGGTGCGGCCAGTCGATGCCGAGGGCCTTCGCGGTGTGGCGCAGGCGGGCGACCGCGCCGTCGGGGGCGAGCGGCAGGGTGCGCAGGACGCCGGCGCCCGAGGCGATCATGAGGTCGGCGGCGGCCATGCCGGTGAGCAGGGAGATCTGAGCGTTCCAGCCGTCGGCGGGCAGCGGGGCGCGGAAGCCCAGTTCGTACGTCCCGTCCCTCTCGGTGACCTCCTGCTCGGGCACGTTCAGCGAGATGCCGCCGCGCTCGACCTCCAGTCGCTCGCGCAGCCGCCCCACCTCGGCGAGCAGCGCGAGGGGCTCCTCGGCGGTGCCCGCGTCGATGGCGTGCTGTACGCCCTCGTAGTCGAGCTTGGCGCGGCTGCGGACCAGGGCGCGGCGCACGTCGGCGCCTTCGGTGCGGCCGTCCGCGTCCAGGTCGAGGGTCCACAGGACGGCCGGGCAGGTCTGGTCCGGGAGCAGGCTGGCCGCGCCCTCGCTGAGCGGGGTGGGGTGCAGGGGAACCTTCCCGTCGGGGAAGTAGAGGGTGGTGACGCGGCGGTGCGCCTCCGCGTCCAGCGGCCCCTCGGGGGTGACGTACGCGGCCACGTCCGCGATCGCGTACCGCACCCGGAAGCCGCCGCCCGGCCGCCGCGACAGGTGCATCGCCTGGTCGAGGTCCACGGACGTCGGCGGGTCGACGGTGAAGAAGGGGACGCCCGTCGCGTCCTCGTCCGGGAGGCGGGGGGCCGCCGCGGCGCGCTCGGCCTCCGCGAGCACGTCGGCCGGGAACGTCTCCGGTACGTCGAGTTCGGCGCGCAGGTCACGCAGCGCGGCCCGCAGCGGAGCCTCGGCTGCGCCGGTCACATGCAGATGGCGGCGGGGCATGCACCGAGCGTATGGCGGGGGCCGGGGGTCGGCACCCCGTACGCTTTCGCGGGGGCCGCACCCCCCGTACGCACCCGGCTGACGGAGCCCGTACCCGGCCGCGAAGACGGTCGGCGGGGCCCGTGCCCGGCCGAGAAAGAAAACGGAGAAGCGATCGTGCTCGTCCTGTTGCCGCCGTCCGAAGGCAAGGCCCCCTCCGGACGGGGGGCGCCCCTGAAGCCGGAGTCGCTGTCCCTGCCCGGGCTCGCCGACGCGCGCGCCGCCGTCCTCGACGAGCTCGTCGAGCTGTGCGCGGGCGACGAGGACAAGGCGCGTGAGGTGCTCGGGCTCAGTGAGGGGCTGCGGGGGGAGGTCGCCAAGAACACCGAGCTGCGGACCGCCGGGGCGCGGCCCGCCGGGGAGATCTACACCGGTGTCCTCTACGACGCCCTCGGCCTCTCCTCCCTCGACGCCGCCGCCAAGCGGCGCGCCGCGCGCTCCCTCCTCGTCTTCTCCGGCCTGTGGGGGGCCGTCGGCGTCACCGACAAGATCCCCTCCTACCGCTGTTCCATGGGCGTCAAGCTGCCCGGGCTCGGGGCGCTCGGGGCGTACTGGCGCGGGGCCATGGCGTCCGTGCTGCCCGCCGTCGCCGGGGACGGGCTCGTGCTCGACCTGCGGTCCGCCGCGTACGCCTCCGCGTGGAAGCCCAAGGGGGAGGTGGCCGGGCGGACCGCCACCGTGCGGGTGCTGCACGCCCAGGTCGTCGACGGGGTGGAGCGGCGGTCCGTCGTCTCCCACTTCAACAAGGCCACGAAGGGCCGGATCGTCCGGGCCCTCCTCACCGCGGACATCTCCCCCACCGGCCCCGCCGAACTCGTCTCCGCCCTCCGCGACCTCGGCTACGTCGTCGAGGCCGAGCCGCCCTCGCGGGCCGGGCGGGCTTGGGGGCTGGATGTTGTGGTGCGGGAGATTCATTGAGGGTGCGGTCCGGGGGCCCTGCCGGGGGCTCCCCAACCCCGCCCCTTCTCCGAAACCGGGGCTGCGCCCCTGGACCCCAGAGGTGGGACTCCCCTCCGGGTGGGACGGGGGCACCCCCGAATCGGCGCTCCGCGCCTCGTCCTCAAACGCCGGACAGGCTGAAAACTTCGCCGGGGCGGGCCAGAAGGCACTGCGAGGCCAGGCCGAAGGGGCGCAGGGGGCCGGGTCGGGAAGGTGACGTTGTGGGGTGGGGTGGTGTTGTGGGGTGGGGTGGTTCGGGGCCCGAGGGTGCCGGGCTTTTGTGAGTCGGGGGGATAGGTGGGGCGGGTGGGTGGGAGAGAGCCTGTCCGGCGATTGAGGACGAGGCGCGGAGCGCCGATAGCGGGGGTGAGTCAGGCAGGCGTTGCGGGGTGTGCAACGAGCTTTGCGCACGGTGCGTACCGCGGGGCACGATGACCCCATGAACCCCCCTGCCGCCGCCAAGGCCTCCGTGCTGGACCTAGCCCCGGTCATCCCCGTAGTCGTCATCGACGACCCCGCGGACGCGCTCCCCCTGGCGCGAGCCCTGGTCGCGGGCGGCCTCCCGGCGATCGAGGTGACCCTGCGGACACCCGTCGCCCTGGACGCCATCCGAGCCATCGCGGCCGACGTCCCGGACGCGGTCGTCGGCGCCGGGACGGTCGTCTCCCCGGAGAACGTCACCGCCGCGGCCGACGCGGGCGCCCGCTTCCTGGTGAGCCCGGGCTGGACGCCGAAGCTGCTCGACGCGATGGCGGCGTCGGGCCTGCCGTTCCTGCCGGGCGTCTCGACGACGTCGGAGGTCGTGGCGCTGCTGGAGCGCGGCGTGGAGGAGATGAAGTTCTTCCCGGCGGAGGCGGCGGGCGGCACGCCGTATCTGAAGTCGCTCGGGGGCCCGCTCCCCCAGGCCCGCTTCTGCCCGACGGGCGGCATCTCGGCGGCGTCCGCCCCCGCCTACCTCGCCCTGCGGAACGTGGGCTGCGTGGGCGGCAGTTGGATGCTCCCGGCGGACGCGATCGCGGCGAAGGACTGGTCGCGGGTGGAGTCCCTGGCCCGCGAGGCGGCGTCCCTGCGCTGAGGCCCGCCATGTGAGGGGCGGGGGGCAGGGGACGACCGACCCCGCAGCGTAAAGGCCGACCCCGCGACGTAAAGAGGGGCGAGGGCCGGACCCCACCGGCACCACCGCCCCTCCCCCTGCCTCAGCGCAAATGCGCCGTGTCGTTCAGCAGCCGCAGGCTCGCGTTGCCGTCCGCGTAGTACGCCACCGCCGACAGCGAAGCCGCCGACAGTTCCATCCGGAACAGGGACTCGGGCGGCGCGCCGAGGGCGAGCCGGACGAGGGTCTTGATGGGGGTGACGTGCGTGACGAGCAGCACGGTGCGGCCCGCGTAGGCGGCGACGAGGCGCTCGCGGGCGGCCTCGACGCGGGTCGTGACCTCGGCGAACGACTCGCCGCCGGGCGGCGCGACGTCGGGCGAGGCCAGCCACGCGGTCAGCTCGTCGGGCTGCCGCTCGCGCACCTCCGCGAAGGTGAGACCTTCCCAGTCGCCGAAGTCCGTCTCGCGCAGCCCCTCTTCGAGGTGGACGTCGAGGCCGAGCCGGGCGGCGACGGTGCGGGCGGTCTCCTGGCAGCGCAGGAGCGGTGAGGAGACGACGGCCTGGACGGTGCCGCGCGCGGCCAGCGCCGCGGCGACGCGGACGGCCTGCTCCCGGCCGACGTCGGAGAGGGAGGGGTTGCTCCCGCCGCTGCCGGAGAAGCGCTTCTGGGGCGTGAGGGGGGTCTCGCCGTGCCGGAGGAGTACGAAGGTGGCGGGCGCGCCCAGGTCGGCGGCGGCGCCCCAGCCGACGGGCGGCACCGCCGTACCGGGCACGTCGGCCGCGGCGACCGCACCGTTCCCGCTCGCGGCAGCGCCCTCGCCGACCCCGGCCGCCACGGACCACGCGGCCCGCACGTCGGCCGCCTGGGCCACACCCGATGAACCCTGCGCCCCCGCGGTCGCGTCGCCGAGGGAACCGGCGGTGAACCCACCGCCCCCGGCCTCCGCGCCGCGCCCCGCGGACGCCCCGGCCAGCGCGGCCCGAGCCTTCGCCGCGCCCGCGGCCGCGTCCCCGGGCGGCCCGGCGGGCGCACCGGTGCCCGCCGTGCGCGCGGGCCGGTCCAGCTCGGCGGTGGACGCCGACGGCGACCACTGCTCGCCGCGCTTGCCCGCGTCCATGGCCTCGTTGGCGAGCCGGTCCGCGTGCTTGTTCTTCTCGCGCGGGATCCACTCGTACGTCACCTGGGACCCGGGCAGGACCCGGGCCGCCTCGGCGGCGAGGGGCTTCATGTCGGGGTGCTTGATCTTCCAGCGGCCCGACATCTGCTCGACGACGAGCTTGGAGTCCATGCGGACGTGCACGCTCGCCGTCGGATCCAGCGCGTGGGCCGCCTTGAGGCCGGCGACCAGGCCTTTGTACTCGGCGACGTTGTTCGTCGCGACGCCGATGTACTCCGCGGCCTCGGCCAGGGTCTCCCCGGACTCCGCGTCGATGACGACCGCGCCGTAGCCCGCGGGCCCCGGGTTGCCCCGGGAGCCGCCGTCGGCCTCGACGATGAACTCCCGCACCGTACGCGCCCCTTACAGACCGGACTCGGAGGTGCGCACCAGGATGCGGCTGCAGTTCTCGCAGCGCACGACCTTGTCGGGGGAGGCCGCCTTGATGTCGTTCACCTCGGTGATGTCGAGCTCCAGGCGGCAGCCCTCGCAGCGCCGCTGGTGGAGCTTGGCCGCACCGATGCCGCCCTGCTTGGCACGCACCTTGTCGTAGAGCCCGAGCAGGTCGGCGGGGATGGCGGCGGCGACGACCTCGCGGTCCTTGGTGACCGAGCCGGCCTCGCGGTCCAGCTCGCCGGTCGCCGCGTCCCGGCGGCCCGTCGCGTCGTCGATCTTCGACTGGACGGAGCCGACGCGCTCGGTCAGCTCGCTCACGCGCTCCTGCGCGGACTCGCGGCGCTCCATGACCTCGAGGACGACGTCCTCCAGGTCGCCCTGGCGCTTGGCGAGGGAGGCGATCTCCTTCTGGAGGTTCTCCAGGTCCTTCGGGGAGCTGACCGTGCCGGAGTCGAGGCGCTTCTGGTCACGGGCGGCGCGCTGGCGCACCTGGTCCACGTCCTGCTCCGCCTTGGTCTGCTCGCGGGCGCAGTCGCTCTCCTCGGTCGTCGCGGCGACGAGCAGGTCGCGGAGCTGCGTGAGGTCCTTCGTCAGCGACTCGATCTCGGCGTGCTCGGGCAGCCCCTGGCGCTTGTGCGCGAGCTGCTTGAGGCGTACGTCCAGGTCCTGGAGGTCGAGGAGACGGATCTGGTCGGCGGGCGCGGCGTTCAGTTGGGGGCTCCAAGGGAATCGGGTTCGGAAGGCGCGCGCGTAGCGCTCGCTGCGAGGGTGGTGGTGGACGACGCCGCGTGGGCGGTCCAGGGGTCGGTGACGGTCTTCGACACGTGGACGCGCAGGCCCCAGCCGTGCCGGTCGGAGATCTCGTCGAGCTGCGCCGCGGCCAGCTCGCACCACGGCCACTCGGTGGCCCAGTGCGCGGCGTCGAGCAGCGCGAGCGGCGCCTGTGCGCGGGCCTCCGACACCGGGTGGTGGCGCAGGTCGGCGGTGAGGAACGCGTCCACGCCCGCGGCCCGGACGGCGTCGAAGAGGCTGTCGCCGGAGCCGCCGCTGACGGCGACCCTGCGGATGGTCTGCCCGGGGTCGCCCGCGACCCGGACGCCCTGCGCGGTGGCGGGCAGGCACGCGGCGGCGTGGTCCGCGAACTCGGCGAGCGGCAGCGGGTGTTCGAGCTCGCAGACCCGGCCGAGGCCGCGGCGTCCCGCGGGGTCGGACGGGTCCGGCACGAGCGGCCCCACGACGCGCAGGCCGAGGGCGCCCGCGAGGGCGTCGCTCACCCCCGGGTCGGCGGAGTCGGCGTTCGTGTGCGCGACGTGCAGGGCCACGTCGTGCTTGATCAGGTCGTGCACGACGCGGCCCTTGAACGTCGAGGCCGCGACCGTCGTCGTACCCCGCAGATACAGCGGGTGGTGCGTGACCAGCAGGTCCGCGCCGAGGCGCACCGCCTCGTCGACGATCTCCTGGACGGGGTCGACGGCGAACAGGACCCGCGAGACCTCGGCCTCGGGGTCGCCGCACACGGTGCCGACGGCGTCCCACTGCTCGGCCCGCTCCGCGGGCCACAGGGCGTCGAGGGCGGCGATGACTTCAGACAGACGGGGCACGCAGCAAGGCTACCTGGCCCCCTTGTGCGCCTGAACCGGCGCCGCTCTCGCGGACCCGGCCGACCGGCGTCCGGTTCCTCGACCGACGGCAGCGGTGACCGTCACCACCGCTGCCGTCGCCCTACTTGGCCAGGTGGTTCCTCAGGTCGTCCAGGACCTTGTCGGCCGCCGTCACACCGAGGCCGAGGTACCAGGTCTCGTCGGGGACGTCCTTGGCCCGGCCGTTCTTGACGGCGTCGAGCTTCTTCCACAGCGGGTTCTTCTCGGCGCCGGAGCGGCCGGTCTTCTTGGCGTCGCCGTAGACGCCGGTGAAGATCCAGTCGGCGTCGGCCTCGTCGATCTTCTCCGGGCTGATCTCCACGGCGAGGTCGTTGACCTGCTGGTTCTTGGGCCGCGGCAGACCGGCATCCTGGAGGATGGTGCCGACGAACGACGCCTTGGCGTAGAGCCGGATGCGGTCGGGCATGTAGCGCAGCATCGTGACGGTGGGCTTGTCCGCGCCGAGGTCCTTGTCGAGGGCCTTCGCCTTCTTCTCGTACGCGCCCAGCTGGGCCTTGGCCGCGGCGGTCCGGTCGAGCGCGGCGGCGTTGAGGAGGTAGTTCTCCTTCCAGGTGAAGCCGGGGCGCACCGAGAAGACGGTCGGGGCGATCTTGGCGAGCTGCGGGTAGAGCTTGGCGGCGCGCAGCTCGCTGCCGAGGATCAGGTCGGGCTTGAGGTTCGCGATCGCTTCGAGGTTGAGCGCGTTGATGGTGCCGACGTTCTTCGGGCTCCCGGCGTTCTTCCTCAGGTACGAGGGGACGCCGTCGTCGCCCTCGGTCGGGGCGTAGCCGACGGGCTTCACGCCGAGGGACACGACGTTGTCCAGCTCACCGACGTCCAGGACCACGACCCGCTTCGGCGCCCGCTTCAGCTCCGTCTTGCCCAGCGCGTGCTCGATCGTGCGCGGGAACTGCCCCGGCTTCGCACTCGTACCCATCTTCGCCGTCTTCTCCGCCGCCTTGGCGAAGTCGTCCCCGCCCTGCGCGACGGCCTTGCTGCCGGTGCCGCGGTCGGACTTCCCGGAGTCGTCGCCCGACCCGCACGCGGACAGGGCGAGAGCACCGGCCACGGCGAGGGCGAGGGCGGCTGTGCGGTGGTGGGGGCGGCGAGGGTGGTGCGGGCGGCGGCGCGGGGACATCGGGGCTCCAGGGGGCTGTGCGGGGGTGGTGCTGTTGGGGGGGGTGGTGCTGGGGGTGGTGGTGCTGGGGGTGTGGCGGGCCGGTGGGGTGACCGGCACCGGGCTCCGGCCCCCGGGCGGACTTAGGTTCGCCTAACCATAAGCGCCGTTTTCCAGCCAGCACAGTCGCCCCCTCCCCCTCAGGCGAATCGTCACTTCGCCACACGTACGCGTGAAGCGGGGAGCCTCGTCTGCCACGCCAGTGCGTGCGAAAACTAGCGTCGCGGACGGAGGTGACCCCAGATGACAGCCCCTGTGGCCGAGCCCTCACCCGTGCCCCCGCCCCCGCGGTCCGCCCCTCCGGGGAGCGAGGACGCGGCCGGAATCCGACCGAAGCGTGCGGCCGGGGCGGAGGCGGCACCCGCTCCGGCGCCGGGCCTTGGCCCGACACCGGCCCCGGCACCGGGTCCCACCCCCGCCCCGGCTCCGGCTCCGGCTCCGGGCTCGGCTCCGGTCCCGGCTTCGGTTCCGGGCCCCGTCGCTCCGGTTCCGGGCCCCGTCCCGGACTCGGCCTTCGGTCGGGCCTCGGCTTCGGGGGCGGTGTCAGGCTCTGCGCCCGCCTGGGTTCCGGCTTCAGATCCGGCTTCGGTCACGGGCCTGGCCTCGGTCCAGATCCCGGCTCCGGCTCCGGCTCCGGCCAAGCCTGGCTGTGGTGTCGGGGCACCTGCGCCGTCGCTGGGCGAGGGTGCCGGGCGGGTGAGGGGTGGTCCGGCCTCGTTCGATCGGGTGGGTGCTCCTGGGGCGTTCGATCAGGTCGGTGGACCGGCTCCGCCCGGGGGGCTCGACGCGGCGGCTGGATCCGGTGGGCGAGGCGTATCGGCTTCTTCCGGCGGGGATGATGCACCGACGCCCTCCGGCGGAGCAGGCGCGTCGGCGCCCTCCCGTGCGCCGAGCGCGCCGACTCCCCCCGGCGAGGCGCGCGCCCCAGCCACCCCCGGCGGGCCCCCCGCACCACCCCCACCCGGCCGCGCCCCTGCCCCCACCCCCGCCCTCAGCCCCCCACCCCCCGCCATCACCGCCGACGGCGCCTACGCGGCGCGGCTCGCGCACCGGGGTGGGTGCTGGTTCCCGGAGCGGTGGACGCTGGACTCCGCCGAGCCGTACGCGGTGCCGTTGCCCGCGCATCAGCCCGAGGAGCCCGGTACGCGGGTGCTGCCGATGGCCGACGGGCGGGTGCTCGTCCACCGGCGTGCGGCCGGGCGGCACCTCTTCTCCCTGCTGTACCCCTCCGGGCCGAGCACCGGGGAAGTACCGCTCGGCGGCGTGGAGTGCGAAGGCGCCGACCTGACCCTGCTGCCGCCCGCCCCCCGCGGCGCCTACGCCTACGCCCTCGCCGTCGGCGCGCGCTCCACCGCCGTCTGGATGGTCGCGGGCGGCTCCTTCGGGCCCGAGCACCTCGCCGAGATCCCCGGCCGCTGCACCGGCGGCGTCTGGCTCGACCGCACCAACCGCATGCTGGCCCTCGACCGCGAACTGGACGGCCCCACCAAGACGGTCGCCGTCGACCTGGAGCGGGGCGGCGAGGTCACCCCGCTGCTCCAGATCGCCGCCGACAGCGACGACCGGCTGCTCCTCGCCGACGCCGACAGCGGGCTGCTCCTCATCCGCTCCGACGCGCCCGGCGAAACCCGCCTCGGCTGGGGCGTGTTGGGCAGCTCCCGGCCCGTACGCTTCCCCGAATGCCTGCGGATGCCCGGGCGGGCGGTGACGCCGTTCGCGATCCAGCCCGGGCAGGTGCTCATGCCGGAGAGCTGCACGGTGGCCCTACGGGTGGATGAGGGGTCCGGCAACTCCGCCCCCCGGCTGTGCGGTTGGCGCCCCTCGGAGCGGCGCGTTCATCAACTCGCCGCCCCCGAGGGGTGGTTGTCCGGTGCCGGGCGGTGCACCCGTGACGGGGTTCTTGAGTTGCCCTACGTCACGGGGACCGTGCCCTGCGGGATGGCCCGGGTCGAGGTGCCCTCTGCCCGGTCCGGTCCCGAGCCGGGGAGTGAGGCGTCCGGGCAGGTCACGGGGGTCGTCGGGGCCGTGCGGGCGCCTCGGCCCGTGCCGTTGCAGCAGGCGCCTCTCGGGGGGCGGGGGGTGGGCGGTTAGACTCGCCCGGCTGTACGAACGATCTTTGCTACGGGGTGAGTTTGTTGAAGACCGAGAATGTGGCTGTCGAGCCGCGGCAGCAGGGTGTGGTGGACCCTCGGGAGGGGGTTTCGCTCTCCGGGGGTGCGGAGGTTGGCGGTGCCGGGCGGCATCGGGGGCCGGTGTCAGACCATGACGAGGAGGCGGTGCCGCGGGGGCGGCATCGTCGGGAGGGCGGGGCCTGAGGCCGGGGGCCTTGCCGGGGGCTCCCCCATCCCACCCCTTCCCGAACCCGGGGCTCCGCCCCAGACCCCGCTCCTCAAACGCCGGAGGGGCTATACAAGTCGCCGGTGCGGCACGGTTTTGGCCCGTCCGGCGATTGAGGACGAGCCGCGGAGCGGCGATAGCGGGGGTCTGGGGGCGGAGCCCCCAGTTTCGGGAAGGGGTGGGGTTGGGGAATGCCCCGCAGGGCCGCCGCCCCCACCCCTCCTCACCCCCTCCTCAACCCCAACACCTCCGCCGCCCCGAACGTCTCCCCCTCCGGGCGGCCCGCGAAGTACGGGGACACCGCCTCGTCAAGCTCCTCGAAGCTGAACACGCCGTCGGCGGAGTCGAACTGGGCCGCGACCCGGGGGCGCTCGACGACGGCGACCATCCCGCCGTGGACGACGAGCACCTGCCCGTTGACGCGCCGCGCCGCAGGCGAGGCCAGGTACCCGACAAGCGGAGCGACATGCTCCGGGGACAAGGGATCCAGCTCCCCCGCCCCGGGCTCGGCGAACCCGGCGAAGACGTCGGAGGTCATCCGGGTCCGCGCCCGCGGACAGATGGCGTTGGCGGTGACGCCGTACTTGGCGAGGGCGAGGGCCGTGGAGGTGGTGAGCCCCACGATCCCGCCCTTGGCGGCGGCGTAGTTGGGCTGCCCGGCGGACCCGGCGAGGAACGCCTCGGAGGAGGTGTTGACGATGCGCCCGTACACGGGCCCACCGGCTTCCTTGGAGCGCTCGCGCCAGTGGGCGGAGGCGAACCGGATGGTGTTGAAGTGCCCCTTGAGATGGACGCGGATCACCGAGTCCCACTCGTCCTCCGTCATGGAGAAGATCATCCGGTCCCGCAGGATGCCCGCGTTGTTGACCAGGATGTCGAGCTTGCCGTACGTGTCGACGGCCAACTGGACGAGGGCACGGGCCTGTTGGAGGTCGGCGACGTCGCCGGTGTGGGCCACGGCCTTCCCGCCGGACCGGCTGATCTCGGCCGCGACCTCCTCGGCGGGCGCGGCCGACGCCGCGCCGGACCCGTCACGGCCCGGCTGCCCGAAGTCGTTGACGACGACGCTCGCGCCGAGCCGGGCGAGTTCCAGCGCCTCGGCCCGGCCGAGCCCGCGCCCCGCGCCGGTGACGACGGCGGCGAGACCTTCAAGTGGCAGTGACATACGGGTACGTACTCCTCTCACCTGGCTTCACGCGCACACGGCCGTCGCTTCAGATCTCGATGCACGTCCGCAGCGCCACCCCCGACCTCATCTGCTCCAGCGCCTCGTTGATCTCGGTGAGCCGCACCCGGTGGGTGATCATCCCCTCCAGGTCCACGCGGCCCGCACGCCACAGGGCGATCGCCCGCTCGTACGACCGGAGCACGTCCCCGCCCCCGTACAGCGAGGGCAGGATCCGCTTCTCGTCGAAGAACAGCTCGAACATGTTGAACTGCACCTGGTCGTCCATGGCGCCCGCGCCGACGACGCAGAGGGTGCCGCCGCGCCGGGTCATCTCGTACGCGGTGCGGGTCGTCGCGGACTTGCCGACGACCTCGAAGACGTAGTCGAAGCCCTCGCCCTCGGTCACGCGCTGGCGGACGTCGGCCAGTTCGTCGGGGGCGACGGCCTGGGTCGCGCCGAAGCGGAGCGCGGCCTCGCGCCGGGAGGCGACCGGGTCGACGGCGACGATCTCGGCGGCGCCCTTGAGCCGGGCGCCCTGGATCGCGGAGACGCCGACGCCGCCGCAGCCGATGACGGCGACGGACGAACCGGTCGCCACGTCGGCGGTGTTGATGGCGGCGCCGAGCCCCGTCGTCACGCCGCAGCCGATGAGCGCGGCGATGTCGAAGGGCACGTCGTCGGGTATGGGTACGGCGCAGGACGCGTCGACGACGATCTCCTCGGCGAAGGTGCCCGTCCCCGCGAAGCCGAAGACGTCCGAACGGTCGCCGGAGCGCCGGAAGTTGGGGGTTCCCGCGTTCATGAACCCGGCCAGGCACAGCTGGGTCTGGCCGCGGCGGCACGCCGGGCACTGCCCGCACGCCGGGAGCCAGCACACCAGGACCCGGTCGCCCGGCTTGACGTTGCCGACGCCGTCGCCGACCTCCAGGATCTCGCCCGCGCCCTCGTGGCCGGGGACGAACGGCGCGGGCTGCGGCAGCACGCCGTTCATCGCGGACACGTCGGAGTGGCACAGGCCGGTGGCCCGCACCCGGATCCTGGCCTTGCCCGGGCCGAAGCCCACCGCCTCGACGTCGTCGAGCACATCGAGCTTGTCCTGGCCTGTCTCGTGCAGTACGGCTGCGCGCATGGCTGTGCGGCTCCTCTCATCCCGGCGGTACGTGACCGGCGGTGCGTGACGTCAGTTCAGCTCCACACGTCAGTGGTCCGGCTCCACACGTCAGTTCAGCTCCACGACCGTGTCCGTGAGGACCGGCGCGTCCTGCCGTTCGACGGCCGTGACGGCGACCCGCACCCGGTCGTCCGACTCCCACATGCCGACGCGCAGCGTCTCTCCGGGCAGCACGATCCCGGCGAAGCGCGTGCGATAGGACCGCACCCGGCCCACGTCGCCGCCGAGCACGGTGTCGACGACGGCCTTGAGCGTCATGCCGTACGTGCACAGGCCGTGCAGGATCGGCCGGTCGAAGCCGGCGAGCTTGGCGAACTCGGGGTCGGCGTGCAGCGGGTTCCAATCGCCGGACAGGCGGTAGAGCAGGGCCTGGTCGGGACGGACGGGGCGCAGGGCGGTGTGGTCGCAGGGGCCCTGTGGCGCCTCGGGGCTGCCCGACGGGCCGCGTTCGCCGCCGAACCCGCCCTCGCCGCGCACGAAGATCTGCGCGTCGCTGGTCCACAGCGGGCCCTCGTCGTCGGCGGCTTCGGAGCGCAGCACGAGGACGGCGGCCTTGCCCTTGTCGTAGACGGCCGCGACCTTGGAGCTGGTGGTGGCCCGGCCCCTGACGGGGATCGGGCGGTGCAGTTCGACGCTCTGGCCGCCGTGCAGTACGGCGGCGAGGTCCACGTCGATGCCGGGTGCGGCGAGGCCGCCCATCATGCCCATGCCCGCGCCCGCCACGGTGGCGAAGCTGGGCAGGACGTGCAGCCGGGACTCCAGGGTGTAGCGGAGTTCGTCGGCGTCGGTCGCGGGGTCGGCGAGGTCCGGGTTGGCGCCCGCGCCGAGGCCCAGGTGGTAGAGCTGGATGTCCTTGTGGTCCCAGGTGATCTCGGCGCTGCGGGGCTTCGCGGCCAGGGCCTGCGCGGCATCGATGGGCATGGGGTGACGGCTCCTCGCGGGCTGCGGACGACGGTCCTACGGGTGCGCGTGACGGTCCTCGGGGCGGTGTACGGGGCGATCCTCGGGTGCGGTGTTACGGGGCGGGGTTGGCGGTGTGCTCCGGGGGAAGACCTCGGTGCGACCGTCCGCACCGTCGGCCGCACCGAGGTCGTCTGCGGCGGCCAAGGCGCCCTTGCCGCCGGTCCACCGGTCCGCCGGTCCACCGATCCGCCGGTCCACCGGTCCGCCGGTCCACCGGTCGTTCTAGAACGCGTTCTAGGCCGATGGCCCCATGTATAGCCCAGCGCCCCACGGTTGGGAAGAGTGCTGACGTCACGTCAGATCCAGGGGGCGCGTCATGTCGGGTCCGGGGAGGGCGCGCCCCGCCGGGTCCGGGGTCCTGCCCCGCCCGCGGCCGCCGACGGTGACATTTGTCCCGGTCGACTCGGTACGGACCTCACTGCCGCCGCGGCGCCCCCGCTCCGTAATGTCGAGGGCACGGGGACCGCGGGGGACGCGGGCCCGGCCGAGCGGGGAGCGAGACATGTCCTGGAAGCGCGGGGTCACCTGCCGACTGCACGGCCTGCGGGAGCAGCGGGCCGCCTGGCGGGAGCAGCGGAGTTCCTGGCGGGAGCAGAAGGCCGACTGGCGGGAGCGGAAGCGGGCCGGCGACGCGGACGCCCTCGTGCAGTCGGGCCCGCCCAACGGCTTCGCGCTGCTCCCGTGGCTCCTGATGGGCCTCGGCGCGTTCTCGCACCTGCTCCAGGGCAAGACGCCCAACCCGTGGATCGGTGGCATCGGCCTGTTCGTCTTCAACTCCCTCTACATCGGCGTGGCCTTCCGCGCCTTCGACAAGCGGGCGCGGGAGTCGCGCGCGACGCTGGTCGCGCTCCTCGTGATGGGCGCGCTCACCGTGGGCCTCGCCGCCGGGTACGGGGGCAACTGGCTGATGTACTTCCCGCTGTTCGGCCTGGCCGTGGGCGCGGTCGTGCGGGGCCGCGGTCTCGGTCCGGTGGCCCTCGGCCTGAGCGTCCTCGCGGGCGCCGTCGCCGGGTTCCGGGAGGGCTGGGACGGCGTCAACATCGCGTACGGCACGTTCCTGTCCACGATGGTCACGGCCGCGATCCTGTCCCTGTCCGAGGCGGTACGCGACCTGCGCGCCGCCCGTGAGGAACTGGCGCGGCGGGCCGTGGCCGAGGAGCGCCTCCGCTTCTCGCGCGACCTGCACGACCTGCTCGGCCACACCCTCTCGCTGATCGTCGTGAAGTCGGAGGCCGCGCGCCGCCTCGCCCCGCGGAGCATGGACGCGGCCCTGGCGCAGATCACCGACATCGAGTCCGTCGGCCGCCAGGCGCTCACCGAGATCCGCGAGGCCGTCACCGGCTACCGGGACGCGGCGCTGGCCGCCGAGCTGGACCGGGCCCGCGAGCTGCTCGACGCGGCCGGTGTCGAGGCGGTCGTACGGCAGTCGGGGCCGCCGCTCGGGCCCCGGACGGAGGCGCTGCTCGGCTGGGTGGTGCGGGAGGCGGCCACCAATGTCGTACGGCACGCGCGGGCGCGCCGGTGCGGGATCGAGGTCGCCGCGACCTCCGAACAGACCCGTCTGACGATCACGGACGACGGCCGCGGCGTAGGCTCGACCACGCCCGGCAGCGGGCTGAAGGGCCTGGCCGAACGGATCACGGCGGCGGGCGGAGCACTGGAGTCGGGGCCCGAGCCGCGCGGTGGCTTCCGGGTCACGGCGGTGCTGCCGGTCGACGGGGACCGCGAGGCCACCGGCGCCACCCACGTCACCGATGCGGCGCCCGCGCGGGCGGGCGCCCACGAGGAGCGCGTTCGATGATCAGAGTCCTGCTCGCCGAGGACCAGGGCATGATGCGCGGCGCACTGGCCCTGCTGCTCGGGATGGAGGAGGACATCGAGGTCGTGGCGCAGGTCGCCGCGGGCGACGACATCGTGCACACCGCGCTCACCGCGCGGCCCGACGTGGCGCTCCTCGACATCGAGCTGCCCGGCCGCAGCGGCCTCGACGCGGCGGCGGACCTGCGTGCGGAGGCGCCCGACTGCCGGGTCCTGATCCTCACCACCTTCGGCAGGCCCGGCTATCTGCGGCGCGCCATGGACGCGGGCGCGGCGGGGTTCCTCGTGAAGGACGGGCCCGTGGAGGAGCTGGCCGAGGCGATTCGTGCCGTGCTGCGCGGGGAGGTCGTGGTCGATCCGGCGCTGGCTGCCGCCGCGCTCGGGGCGGGGCCCAATCCGCTGACGGCGCGGGAGGCCGAGGTGCTGAACGCGGCCGTCGACGGGGCGACTGTCGCGGACATCGCCGCGGTGCTGCGTCTTTCCGAGTCGACGGTGCGGAATTATCTTTCCGCGGCGATCGGCAAGACGGGGAGCCGTAATCGGATGGAGGCGGTGCGGGTCGCTCGGCGTGAGGGGTGGCTGTAGGTCGTTCCCTCGCCGTGGGGCGGTGTTGCCCTCCGGGGCTGCGCCCCCGGACCCCCGCTGTCGGCGCTCCGCGCCTCGTCCTCAATCGCCGGACGGGCTGGATCTGTCCGGCCGCGGCATCGCCACCAGCACCAGCACCACCGCCCCCGTCAGGAACACCGCTCCCCACAGGAACGCCTGGGCGTAGCCCTCGGCCAGGGCGTGGGTGCCGGGGCGGTCGCCGGTGCGGGAGGCGGCGATGGTGGAGAGGACCGCGAGGCCGAGGGAGCCGCCCATGGTGCGGGAGGTGTTGATGAGCCCGGCGACCAGGCCCGCGTCGCCGGGGTCGGCGCCGCTCGTGGCGAGGGAGGCGAGGGGGGTGCCGGCGAGTCCGGCGCCGAGCATCATCAGGATGCCGGGCAGCATGATCGAGGTGACGTACGCCCCGTCGGCGTCGAGGGCGCGCCACTGCCAGAGGAAGCCCACGGCGGCGACGAGGACACCGATGACGGTGACGCTGCGGGCGCCCATGACGCGCATCAGGCGGGGGGCGACCTTGGAGCCGACGACGACGCTGACCGAGCTGGGGATGAGGGCGAGCCCGGCCTCAAGCGGGGTGTAGCCGAGCACGTTCTGGGCGTACAGGGTCATGAAGAACCACATGGCGAACATGCCCATGCCGCACACGAACATCGTGGCGTTGGCCGCCGACACGGAGCGCACGCGGAACAGCGCGAGCGGCATCAGCGGTGCCTTGGCGCGCGCCTCGACGGCGAGGAAGGCCCCGATCAGGGCGAGCCCGACGGCCAGCGGCACCAGGGTGGTTGCGGCGGTCCAGCCGTCCACCTCGGTCTGCACGATGCCGTACGCGAGGGTGGCGATACCGCCGGTCACGAGCACGGCCCCGGGCAGGTCGAGGCGGCGCGCCCCACTGGCCCGGCTCTCGCTGATCCAGCGCAGCGCGGCGGCGAGGACGAGGACGCCGATGGGCACGTTGACGAGCAGCACCCACCGCCAGGAGAGGCCGTCGGTGAGCACACCGCCGACGAGGCCGCCCGCGGCGCCGCCGCCCGCGCCGACCGCGGACCAGGTGGCTATGGCCCGCACCCGGGCGGGCCCCTCCGGCACGGCGGACGTGAGGATCGTCAGCGTCGACGGGGCGAGCACGGCGGCGCCGAGTCCCTGCACGGCCCGTGCGAGCAGCAGTTGCCAGCCCTCCTGGGCGAGCCCGCCCGCGAGCGAGGCGAGCGTGAACAGCCCGAGGCCCACCAGGAACATCCGCTTGCGCCCGAAGAGGTCCCCGGCCCGCCCGCCGAGCAGCATGAACCCGGCGAACGCGATGGAGTACGCGTTCACCACCCACTGCAACCCCGTGGCGCTCAGGCCGAGATCGGTCCGCATCGACGGCAGCGCCACGTTCACGACGGACACGTCGAGGACGACGAGGAACTGTCCGGCGCAGGCGGCGGCCACGACGAGCCAGGTGGGCGGAGTGGGGCGACCCGCCATGCGGGAGGTCGGGGTGTCGGCGGGGGTCTGGAGCATGGCCCCCATGCTGGCAGCCGGGCGCGTGCCCCGTACATCGGAAATACGGGGCAGGGGACCTGGGTCGGGAGTCCTAGGTCCTGGCGCGGCACGGCGGGCGCGGCGTGGCCATCGCAGCCGTGGCCACCACCGCGTGAGCAGTGTCACCCCCGGGCTACGCCCCCGGCCGCGTGAGGAGCGTCACCACCGCCGCCCCGCCGAGGCCGACGTTGTGCGCGAGCCCCACCCGCGCCCCGGCGACCTGGCGCGGTCCCGCCTCGCCCCGCAACTGCCAGCTGAGCTCGGTGGCCTGGGCGAGGCCGGTGGCGCCCAGGGGGTGGCCCTTGGAGATGAGGCCGCCGGAGGGGTTCACCACCCAGCGGCCGCCGTAGGTCGTCGCGCCGGACTCCACGAGCTTGCCGGATTCGCCCTCCTCGCACAGGCCGAGGGCCTCGTAGGTGAGGAGTTCGTTGACGGAGAAGCAGTCGTGCAGCTCGATGACGTCGAGGTCGTCCGGGCCGAGACCCGAGGCCTCGTACACCTGGCGGGCGGCCGCGCGGGACATGGGGGTGCCGACGACGTCGAGGCAGCTGCCGGAGGCGAAGGACTCCTCGGTGTCGGTCGTCATCGCCTGGGCCGTGATCTCGACCGCCCGGTCCCCGAGGCCGTGCCGGTCCACGAACGCCGCGGAGGCCACGACCACGGCGGCCGCGCCGTCCGACGTCGGGGAGCACTGGAGCTTGGTGAGGGGCGCGTGCACGGTCCGTGCGGCGAGGATCTCCTCGGGCGTGTACGCGTCCTGGAACTGGGCGTTGGGGTTGTTCGTGGAGTGCTGGTGGTTCTTCGCCGCGACCGCGGCGAGCTGCGCGGGCGTCGTGCCGTACCGCTCCATGTGCTCGCGCGCCGCGTTGCCGAAGAGCTGGGCCGTGGGCGGTGTCGCCTCGAAGCCGTGGCGGGCCGCCATGACGCGGTAGTGCCGGGCCACCGGGGATGTCGCGAAATCGCCGTCGCTGCCGCCGCCCAGCGAGCCGCGCCTCATCTTCTCGAAGCCCAGGGCGAGCACGCACTCGCTCTGCCCGCCCACCACGAACTGCCGGGCCATCATCAGGGCCGTGGAGCCCGTGGCGCAGTTGTTGTTGACGTTGTAGACGGGCACTCCGGTCAGGCCCAGCTCGTACGCGGCGCGCTGACCCGCCGTCGAGGCCTGGAAGCAGTATCCGGCGACGACCTGCTGCACCTGTTCGTACGCGATCCGGGCGTCGGCGAGCGCGGCGGTGCCCGCCTCCTTCGCCATGTCCCAGTACTGCCAGTCGCGGGTCTCGGGCTTCTCGAACTTCGTCATGCCGACACCGACGAGGTAGCTCTTCACCGCTGGGGCTCCTTCCGAGAGCGGGCGGCAAGACTAGAACACGTTCCACTTCACCGGAAGGGCGGCGGCGTCGGCCGCGTACAGAACCGGTCAATGGCGGGTCAAGACTTCCCTTGGTTCGACGGCCGTCGGAATAGTCGCCCAGGGATACAGGTTCATCCTGCATATACCTGCGGGTGCCCCACCACGTCCCACGCTCCGTCTCTTCGCTCCGGAGGCCGCACGCCCATGTCCCACGCGACGACCCACCCCCGCGGTGACCGCGCAGCACGCGGCACCGGCGGTGTCGTCCCCGTCCTCGCCTTCGCGGGCATCGTCGTCGCCGTCATGCAGACGCTGCTCGTCCCCGTCATCAAGGACCTGCCGACGCTGCTCGGCACCGAACCCTCCAACGCCACCTGGGTCATGACCTCGACCCTGCTCGCGGGCGCCGTCTCCACGCCGATCATGGGCCGCCTGGGCGACCTCTTCGGCAAGCGCCGGATGCTGCTCACCAGCCTCGCCGTGATGGTCGTCGGCTCGCTGGTCTGCGCGTTCACCGACGACCTGCTCGTGATGATCGTCGGCCGTGCCCTGCAGGGCTTCGCGATGGGCGCGATACCGCTGGGCATCGGCCTGATGCGCGACGAGCTGCCGCGCGAGAAGCTCGGCTCCGCGATGGCCCTGATGAGCTCGTCCATCGGCGTCGGCGGCGGACTCGCCCTGCCCGCGGCCGCGCTCGTCGCCCAGCACACCGACTGGCACGCGCTGTTCTTCGGGTCCGCGGGCCTCGGCGTCCTCGCGATGCTGCTCATCTTCTTCCTGGTGCCGGAGAGTCCGCTGCGCGCCCCGGGCACCTTCGACGTGGCCGGCGCCCTCGGCCTGTCCGCCGGACTCGTGCTCTTCCTGCTGCCCATCACCAAGGGCAGCGACTGGGGCTGGAGTTCGGGCCTGACCCTCGGGCTCTTCGGGGCCTCGGCCACCGTGCTGCTCCTGTGGGGCGTGATGGAACTGCGCCTGAAGGCACCGCTGGTGGACCTGCGCACCACCGCCCGGCGCGAGGTACTGCTCACCAACCTCGCCTCGATCATGGTCGGTGTCGCCTTCTACGCCATCTCGCTCGTCCTGCCCCAGCTCCTCCAACTGCCCACGTCCACCGGGTACGGCCTCGGCCAGTCCATGGTCGTCGCGGGCCTGTGCGTGGCGCCGCTCGGCCTGACGATGATGTTCACCGCGCCGGTGTACGCGCGCCTCTCGGCGAAGTACGGCCCGAAGATCACCCTGATCCTCGGCCTGCTGATCATCGCGATCGGCTACGGAGCGGGCCTCGGCCTGATGAGCGCCGCCTGGCAGACCATCGTCATCTCGGTGATCGTGGGCGCGGGCATCGGCCTCGCCTACTCCTCGCTGCCCGCCCTGATCATCGGCGCCGTCGACCCGTCCGAGACGGGCGCGGCCAACGGCCTCAACACCCTGATGCGCTCCATCGGTACGTCGGTGTCGAGTGCCGTCATCGGCATGGTGCTCGCCAACACCGCGACCCACGCGGGGCCGGTCGACGTGCCCACCATGGAGGGCTTCCGCGCCTCCTTCCTCATCGCCACCAGCGCCGTCGCCGTCGGGCTCCTGCTCGCCCTGTTCCTGCCGGGCCGGGGACGCGCCCCCGCCCAGGACAAGCCGCAACTGCGGGCCAGCAGCGAGGAGGACGCGGCCATCGAGAACGCCGAGCGGGCCGCGCGGGCCCTCGGCGGCTTCCAGGGCCGGGTGCTCGCCGCCTCCGGAGCGCCGGTCGCGCGGGCCAAGGTCACGCTGATCGACCACCGGGGCAAGCAGGCGGGCGCCGCGCTGACGGACGGCGAGGGGCGCTACGCCCTGGACGTCCCGGCCGACGGGCCCTACGTCCTCGCCGCGACGGCCGCGGGCCACGGGCCGCACGCCGCGTCGGCCGCCCACCCCGGCGGGGAGCGGCCGGTGGAGGTCGACCTGGCGCTGCCGAGCGAGAGCGAGGTCCTGGCCTGAGGGTGCAGTTCCGGCCCGAGGACCCGGGCCGGGGTCTCGCCCGAGGCCGATGGCCCGCCCGAGACCGGTGGCCCGCCCGGGGCCGACCGCCACCACACGGACCACCACACCCCCGTCACCACCCCCATCACCCCCGTGACGGGGGTGTGGTGCACGATGGGGCGCCCCGCGTGTCCGTACGGGGCGCCCAGCGCGTCCGTACGCGCGGGCCCGTTCGCAACGCGCACCCCGCGGGCCTCCACGCGCCCGCCCCGAGGAGGAACCCATGGCCGCCGAGCCCGGTCCTGACGTTCTCGACGCCTTCGAGGCCGCGAAGGGCTTCATGCCCGTGAAGGAGGGCCTCGCCCTGTACGCGGCGGCCGCCGAGGCCGCGGCGCTCGGGCTGCCCCTCCTCGAAGTCGGCACGTACTGCGGCCGCTCCACGATCCTGCTCGCGGACGCGGCCCGCGCCGCCGGTGTGAGCGTGATCACCGTCGACCACCACCGGGGCAGCGAGGAGCAGCAGCCCGGCTGGGACTACCACGACCCGGCGACGGTCGACCCGGAGATCGGCCGCATGGACACGCTGCCGACGTTCCGCAGGACCCTGCACCGGGCCGGTCTGGAGGACCACGTCATCGCGGTCGTCGGCCGATCCCCGCAGGTCGCGGCGGTGTGGAACTCCCCCGTCGCGCTCGTCTTCATCGACGGCGGCCACACCGACGAGCACGCGAACGCGGACTACGAGGGGTGGGCGCCGCACGTCGCGGAGGGCGGGCTGCTCGTCATCCACGACGTGTTCCCCGACCCGGTGGACGAGTGGACCGGGCAGGCCCCGTACCGGATCTATCTGCGGGCCCTGGAATCCGGGGCATTCACGGAGATCTCGGCCACGGACTCGCTCCGCGTCCTGCGCCGAACCGGCGCGGGCGCCCAACGGCGGGACTAGGCTCGCTCCCGTGTCGTACGTAGGTCCGGACAGTCATCCACCGCGCCCGCCCCGCCGCTTCCGCGGTGGCCGCCCGCTCGCGGTCGCCCTCGCCGTGCTCGTGCCCGGCGCCCTCGCCGGGTATCTCCTCATGGACACCGCGAGCGATTCCGACGACGGCAAACCGGCCAGAACGCTGCCGTCCGCGAGCCGCTCGGAGCAGGGCTCGCCCTCGAAGCCGAGCGCGGACGCGACGAGGTCCGCGAAGTCCCCGAAGCCCGGCAAGCCGTCGAAGCCCTCGAAGTCCTCGAAGCCCGCCGACGACCCCGAGCCGTCGGGCCGCCCCGCCGGTGGCCGCCCCGCCGCGTCCGGCCCCCTCAAGGGCAAGGTCGTCGTGGTGGACCCCGGCCACAACCCGGGGAACTTCAAGCACACCGCCGAGATCAACCGCCCCGTGAACATCGGGACGAACAGCAAGGAGTGCGACACCACAGGCACATCCACCAACCACGGCTACACAGAAGCCCGGTTCACCCTGGACCTCGCCCACCGCCTGCGCGACCTGCTGCACCGGCAGGGTGCCACGGTCCGCTTCACGCACGACGCCGACCGCCCCTTCGGGCCCTGCGTCGACGAGCGCGCCCGGATCGGCAACGCGGCGCGCGCGGACGCCGTGGTCTCCCTGCACGCGGACGGCTCGGCCGTCGGCAACCGCGGCTTCCACGTCATCCTGCCCGCGAAGGTGCGCGGCGGCGCCGCGGACACCACCGCGATCGTCGGGCCCTCGCGCGACCTGGGCGAGCGCATCGCGGGCAAGTTCCTGAGCGTCACCAAGAGCGCCCCCTCCAACTACGTGGGCGGCGGCACCGGCCTCGACGTCCGCAGCGACCTCGGCGGCCTCAACCTGTCGAAGGTGCCGAAGGTGTTCATCGAGTGCGGCAACATGCGCGACCCGAAGGACGAGGCCCTGCTGACGAGCGGCGTCTGGCGGCAGAAGGCGGCCCAGGGTCTCTCGGACGGCATCGAGAGCTTCCTGCGCGGGTAGACACAGGCGGGCGCCGGGCGCGAGCCGGGCGCCCGAGGGGGCGGATTCCGGGGTATCGCCCCATGTCGTGATGTGTTCGACGCCGTCTCGTCACGGGACGGCAACCGGCAGATCTTCACTGAGTGACGATCTTTATCCCAAGCAGACACCCCGGCTGACCGGAGGATAGTGTCCCCCCTACGATGAGGGGCCACCCCCGCGCTTCGCGCACCGCGACACGACCGCGACTACGGCGACAGCGACGCCTCTACCGACGAGACGACTGACGAAGGACCTGAAGTGAATTTCCGCTCCCTCACTCGAGGCGACGGCGTGGTGATCGGAGCAGCGGTGTTGCTCTTCATCGCGTCGTTCCTCGACACCTTTGACGACGCGGGCGACGACGCCCCCAATGCCTGGGAAAACGGCAGCCTGCTGATGGGCATGTACCTCATCGGCATCATCGGCGCCGTGTGCATCGTTCTCGGCCGTGCCACGGGCGGGCAGCGCAAGATCGTCGGCCTGGACCTCATCCAGGTCGGCATCGCCTTCGCCATTGCCTCCGCCTGGAGCTCGCTCGGCGCGATCTTCGACACGGACCAGTCGTTCGGCTTCTTCTTCGAGGCGCTCAGCAACAGCGGCCTGGGTGGCCAGCGCAGCGGTGGCTCCGACTCTCCCGACGCGGGCATGGGTCTGATCCTCGGCCTGATCGGCGCCCTCGCACTGGCCGCCGCCGCGGTCGCCACGAACATCGTCCCCGCCCTCAAGGCCCCCCTCGCCGGCGCCGGCGGCCCCAAGCCCCCGCAGCCCTACGGCGGCCAGCCGCAGGGTGGCTACGGCTACCCGGGCGCGCAGGGCGCCCAGCCGGGCCAGCCCGGTCAGCCGTACGGCGCCCAGCCCGCCGCTCCGGCGCAGCCCTACGGCGGTCAGCCGCAGGGTGGCGGCCAGACGCCGCCGCCCGCGCAGGCGCAGCAGGCCGGCGCCCCGGCCGGGGACTTCTCGCCGTTCTGGTTCGCCGTGCCGGTGCCGCGTCCGCTGTACGCGGAGGACGGTTCGCCGACCCCGATCGCGGAACTGGCTCCCGGCACCTGGTACTTGGCCGTGGAGCAGCGCGGCCAGAGCCTGGTGGCGCAGACGCAGGACGGCCGTCGTGGCGTCCTGCAGGACACCACGGGCATCCAGCGCGGCTGAGCCCACGCGCTCGCGCGCACCCGCAGCACCTCAGCGGCCCCTCGCCCCTTCCGGGCGGGGGGCCGCTGGCGTACCCTCCTCCAGTCGATCCAGATCTGATGCACCATCAGCTCACTCTCCGGCTCTCTCGGTCTGCTCCCTGGAGGACCCATGCGGCTCGGGCTCGCGCTCGGATACTGGGGCCGAGGCCCCGAAGCCCGGCACCTGGAGCTCGCCCGGGAGGCCGAGCGGCTCGGGTACGACTCGGTGTGGACGGCGGAGGCCTGGGGGTCGGACGCGTTCACGGCGCTGACGTGGATCGCCGCGCACACCTCACGGATCCGCCTCGGCACCGCTGTCGCACAGATGGCGGCCCGCTCCCCCACCACCACCGCCATGCACGCCCTCACCCTGGACCACCTCTCCGGCGGGCGGATGCTGCTCGGGCTCGGCCTTTCGGGGCCGCAGGTCGTGGAGGGCTGGTACGGGCGGCCGTTCCCGAAGTCGCCGCTCACCGCGACGCGGGAGTACGTCGATGTCGTACGGCAAGTGCTGCGGCGGGAGTCCCCCGTGGCGCTGGACGGACGATTCCACCCCCTCCCCTACCCGGGTGAGGACGGCACCGGGCTCGGCAAGCCCCTCAAATCCATCACCCACCCGCTGCGCGCCGACCTCCCGATCCTGCTCGGCGCCGAGGGACCCAGGAACATCGCGCAGACCGCCCGGATCGCGGACGGCTGGCTGCCGCTGTACTGGTCGCCGACGCGCACGGACGTGTACGAGGCGTCGCTCGGCGAGAGTCTCCGGGAGGGGTTCATGGTGGCGCCCCTGGTGCGGGCCACGGTGTGCGACGACGTGCGCGAGGGACTGCTCCCGGTCAAGGCCATGCTCGGCTTCTACATCGGCGGCATGGGACACGCGGCCCGCAACTTCCACGCCGATCTGATGGGGCGGATGGGGTACGAGGAGGAGGCGCGGCGGGTGCAGGAGCTGTTCCTGGCCGGGCGGCGCGAGGAGGCCGTGCTCGCCGTGCCGGACACGTTCGCCGACGAGATCTCACTGGTGGGGCCGCGTGCGCGGATCGCGGAGCGGCTCGACTTGTGGCGCAAGGGGCCGGTGACGGACCTCCTTGTCCTCGCGACCGACCCGCACACCCTGCGCACCCTGGCCGACCTCAACGCATGACCGGTCCCGCGCACCCTCAGCGGAATATCGCCACCGCGTCCAGCGTCAGCTCGCCCGCCTCCCGGTTCCACGTGCGGACCTTTCCCAGGCAGCGGGCCTGGAACTCGCCGCTGAAGTAGTCGTCCTCGTTCAGGAACTCCTCGCGGATGCCGTCGGCGGCGCAGGTGATGCGGACGTGGGCGGGGGGTGCGCCGTCGCCGTAGCGGGCGCGCAGGACGACCTCGTCGCCGCCGACGCGGCGGGCGGTGAAGCGGCCGGTGACGGAGACGAACTCCGACATGACGGCGCTCAGCGGCACCCGCTCGTCGTCGCTGTCGCGCAGCGCGTCGGCCAGGGAGCGGTTGGGGACGAGCAGGCCGGTGGTGAGGTCGGCGTGGACGACGGCGTCCTCGCGGCGCATGGTGTCCATGAGCAGGCCGATGACGGTGATCGGGGTGTTCTGCTGGACGTAGGTGGTGAAGCGCTCCTTCGTCACATCCCGGCGGGCCTTCGCGCCCGCCGCCCCGGTGACCTTCGCCCACAGCCCGAAGCCGGACGTGACGTTCGTGCGGTCGGCCACCTCCTGCTCCAGGGCCGCCGAGAACCCGCCCGTCTGGTAGAGATCCATGACGCGCTGTTCGTGCAGGTAGAAGCACATGCCGTGGAAGGTGCGGCGGCGCCGTGACGCGGGCCCGCGCCCCGGCCGCCGCAGCGCCCAGCGCACCACGGCGTACCGCGCGAGGACGCCCACGCACACCGCTGTCGCCAGCCAGACCGTGACCCACGGCCACCAGATTTCCCACCACTTGCCGTCAACGACACCCACGGATCTCCTTGAACGCCTGGGAGAGGGAAGAGGAGTTGGCGTCCACCATGCGCCCGCCGGTGGTGTCGGCGGCCCGCCGCAGCTCGCCCGCGTCGGCCTCGCCGAAGTGGACGGGGAAGGTGGGCACCGCGCGGGCGGCGGCGCCGAGGCGGGCGTGGTCGCGGGTGAACTCCCCGTACGTACGGCCTTCGTTGTTCTCGCCGTCCGTCATCAGGACGATGGAGACCGGCTGTTCGGGATGGTCGGCCACGGACTTGGCCGCCACCTCGTAGCCACGGCCGAGCGCCGACCACACGGCCGTGTCGGCGCCGAACCCGCCCTTGCCCACGAAGGAGTTGAGCGCCCGCAGGTCCCCGTCCCCCCGCACGGTCACGGTGCGCTCCTGCAGGACCCGGCCCGCGAACCGCACCACCGTGAGCCGCTCGCCCCGGTAGAAGCGGGCGAACTTCCCCGCCGCCGTCGGATCGGCGCCGCTGAGGTCGGCGAAGGCCGCCCGCAGGTCCGCCATCCGCCGCCCCCTCATGGACGTCGAGAAGTCGAGGAGGAACACGACGTGGTCGGCCGCGCGGCTGCCGGGGGTGCCGTAGTCGTCCATCAGGCGCCGGACGACGGCGATCCTGTCGGGGTACGACAGGGCGTTGCCGATCTCCGCGCGCAGCCGGGCGGGGCGTGGCACGTCCTGGCTGACGGGCCGCCGCCAGGTGCGCTCCATCAGTTTCTTCTGCACCTCGTCGCGGCGCAGCCAGTCGACGACCTTGCGGTACGCCTTGTGCTCGCCCGCGTCGAGCAGCATCAGCGGGAAGTCGGAGAGGACCATGCCGTCCTCGGGGTGCACGATCTCCAGGGGGCGCTTCAGCTTCCCGGCCGCGTTCAGGGTGAGCAGCTCCGACTCGTGCGCGATGAGCGCGTCGGCGGAGTCCTGACGGCGTACGTAAGTGTCGATCAGCGCACGGGAGTTGGCGCCGGTGAGGGTCTGGCCGGAGCGGAAGCCGCGCAGCCGGTCGCAGGACAGGTCCCGTTCGCGCAGCGCCCGGCCGGTGCCCGCCGCCGCCGTGGCCACGCCCACGAGCGCGGCGCGCCCGGTGTCGCTGCGGCGCGGGTCGGGCATGCCGAAGCGCAGGGATCCTTCGGCGGCGGCGTCGGCGATGTCCGCCCAGGACAGGCGCCCGCCGGGGACGCCCCGGCGCAGCCGGTCGGCGGTGGCCGGGGTCAGGCCGACGACCACGGGCGACCGCATGATCGCCGTGGACTCGGGCCGGGCGGCAGGCGTCCCGGAGTCCTGGAGCCGCAGCAGGTACGAGCGGTCGGATGCGGGCCAGGCCAGGTCGTAGGGGCCGAGGGGGCCCGCGAGGTCGGCGGTGGCCTTGTAGTCCAGCTTCAGCTCGACCCCCGTGTCCTCCTCCAGATCCCCCAAAAGGGGCTCGACGTCGGCGAGTTCGGGGCTGGCGAGGACGCGCAGGGTGTGGTGCGGCTTGTCCTTCGTGCAGCCGGTGAGGGTGGCGGCGGCGAGGAGGAGACAGAGGGCGAGCAGGGGCTCGGGGCGGCGGCGGCCGGTCCGGCTCATTCGTCGTCGTCCCGTCCGGGGGGCGGGCAGCTGCCCACGTGGTTGATGATCCGCTCCAGGGCGTTCAGGTCGGGGGCGTCCACCTTCGTCTGGTCCGGGTTCGGCGTCGGCACCTGCACCTCGTGCTCGCGCAGGTACGCGTTCAGCTGCTCGCTCGTCCCGTCCTCCCCGGAGAACCGGACGCGGAAGCCCAGTTCGATGGCGCGGCGGCGCAGCTCGGAGTCGGTCTCCATCAGCTCGGTGAGGCGGTCGCCCCGGTCGCCGAGGGAGATCAGCTCGGGCTCGGTGAGGGCGTGCGGGGAGGGGTAGAGCAGGACGCGCCGGCTGTCCTGCTCACCCTGTTTGCCCTGGTGGTCCACCTGGTGCTTCAGGAACTGGTGCTCGTAGACGAGGGAGACCGGCGCGATGGACTCGCCCTCGTCGGAGAAGTAGCTGTCGGCCTGCTCGTCGGCGGCCATGCCCTGGAGGTTGATCAACGGCTTGACCTGCGCGGCGACATC
The DNA here is from genome assembly GCF_055594065.1 of Streptomyces sp. NPDC040610. Lineage (NCBI taxonomy): Bacteria > Bacillati > Actinomycetota > Actinomycetes > Kitasatosporales > Streptomycetaceae > Streptomyces > Streptomyces sp. NPDC040610. The sequence goes on along the minus strand of NZ_JBVIXA010000012.1, from coordinate 54,113 downwards.
GAGGACCGGGTCGCCGCCCGCGCGCCGCACGGACCCGCGCCTGCGCTCCGTACCCGGCGCCTGATTGCCGTTCTTCACGAACGCGAGAATGCTCAAGTACGTGCCCGCGGCGTTGGATTCGCAGACGCTGGAGGTACGGACCAGGACGCGGCCGCCGTTGCTGCGCCGGGAGTGCTTCTGGAAGCCGACGCCGTTCCAGGTCCGCTCCTGCTCGATCAGCTTCAGGAACTTGCGCATGTCGAGGTCGTAGTAGAGCGTGTCCCCGCCGCCCGCCGCCTTCTGCGGGCGCGCCACTCCCGCCGCCACCAGCGTCGTCGCGTAGTCGCGGAACGTACCGAGCACCAGCGGCGTCACGAACGGCCGCGCCGTGCGCACCGAGCGCTGCTGCCGCTGCAGAATCAGCTTCGCCGCGGGCTGGCCCGAGGGGAACACCACGTCCATCCCCCGCAGCGACTGCGTCGCGATGCCGCGCGAGCCGAGCCGGTGTATCTCCACCCGTATCCCGTGCTTCAGAAGCAGACGCTGGACCTCCGGGTCCTTGAAGAAGTCCGACTTCGACGCCATCTTCCCGTCGATCGTCGTGATCCGCTCGAAGGGGCGCAGCGCATTGCCCGACACCATCAGCGCGAGGAGGCCCGCGACGGCGAGGGGGAGCGCGGCTATCACGTGGCGGGGGTGCCGGTGGCGGCGGCGCGTCGGGCGCCGCGTGGTCAGACGTGGCTCTTCTCTGGGTGTCCGGTCGGGTGTTCGGGTGTCTGACACCGGGGGCTCCTGCGTGTGGCGGGGGCAGGATCCTCGGGGATGGGGGCGAAGGGGGTCCCTCGGAGGGGCTAACTCCGTGTGAACCAGGGGGGAATGACGGGGTGTCATATGTGCTACAGGTGGGCGCGGGGCTCGGCTGGCACGGGCATGGGCCCGCTCATGTTTCAACACTGACGCAGTGCCGAGGATCCGGGTTTTCCGCTGGTCGACACTGTCGCACCCCTGAACTCTGCGGCTGAGACACACACCTCGACCAGAGAGCCGCAGCTCACGGGCCTAAGACCTGGCGAATTCCTTTTCAGAGCGCCGATGTCAAACAGTGGACGCCAGTTGGCGTGTCCTCATAAGAGGGGAACTCACTACACCACCCACCCCAAGCACCATAAATCTTAGCGGTCGAGAAGAGTTGCATATGACAAATCACCCGAAGCGCATAGGCCAGGGCATGCATTTCGACAATTTCGATCATGACCATGAGATGGATCTTCGCTATAGCGACCTCGCAAAATGACTTAAACGGATGTATGGCGGGAGCTGTGAACTCGGTAACGTACGGAACTCCCCCACCGGCGCCCGGCTCACGCCGACGTATCAACGGGAATGCCCGCGGCTGACATCACGGCCATTTCGCCAAGCCTCAGGGCAACTTCGCCTGTGGCGACCGACAGGACCGAAATCAAACACAGTGAGGGATGCGTCCATGTTCACATTCCATCGTCACCGCCGCTCCCCGGCAGCATTGAAGCGCTTACGCCGCCGCTTCGACTTCACGCTCCTGCTGGCTGCTTTCGCACTCGGAGTGACGGCCGCCATCGCGCCCGGAGGGGCGGCAGCCGTCACGGGTGAAGCCTCTGGTAGCTCAGAATGCAGGCTCCCTCAAGGCATCCTCTCCCCGAGAGATCTCCCCGCTGGCTCATCCGTAGTCGAGTGTGATGCCGTCGGACGCGTGATCAGCGTCGATGGAGTGGCGCTGACCATCCCGGAACCTGGGCTCGTGGTTTCGATGAACGGCCTGGCGGCGAGAGGAGGTCCGCAACATTTCCAACTCGAGGTATCTGGGGACGGGGTCATTTCCTACCCCGAAACGAGCAGCCCGGGACACGGCGAAGAATCCGACGCACCGTCGCCTGCCGCCGACCCCAGCGCCTGCAACGACAAGGCGTACACGCTGCTCAGCTGGTCCGCCTACCCCTCGTACGAGTGGCACATCGGCGACGGCGCAATGCCCAGTGCGCTCTCTCGAACGGCAGCTCAGAAGGCATTCAAAGATGCCATCAACAACATAACCGGAAGCTACAACAACTGTGGCCTTGCGGACGAGGTCTCGGTGGGGCACACCTACAAAGGAACCACAACATACGAGAGCGACTTCACTGCTGACGGCGGTGGCTGTGCCGAACGCGACAAGGTTGGCACGTGGGACGCCGGAAACATGCCCTCCAGAACAGTTGCGGCAGCATGCATATGGTACTTCAGTGGCGGAGGCTCCATGGGCCAGGTCGTGGAATCTGATGTGCGATTCAACACCGACCATGAATTCACGAACAATCCGAATGGGGCCTGCGTCGACAAGTTCGACATACGGGCAATAGGTACGCATGAGGCCGGACACATCTATGGGTTGGATCACGTCGGTGATGGTCACTCGAATCTGACCATGCACACCTACTCCTTTTCCTGCAGCACGAAGGCAAGGACGCTGGGCAAGGGGGATGTCCTCGGTCTCCGGAAGCGCTACTGAGCACCTTCAACTGATGCGTCTGCTCGTACGGGGGCACAAACTCACATGCCTCGACTGCAGGTTGCCCCCTGATGAAACCTGATCGGTACGTCGCTCGTCACAAGCCCAGGGCGGTCGGACGCTGCCCCGTCGTCGAACACGAGCGAGAGTTCCACATCCGGACGGCAGGAGGCAGGTCATGGCAGCTTCTAACCGATTACGCGGAACGAAACCAACCTGGGCCACCGCTGCGGCTGTGGGTGCCATCCTCGTAGCGGGCTGCGGAGCACCCTCTGGCCAGGGAGACAGTCCACCGTCACGAGACCATGACAGCAGTCCGGCGGCAAGGGACCAGGGAGGCGGCGGCGCTGTGGCCGGCTCCTGCGCGAGGGTCATGGCCTTCAGCGGCCGCTCGTACTGGGAGGCCCGAAAGGTCGAGTTCACAGTGGGGGACAAGGTGGGTACCGCCCGGCCCTCGCCTTGTCACGATGTCGGAGGAGTCGACCTCGGGGGCGCCAGCCGCTCGGACGACGCGAAGACAACCACGAGGAACACCGCTTCTTACAACGTCTACAAGGTGAAAGGGCTGGACACAGCCGTTGCCGTCGCCATCGGCGACTCACCCGACCAGACGGTTCTCTTCTCCGTCCGCGGAGAACGAGGAGGCATTCCGCCCGAGGTCAAGAAGCTGATCAAGCCCACGTAGATTTCACCTCACCGGGCTGTTGCGGGCCGGAAGTTCGTGACGTCGATCAGCCCTTCGCCAGCTCCCCCGCCGACGGCACCCTGTCCGTCACCTCGGCGCCCGCGCCCTTCCCCGCGTCCTTGACCTTGTTGATCGCGCTGTCGAAGGACTTCACCACGGACTCCGTGGAGTCGCCCTTGCGGAGTTTGGACGGGAGGTCCTTGAGGGCGTCGACCCCGGCGGTGAGGGGGGCGACGGCCTTGGCGAGGGTCGGGTCGCCCTTGGCGTTGCGGAGGGCGGCCTTGAGGCGGTTGTAGGTGAAGGCCCCGGCGAGGCCCGCCTTGATGAGGGCGAAGCGGCGGCCGTCGGCGCCGGAGGCGAAGGTGCCCGCGCGGTAGGGCTTCACGATCCACTGGTACGTCGCCCCGGCGGCGAGCCCCGCGTTGGCGACGAAGCGGGTCTTCGCGAGCTTCTGGCGTTCGGCCGTGCTCGTGCCCGTGGGCGTGGCCCCGGAGTCCTTGTCGTCGCCGTCGCACGCCGCCGTCGTCCCCGCGAGGAGCGCGCAGAGGAGCAGGGGGACGAGGGCGCGGAGCAGGGAGCGGGGCACGGTGACCTCCGGGCGGGGTGGAGTACAGCCGTCGCCAGCCTCGCCCCGTGCCGCCGGGTCCGCCACCGGGGCGCGGCCGGCGGAGTGGCCACCCCACCGGCCGGTGGCCGCCGCACGGCCTCCGCGCAACCCACACGTTTCGGCCACCCCGCCCCCGGTACCCGCCCCTCATGTCCCCCGTGAAGACCCGACGTACCAACGAAGCCGCCAAGGCCGTCGCCGTCATCGCTGACGTGCTGGCCTTCATCCTCGCGCTGTGGATCCTGATGGACCTGCTGGACGCGAACCGTGCCAATGACCTGGTGCGGGTCGTGCACGACGCCGCCCGGTGGTTGGCGAGCTGGTCGCACGACCTGTTCACGTTCGACGAGCGGTGGGCCCGGGTGGTCGCGGGCTACGGCCTGGCCGCGGTCGTCTACCTCCTCGCGGGGCACTTCATCGCGGGGCGCCTGCGACGGCGCTGACGACGCCCCGGGGCGGCCCTACGCGCAGCAGTCCGGGTCCAGGCCGACCGGCAGCCCCGCACCCGAGAACACCCCGCACGTCGCCTCGTCGCCGCCGAGCGCCGCCACCGCGAGCAGCAGGGAGCCCGCCGTCCAGGTGGTGAGCTCGACGGGCCAGATCGCGGCGTCCTCGAAGACGTAGCCGGTCCAGTAGAGGCCGGACTCGGGGTCGCGCAGGTGCTGGATGGACCTGAGGACGTCCAGGGCGCGGTCGGACTCCCCCAACACCCAGAGCGCCAGGGCGAGTTCGGCGCTCTCGCCGCCGGTCACCCACGGGTTGGGGTCGACGCAGCGCACGCCGAGGCCGGGGACGACGAAGCGGTCCCAGCCTTCCTCTATGCGGGACTTGGCCTCCGTGCCGGTGACCGCGCCGCCGAGGACCGGGTAGTACCAGTCCATGGAGTAGCGGTCCTTGTCGAGGAAGCGCTCGGGGTGGCGGCGGATGGCGTGGCCGAGGGCGCCGGTCGCGAGTTCCCAGTCCGGCTGCGGGTCGTCGCGCAGGTCGGCGAGGGCGAGGGCGCAGCGCAGCGCCTGGTAGACGGAGGAGCAGCCGGTGAGGAGCGCGTCCGGGACGGGGCTGCCGTCGGGGTCGCGCTTCCAGCCGATCTGACCGCCGGGCTGCTGGAGTGCGAGGACGAACTCGACGGCGGCGACGACGACCGGCCACATGCGGTCGAGGAACGCCTCGTCGCCGGTGCTCAGGTAGTGGTGCCAGACGCCGACGGCGACGTACGCGCAGAAGTTGGTCTCGCGGCCGCGGTCGGTGACGTCGTCCGGGTCGCCGTCGGCGTACGCCGCGTACCAGGAGCCGTCCGGGTTCTGATGCCGGGCCAGCCACTCGTAGGCGCGGGCGGCGGCCGCGTGCTCGCCGGACGCGTCCAGGGCCATGGCGGCCTCGGTGTGGTCCCACGGGTCGAGGTGGTGGCCGCGGAACCAGGGTATGGCGCCGTCCTCGCGCTGGACGGCGAGGATGCCGCGGACCGTCGCCGTCGCCTGATCGGCCGTCAGAACGCCCGGCAGGACCAGGTGTTCGGTGCGCTCGGGAATCGTCACGCCCCGGCCTTCGTGTCGGCGTCCGGGTCGGGGGTGACGGCGGCGGGCAGGTGCGGCTTGGTCGCGTACGCCACGAAGCTCTTGCCGACGACCGGGTTCAGGAGCTGCTCGGCGACGCGGGTGGCCAGCGGCTTCTTCATGATGTCCCAGACCAGGAGCTTGTGGTACGCCCGCACCGGCAGCGCCTTGTCGTTGTCGACGCCGAACGCGCACTTCAGCCACCAGTACGGCGAGTGCAGCGCGTGCGCGTGGTGGGTGCCGTACGGCTTGAGGCCCGACTCGCGCATCCTGGTGAGGAGTTCGTCGGCCTTGTAGATGCGGATGTGGCCGCCCTCGACCTCGTGGTAGGCGTCGCTGAGCGCCCAGCAGACCTTCTCGGGGCCGTAGCGCGGCACGGTCACGGCTATCCGGCCGCCCGGCTTGAGGACCCGGACCATCTCGGCGAGCACGCCCTTGTCGTCCGGGATGTGCTCCATCACCTCGGAGATGATGACGACGTCGAACGACTCGTCCGGGAAGGGCAGATTGAGGGCGTCGCCCTCCATGGCGGTGGCGGTCGCGCCCGCCGGGGCCTCGCCCGCCTCCTTCATCGCCGCGAACCACTTGGCGACCTCGCGGATCTCCTCCGCGTTCTGGTCGAGGGCGACCACCCGGGCGCCGCGCCGGTAACACTCGAAGGCGTGACGGCCCGCCCCGCAGCCCAGATCGAGCACGCGGTCCCCCGCGGCGAGCGGGAAGCGGGTGAAGTCGACGGTCAGCACGTGGCCCTGCTTTCGGGTTGAGGTCCTGCAACTTCGCCGACGGCCGCGGCCCCGGCCGTCGGGAGCGCGTGGCCGCGGGCCACCGCGCGGGCGGCGCCCCGGCCCGCGGAGCGGTCGATCGCCGCGCGGTACAGCTCCGCGGTGCCCTGGGCGGCGCGGGCCCAGGTGAACTTGGCGAGGACCCGGGCCCGGCCCGCGGCGCCGAGCCGCGCCCGCAGCTCCGGGTCGCCGAGGAGCCTGGTGAGGCCCGCGGCGAGGGCGCCCGCGTCGCCCGGGGGCACCGCGAGGCAGGTGTCGCCGTCGCGGCCCGCGACCTCCGGGATCGCCCCGCCCGTCGTGGCGAGCAGCGGCGTCCCCGTCGCCATGGCCTCGGCGGCGGGCAGCGAGAAGCCCTCGTACAGGGAGGGCACGCAGGCGATCTGGGCCGAGCGGACGAGGTCCACCAGTTCCTCGTCGGTGATGCCCTTGACGAACTCCACGGCGCCTTCGAGGCCGTACTTCTCGATGGCCTGCGCCACCGGGCCGTCCTCGGCGCGCTTGCCGACGACGACGAGGTGCGCGGCGGGGTTCTCGGTGCGGACCTTGGCGAGGGCCTCGACGAGGTGGATCAGGCCCTTGAGCGGTACGTCCGCGCTGGACGTCGTCACGATCCGGCCCGGCACCTCGGGCACCGCCGGGTCGGGCGAGAAGAGGTTGGTGTCGGCGCCGATGTGGACGACGTCGACGCGGTCGCGGCGGACGCCGAGGTGGTCGACGATCTCCTGGCGCGAGGTGCCGGACACCGTGAGGATCGACGGCAGGCGCCGCGCCACGCGCTTCTGCATCCGCGTGAACGCGTACCAGCGGCGGACCGAAGCGCGGCGCTTCCAGTCGGGCGCGGCGTCCAGCTCCAGGCGGCGGTCGACGGTGATGGGGTGGTGGACGGTCGTCACCAGGGGGGCGCCCAGGTCGCCGAGGAGGCCGTAGCCGAGCGTCTGGTTGTCGTGCACGACGTCGAACTCGCCGCGCCGGGCCCGCAGGTGGCGCCGCGCGCGCAGGCTGAAGGTGACCGGCTCGGGGAAGCCGCCGGTCCACATGGTCGCCACTTCGAGGGCGTCGATCCAGTCGCGGTACTCGTCGCGCCTGGGGGTGCGGAAGGGGTCCGGTGAGCGGTAGAGGTCCAGGCTCGGCAGCTCGGTCAGGCTGAGGCCGCGCAGGTCCTCGCCCTCGTCGAGCACGGGGTAGGGCTGCGCGCCGATGACCTCGACACGGTGACCGAGGCGGACCAGCTCGCGGGAGAGATGGCGTACGTAGACGCCCTGGCCGCCGCAGAACGGGTTCCCCTTGTACGTGAGGAGCGCGATGCGCAGCGGGCGGTCGCCGTCGGCGGCCGCGCCCCGCGGCACGTCCGGCGTCGTGCCCGGTGTCGCACCCGGCACCGGCCCCGGCAGGGGACCCGCCTCCATGGCCTCAGCGGTCACTCTGGCCCCCTTCTGCCTTCAGTTGTCCGCGAGATTACGCCGGGACGGTAATGTAGAACAAGTTTCAGACTTGTTCCTGTCATGATCGTCCTTGATCGCCGGACCCGCTCGAATCTACCGGCAGGTAGCCGGGCCGGAAGGTCCGGATCAGGTGATTCGCGCCACGGCGGCCGCCCTGCCATGCTGTGCGGTCCCGATGGATCGGAACGGCCGGGCACGGCTGGGAACGGCCGGGACGGGACGGGGACTGGGCGGGACCGATGGACACCGCTGACGGGACTGACGGGGCGACGGGACTATGACGGCTGACGCGAAGACGGCGGGAGCGGGCGCGGCACATCCGGCGTCGCCGCCCCTCACCGAGCGCCAGGAGGCGCGCCGCCGCCGCATTCTGCACGCGAGCGCCCAACTGGCGAGCCGGGGCGGCTTCGACGCGGTCCAGATGCGGGAGGTGGCGGAGTCGTCGAGCGTCGCCCTCGGCACGCTCTACCGCTACTTCCCCTCGAAGGTGCACCTGCTCGTCGCGACGATGCAGGACCAGTTGCAGCACATGCACACCACCCTGCGCAAACACCCCCCGGCCGGGGAGACCCCGGCGGAGCGGGTCGCGGAGACCCTGATGCGGGCCTTCCGCGCCCTCCAGCGCGAGCCGCACCTCGCGGACGCCATGGTGCGCGCCCTCACCTTCGCCGACCGGTCGGTGAGCCCGGAGGTCGACACGGTCTCGCGGCTCACCACGGCGATCGTCCTGGACGCCATGGGCCTGGACGGACAGCCGACCGCCGCACAGCTCTCCGCGGTGCGGGTCATCGAGCACACCTGGCACTCCGCGCTGATCACCTGGCTCTCGGGGCGCGCCTCGATCGCCCAGGTCAAGATCGACATCGAGATGGTGTGCCGCTTGATCGACCTGACGGTGCCCGACCCCGCCTGACGGCCCTCGCCCGCGGGGGCGACGCATCGCAGAAGGCCCGGAGGCCCGCCGGACACTCCCTAGTCCTCCGGCGGGAACACCACCTCCCCGCTGCCGAGCAGGGTCAGGGTGATGGCCTCGACCGGGCAGCTCTCGGCCGCCTCCAGGATCTTCTCGGCGGCGTCCGTCTCGGGGCGCGTGGGGTGCGACTGGCGGGCGGTGTCGAGGGCGAAGCCGTCCGGCGCCGTGCCCACGCACATCCCGGAGCCGATGCACACCGACCGGTCGACCTCGACGTGCCAGCGGTCGCCCATCAGGCACCGCCCCCTTCGCCCGCGGCCTCGTACCCGACGGGCAGGTGGATCATCTTGTGCTCGAAGTACTCGCCGTAGCCCTCGGGCCCGAACTCCCGCCCCAGGCCGGAGTTCTTGTAGCCGCCGAAGGGGCCGAGCATGTCGAGGCTGAAGGAGTTCACGGAGTACGTGCCGGTGCGCACCCGGCGCGCCACGTCGATGCCGCGCTCGACGTCGGCGGTCCACACACTGCCGCTCAGGCCGTAGTCGGAGTCGTCGGCGATGCGTACGGCCTCGTCCTCGTCGCCGTACGGGAGCAGGCAGATGACGGGGCCGAAGATCTCCTCGCGGGCGATGCGCATGGAGTTGTCGACGCCGCCGAAGAGCGTCGGCTCCACGTACCAGCCCTGGTCGAGCCCCGCGGGACGGCCGCCCCCGGCGAGGATCTTGGCGCCCTCCTCCTGCCCGATCCGGATGTAGTCGAGGGAGCGGCGCTGCTGGCGCTTGGCGACCAGCGGGCCCAGTTCGGTCGCGGGGTCCATCGGGTCGCCGACCTTCAGGGCGGACGCGGCGGTGGCGAAGGCGTCGGCGAACTCGTCGTAGCGGGAGCGCGGGAGCAGGATGCGGGTCTGGGCCACACAGGCCTGGCCGTTGATCATCCAGGCGAAGGGCACGATGCCGGCGACGGCGCCCGCGAGGTCGGCGTCGGGGAGGATCACGGCGGCCGACTTGCCGCCGAGTTCCAGGGTGACGCGGGTGAGGTTCCGCGCGCAGAGCTCCATCACCCTCTTCCCCGCGGCGACGGAGCCGGTGAAGGACACCTTGTCGACGCCCGGGTGCCCGACCAGGTACTCACTGACCTCGCGGTCGGCCGAGAGGATCGAGAGGACGCCGTCCGGCAGGCCCGCCTCGGCGGCGATCTCGGCGAGGATGTACGCGTCGAGCGGGGCCTCCGGCGAGGTCTTCAGGATCACCGGGCACCCGGCGAGCAGCGCGGGCGCGAGCTTGGCGGCGGCGGTGAACTGCGGGACGTTCCACGGCACCACGGCCGCGACGACCCCGACGGGCTCGCGCCGCACCAGGATCCGTCCGAGCGCCCCGTCCCGCGCCTCCTCGTACGTGAAGCCGCGCGCGGTGGTGATCGCCGCGTCCCACACCATCATCGCCGACAGCGCCTGCACCATCACCGACGCGGTGTACGGGGTGCCGTTCTCGGAGCTGATGACCCGCGCGATCTCGTCGTGCCGCGCCCCGACCCCGTCCTTGATCCGCTCGACGACCGCGATCCGCTCCGCCACCGACATCCGCGGCCAGGGCCCCTCGTCGAAGGCCGCCCGCGCCACCGCGACGGCCCGGTCGACATCCGCGGGCGCGGCGTGCGGCACCCGCGCGAACACCTCCCCCGTGTGCGGCGAGACCACCTCGATGACGTCCTTGCCCAGCGGGTCGACCAACTCCCCGCCGATGAACAGCTGTCCGTGTTCCACGAGCTCGCTCATGACTGACTGCCTCCTGCGGGACGCGTGCCACACCGGCACCGGACTCCCGACGCCGTCCGTTCCTGACGCCGCTTCAGAACTGATACCAGTTCTACTTAAAGGAGACCAGGGCCAGCACGAATCAGGCCCTCACCAGCGGATACCGCACCGGTGCGATGTCAGTACCGACCGTTAGCGTGCCGCCCGCGAGGCCGCGACCAGGGCGGAACGCGGCGTGAAGGAGCACTTCGATGAACCAAGGACCTACGCACACGGACAAGGGGCTGTCCTGGATAGCCGACGCCTACGAGACGGGCTTCACGCTCACCCTCAGCGAAGGGCTCTCTCCGCACGAGCTGCTGGGGACCGCCGGCGCCGAGGAGCACCACATCGTCCCGCTGTCCCGCTCCGCCGCGTCCGAGCTGCTGCTCAGGGACGAGGAGGACCACATCAGCGACCTCGACTTCCTGGACTGGGAGGACGAGGAGGCGGTCGCCCGCCTGACGAACGGCGGCTTCCTGCCCGCCCCGCCGGACGCCATCGTCAGGGCGGGTTCGGTGGCGGGCTGGGCGTACGCACTGGAGGAGTCCAGCTGCCACACGGGGGAACACATCGCGGCGCTGTCCCGCCGGGGACGCGCGCTGTGCGTGCACAGCAGCGCGAAGGGCTTCAGCCACGTCGACTACGCCTTGCGCGGCGAGGCGGTGACCTCCTTCGAGCCCGGCCTGCCCCACCTCACGAACGGCACCCCCGCCGAGGTGGCACTCGGTTTCGTCCACGGCGGTGACGAGGTGGGCGATGTCGCGTTCCTGCGGTTCCTGGAGGGCGAGTTCGGGCTCCGCATCCCCTGGGAGGAGACGGAGGCGGAGCTGGCGTCGGCCGCGTTCATGTGACGCGATCCTCGATCCGTACGGTGACCGCCAGGAAGGGCGTCTTCCTGTCGGTTGTCGAGGCTCTCGGTGGATAGTCCGGCGACCGGCCCGCACATCGGCGCGGGGTGGCCCAATCCCCCCTCGCCTCGGTCGACTTGGGCGACTATCGAAACGGGTTCTAGTTATAGTGGGGGCCCTCGGCGGCGAGCGGGGGCAACGGATGACTCAGGGCAGCGGCACGGGGACCGTCGCGCACGGCGGGGGTGTGTGGAGCATCCGGGTGCCCATCCCCGACAACCCCCTCGGGCACACCCTCGTCCACCTCATGGACACCGATCGCGGGCCCGTCCTGATCGACACCGGGTGGGACGACCCGGAGTCGTGGGACACCCTCGTCGCGGGGATCGCCGCGTGCGGGGCCGACGTCGGGGACGTGCACGGGGTGCTGATCACGCATCATCACCCCGACCACCACGGGCTCTCCGCGAAGGTGCGGGAGGCGTCGGGGGCGTGGATCGCCCTGCACGACGCCGACGCCGATGTGGTGCGGCGTACCCGTGAGCACGCGCCCGCACGCTGGTACGGGTACATGGCCGACAAGCTCGCCGCCGCCGGTGCCCCCGCCGAGCACGTGGCCCCGCTGCTCGCCGCCCGGGACGCGGGCCGCACCCCGCGCCTCCCCGGCCTCGCCCCCGCCCTGCCCGACCGGTCCATCGCCCCCGGCGAGCTCGTCCCCCTCGCGGGCCGCGCGCTGCGGGCGATCTGGACCCCGGGGCACACCCCCGGCCACGTCTGCCTGCACCTGGAGGAGGCCCACCCGGCCGGGCTCCCCGGGCACGGCCGCCTCTTCTCCGGCGATCACCTGCTGCCCGGCATCACTCCGCACATCGGGCTGTACGAGGATCCCGACGACGCCACCGCGACCGGCGCCTCGCCCAGCTCCCGCCTTCGCCCGAGCGGAGGCGACCCCCTCGGCGACTACCTGGACTCCCTGGAGCGGGTCGGGCGGCTCGGCGTCGCCGAGGTCCTGCCCGCCCACCAGCACGCCTTCACCGAAGCCCGGCCCCGCGTACGGGAGTTGATCGACCACCACGAGCAGCGCCTCGCCCAGCTCCTCACGCTGCTCACCGCGCCCCGCACCCCCTGGCAGCTCGCCGAGCGCATGGAGTGGAACAGGCCCTGGGCCGACATCCCCTACGGCTCACGGAACATCGCGGTGTCGGAGGCGGAGGCGCATCTGCGGCGGCTGGTGAAGCTGGGGCGGGCGGAGGCCGTGGCGGGGAGCGATCCGGTGACGTACGTGGCGTGCGGGGCCTAGGCCCCGGTGCCACCGGCGCCCCCGGCCGACTCGATCACCGCCTCGGCCAGCCCCCGGAGGGCGCCCTCACCAGCCCTCGTCCCCCCGCAGCACCGCGTCCGCGCCCCCGTCGATGAACACCACCTGACCCGTGACGTGGGTGTTCTCCGGCGCGGTCAGATGGTCGACGAGCGGGGCGACCTGTTCGGGGTCGGCGTAGCCGTGCAGGGGCATCGGTACGCCCGCGTCGGCGACGGCGCGGAGCTCGGGGTTCTCGAGCATGGCGCGGCTGAGCGGGGTGCGGATGATGCCGGGGGCGATGACGTTGAGGGGGATCCCGGCGCCCGCCCAGGCGTCGGTGACCGCGGCCCGGCGCACCCAGCGGACCAGCGCGCGCTTCGCGGAGGCGTACACGAGCTGCCCCTCGCCGCGGTCGACGGCGGCCCGCGCGGCGGCCACGGCGGCCTCCTCGTCGTCCGCTAGGACGGCGGCGACGATCGCCGGGTCGGTCTCGTGCACGGCGGCGACGGACGACACGGCGAGCGCGCGCGGGTCGCGGCCCACGGCGAGCAGCGGCCGCAGGCCCGCCAGCGTGGCGATGGCGCCGAAGCCGTTGACCCGCACGGTGACGGGGTCGAACGCGGCGATCCCCGCGCACGCCACCACCGCGTCCAGCCGCCCGCCGCCCAGCTCGGCGGCGGCGTCGGCGAGCAGCGCCCGCCCCTCGGCGGTCGCCAGGTCGGCCTGGATGTCGACGCCGTCGGTGTCCTTGACGTCGGCGCCGAGGACGCGGTGGCCCCGGCCGGTGAGGCGGCGCGCGACGGCCCGGCCGATGCCGGACGCGGCGCCGGTCACGAGGCAGACCCGGGCGCCGTCCCGCCCGCCCGGCCTTGTCTCACGCTCCGTCGCAGTGCCCGCCATGCGTGCTCCCCCTCAACTCCCGTATCCAGAGGCCCGAGCCAACGTAACGCCGCCCCAGCGGCCCCTGCCAGACCGCGCCGGGAGCACGCGCCGGGGCCCGGCGCGCGCCGGAGCGAGGATGGCGGGACCCCGTGCCGGGCCCCGGGGCGCGGGCTACGGGCCGGTAGAGTGGGCGGGTCGTCTCATGCGCACACGAGGGGAAGCCGGTGGAAGTCCGGCGCTGACCCGCAGCCGTACAGCCGCGCACAACCCGCGCGGCAAGCCGGAACGCCTCGCACGCCGCATGACCGGCTCGCGTCATCGGAACGTGCCGATGGCCGGCACCGTCGAGGTATACGGAGCCGGAGCCGCCCGGTGCCCCTCCGTGCCGTGCTGCCCGGCCCCCCGCAGGGAGAGGCACCCGCCGCATCATGAACGTTCGCCGCAGCGCAGCTGCCCTGGCCGTGGCCGTCGTCGCCCTCGGCACCGCCGCCGCCCCGGCCGCCTTCGCCGACGACGCCTCGCCGTCGGCGGAATCCACCGGGGGGCCGCTCCCGTCCGGCCTGTACGGCAAGAAGGACCCGCAGTTCGACGGCGTGTTCCGGCAGTCGTACGCGCTGCTCGCGCAGAAGACCGTGGGCGTCACCCCGGCCGCGAAGGCCGTGGACTGGCTCACCGGCCAGCAGTGCGCGAGCGGCGGCTTCGCGGCGTACCGCGCGGACGCGAGCGAGCCCTGCAACTCCAAGACGCAGGTCGACTCGAACTCCACGGCCGCCGCGATCCAGGCGCTGCACGCCGTCGGCAACGAGTCGGACGCGGTGAAGAAGAGCCTCGACTGGCTGAAGTCCGTGCAGAACCAGGACGGCGGCTGGGGCTACAACCCGGGCATGCCCAGCGACGCCAACTCCACCGGCATCGTGATCGGCGCCCTCGCCGCCGTCGGTGAGAAGCCCGCGTCCGTGAAGTCCCAGAAGGGCAGGTCGCCGCTCGACGCGCTGACGAAGCTCGCCATGGACTGCGGCAAGGACGGCGGCGCGTTCGGCCTCGCCGACGCCAAGTCCGGCAAGCTCGCCCCGAACGCCGACGCGACCGCGGCCGGTGTCCTCGGCGGCCTCGGCCAGGGCCTGGTGCCCGCGAAGGGCAAGAAGGCCGACGCCGCGCCGAAGTGCGCGAAGCCCGGCACGGCCGAGCAGGCCGCCGACAACGGCACCGGCTACCTCCTGAAGACCCTCGCCAAGACCGGCCACCTCACCTCCACGATGCCCGGCGCCAAGGACCAGCCGGACGTCGGCAACACCGCCGACGCGGTGGTCGCGCTCGCCGCGGCGGGCCAGCAGGAGCAGGCGAAGAAGTCCGGCGAGTGGCTGTCGAAGAACTCCGCGGCCTGGGCCAAGGACAGCGGCCCCGCCGCCTACGCCCAGCTGGTCTTCGCGGCCCTCGCCGCGGACATGGACGTACGCGACTTCGGCGGCGCCGACCTCGTCAAGCAGCTCAACGCGCAGGGCCCGACGCCGAAGGCCGTCTCGGAGACGACCGACACGGCCAAGGAGAAGGACGAGAAGGACGACGACGGGTCGGGCGTCAGCGTCTGGTGGATCGTCGGCGTCGGCCTGGTCGCGGGCGCGGGCATCGGCTTCCTGATCAGCGGCCGCAAGAAGAAGAACCAGCTGTGAGCCGGCGCCACCCGGGGCGCGGCCGCCTCACGGTGGCCGCCCTGCTCACCGCGCTGCTCGCTCTGCCCGCCGCGCTCCTGGCCGGGGGCCCCGCCCACGCGGCCGACTACCGCTACTGGTCGTTCTGGCAGCAGGGCAAGGGCGGCGCGTGGGTGTACGCGACGCAGGGGCCCTCCATCGCCCGGCCCGACGACGGCGACGTCGAGGGCTTCCGGTTCGCCGTGTCCGCGAACTCCGGCAGCGCCGAGAAGCCGCGCGGCGCCGCGGACTTCGACGCGATCTGCGCGGACACCCCCGCGCAGGACGGCCAGAAGCGCGTGGCGCTCGTCGTCGACTTCGGCACGCCGGACGACGCCCCGGGCGGCGAGCGGCCGCCGAAGCGGCGTACGGCGTGCGCGCGCATCGGCTCCGACGGGACCAGCGCCGACGCGCTCGCCGCCGTCGCCAAGCCGCTGCGCTACAACAGCTCCGCGCTGCTGTGCGCGATCTCCGGCTACCCGGAGCAGGGGTGCGGCGAACAGGTCTCCGGCAAGGAGTCCGGCGGCAAGGGCGACAAGTCCGAGTCGGCCCAGGGCGACGGGGACGGCGGGGACGACGGCGGTCCCTCCGTGGGCCTGCTCGCCGGGGTCGCGGCGATCGTCGCGCTCGGTGCCGCCGCCGTCTGGCAGGCCCGCCGCCGCCGTGGCTGACACGGCCCCCGACCGGCTCGTCGCGCGGCGGCGCCGAGCGCCCCAGGCGCACCGCTCCAACGCGCTGCACCCGGGTGCCTGGTGGCTGTGGGCGCTCGGCCTCGCCACGGCCGCGTCCCGCACCACCAACCCGCTCCTGATCGGGCTGCTCATCGGCGTCGCCGGGTACGTCGTCGCGGCCCGGCGCACATCCGCGCCGTGGGCCCGCTCCTACGGCGCGTTCGTGAAGATCGCCCTCGTCGTCATCGGCATCCGGCTGGTCTTCGCGATCGTCCTCGGCTCGCCGATCCCCGGCACCCACCTCATCGTGACGCTGCCCGAGGTGCCCCTTCCGGACTGGGCGCAGGGCGTGCGCATCGGCGGCCGGGTCACCGCGGAGGGCGTGCTTTTCGCGCTGTACGACGGGGTGCGCCTCGCGGGCCTGCTGATCTGCGTGGGCGCCGCGAACGCCCTCGCCAGCCCGGCCCGCCTCCTCAAGTCCCTGCCGGGGGCGCTGTACGAGGCCGGGGTGGCCGTCGTCGTCGCGATGACGTTCGCGCCGAACCTGATCGGCGACGTCCAGCGCCTGCGCGCCGCGCGCCGCCTGCGCGGCCGTCCGGACAAGGGCGTACGGGGACTGCTCCAGGTCGGCCTGCCCGTCCTGGAGGGCGCCCTGGAGCGTTCCGTCGCGCTGGCCGCGGCGATGGACGCGCGCGGCTTCGGCCGCACCGCCGCCGTGCCCGCGCGGGTGCGCGGGACGACGGCGGTCCTGACGCTCGGCGGCCTGATGGGGGTCTGCGCGGGTACGTACGGGCTGCTCACCGCGGACGGCACGGCGTACGGCCTGCCGGTGCTCGCCGTCGGGCTCGGCGCCGCGCTCGGCGGGCTCTGGCTCGGCGGGCGGCGGTCGGTGCGCACGCGCTACCGGCCGGACCGGTGGGGGGTGCGGGCCTGGCTGGTCGCCGGTTCCGGTGCGGCGGTCGCCGCCCTGATGATCGCCGCGAACTCGTCCGCCGCGGCCGCCCTGCACCCCGGGGTGGTCCCGCTCGTCGCCCCCACCCTGCCGCTGCTGCCCGCTGCGGCCGTCCTGATCGGCCTGCTCCCGGCGTTCGTGGCCCCGGTGCCACCGCCCGCCGAGTCACCCGTGCCCGCACGGGCCCGCACCCGCCGTACCACCGCCGACACCGCCGCCGAGGAGAAGACCTCATGACCATGATCAGGTTCGAGGACGTCTCCGTACGGTACGAGGGGGCCGCCGGGCCCACCGTCCAGGGCGTCGACCTGGACGTGCCCGAGGGCGAGCTGGTGCTGCTCGTCGGCCCCTCCGGTGTCGGCAAGTCGACCCTGCTCGGCACGGTCAGCGGCCTCGTCCCGCACTTCACCGGCGGCACCCTGCGCGGCCGCGTGACCGTCGCGGGCCGCGACACCCGCACCCACAAGCCCCGCGAACTGGCCGACGTGGTCGGCACGGTGGGCCAGGACCCGCTCGCCCACTTCGTCACCGACACCGTCGAGGACGAGCTGGCGTACGGCATGGAGTCCCTCGGCATCGCCCCCGACGTGATGCGCCGCCGCGTCGAGGAGACCCTGGACCTCCTCGGCCTCGCCGAGCTGCGCGACCGCCCCATCACCACCCTCTCCGGCGGCCAGCAGCAGCGCGTCGCGATCGGCTCCGTCCTCACCCCGCACCCCCGCGTCCTCGTCCTCGACGAACCGACGTCGGCCCTCGACCCCGCCGCCGCGGAGGAGGTCCTCGCCGTCCTCCAGCGCCTCGTCCACGACCTCGGCACCACCGTCCTGATGGCCGAGCACCGCCTGGAACGCGTCGTCCAGTACGCCGACCAGGTCCTCCTCCTCGCCGCCCCCGGCGAGCCCCCGCTCCTCGGCGACCCGGCCGAGGTGATGGCCGTCTCCCCCGTGTACCCGCCGGTCGTCGGCCTGGGCCGCCTGGCGGGCGTGACGCCGCTGCCGCTGACGGTGCGGGACGCGCGGCGGCGGACCGGGGGGCTGCGGGAGCGGTTGGCGTCGGTGGTGCCGGGAGTGGGCGGTGCGTGGGACGGCGTGGCGGCGGCTGCGGGGCCGGGTGCCCCTGTGCCGGGTGCGTCGGGGCCGCAAGCCCCGAAGCCCGCAGCCTCGAAGCCCGCAGCCCCGAAAACGGGGAAAGCCGCACCGGCCGACGCGCTCGCCGCCCGGGCCGGCGGGCTCGCCGTGCTCCGGGGCCGGGTCGAGGCCCTGCGCCGGGTCGACCTCACCGTCGCCCCCGGCGAGACCGTCGCCCTGATGGGCCGCAACGGCGCGGGCAAGTCCACCCTCCTGTCCACCCTGGTCGGCCTGCTGCCGCCGACCTCCGGAACCGTGCGGGTCGGCGGCGCCGCTCCGCACCGCATGCCGCCGCGCGAACTCATCCGGCACGTCGGCCTCGTACCGCAGGAGCCGCGCGATCTGCTGTACGCGGACACGGTCACGGCCGAGTGCACCGCCGCCGACCGCGACGCGGACGCGGCGCCGGGCACCTGCCGGGCCCTGGTGGCCGAGCTGGTCCCCGGCATCGCGGACGACACCCACCCCCGGGACCTGTCCGAGGGCCAGCGCCTGGCCCTGGCCCTCGCGATCGTCCTGACCGCGCGCCCGCCCCTGCTCCTGCTCGACGAGCCGACCCGCGGCCTCGACTACGCGGCCAAGGCCCGCCTGGTCGCGATCCTGCGCGACCTCGCGGCCCGCGGCCACGCGATCGTCCTGGCCACCCACGACGTGGAACTGGCCGCCGAGCTGGCCCACCGGGTGGTGATCCTCGCCGACGGCGAGGTGGTGGCCGACGGCCCGACGGCGGACGTCGTGGTGTCGTCCCCGTCGTTCGCGCCGCAGGTGACGAAGGTGCTGGCGCCGCAGCCGTGGCTGACGGTGACGCAGGTACGGCGGGCCCTGCGGGCGGCGGAAGGGGAGGCTCCGTGACCGACGCCAGGGCCGGGCACCACGACCGGCAGGTCCGCCCCGTGCGGCTGGGCCCGAAGTCGATCGCCGCGCTCGGGCTCGTCAGCGCGATCGGGGTCGTCGCCTTCGGGTGGCCGCTGTTCGCCGGGGGCGAGTCCGCGCTGAGCGCGCACGCGAAGGACGCCCCGTGGCTGTTCGCGGCGCTGCTCCCGCTGCTGCTCGGCGTGGTCGTGGCGACGATCGCCGACGTCGGCCTGGACGCGAAGGCCATCGCGATGCTCGGCGTGCTCGCCGCGGCCGGGGCGGCCCTGCGGCCGCTGGGCGCGGGCACGGCGGGCATCGAGCCGATGTTCTTCCTGATGGTGCTGAGCGGACGGGTGCTCGGGCCGGGGTTCGGCTTCGTGCTCGGCGCGGTGTCGATGTTCGCGTCGGCGCTGCTCACGGGCGGTGTGGGTCCGTGGATGCCGTTCCAGATGCTGGCCATGGGGTGGGTGTGCATGGGGGCGGGGCTGCTGCCGGGCCCGGACAGGCTGCGCGGGCGGGGCGAGCTGTACGTCCTGGGGGCGTACGGGGCGGTGTCCTCCGTCCTGTACGGCACCGTGATGAACCTCCAGGGCTGGCCCTACATCGGCGGCCTGGCCACGGGCGTCTCCTTCGTCCCCGGCGACCCGGTGGGCGAGAACCTCGCCCGTTTCATCGCGTACTGCCTGGCCACCTCCCTCGGCTGGGACCTGCCGCGCGCCGTCGTCACGGTCGTCCTCAGCGTCACGCTCGGCCCGGCCGTCCTGAAGGCGCTGCGCCGGGCCACCCGGCGGGCGGCGTTCGAGACGCCGGTCACATTCGAGCCCTCGGAGCGGTGAACGGCCTTGCGCGTTCTGTGATGAAACAGGTGGGTGGCGGGTGAGGCGGCCCACAGGACTTTGGTCCTCTACTACCGGGGTTAGCGGCCGCATCACCTTGTCGCGTACGCGCCAATCCTCGCCCTGACCTGCGGATTGAGAGCCAGATCACACGAGGGACGTCCGGCGCGGGTGCGAGTGCCACTAGTAAGAGGGGTCATTGCGGCGGCGTAACAGCCCTGCTTCTCTGGATGAGTCGCACGGCGCCGACGAGCCCACCCGGGCCTCGGCGCCGAGGCATTCCCCCCACGGTCCGCGTGACCGCGGCGTGCCCCGCGACCGCCCTGTTCCCCACCGGAAGGTCCTCTGTGTCCGTCTCGCTCCTCCGCCGCATCGCTTCCCCGAAGAAGGCCCTCGCCGCCGGCGCCGTCACGGCTGCCGCCACCGGCATGGTCTTCGCTGCGGCCCCCGCCCAGGCCGCTCCGGCGGCGGCGACCTCCGACTCGGCCAAGGCCGTGGCTCAGCGGATGATCGCCGACGACGCGCAGTTCCAGTGCTTCGACCGCATCGTCTCCCACGAGAGCGGCTGGGACGTCAACGCCAAGAACGCCTCCTCCGGCGCGTACGGCCTGGTCCAGGCCCTGCCCGGTTCGAAGATGGCCTCCGCGGGCGCCGACTGGCAGACCAACCCCGAGACCCAGATCAAGTGGGGCCACGAGTACATGAAGGACCGCTACGGCAGCCCGTGCGGCGCGTGGAGCCACTGGCAGGCGAACGGCTGGTACTGAGCCTGGCCCCTGGGCCCTGAGCAGTGAAGGAGGGCGGCACCCCGTGGGGGTGCCGCCCTCCTTCGCGCTGCGCGCTCGTCCTCAAGCGCCGGACGGGCTTTTTCCCACCCACCCGCCCCAACCGTTCGGTCGGCAGAAGTTGGCGGCACCATCTGCCCGACACCCTCCGGCCCACCCCGGCCAACTCTCAGCCCGTCCGGCGATTGAGGACGAGGCGCGGAGCGCCGGTAGCGGGGGCGGGCGCCTCAGTTGCGGCGGAAGATCACTGCCGCCGCGCCGGCCGTCACGATGGTGGCGAGGAGCCAGCCCAGGACGACCAGGGCGAGCGCGATCCACTGGGAGGCCCCGGAGGTGCGCCAGGCGGCTTCCTGGCCCAGGTTGAGGATGGGCAGCAGCAGGTCGAGGGCGTAGATCACCGGCTGCCAGTGCGGGGCCTCGTCGGGATTGAGGGGCGGCGGGGGCTTCCAGGCGAACCACACCGACCCCCAGGCCCACAGCGTGCTCAGCCATATGGCGGCCCGGCCGGGACGGTATCCGTAGCCCAGGGCGATGTCCTGGATGTGGTCCCACACCTTGAGGGACAGCGGCAGCGTCTCACGCCGTCGGCGCATCTTGGCGAGGAGCACCTCGTCCCCGGCAGGGCCCTCGCCCGCCGCGCTCAGGGAGGCGGCCAGCCGGTCGTACGGCTCGGGGGCGTATTCGGGGCTCGCCGCCGCCAGCCACTCCAGCCGCTGGGACAACGGGAACACCCCGTACGGGACGAGGGTCTCGTAGGTGAAGCCCCCGAGATCGAGCATGCCGGGGCCCGGCCAACTGGTGGCGCGGTCGCGCAGCCGCCGCACCACGGCGTTGGCCAGCACGACCTTGCCCTGTTCCGGCCGCTCGACGAGGAAGCGCAGCTCCACGGCCTGGATCCCGCGCAGCGACAGCTCCTGGTCGTGGTCGAGGCCGAGCCTGAGCCCGTCCAGAACCAGCGCGCCGCCGAAGGTGGAGCCGTCGAGGCGGACGCCGCCCCGCACCGTCGGCCGCTTCATGCGCACGCTGCGTGACTCCGGGTCCTCGGTTCCCAGCGACGACTCCGGGCCGAAGAAGCAGGGGGCGAACACCAGGTCCTCCTCGACCGCCATCCGGGAGGCGTTGAGCACCACCGCGCCACGCGGGTTGCGCAGGGCGCAGCCGCGCAGGCTCATGGTGCCGCCGACACGAGCGCCGCGCAGCGTCAGCTCCCCCACGGCGTCGAGCAGGTCGGCGTTGACGTCCTGCCTGACGTTCATGCCGTCGGCGTCCAGCGCCCTCCCGTCCCGGGATCCGGATCCGCCGAGGCGCAGGCGGTCCAGGGTGAGGTCCATGCCGATCTGGGCCTGCGCGAGCGCGAGCCCATCGGGCACCACACAGCCCTTCAGGCTCAGATCGCCGCCGGTGACGAGGCGTGTCGCCTCCAGGCGCGGCATCCGGCAGCCGTCGAGGATCAGGGTGCCCGCCTGACAGTCGACCAGACGCAGCGGCAACTCCAGGTGGCAGTCCCGCAGTTCGAAGGGGACGGTGATGCCGGAGTTCGACAGGTCGAGCACCCCGGTGATCCGGCCGCCCCAGACCTTCAGCGCGGCTGCCCTGCCGGAGAGCGGGGGCGGGCCGTCGAGGAGGAGATACGCGATCACCTGGGCGCGCAGGGTGCGTTCGCCTCCCCAGGCGTGGCCGCGTTCCACCGCGTCCGCCTCCTCCACACCGGACCGCAGATCGAACGTGCTGCCGTTCCGGTACGCCTGCCACAGCCCCCATTCGGCCGCCGTCAGCTCAAGCTCCTCGGGCGGCTCCCCCGGACCCCGCTCGCTCACCCGCCGCCCTCTCCCCCGAAAGACCCCGTCGGGACCGAAGTGTGCCAGCGCGCCCCTCACCCCGTCCGGCGAAGCTTTCAGCCCGTCCGGCGAAGCTTTCACCCCGTCCGGCGTAGTTTTCAGCCCGTCCGGCGTTTGAGGACGAGCGCGCAGCGCGACCGGCGGTGCCCCCGTCCCGCCCGGACGGGACTCCCACCCCCGGGGTCCAGGGGCGAAGCCCATGGTTTCGGGAAGGGGCGGGGTTGGGGAGCGTCACAGCCGCTGCAGAATCGTCGCCGTAGCGACCGCACCCCCCGCGCACATGCACACCAACGCGAACTCCTTGTCCGCCCGCTCCAGTTCATGAAGCGCGGTGGTCAGCAACCGCGCCCCCGTCGCCCCGACCGGATGCCCGAGGGCGATCGCACCTCCGTTGACGTTCACCTTCTCCAGGTCCTGCCCGAAGACCTGAGCCCAGCTCAACACCACAGCGGCGAACGCCTCGTTGATCTCGACCAGATCGATGTCCGCCAAGGACATCCCGGCCTTCCCGAGCACGGCCCGGGTGGCATCGATGGGCCCGTCGAGGTGGAAGTGCGGATCGGCCCCGACGAGCGCCTGCGCGACGACCCGGGCCCGCGGCCGCAACCGCAGCGCCCGAGCCATCCGCTTGGAGGTCCAGAGCAGCGCCGCCGCCCCGTCGGAGATCTGGGAGGAGTTCCCGGCGGTGTGCACGGCGGTGGGCATGACGGGCTTGAGCCGCCCGAGCGCGTCCATGGAGGTGTCGCGCAGCCCTTCGTCGCGGTCGACGAGCCGCCACATCCCCTGCCCGGCGGCCTGCTCGGCCTCGGTGGTGGGGACCTGTACGGCGAACGTCTCGCGTTTGAACCGCTCCTCGCCCCAGGCGACTTGGGCCCGCTCCTGCGAGATGAGCCCGAGGGAGTCGACGTTCTCCCGGCTGAGCCCCCGCTTGCGGGCGATCCGCTCGGCCGCCTCGAACTGGTTGGGCAGGTCGATGTTCCACTCGTCGGGGAACGGCTTGCCGGGCCCGTGCTTGGAGGCGGACCCGAGCGGCACCCGCGACATGGACTCGACGCCGCAGCTGATGCCGACGTCGATGACACCGCCCGCGACCATGTTGGCGACCATGTGGGAGGCCTGCTGGGACGAGCCGCACTGGCAGTTGACCGTCGTCGCCCCCGTCTCGTACGGCAGGCCCATCGTGAGCCACGCGGTGCGCGCCGGGTTCGCGGACTGCTCGCCGGCCTGGGTGACGGCGCCGCCGACGATCTGCTCGACGCAGTCGGCGTGGATGCCGGTGCGGCCGAGGAGTTCGCGGTAGGTCTCGCCGAGGAGATAGGCGGGGTGGAGGTTGGCGAGCGCACCCCCGCGCTTGCCGATCGGCGTTCGTACGGCTTCGACGATCACAGGTTCAGCGGCCACTAGCCCGTCCTCTCCATCCGCATCCCGCGGGACGTCCCGGCATCCCCCGCACCATAACTAGTACGCGTTCTAGTTATGTCGACAGTCTGCTGAGCCGGACCCCGCCGCCGCAAGGGTCGTGCACGCACCACCCGCACAACCGGAGCCGGAAGGGATCCCGTCGCGGGCCTTGCGACTTGTAGAACCCGTTATTACGTTGCGACGCATCTCCTGATGGACCGTCAGACGTCGATGGACCGTCGGACGACGACCGCTCGACAACGTGACCGCACCCGAGCACCACCCGGCACCACAGCCCCCGCAGTCATGCACGTCCCGAAGCACCTGGAGTTGCCGATGCCCTGTCCCGCGCTGCCCGACGGGTTCGACTTCACCGACCCCGATGTGCTGCAAGACCGCGTGCCCTTCCCGGAGTTCGCGCGGCTCCGGCAGTCGGAGCCGGTGCGCTGGATCGCCCAGCGGCCCGGCATCGCCGGTTTCGAGGACGCGGGCTACTGGGCCGTGACCCGGCACGCCGACGTCAAGTACGTCTCCACGCACCCGGAGTTGTTCTCCTCGAACCTCAACACCGCCGTCATCCGCTTCAACGAGTCGATCAGCCGCGACCAGATCGAGGTCCAGAAGCTGATCATGCTCAACATGGACCCGCCCGAGCACACCCGGGTGCGCCAGATCGTGCAGCGCGGCTTCACCCCGCGCGCCATCCGCTCCCTGGAGGACGCGCTGCGCAGCCGCGCGCACCGGATCGTCGCGTCCGCCCTGGAGAGCGCCGCCGACGACGGCTCGTTCGACTTCGTCACGCGGGTCGCGGTCGAGCTCCCGCTGCAGGCCATCGCGGAGCTGATCGGCGTACCGCAGGAGGACCGCTCGAAGATCTTCGACTGGTCCAACAAGATGGCGGCGTACGACGATCCGGAGTACGCGATCACCGAGGAGGTCGGCGCCGAGGCCGCCATGGAGATCGTGTCGTACGCGATGAACCTGGCCGCCGCCCGCAAGGAGTGCCCGGCCAAGGACATCGTCAGCCAGCTGGTCGCGGCGGAGGGCGAGGGGAACCTGTCCTCCGACGAGTTCGGGTTCTTCGTGATCCTGCTGGCCGTCGCGGGCAACGAGACCACCCGCAACGCGATCACGCACGGCATGCACGCCTTCCTCACCCACCCCGGCCAGTGGGAGCTGTTCAAGCGCGAGCGCCCGGCGACGACCGCCGAGGAGATCGTGCGCTGGGGCACGCCCGTGGTCTCGTTCCAGCGCACCGCCACCCAGGACACCGAACTCGGGGACGCCCGGATCAAGAAGGGCGACCGCGTCGGAATCTTCTATTCCTCCGCCAATCACGATCCCGAGGTCTTCGAGAACCCCGACGTGTTCGACATCTCGCGGGATCCGAACCCCCATCTCGGCTTCGGCGGCGGGGGCCCGCACTTCTGCCTCGGCAAATCCCTCGCCGTCCTGGAAATCAACCTGATCTTCCAGGCGGTCGCCGAGGCCATGCCCACGCTCCACCTGGTCGGCGACCCCCGCCGACTGCGCTCGGCCTGGCTCAACGGAGTCAAGGAACTCCAGGTCAGCACCCGCTGACCCGGCTGACGGGAGGCAGGGGCACACCCCTACGCCCCGCCCCTGCCTCTCCGCCGTCCCGCCCCTTCCCCGCACGGAAACGGACCGAGGAAATCCGCCAAATGTTCACTTGATCGGCATTCACCGCCAACGTTTTCGTCGAACAAAGCGTCTTGGGAGGTGTACCTGAGCCCTCCGACCCTCCACGACGTCGAACGGAAACGGTGACCGTGGTCTCTGCCGACCTCTCGATCCTCCCTACCGGCAGTTCACCCACCGAACGGAAGAATCCCTTCCGCCGTGCCGTACGCGCCGTCCGCGCCTTCTGCCGACGCCACCGCATCCCGGTCCTCGCCACCGCCCCCACCCTTCCCCTGTACGCGGTGTGGGCGGCGTTCCTCGCCACCGGCGGCGGCGACCTCGCCGCCCAGCAGGCCTGGGCCAGATTCGCCTCCGACCACGGCTCGGCGGCGTACAGCCTCTTCTGGTACGGCGGCATGCACACCGCCAACTACAGCCTGATATCGCCGTACTTGATGGCCGCGATCGGCGTGAAGACCCTCACGGTCCTGTCCGGTGTCGCGGGGGCCTGGCTGGTCGCCGTGCTCATCGAGCGCGCGGGCGTGCGCCGCCCGCTGTGGCCCGCGGTCCTCGCCTCCCTCGCCGTGTGGTGCAACGTCGCCTCCGGGCGCACCACGTTCGCCCTCGGCCTCGCCTTCGGGCTCGGCGCGGTCCTCGCGGTGCTGTGCGCGAAGCGCCTCGCCGTCGCGGTGGTGTGCTCGGCGCTCGCCACCATGGCCTCCCCGGTGGCGGGCCTGTTCCTGCTCGTCGTGGGGTCGGGCTACTTCTTCGTACGGGAATGGGGGCGCGCCGCGGCGCTGCTCGCGCCGCCGGTCGTGGTGGTCGGTG
Organism: Streptomyces sp. NPDC040610; assembly: GCF_055594065.1. Classification (NCBI taxonomy): domain Bacteria; kingdom Bacillati; phylum Actinomycetota; class Actinomycetes; order Kitasatosporales; family Streptomycetaceae; genus Streptomyces; species Streptomyces sp. NPDC040610. Next base: position 28,184 of record NZ_JBVIXA010000012.1, on the reverse strand, counting down.
TGACGACCGTGCTCTTCCCCTTCAAGGGCGAGCATCTGATGTGGGCGGACCGGATCTTCCCGCCGGTGTTCTTCAGCCTCGTCCTGGTGGTGGCGGGGCCGCGGGAGTGGCGGGTGCTGCGGTGGGCGGCGGGGGTGTACGCGGTGGGGACCGTCCTGACGTATCTCATCCCGTCACCGATCGGCACGAACGTCGAGCGCCTCGCCGAACTCGTCGCGCCCGCTCTGCTGCTCGCGGCGCTGCTGACCCCGGCGCTGCCCGTGATGCGGCGGATGGCGCTCGTGACGGCCCTGGTCCTCTCGACGGCGTGGGTGGCGCAGAAGACGGCCGACGACCTGGAGGTGTCCACCGTCGTCCCGGCCTGGGCGACGGACACCCAGGCCGTCGTCGGCGAGCTGAAGCGGCTCGGCGCCGACCGGGGCCGGGTCGAGGTCGTACCGGCCCGCAACCACCGCGAGGCCACCGCGCTCGCCCCGTACGTGAACATGGCGCGCGGCTGGAACCGCCAGCTCGACATCGAGCGCGGCCGCCTCTTCTACGACGGCTCGTTCTCCGCCACGACCTACCGCGCCTGGCTCGACAAGTGGGCGGTCGGCTTCGTCGTGCTGCCCTCGGGGCGGCCCGACGGGCCCGCGCTCGACGAGGCCGCGCTGGTCAGGAGCGGCCCGAAGTGGCTGGAGCCGGTGTGGAAGGACGAGCACTGGCGGATCTTCCGGGTGAGGAACGCCGTGCCGATGGCGTCGGCGCCCGCCTCCGTCGTCCGCTCCACCAGCACCGATGTGGTGGTGCGGGTGCCGGAGCGGGGCTCGGTGACCGTGCGGATCGTGTACTCGCCGTGGCTTCGGGCCGAGGGTGCGTGCCTGAAGCCGAACGGCGAGTTCACGGAGCTGACAGTCCGGACGCCCGGCACCTACCGGATCAGCTCGGGGTACGGTCGCCCTTCACGTCCTTCGGTGTGCTGACCGGACCGTCCGGTTCGCGGGAGCCGTCCCCCGCACCCGACGGCTCCTCGACGGCGACCTTCGCCTTCGCGGCCTTGGGCTCCATCGCCTTCGGCTCCACGGACTCGGGCTCGACGGACTTCGGCTCCACGGACTTGGGCTCGACGCCCTGTGGCTCCGCGACCCCGGCTCCCGCCACCGCGGGCCGCAGCCCCTTCCCGAACCTCTGCCCGAGGCTCTTGCCCAGGCCCTTCCCGAGCCCCGTCCCGCTCGTGAGGACCTGCTTCACCCGCGGCCCCTGGAGCAGGTACGTCAGCCCGAATCCGGCGCCGACGACGGCCGCGCCGCCCACCGCGTCGAGGATCCAGTGGTTGCCGGTGCCGACGATCGCGCACACCGTGAAGAACGGGTGCAGCAGGCCGAGGGCCTTCATCCACCACTTGGGCGCGAGGATCGCGATGGTCAGACCGCACCACAGCGACCAGCCGAAGTGCAGCGAGGGCATCGCCGCGTACTGGTTGGTGAGCTGCGTGAGCGTGCCGTAGTCCGGCTGCGAGAAGTCCTGCGGGCCGTGGATGGTGTCGATGAAGTTGAGGTCCTCCATCAGGCGCGGCGGCGCGAGCGGGTAGCCCCAGAAGCCGACGAGCGCGAGCAGCGTGGCGAAGCCGAGCGCGGAGCGCGCCCAGCGGTACTGGGCGGGGCGGCGCAGATACAGGATCGCGAGGACGCTCAGCGGGACCACGAAGTGGAACGACGTGTAGTAGAAGTTGAAGAAGCTCTCCATCCACGGCGTGCGCGCCGTCAGATGGTTGAACCAGTGCTCGATGTCGATGTGCAGGAACTGCTCGATGGAGTGGATCTGCTCGCCGTGCGTCTCGGCCCGCTCCCGGCCGCCGGAGATGGTGCCGCCGGTCGCCGCGAGGCGGGTCTGCTGGTACGCGGAGTAGCCGACGCGGATGAGGAGCAGTTCGAGGAGCAGGTTCGGGCGGGTGAGCACGCGCCGCCAGAACGGGAACAGCGGCACCCATTTCCAGCGCGCGGGGACGGGATCGGCGTAGGAGGTGGGGATCGGCCGCTGGTACTCGGGAGCCGTCCGGGACAGGAACGGCACGATCAGCGCGGAGGCGAGCGCGGCGAGCAGGACCACGTTGTCGCGCAGCGGATCAAGGACCGACATGTTCGGCAGCATCATCTTGGACGGCAGCGTCATCACCAGGACGACGGCGATCGGCCACACGTACCGGTCCGACGCCCGCTTGCCGACCCGGCCGACGACGGCGAGCAGCAGCCACAGGAGCTGGTGCTGCCAGCTGGTCGGGGACACGGCGATGGCGACGCAGCCGGTGAGCGCGACGGCCAGGAGCAGCTGCCCGTCGCGCGCGTACCTGACGGCCCGGCGCAGTCCGAGGAAGGCGACACCGGCGCCGAGGCCGAGGAAGAGCCCTATTTCGAGCGGTCCCTCCAGGCCGAGGCGGAGCAGGGCGCCGTGCAGCGACTGGTTGGCGTTGGCGTCCGGGTTGGCGCCGAGGCCGGCGCCCGCCAGGTGGTGGATCCAGTACGTCCACGAGTCGTGCGGCATGGCCGCCCAGGCGACGGCGGTGGCGGCGGCGAAGGTGGCGCCCGAGGACAGGGCGGCCTTCCTGCGTCCGGTGAACCACAGCAGCGGCGCGAACAGGAGCACGGTGGGCTGCAGGGCCGCGGCGAGGCCGATGAGGACGCCGCTGGCCCGCTCCCCGCGCACGGCGAAGCAGCCGAGCAGGACGAGCAGGACGGGGATGATGCTGGTCTGGCCCAGGTGCAGGGTGTTGCGCACCGGCAGGGACAGCATGAGCAGGGAGATCGCGAGGGGGGCCGCGAGCAGCGAGGTGCGGCGCGAGACCGGCTGCGGCAGCGCGCGGGCGGCGACCAGGCCGAGGACCACGACCAGGCCGAGGGTGCCGAAGGTCCAGGCCCAGCCGAGGGCGTCCTCGGCGAAGCGGGCGAAGGGCTTGAGGACGAGTCCGGCGAAGGGCGTGCCGGTGAACTTGTCCGTGTCGTACAGCGAGCCGTTCACGTGCAGCACGCCGTTCGGCCCGACCCAGGTCTCCCAGTCGGTCAGGCGCTCGCCCTTGGGGGTGCGCAGGACCACGGCCACCTGTCGGACGGCCAGGACGGCGGCGATCAGCCAGAGGGCGACACGGACCGCTCCGATGCGCCCCTCGGGTGTCCCGGATGCCCCCGTGCCCAAGGCATTCCCCGGTCCCCTGTGCTCAACATTCGCCACGCCCTGTCGGCCCTCCCGCCCCATCCGTCATCCTTGATCAAAGTGCCAGGAGATTCCTGATCTCACCCAAAGAGGCTCGCATGCCCCTGAGTGAGACGCGCGCAACCCCCGGTTCGCCTGGCAGTCACACCCGCTTTCTACCGGCTTTTGTGCGCCGGTGCCCAACCGCCCCGCTGCGACCGTGCTGCTCGGTGGCCGTTTTCGGGGCGGGCCCGGGGCCGGTTCCCCCGATTCCACGGGACTCATCCAGGCAAGGACGGCGGGACCCCCCCTGCCCGGTTCCCCCTCCCGGACGCGACATAGATCACATGAGGCCCATGCCGCCCCCGTCGGAAGTAACCCTGTTTGGCCTGAATACAGCGCGATTGCGGACCCTGCGCGATCACTTCCGCACCCCCCGTAATGATGGTTACTGCACCTAAGGTCACCGGGTCCTTGTCGTCCACGAAAGGCAGGCGAGCGAGCCCTTGCCGACCGCGCAACACGTCGGACCCCGCACCCCCGCGGCCCCCTCCCCCACCGGTCCCGGCCCCGCCCCCGCGGCGGCGTCCCGGCCCGCCGCGGAAGCCACCGTCACCGACCCCGTGCTGGTCAAGCGCGCGGTGAAGGCCGCCGCGCTCGGCAACGCCATGGAGTGGTTCGACTTCGGGGTCTACAGCTACATCGCGGTCACCCTCGGCAAGGTCTTCTTCCCCTCCGGCAACCCCACGGCCCAGCTGCTCTCCACCTTCGGCGCCTTCGCCGCGGCCTTCCTGATCCGGCCGCTCGGCGGCATGGTCTTCGGCCCCCTCGGCGACCGCGTGGGCCGCCAGAAGGTGCTCGCCCTCACCATGATCATGATGGCGGCGGGCACGTTCGCGATCGGCCTGATCCCCTCGTACGCCACCATCGGCGTCTGGGCGCCGGTGCTGCTCCTGGCCGCCCGCCTGGTCCAGGGCTTCTCCACCGGCGGTGAGTACGCGGGTGCCGCCACGTTCATCGCCGAGTACGCGCCCGACAAGAAGCGCGGCTTCCTCGGCAGTTGGCTGGAATTCGGCACCCTCGCCGGGTACATCGGCGGCGCGGGCCTCGTGACCCTGATGACGGCCCTGCTCTCCAGCGACGACCTGCAGTCCTGGGGCTGGCGCATCCCGTTCCTGATCGCCGGGCCCATGGGCCTCATCGGCCTCTACCTCCGCATGCGCCTGGAGGAGACCCCGGCGTTCGCCGCGCAGCTGGCCAAGGCCCACGAGGACGAGCAGTCGCGGCCCAAGGTCCGGCTCCGGGACCTGGTGGCCGGTCAGTGGCGGGCCCTGCTCCTGTGCGTCGGCCTGGTCCTGGTCTTCAACGTCACCGACTACATGCTCCTGTCGTACATGCCGAGCTACCTCACCGGTGAGCTGGAGTACGACGAGACGCACGGGCTGCTCGTCGTGCTCGTCGTCATGGCCCTGATGATGTGCGCCCAGCCGTTCGTCGGCGCCCTGACCGACCGTGTCGGCCGCCGCCCGGTCATCGCCGCGGGCTGTGCCGGGTTCCTGCTCCTGTCCGTCCCCGCCCTGCTCCTGATCCGCGACGGCTCCCTGTGGGCCATCGGCCTCGGTATGGCGGCACTCGGCCTGCTCCTGGTCTGCTTCACCGCGTCCATGCCCGCCACCCTTCCCGCCCTCTTCCCCACCCCCGTCCGCTACGGCTCCCTCTCCATCGGCTTCAACGTCTCCGTCTCGATCTTCGGGGGCACGACCCCCCTGGTCGTCACGGCCCTGATCGGCGCCACGGGCGATGTGATGATGCCCGCGTACTACATGATGGCGGCGGCGGTGGTCGGCGGCGTGGCCGTCTGGTACCTGAAGGAGTCGGCGGGCCGCCCCCTCCCGGGCTCCCCACCGGCGCTGGAGGCCCGGGCCGACCCGGCCTGACCGGCAGCCCGGCACCTCCAGCCCCGAAGGGGGCACCCCCGCATCGCGCTCCGCGCTCGTCCTCAAACGCCGGACGGGCTTTCCCCCACCCACCCGCCCCCACCCATACTTCGGCCGGGCTGGCCCGCACCGCCTGCCCGGCGCCATTCAGCCCGCCTCGGCGAAGCCTTCAACCCGCCGCGGCGAGGATTCCAACCCACCGCGGCGAACTTTCCAGCCCGTCCGGCGTTTGAGGACGAGGCGCGGAGCGCCGATTCGGGGGCGCCCCCGGCCCACGGCAACGGGACACCCACCCCCGGGGTCCAGGGGCGGAGCCCCGGTTTCGGGAAGGGGCGGGGTTGGGGAATGCTCAGCGCAGCGCCGTCCGACCCCAAGGAGCAAGCCCGCATGAGCCCCGACCCCACCCTCTGGGACACCGTCGACCACTACTTCACCGACCTCCTCACCCCCGCGGACCCCGCCCTCACCACCGCACTCCAGGACAGCGAAGCGGCCGGCCTGCCGGCCATCGCCGTCGCCCCCAACCAGGGCAAACTCCTCCACCTCCTGGCCCAACTCCAGGGCGCCCACCGCATCCTGGAGATCGGCACCCTCGGCGGCTACAGCACGATCTGGCTGGCCAGGGCCCTCCCCGCCGACGGCCACCTGATCACCCTGGAGTACAGCCCCGAACACGCCGAGGTGGCCCGAGCCAACCTCGCCCGCGCCGACCTCGACAAGATCACCGAGGTCCGCACGGGCCCGGCCCTGACCTCCCTGGCCGCCCTGCACGACGAGGCCCAGGCCCCCTTCGACCTGGTCTTCATCGACGCGGACAAGGCCAACAACGCGAACTACCTGGAGTGGTCCCTCAGGCTGACCCGCCCGGGCAGCCTGATCATCATCGACAACGTCGTCCGCGGCGGCGCCGTCACCGACGCCACCAGCGACGACCCGAACGTCCGCGGCACCCGCGCCGCCCTGGACCTGATCGCGAGCCACCCGAAGCTGGACGGCACGGCGGTGCAGACGGTCGGCACGAAGGGCTACGACGGCTTCGCGCTGGCCCGCGTACTGGACTGAGAGACGGCGACCGAGAGACGGGCTCCGAGCCCGCGCCGCCGCTCGATCCTCTCAATCCTCGTGGTAGAAGCCCACGTTGACGCTGCGCGGCCCCGACCGGTCCTGCACGACGACCTCACCGGAGCCGCCCCGGGGCAACGGCGTCGTCCCTCCGTAAGCGAGGGGCACCGCCGTCCCCCCGGCCAGGATCCGCACCTCGGACGCCGGGTCGGGCTGGGAGCCGCGCACCCAGGTCACCGTCCACGCGCCGTCGACGCGACAGCGGAACTCCAGATGCGTACGGGAGACGAACAGCCAGTCCTGCGGCGGCACGAGCCGGCACACGGCGCGGTCGCGCCCCACACGGAGCACCGCGCCGGGCTCGCTCGGCTCCTCCGCGAGCAGCATCCCGGCGGTCGCTCCCGCGTCCGACACCCCCGACACCATCGCCATGGTGAGTTCAAGCACCTGGGTACCCCCTGACCCGAAGTCCGGACAACCGGCCGCATCCTAGCCCCGCGGTGTTGCGGGCCCGTGGCTCCGCGCCGCCGGGGGCCCTCTGCCACCATGGTCGTATGACTGAACGGAAGCCACCGGGAGTCAACTTCGAGTCCTGGGTCGACAAGCAGATCCGTGAGGCGGAGGAGCGGGGCGACTTCGCCGCCCTGCCCGGACGCGGCAAGCCCCTGCCGGAGGATCCCGGGGCGGCGTACGACGAACTGTGGTGGGTCAAAAGGAAGCTGGCCCGTGAGGGCATGGGCGTCCTGTCCCCGACCCTGGCCCTGCGCAAGGAGGCCGAGGACGTCCTCGCGGCCGCCGCCGAGGCCCCCTCGGAATCCATGGCCCGCCGCCTGGTCACCGACCTGAACGACAAGATCCGCGAGGCCCTGCGCACCCCGCCCCCCGGCCCGCCGCTCGGCCTGCGCCCCTTCGACGTCGACGAGGTCGCCCGGGACTGGCGGCGGCGGCACGAGGCCTGAGCCCCACGGGTGCGTTGCCGGGGCGGGCGTCACGCCCGCGCGGGCGTGCGCGACGATGGTCCCCATGAGCATCGTGAAGATCAACGTCCTGACCGTGCCCGCGGAGCAGCGCGAGGTCCTTGAGCGCAGGTTCGCGTCCCGCGCGGGAGCCGTCGAGAGCTCGGACGGCTTCGAGTGGTTCGAGCTGCTCCGCCCCGTCGAGGGCACCGACCAGTACCTGGTGTACACGCGCTGGCGCGACGAGGCGGCCTTCCAGGCGTGGATGGAGGGCCCGATGAAGGCGGCGCACCAGGGCGGGGGCGGCGGGCAGGCCGAGGGCGAGCGCCCCAAGCCGGCGTCGTCCAGCTCCGCCGTCTGGACCTTCGAGGTGGTCCAGCAGGCGGCGCCGGTGGCCCCGGAAGGGGACTGACCCCCATGCACACCACGTCCTCCTGGGCCATAGCCCCCGAACCGGTCGACTCGGCGGTGGCCGTCGCGCTGTGGCGCGCGTACTACACCGAGGTCAGCGACCGGTGGTACGAGCTGCACGAGGGGCGCGCCACCGACCCCGCCGAGCTGGAGCGTGAGATCGCGGCGGACGCGGGGGCGGGGCTCACGCCGCCCCGCGGTGTGCTGCTGGTCGCCCGCTGGGACGGCGAGCCCGCGGGCACGGCAGGGGTGCGCCTCGTGGACGACGGCACGGCCGAGCTGACGCGTGTGTTCGTCGCGGCGGGGCTGCGCGGCAAGGGCGGCGGCTCGGTGCTTCTCGGCGCCGCGGAGGAGGCCGCCCGCGGGCTGGGGGCGACCCGCGTCCGCCTCGACACCCGGAACGACCTGGTCGAGGCGCGGGCCCTGTACGCGCGGCACGGGTACGTGGAGGGGCCGCGGCACAACTCCGACCCGTACGCGGAGCATTGGTTCCGCAAGGAGCTGTCAGCGGGGTAGGGCACCACGGCGGACGCCAGGCGCTCCGCTGGAGGTGCGGCGACATGCCGTCGATCGTCTGCGGCACCGACGTGGCTGGTCGCGCAGTTCCCCGCGCCCCTTCAGGGCGCGGCCGAACCGCAGCCGACTTCGCCAGCCCCGCTTAGCGGACCGGCCCCCGGCCTCCGGAGGGCCGCTCCGCGTCCGACCCGCACATCTGTGCCCCCAACTCCTCGACCAGCTGCATGAGATCGGTGGGCCGCCCTGGCCCCCACCAGTCCCCGAGCAGCTCCGCGAGCGACTCCTCCCGGGCCTTGGCGAGGTTCTCGGCCACCTCCCTGCCGGATTCGGAGAGGCGCAGGCCGAGGCCCTGGCGGATGGCCAGGCGCCGTTCCTCCAGTTGCCGGGAGGCCTGCGTGACGACGGCGAGGGGGATCATGCTGCGCTCGGCGAGCGTGGCCGGTTCGACGTGCCCGTGCCGGGCGATCCGCAGGAGCATCCAGCTGGCGGCGGGCAGCAGGTCGTACCCGGCCCGCCGGGTGATGCGGACGTACACCTCGCGCCGCCCCTCCCGCGTCCCGAGCAGGGACAGCGCGCGTGCCACCTCGTCGTAGGAGGACCGTTCGACGGGGTTGCTGGCAAGGGTCTGGGTGGGGTCGGGCGCGGTGACGGCCCCGCGCAGCCGGTCCTCGCGCAGGAACCAGGCGAGGACGAAGGCGACGAGGGCGACCGGCGCCGCGTACAGGAAGACGTCGGTGATGGCGGACGAGTAGGCGTGCAGCACTCCGGGCCGCAGCCCGGCGGGCAGTTCGGCGATGCCGCGCGGGTCGGCCTTGAGGGAGTCGGTGGTGACGCCGGCGGGCAGGTCCTGCCCGCGCAGGGCGTCGGTGAGCTTGTCCCCGAGCCTGCTGGTGAACACGGTGCCGAAGATGGCGACGCCGAACGACGCGCCGATGGACCGGAAGAACGTGGCGCCGGAGGTGGCGACGCCGAGGTCCTCGTAGCCGACGGCGTTCTGCACGATGAGGACGAGGACCTGCATGACGAGGCCGAGGCCGAGGCCGAAGACGAAGAAGTAGGCGCTCATCTCGCCGGTGGGGCTGTTCTCGTTGAGCTGGTGCAGCAGGAGCAGGCCTAGGGTGGTGACGGCGGTGCCCGCGACGGGGAACACCTTCCAGCGCCCGGTGCGGCTGACGATCTGCCCGGACACGGTCGACGCGAGCAGCAGCCCGACGACCATGGGCAGCATGTGGACGCCGGACATGGTCGGCGAGACGCCCTGGACGACCTGGAGGAACGTCGGCAGGTAGGTCATCGCGCCGAACATCGCGAAGCCGACGACGAAGCTGATGACGGCGGACAGGGTGAAGGTGCGGATCCGGAACAGCTTCAGCGGGATGACGGGCTCCGCGGCCTTGCGCTCCACCGCCACGAAGCACACCGCGAGCACCGCGCCGAGCACGGCGAGCCCGATGATCTGCGGCGAGCCCCAGCTCCAGGTCGTACCGCCGAGCGATGCGACGAGGACGAGGCAGGTGGCGACGGAGGCGATCAGGAAGGTGCCCAGGTAGTCGATGACGTGCCGGGCCCGGCTCGCCGGGATGTGCAGCGCGGCGGCGATGACGACGAGCGCGACGACGCCGATGGGCAGGTTGATGTAGAAGACCCAGCGCCAGCTGAGGTGCTCGGTGAACAGCCCGCCGAGGAGCGGCCCGAGGACGCTGGTCGCGCCGAAGACGGCGCCGAAGAGGCCCTGGTACTTGCCGCGTTCGCGGGGCGACACCAGGTCTCCGACGATCGCCATGGACAGCACCATGAGGCCGCCGCCGCCGAGGCCCTGCAGCGCCCGGAACCCGATGAGCTGCGGCATGTTCTGGGCGACGCCGCACAGCGCCGAGCCGATCAGGAAGATCACGACGGCGGTCTGGAAGAGCTTCTTTCGGCCGTACTGGTCGCCGAGCTTGCCCCACAGCGGGGTGGCGGCGGTCGCGGCCAGCATGTACGCGGTGACGACCCACGACAGGTGGTCGAGGCCGCCGAGGTCGCTGACGATGGTCGGCAGCGCGGTGGAGACGATGGTCTGGTCGAGGGCGGCGAGGAGCATGCCGAGGAGCAGGGCCCCGATGGAGACCAGTACGCCGCCGCCCACGTGCTCCGGAGGTCCTTTGCCGGGCCGCGGCCCGGCCGGGCGGGTGCTCACGTCCTGCGTCATGGACACCTCCTGCGGTGCTTCCCACCTTCCATCGTGGTCCGAGTCATCCGTTATGGCCTGTCGAGCCGAGTCGCTGCATACTCCTTCAGAGCTCTGCGGAGCCGGCGAGGGAGGGGAGCACGCGATGAGCGAGGCGAACGGACGGGCCGGACGACGCCGGGAGCCCGAGGGGTCCGGGGGTGCCCGGGGGCCCGAGGGAGTGGCGGGTGCGGCGGAGGCCGCAGGTACGCCGGGCACGGCAGGCGCGGCGAGCCCGGCAGGCGCGGACGGGCCGGTGTGTCCCGGCTGCGGCACGCCCCGCCCGCCGAGGGCCGCCCCTTCCTGCGGCTGCGCGCGCGAGGCCGCGGACGCCGCCCTGGAGACCCGGTCCGCGGAGGCGGCCGCGGCGGAGGACTTCGATCCGATACGCATACGTCCCTACGTGACGCTGCCGGAGCCGTCGGCCCCCTTACCCGCGCTGTCGTCGGCACCGCTGCCGCCCCAGGTGCCCGTGGCCGCGGACGCCACGCCCGCCGAGGCCGCGGCCGGGCCGGAGCGGTCCGCGCGGCGGGGGCGGGGGGCGCTGTTCGCCGGGGCGGGCCTCGTGGTCGCGGCGGCCGCGGTGTTCACGGGCGGGGTGATGTCGGGGGACGCCGGTGACGGGGCGGGCGGCGACGGGGGCGGCACGGACCGCGCGCTGCCGGACCTGGCGGACAACACCCCGGACAGGGCCTCCAAGGAGCCCGCTCCGCGCACCGTCCCGAGGGCCGCACCGGCCCCCTCGCCCCCCCGCTCCACGCCGACCCGCACCCCGTCGGCCACGGCACCGCGCTCGGTGCCGGTACGACGCAAGTCCCCGGCGCCCTCGCCCTCACCCTCGCGCACGACGGCCCGCGCCACGGGTTCGGTGGGCCCGCCCCCGTCCCGCACCCCGGCCGCCGCGCCCACCCTGCGCAGCGGCGACCAGGGCCCCGAGGTCGCCGAACTCCAGCACCGATTACGCCAGTTGTCCCTCTACTCCGGCCCGGCGGACGGCCGCTACACGCCCCCGGTGACCGATGCAGTGTCCCGCTACCAGCGGGCCCGGGGCATCAAGACGGACCCCCGGGGCACCTACGGCCCGGCGACAAGAAGATCCCTGGAGTCCGAGACCGACTCCCCCTAGCCGACGGCGCTCCCGAGCCGACGGCACTCCCGGCCCAGGAAGGGCCACCCGGCCTCACCCGAACGAAAGCGTCAGAATCCCCGCGTCGGCGGAGACCCGCACCTGCCTGAGGTCGTCCACCCACACCGTGGGCTCGTACTCCCCGGCCCGCGGGCCGACCCCGACGACCCGCATCCCGGCGGCCCGCCCGGCCGCGATCCCGGCGCCCGAGTCCTCGAAGACCACGCAGTCGGCGGGGTCGAACCCCAGCTCGGCGGCGCCCTTGAGGAACCCCTCGGGGTCGGGCTTGCTGGCCCCGACGTTCTCGGCGGTCACCCGCACCTCGGGCAGCGTGAGCCCGGCCGCGGCCATCCGCCCGGTGGAGAGCCCCACGTCGGCGGACGTGACGAGGGCGTGCGGCAGCCCCGCGAGGGAGGCCATGAACTCCGGCGCGCCCGGTATGGGCACGACGCCGTCCATGTCGGCGGTCTCGCGCGCCAGCATCTCGCGGTTCTCGGCGTAGTTCTCGGCCATGGGCCGCTCGGGCAGCAGCAGGGCCATGGAGGCGTATCCCTGCCGCCCGTGCACGACCTTCATCACCTCGTCGGCGTCGAGGCCGTGCTTGGCGGACCACTGCCGCCAGCAGCGTTCGACGACGGCGTCGGAGTTCACGAGGGTGCCGTCCATGTCCAGGAGGAGGGCTCGGGCGGTCAGGACGTTCGCAGCCGTCATCGGCGTACTCCAAGGGAAGGGCCCGCACACGGAAGGGGAAGACAAGGCGGCTCCGCCCGCCGGTCAGGGAGTACGGGCGAAGCCACTTTGTTCCCCCACGGTACAAAACAAGCCCCACGAGCGCCAATACCGCAGGTCAGCCCCTTATGCGATCGCCTCGTAGAGGCTCCACACCCCGAGCGCCAGCATCAGCATCGCCGCGATCTTCGTGATGAGGGCCAGCGGCACCCGCTTCATCAGCGCCTTGCCGCCCACGATCCCGAGGCCCGCGACCGCCCACAGCGCGAGCACCGCGCCGAGGCCCACGGACAGCGGGTCGTCGTACCGCGCCGCCATGTTGGCCGTCATGATCTGGGTGAGGTCGCCGAACTCCGCGACCAGGATGAGCATGAAGCCCGCCCCCGAGACCCGCCAGAAGCTCTGGTCCTTGGGGGCCTTGACCTGCTCGTCGTCATCGTCCCTCTTGAGCAGCAGCATCGCCGCGCCGCCGAGGAAGAGGACGCCGGTGAGGGCGTGGACCAGTTGCTGGGGCAGCAGGGTGAGCACGCTGCCCGCCGCCACGGCGAGCACCACGTGCACGGCGAACGCGGCGGCGACGCCCACGAAGACGTACGAGGCGCGGTAACGGGTGCCGAGGACGAGCCCGGCCAGCGCTGTCTTGTCGGGCAGTTCGGCAAGGAAGACGACGCCGAAGACGAGCGCCGTCACGCTGATGCTGATCAAGGTTCCTCAATCGGTCGGGCCGCCCCACCGAGAGTTCCGCAGCCTTCGCGTACGACACCTCGGCACGGCAGCGCTCGGTGACGTACACGGAGGTGTACGTCTGGCACTGCTGGCCGAAGGTCTCGCTGGCCGCCCACATCCGTGGGCTGCCTCCGGGCGCCGGCTCAGAACGAGCTGAGCAGTATGTCGACGGTCCGGCGAAGAGCTACTCCCCTTCTGCTCCGACCATCGTACGCGACCCGCACACCGCCCCGGCCAGGGACTTTCGGCCCGGGCCCGCCGTGACCGGAGCCACATTCGCTCCGGCGCCCGACCCGGCGATCCCCCGCGAACCGGAGCAACCCGTGCGGGGCAATTCCCCCGAAACGCCAACTTCCGCCCCGGCGCGCCTCCATGACGAGGCGCCAGAACCCTTGATGTTTACAGGTGATTGACGCGACCCTGTCACCCGGTACACACCTCGGGGCAACCCGAGCGCACCAGCATGGCCGCCCCACCGGTCAATGTCCCCCCACATCAAGGGAGTTCGCATGCCCGCAATCTACGCGCGTCACCGTCTCGCCGCCCTGGGCGCCGTCGCCGCGCTCGCCTCCGCCGCGACCCTGCTGTCCGGCTCCCCCGCCCAGGCCGCCCCGCCCACCCCGGTCAGCGCCGCCACCGCCCGCACCTACCTCGGCCAGCTCACCGTGGCCCCCGAGGGCTCGTCCGACGGCTACAGCCGCGACAAGTTCCCGCACTGGTCCACCCAGTCCGGCGCCTGCAACACCCGCGAGGTCGTCCTCAAGCGCGACGGCGAGAACGTCCAGCAGGACGGCAGCTGCGCCGCCGTCTCCGGCACCTGGAAGTCCCCCTACGACGGCGGCACCTGGACCGCCGCGTCCGACGTCGACATCGACCACGTCGTCCCGCTCTCCGAGGCCTGGAAGTCCGGCGCCAGCGGCTGGACCACCGCCCGGCGCGAGGGCTTCGCCAACGACCTGGGCCAGCCCCAGCTCATCGCCGTGACCGACAACGTCAACCAGGCCAAGGGCGACAAGGACCCGGCGAAGTGGCTGCCGCCCACCACCTCGTACCACTGCTTCTACGCCCGGATGTGGGTGGACGTGAAGCAGCACTACGGCCTCACCGTCGACTCCGCCGAGAAGAGCGCGCTCAGCTCCATCCTGAACGGCTGCTGAGCCGCGCGGGCGGCCGCTGATCCCGCCTGATCCCGCCCCAGGCCGGTCCGCTTGCGCGGAACCGTCCCGCCCGCCTCCGTCGTTCCGTACCGTACGGGGCGACGGAGGAGGGTGATCACTGTGGCGCGGCTGCGTCTGGGTCCACTGCTGAGGTACGTCGACGGCGCGCGGGCGACCGTCTGGGTCGAGGCCGACCGGCCCTGCACGGCCGAGGTGCGCTGCGCCGACGGCACGCGCGGCGCGGCCCGGACCTTCCAGGTCGCCGGGCACCACTACGCCCTGGTGCCGGTCGAGGGGCTACGCCCCGGCACCGACACGGCGTACGAGGTCACGCTCGACGACACTCCCGTGTGGCCGCTGCCCGACTCGCCGTTCCCGCCGAGCACGATCCGCACGCCGGGCGGGGACGGGGCCGACGCCCTGCGGGTGACCTTCGGCTCCTGCCGGTGGGCCGCGCCGCCCGCCAAGACGTCCCACCTGCACGACCTGGGCCACCGGGGCGGAAGGGACACCGGCAAGGAGCACGACCCGGTCGGCCCCGACGCCCTCGACACCCTCGCGGCCCGCATCGCCGCCGACCCCGCCGCCCCGCGCCCCGACGTGCTCCTGCTCCTCGGCGACCAGGTGTACGCGGACGAGGTCTCCCAGGCCACCCGCCGCTGGCTCGCCGCCCGCCGCGACCTCTCCGAACCCCCGGGCGACCAGGTCGCGGACTATGAGGAGTACACCCACCTCTACTACGAGTCCTGGCTCGACCCCGAGGTGCGCTGGCTGCTCTCCACCGTCCCCAGCTGCATGATCTTCGACGACCACGACGTCATCGACGACTGGAACACCAGCGCCTCCTGGCTCGCCGAGATGCGCGCCACGCCCTGGTGGCGCGAGCGCATCCTCAGCGGCCTGATGTCGTACTGGGTCCATCAGCACCTGGGGAATCTCTCGCCCGAGGAACTGGAGCGCGACGAGCTGTTCGCGGCCGTGCGCGCCGCACCCGACGGCACCGACGCCCTGCGCGCCCACGCGGCCGCCGCGGACGCCGACCCCACGGCCGCCCGCTGGAGCTACCGCCGCGACTTCGGCCGCGTACGCCTGCTGATGGTCGACACCCGGGCCGCCCGCGTCCTCGACGAGGACAAGCGCGCCATGCTCGACCCCGGCGAGGCGAGCTGGCTGCGCGAGCAGGCCCTGGAGGGCGGCTGCGACCACCTCCTGATCGGGACGTCCCTGCCGTGGCTGCTCCCCCATCTCATCCACGACGCCGAGGGCTGGAACGCCGCCCTGTGCCGGGGCGAGCGCGGCGCCCGCTGGGCCCGCTTCGGCGAGGACCTGCGCAGACGCGCCGACCTCGAACACTGGGCCGCCTTCCCCACGTCCTTCGACGCCCTGGCCGCCCTCATCGCCGAGGCGGGCTCCGCGGCGGACGCGCCCGCGACGGTGTGCGTCCTGTCCGGCGACGTCCACCACGCGTACGTCGCCGAGCCCACCTGGCCCGCGGGCGGCGGGCCCGACGCCCGCGTCCTGCAGCTCACCTGCTCGCCGGTGCACAACTCCATCCCCGCCTCGATAAGGGTCGGCTTCCGGTTCGGCTGGAGCCGCGTGGGCCGCGCCCTCGGCCGCCGCTTCGCCCGGCACGGGCGGCTCCCGCGCGCCGCCGTGAACTGGCGCAGGACGGGCGGCCCCTGGTTCGGCAACCACCTGATGACGCTGACGCTGCGCGGGCGCTCGGCGGAGCTGCGCCTGGACCGGGCGCGGGCGGAGAAGGGCGGCGGGGAGCGCCTGGAGACGGTGGAGCGGACGACGCTGACGCCGTGAGTCCCGTGCGTCCCGTGTGCGCGGTTGCTGTGGGTACGGGTGGGACGGGGCGAACCTCCCACGGGTAGCGGTGATGTCCGCCTTGGCCGTGACTCAGGACACAACCGGATGGAGATCCTCCGAAGCGGGCTTCGGCAACGGTGTCCGCGGCGGCATGATGAGCCGGTCCTCGCCCCGTCCGTACCGGGAGTCACGCTCTTGTCTGCTGCTGCGACCGTCGACCACTCCATAGCCGTCGTCGGCGCGGGGCCGCGCGGCACCAGCGTCCTGGAGCGCCTGTGCGCCTCGGCCGCCGAGCTGCTGCCGCCGGGGGCGCGGCTGACGGTGCACATGGTCGATCCGGCGCCGCCGGGGCCCGGGCGGGTCTGGCGCACCGCCCAGTCACGGGAGCTCCTGATGAACACCGTGGCCTCCCAGGTGACGCTGTTCACCGACGCGAGCGTCGACTGCGCGGGGCCGATCAGCCCGGGCCCGAGCCTGTACGAGTGGGCGGCACGCGGGCACATACCGGGGCTCGGCCCGGACGACTACCCGACGCGCGCCGACTACGGCCGCTATCTGGAGTGGTTCTTCGCCGAGACGGTGCGCGCCGCCCCCGGCTCCGTCCGCGTCCGCACGCACGCGGCCCGCGCGATCCGCCTCGACGACACCGACGGCACCGACGGGGGCGCGGGGACCCTCGTCCTCGACGACTCCCGGGAGATATCCGGGCTCGGCGCCGTCGTCCTCGCGCAGGGCCACCTGCCCGACACCGCCGACCGCGAACGGGCGGAGCTGTCCGCGTACGCCGACCGGCACGGCCTGCGCCACGTCCCGCCCGCCAACCCCGCCGACGTCGACCTCACCGCGGTCGCCCCGGGCGAGCCGGTCCTGCTGCGCGGGCTCGGCCTGAACTTCTTCGACCACATGGCGCTCCTGACGTCGGGGCGCGGCGGGCGCTTCGTACCCGACGGGCGGGGCGGGCTGCGCTATGTGGCCTCGGGCAACGAGCCGCGCCTGTACGCCGGTTCACGGCGGGGCGTGCCGTACCAGGCGCGCGGCGACAACGCCAAGGGCCCCTACGGGCGGCACCGGCCCGCCGTGCTCACCCCGGAGGCCATCGCCCGCTTCCGCAAGCGCGCCGACAGCGGGGACGCGCCGGACTTCCTGACCGAGGTCTGGCCGCTGGTCGCCAAGGAGGTGGAGACCGTCCACTACGAGGCGCGGCTCGCTGCGGCCGGAGCGGCGGGGCGGGCCGCCGCCTTCCGCGACCGTTTCCTCGACACCGCGCACGGCAGCCCCGAGGAGTCCGCCGTCCTGGACGCGTTCGGGTTCGCCGCCGACGACCGGTGGTCCTGGGAGCGCCTCGCGCGCCCGTACGCGGGGCGGGTCTTCCGCTCGCCCGGGGACTTCCGCGGCTGGCTGCTCGGGCACTTGCGCGAGGACGCCGCGCAGGCCGCCCTCGGCAATGTCGCGGGGCCGCTCAAGGCCGCCCTGGACGTGCTCCGCGACCTGCGCAACGAACTGCGGCTCGTCGTCGACCACGGCGGCCTCGCGGGCGCGTCGCGCCGGGCCCATCTGGACGGCTGGTACACGCCGTTCAACGCGTTCCTGTCCATCGGCCCGCCCCGGCGGCGTATCGAGGAGTTGACGGCGCTGATCGACGCGGGGGTGGTGGAGGTGCTGGGGCCACGGCTCGAAGTGCGGTGCGGGGGCGAGGAGTCCGCCGGGGCGTTCCACGCGCACTCGCCGGACGTGCCCGGGTCCGGGGTGCGGGTGACCACCCTGGTGGAGGCGCGGCTGCCCGAGCCCGATCTGCGGCGCACCGGGGACGCGCTGCTCGCGGAGCTGCTGCGGTCGGGCCGGTGTCGCCCGCACACCGTCGACGGCCACGAGACGGGCGGCCTCGACGTCACCCCGCGCCCCTACCGCCTGCTCGACCGCAGGGGCCGGGCGCACGCGCGGCGGTTCGCGTTCGGGGTGCCGACGGAGGGGGTGCACTGGGTGACGGCGGCCGGGGCGAGGCCGGGGGTGGACTCGGTGACGCTGTCCGACGCGGACGCGGTGGCGCGGGCGGCGCTGCGGGCGGTGACGGGGGGCGGGTCGGCTGCGGCTTCGGCCGGGGCGGTGGCGGTTCCGGCCGGGCCGCTGAACTCCGGGGACGCCTGCGACGGCTGGATACCGCCGATTCTCACGAAACACTCAGATGTTGAAGTTGCAAGTACTAATTAGGCGGACCTAATCTTGGGTCTTCGATCGGTTCCCGTCCCCAAACCGAGTCAAGACCGAAGGAGTCCCCCACCATGACTGGACGTCTCAACAGCGCCCAGCCCTATGCCCTCGGCCTGTTCCGCATCGTCGTCGGCCTGCTCTTCGCCTGCCACGGCGCCGCCTCGCTCTTCGGCGTCCTCGGCGGCACGGACGGCGGCGGCGGCATCGTCGACGCGGGCACCTGGCCGGGCTGGTACGCGGCCGTCATCCAGCTCGTCGGCGGCAGCCTGGTCCTGCTGGGCCTCGGCACCCGCGCCGCCGCGCTCGTCTCGTCCGGCTCGATGGCCTACGCGTACTTCAAGGTCCACCAGCCGGAGGCCCTGTGGCCGATACAGAACGGCGGCGAGGCCTCGGCGATGTTCTGCTGGGTCTTCCTGCTCCTCGTCTTCACGGGCTCCGGCGCGTTCAGCCTCGACCGCGTGATCGCGGCGACCCGCGGTGAGCGGGGTGCGAAGGCGACGACGGACGCGGAGCGCACGCCCGTCGCGGCCTGACGCACCGAACCTCATCGCGGCCCGACCCGCGGTCCGCCTGAGCGGCGCCCCCTTCTCCGTACGTGGTTCCCGGTACGGAGGAGGGGGCGCCTTCATGTCCGCCGCGGCGGCCTACGCGCGCGGCGCGAACGGCACCGTGAAGCAGGCCACCCGGTCCCCCGCGCCGCCCTGCTCCCGGTGGAGCACCACCGACGACGCCCCACCCGGCCGGAAGCCCCACGCGTGGACCGCCGCCGCCTTCCCCGAACCATCCGGCTGTGCGGTGAAGTCCAGCCACACTTCGTTGGCCGGATTGACGTAGGCCGGATCCTTCGAGGGCTGCACGGGGTCACGGCGGTGCTGGTAGTGGCCGCCCGCCGCGGCCGGGTCCGTACCGCACGGCTTCTGGTGCACGTGCACGCCGTACGCGTGCCCCGGCTTGACGCCCCGCACCCGCAGGGCGACCCGGGTGCCGGACCGTTCGTGGCGCTGCGTCACCTCGATCCGGGCGCCCGGCGGCACCAGTTGCCGGTCGTAAGTCAGCGCGGGCGACAGCATCTTGGACGGCGCGAACCGTCCCTTCGCGCGCACGCAGTCGCCACCCTCGTTCGGTACGCCGCCGCTCGCGGCGAGCACGGCGGCCGCCACGGCCGCGGCGAGTATCCCTGCCACCATTGTCGAGTTCTCCCCTTCTCCTACATGTCGACTTGTCTGCGATTGAGCGCCCGATATGCACACTCCTGCTCCGTTCGTACGGGACTTCAGGGGTGCGCGCCGCGTCGGGAAGGGCAGCCGGGTGAACGTGATGTAGCGAACATCTGAGCCCCCAGTGGATCTACGGCCGGAGGCGCGGCGTACGCTGTACAGCTGTTATCAGGCCGCCACCCGCCGCTCCCGCGAACATCGCGGCGACGAGTTGCCGACTGGGGAGTAACAACGGGGGAGTTTCGGTGTTGGAGAGTGTGGGGGCGCTGACCGGCAGCCCATGGATCTACGCGGTCGTGGCCCTCTCCGTCCTGTTCGACGTCTTTCTGCCGCTGCTGCCGAGCGGTGTGCTCGTCATCACCGCGGCCACGGCGGCGGCCGCCGCCGGTTCCGGCACCGGGCGGGTCCCGCACGACGTGCCGGACATCCTGCTGCTCATGCTCTGCGCCGCGACGGCGTCCGTGCTCGGCGACCTCGTCGCGTACCGCATCGCCTGGCGCGGCGGTGAACGCCTCGACCGTGCCATCGCCCGCTCCCGGCGCCTGACCAGCGCGCAGGAACGGCTCGGCACGGCGCTCGCGCGCGGCGGCGGCGTCCTCGTCGTCATCGCCCGCTTCGCGCCCGCGGGCCGCTCGATCGTCTCGCTCGGCGCGGGCGCGGCCCACCGCCGGGTGCGCGAGTTCCTGCCCTGGTCGGTGCTCGCGGGCGTGGCCTGGGCCGGATACAGCGTGGGCCTCGGCTACTTCGGCGGCCAGTGGCTGGGCGCGACGTGGCTCGCGACCGGCGTCTCGCTCCTCGCGCTGTTCCTGGCGGGGGCGGGGGCGGCGTTCCTGGTGCGGCGGCCGAGGGAGTCGACGGCGGGCTAGGGCCTGCCCGAGGGTGTACGAGCCGTAGGTCCCGCTCCCGCGGGAACCTACGGCTTCGCGCGTTTCCGGCCCCTAGGAGGCCGCGCGCGCCCCGCGCACCTCGATGTGGGCGAGCAGGTCCGCGGTGGCCTCGGCGACGGCGTCGACGGCGCGTTCGAAGACCTCGCGGTTGTGGGCGGCCGGGGCGCGGAACCCGGAGACCTTGCGCACGTACTGGAGCGCGGCGGCCCGGATCTCGTCGTCGGTGGCCTTCTCGGGGATGGCGGGCGGGCGGAGAGTCTTGATGCTGCGGCACATGCCTCCAGCTTCGCGCGTACGCGGCCCTGACGGGAACCGATCACAAAAAGCGGGCCACAGCCCCGACCGACACACCCCCCACACCCCCGTACCACTCGCCCCACGAATTCGAACAGGAGTACCATTACGGGGTGCCCCCAACCCCCGCGTACGCGTTCCCGAGCGACCTCCTCGCCGGCCAGGAGGAACTGCACCAGGTCAGGTCGGAGCTGCACTCCCTGCTGCGGCGGCTGCCCTGGTCGGTCGAGCCCCTGGACGGCTTCAGCGACGACAACGGCTGGCGGAAGGTCGAGCGCCCCGCCTCCCCGGGCTGGACGCCGGACGATCAGGCCGAGGTCGAGAAGCTGCGCTCACGGGAGCGGGAGCTCGCGGTGTTCGTGAGCTGCCACCGCTTCTGGGAGCAGGTTTCGGGCCCGGACACGGTGGATACTCGGATGTTGCTCAAGCACGCGCACGAACACACCGGGGAAGCCGCGTCCGGCACCTCCGCCGAGGAGCATTGACAGGCGGTGGCGGCGGGCGTTGACTCCCGGTACGAGGGCCGAACGAGCCCTCGTACGACCCCGTGACAGCGGGCCCGCGCTCCGGAGCCGCCCCCGCCCCGCGCCCGTGCGGTCCCTGTCAACGATCACACCTGTCATCGATCACAACTGACGCCGAGCGACCCAGGCTGCCCGCGTCCAGCGTGCGGAGGTTCAGCCATGAACGTACTGATCGTCGCCGTACTAGCCGTCCTGATCGCCCTGGGCTTCAAGCAGCCCCTGCTGTGGGTGGCCGCCGCGGTGCTCGTCTACTTCCTCGTCCGCCGTCACGACGGCGGCCACGCCCGGCCGCCGGGACCCGTGGGCGGCGGGGTCGGCGCGGGCGCCGGGGGCGGCTCCGGCGGCGGGGGTGGGGGCACCCCCTCCTCGTACCGCGACTACCGCATCCGGCGGGACCGCCAGGAGCGCTGGGACCGCAGGTACCGGCGCTCGCATCCGGCGGCGCAGCAGCGTCGCGGGTAGCGGTCGGCGCGCCGCTCGGCCGCCGGTAGTGGTCAGCGCGGCCGCTCACCGGTCCGGGTGACAAGGCGCTTAACGCGGCGGTCCGTGGGGAGGGTGCGCATGCACCGCGCACCGAACCAGCCCCAGGAGCCGCCCGCATGCGCCGAGAAGCCACCTCCCGAGAGCCCCTGGAGGCGGGGGCGCGAGCCGGGCGAAGCGGCGACGCGCGTCCCGGTCGTCCCCGACCGGCGCAGGCCGTCGGGCGCGCGCACCTGTCCGTACCGGAGCTGCGCCCGAAGCTGCCCGAACCAGGCCCGCGCCCGCGCCTTTCCGCACCGGGCCCCCGCCCGCACCCGTCCCTCCCCCGCCTCCGCACCCTCGCGGCCCTCCCCCTGCTGATGCTCACCGTCCTGGCCGTCGGGTGCGCGCCGTCCGCCGGGCGGACGTCCTCACTGGCGCCCGACGACATGATCAAGGCGGCGCAGCAGCAGCTCACCGAGACCTGTCTGACCCGCAAGGGCCTGACCCCGCCGCGCCCCGGCAGCCGCCCGGCGTCCACGGCCGAGCAACAGCGGGTGACACGGGCCCTGTTCGGCACCGGCCGCGCGGAGCTGTCCCTGACGCTGCCCACCGGCCACTCGGTGCGCGCCCACACCGACGGCTGTCTCGCCTCGGCCCAACGCACCCTGTACGGCGACCAACGGCGCTGGTTCCGCGTCTCCACGGTCGTCAACAACTTCAAACCGGAAGCCGCCTTCCGCGACCAGCCGCTCACCGAGATCCGCGACCGCCACCGCACCGACCTCACCGAGTGGCGCCGCCTGCGCGCCCGGGCCCTGATCAACGCGAAGGCCCACCTTCAGTCGGAGTCGCACCGGGCCGCGCGGTAGCCGCGGGGCGTCACGCCGGTCGCCTCGCGGAAGTGCCGGCGGAAGCCCGCCGACGAGCCGAACCCCACGCGCGCGGCGATGTCCTCGATCGTGGCGTCGTCGTGCTCCAGGAGGTGGCGCGCCCGGTCGAGGCGGACGCGCAGCAGGTACTGGAGCGGGCTGAGCCCGGTGAGCGCGCGGAACCTGCGGTCGAGCGTGCGGGGGCTGAGGCGGGCGTGCGCGGCGATGTCGGCGAGCGTGAGGGGCCGGTGCGCGGATGCCTCCAGCCAGCGGACGGTCGGCTCCAGGCCGCCGGTCTCAGCGAGCGCACGGTCCAGTTCGGCGCGCGCGGCCTGCGCCTCGTCGGACACGGGCAGGACGAGCTGCCGGGTGGTCGCGGCGGCCACCGCGGGGCCGTGGTCCTCCTCGACGATCCGCAGGCACAGGTCGAGCCCGCCGAGGAACCCGGCCGACGTCCGGAACGGCCCGTCCACGACGAGCGTCCCCGCCGGGTCGACGGCCACCTCCGGGTGGCGCGCGGCCAGTTCGGGGACGTGACTCCACTCGGTCGTGGCCCGGTGGCCGTCGAGCACCCCGGCCGCGGCGAGCGTGAACGTGCCGGTGCCCACGGCGAGCACCCGGCTCCCCCGGCCGACGGCCGCGCGCAGGGCCTCGGCCACCCCCGGCGGCGGCTCCGCCCGGAACCCGTCGTGCCCGGCCACCAGCACGGTCCCGGCCCCGTCCAACCCGTCGAGCCCCCGGTCCGCGGTGACGGTCAGCGGGGCGGGGCGGGCGGTGGTGACGGTGCCCGGGACCGCGCAGACCCGCAGCTCGTACGCGGCCTCGGGGGCGCTGCGGACGACGGCGTCCAGGACCAGACCGGGGGTGGTGAGCTGGTGGGCGGGGACGCCGTCGAGGACGAGCAGCGCGATGACTGACATGCCCGGCATTATCCGCATCCGCCGGGAGCCACCGAACGCGCCGCCCGCCCGACGTCAGCGCTGGGAGGCGATCGTCTTCTCGATCCACTTCTTGTACGCGGGCACGGAGGTGTAGATCCCGGGGCCGCCCGCGCAGCGCCGGTCGACGGCCGCGTCGCCGTCGCCGGAGGTGGCGCCGACGAGCTGCCAGCGCCCGCCGACGCGCTGGATCTGCGGCCCGCCGGAGTCACCGTTGCAGGCCATCGCGTCGCGGACCAGGCTCTGCGTACACAGCTCCGTCCTGCCCTTGATGTCGAGGCACTTGTCGGCCGCGGCCCTGCGGGTGTCGAGCTGCTGGAGGCGCTCGGAGAACCTCCACTCCTCCAGGTCGGTGCTGTCGACCGTCGTACCGAAACCGAGGATCCGGGTGTGCGCGCCGACCTTCGGGGCGTGGTCGGCGACGCGGATCGGGGCGTGGCGGGTGACGGGGCGGTCCAGGCGGAGCAGGGCGATGTCGTCGTGGGAGCGCTTGTCGCCGCCGATGTCGTAGGCGGGGTGGACCACCTTCTTGACGATGGTGCGCACCGTGCCGCCGGAACTCAGCCGGTCGCTGCCGACGCGGACCTTCCCGGTCGGACGGGCCACGAAGTCGTCCTGGGCGCAGTGGGCCGCGGTGACGACCCACTCGGGGTCGATCAGGGTCCCGCCGCACACGCCCTTCAGCTTGCTGCCGTCCTCCTGCTCCACGGTCATCGGGATCGACACCATGAACGGGTACGCCTTGGTGGCGTCCTTGCCGCCGACGATGGCCTGGGCGCTGCCGGTGAGGCCGGTGGCGCACAGGGCGGTGGCCGCGCCGACGGCTCCGAGGCCGCCGAGGACGCGCCGGGCCGTACGGGACGGACGGGAGGCCGAGGTCGAGGCCGAGGTCGAGGCCGACTGGGCGGGGGTGGCCGGAGTGGCTGGAGTAGACATGGAGGTGCCCTTCGCCTGATGCGTGTGCTGAGTAAATGGGTGAACAGCCGGGGTGAACGGGCGGACGGCCCGGGGCATCCACGTCGCCCGGTCCCCGCCTCGTGTTCCTCCATGCTCCGTGGGACGGGGGGCCGGGAAAAAGCGTCCTGCTGCCACCGTGGGCTAAATTCTGGCCATGCCCACGATCGCCCTGCTCGCGCTCGACGGGGTGCCCGCGCCCCAGCTCAGCACGCCGGCGCTGATGTTCGGTGCGGCGTCGCGGACGTTCTACCGCCGCCCGCCGTACGAGCTGCGGGTGTGCGCCGCGCGGGACGCGATCACCACAGCTCCGCCCGGCCCGTTCCGGGTGACCCCGGAGCGGGGCCTGGACGGCCTGGCGGACGCGGGGACGGTGCTCGTGACGGGGTACGGCGCGTGCCCCGACCCGCCTCCCGCCGACGTACTGACCGCACTGCGGGCGGCGGCCGACCGAGGTGCCCGCATCGCGACGATCGGCACCGGCACCTTCGCCCTCGCGGCGACCGGCCTCCTCGACGGCCGCCGCGCCACGACGGCCTGGTCCCACGCACCGGAACTGGCCCGCCGTCACCCCCGGATCGAGGTCGAACTCACCGACTGGCCGGTCACCGACGGCCAGTTCCTCACCTCCTCGGGCGTGCTCGGCGGCAAGGACGTCTGCGTACGCATCATCGAGGAGGACCACGGCAAGGAGGCGGCCCAGGAGGCCGACCGCCAACTCTTCCTGATGCTCCCGAACCCGTCGGAGGCACTGCGCGCGGACGCGCCCACCGGGGCGCGAGCGGACACTCTCGCCGCGGCACGGGCGGACACCCCCACCAGCGCGCGAGCCGACGAACCCCCGGCCCCCGACACCACCACCCCCCTCACCCCCACCACGACCTGGCTGGAGTCCAACCTCCACCGCCCCCTGACCCTCGCGGACATCGCGGCCCACGCGCACACCAGCGTCCGCAGCCTGAACCGAAGCTTCCGCGTCCACACGGGCCTGACCCCGCTCCAGTACCTCCTGCGGGCCCGCGTACGCCACGCCCAGTGGCTCCTGGAGCACACGGACACCCCCGTGGAACACATCCCGGCCCGCACCGGCCTCGGCACCCCCGCGAACCTCCGCCACCACTTCCAGCGCCTCAACGGCACCACCCCCATCGCGTACCGCACGGCGTTCCGCACCCTGGTGGGCCTTTTCGCCCCGGCGGACGAGCCGAAGTAGCAGCCCCCGCGCCCGAGTTCACCGACGACAGCACGTCGGCACCCACTTCGATGGGTTCCCCCGCTGTTCCCGCCCGATCACACCCACCGCGCCGCTACGCTCCGGGCCCTCGACACCCGTCCCCGGGGGGACCCATGCGCCGCTCGACCATCTTCATCCCCGCCTCCACCCTCACCATCGCAGCAGGCATCACCGGCCTCGTTCTCTGGCTGAACCACTCCTCGTACGAGGACCGCGTCGAGGGCTGCGCCCAGGCCCTGGAGAAGCAGTACGCCGAGGGCGGCGAAGGCCGACCGGGCACGTGCGACGGGGTCAAGAAGGACGACTACACCGCGCTGGTCGCCGACGCCGACGGCACCGGCGGCCCGTAGCGGCAACGCTGCCCACCCACTCGGCGCGCCTTGAGACGCGGCCGTGGTGTCGCAAGCACTGACGCAAGCACCATGCCCGGTGCGCAAGTCTGGCGTCCTGAACCGCGCAGCGGGCGGCCCTGGGGGTTGAAGTCCCAGGGCCGCCCGTGGCATATCTCAGATCGTGTAGGCGGTCCAGCCGATGGTCTCCGTGGTGTGCTTGCCGTCAGCCGACACGCCCCCGCCGAGGATCTCGTTGAGGCGGATGCGGAACCCGGTGTTACTGACGTTGTGCAGCCGGACGCCCGGTGTTTCGGGGCCGTTGAAGGTTTGCACGGTTACCTGCACGATCACGTCCGAGCCTGCCGGGAACGGGGTGGGGAAGTTGACCTGCTTGAAGGTGTCGATCTTGCCGCCCACCGTCTCAGTGGAGTTCGGTGAGTCCAGAGCCAGCTTGCCGCTTTGAACCATGCTCATGGCATTACCCCTTCGATTCCGCCCTCCGAAGGCACCGACTGGCACCCCGGCTGCCGCTGTAAGGAGGCTGCCGAGTCAAGCGCCGTGCGCACAGTCGAGGAAAGGCTCTTTCCCGACAGCTTCGTGAGCCATGACCAGGACCACGCGGACGAAATCACGCCTACAAGCTCAGTAACGGGAGGTCCCCGTCGCCGACGAGCCAACGGCCGGGGAGGTCGTGCGCCGCCTCGAGGATGTCCGCCAGGACGTGAAGGAGGACATCCACGGAGTCGTCGCGCTCGTCGGCCACAAGGTCGATGGAGAGATTCTGCGGCTGGGTCAGGAAGCGCAGGACGAGCGGCACACCGTCCTCGTGGCGCGGGTCGTCAAGCTGGAGGACCAGCTCGCCGAGGCAGGCCGCAGAGCTGTCCCGCGACCTGCGCACCGCCAACTCCGCTCGGGACGCGCTCGCGAGGCAGGTGCAAGGCCTCGGCGAGAAGCCGGTGGCCGGGCCGCCCGGCGACCCCGACGCCCTAGTGCGCCGACGCGACGGCGCCCCCGACCCCGGCGACGATCCGCCGCCGCAGGCCGCCGCGTTGGACCCCACCCGACGCC
Organism: Streptomyces sp. NPDC040610; assembly: GCF_055594065.1. NCBI lineage: Bacteria > Bacillati > Actinomycetota > Actinomycetes > Kitasatosporales > Streptomycetaceae > Streptomyces > Streptomyces sp. NPDC040610. Next base: position 1,388 of record NZ_JBVIXA010000012.1, on the reverse strand, counting down.
AGTACGCATGAACACGGGCCCCCTTCCGCCTTCGGGTGGAAGGGGGCCTTCGTCGTGTCCGGGGTAAGAGCCGTGTCACCGATCCTGCTGGCTTATTGTGCGGTGGCCTCGACGGTGTCCTCCGACTTGCGGGCCAGCAAGTGGGCGTCGAGGAAGCCCCGCTCAGAGGCCGGGTCGTGGAGCAGCCGCGCGAACGTGACGAACCCGGACCGGGCCAGCAGCTCGGCGAACCGGTCCGCCGGCCAGCTATAGGCGGGCGTCACCTTGTGGTCGAAGCGGAGCGGCTCAGGCCCCTCGGTCCCAAAGAAGGACACCAGGAGCAGGCCCCCTGGTGCCAGGACACGCGCCTGCTCGGCGAGCAGCGCGGGCAATTCCCCAGGCGGGGTATGGATCATCGAGTAGTGGGCCAGCACGCCGCCGAGCGCGCCGTCCTCGACTGGCAGGGCCTCCATGCGCGCCTCGTCGAACTGTAGCGCCGGATGGGCCCGCCGGGCGTGGTCGACCATGGCTGGGGAGAGGTCGAGCCCGAAGGCATCCAGCCCCAGGTCATGCAGCATGGCCGTCAGATGTCCGGGCCCGCAGCCGACATCGGCCGCCCGCGGGTTCCCCGTCCCGCGCACGAGCTCGGCGAAGGTGCCGATCATGTTCCGCGAGAACGGCTGCGTCTCCAGCCGGTCAGCGAACATCGACGCATACAGCTCGACGACCCCGTCGTAGGCCGCCCTGGTCTCGTCCTGGTGCTCCGCCACGGGAAGGAAGTTAACACCCGCCGTTCGCAGCTGTTCTCCCACCTCGTGCCGAATCCCGCGCCCGTCGCCGCAGACGCTCTCGCTACCACGACAAGACCACCACCCGGCTCCGCAACGAGGCCGGTGGGACCCGGAGCCGATACACCGTTGGCAACCACAGTCGGTCACCAACTGGCTGGGTTCCTCGGGAAACCGGCGACAGTTGATTAGGCGATCACACCAGTAAGACCCCTATTCGGTCACGCGGCGAGGGAGAGGTCGAGTCGGGCAAGGCGGCTGACGCGGGTGCGGTCGAGCGGGTGGCCGTTCCACCAGGCATCGAGGCGGATGAGGTTGAGCGCAACGGCGGAGAAGACGTGCTCCAGGTGGGTCTTCTGGAGACCGAGGTAGCGGGCACGTCTCATCCCGGTGACCGCGACGGCCTGGTGGATGGTTCCCTCGATGCCCGCGCGGGTTCCGTACCTGGCTCGCCACTGCTCGTCGTCCTGCTGGAGGCGGGCATGGTCGAGGACTTCTTGCAGCTCGCGGGGTTGCAGGGAGAGGGTCCGGCCGCCGGTCTTCGAGCGGGTGCACTCGTCGCGCACCGGGCAGGGGCGGCATGTCTCCTTGTCGAACTTGATGACGATGGCCTTGGTACCG
>NZ_JBVIXA010000011.1:0-319160 GCF_055594065.1 Streptomyces sp. NPDC040610 | reverse complement strand
CTCTTTGGGGTCTTTGTTTTGGGCGGCTCCGTCTCTTCATAGCCGCGCTTCTCCCCCCCTTAACCCCCTCCTCCCCCGCCCAAGGTCTTTCCCCCTCCCCTTCGTTTCGGGTCCGGGGGGCGGGGGGGGGGGGTTTTGGGGGCCCCTGCCTCCTCCCGGGAGGGCCCCGGCACCTTGGGGGGGGGCCCCCCCCCCCCCCGAGGCAGGCTTCTCCACCACTCGCGGCTTGAGATCCGCGTTCTCCAGTACGTCCCGCAGATGCCTCTCGGCCACCGGCAGCACGTCCGCGATCGTGAGGTCGCGGCCCACCTCGTGCGCGATGGACGTCACACCCGCGTCGCGGATGCCGCACGGCACGATCCGGTCGAACCAGGTGTTGTCCGGGTTCACGTTCAGCGCGAAGCCGTGCATGGTCACGCCCTTGGCGACGCGGATGCCGATCGCGGCGACCTTGCGGTCCTCGCGGCGCTGGCCGGCGTTGGAGGGCGCGTACTCCGGGCCGTTGAGGCGGGGGTCGAACTCGTCGTCCGTGAGGCGCGGATCGAAGTCGAGGCTGAGCCCGCCGAGGGCCGGGCGCGACTCCACCGGATCACCGAGGACCCATACGCCGCTGCGTCCCTCGACGCGCGTGGTTTCGAGACCGAACTCGGCACACGTTCGGATAAGTGCGTCTTCCAGGCGGCGTACGTGTGCTACGACGTCCACCGGACGCGGCAGCTTCTGGATCGGGTAGCCCACGAGCTGGCCCGGACCGTGCCAGGTGATCTTGCCGCCGCGGTCCACGTCCACCACCGGGGTGCCGTCCAGCGGGCGCTCGCTGTCCTCGGTCCTGCGGCCCGCCGTGTACACCGGCGGGTGCTCCAGGAGCAGGCAGGTGTCCGGGACCTCGTCCGCGAAGCGGGCCGCGTGCACCCGTCGCTGCTCGTCCCAGGCCTCCTGGTACTCGACGGACTCCGGACCGAATCCCAGCCGGATGAATCGAATCTCGCCCACGGCACGTGCCTCCCTAGAACCATCCGCGTGCACCGGACCCGCGCCTGCACGGAAACCTTCACTGTGCACGGATCGCGCCCCTGCCACTGTACGTCCGGCGGAATCCCGTCAGCCCTCCGGTCAATCCTCACACGATCGGATGAATGCAGCTTGAAGGCCGAGATGGGGGCCGTACGGGCCGCTACATTCGCGCCGTTCACGAGGCCATAAGGGCTGCTCAAGGCAGGCCCGGAAGGCAGGAGACCGCACAGCTGATGACGGAACGACCCCCGCAGCGCACCCCCAACCGCCAGCTAGCCGCGCTCATCGCGGAAGCCGGGTTCTCCAATGCGGGCCTGGCGCGCCGCGTCGATCAGCTAGGGCTCGAGCACGGTCTCGATCTCAGGTACGACAAGACATCGGTGACACGCTGGCTCAGAGGCCAGCAGCCCCGCGGCACGACCCCCGCACTGATCGCGGAGGTCTTCACCCGGCGCCTCGGCCGGCGCCTGTCCGCACAGGACCTCGGGCTCGACGCGTGCGCGCCCGTCTACGCGGGCCTGGAGTTCGCGTCCTCGCCCGAGGAAGCCGTCGACATCGTCGGCGGCCTGTGGCGCAAGGACTCCGGCAGCCACGCCGAGCTGCGCAAGATCGCTTTCACCCCGGCCGGGCTCGTGGTGCCGAGCCGGGACTGGCTGATCGGCCGCGCCGACGAGCGCGTCGCCCGCGGCGAGCCGCCGCAGACACCCCGCGTGCCCCCGCAGGGCCGCCCGATCGTGCCCCGGCAGCGCCGCGACACCGACCGGGGGCCCGGCCACCGGGTCACCGGCGGCGACATCGCGGCCCTGCGCTCCGTCGGCGAGCTGTTCCGCGCCCTGGACCACGCCTACGGCGGCGGGCACGCCCGCCAGGCCCTGGTGCGGTACCTGGAGCACGAGGCCGAGCCGATGCTCCGCGGCACCTACGGCGAGCAGGCCGGGCGGCGCCTGTTCGCGGCCGCCGCCGACCTGACCCGGCTCGCGGGCTGGACGTCGTACGACATCGCCGCGCACGGGCTCGCCCAGCGGTACTTCGTGCAGGCGCTGCGCCTGTCGCAGGCCGCGGGCGACCGGGCGTACGGCAGCTACGTCCTGGTCACCATGAGCCGCCAGGCCGTCTACCTCGGCCACGGCCGCGAAGCCGTGCAGCTCGCCCGCGTCGCCCAGCAGGGCGTCGGCTCCTCGGCGCCGCCCGTCGTGCAGGCCCTGCTGCACGCCGTCGAGGCGCGCGGGCACGGGGTGCTCGGCGAGGTGCGGGCCTGCTCGGCGTCCATGGTGCGCGCCGAGCGCGCCCTGGAGACCGCCCGGCCCGGCGACGAGGTCCCGTACTGGGCGCGGTTCTTCGACGAGGCACAGCTCGCCGACGAGTTCGCGCACTGCAACCGCGATCTCCAGCAGTACCGCGCGGCCGCGCAGCACGCCGAGCGCTCCCTGCAACTGCGCGCCCCCGGCTACGCCCGCAGCAGGCTCTTCTGCCGCGTCGTCCTGGCCTCCGCGCGCCTCGGCCTCGGCGAGCTGGAACAGGCCTGCCAACTGGGCGCGGAGGCGGCCCAGGCGGCGGGCGAGATGCGATCGGTGCGTGCGGTGGAGTACGTACGCGACTTCGAGCGCCGCCTGGAGCCGTATCGGGACGCGGCGCCGGTGCGGGGGTATCGCGACCGGGTCGCGGCGCTGGGCTAGTGGGGGCGGGGGCGGCCGTTCGTGGCCGCCCCCGACCGGGCGACGTCCTCGGGCCCCCTCGCCACGTCCCACGTGGCGAGGTCGTCCAGGTCCCCGCGCAGCGAGGCCCGCTCCGTACCGATGGACCGCATCGGCAACGGAATCGACGCGGGGACGGCCCCGACCCGCACCCCGTCCGCGTACAGGACCGTGCGACCGGGCGAGGCGACCCACGTCAGCTGCACCCACCGGTCCAGCGGCAGGGCGTACGGAAAGCTGAAGTCGGCCTCTCCGTAGCGGGTGAAGCCCACCCGGCCCGTGCCGTGCTGCATGAGCTTCAAGGCCCCCGCCCTGGAGCTCAGCAGCACCTGGTCGTCCGTCCGCGCCGTCGCCCGGACCCGCACCGACACGGTCCAGGGCTCCGCCACGTCCACACCGCCGAAGCCGACCCCGTCCCGGTCCGAGTCGAAGCGCCACGCCTGCCCGCGCACGCCGGGCACGGGCGTGGGGTTGTCGATGATGTACGAGGTGCCCGGCAGGTCGCCCGCCACGTCCTCGGCGAAGATCGTGTTGCCGGGGCTGCCCGCGTACGTCCAGCCCTTCGGGTACGCGGCGTCGTCGAAGGTCCAGTGGTGGCTCGGCCGGTCCTGTACGCGGGGGCGGGTGCGCGCGGGCGTGGTGCCCGGGGGGTCGCCGACGCGGGCTGCGCGGGCCCGGAAGCCGGCGAGCGTGTCCGGCGTCGGGGAGCCGTTCCAGGCGCGGTCGGCGAGGATCGCGCGGGGGCCCGCCAGGTGCTGCTCGACGTATGCGTCGTCGGCCCAGAAGTTGTAGTCCGCCCAGTTCACGACGCCGGAGCCGAGCATGTCGGGGGCGGTGCTCGGTGCCCAGGAGTCGTACATCCAGGGCTCGTCGGGGTACTTGTGGTGGTAGTTGTTCGGGGTGTTGTAGAAGGGGCCGATGGCGATCTCGTCATGGCCCGGAATGGCGGGCTCCGCGCCGGTGCCCTCCCAGGTGAGGAAGACGACCGGGGCGTGCACGCGCTGCTGCGGCGCGGCCAGGTGCTCGGAGCCGTTGTAGACGGCGGTGCGCTTGCCGTGCGAAGTGACCACGTCGTCCAGGGTGTTGATGTACCGGTTGAGCAGGTCACCGAGCGTCGAGACGTCGGGCGCTGCGGCCAGGTGCTCCTTCACGCGCGGGCACGCGGCGAGCTGACCCGGCACCTCCTCCGCGCCGATCGAGAACAGCGGCGCGTCGAACCAGCCCGCGAACTCGTCGACGATCTCCTTGCTCTTGGCGATCGCCTTCTCGCTGGTCATGTCGATGATCCAGTCCGGCGTGAGGTGGGAGTGCGTATGGGCCCCCGTGCACGCGCCCGGCCCCGAGCCGAAGCCGATGCCGAACGCCTCGCTGATCACCGTGGCGTGACCGGGCAGTTCGAGACCCGGCATCACCTGCACGTGATGCCGCGCGGCGAAGGCCTTCAACTCCTCGATGTCGGCGCGGCTGTAGCTGTGGTCGGGGTCGGCGAGCCCGGGGAAGCGCGGGCTGTACAGCCGGAAGCCCTCGGACTCCGACAGATGCAGGAACAGGGTGTTGAGCTTCTGATCGCCCATCCTGCGGATCAGGTTCTTCAGGTACGGGATCCGCCAGTACTTGCGCCCCGCGTCCAGGTGGACCATGCGGACCGCCTGCGCGGGCCGGTCGGCCGAGCGGGCGCGCGGGACGGCGCGGTGGTCGGCGGCGGTGGTGCGCAGGAGCTGGAGGAGGGTGCGGGTGCCGTAGTACAGGCCGTGCGTGGAGGCTGCGGACACGCGGACGGGGCCCGCGCTGTCGAAGCGGTAGCCCTCCGCCCGCGCCTCGGCGGGGGCGCCTTGGGCGGCGGCGAGCGTCAGGACGATGTCGTCCCGGTCCGGCCGCCCGCCCGCGACGACGCGTGGGGCGATCCCGGTGACCTGCTCGATCTCCGTACGCAGCCGAGTCGCCAGCGCGCGCACGGACTGGCGCGCGGGGCCCGGGAATTCGGCACGGCCGGACGGCAGCGCGGTGGCCGACGCCTGCCGGGGGTCGATCAGGACGCGGGTGCGGTGGGTGAGTTCGGTGCGCCCCGGGAGCGCGGTCCAGTCGGTGGGGCGGGGGATGGCGGACGGCATGCCGTTGTCCGGACGGAGCGTGCCTGTGCCGTCGCCCGGCCGGGGCGCGCCTGTGCTGTCATCCGGCCGGGGTGCGCCCCGGTCGTCGGCATGGGCAGTCGGCGCCGTCAGAGATCCCATGAATAGGCCCAGGATGAGTGTGATCACCGGCAAGGTGCGACGCACGTCAGTCCTCCCGCGGCTCGGTGGTCCGATGCCCGGATCCGCTGGGACGGTAGTGCTGCGCGGGGTCGGTGACAAGACCGCGGGACGGCTGAAGCCCCCGCGTGGGGGGCGCGGGGGCCTAGGGGGAGCCGGTCCGACGGGTCGGACAGGTCCGATGAGTGAGCCCCGGGAAGGGGCCTCAGGCGGCAGCGGGCAGTGACTCCTCCGTGGCGGCGGGGCGGATGCCGAGGTCGGCGAGCGCGGCGTGCGCCGCCCTGCGCCCGGAGTGCAGCGCGCCCTGCACCGTGCTGGTGTCGCGGTGGTCGCCGCACACGTAGAGCCCCGCCAACAGCCGTACGGGACGGCGCAGATCGTGCGGCGGCGGCATCGCGGGCACCGCCTCGCGCGTGCGGTGCACGGCAAGCGGCTCCCAGCGGTCGGTCGGCGTGCCGTACAGCTTCGCGAGATGGCCGAGCACGGACCGCTCCAGGTCGTCCGGGGGCGTGCCGAGGACGGTCGAGGACACCAGGGTCCGGCCCGCGGGCGCGCGCGTGGGGTCGACGTGGCTGACGACGGCCGTGTGGGAGACGGGGCCCTCGCGGTCGGCGTCCAGGAGGAGCGCGGGTCCGGCGAGCGGCGGCTCAGGGACCGCGTGGTGCACCACGGTGACCGGGTGGAACGGCGGTACGCGCAGGCCCGGGAGGAGTTCGGCGGCGGCGCGGGCGTCCGTGGCCAGCAGGACACCGGCGCAGGTCAGTTCGCCGTGCTCGGCGGTGGTGACGCGGTTCGCGGACACCGAGGTGACGCGGACGCCGGTCTGTACGGTCCCGGGCGGCAGCGCGGCCGCGAGCAGCTCCGGCAGGGCGTCGGCGCCGCCTTCGGGCAGGCACAGGCGGCCGCGCGCGAAGGCGTGCAGGGCGAGGTCGGCGCACCGGCTCGACGTCGTCAGGTCCGGGTCGCACAGCAGCGCCGACAGGAGCGGGCGCAGGAACCCCTCGATGGTGCGCGCGGGCAGCCCGCGCGCGGACAGGGCCTGGGCCGCGGGCAGTTCGGGGCGCGCGAGGAGCCGTCGCACGGGGGTCGCCGCGATCCGGGCGAGCGCCGCGCCGAGGCGGGCCTGGTCGAGTGCGCCGCCCAGCGGTGCGGTGCGGGACGGCGGCCTGGAGGGCCACGGCGTGGTCCTGGACGGGGGTCGGGGCGGGGCGCCCGGAGCCGTGCGGGCGGGCCGCGGCACCCGGGGGGCGCTCGCGAGGGCGCGCGCCGCCGTGAGTGCGCCCCTCGCGCTCCGCCCGCCGCTCGGCTCCACCATGCGGTGGTGCCTGCCGGCGCTGTGCACCAGCAGACCGGGGGCGAAGGGGCGCAGAACGAGTGCGTCGAGACCGGGCGTGTGACGCAGTTCCGGATACGACGTGGTCAGCAGTTGCCCGATCCTGTCGAGCCGGAAGCCGTCCACCTTCTCGGTGGACATCCGGCCGCCGACGTAAGGGGCGGCCTCCAGGACAACGGTCGTTACACCGGCGCTGGTCAGCTGGTGGGCGGCCGACAGTCCCGCGACCCCGGCTCCCACGATGACGACATCCACATGGTGCGCAGGCTCTGGCACGTGCTCCTCCCGGAGGTTGCGCGGCTCGCTCGACTGCTGGGGAGCCTTATGCCCTCACGAGGGCGGTGGAATCCCCGAGTTCCGGTCGAGGGTAGGAGCGTGGACGGCCGCTGGGAGTCGCGCATGGACCGGGCACGGACGCACGGTGGTCGCACGGCCGGGCGGGGGTGGTCCGGGCGTCAGGCCAGCGCGGCCCTGACGGCGTCCTCGATGCCGGGGTGGGTGAACGCGAACCCGGACTCCGTGAGCCGCGTGGGCAGGACGCGCTGGCTGCCGAGGACGTCCCCCGCCATCTCGCCGAGGACCACCCGCAGCGCGGGCGCGGGCGCGGTGAACACCGTCGGGCGGTGCAGCACCCGGCCCATGGTGGCCGTCACCTCGCGGTTGGTGACCGGCACCGGGGCCGTCAGGTTGAACGGCCCCGACAGGTCGTCCCGCGCGAGCAGATGCCGCAGCGCCGCCACCTCGTCGTAGAGCGCGATGAAGCTCCAGTACTGCCGGCCGCTGCCGAGCCGCCCGCCGAGACCCGCCTTGAAGAGCGGGAACATCCGCCCCCAGGCACCGCCCCCGCGCGCGACGACCAGGCCGGTGCGCGTGAACACCGTGCGCACCCCCGCGTCCTGGGCCGCCGCGGCCGCCTTCTCCCACGCCACGCACATCGACGGCAGGAACCCCTCTCCAGGAGGGGCCGTCTCGTCCACCGCGCGCTGACCGGTGTCTCCGTAGTAGCCGATCGCGCTGCCGTTCAGGAACACCCGGGGCGGCTCGTCGAGGGCCGCCACGGCGGCCGCGAGCGTCCTGGTGCCGAGCACCCTGCTGTCGTGCAGCTCGCGCTTGTACGCGTCGTTCCAGCGCCGGTCGCCGATGCCCGCGCCCGCCAGGTTCACGACGGCGTCGCAGCCCGCGAGCCCGGCGGCGTCGACGTACCCCTCCTTGGGGTCCCAGCGCACCTCGTCCTTCGCACGCGGGACCCGGCGCACCAGCCGGACCACCTCGTGGCCGTCGTCCGACAGCGAGCGCGTGAGCGCGGAGCCGATGAGGCCGGAGGCGCCGGACACGGCGACGCGGCGCGGCTTGTGCGAGGGCTCCGCCGGGTTCACCTGGTCCTCCTCGTTCACCTGGTCCTCCTGGCTCTCCTGGTTCACGAGGTTCGCCTGGGCCGCCGGATCCGTCGACTCCGGGGGCGACACGTGCTGCTCCATGGGGCCATCCTGCCGTGAAAGGGACGGTTGTGCCGTCGTACGCCCGCCGTACAGTGGCGCTCATGCAGCAGACGTACATACGCACCGCGCGGGCCGACGACGATGCCGCCCTGGCCCGCATGGACCGTGCGAACTGGTCCACCGTGCACTCCGTGCAGCCGCGTCCGCAGCCACCCTACGAGCCGTTCTTCTCCGACCGCTTCGGCCCCCGCGACCACTTGGTCGCCGAGCTCGACGGGCACGTCGTCGGCTACATAAGGCTCGGGTTCCCCACCCCGCTCGCCGTGAACGCGCACGTGCGCCAGATCCTGGGCTTCGTCGTCGCCGACGAGGTGCGCGGCAAGGGCGTGGGGCGCGAGCTGCTCCAGGCCGCGGTGGCGGAGGCGCGCCGCCAGGGCGCGCGCCGCATCACGCTGCGGGTGCTCGGGCACAACACCGCGGCGCGCACGCTCTACGAGTCCGAGGGATTCGTGACCGAGGGCGTGCTGCCCGGCGAGTTCCTCCTGGACGGCCGATACGTGGACGACGTCCTGATGGGCCGCCCCCTCTGACACCGGGCCGCCGGGGCCCGGGCGGCCGCCCTCCGGAGCGCCCGCCCGGCACACCTGACGGACCGGCCCGGCGTGCGCCCGCCACGCGCGCGTAGGAGCGTGGACACGTCCTCCGCTGAGCGTGGACGCGTGTACCGCGCGCGGGGACGCGTCCTGTGCGGGCGTGGGCACGTCCTCCGGCCCGCGGGGAAGGAGCACCGATGATCAGGGCCGCGGCCAGGCGCCGAAGCGCGCGGGAGGCGGGCTGGCACCGCGGTGCGCCGACGCCTCCCTGGGCGCGCTGGCCCGCGCCGGTGCTCCTGGTCCTGACCTGCGTCATCCAGCTCGCGACCCCCAAGACGCTGGACCTCAGCTTCCTGCTCGCCGCCGTACCGCCGCTCGCCGCCCTCGCCTACGGGCCCGCGGCCACCGCGCTCCTCGGCGGTACCGTCCTGCTGCTGCTCTCCCTGCCGCACTACGACCTGGGGCACCCCGGGGAGAGCGACACCGCGACCGTCGCCTTCGTGGCGGTGCTCAGCGTGCTCTTCGCCTGGGTGCGCAGCCGCCGCGACGCCCAGCTCGTCACCGTCCGCACGGTCGCCGAGGCGGCCCAGTTCGCGGTCCTGCCGCCGCTGCCGGAACGCGTGGGTCCGGTGCGCTGCGCGGGCCTGTACCGGGCGGCGCAGCGCGGCACTCTGGTCGGCGGTGACCTCTTCGACGTGCGCAGGGGGCCCTGCGGGGTGCGGGCCCTGGTCGGGGACGTGCAGGGGCACGGGCTCGCGGCCGTCGGGACCGTCGCGGCGCTGCTCGGCGCCTTCCGGGAGGCGGTCCTCGACCAGGGCGACCTGGAGGGTGTCGCCGCGCGCCTGGACCGGCGCCTGGTCATCGACTCCGAAGACGCCGAACACGGCGAGCCCGGCGAACTCTTCGCCACCGCCGTCCTCCTGGAGTTCGGCGCCACGGCCGGCGAACTGCGCCTCGTCTCCTGCGGCCACCCGCCACCCCTGCTGCTGCGCGACGGCGCGGTCACCGAACTCGACGTCACGCCCGGCCCGCCCCTCGGCCTCGGCATCGCGGGCGTGGCACCGCCCGAGCCCGTCGTCGTCGGCCTCAAGCCCGGCGACTGGCTGCTGACCGTCACGGACGGCGTGACCGAGGCGAGGGACGCGGCCGGGGTCTTCTATCCGCTGGTGGAGCGGCTTCCCGCGATCTTCGCGGCGGAGCGGCGCGATCCGGCAGCCTTCACCGACGCGATCTGGAGCGATCTGGTCCGGTTCTCCGGTGGGGTACGGGACGACGTGGCGCTGCTGGTGTTCGTGGTGGAGGAAGAGGGGGCGGGCGCCGCGGCGGGGGCGTAGCGGGGTGGTGCGGGGTTTCGGGGTGAGGGTGCAGCGGGGTGGTGCGGGCTTCCGGGGCGGGGCGGGCGCCCGGGACGGGGCAGGCGCCCGGGGCGGGCCTTTGGTGGCCGACCGCCTCATCCCTCCAGGAGTCTGAGGCCGCCCGTCAGCTCGCGCAGGCAGCGGACCGCCAGCTCCGCGGGGGAGTGGGGGCCGCGCGGCGGGGCGTCCGTGGCGGCCCAGGTCTCCAGGGCGATCCGGATGGCGTCGGTGGCGGCCGCGGCGGCGAGCCGCACCTCCAGCTCGTCGGCGCCCTCGCCCACGAGCCGGGCGAGCACCGGGACCAGCTGCTCCTCGGACTCCTGGTTCACCCGGTACCAGACCGCGCGCAGGGCCGGGTCGTCCTGGGCGGCGCGGAGCAGGCCGCGGGTCCACTCAAGGGCCTCGTCGGCGCGCGTGTCCACGGGGGTGAGGGCCTCGGCGATGGAGCGTTCGAGCGCCGTCGGCACCCCGGCGTCCAGGTCCGCCAGGCGGGCCCGCCACTCGGCGGCGCCCCCGGCGAGCAGCGGTGCGACCGCGTCCTGCTTGTTGCGGAAGTAGCGGTAGAAGGTGCGCAGCGCCACGCCCGCACGGTGCGCGATCTCCTCGGCGGTGGTGCCGTCCGGGCCCCGCTCGGCGAAGAGCTCGGCGGCGGCGCGGGCGATGTCGAGCTGCGTGGCCGCCTTGCGGCGCTCGGTCAGCGAGGGGCGGGTCGGCTGCGGCGCTCGCGTGGGCTGCGGCGGTTGGGTGCTCACGTTCGAAGCCTACGCGGGGCCCGGTCGTAATTCACGAATTGACGCTATGGCAAAACGTGCCACTAAGGCGTACATTGAAATCTGATGGACCGTGCCGGACCCGCAGCGGGCCCGGCTGTCCGAGCTGATCGGAGAGACCCATGAACCTGACGCGTTACGCGGACCGTCGCGCCCTCGTCACCGGCGGCGGCTCGGGCATCGGCCAAGCCACCGTGCTTCGCCTGCTCGCGGAGGGCGGCAGAGTGGTGGCCGCCGACGTCAGCGAGGCGGGCCTGAAGGACACGGAGCAGAAGGCGGGCGCCGACGCGGGCCGGCTGACGACGCTGCTGGTCGACGTCGCGGACGAGGCGTCGGTGCGCGCGGGCGTGGCCGCCGCGGCCGCCGCGCTCGGCGGCCTGGACGTGCTGGTCAACGCGGCGGGTGTGCTGCGCTCCTCGCACACGCACGAGACCAGCCTCGCCTCCTTCGAGCAGGTGCTCCGGATCAACCTGACGGGCACATTCCTGATGATCCGCGAGTCGATCCCGTTCCTGCTGGAGGGCGAGGACGCGGCCGTGGTCAACTTCAGCTCCACCTCGGCGGCGTTCGCCCATCCGTACATGGCGGCGTACGCGGCCAGCAAGGGCGGCATCCAGTCCATGACCCACGCCCTGGCGAGCGAGTACGCGAAGCGGGGCATCCGCTTCACCGCGGTCCAGCCCGGCTCCATCTCCAGCGGCATGACCGACGGCAGCGGCGCCAGCGGGCGGAGCCACGGCCCCGGCCTGCCCGAGGACGCGGACCTGAGCCTGTTCGCGAAGCTGGCCCCGGCGATCGGTCAGGGCTTCGCGGGCCCCGAGACGGTGGCGTCCGTCGTGGCGATGCTCGGGTCCGACGACGGCCGGTTCATCACGGGCACGGAGATACGGGTGGACGGGGGCACGCACTTCTGAGGAGACGGGCCGGATGACCTTCGGGGGCGCCCCGGGGCGGCGTCAGCGGGCCGCGAACCGCTCCCACAGCTTGGGGTAGCGCTCCGCGAGCACGCGGTCGTCCTCGAAGTCGAGCGGGGTGCCCTCCGGCTCCGGCGGGGCGGGCGCGATGCCGAGGTCGGGGGCGACGACGCCGGTCATCCGCTCGTAGGCCTCGTCGGCGGCGTAGCCCAGCTCCTCGCCGTCGCCGTCGATCTCGTCGTCGAAGTCGTCGAGGAGTTCCGCGAGCGAGTCCGGGTCGTGCACGGCGCCCTCGAAGACCTCCCGGCCCTGCCCGATCAGCCAGCACCGGAAGTAGTCGAAGGCGTCGTCGCTCGCCCCGTCGAGCACGATCCAGGCGGCGCCCCACAGATCCCACCGGTAGGCGCGGTTGTAGCGGGCCTCGAAGTGCCGCGCGAAGTCCAGGACGGCGTCCGGGTCGTATTCGAGGAGCTTGTCGATGACCAGCTCGGCCTGGTCCTCGGGGTCGCCCTCGGCGGCCTCGCGGGTGCTGTCCACGATCTCCCAGAACTCCGTCTCGTCCATCACGGGTCAAGCATCGGTCCTGGGGGGTGGGGGCGCACGCGGAGTGCGTCGGAATGCGGCTGTGTCGTTATGCGTGCACATGCCCGTGGAAAGACCGACAGGAGGTGTCGGCATTCGCTGCGAGGCTCCACACATGGAGAAGACACAGCAGTCGGCAGGCCCGGCGAGCGGAGCGGAGAACGAAGTGACGAAGCCGGAATCCGAGGAGACCGGGACAGCCGGGGCGGCCGTGGCGGCGGGGCAGGGTGACGGCCTCGCCGGGAAGATCGCGCTGGTGGCGGGGGCCACGCGTGGGGCCGGGCGGGCCATGGCGGTGGAGCTGGGCCGCGCGGGGGCGACCGTGTATGTGACGGGGCGGACGACGCGGCAGCACACGAGCGAGGTCGGCCGCACCAAGGAGACCATCGAGGGCACGGCGGAACTCGTCGACGCGGCGGGCGCCGAGGCGGGCACGGGCGGTACGGGGATCGCGGTGCCGACGGACCACCTCGACCCCGAGCAGGTGCGCGCGCTGGTCGAGCGGATCGAGCGGGAGCAGGGCCGCCTCGACATCCTGGTCAACGACATCTGGGGAGGTGACGTCCATGTCGAGTGGGACAAGAAGATGTGGGAGCACGACCTGGAGAAGGGCCTCAGGATCCTCCGCCTGGGCATGGAGACGCACATCGTCACCAGCCGCTTCGCGCTGCCGCTGCTGGTCCGCAACCCCGGCGGCCTCGTCGTCGAGGTGACCGACGGCACCGAGGAGTACAACCAGCGCTACCGCAAGCCGTTCTACTACGACCTGGCGAAGGCGGCCCCGCTGCGCATGGCCCGCGCGCTCGCGGAGGAGGTCAAGGAGTTCGACTGCACGGCGCTGTGCCTGACGCCGGGCTGGCTGCGCTCGGAGGCGATGCTCGACACGTATTTCAAGGTCACCGAGGACGACTGGCTGGCGGGCACCAAGCAGAACCCGCACTTCGCGATCTCCGAGACACCGACGTTCGTGGGCCGGGCCCTGGTCGCCCTCGCCTCCGACCCCGACGTGGCGCGGTGGAACGGCGCGTCCCTGTCCAGCGGCGGCCTCGCCAAGGAGTACGGCTTCACGGACGTGGACGGCTCGGCCCCGGACGCGTGGCGGTACATCACGGAGGTGGACCAGGAGAGCAAGGAGGCGGACGTGACGGGCTATCGGTAGAGGGCGGCCATGCGGGCAGCCGTCGCCGCCAGCCGGTCCCGCAGCTCCGGCGGCCCGAGGACCTCGGCGTCCGGGCCCAGCATGAGGAGCTGGGAGTAGGCGACCACGGTGGACTCGACGGGCAGGGTGATGGTGACCCAGCCCCGCTCGTCGGGTTCGGCGTCCGCCAGGGCCTCGTGGGCGGCGGCGCGGTTGGTGACGTAGGGGAGTTGCCGGGCGCCGTCGGGGGACAGGCGCAGGACGGCGTTGTCGCGCAGGAGGGCGCGGGCGAACTGGGCGGCGCGCTCCTCCCAGAAGCCGGGGAGGTCGAAGTCCTCGTCGCGCACGAAGCGGTTCTCGCCGTGGGGTTCGACGGAGGTGAACCGATCGATGCGGTAAACACGGTAGGAGCCGGAGCCGGAGCCGGAGCCGGAGCCGGAGCCGGAGCCGGAGCCGGAGCCGGAGCCGGAGCCCGAGCCGGAGCCCGAGCCGGGGTCCGGGACGCGGGCGCACAGGTACCAGACTCCCGCCTTCAGGACGAGGCCGTAGGGCTCCAGTTCGCGGCCGACCTCGGAGTCCTGGCGGCGGTAGCGGGCGATCAGGGGGCGGTCGTCCCACACGGCGTCCGCGACGGCGGGCAGCAGGGTTGGGGCGGGGGTCTCCTTGAACCAGCCCGGGGCGTCCAGGTGGAAGCGTTGGGCGGCGCTCTGGGAGGCGTCGCGCAAGGAGGGGAGGAGGGCGGCGGAGACCTTCAGGCGGGCGGCGGACGCGGCGTCCTCCAGGCCCATCTCGCGCAGCGCGCCCGGGACTCCGGACAGGAACAGCGCCTCGGCCTCGCTGCGGGCAAGCCCCGTCAGGCGGGTCCGATACCCCCCGATGAGGCGGTAGCCGCCCGCCCGGCCCCGGTCCGCGTACACCGGCACGCCCGCCTCCGACAGCGCCTGCGCGTCCCGAGTGATCGTGCGCTCCGAGACCTCCAGCTCCTCCGCGAGCTCGGCCGCGGTCATGGAGGCCCGCGCCTGAAGCAGAAGCACCATCTTGATGAGCCGGGCAGCGCGCATGCCCCCATGATGCCGCGCGCCCACACTCGACGGCGCCCGGGACCGGGGCTGGGGCGAAGGCGTTGCCCGACGCGGCGGGTGGCCACCGCCGTACCCACCCGCCCAAGCTCTCGGCTTGGCTCAAGCAGGGGCACCCTTATCGCCCTGTGGGCGACCCGGCTGCCCACAGGGGCGGCGGGCCAGCGACCGGCGAAGTCGGGGCTGGTCGGGCCAGCAGCCAGCAGCCAGCAGTCAGCAGCCAGCAGTCAGCAGTCAGCGGCGGCGGAAGCGGAGGTCGGGCGGCTGGCCGGGCCACGTGTCGGCAGAGCCGGGGACGGGGCCGGGCAGGCCATCCGCCCCCAGCCGTGGCGGGGCAAGGGCGCAGCCCAGTGGGGCGCCCCGGGGCCGACAGCAACGGGTGGGTGGGGGAACCCCGGCGCGGAGCGGCGGGGAGCGGTTGCCGCGGCGGCAACGCAAAAGGTGGGGCCCCGTCACCCCGACGGAACCCCACCCCACGTACCGAGCCGGAGGCTTACAGCCCGTACTTGGCCCGAGCCTCCTTCACCGCGGCAGCGGGCACGACCCCCTGCGCGGCGAGCCGAGCCAACGCCGCGACGACGATCGACTCGGCGTCGACACCGAAGTGGCGGCGGGCCGCGTCACGCGTGTCGGACAGGCCGAACCCGTCGGCGCCGAGCGAGGAGTAGTCCTGCTCGACCCACTGGGCGATCTGGTCGGGCACCTGGCGCATGTAGTCGGACACCGCGAGCACGGGGCCCTCCGCACCGGCGAGCGCCTGGCGCACGTACGGCACCCGCTCCTCGCCGCGCAGCAGCGCCGCGTCGGCCTCCAGGGCGTCGCGCCGCAGCTCGGTCCAGGAGGTGGCGGACCACACGTCGGCGGCCACGCCCCACTCCTCGGCGAGCATCCGCTGGGCCTTGAGCACCCAGTGGATCGCCGTACCGGAGCCGAGGAGCTGGATCCGCGCGGCGTTGGCGGCAGGCGAAAGCCCGGCCGTCTCCGCCGTGTTGAAGCGGTACAGACCCTTCACGATGCCCTCGTCCACACCCGCGGGCTTCGCGGGCTGCGGCATCGGCTCGTTGTAGACGGTCAGGTAGTAGAAGACGTCCTGGTCCTCGCCGGGAGCGGCCTCGCCGTACATCCGGCGCAGGCCCTCCTTGACGATGGCGCCGATCTCGTAGGCGAACGCGGGGTCGTACGAGAGCGCGGCGGGGTTCGTCGCTGCGATCACCGGCGAGTGCCCGTCGGCGTGCTGAAGCCCCTCACCCGTCAGCGTCGTACGACCGGCCGTGGCGCCGATGAGGAAGCCGCGGCCGAGCTGGTCGCCGAGCTGCCACATCTGGTCGGCCGTGCGCTGCCAGCCGAACATCGAGTAGAAGATGTAGAAGGGGATCATCGCCTCGCCGTGCGTCGCGTACGACGACGAAGCGGCGATGAAGTCCGCCATCGAACCGGCCTCGGTGATGCCCTCGTTGAGGATCTGGCCGTTCTTGGCTTCCTTGTAGTACATGAGCTGGTCGCGGTCGACCGGCTCGTACGTCTGGCCCTTCGGCGAGTAGATGCCGAGCGAGGGGAACAGCGACTCCATGCCGAAGGTGCGGGCCTCGTCCGGGACGATCGGCACCCAGCGCTTGCCGGTCTCCTTGTCGCGTACGAGGTCCTTGACGAGCCGTACGAGCGCCATGGTCGTCGCCACCGACTGGGAGCCGGAGCCCTTGTCGAAGGCCGCGAAGGCCTTGTCGGCGGGTGCGGGCAGCGGCGCGAGCGCGTGCGTGCGGCGGGCCGGGGCCGGGCCGCCGAGGGCCGCGCGGCGCTCCTGGAGGTAGCGGACCTCGGGCGAGTCGGCGCCGGGGTGGCCGTAGGGCACGACCCCGTCCACGAACTGGCTGTCGGAGATGGGCAGCTCAAGAAGGTCACGCATGTTCTTGAACTCGTCCGTCGTCAGCTTCTTCATCTGGTGGTTCGCGTTCTTGGACGCGAAGCCCTCACCGAGGGTGAAGCCCTTGACGGTCTGCGCCAGGATGACGGTCGGCGCGCCCTTGTGGGACAGCGCGGCCTTGTACGCGGCGTAGACCTTGCGCGGCTCGTGGCCACCGCGGGAGAGGTGGAAACACTCCAGGATCTTGTCGTCGGAGAGCAGCTTCGCCATCTCGACGAGCGCCGGGTCCGAGCCGAAGAAGTCCTGGCGGATGTAGGCGGCGTCGCGGGTCTGGTACGTCTGGACCTGCGCGTCCGGGACCTCGCGGAGGCGGCGGACCAGGGCGCCCGTGGTGTCGAGCGCGAACAGCTCGTCCCAGGCGTTGCCCCACAGCGACTTCACGACGTTCCAGCCGGCGCCGCGGAACTGGGCCTCCAGCTCCTGCACGATCTTGAAGTTGGCGCGCACCGGGCCGTCGAGGCGCTGCAGGTTGCAGTTGATGACGAAGGTGAGGTTGTCCAGCTCCTCACGCGCCGCCAGTGCGAGTGCCGCCGTCGACTCCGGCTCGTCCATCTCGCCGTCGCCGAGGAACGCCCACACGTGCGAGGACGAGACGTCCTTGATGCCGCGGTTGGTGAGGTACCGGTTGAAGCGGGCCTGGTAGATCGCGGAGAGCGGGCCGAGGCCCATCGACACGGTCGGGAACTCCCACAGCCAGGGCAGGCGGCGCGGGTGCGGGTAGGACGGCAGGCCGTCGCCGCCCGCCTCCTGGCGGAAGTTGTCGAGCTGCTGCTCGCCGAGGCGGCCGTCGAGGAAGGCGCGGGCGTAGATGCCGGGGGAGGCGTGGCCCTGGATGTACAGCTGGTCGCCGGAGCCGTCGCCCTCCTTCCCGTGGAAGAAGTGGTTGAAGCCCGTCTCGTACAGCCAGGCGGCAGAGGCGAAGGTGGCGATGTGGCCGCCGACGCCGTGCTTGGCGCCGCGGGTGACCATCGCGGCCGCGTTCCAGCGGTTCCACGCGGTGATGCGGGACTCCATCGCCTCGTCGCCGTCGATGACGGGCTCGGCGGAGGTCGGGATGCTGTTGACGTAGTCCGTCTCAAGAAGCTTGGGCAGGGCCAGGCCCGCGCCCTCGGCGCGCTCCAGCGTGCGGCGCATCAGGTACGCGGCACGGTGCGGCCCGGCCGCCTTGGTCACGGCGTCCAGGGAGGCCTGCCATTCGGCGGTCTCCTCCGGGTCGCGGTCCGGGAGCTGGTCGAGCTCGCTCGGCTGGATGCGGGGGTCGGTCATGACGCCGCCTTCCTGAGTCGGACGGGGTGCCCGTGCCCGAGTGCGGGCTGGGTCCCAAAACGGAAAGGGTCGGGGGTGCCCTTGGTCTTTGGCAGGACAGGGCGAGGGCCCTGGTGAGGGCCCGTCGTCGACTGTAAGCCCGCGATCGATGATCGATCAAAGTCTTGAAGGGAAAACTTCCTCAGATCGACAAAAGTGGGCACAGGGTGCCGCGCCAGAGGGCACGGAGTGCCTTCAAATCGAAGGATTTACGCAGGTGGGGCGACGTATGAGCACAGTGGTCGGAGAATGAGCGCGACCGTCGTCGCGCCTGCAGCGACCGTCACACCACGCCTCACGCCTCAGACCTCACGCCCGCGGCGCGCACCCCAGCACATGGGCCTTCACCAGCTCCGCGATCGCCGGGTCACGCCGGCGGAAGGCCGAGACGAGGGCCTCGTGCTCCTCCGCGTACGACTGCTGGACCGTGCCGAGCCACCGGATCGACAGCGCGGTGAACACCTCGATGCCGAGCCCCTCCCAGGTGTGCAGGAGCACGGAGTTGTGCGCGGCCCGCACCAGCTCCCGGTGGAAGCCGACTGTGTGCCGCACCTGCCCGGTCCCGTCGGAGTCCCGGTCGGCCTCGTACAGCGCCGCCACATGCGGCTCCAGGGCCGAGCAGTCCTCGGCGAGCCGCTCGGCGGCCAGCTCGGCGGCGATGGCCTCGAGACCGGCCCGGACGGGGTAGCTCTCCTCCAGGTCGGCGGCGGTCAAGTTCCTCACCCGCACGCCCTTGTTGGGCGCGGACTCGATCAGCCGCAGCGACTCCAGCTCCCGCAGGGCCTCCCGCACGGGCGTCTGGCTGACCTCAAGCTCGACGGCGATCCGCCGCTCCACGATCCGCTCGCCCGGCTTCCAGCGCCCGCTCACGATGCCTTCCACGATGTGCTCGCGAATCTGTTCGCGCAGCGAGTGAACGACGGGCGCGGTCATGGCGGGCTCCTATAAAGACAGGACAACGACCACTAGACAATACGGCCGCGCCCCCGCCCGGAAACCTCCGGACGGGGGCGTACTCGCTGATGAGACGAGTGTTACAGCCGTATGCGGGCGACTACAGGCCGAGCTCGACCTCGAACTCGCCGGCCTCCAGGATGGCCTTGACCGTCGTCAGGTAGCGGGCGGCGTCGGCGCCGTCCACCAGACGGTGGTCGTAGGAGAGCGTCACGTACGTCATGTCCCGCACCGCGATGGTCTCGCCGAGGTCGGGGTGGTTGATGACGACCGGGCGCTTGACGGTGGCGCCGATGCCCAGGATGCCGACCTGGTTCGGTGGCACGATGATCGTGTCGAACAGGGCGCCGCGCGAGCCGGTGTTGGAGATGGTGAAGGTCGCACCGGACAGCTCGTCCGGCGTGATCTTGCTGGCCCGGACCTTGTTGGCCAGGTCGGCGGTCGCCTTGGCGATACCGGCCAGGTTCAGGTCACCGGCGCCCTTGATGACCGGCGTCATCAGACCCTTCTCGGAGTCCACGGCGATGCCGATGTTCTCCGAGTCGAAGTACGTGATGGTGCCCTCGTCCTCGTTGATGCGGGCGTTGACGACCGGGTGGGCCTTCAGCGCCTGCGCCGCCGCCTTGACGAAGAACGGCATCGGGGACAGCTTGACGCCCTCGCGGGCGGCGAAGGAGTCCTTGGCCTTGGCACGGAGCTTCATCAGCTTCGTGATGTCGACCTCGACGACGCTGGAGAGCTGTGCCTGGCCGTGCAGCGCCTTCATCATGTTGTCGCCGATGACCTTGCGCATGCGGGTCATCTTGACCGTCTGGCCGCGCAGCGGGGACGCCTCGATGACCGGAGCCTTCGACGCGGCCGCGGGAGCTGCGGCGGCCGGGGCGGCGGCAGCGGCCGGAGCCGCGGCCTTCGCGGCCTCGGCGGCGGCGAGCACGTCCTGCTTGCGGATGCGGCCACCGACGCCGGTGCCCTTGACCGAGCCCAGGTCGACGCCGTTCTCCGAGGCGAGCTTGCGCACCAGCGGGGTGACGTACGCGCCGTCGTCGGCCGGGGTGACCGGGGCCGGGGCGGCGGGGGCGGCCGGGGCGGCAGCCGGAGCGGCCGGGGCCGCGGGCTGCACCGGAGCCGGGGCGGCAGCGGCGGGCTGCGCCGGGGCGGCGGGGGCAGCCGGAGCCGCAGGAGCCGGAGCCGGGGCCTCGGCGGGGGCGGCCGGGGCGGCAGCCGGAGCCGCGGCGGGCGCGGCACCCGGCGCACCGATGACGGCGAGCTTGGCGCCGACCTCGGCGGTCTCGTCCTCACCGACGACGATCTCGAGCAGCACGCCCGCGACCGGCGACGGAATCTCGGTGTCGACCTTGTCCGTGGAGACCTCGAGGAGGGGCTCGTCGGCCGAGACCTCCTCGCCGACCTCCTTCAGCCAACGGGTGACGGTGCCCTCGGTGACGGACTCGCCGAGCGCGGGCAGGGTGACCTCGGTGCCCTCGGCGGCGCCACCGGCCGGGGCGGCGGGCGCCTCGGCGGGAGCGGCCGGAGCGGCGGCCGGGGCCTCGGCGGCGGGGGCCGGGGCGGGCTCGGCGGCCGGGGCGGGGGCCTCGGCAGGCGCGCCGGAGCCGTCGTCGATGACGGCCAGCTCGGCGCCGACCTCGACGGTCTCGTCCTCAGCGACCTTGATGGAGGCCAGGACGCCGGCGGCGGGGGAGGGGATCTCGGTGTCGACCTTGTCGGTCGACACCTCGAGCAGCGGCTCGTCGGCCTCGACGCGCTCGCCCTCGGCCTTCAGCCAGCGGGTGACAGTGCCTTCGGTGACGCTCTCGCCGAGCGCCGGAAGGGTTACGGAAACCGACATGGTTTCTGTTGCTCCTTACGCAATGGGGCCTCCCCTGCTCGAGGTTAGTCGAGAGCCCGGGGAAGGAAGTCTGTGGTCGTCGCGCCCGTGTGACTGAGGGGTCAGTCGTGGGAGTGCAGGGGCTTGCCGGCGAGGGCGAGATGGGCCTCGCCGAGCGCCTCGTTCTGCGTCGGGTGGGCGTGGATGAGCTGGGCCACCTCGGCGGGCAGCGCTTCCCAGTTGTAGACCAGCTGGGCCTCGCCGACCTGCTCACCCATGCGGTCGCCGACCATGTGGACGCCGACCACGGCACCGTCCTTGACCTGGACGAGCTTGATCTCGCCCGCGGTCTTCAGGATCTTGCTCTTGCCGTTGCCCGCGAGGTTGTACTTGAGGGCGACGACCTTGTCCGCGCCGTAGACCTCCTTGGCCTTGGCCTCGGTGATGCCCACGGAGGCGACCTCGGGGTGGCAGTACGTCACCCGGGGCACGCCGTCGTAGTCGATCGGGACGGTCTTGAGACCGGCCAGGCGCTCCGCCACCAGGATGCCCTCGGCGAAGCCGACGTGCGCGAGCTGGAGCGTCGGGACCAGGTCGCCGACGGCCGAGATCGTGGGCACGTTGGTCTGCATGTACTCGTCGACCAGGACGTAGCCGCGGTCCATCGCGACGCCCTGCTCCTCGTACCCGAGGCCCTGCGAGACCGGGCCGCGGCCGATGGCGACGAGCAGCACCTCGGCCTCGAAGGTCTTGCCGTCGGCGAGGGTGACGCGGACGCCGTTCTCGGTGTACTCGGCCTTGTCGAAGAACGTGCCGAGGTTGAACTTGATGCCGCGCTTGCGGAAGGCGCGCTCAAGGAGCTTGGAGCTGTTCTCGTCCTCGACGGGCACCAGGTGCTTCAGGCCCTCGACGACGGTCACGTCGGTGCCGAAGGACTTCCAGGCGGAGGCGAACTCGACGCCGATGACGCCGCCGCCGAGGATGATCGCCGACTCCGGCACACGGTCCAGGACCAGCGCGTGGTCGGAGGAGATGACGCGGTTGCCGTCGATCTCCAGGCCCGGGAGCGACTTCGGCACGGAGCCGGTCGCCAGGAGGATGTGGCGGCCCTGGATGCGCTGGCCGTTCACGTCCACGGAGGTCGGGGACGACAGGCGGCCCTCGCCCTCGATGTAGGTGACCTTGCGCGAGGCGACCAGGCCCTGCAGGCCCTTGTACAGGCCGGCGATCACGTCGTCCTTGTACTTGTGGACGCCCTTGATGTCGATGCCCTCGAAGGTGGCCTTGACGCCGAACTGGTCGGCCTCGCGCGCCTGGTCGGCGATCTCGCCGGCGTGCAGCAGCGCCTTCGTGGGGATGCAGCCGTTGTGCAGGCAGGTGCCGCCGAGCTTGTTCTTCTCGATCAGTGCGACGTCGAGACCCAGCTGCGAGGCGCGCAGGGCCGCGGCGTAACCGCCACTTCCACCGCCGAGGATCACTAGGTCGAAAACGGTGCTGGCGTCGTTCGCCACGTCACGTCCTCCATGCATGTGCGCCGTGCGCCGGACCCCTCTTACCGGGGACGACCGGTCGGTCGGCTGGTATACGGCCGCTCTTCTTCGGCCCTGTGGTGGGGGCCCTGTCCTGCCGAGAACCCATCTTCGCACTTGTCGGCGACAGGCGGGACGCCGGGCCGGGCGATGGGACGGCCGATCGCCCGTCGACAGGGTCAGGACCACGTGTGGACGTGCGGATTTCATTCACAGCGAAATCCGCACGCCCGTGCGTACGCGCACCGCGCTGCCGCCCGCGTACACCCATGGGTACGGCCCCGGAGCCGAGGCTTCCGGGGCCGTACCCAGCGTACGAAATCAGCCGAGGTCACCCGCGGCGGTGCGCTCCGCGAGGCGCACCAGGGTGCGGACCGCGGAGCCGGTGCCGCCCTTCGGGGTGTAGCCGAAGGGGGCGGCCTCGTTGTAGGCGGGGCCCGCGATGTCCAGGTGGGCCCAGGTGATGCCCTCGCCGACGAACTCGCGCAGGAAGAGTCCGGCGACCAGGCCGCCGCCCATGCGCTCGCCCATGTTGGCGATGTCGGCGGTGGGGGAGTCCATGCCCTTGAGCAGGTGCTCCGGCAGCGGCATCGGCCAGGACGGCTCGCCGACCTCCTCCGCGATCTCGTGCACCGAGGTGCGGAAGGCGTCGTCGTTGGCCATGACGCCGAAGGTGCGGCCGCCCAGGGCCATCATCATGGCGCCGGTCAGGGTCGCCACGTCGACGATCGCGTCGGGCTTGTCCTCGGAGGCCTTGGCGATGGCGTCGGCCAGGACGAGGCGGCCCTCGGCGTCGGTGTTCAGGACCTCGACGGTCTTGCCGCTGTACATCCGCAGGACGTCGCCGGGGCGGGTGGCGGAGCCGGACGGCATGTTCTCGGCGAGCGCGAGCCAGCCGGTGACGTTGACCTCCAGGCCCAGGCGGGCGGCGGAGATCACGGCGGCGAACACGGCGGCGGCGCCGCTCATGTCGCACTTCATGGTCTCGTTGTGCCCGGCGGGCTTCAGCGAGATGCCGCCCGAGTCGTACGTGATGCCCTTGCCGATGAAGGCGAGGTGCTTCTTCGCCTTCGACGAGGTGTACGAGAGCTTCACCAGCCGCGGCGGGGCGTCCGAGCCCACGCCGACGCCGAGGATGCCGCCGAAGCCGCCCTTGGCGAGCGCCTTCTCGTCCAGGACCTGGATCTTGACGCCGTGCTCCTTGGCGGCGGCGGTGGCGACCGCGGCGAAGGCCTCGGGGTTGAGGTCGTTCGGCGGGGTGTTGATCAGGTCGCGGGCGCGGTTGAGCTCCTCGGTGACGGCGGTCGCGCGCTCGACGGCGGCCTTGTGGGCCTTGTCGCGCGGCTTGGCGCCGAGCAGGGCGACCTCGGCGAGCGGCGCCTTGCCGCCCTTGTCGGCGGCCCCGGCCTTCTCGGCCTTGCCCTTGCCCTTGGCGGCCTTGGTGTCCTTGCCGTTGCCCTTGTAGGCGTCGAAGGAGTACGCGCCGAGCAGCGCGCCCTCCGCGACGGCGCCCGCGTCGGCGGCGTCCGTGATCGGCAGGGCGAAGCCCGCCTTCTTGGTGCCCGCGAGGGCCCGGGCGGCGGCACCGGCCGCGCGCCGCAGGGTCTCCGCGTCGTACGCCGAGTCCTTCTCGGGGACCGCGCCGAGGCCGACTGCCAGGACGACCGGCGCCTTGAAGCCGGACGGCGCGGGCAGCTTCGTCACCTCGCCCTCGCCGCCCGAGGCGCCGAGGGTCTCCAGGACGGACGCGAGCTTGCCGTCGTACGCCTTGTCCACGGACTCGGCGCCAAGAGCCACGACCGGCCCCTTGGCGCCCTTCGCGACACCGACGACGATCGCGTCGGCACGCAGGCCGGACGCGGCGGCGGTGCTGAGAGTCAGAGCAGTCACGGTGCTGAAGTCCCTCTTTCATAGGAGGTTTCAATGAAGTCTTGCGGGCTTTTGGGTGGTAAGCCCGTCGCGAGCCTACGCCCGTAATTGTTGCGGTGCGCCTCACTGTGCGTGCTGGCCGAGGGCGAGCACAAGGAGGACGGTGGTGGTGGTCGTCTCGGCGAGTCCGCCGAAGACGTCGCCGGTGACGCCGCCGAAGCGCCGCACACAGTGCCGCAGGAGCAGTCCGGCGGCGGCGCAGCCGAGCACGACGGCGGCCGCGTTGTGCGCCATCGAGGCCACCCCGCCGGGCACGCCCACAGCCACCGCCCCGGCCGTGGTGACGGCGAGGACCGCCACTGCGGCGGGCGCGGGCACGGTCCCGGCGACGGCGGCCCCCAGACCCTCGGGACGGGCCGCGGGGACGCCGGTGCGGGCGGCCAGAGTCAGGGCGAGGCGGGCCGTGGTGGCGGCGACGACGGTGGCGGTGACGCCGTGCGTCCAGCTCTCGTCGTACAGCTCGGCGAGGGCCGCGACCTGGGCGAGCAGCGTCAGGACGAGGGTGATGACGCCGAACGGGCCGATGTCGGACTGCTTCATGACGCGCAGCGCGTCGTCGGCCGCCTTGCCGCTGCCGAGCCCGTCGGCCGTGTCGGCGAGGCCGTCCAGGTGCAGCCCCCGGGTGGCCGCCGCCGGGACGGCGACGGCGGCGACGGACGCGAGCAGCGGGCTCGCGCCGAGGGCGAGCAGGGCCGCCCCCGCCGCGGCCGCGCCGAGGCCCACGACCAGGCCCGCGAGCGGGGCGCACAGCATGCCCGCGCGGGCGGCCTCCCGGTCCCACCTGCGGACGTGGACGGGGATCACGGTGAGCGTCCCGAAGGCGAACCGGAGGCCGTCGGCGGGGGTGGGTCTGGGCATTCGGCGAGGTTACCCGGGGCGGCCGGGCCCGGCGGGGGCGGGCCGGGGCGCCCCTCGGCACCGCCGGTCGCCATCCCCGCCTGCGAAAGCGGGAGGCGAACCGGAAGATGGGCCCATGGACGACTGGTGGTACCGGAACATCGTGGAGCCGGGGAAGTTGCCGCTGCTGCTCGCGCTGGTCGCCTTCGTGGGCTCGTTCCTGGTCACCAGGACCATCACGCGCCTCATCCGCGCCGGGAAGGGGCCGTTCCGCAACATCACGACGGGCGACGTGCACGTCCACCACGTCGTACCGGGCATCTTCCTGATGCTGGTGGGCGGCTTCTGGGCGGTCGCCGCCGGGCGGCACAGCTTCGGGTCGATGTGCGCCGCCGTCATCTTCGGCGTGGGCGCGGGCCTGGTCCTCGACGAGTTCGCGCTGATCCTGCACCTGGACGACGTGTACTGGAGCGAGCAGGGCCGCAAGAGCGTGGAGGTCGTGGTCCTCACCACGGCCCTGGTCGTGCTGATCCTCACCGGGTTCAGCCCGCTCGGCGTGAACGAGCTCTCCGCGGACGAGCGCCACGACCGCGTCGCGTTCGCCCTCAACATCACCCTGAACTGCGGCTTCGCCGTGATCGCACTGGCCAAGGGCAAGCTGCGCACGGCCCTGATCGGGATGGTGGTGCCGTTCGTCGCGCTGGTCGGCGCGATCCGGCTCGCCCGCCCCGGCTCGGCGTGGGCGCGGAGGTTCTACCGCAACCGGCCGCGCGCCCGGGCCCGCGCGGGCCTGCGCGCGTTCCGCCACGACCGCCGCTGGACGGGCCCCCGGCGCCGCTTTCAGGACCTCATCGGCGGCAAACCGGACCCCGAGCCGCGCCCCCGCTGACGCACCCGCGCCACCACCTCGACGACCACGGTCGCCACCAGGACCCCGGCGATGGCCGCCAGATGCTCCTTGCCCGCGAGGTTGTTCTTGACGAGCACCTCGACGACCATCAGGACGATCACCAGGGTCCCCGTGGCGTACGCCCGGTAGCGCCAGCACACGTACACCGCGAGTCCCACGACCGCGGCCGAGGGACCGGTGTCCACCACCTGCGCGTCGGACGCGGGCAGTCCGATCGGGTGGTCCGGCCCCAGCTCGATGCCGAGGCGGGCGTACAAGGTGCCGCCGAGCGTCGCCGCGTACCCGATGAGGAGCGTGCGCCACCAGCCGAGGCAGCACTCCGCGATGCCGAAGACCAGCAGGATCTGCGCGAGCGCGCCCCACACCGGCAGGTCGAGCGCGGGCACGAAGAGCGAGAGCGGGGTGCGCAGCAGGGACAGCCACAGCGGGTCCTCGGCCCGGATGCAGCCGATGTTCTGGACGAACTGGTAGCCCCAGGACTGGTTCTGCACGTACTGGAACGCCGCCGTCAGGCAGACGGCGGCCAGCGTCAGGGGGATCGCGCGCCAGCGCCGGGCGCGAAGTCTGTCCCGGACCGTGCTGTACAGCGGGCCCCACTCGGCGCGGGCCAGCCGGGACAGGGTGCTCATCGTCGGGACTCCAGATGTGTGCGGTGCAGCCATTTCGGCAGTCCCGGCGCTTCCAGGAAACCCTCGGCGCGGGCGGCGGCGACGCCGATGCGCAGCAGGTCGCCGCTCTTCTCGAAGAGGAGGAAGCGGGGTTCCCAGATGGGCCGGTACTTGGCGTTGGCGCGGTACAGCGACTCGATCTGCCACCACCGGGAGAAGAAGCTGAGCAGCGAGCGCCACAGCCTGAGCACCGGGCCCGCGCCTAGCCGTGAGCCACGCTCGAAGACCGACCTGAACATCGCGAAGTTCAGTGACACCTGCGTGATCTTGATCTCCGCCGCGCGCTGGAGCAGCTCGATGACCATGAACTCCATCAGGCCGTTCTCGGAGTCCCGGTCGCGCCGCATCAGGTCGAGCGAGAGCCCCTGGGGCCCCCACGGCACGAAGGAAAGCACCGCCCGCAGCTCGCCGTCGCCGTCCCGGCACTCCAGCATCACGCACTCGCCGTCCGCCGGGTCGCCGAGCCGCCCGAGCGCCATGGAGAAGCCCCGCTCGGTGGCGCCGTCGCGCCAGTCGTCGGCGCGCTTCAGGAGGTACGCCATCTCGTCGGCGGGGATGTCGTGGTGGCGCCGGATGCGGACCTCGTACCCGGCGCGCTTGACGCGGTTGTAGGCCTGCCGGACGGTGCGCATGGCCCGCCCCTCCAGCGTGAACTCGGCGATCTCGACGATCGCCTCGTCACCCAGCTCCAGGGCGTCAAGGCCGTGCCGGGCGTAGATGGTGCCCGCCTCCTCGCTCGCGCCCATCACGGCCGGGGTCCAGCCGTGCTCGCGGGCCTCGGCGAGCCAGGGCTCGATGGCGCCGGGCCAGGCCTCGGGGTCGCCGATGGGGTCGCCGGAGGCCAGCGAGACCCCGCTGACGACCCGGTACGCGACCGCCGCCTTGCCCGTCGGGGACCACACCACGCTCTTCTCGCGGCGCAGCGCGAAGTAGCCGAGCGAGTCGCGCTCGCCGTGCCGGTCGAGCAGGGCCCGCAGCCGCTCCTCGTCGCCCACCGACAGCGGGTCGACGGCCCGGCGGGAGCGGAACGCGGCGTACAGGACGGCGCACAGGAGCACCGTGCTCAGGACGTTGATGGTGACGTTGACCCAGCCCGGCGTGGTGATCCCGGCGAACCGGGAGTCGTCGGCGGCCAGCGACACCAGGCGCATCGTGCCGTAGCGCCAGCGGTCGGTGAACGTCGAGCGGTACTCGTCGTGGGCGTGGTTGGTGACGGTCACCAGGAACGCGGCGAGCAGGGACGCCACCAGGAGCCCGCCGACGGCCACGGCCGCCGCGAGCTTGGGGTTCGAGCGGTCGCCGACGGCGTAGAACTCGCGGCGGCCGACGAGGAGCGCGCCGACGAACAGCGCGGTGAGGCCGAGCGAGATCCAGTTCTGCGCGTACTGCCTGATCTCCGGGAAGCACATCGCGAAGGCGAACAGGAGCAGGAAGAGGCCGCTCAGGACGAGGTTGAGGATCCAGGCCGCCCGCTTCCTGCGCCGCATGGTGATCGCCAGGAACATCGTGAAGACGCCGGAGGCGAAGCCCGCGGTGAGCAGGTACGGGGTGAAGTAGTTCTCGGTGTTGTGGCGCCGCAGGTCCTGGCCGAGGGAGACCCACACGGCGCTCAGGAAGTTCACGAACGTCACGGCCCGCAGATACCAGACGGCCACGGCGGCCCCCCGCCGCGAGGCCACCGTGGACGTCCGCAGCCGCTCTTCGCCCGCCCGGTCTTCCCCTGCCCGTGCTTCTCCCATGAAACGGGATCTTATGGGGCGTTGTGGTGTGATATGCGGTCAGCGCGACTGGGTGCGGGGGCTGTCGGGGTCTGTCGGGGCTAGTCGGTGGGCGCGTCCGTGGACTTGGCGCCTTGGTCGGACGCGCTGGACCCGCCGGGCTCGCCGGATGCGTCGGGCCCGCCGGATGCGTCGGACTCCTCGGCCGCCACGGGCAGTTCCGCCGACAGCGCCGCCGCGGCCCGCACCACCGGCACCGCCAGCAGGGCGCCCACGCCCTCGCCGACCTTCACGCCGTGGGCGAGCAGCGGGTCGAGTGCCATCCGGTCCAGGGCCTTGGCCTGCGCGGGCTCCCCGCTGTCGTGCGCGGCGAGCCACCAGTCCGGCGCACGGAACGCCACCCGCTGGGCCACCAGCGCCGCCGCAGCCGACACGACCCCGTCGAGGATCACCGGCGTGCGGCGCACCGCGCACTGCAACAGGAACCCCGTCATCGCCGCGACATCGGCCCCGCCCACCGTCGCGAGCAGCTCCAGCTGGTCGCCGAGGACCGGCCGGGCCCGCCGCAGGGCGTCCCGCACGGCGGCGCACTTGCGCATCCACGCAAGGTCGTCGATCGGGGCCCCGCCCCGCCCGGTGACGACGGAGGCGTCCGTGCCGCAGAGTGCGGCGATCAGCGTGGCCGCGGGCGTCGTACCGCCGACGCTGATGTCGCCGAGCACGATCAGGTCGGTGCCGGAGTCGGCCTCCTCGTCGGCGAGCGCGATGCCCGCGGCGACGGCGCGTTCGGCCTCCTCCTGCGTGAGCGCGTCCTCGATGTCGACGCGTCCGGAGCCGCGGCGCACCCGGTGCCCGGCGACCTCGGCGGGCAGCGTGTCCGGGTCGCAGTCCAGGGCCATGTCGACGACTCGCACGGGTACGTCGAGCTGCCGCGCGAGCACGGCTGCGGGGCTCGCGCCGCTGAGGACGGCCCGTACGAGGTCGGCGGCGCCGCCCGCCGCCCGTGCGGAGACGCCGAGTTCGGCCACCCCGTGATCGCCCGCGAACAGCACCGCGCGGGGCCGCTCGATCGGCTTGACCGGCACCGCGCCCTGCGCCGCCGACAGCCACTCGGCGAGGTCGTCGAGGCGGCCGAGGGCACCGGGCGGCAGGGCCTGGCGCTCCCTGCGCTCTTCGGCGTCACGGCGCACCCCGCCGTCGGGCCGCTCGATCAGGTCGGTGAAGTCGTCGAGAATCAGCGAGCTCATTCGGCGAACAGTACCGGCGGGGCATGCCGTGCGCGCGAACGGCCCCGACGGCCCGGACCACGACCGAGGCTCACGTGACACTCCGTCAGCCGGTCCCGGGCGCCCACCCCGTCAGCCACTCCTCGGCGCACCCACCCGCACCCCGGTTACGCCATGCGACGCAAGCGCGCCCCAGCGTCGTTGAATCCCCGCAGCGCGTCCCTTACGTTCCAAATGTCCCGCATGTATCGCATGGTCGTACCGCCGGCCGTCCCCTCCGGCGTGCTGCCGCCCCGCGCGAGCGTCCCGCGGGCCGGAAGCATCCGGGAGTACGTCATGGACCTCGCCCAGCAGACCGCCGAAGGCCGCTCCGCGTGCCTCGCCCGCCTCGCCGAGGGCACCGCCCGGTTCCACGAACCGCGCCGCGACGACTGCCCCTGGTGCGGCTCGACCCGCCTGCGCGTGCGGCTGCGCACCGCCGACCTGATCCAGCGCAAGCCGGGCGGCTTCACCCTGGAGCGGTGCGACGACTGCGCCCACACCTTCCAGAACCCCCGCCTCACCGCCGAGGGCCTGGACTTCTACCGCCTCGGCTCGGCCCGCCACGACCTCGGCCACCGGGACTTCTGGCGCCAGGACCTGTGCCACGGGCTCGGCGGCGGCGCCCCCGCGCTCCTGGCCCGGGCCGGGTCGGGCCGCGCCCGGAGGCTCGCCGGAGTCCGCGCGCTGAGCCGCATCGACGAGCCCGAGAGCTGGCTCGACGTGGGCACAGGGCGCGCCCGCTTCCCGGGCGCCGCCAAGGACGTACTGCCGTACACGGCCTTCGACGGGCTCGACACCGACCCGGGCCTCGCGGCGGGGGTGCGGCGCGGCCGCATCGAGGAGGCCCACCGGGGCCGCCTCACCGACCTGGCCGAACGCCTCGCCGGGCGCTACGACGTGCTCAGCATGGTCCACTACCTGCAACGCCGCCCCGACCCGCGCGCGGAACTCGCCGCCGCCCGCACCGTGTTGCGCCCGGGCGGGCATCTGCTGGTCGAGGCCCCGGACCCCGAGTGCCGCTCGGCCCGGCTGCTCGGCAAGTGGTGGGCCTCCTACCGCCAGCCGCGCCACCCGCACTTCGTGCCGCTCGCCAACCTCTGCCGGGAGCTGGACGAACTCGGCTTCACCGTCGTCGACGTCGACCGCCGCACCCCACACGTGCCGTCCGACCTGACCACGGCCTGCGCGCTCGTCCTCAACCGCCTGCTGCCCGCGGCGGACGCACCCTGGCGCGCACACGCCCCGACCCCCCTCCGCCGACGCCTACGCCGAACGGCCTGGCAGGCGGCCACCCCGCTCCTCGCCCTCGCCTACGCGACCGACCTGCTCCTCGCACCCCTGCTGACGCGCACCGGGGGTGGGAACGCGTACAGGGTGATCGCGCGGCGGGAGGCGGACGTGTGACGCGCGGCGCCCGACGCGTGAGGCCGCGGGCGCGGCCCGGCCGGCGGCGCCTGCCGCGTACCCGTCCCGCTCAGCCCCGCAGGGCCAGTGCCTGGCCCGCCACCACGAGCAGCACATGCTCGCACTCGGTGGCGAACGCGGCGTTGAGGCGGCCGAGTTCGTCGCGGTAGCGGCGGCCCGAGGCGGTCGCGGGGACGATGCCCGAGCCGACCTCGTTGGACACCGCGACGACGACCCGGCGCGTGGCGCGCACCGCGTCCGTGAGTTCCGTGACCCGCTTGCGCAGCGACCGCTCGCCGCCGCTCGCCCACTCGGCGTCGTCCCAGGCGTTCACCTCGTCCATCGCGTGCGTCAGCCACAGCGACAGACAGTCGACGAGCAGCGGCGGCCCCGGCTCCGTGAGCAGGGGTACGAGGTCGCAGGTCTCCGTGGTCCGCCAGGAGCCGGGACGCCGCTCGCGGTGCGCCCGCACCCGCTCCGCCCACTCGCCGTCCCCGCCCCGGGTGCCGCCCGTGGCGACGTACAGCACATCGGGAAACGCCTCCAGGCGCCGCTCCGCCTCGACGGACTTCCCCGAGCGGGCCCCGCCCAGGATCAGGGTGCGGCGCGGCAGGTCGGGTACGTCCTCGTAGGCGCCGACGGTCAGCGTCGTGCCGTCCGGCACGGCCCGCGCCCCGGCCGCCGCGAGCCGCCGTGTCAGCTCCGCGCCGGCGGGCGCCCCGTGCCCGATGTGGACGGCCACGACGTCCGTCGTCGGGGTCACGCCCCCGGCCGCCCGCAGCCGGGCCAGGCCGTCCGGGCGGCCGACGACGTCCGCGACGACCATCTCGTACGCGACCTGCTCCGCGGGGAAACCGGCGGGCGCGGCGCCCGGCGGCAGGTACAGCAGCCGGTCGCCGTCGGGCCCGGTCACCTCGTAGCCGGTGCCGGGCGCGTCCGTCGCGACCGCGCGCACCCGGTGCCCGGTGAGGAGCGCCAGCTCCCGCCCGTCCGGCACCCGCCCCGGCTGCGGCAGCCCGGCGGGCACCTCCACGGCGGGCCCGTCGTGCGGGTGCGAGAGCAGCACCTGGCGCACCCCGCCGAGGGAGTGCCCGGCGCGGGCGGCGGCGAAGGCGGCGCCGGGCGTGAGGTCGAGCAGCAGCACGCCGTCGACGAGCAGCGCCGTGGCGGCCCGTGCCGCGTCGCCGAGGGCGGTCGCGCACACGGCGCAGGGGCAGCCGGGGTACGGCAGCCCTTCGGGGGCTCCGGTGCCGAGCAGAGTCAGTTCCACAGGAAGATCCTCCCGCGTCGCCCCCGACGGCGCGCGCCCGGCTAGGCTTCAAGCGGCTCCGGCTCCCGCTCCGGGCGGCTGCCGGGACATCCACCGGACCTCGGGAGGCTGACATGGCGGCATGGACGTGGCGGTTCGAGAAGGCGGACGGGACGGAGGTCCAGCCTGCCGTGCAGCCCGAGGAGTTCACCACTCAGGGAGACGCGGAGACCTGGCTCGGTGAGCACTGGAAGGACCTGAGCGAGGGCGGCGCGGACCAGGTGACCCTCTTCGAGGACACCTCGGAGATCTACGGCCCGATGAGCCTGCACGCGCAGGACGCGGGCAGCGCCCAGGGCTCCTGACCTCCGGCGTTCCTGAACTTCGGCGGGGGGGGGGGGGGGGGGGGGGGGGGGGCCCCCCCCCTCCCCTCCCCCCCCCCTCCCCCCCCCCCCCCCCCCCCCCCCCCCCCCCCCCCCCCCCCCCCCCCGCCCGCCGGCCCGGCCCGTGCCCGCCGAAAGCGCCGCACGGCTACATCTCGCCGAGCGTGACCTCCGCCGTCCGCTCGTCACCATTCCGTACGTACGTCACCCGCTCCTTGGCGCCCGGCTCCACCGCCGCCAGCGTCTCGGACAGCGAGGTGATGGTGGTGATGGGGGTGCCGCCGAGGTCCGTGATGATGTCCCCGGCCTCCAGACCCGCCTTCGCCGCGGCGCCGTCGTCCTGCACCTCGACGATCGCGACGCCCGCCGGGCGGTAGTCGTCGCCGAGCACGGTGCGGGCGCTGACGCCGAGCGCGGCCCGGCCCGAGTCGGTGACCCGGCCGTTCCGCACGATCTGGTCGGCGACCGTCCTGACCATGGACGAGGGGATCGCGAAGCCGATGCCGGGGGCCGCGCCGTCGCCCAGGTCCGGGTCGGTCGCGGCGAGCGTCGGGATGCCGATGACCTGGCCGTCGAGGTCGACGAGGGCGCCGCCGCTGTTGCCCGGGTTGATCGCGGCGGACGTCTGCACCATGTTGGCGATGGTCGCGCCGGTGCCGCCGTCGTCGCTGCCCTCGCTGACCGTGCGTCCGGTCGCCGAGACGATCCCCTGGGTGACGCTCGACGACAGGCCGAGCGGCGAGCCCATCGCCAGCACGATCGTGCCGACCTCGACCTTCGTGGAGTCGCCGAACTTCGCGGCCTTCAGCCCGCTCGGCACCTTGTCCAGCTTGATCACGGCGAGGTCCTGCTCCGGGTACGCCGACACCAGCTTCGCCGCGAGCGGCTGCTCACCGGTGGCCGTGGTCACCCGGAACGTCTTCTCCTCGCCCACGACATGGGCGTTGGTGACGATGTGCCCCTGGTCGTCGTAGACCACTCCGGAGCCGAGGCTGTCGGACGCGTCGATCTGGACGACCGACGGCAGTACGTCCTTGATCACCTTCTGGTAGTCGTCCTGAAGGTCGCTCGCGGCGGCGGGCGCCGCCTGCGTGGTCGCCCGGTCCGGCCTGTCCGCCCGGTCGCCGTCCCCGCCGCCCCCACCAGCACCGGAACACCCGGCGACGAGGACGACCAGAACGGCGGCGGCGGGAAGCACCGGAAGCGCCGGGACACGGGTACGCGGCAGTCTCATAGCCCGAGTCTCGGCCGCGCCCCGGGCCCCGTCCTGCGGGGAGCGGCCGAACAGGGGGCCGCTGGACCAGGGGTGAGTCCCGGCTCCGTTACGAGGCGTCGGCCCCGACTCCGTTACGAGGCCTCAGTCCCGCCCGCCGCACAGGTGCAGCATCGTCGCCACCCGCCGATAGGGGTCCGTGCGCCCGGCCCGGGTCTCGGCGGAGAGCAGGGCCTCCAGCTCGGGACCGGCGGCCGGTATGTCGGTGGCCTCGGAGAAGACCCGGACGCCGTACCAGGCGACCAGCGGTGCCGCGATGCCCGCGAGGGACTGCCCGACGGCGTCGAGGCGATGCGCCCGGACCTCGGCGCCGCTCTCGTCGCGGTAGGTGTCGGAGCCGAAGGCGGCGAGCGCGCCCGCCCAGTCCGCCCGCAGCCCGGGGCGCATGGCGAGGGCGTCGGCGTTGCGCACCACCAGGGACAGCAGGCCGCCGGGCGCGAGCACCCGGCCGAGCCCGGCGAGCAGCGCGTCGGGCTCGTCGACGTGCATCAGACCGCCGTGGCACAGCACGACGTCGAAGCTGCCCGGCAGGAAGTGCACCCCGGTGTCCCGCGCGTCGCCCTCGACGACCCGCATCCGCGACCGGATGCCCTCCGGCTCCGCGGACACCACCGCGCGCACGGCGGCGAGCGCGTCCGCGTCCTGCTCGACGCCCGTCACCTCGTGCCCGCCGCGGGCCAGGCGCAGCGCCTGCGCCCCGCGCCCCATGCCGACGTCGAGCACGCGCAGCCGCTTGCCCAGCGGGAACCGCGCCACTATCCGCTCGTCGAGCTGGCGGCCCACCAGTTCGTGCCGGACGGCCTCGCCCGTGCCAGGGCTCGCGCCCCGGTCCTCGCTCAGGACCGGCCCCCGCGCTTGCCCTGCGGCTTCGGCAGCCGCAGTCGGCGCATCTGGAGGCTGCGCATCAGGGCGTACGCGACGGCGCCCTTCTTGTTCTCGTCCGGGAAGCGCTCGTTCAGGCGCTTCTTCAGCCGGATCACCGTGGCGACGGAGTCGACCACGATCAGGACGATCACGAAGAGCCACAGGAGCAGCGCGATGTTCTGCAGCTGCGGGATGCGGACCATGCTCAGGACGAGGATGATCACGGCCATCGGCAGGAAGAACTCGGCGACGCAGAACCGCGAGTCCACGAACTCACGTGCGTACTTGCGCACCGGACCCTTGTCACGCGCGGGCAGATACCGCTCGTCGCCGCTGGCCAGCGCCTCGCGCTGCTTGGCCATCGCGGCGCGGCGCTCGTCGCGCTGGCGCTTGGCTGCCTCCTTGCGCGTCGTCGGCGTGTTCATCACGCTGCGGCGCTGGGACTGGGCCAGGGCACGCTTGGGGGTGGGGCGGCCCTTGGGGGCCTGCGGGTCACGGGGCTCGGACGAAGAGTCGGTCACCGGGGCCTTGGCTGCCGGGGCCTTCTCGTCCTTGGATCGGCTACGGAACACAAAGCCCAAGGGTACGGGGTAGTCAAGGGGTGCGGGGCCGAAGGCCCCTCTTTGCCGGGGCGGTGGTGGGAGACGGGGTCAGGAGGTGCGGGGCCGAAGGCGCCTCTTTGCAAGGGTGGTGGTGGGAGACGGGTGGGCATGGACCGCGGTCGCATGGGGAACGATCCCGCAACACCGGACGTCTTGATTATGTGGCTAAGGGGCCTTGCGGGGCGGTTTCCCGGGGGCGCACCTACTCCTTGCGCCGGAGAGTCGGGCGGTGCAGTCGTCCTTGGGGATGAGCGCATCCGCTCGCGAACAGTGCGGTAATGGATACAGACCCCGTACCGTGGGTTCTGTTGCAGTAGCTGGAGCTGGAAGTCCGTCAGAAGGGGGCGCGCGAAGCCCATGAGCGGTGTCATGAAGCGTATGGGGATGATCTTCCGCGCGAAGGCGAACAAGGCCCTTGACCGGGCCGAGGACCCGCGCGAAACCCTCGATTACTCGTACCAGAAGCAGTTGGAGCTGCTGCAGAAGGTGCGCCGCGGCGTCGCCGACGTGGCGACCTCCCGCAAGCGCCTCGAGCTGCAGCTCAACCAGCTCCAGAAGCAGTCCTCCACCCTGGAGGACCAGGGCCGCAAGGCCCTCGCGCTCGGCCGTGAGGACCTGGCCCGCGAGGCCCTGTCCCGCCGGGCCGCCCTCCAGCAGCAGGTCAGCGACCTGGAGGTGCAGCACCAGACGCTGCAGGGCGAGGAGGAGAAGCTCACTCTCGCGGCCCAGCGCCTGCAGGCCAAGGTGGACGCCTTCCGCACGAAGAAGGAGACCATCAAGGCGACGTACACCGCCGCCGAGGCCCAGACCCGGATCGGCGAGGCCTTCTCCGGCATCTCCGAGGAGATGGGCGACGTCGGCATGGCGATCCAGCGCGCCGAGGACAAGACCGCGACGCTCCAGGCGCGGGCCGGCGCGATCGACGAACTTCTCGCTTCCGGCGCCCTCGACGACTCCTCCGGCCTCGCCAAGGACGACATCCAGTCCGAGCTGGACCGGCTCTCCGGTGGTACGGATGTAGAGCTGGAGCTGCAGCGCATGAAGGCCGAGCTGGCCGGCGGCTCCAGCACGTCGCAGCAGGCCATCGAGGGCGGTCAGGGCCAGAGCCAGCAGGTGCAGCCGCGGGACACCCCGCGCTTCGACAAGCAGTAGTCGCTCGGGCCTTGACCGAACCGCGCACGTCCGAGGAGGGCGTCATGATCGTACGGATCATGGGGGAGGGACAGGTGAAGCTGGCCGACAGCCACTTCGCCGAGTTGAACAAGCTGGACGACGAGCTGCTCGATGAGATGGAGAGCGGCGACGAGTCCGGCTTCCGCAGGACGCTGCACGCGCTCCTGGACAAGGTGCGCGAGCTGGGCGAGCCACTGCCCGACGACGCCCTGGAGCCGTCCGAGCTGATCCTCCCGGCGCCCGACGCGACCTTGGACGAGGTCCGCGAGATGCTCTCCGACGACGGACTCATCCCGGGCTAGCCCCGGGGTGGTCGGAGGGCCGGGACCAGGACCGGTCGAGCGCCGGGCGACGGCCGGTCCGCGGCCGCCGCGCGTCACGCCGGGCCCGGGCGGCACCGGGCGCGTCAACGAGGCGCGTCAACGCTCGCCCGGGGAACCCCCTTTCCGTTCCCTCCGTCTGAGCGGGCCCGTACCGTTTAGTACGTGACCAACTTTGAAC
The DNA here is from genome assembly GCF_055594065.1 of Streptomyces sp. NPDC040610. Taxonomy (NCBI): domain Bacteria; kingdom Bacillati; phylum Actinomycetota; class Actinomycetes; order Kitasatosporales; family Streptomycetaceae; genus Streptomyces; species Streptomyces sp. NPDC040610. The sequence goes on along the minus strand of NZ_JBVIXA010000011.1, from coordinate 282,687 downwards.
GGTGCCGCGGCTGGGCCAGAACGCACCCGTTGGCCGTCGACGCGATCCTTGCCGCCGTCGCCCTCGTCTGCATGGTCATCGGCTCCTTCGCCGAGCCCTATGGAGAGCACGGCTCCACCTGGAACGTCCACGCCCCGGGCAGCCTGAGCCTCACCCTCATGGGAGCGGGCGCCGCCACCCTGGTCTTCCGTCGCCGCGCCCCCTGGACCGTGCTCGCGGCCAGCTGCGGCTTCTCCATCGTGGAACTGGTGACCAGCGGCCCGCGCGCCCCGGTCGTGATGTGCGCCGTCATCGCCCTGTACACGGTCGCCGCCACCACCAACCGCCCCACCACCTGGCGCATCGGCCTGGTCACCATGACGGGCCTGACCGGCGTCGCCATGCTGGCGGGCCCCCTGCCCTGGTACGCGCAGGAGAACCTCGGCATCTTTGCCTGGACCGGCATGGCCGCGGCCGCCGGTGACGCCGTCCGCAGCCGCCGCGCCTTCATCGACGCCATCAGGGAGCGGGCCGAGCGCGCCGAACGCACCCGCGAGGAGGAGGCCCGGCGCCGGGTGGCGGAGGAGCGGCTGCGCATCGCCCGCGATCTGCACGACGTGGTCGCCCACCACATCGCCCTGGTCAATGTGCAGGCCGGGGTCGCGGCACACGTCATGGACAAGCGGCCCGACCAGGCCAAGGAGGCGCTCGCGCACGTCCGCGACGCCAGCCGCTCCGCGCTCGGCGAACTGCGCGCCACCGTCGGCCTGTTGCGCCAGACCGGCGACCCGGAGGCCCCCACCGAACCGGCGCCGGGCCTCGGCCGCCTAGACGACCTCGTCGACACCTTCCGCAACGCGGGCCTGCCCGTGGAGGTGGCCCGCGGCGACGCCGACCTGAAGCCCCCGGCGGCCGTCGACCTGGCCGCGTACCGCATCATCCAGGAAGCCCTCACCAATGTGCAGAAGCACGCGGGGGAGCACGCCAAGGCGGAGGTCAGCGTCGTGCGCGTGGGGCCGAACCTGGAGATCACCGTCGTGGACGACGGCGCCGGCGAGGACGCCCAGGCCGCCGACGACCCGGACCGCGGCGGCGGGCACGGGCTCCTCGGCATGCGCGAGCGCGTGAGTGCCCTCGGCGGGAGGTGCAGTGCGGGGCCCCGCTACGGAGGTGGTTTCCGGGTACATGCGATCCTGCCCGTCACGACCGCGAAACAGGGCGATCGGGGTCCGGCCCCGGTCAAGGGAGGGACTACCGCGTGACGATCCGGGTGCTGCTCGCCGACGACCAGGCGCTGTTGCGCAGCGCGTTCAAGGTCCTCGTCGACTCCGAGCCCGACATGGAGGTCGTCGGCGAGGCCTCCGACGGCGCGCAGGCGGTGCGGCTCGCGAAGTCCGAGTCGGCCGACGTCGTCCTGATGGACATCCGCATGCCCGGCACCGACGGCCTGGCCGCGACCCGGATGATCAGCGACGACCCGGCCATGTCCCACGTACGTGTGGTGATGCTGACCACCTTCGAGGTCGACGAGTACGTCGTGCAGTCGCTGCGGGCGGGGGCGTCGGGCTTCCTGGGCAAGGGCGCGGAGCCGGACGAACTGCTCGGGGCCATCCGGATCGCGGCGGCGGGCGAGGCGCTGCTCTCGCCCACGGCGACGAAGGGCCTGATCGCCAGGTTCCTCGCGCAGGGCGAGGGCTCCGACGGGGACGCGCCCGCCCGCAGCGAGCGCCTGGACGCGCTCACCGGACGGGAGCGTGAGGTCCTGGTGCAGGTCGCGGGCGGCCACTCGAACGACGAGATCGCCGAACGCCTGGAGGTCAGCCCGCTCACGGTGAAGACCCATGTGAACCGCGCGATGGCCAAGCTCGGCGCCCGCGACCGGGCCCAACTCGTCGTCATCGCCTACGAGTCGGGTCTGGTGCGGCCGCGGGGGGACTGAGCAGGGCCTGTACGGCAGCAGGGCCTGTACGGCTGCGGGGGACTGAGCAGGGCCCGTACGGCCTCGGGGCGCGTGCCGCGGCCAGGCGCCTCACCCGCCCGCTTCCGCCCCCTCGCTCGCCCGCACCATCCCAGCCCCCCGGGCCAGCCGCAGCGCCGCCACCGCGAGCCCGCCGCACACCGTCATCCCCACGAACAGCGGCACCGCCGTGTGCTCGCCGCCGAGGCCGACCAGCGGCGCCACCACCGCGCCCAGCGCGCTCTGGGCCGTGCCGAGGAGCGCGGAGCCGGTGCCGGACGCCCCCGGCACCCGGGCGATCGCCAGCGCCGCCGCGTTCGCGACCACGAGGCCGAGCCCACCGCACACCACCGTCATCAGCGCCAGACAGACCACCACGCCGAGCAGCCCGGCCACGGTCACGGCGAGCAGCGTGCCCGTACCGGCGAACATGGCGAGCAGCCCGGTGCGCAGCAGCGCTTCGGGGGCGACCCGCCCGACGAGGCGGGCCCCCACCGCGCTGGACGCCGTGACGACCACGGCCCCGCCGGAGAACGCAAGGGACGAGACGCCGACGCCCATCCCGAGGACGTTCTGGAGCAGGAACGGCGACCCGGCGATGTAGCAGAAGAGCACCCCGAAGCCGAAGGTGAAGGCCAGGGTGTACCCGACGTACGCCCGGTCGCCCACGACCTCGCGCACGGCGGCGGCGAGCCGCCCCGCGCCGCCCGCCCGCCGCCGCTCCTTCGGCAGGCTCTCCGGCACCGCCACCAGCACGCCGAGGGCCACCACCAGGGCGACTCCGGCAAGCACGCAGAACACGCCGCGCCAGCCGCCGACCCCGATCACGGCGCCGCCCGCGAGCGGCGCGAGGACCGGCGCCGTCCCGGCGAGCGTCATCAGGATCCCGAACATCCGTGCCGCCGCGGCCCCTTGGACCACGTCGGTCACCACGGCCCGGCTGATCACGACCCCCGCGGCCCCGCCGAACCCGGTCACGAACCGCAGCGCCACCAGACTCTCCAGGGACGGCGCGACCGCGCACAGGGCGGTGCCCACGGCGCACACGAAGGCCCCCACGAGCAGCGGCCGGCGCCGCCCGTACCGGTCGGAGAGCGCCCCGAACACCAGATGCCCGACCGCCATCCCGACCAGGAACGCGGTGAGCGTGAGCTGCACCCCGGGCGCGTCCGTGCCGAACTCCTCGGCCATGCGCGGGAAGGCGGGCAGATACATGTCGGTCGACAGCGGACCGACGAAGGACAGCAGCACGAGCGCCGCGGTGAGCGAAGGCATGACGAGGAGACCCTTCAAGGACGGAGAGGACCGAGAGCATGAAGGGGCTGAGAGGGCCGAGAAGGCCGAGAGAGCCGAGAGGGCGCGGCTTGGGGCAACCTCGAGGCGGAGCAGGGCGAGGGGCCCTGGTCGAGAACGCCCGGGTGCTGGAGCAGCGTAGGACGCGGTAAGGGGCGTCCGCAATGGCGGACGCCCCTTACCGGGAGGGAGCGGGGACGGCTACGGCAGCGCCAGCATCCGCTCCAGGGCGAGCTTTGCGAACTGCTCGGTCTCGCGGTCGACCTCGATGCGGTTGACGAGCTTGCCGTCGGCGAGGGACTCCAGGGTCCACACCAGGTGCGGCAGGTCGATGCGGTTCATGGTCGAGCAGAAGCAGACCGTCTTGTCGAGGAAGACGATCTCCTTGTCCTCGGCGGCGAACCGGTTCGCGAGCCGCCGTACGAGGTTCAGCTCGGTGCCTATCGCCCACTTCGAGCCGGCCGGGGCCGCCTCCAGGGTCTTGATGATGTGCTCGGTCGAGCCGACGTAGTCCGCCGCGGCCACGACCTCGTGCTTGCACTCCGGGTGGACGAGCACGTTCACACCGGGGATGCGGGCCCGCACGTCCTCGACCGACTCCAGCGAGAAGCGCCCGTGCACCGAGCAGTGCCCGCGCCACAGGATCATCTTCGCGTTCCGCAGCTGCTCGGCGGTGAGGCCGCCGTTCGGCTTGTGCGGGTTGTAGACGACGCAGTCCTCCAGGGACATGCCCATGTCGCGCACGGCGGTGTTGCGGCCGAGGTGCTGGTCGGGCAGGAAGAGGACCTTGCCCGTCGTGGCGTCGACCTGCTCGAAGGCCCACTCCAGGGCCCGCTTCGCGTTCGACGACGTACAGATCGTGCCGCCGTGCTTGCCCGTGAACGCCTTGATGTCCGCGGAGGAGTTCATGTACGAGACGGGGATCACCTGCTCGGCGATGCCGGCCTCGCTCAGCACGTCCCAGCACTCGGCGACCTGCTCGGCCGTCGCCATGTCGGCCATCGAGCAGCCCGCGGCCAGGTCCGGGAGCACCACCTTCTGCTCGTCGCCGGTCAGGATGTCCGCGGACTCGGCCATGAAGTGCACACCGCAGAAGACGATGTACTCGGCCTCCGGGCGGGCGGCCGCGTCCCGGGCCAGCTTGAAGGAGTCGCCGGTGACGTCGGCGAACTGGATGACCTCGTCGCGCTGGTAGTGGTGGCCGAGCACGAAGACCTTGTCGCCGAGCCGCTCCTTGGCGGCGCGGGCGCGCTCCACCAGGCCGGGGTCCGAGGGCGAGGGCAGGTCGCCGGGGCACTCCACGCCGCGCTCGCTGCGGGGGTCGGCCTCGCGGCCGAGCAGCAGCAGGGCGAGCGGGGTCGGCTGTACGTCGAGCTCGGAGCGGTCCACGGTGGGCTGGGCGGTGGTCACGACACACACCCTTTCTTCTGTGATGGACACGGCCTGGGCCGCGTCCGAAGTGGGCCGGAGGTCGGCACCACGGATCCTTTTCGTCGATTTGACGCTATCTATCATAACTGCTTCACGTCAGTTTGACGATGGCCATAGTGTCGATGTGACGCATCCCCCGTGGGCGCCCGTGTGCGAGCATGGGAATGAACACGCGGCTCCGCCGGTTGCAACCGTCGGCAAGCAGTCTCCGTACAACCCGGGAGAGAAGCAGATGTCCGTATCGGACGAGACCACCACCGTGAGCGACGGCATCCTCCTGTCCGACGCCGCCGCGGAGAAGGTCAAGGCCCTCCTTGACCAGGAAGGCCGGGACGACCTGGCGCTGCGCGTGGCCGTTCAGCCCGGTGGCTGCTCGGGCCTGCGGTACCAGCTCTTCTTCGACGAGCGCTCGCTCGACGGCGACGTCGTCAAGGAGTTCGGCAGCGTGAAGGTCGTCACCGACCGCATGAGCGCTCCGTACCTGGGCGGCGCCTCCATCGACTTCGTCGACACCATCGAGAAGCAGGGCTTCACGATCGACAACCCGAACGCCACCGGCTCCTGCGCCTGCGGCGACTCGTTCAGCTAAGCCGGTCCGCGCCCGCCCCGCGCGGGCGGCGGCCAGGCAGAGCGGTACGAAGGCGGCGGTTCCCCTTGAGGGGGAGCCGCCGCCTTCGTCGTGCCCGGCGCGGGCGCTACTTCCGGGGTGCCGGAGTGCCCTGGTGCGTGCCGTCGTCGCGCGGCACCGCCTTGCCGCCCTCCACCACGACCTTCCGGTCGCCGAGCGGCGCGTCCAGCTTCACCGACAGGACGTAGGCCTGCGCCATGGCGACGCACACCGTGCCCTTCTTCGTGGTCGACGTCACCTTCACCTCGACCTGCCCGCCGCGCTCCTGCGCCGAGGCCGCGAACGTGCTGCACACCCCGGCCGTGAAGTGCAGGGTCAGGGTCCGGCCCGCCGCGCTGTAGCTGTCGACCTTCACGTCCTCGGTGCGGGTGTCCGGGTCGCCGGGCCGGACGGTCGGCCCCTGCGAGGGGCCGACGGTGCCGGACTCACCCGGCGCCCGCAGATACTTCGGGTCCACCGCGGGGTGCGTCACCGTGTAGGCGTCCGGCGCGCCCGCGGGCTTCACCTCGAACAGCCACGACGGCACGAGCGCGGTGCGCCCGTCCACGAACTGCGCCGCGAGTCCGAACTCGGCGTCCTCGACCGCGATCGGCTGCGGCGTCGGCGGCTTGGGGGAGGGCGGGCACGGAGCGTCCTTGCCGGGGGCGGGCTCGCCCGGCGCCACACCGTCGGCGCCCTGGCCCTGCGGCGCGTCGCCGCCGTCCGTGCCCCGCCCCTGCCGCGTGTCGCCGCCGTCCGCGTGCGGCACCGGACGCGCGCAGCCGCCGATGCCCCCGCGCCCGTCGCCCCTGCCGGACTTGTTCAGCAGGTCGAGCGCCTTGTCCGCACCCACGACGGGGTACGTCGCACCCTTCTCCGGCTCGGTCAAGTGACCGCTGCCGCCGACCACTTGGCCGTCGGCCCCGACCTGGACACCCGTCGACCAGCCGTACGTCGGCAGGCCGCCCACCTCGGGGTCGGCGTTCACCACCCGTACCGCCCCCATGAGCTGGCGCGCGTCGAGCTTCGCGTCGTCCAGGCCGACGGCCTTCAGGACGGGGGCGGCCGCCTTCTTCGCGGCGGCCTCGCTGACGGCGCCGCCGGAGTCGTCGGCCGGACGGTGGTCGGCGGCACCGGTGCTCGTACCCCCATCGGGGCCCGTCCCCGTGCCCGGACACCGCTTGCCCTTCAGGCAGTTGTCGCCGCCGGGGGTCGCGTGCCGCGTGTACGTCCAGGTGCCCGGCGCCGCCTTGCTCACCCGCAGCGAGGGGCCCGCGCCGTCGTTCGACGGGCCGATCCACCAGGCGCTGTCACGGGTGACCGGGGTGCCGGAGATGCCGAGGGCCTTCGCGAGCCGCTCCACCCGGTCCCGGGGGACGTCCCCGCGCACCTGGTGCACGGCCGCCGAGTCCGGCCCGTCGGGCAGTTCGCCCACGGCCTTGTACGTAGCGCCGCTCGGGTCGGGCTCGCCCGGCGCGATCCCTTCGGTGCTGCCGTCGGGGCCCTGGCTGCTCCGGCCGTCGCGGTCGCCCGTGTAGGCGTCGAGGGTGAGCGGCGGCGGCGCGCCGCCGTCACCCGTCGCCGAGTCGCGGCCCCCGTCGGAGCCGGACGACACCGTCGCCAGATACGCCCCGCCGCCGCCCGCGAGCAGCACCGCGGCCGCGACCGAGGCGACCATCAGCGGTGACCGCCGCCGTTGTCCGTCCTGCGTCTGCTCGCTGCTCACCGCATCGCTCCTTAGAACGCCCAGCCGTCCCTGGTCGCAGAAACCCCACCCATGAGGTCTCGGCGTACATCGCATCCCCTCTGAAGGGGACAGCGGTGGGACGCGGCGGGGGAGCGCACGGTTCCCTCAGCGCGCGCCGGGCGGCGCGGGCGTGTCGGGGCCCTTGCCCCGGTCTCAGTTGCCGTACTCCGACATGCGGTCGATGACGCGGGCGGACGCGGCCGGGACCGTGACCCCGTGGATCAGCGACGGCGGCACGGGCGCGGCCGCCACGGCGGGCACCACCCAGTGCGGGGCCATGCGGGCGCAGTCGCCGCGCAGCGTCTCCAGGGTCTCGGCGCGCGTCACCTCCACGGCTTCGGCGGAGTGCTGCGGGACGCTGTGCTTCGGGATGACGGCCATACCGGAACCGTATGCACCGCTACGGCGAAGAAGAAAGACCTACTATTGGGTATTTTTGGCCAGTTCAATGATGGGTGGTCGACCGGATAGCGTTAACCGTCAACCCCTCGCCTCGCCGCAGGAGCTTCTCGCCGTGCGAATCGCAGTCACCGGCTCCATCGCCACCGACCACCTCATGACCTTCCCCGGCCGCTTCGCCGACCAGCTGGTCGCCGACCAGCTGCACACGGTCTCCCTCTCTTTCCTGGTCGATGCCCTAGACGTCCGCCGCGGCGGCGTCGCCGCGAACATCTGCTTCGGCATGGGCCAGCTCGGCACCGGCCCCGTCATCGTCGGCGCCGCCGGCGCCGACTTCGACGAGTACCGCGCCTGGCTCGACCGGCACGGGGTGGACACCGCCTCGGTCCGTATCTCCGAGACCCTGCACACCGCCCGCTTCGTGTGCACCACGGACGCCGACCACAACCAGATCGGCTCCTTCTACACCGGCGCGATGAGCGAGGCCCGCCTCATCGAGCTGAAGACGGTCGCCGACCGCGTCGGCGGCCTCGACCTGGTCCTGATCGGCGCCGACGACCCGGAGGCGATGCTCCGCCACACGGAGGAGTGCCGCACCCGCGAGATCCCGTTCGCCGCGGACTTCTCCCAGCAGATCGCCCGCATGAGCGGCGACGACATCCGCACCCTCCTGGAGGGCGCGACGTACCTCTTCTCCAACGAGTACGAGAAGGGGCTCATCGAGTCCAAGACCGGCTGGACCGACGCCGAGATCCTCGCCAAGGTCGGCCACCGCGTCACCACCCTCGGCGCGAACGGCGTGCGCATCGAGGCCGCCGGCGAGGACCCGATCGAGGTCGGCGTGCCCGAGGAGAAGGCCAAGGCCGACCCGACGGGTGTCGGCGACGCCTTCCGCGCCGGATTCCTCTCCGGCCTCGCCTGGGGCGTCTCGCACGAGCGCGCCGCCCAGGTCGGCTGCATGCTCGCCACCCTGGTGATCGAGACCACCGGCACCCAGGAGTACGAGCTGCACCGCGTCCAGTTCATGGAGCGCTTCACCAAGCAGTACGGCGACGAGGCCGCGGCCGAGGTCAAGGTCCACCTGCCGTAACCGTGCCGCCGGGTGCGGGCGCCGACCGGCCCCGCACCCGGCCGCACCGCGGCCCCCTCGCGGGCCGCCGCCCGGCTACACCAGCCGCCGCACCTCGTACGCCACCCCGGCCGCCCCGTCGGGCAGCTCCCGCGCCCCCACGTACTCCTGCCGCCGCGTCCAGCACCACGCCGGGATGTCCACGGCCGCGACCTCGTCGTCCGAAAGGACGGTGACCGTGCCGCCGACCCGGACCCGGGGCAGCGCCTTCGCCAGCTCGATCACGGGCAGCGGGCAGCGCTCGCCCAGGGCGTCGACGGTCAGCTCGTCCAGGGTGCCCGCGGCGGTCTCCCCGACCGGCGCGCCCAGCTTCTCGCGCACCCCGGCCACGGCGCCGGGCAGCACCTCCAGGAAGCGCTCGACCTCGGCGGCCTCGGTGCCGGGCGGCAGCGACACCCGTACGTTGCCCTCGCTGACCACCCCCATCGCCTTGAGCACATGGCTCGGCGTCAGCGTGCTGCTCGTACAGGACGAGCCGGACGACACCGAGAAGCCCGCCCGGTCCAGCTCGTGCAGCAGCGTCTCCCCGTCGACATAGAGACAGGAGAAGGTGACGAGGTGCGGAAGGCGGCGCACCGGATCGCCGACGACCTCCACGTCCGGCACCAGCGCAGGCACCCGCGCCCGGATCCGCTCCGTCAGCTCCCGCAGCCGCGCCGCCTCCGCCACCGCCTCGGCCCGCACCGCCCGCAGCGCCGCCGCGGCCGCCACGATCGCCGGAATGTTCTCGAAGCCGGGGGAGCGCCCCGACTCCCGCTCGTCCACCGGCCCCCGCGGCGCGAACCGCACCCCCTTGCGCACCACGAGCAGCCCGACCCCGGCGGGCCCGCCCCACTTGTGCGCACTGGCGGCGAGCAGCGACCAGTCGCCGTCCACCGCGCCCCACGGCAGCGACTGCGCCGCGTCCACGAGCAGCGGCACCCCGGCGGCCCGGCAGACGTCGGCGACCTCGGCCACCGGCTGCTCGGTGCCGACCTCGTGGTTGGCGGACTGCAGACACGCGAGCGCCGTGTCCTCGCGCAGCGCGTCCGCGAACGCCGCCGCCGCGACCGCGCCCGCCCGGTCCACACCGACCTCGGTCACCGCGCCGCCCGCCTGCTCGTGCGCCGCGGCCGAATGGAGTACGGCCGAATGTTCGACGGCGGACACCGCCAGATGCCGCCCCACCCGCCGCCGCCCGGCGAGGGCGCCCGCGATGCCGTCGTACAGCGCCCGCGTCCCCGAAGGCGTGAACACCAGCTCGTCCGCCCGGCACCCCACCGCCTCGGCGGCCGCCTCCCGCGCCGCGTCGAGCAGCATCCGGGCCCGCCGCCCCTCCCGGTACAGCCGCGCCGGATCGGCCCACCCCTCGTCGAGGGAGGCCATCAGCGCCTGCCGGGCAACGGGATGAAGAGGAGCAGCGGAGGCAACGTCGAAGTAGGACACACGGCAACGCTAAGACGTGGCCCGAGGAATCCGCTCCGCAGGGGGCGTGCCCCGTAGGGGCGCGGGGAACTGCGCGACCGGCCACAGCGGACCCGCGACCGCCGCACCCCCGGTGGACCCGAGCCAAAAGGCGCCCCAACCCTCCGTCAGATACCGGCCGACGGAGGGGCATCCCACCTCTTCAGAGTGACCCGCGGCGCGTTAGGCACCCTCCCCGCGCGACCCCAAATAGCGTCCAGTAGGGTTTGGTCCGCATAAACATCCAAACCCCTGCCCGACGCAGGGCGGCGACCGACCACCGAGAAGGCCGCAGCCAACAGCGCGGGCGAGACTCTCGGGAAGGCGCTACGTGAGTCCCAACGGCTCCGACCGCTCGCCGCGGCGCCCGATGCGGCGGAAGCTGCTGCAGGCATTGACTGCGGGCCTGGTCCTGGTAACCGCCACCGGTTGCACATACAAGGACTTTCCCCGCCTTGGTATGCCGACCCCGGTCACGGAGGAGGCTCCGCGGATCCTCTCCCTCTGGCAGGGCTCGTGGGCGGCTGCGCTCGCCACGGGCGTGCTGGTCTGGGGCCTGATCGTGTGGAGCATCATCTTCCACCGGCGCAGCCGCACCAAGGTGGAGGTCCCTCCGCAGACGCGTTACAACATGCCCATCGAGGCGCTGTACACGGTGGTCCCGCTCATCATCGTCTCGGTGCTCTTCTACTTCACGGCACGCGATGAGTCCAAGCTCCTCAAGCTCGACGACAAGCCCGCCCACACCATCAACGTGGTCGGCTTCCAGTGGAGCTGGGGCTTCAACTACATCGAGAACGTGAAGGGCTCCAACAAGGACAACGCCAGGACCGCCAAGGAACTGGACGCCATTCCGGACCGGTTCCGCAAGGACTTCCCGGCCAACGCCGGCGGCGTCTACCAGGTCGGTACGCCCGGCGAGCGGAACCCGCAGAACGGCAACCCCGGCCCGACCCTCTGGCTCCCCAAGGGCGAGAAGGTCCGCTTCGTACTGACTTCGCGTGACGTCATCCACTCCTTCTGGGTGGTTCCGTTCCTCATGAAGCAGGACGTCATCCCGGGTCACACCAATGCCTTCGAGGTCACTCCGAACAAGGAGGGCACCTTCATGGGCAAGTGCGCCGAGCTCTGCGGCGTCGACCACTCCCGGATGCTCTTCAACGTCAAGGTCGTCTCTCCCGAGCGCTACCAGAAGCACCTCGAGGACCTCGCGAAGAAGAACCAGACCGGTTACATCCCGGCCGGCATCGAGCAGACGGGCCACGAGAAGAACCGGGAGACGAACAACCTGTGAGCATCCTCAACGAACCCCAGGGTGCCGCGGCAGCAGCCGACTCGTACGAGGACGAGCTGCCGGTCAGGCGCAAGCAGCCGGGAAACGTCGTCATCAAGTGGCTGACCACCACTGACCACAAGACGATCGGCACGCTCTATCTGGTCACGTCGTTCGCGTTCTTCTGCATCGGCGGCGTCATGGCGCTGTTCATGCGCGCCGAGCTGGCCCGCCCGGGTACGCAGATCATGTCGAACGAGCAGTTCAACCAGGCGTTCACGATGCACGGCACGATCATGCTGCTGATGTTCGCGACGCCGCTGTTCGCGGGCTTCGCGAACTGGATCATGCCGCTCCAGATCGGCGCGCCCGACGTCGCGTTCCCGCGTCTGAACATGTTCGCCTACTGGCTGTACCTGTTCGGCTCGCTGATCGCCGTCGGCGGCTTCCTGACCCCGAACGGCGCCGCGGACTTCGGTTGGTTCGCCTACTCGCCGCTCTCGGACGCGGTCCGGTCGCCCGGCATCGGCGCCGACATGTGGATCATGGGTCTGGCCTTCTCCGGCTTCGGCACGATCCTCGGCTCGGTCAACTTCATCACCACCATCATCTGCATGCGCGCCCCCGGCATGACGATGTTCCGCATGCCGATCTTCGTGTGGAACGTGCTCCTTACCGCGGTGCTCGTGCTGCTCGCCTTCCCGGTCCTGGCCGCCGCGCTGTTCGCCCTTGAGGCGGACCGTAAATTCGGTGCGCATATCTTCGACGCGGCCAATGGCGGGGCCTTGTTGTGGCAACACCTCTTCTGGTTCTTCGGCCATCCAGAGGTGTACATCATCGCCCTACCATTCTTCGGAATCATTTCCGAAGTCATCCCGGTCTTCTCCCGCAAGCCGATGTTCGGCTACATGGGTCTCATCGGCGCGACCATCGCCATCGCCGGTCTTTCGGTGACGGTGTGGGCGCACCACATGTACGTCACAGGCGGCGTACTCCTACCGTTCTTCTCCTTCATGACGTTCCTGATCGCCGTGCCAACAGGCGTGAAGTTCTTCAACTGGATCGGAACGATGTGGAAGGGGTCCTTGTCCTTCGAGACCCCGATGCTCTGGGCGATCGGCTTCCTGATCACCTTCACCTTCGGTGGTCTGACGGGTGTCATCCTGGCCTCGCCGCCGATGGACTTCCACGTGTCGGACTCGTACTTCGTCGTCGCGCACTTCCACTACGTCGTCTTCGGCACCGTGGTGTTCGCGATGTTCGCCGGATTCCACTTCTGGTGGCCCAAGTTCACCGGCAAGATGCTGGACGAGCGGCTCGGCAAGATCACGTTCTGGACGCTGTTCATCGGCTTCCACGGCACGTTCCTCGTCCAGCACTGGCTGGGCGCCGAGGGCATGCCGCGCCGGTACGCGGACTACCTGGACGCGGACGGCTTCACCGCGCTGAACACGATCTCGACGATCGCCTCGTTCCTGCTCGGCCTGTCGATCCTGCCGTTCTTCTACAACATCTGGAAGACGGCCAAGTACGGCAAGAAGATCGAGGTCGACGACCCGTGGGGCTACGGCCGCTCGCTGGAGTGGGCGACGTCCTGCCCGCCGCCGCGGCACAACTTCCTCACGCTGCCGCGCATCCGTAGCGAATCCCCGGCGTTCGACCTGCACCACCCGGAGATCGCCGCACTCGACCAGCTCGAGAACGCCGGTCACGGCGAGAAGGCGCTCGCTGGCAACAAGGAGGCCGGCAAGTGAAGATCCAGGGCAAGATGTTCATCTGGCTGAGCGTCTTCGTACTGGCCATGGCGATCGTCTATGGCTGGTGGTCGAAGGAGCCCGCCGGTACCACCGCGCTCTTCCTGGCCTTCGGCCTGTGCATCATGATCGGCTACTACCTGGCCTTCACGGCCCGGCGTGTCGACGCCTCCGCACAGGACAACACCGAGGCCGACGTCGCGGACGAGGCCGGCGAGGTGGGCTTCTTCAGCCCGCACAGCTGGCAGCCGCTCTCCCTGGCCATCGGTGGCGCGCTCGCCTTCATGGGCGTCGTCTTCGGCTGGTGGCTGATGTACTTCTCCGCTCCGCTGCTCCTCATCGGACTGTGGGGCTGGGTCTTCGAGTACTACCGCGGCGAGAACCAGAACCAGTAGCTCTCCCGCACCAGCGGTCCCGAGGGGCCCGGACACTCCGTCAGGAGCGTCCGGGCCCCTCGGCCGTTCGCCCGCTCGGCCTTTCGGGGGACCTCGTACGGGTCACTCGGCGCGCCGGTCCTGACGAATCTTCATAGCGTGTGCTCATGAGACACTCACCGCGAATCCGCACGGTACTGAGCTGCACGATGCTGGTGGTCGCCCTCGGTGCGGGGGCCACGGCCTGCGGCAGCGACGGCCATCCGCTCTCGGCCAAGCCGTACGACGCGGCGAGCCAGATCGCGTTCAACGGCCCCGCGGGCAGCCAGAAGGCGGACCCCGACAAGCCGCTCGAAATCACCGCCGAGGGCGACGAGGGCCGCATCACCGACGTGACGGCCACCGACGCCATGGGCCGGTACGTGGCGGGCGAGCTGACCGCCGACGGCTCCCGGTGGCACAGCACGGCGCCCCTCGCCGCGGGCGCGGACTACACGGTGCGGGTCAGCACCGAGGACGACGAGGGCTCACCGGGCCGCAAGGTCCTGAACTTCGCCACGGACAAGGCAGCCAAGAAGAAGCAGCTGAAGGTCACCTTCGGCCCCGAGGCGGGCAAGTACGGCGTCGGCCAGCCGGTCACGGCCAAGCTCAGCGCCAAGGTCAAGGGCAAGGAGGCCAGGGCCGTCGTCGAACGCGCCCTGAAGGTCCGCTCGCAGCCCGCCACGGACGGCGCCTGGACCTGGGTGGACAGCCAGACGCTGCACTACCGCCCCAAGGACTACTGGCCCACCGACGCCACCGTGGACGTCCACAGCAACCTCGAGGGCATCAAGGTCACCGACAAGCTCTGGGGCGCCGGGACCAAGCCCCTGCGGTTCACCACCGGTGACAAGATCGTGGCCGTGACGGACGCGGGCTCGCACTGGATGACCGTCTACCGCAACGGCGAGGAGATCAACTCCATCCCGGTCACCACCGGCAAGCCCGGCTACGCCACCCGCAACGGCATCAAGGTGGTCCTGGGCAAGGAGTACGCGGTCCGCATGACCAGCGCCAGCATCGGCGCCTCGGACTTCTACGACAAGATGGTCTACTACGCGACGAGGGTCACCGACAGCGGCGAGTACGTGCACGCCGCCCCCTGGTCGGTGGGCTCCCAGGGCTACGCGAACACCAGCCACGGCTGCACCGGCATGAGCACCGGCAACGCCGCGTGGTTCTACGAGACCGTCCGTCAGGGTGACATCGTGAAGGTCGTCAACAGTTACGGCGCCGACATGGACCCGTTCGGGAACGGATTCGGCGACTGGAACGTGAGCTGGAAGAAGTGGGTCGAGGGCAGTGCCCTCCTCGGCGGCGCCAAGGAGGGCTCCAAGCCCGCGGACGTGGCGAGACTGCGCCCTCAGTCGGTCTGAGTCCCGCCGGTCCGGCAGGGCCCCGTCAGGCGCTCAGGGCCGTCCTGTCACGCAGCAGGGCGGCCAGTGAGGCCGCGAACTCCACCGGGTCGACCGGAAGGGTCACCGCTGCCTCCGCGCGGCTCCAGGTGGCCAGCCAGGCGTCCTGTGGGCGCCCGATGAGCAGCAGCACCGGCGGGGCCTGGAAGATCTCGTCCTTGATCTGCCTGCACACGCCCATGCCGCCCGCGGGAACGGCCTCGCCGTCCAGGACGCACACGTCGATCCCGCCCCGTTCGAGCTCGGCGAGGACCGCGGGCAGCGTCGCGCACTCGATGAAGCGGACTTCTGGGACATCGCTGGCCGGCCGACGGCCGGTGGCCAGGCGGACCTGCTCACGGGTGTTCGCGTTGTCGCTGTAGACCAGCACCGTGGCGGTCGGCTGCATGGTTCCTCCGCTTGGTCGAGGGCATCTCGCGCGGATGCTACTCCTCCCGACACCCCGTCAACAGCGCTTCGGACGCCGCTCCGATGGGCCATCCGGGCAGGACACACCCCACAGACACTCCGAACGGCACCCCCCGGGGTGAGGGCGGGATAAGCGACCGACATAATGTCGGTCGTGGCGACAGCAACGACAGTAGATACCGGGCACGCGCACCCGCCGGTCAATCGACCGAACCTCACCAGCGTCGGAACCATCATCTGGCTGAGTTCCGAGCTGATGTTCTTCGCGGCCCTCTTCGCGATGTACTTCACCCTGCGATCGGTTACGGGTCCCGATCACTGGAAGGAAATGGCGTCGAGCCTGAACTTCCCGTTCTCGGCGACGAACACCACGATCCTGGTGCTCTCCTCCCTCACCTGCCAGCTCGGCGTTTTCGCCGCCGAGCGCGGTGATGTGAAGAAGCTCCGGATGTGGTTCATCGTCACCTTCATCATGGGTGCGATCTTCATCGGCGGTCAGGTCTTCGAGTACACGGAGCTGGTCAAGCACGAGGGCCTCTCGCTCTCGTCCGACCCGTACGGCTCGGTGTTCTACCTGACCACCGGCTTCCACGGACTGCATGTGACAGGCGGCCTGATCGCCTTCCTGCTGGTCCTCGGCCGCACCTACGCGGCCAGGAGGTTCACCCACGAGCAGGCGACCGCCGCCATCGTCGTGTCCTACTACTGGCACTTCGTCGATGTCGTCTGGATCGGCCTCTTCGCCACGATCTACATGATCAAGTAGACGGTAGCGGGGACCGCGGCGGCCCTCGGCCGCGCTGACGCACCCGACATACCGACACATTCCAGAAGCATCGACGCAGAAGATCCTGACACCGGGGTAATCCGTGAAAAAGCTCTCCGCACGACGACGCCATCCGCTGGCGGCGGTCGTCGTCCTACTCCTTGCGCTGGCGGCCACCGGGGGGCTGTACGCCGCGTTCGCTCCGGCGGACAAGGCGCAGGCCGACGAAACCGCTCAGTCCCTCGCCATCGACGAGGGCAAGAAGCTCTATGCCGTGGGCTGCTCCAGCTGCCACGGAACCGGCGGTCAGGGCAGTTCCGACGGCCCGAGCCTGGTGGGCGTGGGCGCCGCCGCTGTCGACTTCCAGGTCGGCACCGGCCGGATGCCGCTCCAGCAGCAGGGCGCCCAGGCGCCCAAGAAGAAGGTCATCTACAGCCAGGCCCAGATCGACCAGCTCGCTGCGTACATCGCCTCGCTCGGCGCGGGACCCAACATCCCCACCGAGAAGCAGGTCAGCCCTGAGGGCGCCGACATCGCCAAGGGCGGCGAACTGTTCCGTACCAACTGCGCCCAGTGCCACAACTTCACTGGTGAAGGCGGCGCGTTGACGCACGGCAAGTACGCCCCGAGCCTGGAGGGCGTCAGCCCCAAGCACATCTACGAGGCCATGCAGACGGGCCCGCAGAACATGCCGTCCTTCCCCGACACGACGATGCCGGAGAAGAACAAGAAGGACATCATCGCGTACCTCGACGCGGTCAACGGTGAGAAGACCGAGAGCCCCGGCGGTCTCAAGCTGGGCGGTCTCGGACCGGTCAGTGAAGGCCTGTTCGCCTGGATCTTCGGCCTCGGCGCACTGATCGCGGTCGCCGTGTGGGTCGCCGCCCGGACCGCAAAGGCCAAGAAGTCATGAGTAGCCAAGAGAATCCAGAAGAGAACCTGCCCAGCGAGCAGGAATCAGCCGCCCACGGCGCGGTAGCCGTGGCCGACGACGCCGACCCGTTCGCGGACCCGGGGCTGCCGCCCCACGAGCACCGCGTCCAGGACATCGACGAGCAGGCCGCCCGGCGCTCCGAGCGCACGGTCGCGCTCCTGTTCACCATCTCGATGCTGGCCACGGTCGGCTTCATCGCCTCGTTCGTGGCCTTCCCGGTCGACAAGAGCGTGTTCATCTGGCCCATCGGCCACATCAGCGCGCTCAACTTCGCCCTGGGCATGACCCTCGGTGTGGCGCTCTTCTGCATCGGCGCGGGCGCGGTCCACTGGGCCCGCACCCTGATGTCCGACGTGGAGGTCGCCGACGACCGGCACCCCATCGAGGCCGAGCCCGAGGTCAAGGCCAAGGTCATGGCCGACTTCGCGGAGGGCGCGAAGGAGTCCCAGCTCGGTCGGCGCAAGCTGATCCGCAACACCATGTTCGGCGCGCTCGCCATGGTCCCGCTCTCGGGTGTCGTCCTGCTGCGTGACCTCGGTCCGCTGCCGGAGGACAAGCTGCGGCACACCCTGTGGTCCAAGGGCAAGCTGCTCGTGAACATGAACACGAACGAGCCGCTGCGCCCCTCGGACGTCCAGGTCGGCTCGCTCACCTTCGCCAAGCCCGAGGGCCTGGAGGAGCACGACCACGACTTCCAGACCCAGATCGCCAAGGCGGCCCTGATGATCGTCCGGATCCAGCCGGACAACATCAAGGACAAGCGCGAGCTGGAGTGGTCGCACGAGGGCGTCGTCGCGTACTCCAAGATCTGCACCCACGTGGGCTGCCCGATCTCCCTGTACGAGCAGCAGACGCACCACGTCCTCTGCCCGTGCCACCAGTCCACCTTCGACCTCTCCGACGGCGCCCGAGTCATCTTCGGCCCCGCCGGTCACGCCCTGCCGCAGCTGAAGATCGGCGTGAACGAGGAGGGCTACCTCGAGGCGCACGGCGACTTCGAAGAGCCCGTCGGCCCTGCCTTCTGGGAGCGCGGATGAGCACCGAGAACACCACGGCGACGGCCGCCCCGGCGGCCGACTCGCGCAAGAAAGCACCCGCCGGTGAGCGGGTCGCGGACTGGGCCGACGGCCGCCTCGGGATCTACTCCCTGGCCAAGGCCAACATGCGCAAGATCTTCCCGGACCACTGGTCCTTCATGCTCGGTGAGATCTGCCTCTACAGCTTCATCATCATCATCCTCACGGGTGTGTATCTGACGCTGTTCTTCCACCCGTCGATGAACGAGGTGGAGTACCACGGCAGCTACGTGCCCCTGCAGGGCCAGCTGATGTCCGAGGCGTTCAACTCGACCATGCACATCTCCTTCGATGTGCGCGGTGGTCTGCTGATCCGGCAGATCCACCACTGGGCGGCGCTGATCTTCCTCGCCGGCATGTTCGTGCACATGATGCGCGTGTTCTTCACGGGTGCGTTCCGCAAGCCGCGTGAGGTCAACTGGCTGTTCGGCTTCCTGCTGTTCGTCCTCGGCATGTTCACCGGCTTCACCGGTTACTCGCTCCCGGACGACCTGCTCTCCGGTACCGGTGTGCGCTTCATGCAGGGCGCGATCCTGTCGGTGCCGATCGTCGGCACGTATCTGTCGATGTTCCTGTTCGGCGGAGAGTTCCCCGGCGGCGACTTCGTGGCCCGGTTCTACTCGGTCCACATCCTGCTGCTGCCGGGCATCATGCTCGGCCTCGTGGTGGCGCACCTGATCCTGGTCTTCTACCACAAGCACACGCAGTTCGCGGGCCCCGGCAAGACGAACAAGAACGTCGTCGGCATGCCGCTGCTCCCGGTCTACATGGCCAAGGCCGGAGGCTTCTTCTTCCTGGTCTTCGGCATCATCGCGGCCATCGCGGCGATCGCCTCGATCAACCCGATCTGGGCTCTTGGCCCCTACCGGCCGGACCAGGTGTCCACCGGCGCCCAGCCCGACTGGTACATGGGCTTCGCCGAGGGTCTGATCCGAGTGATGCCCGGCTGGGAGATCAACATCTGGGGCCACACGCTGGTCCTGGGCGTGATGATCCCGCTGGCGATCTTCCCGCTGGTCCTGGTCGCGCTCGCGGTCTACCCGTTCATCGAGTCCTGGATCACCGGGGACAAGCGCGAGCACCACATCCTGGACCGCCCGCGCAACGCCCCGACCCGCACGGGCTTCGGTGTCGCCTGGATCACCGCCTACATGATCATGCTGGTCGGTGGTGGCAACGACCTGTGGGCCACGCACTTCCACCTGTCGCTGAACGCGATCACCTGGTTCGTCCGGATCTTCTTCTTCGTCGGACCGGTCATCGCCTTCATCGTCACCAAGCGGATCTGCCTGGGCCTGCAGCGGCGCGACAAGGACAAGGTGCTGCACGGACGCGAGTCCGGCATCATCAAGCGCCTGCCGCACGGTGAGTTCATCGAGGTGCACGAGCCGCTCAACAAGGAGCAGCTGCACACCCTCACCGCGCACGAGCAGTACGCGCCGCTCGAGATCGGCCCGACGGTCGACGAGAACGGCGTCGAGCGCAAGGTGACGGGCTCGCAGAAGCTGCGGGCGAAGCTCTCCAAGGGCATGTACGGCGAGGAGAGCCAGATCCCGAAGCCCACCGCCGAGGAGTACAAGGAGATCACGAGCGGCCACGGCCACCACTGATCACCTGAGCGCTTCCAGGCGCTGACCCGAAGGTCGCCACGGCAGGAGCCCCGTCCAGTGCATGGACGGGGCTCTTTGCCGTGCTGGGGGCTGGATAGGGTGGACCCACCCCAAGAGCTTGGGATGTCTTCGTCTACGAACCCAGGAGCGGCCATGAGCGCTGTGACCCCCGCAGGAGGCGACACCGCGGCGGCCCGTTCCTGGCCCGACGTACTGAACGGGCTGCTCGACGGGCGCGACCAGAGCGCGGACGACACGGCCTGGGCCATGGACCGCATCATGAGCGGCGAGGCCACGGACGCGCAGATCGCGGGCTTCGCGGTGGCGCTGCGCGCCAAGGGCGAGACCGTCGAGGAGATCTCCGGTCTGGTCCGGACGATGTACGCGCACGCCCATGTCATCGAGGTGCCCGGGCCGAGCGTCGACATCGTCGGCACCGGCGGCGACGGCGCCAAGACCGTGAACATCTCCACCATGTCGGCGATCGTCGTCGCCGGGACCGGCGCGAAGGTCGTCAAGCACGGCAACCGCGCCGCGTCCTCGGCGAGCGGCGCCTCCGACGTCCTGGAGAAGCTCGGCGTGAACCTGGAGCTCACCCCCAGACGGGTGCGCGAGGTCGCCGAGGAGGCCGGGATCACCTTCTGCTTCGCGGTGAAGTTCCACCCCGCGCTGCGGCACGTGGCGCCCGCCCGGCGCGAGCTGGGCATCCGGACCACCTTCAACTTCCTCGGCCCGCTCACCAACCCGGCCAAGGTGCGGGCCCAGGCCACCGGTGTCGCCGACGCCCGGATGGCGCCGATCCTCGCCGGTGTCCTCGCCGAGCGTGGCTCGTCGGCGCTCGTCTTCCGCGGTGACGACGGACTCGACGAGCTGACGACGACGGCCACCTCGCGGGTGTGGGTGGTCCGGGACGGGGGCGTCCGCGAGGAGGCCTTCGACCCCCGGGACGTCGGCATCGACCTGGTCCCGGTCGAGGCGCTGCGGGGCGCCGACGCCTCGTACAACGCGGAGGTCGCACGGCGGCTCCTGGACGGTGAGACGGGGCCCGTGCGGGACGCGGTGCTCCTGAACTCCGCGGCGGCGCTGGTCGCCCTGGAGCCGGGCGACGGGCCGCTCACGGAGCAGGTGCGGGCGGGGATGGCCAAGGCGGCCGAGGCCATCGACTCCGGGGCGGCGAAGGCCGCGCTGGCGCGCTGGGTCACGGCCAGTAACAGCTGAGCCCCGTAAGGGGCGCGGGGAACTGCGCGCTCAGCGCGCGAAATGCCGCAGACGCGTCTGCCGAGTACTGAGCAGACGCGTCTGCGGCGTTTTCGTGGCTGGCCGCGCAGTTCCCCGCGCCCCTTACGGGGCTCGCCAGTCCGGATTGTGGACTGCGGTGTTGCGCGTCCAAGATCGTGTGGCAAGATGCTGCGCAGGTCATGAGCGACAGCGACTAGGCCCCGGCCCGCTGTCCGGCAACCCTCCGTCCGTGGCGGGGTGCCCCGGGTGAAGACCAGGCGGTGGACAGCAAGGTCCGCCGCAAGCGCGGACCCCTCGCGTCACCAGGGGTCCTGGTCGTCGAGGGAGCAGTCTCGTGGTTCAGCGAATGCGCTAGGGCTTCGGCCCCGTTCTGAGAATCCTCCGTCCGGCCCGTGTACGGCCGTGCGTCGAGGCACCCCCCGTACGCGAAGTGGCCATCGTGCCGTCGTGCGGGTCCTTCACAGCCATTCCGCCCTGTCCTGCCGGGAGATACCGCCATGTCCGCACGCCCGCACGCCGTCGCCACCGACTCCGCCGACCCCTGCTGCGCCGCCCCGCTGCCGGTCCTCGGCCGCGACGTCACCGTCCCCCTCGTCACCGGCGGCGAGGTGACCTACGCCGCGCTCGACTACGCCGCCAGCGCCCCGGCCCTGCAGCGGGTCTGGGACGACGTGGCCGCGTACGCGCCGTACTACGGGAGCGTGCACCGCGGCGCCGGATACCTCTCGCAGCTGTCGACCGACCTGTTCGAGAACGCGCGGAAGACCGTCGCCGAGTTCCTGGGCTGCCGCGAGGGCGACCAGGTGGTGTTCACGCGGTCGACCACCGACTCGCTGAACCTGCTCGCCGCCGCGCTGCCCGCCGACTGCCAGGTCTTCGTGTTCGAGACCGAGCACCACGCCTCGCTGCTGCCCTGGCGGGACGCCCGCGTCACCTACCTCGACGCCCCGCGCACCCACGACGAGGCCGTCCACACCCTGGAGCGCGCCCTCGCCGACCGCGACCCCTACGGCCCCGCCCTGGTGTGCGTCACCGGCGCCTCGAACGTCACCGGCGAGCTGTGGCCGGTGCGCGAGCTGGCCGCCGCCGCGCACGCGCACGGCGCCCGCATCGTCCTCGACGCCGCCCAGCTCGCGCCCCACCACCCCGTGGACGTAGCGGAGTTGGACGTCGACTGGATCGCCTTCTCCGGGCACAAGCTGTACGCGCCCTTCGGCTCCGGCGTGCTCGCGGGGCGGGCCGACTGGCTCCAGGGCGCCGAGCCGTACCTCGCAGGTGGCGGGGCCTCGCGGAAGGTCGCGCGGCGCGCCGACGGGGGAGTGGACGTCGAGTGGCACGACACGGCCGCCCGGCACGAGGCCGGCTCGCCCAACGTCATCGGCGCCTACTCCATCGCCTCCGCCTGCAAGGCCCTGGACGAGGCCGGGTTCGACGCGCTCGTGGAGCGGGAGCGGCACCTGATCGCGAAGGTCACCGAAGGGCTCGCCGCGGTGCCGCAGGTGCGGGTGCTCTCCCTGTTCGGGGACGACGCGCCGCGCGTGGGCGTCATCTCCTTCGTCGTGGACGGCTGGAACAGCTCGCACTTCGCCGCCGCCCTGTCCGCCGAGTACGGCATCGGGGTGCGCGACGGCCTCTTCTGCGCCCACCCGCTCGTGCGCACCCTGCTCGGCGGCGCCCCCGACGAGCCCGGCGAGTGCGGCGCCCCGGAGGCCGCGCCCGGCGAGCGGTCCCTGAACGCGATCCGGGTGAGCTTCGGCGCGGGCACCCCCGACGAGCACGTGGAGCGCTTCGTGCGCGCCGTCCGCGAGCTGGTGACCGACGGGGCGCGCTGGAACTACCGCACGGAGGACGGGCGGTGCGTGCCGGACACCGGCGTGGCGGAGACGGGTGCGGTGGCGGTCGGAGCGGTGGCGGCCGGCGCGGCGGACAGTGCCGCCGTCGGTCCCGCGGACGCGGCCGCTGCCTGACGCCGCAGCCGGGACCCCAGGACGATCATGCGCAGGGCGCGCTCCGTCGCGTCCGTCAGGAACTCGCCGCCCCGGCTCAGCGCCTCCGGGAGCGACACCGGGGCGGGCAGGATCGCGCTGTAGGCGTCCACACCGAGCTCCCGGACCGCGTGCGCCCCGTCCCCGATGGTGCCCGCGAGCACCAGGACGGGCCGCCCGAACCGCTTGGCGCGCCGGGCCACCTCCGCCGGGACCTTGCCGCGCGGCGTCTGGTGGTCCAGGGCGCCCTCGGCGGTGACGACCAGGTCGGCGCGGGCGAGCCGGGCGTCCAGGTCCAGATGGTCCAGGAGCACGTCGAAGCGGGGCAGGAGCCGGGCGCCGAGCGCGGCGAGCCCGGCGCCGAGGCCGCCGGACGCGCCGGTCCCGACGCCGTTGTAGAGGTCGGTGGTGACGTTCAGGTCGCGGGTCAGGACGTACGCCCAGCGTTCGAGGCCGGCCGCGAGCTGCTCGACCTGGGCGGGGGTCGCGCCCTTCTGCGGGCCGAAGACGCGAGCCACGCCGTGCTCGCCGCACAGGACGTTGTGCGGGTTGCAGGCGACGAGCAGTTCGGTGTCCGCGAGGCGCGGGTCGAGGCCGGTGGTGTCGATGTGGTGCAGCCGCATCAGCTCGCGCCCGCCGTACGGCAGTTCCCAGCCGTCCTCGTCCAGGAGCCGGGCGCCGAGGGCCTGCAGCGCGCCCGCGCCCCCGTCCGACGTGCCCGAGTCGCCGCAGCCCACCAGGATGCGGCGGGCGCCGGTGTCGAGGGCGGCGCGGATCAGCTCGCCCACGCCGTACGTGGTGGTGGCGCCCGGGTCGCGCAGGTCCCGCGGGACCAGGCTGAGGCCCGCCGCCGCGGCCATCTCCACGACGGCGGTGCCGGAGCCGAGGAGCGCGAAGTGGGTGCCGATGCGCTCGCCCACGGGGCCCGTCGCGGGCAGCGCCACCAGGCGGCCCCCGGAAGCCGCGGCCAGTGCCTGTGCGGTGCCCTCGCCGCCGTCGACCAGCGGGATCAGGTCGACGGCGGCGTCCGGCACGACGCGCCTGACCCCGGCGGCGATGGCCTCCGCCACGGACTGGGCGGACAGGGACTCCTTGAAGCCGCTGGGGGCGACGGCGAAACGGGTGAGGGGCATGGACGTACTCCTTGAAGTGGTGAGCGAGCGGCGAGGGAGTGGGGCTCAGCGGACGACGGGCACGCCGAGCAGCGGCCACACCGCGAGGGCGAACAGCAGGACGAGCGCGGCCGTCAGGGGAGCCAGGACGGCGGACAGGCGGAGCAGGTCGCGCGGGGTGTAGGTGGGTGTGCCGGGTATCTCGGCGAAGAGCGTCACCGGCTTCGCGGACGCGGGCAGGGTGTGGCAGAAACCGGCGGCCGCCGTGGACGCGAGCGCGGCCGCGACCGGGTTCACGCCCGCGCCCACGGCGGCCGCGACCACCAGCGGCACCAGGACCGACGAGCGGGCCGAGCGGGACTGGAGGACCAGGTGCGCCGCCGTGCTGATCGCGATGACGGCGGCCAGGAACAGGCCGGGCGGCAGATCGACGGGCAGCCCCGACACCAGCCACTTCGCCGCGCCCGAGTCGGCGAGCGCCACGCCCATCGCCATCGTCGCCGCCATGAACAGCAGCAGCGCCCACGGCACGGTCTTCAGGGCGTCCTTCAGGCGTACGGTGCCGAGCGCGGGCGAGGACGCGACGACCGCGCCGATCAACGCGACCACGGCGGGCGGCACTTGGTGCAGGGGCTCGCTGCACCACAGGGCGACGACGGTGGCCAGGAGCAGGGCGCAGCGCGTCTCGGCGGGCTCCCAGGGGCCGGTGACGGGGTGTTCGCTGTGCTCCTGGATCTGTTCGGCGGTGATGTGGACGGGGCCCGTGCGGTCGGCGCGGCGGGTCGTCGTCCACAGCACGGCCTCGGCCGCCAGGTGCGAGGACGCTATGGCGAGCGGCAGGCCGAGCAGCAACCACTGGGTGAAGCCGATGCGTTCACCGGTGGCCTCCCACAGCACCGACACGGTGATCAGATGCGCGCCCGCGCCGATCAGGGTCGCGACGGCGGACAGCAGGATCACGGTCGGGAACAGCAGCGCCAGCATCACGACGAGCCGCTTGCGGTCGGCGAGGACCTTGGCGAGCGCCAGGAAGACGGGCACCGCGAGCGCGGCCCGGCCGGAGGTGGCGGGCACCGCGAAGGCCGTGACGACGAGGGCGGCGGTCGTCAGGTGCGTCAACTGCCGGACGCTGCGCGCCCCGCTGACCAGGAACGCCGCCGCCCGCCCCGCGAGCCCGCTGCGCGCCACGGCGGCGGCGAGCACGAACGCGCAGATCAGCAGCCACACCGTCTCGTCGCCGAGGGTCCCGAAGAGGGTGTCGCTGCTGATCACGCCGGTGGCGGTGAGGGCGAGGCCCGCGCCGAGCGCGATGTACGTGTCGTCGATCGGCGTGCCGATCCAGGCGCAGGTGGCCAGGGCGAAGACGGCGAGGGTGAGGCGGGCGTCACCGCTCAGGCCGGGGAAGTTGCCGGGGACGACGAGGAGTGCGCACAGGCTCAGCGCCAGGCAGAGCAGGATCGTTTGCCGCGGGGTCAGGGTCACGGCACTCAGCGTTCAGGCGCGCCGTGAGCCCCCAATGAGCCGAAGATGAAAGGAACTTCACCGGCGGCCCGCACCGGGCCCCGGCACTCGCCCGGGCACCAGGGTCCGGCACTCACCCGGGCAGCCGGTACCCCATGCCCCGCACCGTCTCCACCCGCTCCGCCCCCAGCTTCTTGCGCAGCGCACGTACGTACACGTCCACGATGTTCGACCCCGGGTCGAAGTCGTAGCCCCACACGTGGGACAGGATCTGCTCCCGGGAGAGCACCTGCCCGGGATGGCGCAGGAACAGCTCAAGGAGCACGAACTCGCGCGCCGTCAGGTCCACCGTGCGCTCGCCGGAACGGGCCCTGCGCGTGCGCAGGTCGAGCGTCACCTCGCCGCTGCGGAGCACGGTCACCTCGGGCGCCCGCGCCGCCGTGCGCAGCCTCAGGCGCACCCGCGCGAGCAGCTCCTCGAACCGGAACGGCTTCGTCATCCAGTCGTCGGCGCCGCCCTCGAGCCCCGCGACCGTGTCCCGCACGGAGTCGCGCGCCGTCAGCACGATCACCGGAGCCGACACCCGCGCCTCGCGCAGCTCCCGGAGCACGGTGAAGCCGTCCCGGCCCGGCAGGCCGATGTCCAGGAGGATCAGGTCGAAGCCGCCGGTGAGGGCGTAGTCGTACGCCGCGTCGCCGTCGCCCACGATCGTCGTCGTGAAGCCGTTGGCCCGCAGCCCCTTGTCGACGAAGGAGGCGATGCGCTCCTCGTCCTCCACGATCAGCACCCGGCTCACGTCCGGCCTCCGGTGGTCGCCGCACGGCTCATGTCTGGTCCTCCAGTACGAGTACGAAGGTGGCGCCGCCGCCGTCGGTGGGGCGAAGCCGGACCTCGCCGCGGTGGCCGCGGGCGATCGCGCGGACGATCGAGAGCCCGAGCCCCGCGCCGCTGGTCCTGGCCCCGCGCCGGGACGTGCCGCGCCGGAAGCGTTCGAAGATGACCTCGGCGTCCTGCGCCTGGACGCCGGGGCCGTTGTCGGCGACGTACAGCTCGATCCGCCCGGGCACCAGGCGCGAGCCGACGCGGATCGGCCCGCCGGGCACGGTGTGCTGCACGGCGTTCTGGGCGAGCTGGACCATCGCCTGGGTGATGCGCTGCGGGTCGAGCCTGGCCTCGCGGTCGGCGGTCTCGGCCAGTTCCCAGCGGCGCTCGCCGAGGGCGCGGGCCTTCACGAAGACATCGGCGGTCAGCTCGGCGAGCTGCACCGGCTCCGGCCTGATGAAGTCGGGGCGCTCGGCCTTGGCGAGGAGCAGCAGGTCCTCGACGATGCGGCTCATCCGGTCCAGCTCGTCGGTGACCAGACGGACCGTCTCCTCGCGCTCCGCGGGGTCGTCGCCCATCAGCTCCAGGTGGCCGCGGACGATGGTGATGGGGGTGCGCAGCTCGTGCCCGGCGTCGTCGACGAACTCGCGCTGCGCGGCGAACGCCCGCTCCAGGCGGTCCAGCATGCCGTTGAACGTGTCGGCGAGCGCGGCGATGTCGTCCTTGCCGTGCACGGGGATGCGCCGGGTCAGGTCCTGCTCGGTGAGCTGGGCGGCCGCGGTGCGCACCAGGCGTACGGGTTTGAGGATGCGCCCGGCGACGGCCCACGCGATGCCCGTGGTCAGGACGAGGGCGACGCCGGAGATGGCGAGCAGGATGCGGAACACGTCGTCCGCCTTGGCCTGTTCGGCGGCCGGGTGGAAGGCGACGACGAACGCCGCCTCCGGCTCGTCGCCGTGCCGGGCCACCTCGACCTTCGCCCAGCGCAGTTCGCCGGAGCGGCGGTCCAGGGTGCCCGTGGAGCCGTCCGCCGCGAAGATCGCACGCCGGGCGGCCGGGTCGCTGTGCAGCGGGTGGCGCACCGAGAGCTCCCGGGGCTGGGTGAACTGGGCCGGGCCCGCGCCCTCGCGGCGTACGAGACCGATCAGCTCCTCGTCGGGGTCCGCGTACTGCCGCTCGAGGAAGACCTTGAGCAGGCGGCGCGGGTCGGTGAAGCGCTCGCCGGTGACCGGGTCGACGCCCCGGTCCACGAAGTTGGTGAACTCGCCGGTCTCCTGGGTGAGCAGCCGGTCGACGCGGTGGTCGACGTCGCGCAGCAGGATCGAGCGGGTGGTCGCGGCCACCGCGGCGAGCGCGACCGCCATCACCAGGAGCAGCCAGAGCAGGATGCGGACGCGCGCGGAGATGCGGCGGTGCGCGGCGCCGGGCGGCTCGGCGGTCGCCGCCGGGGAGGTCGTCCCTGGGCCGGACGTCCCAAGGTCAGTCGTCCCCGGGCCCGTCGTCCGCGTCGTCGTCCCCGGAGGAGCCGGACTCGCCGGTCGGTCCGGGGGAGTGGGATCCGGTGCTGCCGTCGTCGTCATCGTCGCCCTGATCGTCCTGGTTGCCCCTGCCGTCCCCTGAGTTCTCGCCGACCGGGGGCGGCGAGACCACCTGGTCGCTGGGGGTGGGCTGGGGCTTCGTCGGCGCGGTGGACGGGGAGCCGCTGTCCAGTTCGACCTTGGGCGGCACCTTGGGCGACGAGGGGCTGTCGGTGAGGGCGTAGCTCGTCACGGCGATGCCCAGCGGAATCGCCACGACGGCCGCCAGGGCCGCGATGCGATGGGAGAAGACCATGGCGGCGATGGTGCGTGGCGTACCGCGTCGTCAGCATGAGCCGCAGATGAAGAATCCCTCATCCGGGGGCGGCCGGGCACGCGTGCCCGGACCGGACCGGGGCTAGGAGTCCAGGCCGATCGCGAACGCCGCTTCCAGGTCGTGCTGCGAGTACGTGCGGAACGCCACGTGCGTGTCCGTGCCCTCCACGCCGGGGATCTTGCTGATCCTGCCGGGGATGACGTCCGCGAGGTCGTCGTGGCGGGCCACCCGGACCATCGCGATCAGGTCGTACGTACCGGTGACGGAGAAGACCTCGCTGACGCAGTCGAGGGCGGCGATCGACTCGGCGATCTCGGGGATCCGGTCCACGCTGGTCTTGATGAGCACGATCGCGGTGATCACGGCTGACTGTCTCCCTCGGTGGCCGTTCCAGAGGCTTTCACTCTACTTGGCCCCCGACGCCGCCCCCAGGCGTAGACAAACCCCAAGGAAAAGCCCACCAGGTGCGCCAGATACGCCACCCCGGGCCCCTGCCGCTCCTGCCCCGCCGCCGCCCACTGCAGCGCCACCCAGAACGGCAGCACCACCCACGCGGGAAACCGCAGCGGCAGGAAGAACAGGAACGGGAAGAGGCTGGTGACCCGCGCCTTCGGGAAGAGATACAGAAAGGCGCCGAGCGCGGCGGAGATCGCCCCCGAGGCGCCCACCAGGGTCTGTCCGGAGTCCGCGTGCGCGATCGCGTAGGCGAGCAGGGCGAGGGATCCGCAGCCGAGGTAGAAGAGCGTGTACTGGAGGTGGCCCATGCGTTCCTCGACCATCACCCCGAACACGTACAGAAAGAGCATGTTGCCGAGCAGATGCAGCCAGCTGCCGTGCACGAACAGCGCCGTCACGGCGGTGAGCGCGGCCCGCGGTTTCCCGCTGAGGAGTTCGACGGGTACCACCCCCCAGCGCTCGAAGTAGGCCCGCTGCGCGGCGATCAGCTCGTCGCCGGTGCCGTAGGAGGGGTTGAGGCCGGAGCCCGGGGAGATCAGGAAGATCAGACAGCACGCGACGATCAGCGCGTACGTCACCGGAGCCGCCTGTCGCCCGACCATCCGGCCGGCGGCCGGGACCCACGCAGTGATCATGGACAGAGCATGACGTAACGGCAGCGATCTCCGCAGATCGCCTCGCCCACCCATGTGCGTACGGAGCCCCTTACGCAGGCCTTAGGGTTACGGGCAATACGCACCACGGTTCCCGAAGGAAAGCGAACGTCACGATGACGGTTCCCCTGCCGACCGAAACCACCCGATGGCGCTGCGCCCTCTGCGGCAACCTCACGCGCTTCGACGTGACCCGCTCCTCGAAGGTCGTCGAATATGTGCACCTCGACCTGGCCGGAGCGCCGAAGGTCGAAGAACGCGAGGTCGTCAGTGAGACCATCGAGTCGGTCCGCTGCCGTTGGTGCAACGCGGTGGACCAGGTGGAACTCGTGGACAGGCCCGGGGCCGGCTCCTGAAACGGGAGCGGGCCCCGCACAGCTAGTGGGGTGACCGATGGTGGAGAGCGCGGGCGGAACGCCGGAGGACGGCGCCGCTGAGGTGCTCGACCGTCCGCTGCCCGACGGCGTGCGGCGGGCGGTCGTACAGATCGTGTCGGACGGCTTCGGCGGCCTCACGGTCGCCGAACTGCCACCCCAGCTGCGTCAGTACGCGCGCTTCACCCCGAGCAGGCGGGTGAAGTTCGCGGCCAACGCCATGGCCGCCGCCCTGGAGAGCGACCCCCTGTTCCGCCAGCGCATCGGCGAACGCCTGCGCGAGGCACAGCCCGAGCTGGCCGAGGCCCTGGACGCCGGCACGCCGCCGCCCGCCGCCGACCCGCTGGACGTCGCGGCCGCCGCCTATGTGCTGCGCCCGCTCGGCTGGGTGAAGCTCGTCACCGCCGCGGGCGAGGAGGCCCAGCGCGCGGACGCCGAGCGCGCCGACGAGGAGACCCGGGCCGAACTGGAGCGGCTGCGCGCCGAGCTCGCCGCCGCCCGCACCCACACCAAGGCCGAGACCGAGCGGCTGCGCGCCGAGCTGGACGCGGCCAGGCGCGAGGCCGACGCCACCCACCGCAAGCTGCGCGCCGCGCTCAGCGACATCAAGCGCGGCGAGGCGGCGCTGCGCAAGGCGGCCGCGGAGGCCGACGCCGTGCGCTCCGAGGGCCAGACCCAGCTGTCCGCCGCCGAGAGCGAGACGCGGCGCCTCAAGGCCCGTCTCGGTGAGGCCGAGGCGGCCCTCGAAGCCACCCGCAGGGCCGCGCGCGAGGGCCGCAGCGTCGAGGACATGCGGGTGCGGCTGCTGCTCGACACGGTCCTCGAGGCGACCCAGGGGCTGCGCCGCGAACTGGCCCTGCCGCCGGTGTCCGTGCGGCCCGCCGAGACCGTCGACGCCGTCGAGCCCGGCCGGATGACGCCGAAGGACATCGCCGCCCGCGCGCTGTCCGAGAACGATCCGGCCATTCTCGACCAGTTGCTGGCCCTGCCGCAGGCGCATCTGGTCGTCGACGGCTACAACGTCACCAAGACCGGCTATCCCACGATGCCCCTGGAGAAGCAGCGGCTGCGCCTGCTCGGCTCCCTCTCCCAGCTCGCGCTGCAGAGCGGGGCCGAGGTGACCTGCGTCTTCGACGGCGCCGAGCTGGCCGCGCCGGTGCTGCTCGCGCCGCCGCGCGGGGTGCGGGTGCTCTTCTCCAAGGCCGGGGTGACGGCGGACGAGCTGATCCGGCAGCTGGTGCGCGCCGAACCGCCGGGCCGCCCCGTCATCGTGGTGTCGACCGACCGCGAGGTGGCCGACGGGATCGCGAAGGCGGGGGCGCGCCCGGTGGCGTCCGCGGTGCTCCTGAAGAGGCTTTCGCGGGGCTGAGCCCCATCCGTAACTCCCGTACCGTATGCCCGAATTGGGTCGCGGATGCCCGGGACGGAGCGTCAAATGACCGCTACCGAACGTTGATTCTTCGTAAAGAAAACGCTCGGCGGCCGACTTTTTCATGGTCAGGATTTGATCTGATCATCGGCTGGTCACTAGGGTCACCCCAGACCTCCGCTCTGTTGATCACTCATCGAAGGAGCCGCCTTCGTGGCGTCACACCGTCGACCCAAGCAGCCGGGCCGCGCCCGTGTGACCGTGCTGACCGCGACCGCCGCCGCGGCCGTCGCGCTCACCTCCCAGGCCGCGAACGCCGCGCCGAACGAGAAGCCGAGCAAGGACGAGGTCAAGTCCAAGGTCGACAAGCTCTACGAAGAGGCCGAGAAGGCGACCGAGAAGTACAACGGCGCCAAGGAGAAGCAGCAGAAGCTGGAGAAGCAGGTCGACAACCTGCAGGACAAGGTCGCCCGTGGCCAGGACGACCTCAACGAGCTGCGCAGCGGCGTCGGTTCGCTCGCCAGCGCCCAGTACCGCTCCGGCGGCATCGACCCCTCGCTGCAGCTCTTCCTCTCCTCCGACCCGGACAACTACCTCGACAAGGCCTCCGCGCTCGACCAGTTGAGCACCAAGCAGGCCGAGTCCCTGAAGAAGATCCAGGCCAAGCAGCGCACCCTCGCGCAGCAGCGCAAGGAGGCCGCGGACAAGCTCGGCGACCTCGCCACCACGCGCACCGAACTCGGCAAGAAGAAGAAGGAAGTCCAGGGCAAGCTCGGCGAGGCCCAGCGCCTGCTCAACTCCCTGTCCGCCGCCGAGCGGGCCGCCCTGAAGGCCAAGGAGGACCGCGCCTCGCGCGACTCCGAGCGCCAGGCCCTCGACAAGCCCGACTCCAAGGGCGGCGCCCCCGCCAAGGGCTCGGGCCGCGCCTCGTCCGCGTACGCCGCCGCGCAGAGCAAGATCGGCTCGCCCTACGTCTACGGCGCGACCGGCCCCTCCTCCTTCGACTGCTCCGGCCTCACCTCCTGGGCCTACGCCCAGGCCGGCATGGACATCCCGCGCACCTCGCAGGCCCAGGCCAACTACGGCACGCGCATCGCCTCGCAGAGCGACCTGCGCGTCGGCGACCTGGTGATCTTCTACGGCGACCTGCACCACGTCGGCTTCTACGCGGGCAACGGCCAGGTCCTGCACGCGCCGCGCACCGGCACCGTGGTCCGCTACGAGTCGATCAACAACATGCCGTTCCAGTTCGGCGTCCGCATCTGACGTCCGGGCCGCGCCGACGCCGGTACCGGGGCCGACCGCCCCGGACGGCGTCCGACGCACCGTCCGATCGGGCGAATTCCGATAACTTCCGCTGACCCCGCGCCCCGCCGATGACCTGCGTCTGAGGCGGGGCGTCACTGTGCGTGGACGTTCAGGGTCTTTGGTCGCGACCTGATCACGCCGCTACTGTCGCGCGCGTTCCCCGACACCCGGGGAGCGGCCCCCGCTCCGCGCGGGGGACCGACAGTCCCCCGCTCCGGCGGGGGTCCGTTCCAGCGGAAGGGAGAGCGGCTTCCCGTGGGATCCCATCGCCGTCCCGCAGCACCCACCGGTCCCGACCGGTGCGTACGCACCGCCACCATCACCGTCCTGTCCGCCGCGGCCGCCGCGGCGGCCCTGGCCGCGGCACCCGCGGGCGCCGCCCCGCAGGACCCGCGGTCCGATGCCTTGGCCAAGGTGGACCGCCTCTACGAGCAGGCCGAGAAGGCGACGGAGGCGTACAACAAGGCGGACGAGCGCGCGGACACACTGCGCGACCAGGTCGAACGGGCCAAGGACAAGGTCGCGCGGGGCCAGGAGCGCATCAACGCGATGCGCGGCGCCCTCGGCACGCTCGCCGGCGCCCAGTACCGCTCGGGCGGCATCGACCCCGCGCTCGCCCTGATGCTCTCCTCCGACCCCGACGGCTATCTGGACCGGGCCTCGGCCCTCGACCGCATCAGCGCCCGGCAGAGCGGCGAACTCACCAAGCTCCAGCGGGCCCAGCGCGAACTCGCCCAGGAGCGCTCCGAGGCCACCCGCAAGCTGACCGAGCTGGAGGAGAGCCGCAAGACGGTCGCCCACCACAAGCGCACCGTCGAGACCAAGCTCGCCAAGGCCCGGCAGCTGCTCAACTCGCTGCCGGAGGCGGAGCGCGAGCGGGACGACAGGTCGTCGCGCTCGGGCCGCGCCGACATGCCCGACCTCGCGGGCGCCGGAGCCCCGGCGTCGGGCCGCGCCGCGGCCGCCATCGCCGCGGCCCGCTCGGCGGTCGGCAAGCCGTACGTGTGGGGCGCCAACGGCCCCACCGGGTTCGACTGTTCGGGCCTGACCCAGTGGTCGTACGCGCAGGCGGGCGTCGGTCTGCCCCGCACCTCGCAGGCCCAGGCGGGCGCGGGACAGCGGGTGCCGCTCGGCCAGGCCCAGCCCGGCGACCTCGTCGCCTACCGCGACGACGCCAGCCACATCGGCATGTACGTCGGCAACGGCCAGGTGGTGCACGCGCCCTACCCCGGCGCGGCGGTGCGCTACGACCCGGTGGGGATGATGCCGGTGTCGTCCGTGACCCGGGTCTGAGCGACGGTCTTCGGCCGCACGGGCCGGGGCGGCGGCCGCGCGCCCCCGTACGATCGGGAACGTGGCTGGTCGAGGGCAGGGGCGTGGGCGGAGCGCGCGGGCGGCGGCGGGCGCGGGCGTGTGCCTCGCGGTGCTCGCCCCCGCCGCGCTCGCGGGCTGCGGGCGCGACGACACGGCGGACGCCGCCCCCGCCGACGTGCGGCGGCTGCTCGACCGGCGCGCCGACGCCGTCCTGGAGCGCGACCCCCGGGCCTACCGGGCGACGGGCGGTCCCACCGCCGCCTACGACCGCCTGCGCGACGTCCCCCTGAAGTCCTGGACGTACCGCCTCAAGGACTTCGAGCGTGACGGCACCCGGGCCACCGCCACCGCCGATCTGAGCTACCGCGTCGCGGGCTACGACCGGGCGCCCCTCACCGCCGAGCGGACCCTGTCCCTCCAGCGGCGCGGGGGACGCTGGTACGTCACCGCCGAGCGTCCCGCGGACAAGGCCACCGAGCAGCTCTGGGACCAGGGCCGCGTCGACGCCGTGCGCGGCACCCACAGCCTCATCCTCGGCGTCGGCCGCGAACGGGCCGAGCTGCGGCGGTACGCGCGGCTCGCCGACCGCGCGGTGCCCGCCGTGCGGGACGCCTGGCGCGGCGACTGGCCCGGCAAGGTCGTCGTCCTCGTGCCCAAGTCCCTCGACGGCATGGCCGACCTCCTCGGCGCGCCCGCCTCCGGCTACCAGGGGATCGCCGCCGTCACCACCGGCGAGGCGGGCGGCTCCGGGCGGACGGCCGCCGACCGGATCGTCATCAACCCCGACGCGTACGGCGTCCTCGGCGAGTTGGGCAAGCAGGTCGTCCTCACCCACGAGACCACCCACGTCGCCACCCGTGCCCGGACCTCCCGCGCCACCCCGCTCTGGCTCTCCGAAGGCTTCGCCGACTGGGTCGGCTACCGCGGCACCGACCGCGCCCCCCACCAGGCCGCCCCCGAACTGCGCCGCGCGGTCGTCGACGGCCGGCTGCCCGCCGCCCTCCCCGCCGACGACGCCTTCGGCTTCAGCGGCGACGCGGCCGGGCTCGCGCGGGCCTACGAGGGCTCCTGGCTGGCCTGCCGGATGATCGCGGAGGAGTGGGGCGAGGAGAAGCTCCGGGCCTTCTACGAGGCCGTGGGGCGGCATCGGGGGCGGGCCGGGGCGGTGGAGGGGGCCCTGCGGGATGTGCTCGGCACGACGGGGGAGGACTTCACGGGGCGGTGGCGGGC
Source organism: Streptomyces sp. NPDC040610 (assembly GCF_055594065.1). NCBI lineage: Bacteria > Bacillati > Actinomycetota > Actinomycetes > Kitasatosporales > Streptomycetaceae > Streptomyces > Streptomyces sp. NPDC040610. Next base: position 247,876 of record NZ_JBVIXA010000011.1, on the reverse strand, counting down.
TTATGTGCGGGAGGAGTTGGGCTGAGGCCGGGGCCTTGCCGGGGGCTCCCCAACCCCGCCCCTTCCCGAAACCGGGGGCTGCGCCCCCGGGCCCCCGCTGTCGGCGCTTCGCGCCTCGTCCTCGATCGCCGGACGGGCTGAGACTTCGCCGGGGCGGGCCGGTAGGTGTCCGTGGGGCGGAGCCCCGGGATCGGGGAGGGGCGGTACCGGGGCGCACCCGCGAGGCACCGCCCCCCGCCACAGCGCCCGGCACGCCAGTGCCGTCGCCGCGACCAGCAGGCCATTGCGTACGACAAGAAGCGTCACGCCCAACCCGTCGCTGGCCACCACATGCGCGAACCACACGGGAAACTCCAGGAACGTCACGAACGTGGCCACGAGGAGGAGCCCACCGGGCCACCCCATCCGGCTGCCGCGCGAGGCAAGGCAGACGGCGGCCACCCCGACGAGCCACAGCATGTACTGGGGGCTGATCACCCGACTCGTCGTGGTGAAGAGCAGCACCGCCACGAACGCCGCGTCCGCAGCCGTGGCGGCCGTCCACACCCGGGCCCGGACCCGCCACAGCACCAGCCATCCCAGCGCGGCCACGGACAGCGCCTGCGCCACCCCGCTCACCAGCGGGACGTACGGCCCGAGGAACTCCACCGAGCCGTAGTTGAGCCGCACCTCCCCGGGCCAGCCGAGTTGGCGCGCCACGTGGAAGACGAGCGCGCCGAGCGACTCGACCTCCGTGCCCCGGTCGCGCTGGAACGTCAGGAACGCCAGCGCCCCCGGCATCGTCACCACGAACACCAGCGTGACGGCGCCCGCCGTGAGGACCGCGGCACCCCAGGAACGCCGGGCCGCCCGCCCCCGCGGCGCACCGACGAGCAGCAGCACCGGCCACACCTTCACCACCGCCCCGAACCCGGCGAGCACCCCCGCCGTGCGGGCCCGGCGCGCCCCGGCGAGCAGCGCGGCGACGGCGACGGCGGTCACCATGAGGTCGTAGCGGGCGTACGCGGTCGGCCCGAGCAGGGCGACGCCCGCCGTCCACACCCAGGCCCCCCGCAGCGTCCTGCCGGGCCGCCCGCCCGCGTACACGAGCAGCCCCGTCACGACCGCGTCGGCCAGGAACGCGAGCAGGAAGAACGCGGCGGGATAGCCGAGGAACGGCAGCGCCGCCGGGCCGAGGATCGCCAGCGCCGCGGCGGGCGGGTACTGCCAGGTGACGTCGTCGAGCGGGAACGTGCCGGTCCGCAGGACCTCGTACCAGCCCTGGTAGATGAACGAGACGTCGCTCGTGACGTCCGGGCCGGGGATGACGATGACGCGGAAGACGCAGAGCAGGAGGAGGGCGCGGGTGGGGACCCAGAGGAAGAGGAGGCGGAGGTCGGGGGTGAGGGTGGTGAGGGAGGAGAGGTGGGGGGAGTGGTGGGGCGGGTGGGGTGGTTCGCCGGGCGGTCCGGGGCCGTCCGGGCTGGTTCTGTGCGGCTCGGGGCCGTCCGGGCCGGGTCTGTCCGGCTTGGGGGCGTCTGGGCCAGCTCTGTCCGGGCCAGGTCCACCCGGACCAGATCCATCTGGGCCGGGTCCGTCCGGGCCAGATCCGTTCGGCTTCGTTTTCCCGGGCTCGGCCCGTGCGGTGAGGGCCTCCGTTGTCTCCGTCTGTCCCGTGCCCGTCATATCTGCCTCGCCCGCTTTTGACGCGTTTAAGTAGGTTTTGGTGGGTCATGATGCCGGGCGGGGCGGCGCGGGCGGGCGAGGCGGGGCCGTGCGGCGCGGGCGGGCGTCCGGCCGGTACTGTCGGCGGCGATGCACAAGACCCTGATCGTCACGAACGACTTCCCGCCCAGGCCCGGCGGCATCCAGGCGTTCCTGCACAACATGGCGCTGCGCCTGGACCCCGCCCAGATCGTCGTCTACGCCTCCACCTGGAAGCGCGGCCGCGAGGGCGTCGAGGCCACCGCGGCCTTCGACGCCGAACAGCCCTTCCAGGTCGTGCGCGACCCCACGACGATGCTGCTCCCCACGCCCCGCGTCACCCGCCGTGCCGTCTCGCTGCTGCGTGAACACGACTGCACGTCCGTGTGGTTCGGGGCGGCGGCGCCGCTCGGCCTGATGGCGCCCGCGCTGCGGCGGGCCGGGGCGCGGCGGCTCGTGGCGACCACGCACGGCCACGAGGCCGGGTGGGCGCAGCTGCCCGCATCCCGCCAACTCCTGCGCCGGATCGGCGAGTCGACCGACACGATCACGTATCTCGGCGAGTACACCCGCTCCCGCATCGCGGCCGCGCTCACGCCCGCCGCGGCCGGGCGCATGGTCCAACTGCCGCCCGGTGTCGACGAGAAGACCTTCCACCCCGGTTCCGGCGGCGACGCCGTGCGGGCCCGGCTCGGGCTCACCGACCGGCCGGTCGTCGTGTGTGTCTCGCGGCTCGTGCCGCGCAAGGGGCAGGACACGCTGATCCTCGCCATGCCGCGGATTCTGGCTCGGGAGCCGGACGCGGTGCTGCTGATCGTGGGCGGGGGGCCCTACGAGAAGGAGTTGCGGCGGCTCGCCGCGGAGACGCGGGTCGCGGACTCCGTCGTCTTCACCGGCGCCGTCCCCTGGGCCGAGTTGCCCGCCCACTACGGCGCCGGGGACGTCTTCGCCATGCCCTGCCGTACGCGGCGCGGGGGGCTCGACGTCGAGGGGCTCGGCATCGTCTACCTGGAGGCCTCCGCCACGGGGCTGCCCGTCGTCGCCGGGGACTCCGGGGGGGCTCCGGACGCCGTTCTCGACGGGGAGACCGGGTGGGTCGTGCGGGGTGGCTCCGCCGAGGATTGCGCCGACCGGATTGTGGCGTTGCTCGGGGATGCCGAGGTGCGGGTGCGGATGGGGGAGCGGGGGCGGCGCTGGGTCGAGGAGCGCTGGCGGTGGGACCTCCTGGCGGAGAGGCTGCGGGAGCTGCTGTAGGCCCTCGCGGGGCGCCCCAGTCCCGCCCCTTCTCCGAAACCGGGGGCTGCCCCGCTGATCGGCGCTTCGCGCCTCGTCCTCAAACGCCGGACGGGCTAGATCATGTGCTGCTGTATTTCAGCCCCTCCGGCGTTTGAGGAGCGGGGGTCCGGGGGCGGAGCCCCCACGCGGCGGAGCCGCAAATCGACACAGCCGGGAAGGGGTGGGGTTGGGGAGCCCCCGGCAAGGCCCCAGACCTCAGCCCCGGTACAACGCCTCGATCTCGTCCGCGTAGTCCTTCGCGACTACGTTCCGCTTCAGCTTCAGGGACGGCGTGAGGTGCCCGGACTCCTCCGTGAACTGGGCCGGCAGGACGCGGAACTTGCGGACGGACTCGGCCTTGGAGACCGCCGCGTTGCCGTCGTCGACAGCCTGCTGGACGGCGGCGAGAAGGTCGGCGTCCTCCCGCAGCGAGGCGGCGGAGGCCCCGGCGGGCTTGCCGTGCTCGGCGGCCCACCGCACGAGGAACTCCTCGTCGATGGTGACGAGCGCACCGACGAACGGCCGCCCGTCCCCGACGACCATGCACTCGGCGACGAGCGCGTGCGCGCGGATGCGGTCCTCGATGACGGCGGGAGCGACGTTCTTGCCGCCCGCCGTCACGATGATCTCCTTCTTGCGGCCGGTGATCCGCAGATACCCGTCCTCGTCGAGGGTGCCGATGTCCCCGGTGTGGAACCACCCGTCGGCGAGGGCCTCCTCGGTGGCGCCCTCGTTGTTCCAGTACTCCTTGAACAGGTGCTCGCCGTGGAGCAGGACCTCGCCGTCGTCGGCGATGCGGACGACGGAGCCGGGCAGCGGCTGCCCGACGGTGCCGATCTTCTGCCGGTCCCAGGGGTTGAAGGCGGTGGCGGCGCAGGACTCGGTGAGGCCGTAGCCCTCGAGGACGGTGAAGCCGATGCCGCGGAAGAAGTGGCCGAGCCGCTCGCCGAGGGGCGCGCCGCCGGAGATGGCGTACTCGCCGCGCCCGCCGAGGACGGCGCGCAGCTTGCTGAAGACCAGCCTGTCGAAGATCTTGTGCTTGATACGCAGGCCGATCGAGGGCCCGCCCGGGGTGTCGAGGGCGCGGCTGTAGGCGATCGCCGTGTCCGCGGCCTTGTCGAAGATCTTGCCCTTGCCGTCGGCCTGCGCCTTGGCGCGCGCGCCGTTGTAGACCTTCTCGAAGACGCGCGGCACGCCGAGGATCAACGTGGGCCGGAACGCGGCCAGTTCGTCGGTCAGGTGCTTGATGTCGGGCGCGTGGCCGAGCTTGATGGGGGCCATCAGGGCGGCCACCTCCACCAGGCGCCCGAAGACGTGCGCGACGGGCAGGAAGAGGAGCACCGAGCACTCGCCGGTGCGGAAGAGCGGTTTCAGGCGCTCCACCACGTTGCCGCACTCCGCGAAGAAGCTGCGGTGGGTGAGCACGCAGCCCTTGGGGCGGCCGGTCGTGCCGGAGGTGTAGACGATGGTCGCGGGGTCGTCGGCGCCCGCGACGGCGCCCCGCTCGTCGACGGTCTCGTCGGAGACCTCGGCGCCCGCCCGGTTCAGCTCCTCGACACCGCCCCGGTCGATCTGCCACACCTGCGTCAGCGCCGGCAGCCGGTCGCGCACCGACTCGACGGCCTCGGCGTGCCCGTCGGTCTCCACGACGCAGGCCACCGCGCCCGAGTCGCCGAGGATCCACTGGATCTGCTCGGCCGAGCTGGTCTCGTACACCGGCACGGAGACCGCGCCCGCGCTCCAGATCGCGAAGTCGAACAGTGTCCACTCGTAGCGCGTACGGGACATCAGGCCGACCCGGTCGCCGGGCCGCACGCCCGCCGCGATCAGGCCCTTCGCGGCGGCCCGCACCTCGGCGCGGAAGGCCGTGGCCGTGACGTCCTGCCAACTGCCGTTCACCTTGCGGCCGATGACCGCCACATCCGGGTGCTGCGCGGCGTTTCTGCGGACGATGTCGGTCAGATTGCCGTCCGCGGGGACCTCGTACAGGGCCGGAAGGCTGAACTCGCGCAAGACTGCTGCTCCTACATAGGGCGCCGACGCCACGACGTTGTGCGATGCGACGGTGCGGTCCAAGGTCGGGCAGGTGCTCAGTCGGGGGGCTCTGGGGGTTCCTCGGGACTTCGTGAGGGGCTGAGCACTACTGGACTGCCCGGACGTTACCCACCGGTATGGCTGGTTCGGTAGGGGGGCCGGGCCAGATGTTCCGTGCGTCACACGACGTTATGGTCTGAACCGCACAGTACGCCACGCTCTTCCTGACTCGGAAGTAACCGCAGGTCCGCCGCCCGTGCCCGCTCGGACACCCCGCCCTGGTCGGCCCCGGCCCCGCCGTCCTAAGGTGACCGGCATGCGAGGTTTCCGGGTCCATGTGGTCAGTGACGTGCACGGCAACGCCGAGGACCTGGCCCGCGCGGGGGACGGCGCCGACGCCTTGATCTGCCTGGGTGACCTGGTCCTCTTCCTCGACTACGCGAACCACGCGCGCGGCATCTTCCCCGATCTGTTCGGCGCCGAGAACGCCACCCGACTCGTCGAGCTGCGCACCGCCCGCCGCTTCGAGGAGGCCCGCGCCTTCGGCGCCTCGCTGTGGGCGGGCCTCGACCGCGGCCCGGCCGTGGAGCAGGCGGTCCGCAAGCAGTACGCCGAGCTGTTCGCCGCCTTCCCCACCCCTACGTACGCCACGTACGGCAATGTCGACATGCCACAGCTGTGGCGCGAATACGCCGGTCCCGGCACCACCGTCCTCGACGGCGAGCGCGTGGAGATCGGCGGCCGCGTCTTCGGCTTCGTCGGCGGCGGCCTCAAGACCCCGATGCGCACGCCGTACGAGATCAGCGACGAGGAGTACGCCGCCAAGATCGAGGCCGTCGGAGAGGTCGACGTGCTCTGCACCCACATCCCGCCGGAGGTGCCCGAGCTCGTGTACGACACGGTGGCGCGCCGCTTCGAGCGGGGCAGCCGCGCGCTGCTCGACGCGATCCGGCGCACCCGGCCGCGGTACGCGCTCTTCGGCCATGTGCACCAGCCGTTGGTCAGCCGGATGCGGATCGGGGCGACCGAGTGCGTGAACGTCGGACACTTCGCGGGGTCCGGGCGACCCTGGGCGCTGGAGTGGACGGGGTGACCGTCGCAGGTCGCGTGCGCGGTAGCCTTCAGCGGGCAGACACAAGCGCCCGCACCGGACCGCATCTGGAGGAGCCACCGCGATGGCGGAATACACCAGCTCGAGCATCACGATCGAGGCGGCACCGGCCGACGTCATGGACGTGATCGCCGACTTCGCCCGCTATCCGGAGTGGACCGGCGAGGTCAAGGAGGCCCAGGTCCTCCAGGCCGACGACTCCGGCCGCGCCGAGCAGGTCCGGCTCGTCATGGACGCCGGAGCGATCAAGGACGACCAGACCCTCGCGTACACCTGGAGCGGCGCGCACGAGGTGTCCTGGACCCTGGTCAAGTCCCAGATGCTGCGCTCCCTGGACGGCTCCTACCTGCTGAAGCCCGCGGGCACCGGCACCGAGGTCACCTACCAGCTGACCGTCGACGTCAAGATCCCCATGCTCGGCATGATCAAGCGCAAGGCGGAGAAGGTCATCATCGACCGCGCCCTGGCAGGTCTGAAGAAGCGCGTGGAAACCAAGGCGTAGTCCGCGGCAGGGCCTGGCCCTGCGGCGCCTCCGACGTGGGGGGCGGGGCACCCCCGTCCCCGCCGACGTAGAGTCCCACCGCATGCGCACCCTCCTTCTCACCGGCCCCGGCGGAGCCGGCCGCACCACCCTCGCGGCCGCCACAGCCCTCACCGCCGCCCGCGAGGGCACCCGCACCCTGCTCCTGTCCGCCGATCGCGCCGACACCCTCGGCGCGGCACTCGGCACCCCCACCGGGCCCCGCCCGGTCCAGGTCGCGCCGGGCCTCACTGCCCTGCGCCCGGACCCGGACCCCGGCTTCCGCGCGGGCCTGCTCACGCTCCAGGAGCACGCCCGTCCCGCCCTGGACCTGCTCGGTGCCGGCCGCCTCGACGACGAGGAGCTGACCCCGCTGCCGGGCGCCGAGGACCTCGCCCTCCTGGGCGCCCTGCGCGCGGCCCCGGAGTCGTACGACACCGTCGTCGTCGACCTGCCCGCCGCCCCCCGCGCCCTCGCGCTCCTCGCCCTGCCCGCCCAACTGCGCCGCTATCTGCGCCGGTTGCTGCCCCCCGAGCGGCGGGCGGCCCGCGCCCTGCGCCCGGTCCTCGGCCGCCTCGCGGGCGTCCCCGTGCCCGCCGGGTCGCTGTACGAGGCGGCCGACCGCTGGGACGCGGCGCTCGCCGCCGCGCAGGCCGTGATCGAGGACCCGGGGACCAGCGTCCGCCTGGTCGCCGAGCCGGGCCCGGCCGGAGCCGACGCCGTCGCCCGCACCGCCACGGGCCTCGCCCTGCACGGCCTGACCCTCGACGGCCTCCTCGCCAACCGCGCCCTGCCCGCGCCCCAGGGCCCCGAGCAGGCGCCCTGGCTCACCGCCCTGCGCGCCCAGCAGCACAAGACGCTCGGCGAGTGGACGCACACGTACCGCACCCACGAGATCCCCCACCTCGGCCCCGACCCCCGCGGCGCCGACGACCTCGCCGCCCTCGGCGCCCCCGCCCCCGGACCGGCCCCGGACCCGGTCGACTGGCCCGTCACCGACGCGCTCGCCACGGACTCCCTGCTGCACTGGACCATCCCGCTGCCCGGCGCCGTGCGCGAGGAGCTGGGCCTGGTCCGGCGCGGCGACGACCTCGTCATCACCGCGGGACCGTTCCGGCGGATCGTTCCGCTGCCCTCCGCGCTGCGCCGCTGCACCGTCACCGGCGCGGCCCTGCGCGACGGCACCCTGCGGATCCGCTTCGCCCCCGACCCGGACCTGTGGCCCCGGACCCGGTGAACGGCCTGCCGCCATTCGGGTAACGTCGAGAGTACGAATTCGTCGGCCCTGCGCAGGAGTCAGCCCGTCATGAGCGATGCCACCGAGCGCGACGCTTCCGAGCCGGAGCGCCCCGAGCCCGCCCCCGCCGACGCCGACGCGTGGGCCACGGCCTGCGCCGAGGACCTCGCCGCGGAGAAGGCCCGCCGCCGCGCCCAGTACGGGCCGCCGCCCGGCTCCGCCGCCGAGGAGCTGCGCAAGCTCGTCGACGCCGTCTCCGACAAACTCTCGGGGCTCCAGTCACCGCTGCTCGGCGCGGTCGCCCAGGGCGCCGTGCAGGAGACGGTGCAGCAGGTCGTCCGGCAGGCGAAGGCTGCCGTGGAGCCCGTCATCGAACGCAACCCCGACGTCTTCGACCACCTCGCGGCGGCCGGTGCGGAGCTGCTCGCCGCCTACCGCAGCGCGGTCACCGGCCAGGAGGCCCGTTGGACGCGCGACGACACCGCCCCCGGCGCCCCGGACGGTTCGGATCGCCGCGACGAGGGCCCCGGACCTGGGGAACACATCGATCTGGACTGACCCCCCTCGGGTACGGTGGGCCGTAGCGGGGCTCGATCGAACTGAGGGATTCATGGGACTCACCATCGGCGTCGACATCGGCGGCACGAAGATCGCGGCCGGAGTGGTCGACGAGGACGGTCACATCCTGTCGACGTTCAAGGTGCCCACCCCCGGCACCTCCGAGGCCATCGTCGACGCGATCGCCTCCGCCGTCGAGGGCGCCCGGGCCGGGCACGAGATCGTCGGCGTCGGCATCGGCGCCGCCGGATACGTCAACCGGCAGCGCTCCACGGTCTACTTCGCACCGAACATCGACTGGCGCCAGGAACCGCTGAAGGACGAGGTCGAGCGGCGCGTCGGCCTGCCGGTCGTCGTCGAGAACGACGCGAACGCCGCGGCCTGGGGGGAGTACAAGTTCGGCGGCGGCAAGGGCCACCGCAACGCCATCTGCATCACCCTCGGCACCGGCCTCGGCGGCGGCATCATCATCGGCAACAAGCTGCGCCGCGGCCACTTCGGCGTGGCCGCCGAGTTCGGCCACATCCGGATGGTCCCGGACGGCCTGCTGTGCGGCTGCGGCAGCCAGGGCTGCTGGGAGCAGTACGCGTCGGGCCGCGCCCTCGTGCGGTACGCCAAGCAGCGCGCCAACGCCACCCCGGAGAACGCCGAGTACCTGCTCTCCCTCGGCGACGGCACCCCCGACGGCATCGAGGGCAAGCACATCTCCATGGCCGCCCGCCAGGGCGACCTCGTCGCCGTGGACTCCTACCGCGAGCTGGCCCGCTGGGTCGGCGCCGGACTCGCCGACCTGGCCTCGCTGTTCGACCCCTCGGCGTTCATCGTCGGCGGCGGCCTCTCGGACGAGGGCGAGCTGGTGCTCGACCCGATCCGCAAGTCCTTCAAGCGGTGGCTCGTCGGGGCGCAGTGGCGTCCGCAGGCGGAGGTGATCGCCGCGCAGCTGGGCAACAAGGCGGGCATGGTCGGCGCGGCCGACCTGGCCCGGGAGCCCGACCCCATCATGTGAGCCCGGCGCACGGGTGAGCCCCGGCGCAGCGCAGAAACCCCGGGCGGGCCGGAATTCTCCGGCCCGCCCGGGGTTTCCCGTATCTTGATCGCCATGCCGACGAGCCCGACACCCGCGCTGCCCAACTCCCGCACCGAACAGGACGGTTCGGCCGTCGTCCGGGTGCTCAGCTACAACATCCGCTCCATGCGCGACGACACCGACGCGCTCGCCCGCGTCATCCACGCGTGCGCGCCCGACCTCGTCCTGATCCAGGAGGCGCCCCGCTTCTTCCGCTGGCGCAAGAAGCTGGCCCGGCTCGCCCGCGCCACCGACCTGGTGATGCTCTCCGGCGGCGGGACCGCCGCCGGGCCCGCGCTGCTGTGCTCCCTGCGGGCCACCGTCGAGCGCACCGAGGACGTGCTGCTCCCGCTCACCCCCGGGCTGCACCGGCGCGGCTTCGCGACGGCGGTGGTGCGCTTCGGCGGCGCCCGGCTCGGCGTGCTGAGCTGCCACTTGAGCCTGCAGAGCCAGGAGCGGTACGAGCAGAGCGGGATGCTCCTCGACCAGCTCGCCGGGATGGGCGTGGAGCACGCCGTCGCCGGCGGCGACCTCAACGACCGCCCCGACGGCCGCTCCTTCCGCAGACTCGCCGACGGCCTCCGCGACTGCTGGGCCACCGAGCCCTGGGGCGGCGAGTACACCTCGACCCCCACCGACCCGCACCAGCGCATCGACGGCATCTTCGCCACCAAGGGCATCGAGATCCTGGGCTGCGGAGTCCCGCTGGGCCACGAGGGCGTGACGGACGCGGACCTCCGCGCGGCAACGGACCACTTGCCGGTCCTGGCGGCCCTACGGGTACCACCCACCAGCCCGTCCGGCGTTTGAGGACGAGGCCGGAGGCCGATTCGGCGGCACGCTGTCCCACCCGCAGGGGAGTCCGGCCCAATATCAGCCCGTCCGGCGCTTGAGGACGAGCGCGAAGCGCGATCGACGGCGCCCCCGGCCAAGGGTCACCCCCCGACCGGGGCAACCGCCCCTAGACCACGGCCCCCCGGCCAGGATCCTCGTCGTCCTCGTCGTCCCCCTTCATGCGGAGCACCAACGTGGCGAACCCGCCCAGGAACCCACCGATCCCGAGCGTCGTCAGCCACCACGTCATCTGCCACCCGAGCAGCACCGCGAGCAACAGCAGCAGCGGGCCACCGATGACGGCGAGCCAGGCGAACTTGGCGGTGACCTCCGCGTCCGGCAGCGGCGGCGGCTCGGGCGGCACGAAGTGCCCCTCGTCGTCCGCGTCGAAGTCGTCCTCGGACGCCTCGGCCGCGCTGTAGTCCCGCGGCCCCCCGCCGCCCACACCCGGGGCGAAGGAGACGGAGCTGCCGAGCGCCTTGCCCGCGCCGTCGGCACCCTTGTCGGCGCCGTCGCCCTTGCCGCCGCTCCCGGCGCCGTCGCCCTTGCCGCCGCTCCCGGCGCCGTCGGTGTCGCCGCCCGCGGGGCCGTTGGTCTCCGGCTCCAGGAGCGCCAGGTCCTCCACGGACTTGAACGGCTTGGCGCCGGGCGGGTCCGCGGGCTCCTCGCCGTACCCGGCGACGATGGCGCGCCAGGCCGCGTCCTCGTCGAGGGGCACCGCCTGCTCCTGCGGCTCGCGGCTGTCGTCCTCGCGGCTCTCCTCCGCGTCATGCTGCTCAGCCACCGGTGGCCGTCCCTTCCTTGCCTGCGCTGGGGGCGAGCCGGCCGATGAACGAGAAGCTCTCCTCGAAGATCCGGTCCGCGTCGTGGTCCAACGTCGCGACGTGGTAGCTCTGTTCCAGCAGGATCTCCGTGACGTCCGTGGACGAGACCCGGCTGAGCACGCGGGCGGAGTCGGCGGGCGGCACGACATGGTCCTGCGGGCTGTGCAGAAGCAGCAGCGGCTGCGTGACCTGCGGCAGGTCGGCGTCGACGACCTGGAAGAACCGGCGCAGCGAGTGCGCGGCGTGCAGCGGCACCCGGTCGTACCCGATCTCCTCCGAGCCCGGCTTGGCGATGTCGCTCGCGATGCCCTTGGTGGTCGGCACCAGGAAGCGGACCACCGGCAGGGCGTGCGCGGCCAGGCCGTGCACCTTGTTCCCCGGGTTGACCACGACCACGCCGCGCACCGCGTCGCCGTGCCGCGCGGCGAGCCTGAGCGCGAGCGCGCCGCCCATGGACAGGCCGAGGACGAACACCTCCGCGCACCGCTCCGTCAGCGTCCGCAGCTCGCGGTCCACCTCCGCGTACCAGTCCTGCCAGCCCGTGACCTGGAGGTCCTGCCAGCGGGTGCCGTGGCCGGGCAGCAGCGGCAGCGAGACCGTCAGGCCGCGCGACGCCAGATACTCCGCCCAGGGGCGCAGCGACTGCGGGGATCCGGTGAAGCCGTGACACAGCAGGACGCCGACCTCGCCGCCCTCGTGGCGGTACGGCTCGGCTCCGGGGAGGACCGGCACCTTCGGTCTCCTTCTCGAGAGAGCGGGGGGTACTTCACCGTACGCGACCGGACTGACACCGACCAGGGCCGTCGCGCATACCGGACGCCCCCGGCACCGGCACCGGCCGGGGCGGTCGGCCCGCTCCGGAAGGAGCGCGGGCCCCACTCGGGTTATGGTCTGATCCACAGACACAGGAGGCACTCGGTTTGATCTACGGCGCAATGAAGCTGTCCATCGGAGGGCCCCTGAAGCTCGCCTTCAGGCCCTGGGTGGAAGGCCTCGAGAACATTCCCGCCGAGGGCCCCGCCATTCTGGCAAGCAACCACCTGTCCTTCTCGGACTCCTTCTTCCTGCCCGCGGTCCTCGACCGCAAGGTCACCTTCATCGCCAAGGCCGAGTACTTCACGACGCCCGGCATCAAGGGCCGGATGACGGCCGCGTTCTTCAAGGGCGTCGGCCAGCTCCCGGTGGACCGCTCGGGCGCGCGCGGCGCGGGCGAGGCGGCCATCAAGAGCGGCATCGAGGTCCTGGAGAGCGGCGAGCTGTTCGGCATCTACCCGGAGGGCACCCGCTCGCCCGACGGCCGCCTCTACCGCGGCAAGCCCGGCGGCCTCGCCCGGGTGGCCCTGGCCACCGGCGCGCCCGTGATCCCCGTCGCGATGATCGACACCGAGAAGATCCAGCCGCCCGGCAAGGTGATGCCGAAGCTGATGCGGCCCGGCATCCGCATCGGCAAGCCCCTGGACTTCAGCCGCTACCAGGGCATGGAGCACGACCGCTTCGTCCTGCGGGCCGTGACCGACGAGGTCATGTACGAGATCATGAAGCTCTCCGGCCAGGAGTACGTCGACATCTACGCGACCGCCGCGAAGCGTCAGCTCAGCGAGGCGGCCAAGGCGGCGAAGGAGACGGCCAAGAAGGAAGCGGCGGCCAAGGAAGCGGCCGTAAAGGAAGCGGCGGCCAAGGAACGGTCCGGCGCGTAGCCGCGTCCGTGTAGAGGGGCGTCCGTGGGAGAGGGGCGCACGACGGCGTCCTGTGGGGTGGGGTAGTGGCCAGGCGCGAAAAGGTCATGCGAATGTCGGTCGAGCAGCCGCTGTGGCGCGCCCTGACCGCGTACCGCGTGCTGACCATGCTGTACGCCATCGGCCTCTTCGTGGCCGGGTACTCCACCTTCGCCCGCCCCTGGCTCGCCATCGGCTACTACGCGGTGCTCGCCGCCTGGACCCTCGCCACCGTCCCCAAGGTCTCCGGCGCCGCGAGCTGCACCAAGCGCTTCCTCGCCGTCGACCTCGGGGTCGCGCTCACCGGCATTCTCCTGACGCCGGTCGCGGTCGAGCACTGGCGGGTCGTCGACGGCGGGCCGACGCTGCCGTCCATATGGACGGCCGGAGCCGTGCTCGCCTTCGCGATCAAGGGCGGCTGGCGCTGGGCCGCCTTCGCCTCGCTGCTCGTCGGCGTCGCCAACGTCGTCCAGCGCGGCGCGTTCAGCCGCGACACCGTCCACAACGTCCTCCTGGTCTGCATCGCCTCCATCGCCATCGGCTACGTCGTGGAGGTCGCCCGCGCCTCGGAGCGCACCCTCGCCCGCGCCCTGGAGATCGAGGCCGCGACCCGCGAGCGCGAGCGCCTCGCCCGCGACATCCACGACAGCGTGCTCCAGGTCCTCGCCATGGTGCAGCGCCGCGGCACCGCCATCGGCGGCGAGGCGGCCGAGCTCGGCCGGATGGCGGGCGAGCAGGAGGTCGCCCTGCGCACCCTGGTCGCCGGGGGCCTGATCCCCATCTCGTACGCCTCGGAGGACGTCTCCCAGGGCGCCGTCGTCCGGGTCGTCGAGGAACCCGACGACCCCGAAGGACCCGGCGACGACGGCACCACCGGCGCGACCGGCTGCGACCTGCGCCTGCTCCTCGGGCCCTTCGCCGGGTCGAAGGTGACCCTGTCGGAGCCCGGCGCCGCGGTGCCGCTCGCGCCGCACGCCGCCAGGGAGCTGACCGCCGCGGTCGGCGCCGCCCTGGACAATGTCCGCAGGCACGCCGGGCCGGACGCCCGCGCCTGGATCCTGGTCGAGGACGAGCCCGACGCCGTCGTCGTGACGGTGCGCGACGACGGCCCCGGCATCCCGGAGGGGCGGCTCGCCCAGGCCGAGGGGGAGGGGCGGCTCGGGGTCGCGCTGTCCATCCGGGGGCGGCTGCGGGACATCGGGGGCACGGCCGAGCTGATCTCGGTGCCGGGCCAGGGCACGGAAGTGGAACTGAGAGTCCCGCGCGCCGCGCGGGACGTACGGGGGAAGGCGGAAGCGACCCAATGAGTGGCAAGAGCAGCGAGCACGAGCGCGACGAACAGGGCGCGGCGGGACCCGACGCGTCGACCGGGGCGGGCGCCGCCGCACCGGTCAAGGTCATGGTCGTCGACGACCACCCGATGTGGCGCGACGCCGTCGCCCGGGACCTGGCCGAGTCCGGCTTCGACGTGGTGGCGACCGCGGGCGACGGCGAACAGGCCGTGCGTCGCGCCCAGGCCGCCGCGCCCGACGTCCTCGTCCTCGACCTGAACCTGCCGTTGAAGCCCGGCGTGCAGGTCTGCAAGGAACTCGTCGGCGCCAACCCCGCCCTGCGCGTCCTGGTCCTGTCGGCCAGCGGCGAGCACGCCGACGTCCTGGAGGCGGTCAAGTCCGGCGCCACCGGCTACCTCCTGAAGTCCGCGTCCACCGCCGAGCTGATCGACGCCGTGGGCCGCACCGCCGTCGGCGACGCCGTGTTCACCCCCGGCCTCGCGGGCCTGGTCCTCGGCGAGTTCCGCCGCCTGGCCTCCGAGCCCGCGCCCGCGACCCCCGACGAGCCGGGCGCCCCGCGCCTCACCGACCGCGAGACCGAGGTCCTGCGCCTGGTCGCCAAGGGCCTCAGCTACAAGCAGATCGCCGAACGCCTCGTCATCTCGCACCGCACCGTGCAGAACCACGTCCAGAACACCCTCGGCAAGCTCCAGCTGCACAACAGGGTGGAACTCGTGCGGTACGCGATCGAGCGCGGCCTCGACACCGACGACTCCGCCGGGACATGACCTCCTTCGGGTGAACCGGAGCCCCGCTCTCCACCGCAACTCCCGTACCACGCCCCGGAATTCACGGTTCGTCCCATGCCGAAGTGACGCGGATCACCATTAGCGTGGCCCGCGTCAGCGCAATCGCGGCGAAGGGACATTTCCATGCGGGTCGGAGTTCTGACCGGAGGCGGCGACTGCCCCGGACTCAATGCCGTCATCCGGGGCGTCGTCCGCAAGGGCGTGCAGGAGTACGCGTACGACTTCGTGGGTTTCCGCGACGGCTGGCGCGGACCGCTCGAAGGCGACACCGTCCAGCTCGACATCCCCGCCGTCCGCGGCATCCTGCCGCGCGGCGGCACCATCCTCGGCTCCTCGCGGACCAACCCCCTCAAGGTCGAGAACGGCATCCGACGGATCAAGGAGAACCTCGCCAAGTACGAGGTCGACGCCCTGATCGCCATCGGCGGCGAGGACACCCTCGGGGTCGCCGCCCGCCTCACCGACGAGTACGGCATCAACGTCGTCGGCGTACCGAAGACCATCGACAACGACCTGTCCGCCACGGACTACACCTTCGGGTTCGACACGGCCGTCGGCATCGCCACCGAGGCCATCGACCGCCTGCACACCACCGCCGAGTCGCACATGCGCGTCCTCGTCGTCGAGGTCATGGGCCGCCACGCGGGCTGGATCGCGCTCCACTCCGGGCTCGCGGGCGGCGCCAACGTCATCCTCATCCCCGAGCAGCGCTTCGACCTCGACCAGGTGTGCGCCTGGGTGACCTCACGCTTCAAGGCCTCCTACGCGCCGATCGTCGTCGTCGCCGAGGGCGCCATGCCCAAGGACGGCGAGATGGTCCTCAAGGACGGCACCCTCGACTCCTTCGGGCACGTGCGGCTCTCCGGCGTCGGCGAGTGGCTGTCCAAGGAGATCGAGAAGCGCACCGGCAAGGAGGCCCGCACCACGGTCCTCGGGCACGTCCAGCGGGGCGGCACGCCGAGCGCCTTCGACCGGTGGCTCGCCACCCGCTTCGGCCTGCACGCGATCGACGCCGTGCGCGACGGCGACTTCGGCAAGATGGTCGCCCTGCACGGCACGGACATCGTCCGCGTCCCCATCGCCGACGCCACCGCCAAGCTCAAGACGGTCGACCCCACCCTCTACAAGGAGGTGGGCGTCTTCTTCGGCTGACCCGCGCGACCGGCCCCCGGCCGCATCGCGCCGTCGGGCGGCGGGTGGAGCGGCGGGACCGTATATTCGGCGGCGCGGGGGCAACGCACGCGAGACCGGGAGCAACCGTGGAGATCCTTGCCTTCGGCGTCCAGGCGGACGAGCGCCCCCTCATCGAGAAGGCCTTCGCGCCGCACCACGACACCCGGTGCCTGGACGTCTTCCTGAACGAGGACACCGCCCCCATCGCCGCCGGGTACGAGATCATCTCGACCAGCGTCAACGCCAGCCTGAACAACCGCGTCCTGCAGACCCTCGCCGCCGGTGGCACGCAGATGATCGCCCAGCGCTCCACCGGCTTCAACAACATCGACCTCCAGGTCGCCGAGCGCCTGGGCCTGACGGTCGCCCGCGTCTCGTACTACTCGCCCTACTCCGTCGCCGAGTTCGCCTGGACCCTGGCGACCGCCGTCAACCGCCGCATCGTCCGCGCAAGCAACCGCACCCGCGACTTCGACTTCCGCCTCGACGGCCTGATGGGCCGGGACCTGCGCGGCCGCACCGCCGGAGTGCTCGGCACCGGCAAGATCGGCGAGGCCTTCACCCGGATCGCGCACGGCTTCGGGATGAATCTCCTCGGCTGGGACGTCGCCGAGAACCCCGCGTGCGTCGCGCTCGGCATGAAGTACGTGGGCAAGGAACAGCTGTTCGCCGAGTCCGACCTGATCAGCCTGCACGTACCGCTGCTGCCCGCCACCCACCACCTCATCGACGCCAGCGCCCTGCGCGCGATGAAGGACGACGCGATCCTGGTGAACTCCAGCCGCGGCGGCCTGATCGACACCGACGCGCTGGTGAGCGAGTTGCGCGCGGGCCGCTTCACCGGCGTCGGCCTCGACGTGTACGAGGCCGAGGCCGGGCTGTTCTTCCTCGACAAGTCCCTGGAGGCCGTCGAGGACGACACCCTGGCCCGTCTCGTCACCTTCCCGAACGTCGTCGTGACCTCCCACCAGGCGTACTACACGGTCGACGCCGTGAGCCAGATCATCGACACCACCGTCCAGAACGTCCTCGACTATCAGGCGGGCCGCCGCTCCGAGAACGTCCTCGTGCCCGCCGCGCCCCGCAGCTGACCGAGCAGTTCCCGCACGACGTCCGCCCCACGCAGCGACAGCACCGACTCCGGGTGGAACTGCACGCCCGCGAACCCGGGACCGCGCAGCGCGTGCACCTCCCCGCTCGCCCGGTCCCGGCTCACCTCGATCCCGTGCGCCGCCAGTTCGAGGGCCGCCTCCTCGTCGCAGCGCGCCACGAAGCTGTTGTAGAAGCCGACGGTCTCCGCCCGCCCGAACAGGTCGACCGTCGTCTGCGCCCCCTGGTACGGCACCTCCTTGCGCACGATCTCCAGGCCCAGCTCGGCCGCGATCAGCTCATGGCCCAGGCACACCCCGAGCACCGGATGCCGATGGCCGCGCACCAGCTCCGCCGCGAGCGCCCGCAGGAACCGCATCTTCGGGTCCCCCGAGGCGGCGGGGTCGCCAGGACCGGGGCCGAGGACGACGGGTCCCGCATGCGTGAGGGCCGCGTCCGCGAGGCCCGGCTCGTCGTAGCGGCGCACCGACACCGTCAGGCCCGACGAGCGCAGCACATGCGCGAGCATCGCCGTGAACGTGTCCTCGCCGTCGACCACGAGCGCGTGCCCGGACAGCTCCGCCGACGTTCCCCGAGCGCTCGACTCCGTTCGAGCAGGGGAGGCCCCCTTCTGCATCCGCAGCCAGAACGGGGCGAGCCCGGCCCGCCGCCCGTCGAGGGCCGCCCGCACCCGGGGGTCGTCGGCGAGCGCGGGCCGCGCGCTCTCGTGCCGCGGCCGCCCGGGCCGCACACCGAGCGCGGCGAGCACCCCGGCCGCCTTCGCGTGCGTCTCCGCCACCTCCCCGGCCGGATCCGAGCCGCGCACCAGCGTCGCGCCGACCGGCACCCGCAGACCCCCGCGCGCGTCGATGTCGGCGGTGCGGATCAGGATCGGCGAGTCCAGGGTCTGCGCGCCACCCGCGTCCCGGCCGATCAGCGCGAGCGCGCCCGCGTAGTAGCCGCGCCCGCCCGTCTCGTGCCGCCGGATCACCCGGCACGCGTTCTGCACGGGCGAGCCGGTGACGGTCGCCGCGAACATCGTCTCCCGCAGCACCTCCCGCACGTCCAGCGACGAACGGCCCCGCAGCTCGTACTCGGTGTGCGCGAGGTGGGCCATCTCCTTCAGCCGGGGGCCGACGACCACCCCGCCGCGGTCGCCGACGGTGCACATCATCTTCAGCTCCTCGTCGACGACCATCGACAGCTCCTCGGTCTCCTTGCCGTCGGCGAGGAACCGCAGCAGGTCGTCGGCCGTGGGGCCCTCGGGCGGATAGCGGTACGTCCCGCTGATCGGGTTCATGACGACCGTCCCGCCGGACATCCGCACATGCACCTCCGGGCTCGCCCCGACCAGCGTCCGCCCGTCCTCGCCTCCGGTGTGCACGACGAACGTCCAGTACGCCCCGCGCTCACCCACGAGCAGCCTGCGGAACAGCGCCAGCGCGTCGGCCCGTCCGAACCCGGGGATCTCGCCCCGGTACGTCCGCCGGATCACGAAGTTGGCGCCCTCGCCGCCGCCGATCTCCTCCCGCAGCACCCGGCCGACGGTCCGCGCGTACGCCTCGTCGCTCACGTCGAAGGCGCCCTCCGCCACCCGCACCTCGTGGTCGGGCAGCGCAGCCAGGGCCTCGGCGAGCGGGATCTCGTACGTCTCCTCGGGCGTGAGGACCGCGAGCGGCGTGCCGTCGTCGGTCACCTCGAAGCCGCGCTCCCTGATCTGCCGGAAGGGGATGAGGGCGAGGCCGTCTGGCAGGTCGGCGAGGCGGTCGCAGGTCGTGACCGGCCCGCGCAGGACCTCCACCGTGTCGTGGTCACGGCCGGGGGTGCGGCGGCGCAGCAGAGCGAAAGGGGTCTGCTCCTGGAGCAGTCGGTCGAGGGTGGTGGTGGGTGACGGGCGGTCGTCGGTCAGCAGGTTCCGCGGATCCATGGGGCTGTTCCTTCTCCGTGAGCGGACGGGGGAGGAACGGCCGGTCCGGAACGCTGCCGGAAAACACCGAAGGCCGCCCCTCGGGCGGCCTTCGCGATGTCTGGGTACGCGCAGTCAGTGGGCCGCCGAAGGAGCGGGCCACCACCAGTTCTGGGTCGAGTGCGCGAACATGCCCCGCACCCTAGCGCATCCCTGACCCGGGACGGCGGCGCGTCTCAGGGCCGGGCCATCAGCACATCCAGCGCCTCGTCCAGATAGGCGGCGAACTCGTCCTCGCCGGGCAGCACCGAAGGCGCCGCGTGGCCGAGCTGGGCGTGGCCCAGATACACCGAGTACGCGAGCAGCCCGCGGCGGCGCGCCTCGCCCTCCGGGAAGCCGAGGGCGGCGAAGAGGCCGGCGACGTATGCCACCCGGCGCTCGGTGACCCGCCGCAGCGCCGCGGCGACCTGGGGGTGCGAGGCGGTCGCCAGCAGCGAGACCTCCAGCGGGTCGGCGGACGCCGAGCTGATGGCCTCGGCGAACAGCAGCCGGACCCGGGTGCGCAGGTCCGGCTCCGCCTCGACCTCGCTGATGATCCCCTCGGTGTTGATCTCCGCCCAGCGCTCAAGGGCGGCCTCGATCAGGGCGTCACGGTTCGCGAAGTGCCAGTAGAAGCTGCCCTTGGTGGTGCCGAGCCGGACCGCGAGGGGCTCCACGGCGACGGCGGCGAGCCCGCCCTCACCGATGGCGGTGAGCGCCGCGTCGGCCCAGTCCTGAGCGGAGAGGCGGGGCTTTCGCGTGTCCGGGGTCGCTGTCCTCCGCTGCCGTTGCGCCATGACCATACGGTACCGTACGGTTGACCATACGCCAGCGTATGGAGGTGCGTCGTGGGTGTCGTGCGCAACGAACACGAGCGAGTGATCGAGGCTCCGGCGGCGGCCGTGGGGGCGCTGATCGACCGGCTCTCCGCCACGGACGACCCGCTCTTCCCGACCCCGGCCTGGCCCGCGATGACCTTCGACGGGCCGCTCGCGGTCGGCGCCACCGGCGGCCACGGCCCGGTGAAGTACGCGGTGACGGAGTACGAACCGGGCCGCCGGGTCCGCTTCGACTTCGCCGAGCCCGACAACGGCTTCCACGAGATATCCGTCGAGCCCCTGGGGGAGCGGCGCTGCCGCGTGCGGCACGTCCTGGAGACCGCGCCGCGGGGCCTGGACCGCATCCTGTGGCCGACGGTCGTCCGGCCGGTCCACGACACGATGGTCGAGGAGGTCCTCGACAACGCCGAGCGGGCGGCCGCGGGCCACTGCGCGCACCCCGTGCGCCGGTCACGATGGGTGCGACTGCTGAACGCCCTCGACTGGGACCGGCCCGAGACGGTCGCCGTCCCCGAAGGCGCCCGGCTGCTGCGCGCCGCCCTCGACCGGCCCGCCTACCAGGACGCGTACCGCATGCGGATGCTCCCCGGCCTGCCCCGCGACCCGCGCGCCTGGTCCCCCATGCTGCGCGAGGACTTCCCCGAGCTGGGGTGCGCCGACGGGGAGCTGCTGCTCCAGGTCGACATCGCGGGCCTGACCGCCCGCGCCTCGATCCTCGTCGACGACGCCCACATCACCCTCAGCACCTACGCCCGCCCCGACACCCGCCGCGGCCGCCTCTACTGGGCCGCCGTCCGCCTCGGCCACCCCTTCATGGCCCGGCTGATGCTGCGCCGCACCCATCGCGCCCTGGCCCTGGGGGCGCCGAGCGCGGGGGAGCGGGAGGCGGCGCGGGCGGTGTCGGCCCCGTCTCACTTTGTGAGCGTGGGGATGGACGAGGGTGCGGACCCCGTAGGGTTGACGCGTGACCGTGAACGCTAAGACCAGCGCGAGCGCTGGCAACACCTGGCGAGACCTGCCCGCGGCGCAGCAGCCCGAGTACCCCGATGCCGAGGCTCTGCGCGATGTGATCGCGGACCTCGAGTCGTATCCGCCGCTCGTCTTCGCCGGCGAGTGCGACCAGCTGCGCGCCCGCCTTGCGTCCGTCGCCAAGGGAGAGGCGTTCCTGCTCCAGGGCGGCGACTGCGCCGAGGCCTTCGACGCGGTGTCGGCCGATCACATCCGGAACAAGCTCAAGACCCTCCTCCAGATGGGCGCCGTCCTCACCTACGCCGCCTCCGTGCCGGTCGTGAAGGTCGGGCGGATCGCCGGGCAGTACTCCAAGCCGCGCTCCAAGCCGACCGAGACCCGCGACGGCGTCACCCTGCCGACGTACCGCGGCGACTCCGTCAACGGCTTCGACTTCACCGAGAAGGCCCGCGTCCCGGACCCCGAGCGCCTGAAGCGGATGTACAACGCCTCCGCGTCCACGCTCAACCTGGTGCGCGCCTTCACCACCGGCGGCTACGCCGACCTGCGCCAGGTGCACGCCTGGAACCAGGACTTCGTGAAGTCGTCCCCGTCCGGCCAGCGCTACGAGCAGCTCGCCCGCGAGATCGACAACGCGCTCAACTTCATGCGGGCCTGCGGCACGGACCCCGAGGAGTTCAAGACGGTCGAGTTCTACGCCTCGCACGAGGCGCTGCTTCTCGACTACGAGTCGGCGCTGACCCGCGTGGACTCGCGTACGGGCCAGCTGTACGACGTCTCGGGCCACATGGTCTGGATCGGCGAGCGCACCCGTCAACTGGACGGCGCGCACATCGAGTTCGCCTCGAAGATCCGCAACCCGATCGGCATCAAGCTCGGCCCGACGACGACGGCCGAGGAGGCGCTGCGGTACATCGACCGCCTCGACCCGGACCGCGAGCCCGGCCGCCTGACGTTCATCGCCCGCATGGGCGCGGACAAGGTCCGCGACAAGCTCCCCGAGCTGGTCGAGAAGGTCACCGCGTCCGGCGCCACCGTGGCCTGGATCACCGACCCGATGCACGGCAACACCTACGAGGCGGCCTCCGGCCACAAGACCCGCCGCTTCGACGACGTGCTCGACGAGGTCAAGGGCTTCTTCGAGGTCCACAAGGCGCTCGGCACGCACCCGGGCGGCATCCACGTGGAGCTCACCGGCGACGACGTCACGGAGTGCGTGGGCGGCGGCGACGAGATCTTCGTCGACGACCTGCACCAGCGCTACGAGACGGCGTGCGACCCCCGGCTCAACCGCAGCCAGTCGCTGGACCTGGCGTTCCTGGTGGCGGAGATGTACCGGGACCAGTGATCATCTGACCTGGGTATTCCCCGGTTGCGCAGGTGTGGGGCGCGGATCCATGTGATCCGCGCCCCACGTGCGTATCCCGGGCTTTTGCGCAGCCGGAGGCGCGGGTAAGGTTAGGTTAGCCTCACCGATCAATCGGGACGGCCGCCACTGATCAGCCTGTCCTCGGGAGGTGAACCGCGTGTACGTCTGCAACTGCTTCGGGGTCACCGAAGAGCAGGTGAAGAAGCACGCGGAGGCCGGTGCCTGCACCCCCCGCCAGATCGCCTCCGCCTCCAAGGCGGGCACGGACTGCGGTTCGTGTGTACGCCGCATTCAGTCGCTGCTCGGCCGTGGCGCATGCCCGCGGCGCGAGCTGGTGGACCAGGGCGAGCCGGCCGTGGCGCTGGCCCCCGAGGCGGAGCTGCCGAAGATTCCCGGGATTCCGGCGGCCGTGCCTGCTCCGGAGCGCGAGGAGCTCCCGGAGGCCGCCTAGCGGCTCCCCGCCGGGCTAGCCCTCCGGCTGCTCGATGAGCTGCGCGATGTACAGCGGCTCGCCGAGCTTCTCGACCAGCTCGAGCTGGGTGTCGAGATAGTCGATGTGGTGTTCCTCGTCCTCGAGGATCGACTCGAAGATGTTCGCGGATGTGATGTCGCCCTTGGCGCGCATCACCTCGATGCCGCGCTTGAGGCGGTCGATCGCCTCCACCTCGATCTGGCGGTCCGCCTTGAACATCTCGGTGACGGTCTGGCCCACGCGCACATGGAACAGCCGCTGGTAGTTGGGCAGACCGTCGAGGAAGAGGATCCGGTCGGTCAGCACCTCCGCGTGCTTCATCTCGTCGATCGACTCGGACCGGGTGTACTTGGCGAGCTTCGTCCAACCGAAGTTGTCCTGCATCTTGGCGTGCAGGAAGTACTGATTGATCGCGGTCAGCTCGGCGGTCAGCTGCTCGTTGAGAAATTCGATGACCTCGGGGTCGCCCTGCATCGCAGAGGCTCCTTCCAAGCGGGTGACTGGGCAGGTCCGCGCATCTTTGCACCGGTATCCGGGGCCGTCCAGTAAGTGCATGCTTAGTAGGAGTTGCCCGAATCCACGTATACCTGGTCACGTCCACTGCTCGCCGTCTGTCAGGATGGAGCCATGGGTCAGCCGGTGGGTCGCACATCTCGAGACGTGGCGGAACCGGAGCTTCCGCCGGGGCAGCGACTGCAGCGCGGCTGGCCGGTCACGCACTACGGACCGGTGCCCAAGTTCCGCCCCGAGCGCTGGGAGTTCAGGGTCTTCGGCGCCACCGCCGACGGCGAGAAGCACTGCTGGACCCATGAGGAGTTCTCGGCCCTGCCGTACGCCACGGTGGTCGGGGATCTGCACTGCGTCACGAAGTTCAGCATGCTCGGCGCCGAATGGGGCGGGGTGCTCGCCCGCGACCTCCTCGCGCTCGCGCCGCCCGCGCCCAACGCCACTCATGTCATGGTCTGGGCCGAGTACGGCTTCAGCTCCAATCTGCGCATGGCCGACTTCGCCTCCGAGCGCACGATTTTCGCCACCCACAAGGGCGGCGAACTCCTCACCGCCGAGCACGGTTTCCCGCTGCGGCTCGTGGTGCCCCAGCTGTACGCCTGGAAGGGCCCGAAGTGGGTCCGGGGCGTCGAGTACATGACGGCCGACCGCCGCGGTTTCTGGGAGGAGCGGGGCTACCACAACATCGGCGACCCCTGGCGGGAGCAGCGGTACTCCTACCAGGAGGAGCCGGGGGACGGCCCGGAGCTGTAGTCGCTCCGGGCCGGTGTCCGGCCGGGGTCAGTGGTGGTACTGGTGGACCACCGCGTGGCCCTTGCCGCGGCCGATCATCCACTTGTTGACCGGGGTGGTGATCACGAAGGCGGCGGCGAGCGCGATGGCGAGGACGATCCAGAACATCGCGTCCGTGAGATGGGCGTCCATGGCGCCGGGCCAGAGGGCGATCACGCCGTTGTCGATCAGCTCCATCACGGCGATGGAGAGGGTGTCGGCGGCGAGCGCGACCTTGATCGCTGTCCGGAAGTCGACGCCGGACTTCAGGATGCCGCGCAGCGTCAGCGCGTAGCCGAAGAAGAACGCTAGGGCGATCGCGAGCACCATCGTCGGCACGTTGCCCCAGCCGAGCGCGGTGCCGATCACCATGCCGAGGACCTCGCCGATGGCGCACCCGGTGAGGCAGTGCAGGGTGGCCTGCGCGGCCATGGACCAGCTGACCTTGCCCATGCCGTGGTGCCCGCTGTGGCTGTGGCCCGCGTGCCCGCCGTGCTCCTCATGCCCGCCGTGGCCCTCGTGGCCGCTGTGGTCCTGGTGTCCGGCGTGCGTGTCGTGCTGCATGAGAAATCCCCCAACGTCGAATAACGGCTCCTGCACTGACAGGAACCGTATACCCCTGGGGGGTATTCCTCAAGAGGGAAGGATCATGCGTCCCGTAGCTCCTTCAGGCGGGCCACATCGGCCGCGTGCCCCTCCTTGCCGCCCGGCGTCTCGATGATCAGGGGCACGCCCTCGGTCGCCGGGTGGGTCATCAGCTCGCGGAACGGGTCGGCGCCGATGTGGCCGGAGCCGATGTTCTCGTGGCGGTCCTTGTGGGCGGCGACGACGTCCTTGGAGTCGTTGGCGTGCACCAGCTTCAGCCGGCCCGGGCCGACCGTGTCCACGAGCAGGTCGAGGGTCTGCTTCATGCCGCCGGGCCCCGCCAGGTCGTGCCCCGCCGCGAAGATGTGGCAGGTGTCCAGGCAGACGCCGAGCTTCGGATGGGCGTCCAGGGCCTCGAAGTACGGCCCGAAGTCCCAGGTGCGCGAGCACAGCGAGGCGCCCTGCCCGGCGGTCGACTCCAGGAGCAGGAACGGGTCGTCGTCATGGGTCAGCTCGTCCAGCAGCGGCAGCACCCGCTCCCGTACCTGGCGCAGCGCCACCTTCCGCTCCCGGCCGCCCGTCGCCGAACCGGTGTGCACGACGACCCCGAGCGCGCCGATCTCGCGACCGCGACGCAGGGAGTGCCGCATCGACTCCACGGACTTCTCCACCGTCGCCTCGGTGTGCGAGCCGAAGTTGATCAGGTAGGGGGCGTGTACGTAGGCGGGGACGCCCTCGGCCGCGCAGACGGCCCGGAACTCCTCGTCCTGCTTCGGGTTCCCGGGCGGGGTCGCCCAGCCGCGCGGGTTGGCCACGAAGACCTGCACGGTCTCGGCGGCGAGGTCGCGCGCGTAGGCGAGGCCCACGGAGGCGAGGCCGCCCGCGACGGGGACGTGGCTGCCGACGGGGTTGCGGCGGGCCTGCGCGGTCAGGGGGGTGCGGGGGGAGTCGGGGGACTTCTCGGTGCTCACCCGGTCAAGGGTGGCACGGGGCGGGGGCGGGGACCGGCGTGGGGGCCGGTCCCCGGCTCAGCCGATCTTGATGGTGATCGTCGACCCCTTGGGGGCCTTGTCGCCGCCGTCCACCGACTGGTCCTTCACCTTGTCCGCGAAGATGTCGAGCAGCCCGCGGTCCTCGTCGACGTCGAAGCCGGCCGCCTCCAGCTTGTCCCTGGCCTCGTCGACGCTCATGCCCTCGACGTCCGGGACCTCGACCAGCGGCGGGCCCTTGGAGATCGTCAGCTCGACCGTGTCGCCCTCGGCGACCGTCCTGTCCCCGCTCGGGGACTGCTCGACGACCGTGCCCTTGTCCTCGTCGGAGGTGACCCGCTCCGGGGCGATCCGCACCTTCAGACCGGCTTCCTCCAGCTCCGCGCGGGCGTCGCTCTCCGCGTCGCCGGTGACGTCGGGCAGCTCGACCGCGCGGCCCTTGCTGACGACGAGCGCGACGGCCGAGCCCGCCTTGCGGACCTTTCCGGCCCCCGGGTCCGTGCTGATCACGGCGCCCTTCTCGACGTCGTCGCTGAAGGCCTTGGTGACCATGCCGGCCCCGAGGCCCGCGTCGTCGAGCTCGTCCTTCGCCTTGTCCAGGGGTGTGCCCTCGAGGTCCGGCACCTTGACGGTCTCCGGGCCGAGGGAGACGGTCAGCGTCACCTTGCCGTTGTGCCGGATGCGCTCGCCGACATCGGGGTCGGTCGCCATGACCGTGCCGCGCTTGTCGGTGTCGCTGTACGCGCGCTTGACCTTGCGTACGTCGAGACCGGCGCTGTCGAGACGCTTGCGCGCGTCGGCCTCCGTCTTCGCCAGGAGCGGCGGGACCTTCGTGAACTGGCCCGAGTTGATGTACCAGACGCCCGCGCCGAGCCCGAGGGCCAGCAGGACGGCGGCGATCACGGCGGTGATCCCGCGGCGCGTGGTGAGGCGCTGCCGGAACCGCGCCACGGGGGAGGCGGGGGCCGCCGACGGGGGTGGTCCGGGCGGCGGGGTGCGCAGCACGCTGGTGTGGCTGAGCCCGTCCTGCCGGGGGTCGGGTTCCTGGCGCGGGGAGGTGCGGGGATCCGTCGCGGGGCGCTCGGGCTCGTCCGCGGTGGGCAGGGGCAGCTGTACGGGGCGTGCCGCGCGCGGAATGACGCTCGTACGGTCCTCGGAGCCGCCGTGCCCGTTCTGCCCGCTCTGGCTCTCGGTGCCGCGGGCCTGCGGGGGTATCGCGTCCAACTGCGCCTCGGTGAGTGCGAACCGGGCCTCGCGCAGCTGCCCGAGGAGGGCCACCGCGTCGTGGGGGCGCAGGTCGGGGTTGCGCGCGGTCGCCGACGCGACCAGTTCGTCGAGCTCGAAGGCGAGGCCCGGTACGGCGGCGGAGGGCGGCGGTACGTCCTCGTTGAGGTGCTGGAAGAGGACCTGGGCGGGGGAGTCGCCCTGGTGCGGCTTGGTGCCGGTGAGCATCTCGTACAGGACGACACCGGAGGCGTACACGTCGACCCGGGTGTCGGCCGTGCCGTGCTCGATCTGCTCCGGGGCGAGGTAGGAGACCGTGCCGAGGACCGTGCCGGTCGTGTTCGTGACGGAGTCCACGGCCCGTACGAGACCGAAGTCGGCGACCTTCACCCGGCCGTCGTCCCCTATCAGGACGTTCTCCGGCTTCATGTCGCGGTGCACGAACCCGGCGCGGTGCGCGGCGCCGAGGGCGGCGAGCACGGGCTCCAGGATGTCCAGGGCGGCGCGGGGGCGCAGGGCGCCGCGCTCGCGCAGTACGTCGCGGAGCGTGCACCCGGCGATGTACTCCATCGCCAGATACACGTACGGGCCGTCCGTGCCCTGGTCGAAGACCCCGACCACGTTCGGGTGCGCGAGGCGGGCCACCGACTTGGCCTCGCGGATGAAGCGGTCGACGAACGAGGCGTCGGCCGCGAGGGTCGGGTGCATCACCTTCAGGGCGAGCATGCGGTCGAGACGGGTGTCCACGGCCCGGTAGACCGTGGCCATCCCGCCGACCGCGATCCGTCCGTCGACGCGATAGCGGCCGTCGAGCACCTGCCCGACGAGGGGGTCCTTGAGGGTCGTGTCCACGGGGGGAGTCTACGAGGCGGTGCTCGGGGCGCGGCGCTCGCGGGCGGTGGGCCGACGAGACTGCAGCGCACCTGTAACCGACGCCGAACCGCCCCGTACCCGGGGCCGCTCTCCTCCTCCGCCCCGGCAACCCCCACACCGCGCTGCGCGCGGCCTCTCCCACCCGCCCACCCGTGACTGTCGTCCCCGAGGCGAGCCCGTCCCCTCCGGGTGGCTCCCGCCTGCCCCGTGCCCCCGTGCGGCCGTGCTGCGCGCGGCCTTCCCGCCCGCCTGTGACTGTTGTCCCCCCGGGGTGAGGCCGTCCCCTGCGGGGTGGCTCCCGCCTGCCCCGTGCCCCCGTGCGGCCGTGCTGCGCGCGGCCTTCCCGCCCGCCCGTGACTGTTGTCCCCCCGGGGTGAGCCCGTCCCCTGCGGGGTGGCTCCCGCCTGCCCCGTGCCCCCGTGCGGCCGTGCTGCGCGCGGCCTTCCTGCCCGCCCGTGACTGTCGTCCCCCCCGGGGTGAGCCCGTCCCCTGCCGGGCAGCTCCCGACTGCCCCATGCCCTCGACGCGCCGCTTCCCCCGGCCCGGCCTGGCCCCCGCGGCCCTTCCGCGGCCGTCGCCGCCCCCCACCCCTCACCCCGGTCTCGCAACGCGCCCCCCTGGGTGCACCCGGGGACAACAGTCACGGGTGGGCGGGTGGGAGAGGCCGCCGCGGAGCGGTGGCTGGGGTTGCCGGGGGTCAGAACGCTGGGCGTTCGGGGTCGAGGGTGGCTTGGCCGGTTGTGGGGGATGAGGCCTCGGCGAAGTGGCGTCGGGGGATGCGGCCGCCCAGGTGCGCCAGGCGTCCCGCCAGGACTCCGTGACGCATCGCCTCGGCCATGAGCACGGGCTCGCGCGCCCGCGTCACGGCCGACGCGAGCATCACCCCGGCGCAGCCCAGCTCCATCGCGAGGGCCGCGTCCGACGCCGTACCGGCCCCGGCGTCCAGGATCACCGGCACGCTCGCCTGCTCCACGATGAGCTGGAAGTTGTGCGGGTTGCGGATGCCGAGCCCGGAGCCGATGGGGGAGCCGAGCGGCATCACGGCGGCGCAGCCCACGTCCTCCAGCTTCCGGGCGAGCACGGGGTCGTCGTTGGTGTACGGAAGGACGGTGAAGCCGTCGTCGACGAGGACCTCGGCCGCGTCGAGGAGTTCCACCGGGTCGGGCAGCAGCGTGCGCTCGTCCGCGATGACCTCCAGCTTCACCAGGTCGGTGCCGAGAGCCTCCCGCGCGAGCCGCGCGGTCAGGACGGCCTCGCCCGCGGTGAAGCAGCCCGCCGTGTTCGGCAGCACCCGCACGCCGAGCCGGTCGAGGACGGACAGCACGGAGCCCTGGACGCCGGGGTCGAGCCGCCGCATCGCGACGGTCGTCAGCTCCGTCCCGGACGCGACGAGGGACCGCTCCAGGACGTCGAGGCTGGGCGCACCCCCCGTACCCATGATCAGGCGCGACGACAGCGTGAGGCCGCCGATGACGAAGGGATCGTCCGCCATGTGCGTCAGCCTCCCTGGACGGCGGTGAGGACTTCGACGCGGTCGCCGTCGCTGAGCGCGGTGGCGGCCCACTCCGCGCGCGGGACGACGGTTTCGTTGAGCGCGGCGGCGACACCGGAGTGGGCGGTGGACAGTTGGGCGACGACGGTGTCGAGCGTGGTCCCGGCGGCCACGTCTCGTACTTCTCCGTTGACGGAGACGGCGAATACGGCGAACGGCGTGGTCATGCGGACAGCTCCGTGAGGTCCTCGGGGGATGCGGGGGAGGGGGTGGGAGTCGTGGGTGTGCAGGGTGGGTGTGGGAGTTCCGTGAAGCGGGCCGGTGTGAACGCCCGTGCCACCTCCGGCAGTTCGCCCGTGGACAGGGCGTGCGCCATGACGTCCCCGGTGACGGGCGTCAGGAGGACGCCGTTGCGGTAGTGGCCGGTGGCCAGGTGCAGGCCGGGCAGCGCGGTGGGGCCGAGGAGGGGCGCGTTGTCGGGGGACGCGGGCCGCAGCCCGGCGCGGGTCTCCGTGAGCGGCAGCTCCGTGATGCCGGGTACGAGTTCGTGGGCGTCGCGCAGCAGTTCGTACACGCCGCCCGCCGTGACCGTGGTGTCCCAGCCCAGTTCCTCGCTGGTCGCGCCGACGACCAGCTCACCGCTGACGCGCGGCACCAGGTAGACGTGGCTGCCGCGCACGACCGCGCGCACGGTGCGGTGGAGGAACGGCGCGTACCGCCCGGGCACCGTCAGCCGCAGCACCTGCCCCTTCACGGGCCGCACCGGCGGCAGCACGTCGCCAGGCACCCCCGCGAGCCGCCCGCTGAGGCTGCCCGCGGCGAGCACCGTCTGCCCGGCGGCCAGCGCGGTGCCGTCGGCGAGGACGACGCCGGTGGCCCGCTCCCGTACGACCGAGAGCTCCTGCGCCCACGCGCGCGTGAACGTCACCCCGGCCTGTTCGCAGGCCACGACGAGGGCGGCCGCGAGCCTGCGCGGGTCGACCTGGTGGTCGTCGTCGACGCGCAGCCCGCCGCGTACACCCGGAGCGAGCATCGGCTCCAGACGGCGGCACTCGCGGCCGTTCAGCCACTCCGGTGTGAGCCCCGACCGCTGCTGGAGGGCGTGCAGTTCGCGCAGGTGGGCGCGGTCGTCGGAGTCGAGGGCGACGGCGAGCGTGCCGCACGCGCGGTAGCCGACGTCGTGCCCGGTCGCCTCCGTCAGCTCGGCCACGAAGTCCGGATAGCGGCGCGCGGAGGCGAGGTTGAGGCCGAGCAGGGTCTGCTCGCCGTGGTGGAGTTCGGTGACGGCGGCCAGCATGCCCGCCGCGACCTGCGCCGCGCCGCCGCCGGGATCGGGGTCGACGACGGTGACGGCGAGCCCGCGCTGCGCGGCCCGCCAGGCGGTGACGAGCCCGATGACGCCACCACCGATGACGAGGACGTCTGTGCTCGTACGCGCGGTGGTGTTCGGCGTCGTGCTCGTACGCGCAGTCGTGCTCGGCGTCGTGCTCGCGCTCGACCTCGTCCGTGGATCTGAATTCGTACGGGAACGCATGGGCGTCCAGCCCCTCCCTTCGCCGGCATGACCCGGATCAGGTTCGTACGGTCGGAGGCCGTCCCAGCCTCCCTCTCAGCCCGGTGCGTCCGGGCTCCCGCGAGTGCTCTGCACGGCCAGCGTAGCCCGTCGTCCCGCGGGTGGTTAAGCCCGTCGTGTCCGCGGGCGGGGGCGCCGTCCTACAGTTGGCCGGGTGAGCGAGGAGCAGAAGCGGGTGGAGTCGGGGCGGCGCGTCGTGATCGTCGGCGCCGGGATGGCCGGGGTGCAGTCCGCCGTGGCGCTGCGCGAGCAGGGGTTCACGGGCGCGGTCACGCTGATCGGCGCGGAGCCCCATCAGCCGTACGACAGGCCGCCGCTGTCGAAGGCGGTGCTCCTCGGCAAGGCGGAGGGCTCGGCCTTCGACATCGACTTCGAGGCCCTCGGCGTCGAACTGCGGCTCGGCGTCGACGTCACCGGTGTCCGCCCCGCCGACCATGAACTGGACACCGAGGCGGGCCCGGTCGCGTACGACAGCCTGGTCCTCGCGACCGGAGCCGAACCGATCCGCCTGCCCGGCTCCGAGGGCGTCCCCGGCGTACATCTGCTGCGCACCCTCGACGACGCCGAGCGGCTGCGGCCCGTCCTCGCCGAGCAGCACGACGTCGTGGTCGTCGGCGCGGGCTGGATCGGCGCGGAGTTCGCCACGGCGGCCCGGGAGGCGGGCTGCTCGGTGACCGTGGTGGAGGCCGCCGACCGGCCGCTCGCGGGCGCGCTGCCCGCCGAGGTCGCGGCGCCGATGACGGCCTGGTACGCGGACGCGGGCGCCGAACTGCGCACCCACGCGCGCGTGGAGCGTGTCGAGCCCGGCGTGGTGTTCCTCGACGACGGCACGCGGCTGCCCGCGGGCGCCGTCGTCGTCGGCATCGGCGCGCGGCCCGCGACGGCGTGGCTCGCGGGCTCCGGCATCGCGCTCGGCGCCCACCGCGAGGTGCTCGCCGACGACCATCTGCGCACGTCCGCGGCCGATGTGTACGCCGTCGGCGACTGCGCGTCCTTCCCCTCGCGGCGGTACGGCGAGCGGCTGCTCGTGCACCACTGGGACAACGCCGTCCAGGGGCCGCGCACGGTCGCCGCCGCCATCGTCGGCGAGAGCCCGACGGCGTACGACCCCGTCCCGTACTTCTGGTCCGAGCAGTTCGGCCGCTTCGTCCAGTACGCGGGGCATCACACCCCCACCGACGACCTCCTCTGGCGCGGCGACCCCACCACCCCGGCCTGGTCGGTCTGCTGGCTCCGCGACGGCGCCCTGACCGCCCTCCTGGCGGTGGGCCGCCCCCGCGACCTGGCCCAGGCCCGCAAACTGATCGAGTCCGGGTCCCGCTTGGACCCGACGCTGCTGGCAGACCCGTCGGTCCCTCTCAAGAAGGCCACGGCCTGATCGGCGCATCTGTTTGTGAGTGGCTCCGGTTCCGGCCCACCTCAGTGACCACGCAGACCACCCATACCCCCATGGGGCACCGTGGGGCGCACCCGCACCCCACCCCCGCTACCGGCCCCCGGCCAGAAATGGCACGCTTGATCCGTGACCGAGATTGACGCAAAGACCGATGCTCTCGTCCCCGCCTGGCTGCACCTCCCCGACATCGCAGAGATGCTCGACATGGAGGTGACGCGCGTGCGCCAGCTGGTCAAGGAGGGCCAGCTGATCGCCGTGCGCCGCGGTGAGAACCGCACGCTGCAGGTGCCCGCCGCCTTCATCGACGGCGACAAGGTGGTCAAGGGCCTCGTAGGCACCCTGACGCTCCTGCGGGACGACGGCTTCACCGACGAAGAGGCACTGGAGTGGCTCTTCACCCCCGACCCGACCCTGCCCGGCACCCCCGCGCAGGCCCTGAGCGAGAATCGCGGGACGGAGGTGAAGCGCCGCGCGCAGGCGCTCGCCGTCTGACCTGAAACGACCGTCCGGCGTACGGGCCGCGGCCGCGGCCCGTACGCCACCGACACGGGGGGACCCCTTCATGGCCACCGACACGGCGGGCGCCTCCGCGCGCGCCCGGCTCGCCGACGCCCTGCTCTATCTGTGCGTCGACGCGCGCAAGCGCCAGGGGGACCTCCCCGAGTTCCTGGACGCCGTCCTCGCGGGCGGCGTCGACATCGTGCAGCTGCGCGACAAGGGCATGGAGGCCGCCGAGGAGCTGGAGCACCTCCAGGTCTTCGCGGACGCCTGCCGCCGCCACGGCAAGCTCCTCGCGGTGAACGACCGCGCGGACGTCGCCCACGCCGTCGGCGCCGACGTGCTGCATCTGGGCCAGGGCGACCTGCCCGTGCCCGCGGCCCGCGCCATCCTCGACGCCACCGGCGACGACGTCCTGATCGGCCGCTCCACGCACGCCGAGCACGAGGCCGCCGCGGCCGCCGTCCAGGAGGGCGTGGACTACTTCTGCACGGGCCCGTGCTGGCCGACGCCCACGAAGCCGGGCCGCCACGCCCCGGGTCTCGACCTGGTCCGGTACACGGCCGCGCTCGGCACCGACCGCCCCTGGTTCGCCATCGGGGGCATCGACGCGGGCAATCTGGACGAGGTCGTCGAGGCGGGCGCGCGCCGGGTGGTGGTCGTCCGCGCCATCACGGAGGCGGACGACCCCGGCGCCGCCGCCGCGGACTTCGCGAAGCGCCTGCGCACGGTCTGACGGCGACCGGGTCCGCACTCCTGTGCGCCCCACGCCGTATGCGTACGCCTGTTTGAGCAACACCCCCATGGTGTCCGATGCGTGGACAACAAACCGACTAACGGGACAAATGACCAACGTGCGGTTGGGTGACCGGCCCAGCCTGGCTAACCTGCCGGTATGGCCCTAGGCACTGCTTCCACCAGGACTGACCGCGCACGCACCGTGCGTGACATGCTCGCGACCGGCAAGACCACGTACTCGTTCGAGTTCTCGGCGCCGAAGACCCCCAAGGGCGAGCGGATCCTCTGGAACTCGCTGCGCCGGGTCGAGGCCGTCGCACCCAGCTTCGTCTCCGTGACGTACGGTGCGGGCGGCTCCACGCGCGCGGGCACGGTGCGCGAGACCCAGCAGATCGTCGCCGACTCGACGCTGACGCCCGTCGCCCACCTCACCGCCGTCGACCACTCCGTCGCCGAACTGCGCAACATCATCGGGCAGTACGCGGACGCCGGGATCCGCAACATGCTCGCGCTGCGCGGTGACCCGCCCGGCGACCCGATGGGCGACTGGGTCAAGCACCCCGAGGGGCTGACCTACGCCGCCGAACTGGTACGCCTCATCAAGGAGTCCGGCGACTTCTGCGTGGGCGTCGCCGCCTTCCCCGCGATGCACCCCCGCTCGGACACCTGGGAGGACGACGTCGCGCACTTCGTCGACAAGTGCCGCGCGGGCGCCGACTACGCGATCACCCAGATGTTCTTCCACCCGGAGGAATACCTGCGCCTGCGCGACCGCGTCGAGGCGGCCGGCTGCGGAACCCCGATCATCCCGGAGATCATGCCGGTGACGAACGTGCGCCAACTGGAGCGATTGCCGCAGCTCAGCAATGCGGACTTCCCGCCGGAACTGAAAGAGCGGATCCTCAGGTCCAAAGACGATCCCGCCGCTGTACGCTCCATTGGCATCGAGTTCGCGACGGAGTTCTGCGCGCGGCTGCTGGCCGAGGGAGTGCCGGGGCTGCACTTCATCACCTTGAACAACTCCACGGCGACGCTGGAGATCTACGAAAACCTGGGCCTGCACCACCAGCAGGCCTGACCGGTCGTACCCCTGGGGCCGCGGCCGCAGGGGAGAGGGGCGTACATGGGCTGGACGGTCCTCTACATCGCGTTCGGCGGAGTCGCGCTGTGGCTGCTCGGCGAGGTGCTGCTGCAGTACAAGGCGCGGCTGCGCTGGCGGTTGCTGGCGTTCGTCGGCTTCCTCGGTGTGGTCATCGGCGTCCTGATGCCGTCGGTGGTGGTCATCGCCATCGGCGCGATCGCGTTCGCCACCGGGCAGACGTATGTGACGCTGTCGTTCCGCCGCGGCTTCTCCACGGGCTGGGCGCTCGGCGGCCAGCCGGGCGCGAGCAAGCGCCGCAAGACGGTCTCCCGCGGTGCCCCCGCCGAGCCGACGCTCCAGGTCTCCGACCTGGAGTACGACGCGGCCGCCGCCGAGACCGGACCGTCCGCCTCCGACGTCCTTGAGCAGCAGGCCTCCGGATCCGGGGTGTACGAGCCCGAGCCCATGCCCGACGACACCGGGCAGTACGGCGTCTACAACGACGCGGCCTACGCCCAGGCCACCGCCGGTGACGGCTACGGCTTCGACGCCTACCCGCCGTACGACCCGCAGGGCGCCCCGGCGCAGGGCGAGCAGCAGGACCCGCTGCACTTCGCCTACGGAGACACCGGCGAGCAGCGCTACGCCGCCTACTCCGACCCGTACATCGGCCCGCAGACCTACGGCGCGCAGCCGGGCTACGACACCTACGCGGACCCGCAGCCGTACGCGCCCTACGGGGGCGACACCTACGGCGGCTACCAGGACACCCCGCCCGGCGGCGTCTGGGTCCCGCACCAGCGCACGAGCGAGCCCGCGCCGCCCTACGGCGCGGAACTCCCGCCCGAGCAGCCCGGCTACCCGCCCTTCCAGGGCGAGGGGCTGCCGCCGGAGACCGGGGGCCCGTTCGGCTACGAGCCCGGGGTCAACGGGGAGCAGCAGTACCGCTACTGAGGCCCCCCTCCCGTGGTTCCGCGCTCACTGCGAGCCGCGGAACTCGGGTCCCTCCACGATGAGTCCGGCGGCCAGCGTGCCCGACATGCCCGCGTGCGGCAGGCCGCCGCCGGGGTGCGACCAGCCGCCGACCGCGTAGAGCCCCGCCACGGCCGTGCTGTTGGCCGGGTGCAGCCGCCGTCCGGCCGCGGCGGCGAGGACGGGGGCAGGGACCGCGCCGCCTTCGGCGCCCGTCGCCTCGGCCACGTGCGCGGGCGTGCGGACCTCGTGCCACAGGAGGCGGTCGTCCAGGCCGGGGACCACCGCGGCCGCGCGGGCGATCAGCCGCCGCACGTCCGCGTCGGTGACCTCGGCGCCCGCGGGGACCACGGCGGTCAGCGTCACGGCTTCGTGCTCCGCGTCCGGCGCGGACGTCGGGTCGTCCGGGCGCAGGACCGTGAGGGTCGGGGTGGCGGGGAGGGCGGGGGAGCCGCTGCCGTCGTGGGCGGGGTGGGAGTCGCCGGTGTTTCTCGGAGCGTCCGGGGTCCCGGAGACGGGGGTGCCGGGGGTGCCGGGGGTCCCGAAGACAGGGGCGTCCGGGGACCCGAAGACACGGTCCAGTTCGTCCGCGCGGTCCGTGGTGTGCAGCACCGTCCGGTGCGCCGTGCCCTCGGGGCGGGCGCCGCGCAGGGCGAGCAGGACGGTGAGTCGGCTGGGGAGCCCGGACTGCGGGGGCACGTCCTGGGGGGCGCGGGCCGCCGTGCCGGACAGCATCGAGTCCAGCGCGCCGGGCGCCACCCCGGCCACCACGAAGTCCGCGTCCACGACGGTCCCGTCCGCCAGCTCGACGCCCGTCGCGCGCCCGTCCTTCTCCACGATCCGCACGACGGCCGACCCGAACGCGAACTCCACCCTGCGCGCGCGGCACCGCTCGTACACGGCGGTCGCGAGGGCCCGCATGCCGCCGCGCGCCGACCAGGTGCCGAAGGTCTGCTCCAGATAGGGCAGGACGGCCGCGCTCGCCGGGACCGTGCGCGGATCCAGGCCGCGTACCAGCGCGAAGTGCTCCAGGAGCGCGGTCAGCCGGGGCTCGCCGCCCAGCTCGAACTCGGCGACCTGGGCGAGCGTGGCCGCGCGCCGCTCACGGCGCAGCAGGCGCTTCCGGGCGACCGAGGGGTAGGGCTCGCGCTCCGCGAGGACCTGCCAGTTCGGCCACAGGGGCTCTTCCAGGAGCGGGCGGCGGGTGCGGTCCCAGGCCTCCCGCGCGCGGTTCATGAACGCCGCCCAGCGCGCGCCCGAGCCCGCGCCGAGCGCGCTGTCCAGGGCCTCGCCGACGCCCGCGCGGGAGGCGTTCGGCAGGTCCGCGGCCGTGCCGTCGGCGAAGACGTGGCGGACGGCGGGCTCGACCTGGGACAGCTCGACGCAGTCCTCCAGGGGCTGCTTGCCCGTCTTCACGAACAGGTCGCGGTAGACCGCGGGCAGGTGCAGCAGGGCCGGGCCCGTGTCGAACCCGAAGCCGTCGCGCTCCACGCGGCCGAGCGCGCCGCCGTACGTCCCCGCGCGCTCGTGCACCACCACCTGGTGGCCCGCCACGGCCAGCCGGGCGGCGGCCGTCATGGCGCCCATCCCGGCGCCGATCACCACAATCCGTGCCATGCCAGGGACTTTATCGGCACCCACTGACAGCGCCGTCGGGAGCCCGGGTCGGCCCGGGGGCTCAGGTCGGAGCGGGGGGCAGAGCGGCGCGGCGGGCCAGAGCGGTCGGTGGGCGCGAGATCGCTCCGGTGGGCGCCAGGGTGAGCCCCGCGGGTGCTCAGAACAGCCCGGCGAGTGCCTGGGCCAGCCCGACGGGCGCCGGGGGTCAGCCCGGCAAGCGCCCGGATCAGCCCGGCGGGCGCCGAGCCCCGTCCGGTGGCCGCCCCGCCGCCATCCTCTGCTCCTCCCGCCGCTGCGCCCTGCGCCGCAGGAAACGCCGGATCCGGTGCGCGAGGAACAGCAGCAGCACGAGCCCGGCGACGAGCAGCACGGCCGCGATGATCGCCGCGGCCTCGGGGTGGAACATCGCGAAGCTGACGATCCCGCCGACCCCGAGGTCCTCGGCGGTGCTCAGGACGAGGTTGCTGAACGGCTCGGGGGAGGTGTTGACCGCCATCCGCGTCCCGGCCTTGACGGCGTGGCTCGCGAGGGCCGTCGACCCGCCGACCGCGCCCGCCGCCACGTCCGACAGCGAACCGCTCTGCCCGGCGAGCAGCGCGCCCACCACCGCCCCGGACACCGGCCGGACGACGGTGTGCACGGCGTCCCACACCGAGTCCACGTAAGGGATCTTGTCGGCGACGGCCTCGCAGGCGAAGAGCACGCCCGCGGTGATGAGCACTCCGGGGCTCTGCAGCGACTCCGGGACCTCGTCGGACAGGCCGGTGGCCCCGAAGACACCGAGGAGCAGGATCACCGCGTAGGCGTTGATCCCGCTGGCCCAGCCACTGGTGAACACCAGGGGGAGTACGGACACGGCGTGATCGTAACCAGCGGGGCGCGATCCGGCCTGGGCACGGACACCCACGTCTGAGTATCCGTACCTAGACACGGAGATGAGTACGCGCGCGGATGGGACCCGACCTGCGGGGACGGGAGAGTGAGGGCACGGAGAAGGGCGCTGCACCGGAACCGCCGACACGGGGCGGCGGAATCGGGCGGCGCCCTTGGCCGCTCCTCCCGCCTCGCCCGTGGCGGGAGCGAGGCACGGGGGCGACCGGGGGACGACCACGGGGGTCGCGCGGGGGAATGCGACAAGCGCCGGTCCGGCGGGGCCTGGGACATCCAGGCTCCACCGGACCGGCGTCGCGCGACGACTGCGAACGGGTGAATGAGGCCCCCCGAGGGGCCCGCCGCCCGCCGCCGCTCACCTGCCGCCGCTCACCCGCCCCTGCAGCAGCCGCGACAGCGCCGCGTGCACGTCGTCGAGTGAGCGCTCCGGCTGGAACGACTGCCAGTCGAGCGCCGCCACCAGGACCATCCCGACCAGGGCGGCCGCCGTCAGCGGGATGTCGATCTCCTCGCTCAGCTCACCGCTCTCCACGCCCGCGCGCAGCACGTCCTCGACCACCGCCACGGCCTGCTGGCGCACCACCATGAGCGTGGACTGCCAGGCGCGGTTGGTGCGCCACAGCTCGGCGACGTACAGCTGGGTGAAGGCCGGGTAGCGGTCGATGAAGACGAGGCCCGCGCGGATCATCGCGTCCAGGGCGTCGACCTTGCGGCCGCCCTCCCGTGCGGCCTCGTCGGCGGCCTGCTTCAGGGATGCGGTGAGCAGGCCCACGCCGTGCCGCAGCAGCTCTTCGAAGAGGACGGATTTGCTGGCGAAGTTGTAGTAGACCGTGCCTTTCGCGACGCCCGCCCGCTCGGCGATCTCGTCAACTGTCGTGGCGGAGAAACCCTGTTCCGCGATGAGGGTGACGGCGGCTTCGTAGAGCTTCTGCCGCGTGGCCTCGCGCCGCGAGCTGCTCGCACTGCTTTCCATGAGCTTGATTTTCACAGGTTCCGCGGCGTTCACAGGCTCAGCTCCGGATGCAGCCGGTCCAGGGTCCACACCTGCTTGCGGCGCGCGGAGACGGCGGTGAGCGCCAGCGCGCCCACGGTGAAGGCCGCGAGCACCGCGCACGCCGTCCACACCGGTCCCAGGCCGCCGCCCGTGATGAGCCGCCGCAGGGCGTCGACGACGTGCGTCATCGGCAGGTACGGGTGGATCGCGCCGAAGAACGTCGGGCTCGTCTGCACCGGGTACGTGCCGCCCGCGGAGGTCAACTGGAGCATCAGGAAGGCAAGGACGAGGATCCGTCCGGCCGCTCCGAAGCGTGCGTTCAGCCACTGCACGATCGCCGCGAAGCAGCCCGTCACCAGGATCAGGAAGCCGATCGTCCCGGCCGCCCGCTCCATCTGAAGCCCGAGGCGCCAGTGCAGGACCGACATCAGAGCCGCCACTTGCAGCGTGCCGAGGGCGGCGACGGGGAGCCAGCCCGCGAGCGCGATGCGCCAGGCGGGGGCGCCCGCGGCGAGCGCGCGCCGGTTGAGCGGCTGGATCAGCATGTACGCCACCATCGCGCCGACCCACAGGGACAGCGGGATGAAGTACGGGGCGAAACCCGTGCCGTAGTTGGGCGCCTTGTGCAGCGACTGGGAGGCGAGCTGCACCGGGTCGGCCATGACGTCCGTGCGCCGGTCGCGGTCCTGCTTGTCGTAGTCGGGGATCTTCTTGACGCCGTCGTGCAGTCCGCCCGCGAGCTCCTGGGAGCCGTCGGCCAGCTTGAACATGCCGCCGTCGAGGTCGGTCGCGCCCGTCTTCAGCTTGTCGACGCCCGTGTCCAGGTCCGCGGCGCCGGTCTTGGCCGTGCCGAGGCCCGTGTGCAGCTTCTTGGCGCCCTTGGCGACGTCTGAGGCGCCCGTGTTGAGCGCGTTGACGTCCCTGACGGTCTTCTCCAGGTTCTCGTCCAGGTGCGGGGCGCGGTCGGCGAGGCCCTGGGCCTTCTTCTGGAGGGTGGCGAGGTTCGTGTCGAGGCTCTTCAGGTCGCCGTTCTGGTCCTTGACGAGCGTGTCGACGTCCCCGGCGACGGTCGAGACGTCGGCCGCGACCTCCTTGGCCTTCTTCAGCTTCGGACACCAGGTGGGGGCGTCGGTGAGCTGCTGACACTGCTCTTCGTAGAGGCCGTTCAGGGTGGCCGACGCCTCCTTGGCCTCGGTCGCCGCCTTGGGGGCCCTCTCGACGAGGGTCTTCAGGTTGTGCCGTACCGCGCGGGAGGAGTCGGCGACGAGCTGGGCGCTGTCGCCGAGCACCTTGCCGTTGTCCTTCAGGTACGGCCGCACCTTGGCGGCGTCGCCGTTGACGCGGTCGGCCAGCTTCTGCGTGCCGTCCGCGACCCGGCGCGAGCCGTCCTCCAGGTCGCCCGCGCCGGTGTGCAGCTTCCGCACGCCCGAGGCGAGGTCCCCGCTGCCGGTCTTGGCGTTCTTCAGGCCGTCGACGAGGTCCTTGGAGCCCTTCTTGGCCTTGCCGATGCCGCCTTCGAGCCTGTCGGCGCCCTTGGCGGCCTTCTGTGTCTTGCCGTGGATGTCGGAGAACGAGATGAAGATCTTGTCCAGCATGTTCCGCGACGCCTTCGTGGACGCGGCCGTGCGCACCTCGGAGAAGACCGTCCGCGAGATCTGCCCGACGATGTAGTTGTTGGCATCGTTCGTACGGACCTTCAGAGCGCCCGTCTCCGGGGCGTCACCGGAACTGGATCCCACCCGCTTGCTGAAGTCCGACGGCATCGTCAGCGACAGGTAGTACGTGCCGTCCTCGACGCCCTCGCGGGCCTCCGCGGCGCTCACCTCGTGCCAGTCGAAGGTCTTGCTGTCGAGCAGCCGCTCGGCGATGCCGTCGCCCGCCGTGAGCTTCTTGCCGTCGACGGTCGCGCCCTTGTCGTCGTTCACGAGGGCCACGGGGATCTTGTCCAGGCGGCCGTACGGGTCCCAGAAGGACCACAGGTACAGCGCGCCGTACAGCAGGGGCAGCAGCAGGAGCGCCACGAGGGCCGCGCGGGGCAGCCTGCCCCTGCCGAAGCGCTTGAGCTCAAGCGCGGCGAGCTTCGGCGACCGCATCGGCCGTCTCCTTGTCGTCGTCGGTGTCGGTGTCGTCGCTGTGGTCGGTCGTGTCGGTCGTGTCGCGTACGTCGCCCGTATCGGCTGTACCAGCTGTGTCGCGTACGTCGGCCTCCGCGCGCGGGGCTGTCGATACGACGACCGCGTCCTCCGGGGCCTCGCTGCACACGGCCACGACGGTCGTGCCGTTCGCGGCGATGGACCTCAACAGGTCCCAGGCGGCCTCCCGTTCGGCGTCCGAGAGCTTGAGGTCGGTGTCGTCGACGCCGAGCAGCCGGGGCCGCGCGATCAGGGCGAGCGCCACGGAGAGCCGCAGCGCTTCGAGCCGCTCCAGGTCGCGTACGGCGGTCCGGGAACCCTTGGGCAGCGCCTCGACGTCGAGTCCGGCGGCCCGCAACGCGGTGTCGATCCGCAGCCGGGACTCGGTCGCCCGCTCCTTGCGCGGCCGCAGCAGGCCACGCAGTGAGCCCTCGAACCGCCGCTCCAGGAAGGCCCGTTCCCGCAGGTGCTCGGCCACGGTCAGGGCGGGGTCGAGGTCGGTGACGCCCGGAACGGGGCCGAGCCCGCTGATCCGGCGCACGGCGGCCAACTGCTTGGGCAGCCGGTGGCGGCCGACGGTCGCCGCGCCCTCGGTGGACCGCATCCGGCCCGTGAGGGCGAGCAGCAGACAGGTCCGGCCGGAGCCGGACGGCCCCTCGATCGCGATCAGCGACCCGGGCCCGGCCGTGATCCCGACGCCGCGGAACGCCCAGCCCCGCGGCCCCTTGAGCCCGAAGTCCACCGCGCTGACGGCGGCGCCGTGCGGACCGTCCACGGTCCCCCCTCGTCCGATTCCCGGGGGCCCGGCGGGCCCGAGTTTTTGAACTGACTGGTCAGTGCAAAAACTATCCCGAACCTTCGATCGAGGCAAAAGTGCTGGTCAGGGCGGATTGTCAGTGGCGTACTCCACGATGGGCACATACGGCCACTGCGCCGTCACTCAGACGACAGGAGGTTCGTCATGGCCAGTTCTCACGCCGCAGCCGCACGCCGGCGCCGCGCCCTCGGCCCTGCCCCCTCACTGACCGGTCCCGCGAGCGACGTCCACCCGGTGCTCCGCCGGGCCTCGGCCCCGCCCGCCGCCCTCGAACTGCTCGCCCAGGCCCGCGCCGGACTCGACGAGGCGGCCCACCTGGACACGTCGAACGAGCGCTACGCCACCGCCCACCTGGCCGCCCTGCGCACCGCGGCCGCGGTCCTCGCCGCCCGCGGCCGCCCCGAGCTCAACCCACGCCGCAGGCAGCGCATCCGGAGCGCCTGGGAAGTGCTCCCCGAGATAGCACCCGAACTGACCGAGTGGAGCGCCCTGTTCGCCTCCGGCGCCGCCCGCAGGGCCCGCGCCGAGGCGGGCATCGAGGGCGCCGCGACCGTCCGCGACGCCGACGACCTGCTGCGGGACGTGGCGATGTTCCTGCGCCTGGTCGAGCGCATGCTCGTCCTCCAGCCCGTGCTGCCCCAGCCGAGGAAGGAGTCGCCGGACGGCGGCTGAGCGGAGGGGGTACGGGGGCCGAAGCGGAGGGAGCCCGGGGCCGGGACCGAGGTGAGTCCGGGGCCGGGGGAGTCCGGGGCTGAGGCCGAGGTGAGTCCGGGGCACAGGACGAGGAGCATGGCGCGGCCGGGACCGAGCGGTATGGCGCGGCCCGGACCGAGAGGCGTGGCGCGGCCGGGACCGAGGGGCGTGATGCGGCCCGGACCGAGGGGCATGGTCTGGCCGGGACCGAGGGCCGGGGCGAGCCCGAACCGGGACCGAGGGCCGGGGCGAGCCCGAAGCGGAGGGGCAAGGCTGGGCCGAAGCCGAAGCCGAAGCCGAAGCCGAAGCCGAAGCCGAAGCCGAAGCCGAAGCCGAAGCTGCCGCTGAAGGCGGGAGCAGGGGCGTGGCTGAAGGCAGGACAAGGCCGCGGCTGAAGCCGGGAGCAAGGGTGCCGCTGAAGGGGGGCAGGGGCGTGACTGAAGGCGCCCCGACCCTCGCTGACCCGCGCGGACGCGCACCGACCGACCCGTGGGACGGATGACGGGGCACGGCCGCGAAGGCAATAGGGTGGAGGCGCCCGCACCCGAACAGCCCGCCGTACCCAGGCGGAGCCGCGCCGAGGAGTCAACTGCCGTGTCGGACCCGATGCGCCCGCCCGTCTCCCCCCGCCCCACGCAGACGGCGTCACCGCGCTCCGACCCCCCTCGTCCGGGCGCCTCGCTGCGCACCGCCGTGGTCTGGGACGTCCTCAAGGACGCCCTCGACCGCCGGATCAAGGCCACGGGCCAGGTGCAGGACGCCGCGGCCGCCCTGGACGTGCTCGACACCGGCGGAGGCAGCGGCAACTTCGCCGTGCCCGTCGCCCGCCTCGGCCACCGCGTCACGGTCGTCGACCCCAGCCCGAACGCCCTGTTCGCGCTGGAGCGCCGCGCCGCCGAGGCCGGAGTCGCCGACCGCGTGCGCGGAGTGCAGGGCGATGTGCACGGCCTCTTCGACGTGGTCGAGCGCGGCGGTTACGACGCGGTGCTGTGCCACGGCGTCCTGGAGTACGTGGACGACCCGGCCGAGGGCGTGCGCAACGCCGTCAGCGCCCTGCGCCCCGGCGGTGTGCTCAGCCTGCTCGCCGCGGGCGTCGGCGGCGCCGTGCTCGCCCGCGCGCTCGCCGGACACTTCAGCGAGGCCCGCCGGGCCCTCGACGACCCGGCCGGGCGCTGGGGCGAGGGCGACCCGGTGCCGCGCCGCTTCACCGCCGACCAGCTGACCGAGCTGGTCGAGGGCGCGGGCCTGCACGTCGGCGCCGTGCACGGCGTGCGCGTCTTCGCCGACCTGGTCCCCGGCGTCCTCGTGGACACCGAGCCCGGCGCCCTGGAGGCGCTGCTCAAGCTGGAGGCCGCCGCCGCCGAGCTGTCCGCCTTCCACTCCGTGGCCACCCAACTGCATGTGCTGGGCGAGACGGCGGGGGCGGCAGCGG
Organism: Streptomyces sp. NPDC040610; assembly: GCF_055594065.1. NCBI lineage: Bacteria > Bacillati > Actinomycetota > Actinomycetes > Kitasatosporales > Streptomycetaceae > Streptomyces > Streptomyces sp. NPDC040610. Next base: position 203,808 of record NZ_JBVIXA010000011.1, on the reverse strand, counting down.
ACACCGAGGCCGACGGGGCCTGAGCGCCGACCGGCGCCTGAGGCCCCTGTGACGGCTGGGATCGGCTCGCTGATCAGCGACGCAGCCGCACATGGAGTACGCCACAGGCCCCCCGAACGGGCTACCGGCGCCGTATGATCGAGGGACACCGTCCGGCATGACGGACCGGCCGCTGGGGAATGCAGGCTTCAGCGACCCGGAGCGACCTGACGGTCCGGTTTGGCGAAGTTGGCGCAGAGGGGCGGGTTTCACGGGGGCGATTCCCTGCCTATCCTGAAGGGGACCCCCCGGTCGCCCCGGCGACTGCACGATGAGGAGGACTCCGTGCCGCTCTCGGAGCACGAGCAGCGCATGCTCGAGCAGATGGAGCGAGCGCTGTACGCCGAAGATCCCAAGTTCGCGACAGCGCTTGAGGGAAGCGGGCTGCGTACGTACACCCGGAAGCGGGTCTACCAAGCGGTCGCGGGCTTCCTGGTGGGCATTGCCCTTCTCATGGCCGGAATGGTCGCCCAGCTGATCTGGGTGAGCGTAGTGGGCTTCCTCGTCATGCTGGGGTGTGCGGTGCTCGCCGTCACTGGTTGGCGCAAGGCGCCCAAGCCTGGAGAGCAGGCACCCGGAGCAGCGGCGGCCGCGGCCCCCGGTGCGCCACCCGGCCGCCGACAGCAGTCCCGGCAGCGCCGCTCCATGATGGACCGCATCGAACAGCGCTGGCAGCGCCGCAGGGACGAGCAGCAGGGCGGCCAGTAGCCCGTCCGGCCGCGCCCTGCGGGCGTACCCCGGGACGCACAGCGGCCCGTCGGCAGGCGTCCACACGCCGACCTCCACGACGTACCTGTGGGGGGTGACCGAAACGCATCGGTCACCCCCCACACGTATGTCCGCGCCCGCCCGGCTGCCCGCGCCCCCAGCGCCGAGCCCTCAGCACCCCATGAAGCGGCGCCCGGCCATGGACCGGGCGCCGCTTCATCTGCTCACACAAGCCGGGGGCCGGACATCCCGTCCTCCCCCGGCCGGAGAGGCCTAGCCCCCCTGTCGCGCAGGCCTCCTCAGCGCCTCCCAGCGCCTGACCGCCCACTGCGACCAGCGGCTGCTCAGCGCTGCCCAGCGGTCCGACGCCGCCCACACCACCCGGGCGGCCGAACGCGGGGCGAGCGTCGCCCGCAGCCGCGTCGTCCGGCTCGCGGAGGCGCGCAGTCCGTCCCGCAGGCGGCGCACATCGTCGCCGAGACCCGGCGCGGGCTGCGGCCGGGGCGCGTACAGGACCTGCTCCACCGCCGCCGCCACCCGGTGCACCGACTCCGCGGGGCCCGTGCCGAGCCCGCCGACCCGGACGATCCGGGCGGCCGCCTTCCGCGGTGTCTGCGACTCGTCCGGAGTGATGCCGTGGTCCCAGGCGGTGTCGGTGACCTCCTGCCAGGCCGCCAGGGTCCGCGCGGCCGCGTCCGCCTCCGTGCGCCCGCCGCTCCCGAGCCGCACCGCGCGCACCCGAGCCCGCCACAGCATGGGCAGCGCGGGCACCACCAGGACGATCAGCGCGAGGAGTGTCCCGCCGACGATCCAGCCGAGCGGCGGCCCTCCGTCGTCGGAACCGCCCGTGAGCTGCGGCATCGCGCTCGTACAGCCGCCCTGCTGCTGCAGGTCACGCGCGCAGTCCTGGGACTGCGAGGGCGTCGGCGAGGGCGCCGTGGACGCGGACGGCTCGGGCACGGCCGACGCGTCGGAGTCCTCGGAGGGGGTGTCCGGACGGGTGTACTCGGGCACCGAGCCGCGGTTCGGCGTCGGCTCGAACCGGGTCCAGCCCACCCCCTCGAAGTACAGCTCGGGCCACGCGTGGGCGTCCCGCAGACCGACCGACATGGTGCCGTTCGACTGCGCGGAACCCGGGGTGAAGCCCACCGCGACGCGCGCCGGGATGCCGAGCGTGCGGGCCATCGACGCCATGGCGAAGGAGAAGTGGACGCAGAAGCCCTCCTTCTGGTCCAGGAAGCGGGCGATGGCGGACGGGCCGCTGCCCGCGCGGACCTGCGTGTTGTACGTGAAGCCGCCCTCCGAGGCGAACCAGTCCTGCAGCTTCACCGCGCGTTCGTAGTCGTTCGCCGACCCCTCGGTGACCTCCCGCGCGGTGGACGCCACCACCGACGGCAGCGAGCCGGGCACCTTGGTGAACTCCCGGGCGAGGTCCGACCGCGGCGCGGGCGCCGACGCCAGTTGCTCGGCCGTCGGCTCCACCACCAGGCTGTTGACGCTGTACTGCGCGCCCCGGGTGGTCTGGCCGCGGTCCCCGACGAGGGCGCGGCCCACCGGCTCGTACCGCCAGCGTCCCTCGATGCGGACCTGGCTTGCCGGATAGGGCATCGGCAGCCAGTTCTGCGCGTAGCGGTCGTCGGCCGAGATGTTCGTCTGGATCTCGGTCCTGCGGACCTCGGGGGACAGGCCCGGCGGGTCCGGCAGGCGCGACGGCACATCCGAGATGTCCCGGACCGTGGTCCGCCAGGTCGTGCCGTCGAACTTGTCGAGCGAGACGATCCGCAGATACAGGTCCTGGGTGTTCTTGGCGTTCGTGCGGTACGAGATGACCTCGCGGTCCTCCGGCTGGTTCAGGCTGTCCTGGAGCGCGACCAGCGGATTCACCGCGGAGATCGTGCCGCCCCCGCCCCCGTCGCCGCCCCCGGGCCCGTCCGAGCCGTCGAGCAGGCCCCCGTCGAGGGCGGGCAGCGCCAGCGGCACGACCAGGGCGATGCCGAGGGCGACGGCGCCGATGCGGCGGCCCGTGCGGACCGGGGCGATGGCGCCGCCCTCGGAGTCGAGCCCGGCCGAGACCCGCCCGGGGGCCTGCCCCGAGCCGCCGAAGACCCGCCCCCACTGCGAGAGCCGGTCCCGGCCCTCGGCGAGGAGCAGCAGCAGATAACCGGCCGCGGCGAGCAGGAACCACAGCCACCCGGCGCCGTCCCCGGAGAGCCCGGCCGCGACCGAGTACAGGGCGAGCAGCGGCAGCCCGGCCGGTGCGGCCGTGCGGAACGTCACCGCGAGGGCGTCCACCACCAGGCCCACCACGAGCACACCGCCGACCACCATCAGGCGGATGCCGTCGGTGAGCGGCGCCGGAATCGCGTACCGCCCCACGTCGTCGCCGCCCGCTTCCAGCAGCGTGCTGAAGTGTCGGAAGACCTCAGGACCCGGGATCACCCCGGCGACGGCCTGCTCCCGCGCGAACACCAGCGTCAGGAGCAGCAGCGTCACCAGGGCCTGCACGGCCACCGTGACCGGCCGCGCCAGCGGGACCCGCCGGGCGAGCGCGCCGACCCCGCTCTGCAGCGCCAGCAGGATCGCCGCCTGGACGAGCCAGCCCGATGTGTCGACGAGCGGCAGCAGCGCGCCCGACGCCATCAGCGTGGCGGCGGTGGCACACAGCGCAAGCCGCGTACGCCCACTCATGAAGCACCCCCCGGGCTCACCGAGAACCCCTCGTAGTCGTACCGGCGGCCCTGGGGCCGCGCGCCCGCGGAGCCGTCCTCGGAGTCACCCGCTCCCGGGCGCCCCCTCATGACCAGCCCCCGGCCGTCGTCCCCGCCGTCGGCGCGGGACCCGCGGTGGTGCGCAGGCGGTCCGCCTGCCGCCACAGGTCGACCAGGGCGACCCCCGGAGGCACCGCGACCGCCGTCCAGCCCGCCTCGTTGAGCAGCCGCACCGAGTGCTGTGCCGCCGCCGACGGTGCCGGCACGGAACCCTGGGTCCAGGCCGCGCTGTCCAGGACGAAGGCGACCGCTGCGCCGCTGCGCTGGCGCATCTTGGCGATCACCGCGGCCTGCTCGTCGTCCAGGTCGCCGAGGAAGGCCACGAGCAGCCCCTCGTTCCCGCCGCGCAGCACGTCGTACGCGCGCGAGAGGCCCGCGCCGTCCGAGTGGTCGATGACGGCGAGCGTGTCCATCATGAGCCCGGCCGCGTCCGCCGACTCCTGGCTCGCGCCCGCGAAGCCGTCCGCGCCCTCGCCCGGGAGCGAGTTGCCGGTGTCCGTCAGGAGCCGTACCGAGAAGCCCCGTTCGAGCATGTGCACCAGGGCGGACGCGGTGCCCGCCACCGCCCACTCGAAGGCCGAGTCCGGGCCCGCGCCCTGGTAGGCGACGTCCCGGGTGTCCAGGAGCACCGTGCAGCGCGAGCGCTGCGGCTGCTCCTCGCGGCGCACCATCAACTCGCCGTAGCGCGCGGTGGAGCGCCAGTGGACGCGGCGCAGGTCGTCGCCGTAGCGGTACCCGCGCGGGATGACGTCGTCCTCCCCGGCGAGCGCAAGGGAGCGGTGCCGTCCGTCGCCGTACCCCTTGGCCTCGCCGGTGAGCCGCACCGGCGGCAGTGCCTCCACGCGCGGGACGACCGTCAGGGTGTCGTACGTCGAGAAGGAGCGGGTCAGCTCGCACATGCCGAACGGGTCGGTCAGGCGCAGCTGGAGCGGTCCGAGCGGATAGCGGCCGCGCAGGTCCGAGCGCACCCGGTAGGACACCTCGCGGCGGCCGCCCGCCTCGACCCGGTCGAGCACGAAGCGCGGGCGCGGCCCAAGGACGTAGGGCACCCGGTCCTGGAGCATCAGCAGGCCCGTGGGCAGCCGCGAGACGTTGTCCATCCGCAGGTGCACGCGCGCCTCCGAACCGGCGGGCACGCGCGCGGGGGAGAGGCGGCGGCTGCCCGCGACGCGGTAGCGCGTGCGGTAGAGCACGGCCGCGCACACCAGCGGGAGCACCGCGAGGAGCAGGCCGACCCGCAGCAGGTCGCTCTGCCCGAGGACATAGGCGCACACGGCGGCGGCGATGCCCGCCGCGAAGAAGGAGCGGCCGCGGGTGGTCAGTCCGGCGAGCGCCGTGCGCAGGCCGCCCCGGTCGTCCTCGGCGCGCGCGGCAGGCCCCCCGGCGGCCATCACAGCCTCCGCGAGCCGGGCGGCTGGCCGAAGAAGCCCTGGCCGGGCTGCTGGGTCGCCGGGACGGGGGTGCGCTGGAGGATCTCAAGGACCACGGCCTCGGCCGTGCGCCGGTTGAGCTGTGCCTGGGCCGTGGGCAGCAGGCGGTGGGCGAGGACCGCGACGGCGAGTGCCTGCACGTCGTCCGGCAGGGCGAACTCGCGGCCGCTGAGGGCGGCGGAGGCCTTGGCCGCGCGCAGCAGGTGCAGCGTCGCGCGCGGGGAGGCGCCCAGGCGCAGGTCCGGGTGGCTGCGGGTGGCCGAGACCAGGTCGACGGCGTATCTGCGCACGGAGTCGGCGACGTGGACCGTGCGGACCGCGTCGATGAGCTTCACGATGTCGTGGGCGTGCGCCACCGGCTGGAGGTCGTCGAGCGGCGAGACGCCGCCGTGCACGTCCAGCATCTGCAGCTCGGCCTCCGGGGCCGGATAGCCGATCGAGACGCGGGCCATGAAACGGTCGCGCTGCGCCTCGGGCAGCGGGTAGGTGCCCTCCATCTCGACCGGGTTCTGCGTGGCCACCACCATGAAGGGGCTGGGCAGTTCGTACGTCTGCCCGTCGATGGTGACCTGGCGCTCCTCCATGGACTCCAGGAGCGCGGACTGCGTCTTCGGGGACGCGCGGTTGATCTCGTCGCCGATCACGATCTGCGCGAAGATCGCTCCCGGCTTGAACTCGAAGTCACGGCGCTGCTGGTCCCAGATGGACACGCCCGTGATGTCCGAAGGCAGCAGGTCCGGCGTGAACTGGATACGCCGCACCGAGCAGTCGATGGACCGCGCGAGTGCCTTGGCGAGCATGGTCTTGCCCACGCCCGGCACATCCTCGATGAGCAGGTGCCCCTCCGCCAGGAGCACGGTCAGCGAAAGCCGTACGACCTCCGGCTTGCCCTCGATCACACCCTCGATCGACCTGCGGACACGCTCCGCGGTCGTGGTCAGATCTGTGAGGCTCGCTCGATCGTCATAGGTCGTCACCCGGCCCTCCTCGGCCCTTCCCCACGCTCGGCAAGGAGCACAGGTTTCTTCTTTTTCCCGGGCCGAACGCTCGCGTGCGGACCGGCCCACCCCGAAACACGGACGCCACGCGTGAAAGGTTCAGCGCGACGCCACACAGGCATTCTTGTTGGGCTTACCGGTTCGTGTCACTCGCCTGTGGACAACTGGCGGCGATATGTCGGGGCTTGTCGCCTTTTGGGTACCGGAGATTGTCCGGTACCCAACAGACGACGGTCACGCAGGGTCGATCTCGCGGAGGAGCCCCGTCTTCACGTCGAACACGAATCCACGGACGTCGTCGGAGTGCAGCAGGAAGGGCGAGGTCCGCACGCGCTGCATGGACTGGCGCACGTCCTGGTCGACGTCGCGGAACGACTCCACCGCCCACGTCGGCCGCTGCCCGACCTCGTTCTCCAGGTCCTGCCGGAACTCCTCGGTGAGGGACTCCAGGCCGCAGCCGGTGTGGTGGATCAGGACCACGCTGCGGGTGCCGAGCGCCCGCTGGCTGATGGTCAGGGAGCGGATCACGTCATCGGTGACCACGCCGCCCGCGTTGCGGATCGTGTGGCAGTCGCCCAGCTCCAGGCCGAGGGCGTCGTGCAGGTCGAGGCGGGCGTCCATGCAGGCGACCACGGCGACGCGCAGCACGGGGCGGGCGTCCATGCCCGGGTCGGTGAAATCGGCGGCGTACCGCTCGTTGGCCTCGACGAGGCGGTCGGTGACGGTGCCGTCCTCGCGTGCGCCGGTCGTGGGTATGGCGTCTTCGGAATTCGTGGGGAGTGATGCGGAAGTCGTCATGACTATGACGGTAGTGGTCACGCGCGGTGAGGGCCTGCGGTGAGAGCGGACAAAGAACGCCATAGGGCGTTGTTGTGAGGTAACCCACAGGGGCCCGGAGGGCGCGTCCGAACCGGTGCCGCGGGGCGCGTCCGAACCGGTGACGTGCCCGGACGGCGGCTTCCCGGTCGGCCGGGCCGCGCCGCGCAGGCCGGTTGATTGACCGCGAGACAGGGTGGACTAAAGTGACGCGAAGCGGGAGTGGAGTCCGCTTCCCGCTGGACCGGCCCGGAGCTTTTCCACCGGACCGTTCCGGAGATTTCTTGAGTCCCCACGTGCGCGGCGCGTACGTACGGCTCGGCCTCCTCCCGCTCCCGGTCGGCCGACGCCCCTTCCCCGGCGCCGGCGGGCCGGATTCCCCTTCATGAGCGGGCGGGGACCCGGCTGTGCGGGCGCCACCCGCGCCGGACCCTGAGAGGGTGCATTGAGTTCTGCCCGACATGTCCCGGTGATGCTCCAGCGGTGCCTGGACCTGTTGGCCCCGGCGCTCGCGGAGCCGGGAGCGGTGGTCGTCGACTGCACCCTCGGCCTGGGCGGCCACAGCGAGGCGCTGCTCGCCGCCTTCCCCTCGGCCCGCCTCATCGCCCTGGACCGCGACAAGGAAGCGCTGCGCCTCTCCGGCGAGCGGCTCGCCCCCTACGGCGACCGGGCCACCCTGGTGCACGCGGTCTACGACGAGCTGCCCGACGTACTGCAGCGGCTCGGCGTCCCGCGCGTGCAGGGCGTCCTGTTCGACCTCGGGGTCTCCTCCATGCAGCTCGACGAGGCCGACCGAGGCTTCGCCTACGCCCAGGACGCCCCCCTCGACATGCGCATGGACCAGACGACCGGCATCAGCGCCGCCGAGGTCCTCAACACCTACCCCGCCGGTGAACTCGTGCGGATCCTGCGGGCGTACGGCGAGGAGAAGCAGGCCAAGCGGATCGTCTCCGCCGTCGTGCGCGAGCGCGACAAGGAGCCGTTCAGCAACAGCGCCCGGCTCGTCGAGCTGATCCGCGACTCCCTGCCGCAGGCCGCCAAGCGCACCGGCGGCAACCCGGCCAAGCGCACCTTCCAGGCCCTGCGCATCGAGGTCAACGGCGAGCTGAGCGTCCTGGAGCGGGCCATCCCCGACGCCGTGAAGGCGCTCGCCGTCGGCGGCCGCATCGCCGTCCTGTCGTACCACTCGCTGGAGGACCGCCTGGTCAAGCAGGTGTTCGCGGCGGGCGCCGCGACCACGGCGCCGCCCGGCCTGCCGATCGTGCCCGAGCAGTACCAGCCGCGGCTCAAGCTGCTCACCCGCGGCGCCGAGCTGCCCACCGAGGAAGAGATCGCCGAGAACCGCCGGGCCGCTCCGGCACGGCTGCGGGGTGCGCTGCGCATCCGCGAGGAAGCCCTGTGAGCGGCCGCGGCGGGGAAGCCCCGTGAACGGCCGCACCGAAGGCCCTGGGCGCGGCCGCACCGCGGGCCCGCCGAGCGGCCCCACCGAAGAGGCCCCGTGAGCCGCGTCCGCGAGGAGGCCGTATGAGCAAGAAGCCCGAGCTGCGGGGGAGGGCCGCCCGGCTCGCCCGGCTGCTGCCCGCGGGCCCGAGCCAGGCCGCGCGCACGCCCTTCGTGCTCCTGGTCGTGCTGCTCCTCGGCGGCGGCCTCATCACGCTCCTGATCCTCAACTCCTCGCTGAACGAGGGCTCCTTCCAGCTGACCAAGCTGAAGAAGGAGACGCAGGAGCTCACCGACGAGGAGCAGGAGCTCCAGAAGGACGTCGACGAGTACGCCGCCCCGGACGCCCTCCAGCGCCGCGCCCGCGAGCTCGGCATGGTCCCCGGCGGCGACCCGGCCTTCCTCAGCCCCGACGGCACCGTCCGGGGCAAGCCCGGCGTCGCCCCCGGCTCCGCGCTGCGCGAGTCGGCGGCCCGCCGCCCCGTCCCGGTCCCCGGCCCCTCGCACCTCCCGGCCGCCCCGTCCCCGGCCGTCCCGTCCCCGACCGCCCCCGCGCCGGGGCCCGTCGCGGCCACCTCCCCGAGCGCCCCCGCCGCCGCGCCCCCGGCACCTCCGGCACCTCCGGCACCTCCGTCCTCCGCACCGCCCCCACCCCCGGCCCCTCCCGCCAGGCCCGCCCCCACGACCCCCGGCAGGTGACGTAAGTGACGGACCGCCAACCGCCACCCCCACGCCGCCGGGTCCCCGGCCCGGCGCGGCCCGCCCGCCCCGGCGGCCGCAGCGGACCCGGAGCGCGCCCGCCCGCCTCGCGCCGCCCCCGCCCGTCCGGATCGAGGCCGCCCAAGGCACCCCAGGCCAAGACCATCCGCCTGGGCAGCCCCAGGCCACGCCTGCGCATGGTCAGCCTCGGTCTGACCCTGGTGATGCTGGCGTTCGTGGTGCGGCTGTTCCAGGTGCAGGCCGTGGACGCCGACACCTACGCCGCGAAGGCCGAGAAGAACCGGTACTCCACCCACAAGCTGGCCGCCGAGCGCGGGGCCATCACCGACCGCGGCGGCGTCGAACTCGCCACCAGCGTGGACGCGTACGACATCACCGCCGACCCCACCCTCTTCACGCCGAAGGAGACGAAGACCGGCGACGCGCCCGAGCAGGCCGCCGGGCTGCTCGCGCCGATCCTCGACGCGGACGCCGGTGAACTCGCCAAGAAGCTCCGGACGCCCAAGACCCGCTTCACGCTCCTGGCCCGCCGTGAGGCACCCCAGGTCTGGAAGCAGATCAAGGACCTGCGTTCCGCGCTCGCCGACAAGGCGAGCGCCGACCCCAAGGCCGTCAACGTCCTCGCGGGCGTCTTCGCCGTGCCCACCAGCAAGCGCGTGTACCCCAACGACGGCCTGGCCGCCGGGATACTGGGCTGGGTCAACGCCGACGGCAAGGGCGGCGGCGGCGTCGAGCAGCAGCTCGACAAGGAACTCGCGGGCAAGCAGGGCGAGATCCGCTACGCCCAGTCCGGCGGCCGCCAGGTGCCCACCGCGGGCAGCACCGAGAAGCCCGCCGTGCCCGGCTCGGACGTCGAGCTGACCATAGACCGCGACATCCAGTGGGCCGCCCAGGACGCCATCACCGAGCAGGTGCGCAAGTCCAAGGCCGACCGCGGCTACGTACTGGTGCAGGACACCCGCACCGGTGAGGTCCTCGCCATGGCCAACGCGCCCGGCTTCGACCCCAACAACCTCGCCCAGGCCCGCGGCGCCAGCCTCGGCAACGCCGCCCTCCAGGACGCCTACGAACCCGGCTCCACCGCCAAGGTCATGTCGATGGCCGCCGTCCTCGAGGAGAACGCCGCCACCCCCGGCACCCGCGTGACCGTGCCCAACCGCCTGCACCGCGGCGACCGGCTCTTCCAGGACGACATCGACCACCCGACCTGGTACCTCACGCTCAACGGCGTGCTCGCCAAGTCCAGCAACATCGGCACCATCCTCGCCACCGGCGAACTCGGCAAGACGCAGCGGGAGGTCAACCGGACCCTCTACACGTACCTGCGGAAGTTCGGCATCGGCAAGGAGACCGGGCTCGGCTTCCCCGGCGAGACCTCCGGCATCCTCGCGCCGCCCGACAAGTGGTCGACCTCGCAGCAGTTCACGATCCCCTTCGGCCAGGGCGTCTCCATCAACGCCATGCAGGCCGCGTCCGTGTACTCGACCATCGCCAACGGCGGCGTCCGCGTCGAGCCGACGCTGGTGCGCGGCACCAAGGGGCCCGACGGCCGCTTCACGCCCGCGCCCGCGCCGAAGAAGACCCGCGTGGTCAGCGAGAAGACCGCGCGGACCGTCGCACGGATGCTGGAGTCCGTCGTCGACGACGAGGAAGGCACCGGAACCAAGGCCCGCATCCCCGGCTACCGCGTCGCGGGCAAGACCGGCACGGCCAACCGGGTCGACCCGCAGACCGGCCGCTACCGCGGCTACACCTCGTCCTTCGCGGGCTTCGCGCCCGCCGACAAGCCGCGCGTCACCGTCTACTGCGTCATCCAGAACGCCACGAAGGGCAGCTACTTCGGCGGCCAGATCTGCGGCCCCATCTACAAGAAGGTCATGCAGTTCGCCCTCAAGACGCTCCAGGCCCCGCCCACCGGCAAGCCCCCCGCCCCGCTCCCGGTGACCTACGACCCCGGCAGGCCGGAGACCCCCGGCCGACCCGTGAACGGCGGCTAGGACGTGCCCGGTGGGCCGACGCGACGCCGAGCCGACCCACCGATCACGCCCTGGAGCGCACAGCCGGACAGGAACAGCCCGTGACGACCATCACCCCGGACCCGGGGAACCGGCCCGCGACACACCGTGCCGCCACCTCCGTGCCGCCGTTGCCCCCGCCCGGCCGCACCGCGCGTGGCCCCCTGCCTTTTGGCCCCAACGGGGGTGCGCCCGGTACGCTCACCGCCGTGCCACACGCTGATCAGTCCCAAACCACCCAGAAGGACGCTCCCGTGACCTACCCGGGACCGCCGAGGCCGACCCAGGTCTCCGCCACCCCCCTCGCGGAGCTCGCCGATCAGCTGGGGGCCGCGGCCCCGGGCACGGACGCCGCCATCACCGGGATCACCCACGACTCGCGCGCGGTGCGCCCCGGCGACATCTACGCGGCCCTGCCCGGCGCCCGCATGCACGGCGCCGACTTCGTCGCCCAGGCCGCCGACCTCGGCGCCGCCGCGATCCTCACCGACCCGACCGGCGCCGACCGCGCCGCCGCCACGGGGCTCCCGGTGCTCGTCGTCGCCGACCCGCGCGGCGGCATGGGCGAGCTGGCCGCGACGGTGTACGGCCACCCGGGCCGCGACCTGCTGCAGATCGGCATCACCGGCACGTCAGGCAAGACCACCACGGCGTACCTCATCGAGGGCGGTCTGAAGGGCGTCCGCGCCACCGGGCTCATCGGCACCGTCGAGATGCGCATCGGCGAGGAGCGCATCAAGTCCGAGCGGACCACGCCCGAAGCCACCGATCTGCAGGCGCTGTTCGCGGTGATGCGCGAGCGCGGCGTCGAGGCGGTCGCGATGGAGGTCTCCAGCCACGCGCTCGTGCTCGGCCGGGTCGACGGCTGCGTCTTCGACGTCGCCGTCTTCAACAATCTCAGCCCGGAGCACATGGAGTTCCACTCCGACATGGAGGACTACTTCCGGGCCAAGGCGCAGCTGTTCACCAAGCGGCGCGCCCGGCTCGGCGTGGTCAACCTCGACGACGAGTACGGCCGCCGCCTCCTCACCGAGTCCGAGGTCCCCGTCACCAGCTTCTCCGCCGAGGGCCACCCGGACGCCGACTGGCGGGCCGAGGACGTCGAAGTCGGGCCGCTCGACTCCACGTTCACCGCCGTCGGCCCCAAGGGCGATCGGATCGCCGCCCGCTCGCCGCTCGCCGGGCCCTTCAACGTCGCCAACACCCTCGCCGCGATCGTGTCGCTCGCCGTCGCCGGGATCGACCCGCAGCAGGCCGCCGACGGCGTCGGGGCCGTGCCGGGCGTCCCCGGCCGCCTGGAGCGCGTCGACGCCGGCCAGCCCTACCTCGCCGTCGTGGACTACGCCCACAAGACGGACGCCGTCGAATCGGTCCTGCGCGCGCTGCGCAAGGTCACCGAGGGCAAGCTGCACATCGTGCTCGGCTGCGGCGGCGACCGCGACCAGACCAAGCGCAGGCCGATGGGCGCGGCCGCGGCCCGGCTCGCCGACTCCGCCGTACTGACGTCCGACAACCCCCGCGGCGAGGACCCCCTCGCCATCCTCGCGACGATGCTCGCGGGCGCCGCCGAGGTGCCCGCCCACGAGCGCGGTGACGTCGCCGTCTTCGAGGACCGCGCCGCCGCCATCCGCGCGGCCGTCGCCCGCGCCGAGCCCGGGGACACCGTCCTGGTCGCGGGCAAGGGACATGAACAGGGCCAGGACATCGCCGGGGTGGTCCGTCCCTTCGACGACCGCCTGGTGCTTCGCGAAGCTATCGAGCAAACCCAGGGATGAAGTTGTGATCGCCCTCTCCCTCGCCGAGATCGCCACCGTCGTCGGCGGGCAGACGTACGACATACCGGATCCGCAGGTCCAGGTGACCGCGCCGGTCGTCATGGACTCCCGTGAGGTGGAGCCCGGCGGCCTGTTCGCCGCCTTCGTGGGCGAGCGCGTCGACGGGCACGACTACGCCGCCCAGGTCGTGGGGGCGGGCGCGGTCGCCGTGCTCGCCTCGCGGCCGTGCGGGGTGCCCGCCGTCGTCGTCGACGACGTGCAGACGGCGCTCGGCGCCCTCGCCCGGCACGTCGTCGCCCGGCTCGGCGCCACTCTCGTCGCCCTCACCGGCTCCGCGGGCAAGACCAGCACCAAGGACCTCATCGCCCAGGTCATCGGCCGCAAGGCGCCCACTGTGTGGACGCCGGGATCGTTCAACAACGAGATCGGCCTGCCGCTGACCGCGCTGAGCGCCACCGACGAGACGAAGTTCCTCGTCCTGGAGATGGGCGCCCGCGGCATCGGCCACATCCGGTACCTCACCGGGCTGACGCCGCCGCGGATCGGCCTCGTTCTGAACGTCGGCACCGCCCACATCGGCGAGTTCGGCGGCCGCGAGCAGATCGCGCAAGCAAAGGGCGAGCTGGTCGAGGCGCTCCCGGCCGACGGCGCCGCGATCCTCAACGCCGACGACCCCCTCGTACGCGCGATGGCCTCCCGTACGAAGGCCCGGGTGCTGCTCTTCGGAGAGGCCGCCGACGCCGACGTACGCGCCGAGAATGTCCGGCTCACCGAGAACGGACAGCCCGCCTTCACGCTCACCACACCCACCGGGTGCAGCGACGTGCGGCTGCGCCTGTACGGTGAGCACCACGTGTCGAACGCGCTCGCCGCGGCCGCCGTCGCCCATGAGCTGGGCATGTCCGTGGACGAGATCGCCCTCGCGCTCTCCGAGGCGGGCACGCTGTCCCGCTGGCGGATGGAGGTCACCGAGCGCCAGGACGGCGTGACGGTCGTCAACGACGCCTACAACGCGAACCCCGAGTCCATGCGAGCCGCCCTGCGCGCGCTCGCGGCCATGGGCAGAGCCGCACAGGCCGAGGGCGGGCGCACGTGGGCGGTGCTCGGTCACATGGCCGAGCTCGGGGACGACGGGCTCGCCGAGCACGACGCGGTCGGGCGCCTTGCCGTCCGGCTGAACGTGAACAAGCTCGTGGCAGTCGGGGGCAGGGAAGCGTCCTGGCTCCAACTGGGCGCATACAACGAGGGTTCGTGGGGTGAGGAGTCGGTGCACGTGTCCGACGCACAGGCGGCGATCGACCTGCTGCGCAGCGAGCTGCGCCCGGGAGACGTCGTCCTTGTGAAGGCGTCCAGATCGGTCGGTCTCGAGCGGGTCGCGCTGGCCCTCCTCGAAAACACCAGTGAGGGCGAGGTCGCCGGCCGATGAGGCAGATCCTCTTCGCGGGTGTGATCGGGCTCTTCCTGACCCTGGTCGGTACGCCCCTGCTGATCAAGCTCCTGGCCCGCAAGGGCTATGGCCAGTTCATCCGGGACGACGGCCCGCGCGAGCACCACAGCAAGCGCGGTACGCCGACGATGGGTGGCATCGCCTTCATCCTGGCCACGCTCATCGCGTACTTCCTCACGAAGTTCATCACCGGTGGGGAGTTCACGCTCTCCGGTCTGCTGGTGCTCTTCCTGATGGCGGGCATGGGCCTGGTCGGCTTCCTCGACGACTACATCAAGATCGTCAAGCAGCGCTCGCTCGGTCTGCGCGCCAAGGCCAAGATGGCGGGCCAGCTGATCGTCGGCATCGGTTTCGCCGTGCTCGCGCTGAACTGGCCCGACAACCGCAACCAGACCCCGGCCTCCACCAAGCTGTCGTTCGTCACGGACTTCGGCTGGTCGATCGGCCCGGTCCTGTTCGTGGTCTGGGCGCTGTTCATGATCCTCGCGATGTCGAACGGCGTGAACCTCACCGACGGCCTCGACGGCCTCGCCACCGGCGCCTCCGTGATGGTCTTCGGCGCCTACACCTTCATCGGTGTCTGGCAGTACCAGGAGTCCTGCGCCAACGCGAACACCCTCACCAACCCGGAGGCGTGTTTCGAGGTCAGAGACCCACTCGACCTCGCGGTCGTGGCCTCCGCGCTGATGGGCGCCTGCTTCGGCTTCCTGTGGTGGAACACCTCGCCCGCGAAGATCTTCATGGGTGACACCGGCTCGCTGGCCCTCGGCGGCGCGCTCGCGGGACTCGCGATCTGCTCCCGCACGGAGCTGCTGCTCGCGCTCCTCGGCGGCCTCTTCGTCCTGATCACCATGTCCGTGGTCATCCAGGTCGGCTCCTTCCGCCTCACCGGCAAACGCGTCTTCCGGATGGCGCCACTCCAGCACCACTTCGAACTGAAGGGGTGGTCGGAAGTCCTTGTCGTGGTCCGCTTCTGGATCATCCAGGGCATGTGCGTGATCGTCGGACTCGGACTCTTCTACGCAGGGTGGGCGGCCACCAAGTGACCAGCTGGCAGGGCAGGAACGTCACCGTCGCCGGGCTCGGCGTGAGCGGCCTCAGCGCCGCCCGCGCCCTCGCGGGCCTCGGCGCGGCGGTGACCGTCGTGGACGGCGGCGACGGCGAGACCCACCGGGCGCGGGCCGCCGAGCTCGCGGCCGCCGGGATCGCCGTCCGCCTCGGGGACGCCGAGACGCTCCCCGAGGGCACCGACCTCGTCGTCACCTCGCCCGGCTGGAAGCCGTCATCGCCGCTCTTCGCGGCCGCCGCGGAGGCGGGCGTCGACGTCGTCGGCGACGTCGAGATCGCCTGGCGCCTGCGCGGCCCGGACGCCGCGCCCTGGCTCGCGATCACCGGCACCAACGGCAAGACCACGACCACGCAGATGCTCGCGTCGATCCTGGCCGCGGCCGGGCTGCGCACGGCGGCCGTCGGCAACATCGGCACGCCCATCGTGGACGTGGTCCTCGAAGGAGACGACGCCTACGACGTGCTCGCCGTCGAGCTGTCCTCCTACCAGCTGCACTGGGCGCCCTCCCTGCGCGCCCACTCGGCGGCCGTCCTGAACCTGGCCCCCGACCATCTCGACTGGCACGGCTCCATGGAGGCGTACGCCGCCGACAAGGGCCGCATCTACGAGGGCAACCAGGTCGCCTGCGTGTACAACGTCGCCGACAAGGCCACCGAGGACCTGGTCCGCGAGGCCGACGTCGAAGAGGGCTGCCGCGCCATCGGTTTCACGCTGACCGCGCCCGCCCCCTCGCAACTGGGCGTCGTGGACGGCATCCTGGTCGACCGTGCCTTCGTGCCGGACCGCCAGAAGCAGGCCCAGGAGCTCGCCGAGGTCGCGGACGTCTCGCCGCCCGCCCCGCACAACATCGCCAACGCCCTGGCCGCGGCGGGCCTCGCGCGCGCCTTCGGCGTGGAGGCCGCGGCGGTACGCGACGGCCTGCGGGCCTTCCGGCCGGACGCGCACCGCATGGAGCACGTCGCCGACGTCGACGGCGTCGCGTACATCGACGACTCCAAGGCGACCAACACCCACGCCGCCGAGGCGTCGTTGGCGGCGTACGAGTCGGTGGTGTGGATCGCGGGCGGCCTCGCCAAGGGCGCCACCTTCGACGAGCTCGTCGACAAGTCGGCAGAGCGCCTCAGGGCCGTCGTCCTGATCGGCGCCGACCGCGCGCTGATCCGCGAAGCGCTCGCGCGACACGCGCCCGAAGTACCCGTCGTGGACCTCGACCGGACGGACACTGGGGCGATGTCCGAGGCCGTACGGCAGGCCGCGCGGCTCGCGCGGCCGGGGGACACCGTTCTGATGGCGCCGGCCTGTGCGTCGATGGACATGTTCACCAACTACAACAAGCGTGGTGACGCGTTCGCGGCAGCCGTCCGCGAACTCGGCGCGAGCGCCTGACGGCGGGCCCAGCGTGGTCCGGGGGCGCCCGGCACCCGAAGGAGGGCACGTGGCAGCCGTGGGAACGCCGTCGTGGCAGGGGTTTCGTGGACGGCCGCGCGCCGGCGGGGGATGCGTGCGCGCGGGCGCGGGGTGCCGCTGATGGCCGGGCGCGCCTCCGTGCGCACCCCGCGCACCCCGAAGCGACCGGCACGGCCGCGGGCCACCCCGGTGGTCCGTGAGAGCTCGCCGCGGCGGCTCTACGACCGGGCCCGCAAGGCCTGGGACCGGCCGCTGACGGCGTACTACCTGATCCTCGGCAGCAGCCTGCTGCTCACGGCGCTCGGCCTCGTGATGGTCTACTCGGCGTCGATGATCCAGGCGTTGCAGCTGAACCTGCCCGCCTCCTACTTCTTCCGCAAGCAGTTCGTCGCCGCGGTCCTCGGCTCCGCCTTGCTGCTCATCGCCATGCGGATGCCGGTCAAGCTGCACCGGGCGCTGTCCTACCCGATGCTGGCCGCGTCCGTCTTCCTGATGGTCCTCGTCCAGATTCCCGGGATAGGGCGCAGCGTCAACGGCAATCAGAACTGGATCTATTTGGGGGGCCCTTTCCAGCTCCAGCCCAGCGAGTTCGGCAAGCTCGCGCTGGTGCTGTGGGGCGCGGACCTGCTGGCGCGCAAACAGGACAAGCGGCTGCTCACCCAGTGGAAGCACATGCTGGTGCCGCTGGTTCCGGTCACCTTCATGCTGCTCGGCCTGATCATGCTGGGCGGCGACATGGGCACGGCCATCATCCTCACCGCGATCCTGTTCGGCCTGCTGTGGCTGGCGGGCGCCCCGACGCGGCTGTTCGCGGGCGTCCTGAGCATCGCGGCCGTCCTCGGTGTGATCCTCATCAAGACCAGCCCGAACCGGATGGCCAGGCTCGCCTGCATCGGCGCGACCGACCCCGGACCCGGCGACCAGTGCTGGCAGGCCGTGCACGGCATCTACGCCCTGGCCTCCGGCGGATTCTTCGGTTCCGGCCTCGGCGCGAGTGTGGAAAAATGGGGTCAACTGCCCGAACCGCACACCGACTTCATCTTCGCCATCACCGGGGAGGAACTCGGTCTGGCGGGGACGCTGTCGGTGCTCGCCCTGTTCGCGGCTCTAGGCTATGCGGGTATCCGCGTGGCCGGACGCACGGAGGACCCCTTCGTGAGGTACGCAGCGGGAGGCGTGACCACCTGGATCACGGCCCAGGCCGTGATCAACGTCGGTGCGGTGCTCGGTCTGCTGCCGATCGCCGGTGTTCCGCTCCCGCTGTTCTCCTACGGAGGCTCAGCCCTGCTGCCGACCATGTTCGCCATCGGGCTTCTCATCGCCTTCGCGCGTGAGGACCCGGCGGCGAAGGCGGCCCTGGCCATGCGGCAGCCTCGGGTGAGATGGAACACGATGCGACGGCGCGTCAAGGCGCGTTCGTCCGGAGAGCGGTGAATTTCGGTGCATGTCGTACTCGCCGGTGGGGGGACCGCCGGCCACATCGAGCCTGCGCTCGCCCTCGCGGACGCCCTGCGCAGGCAGGACCCGACCGTGGGGATCACGGCCCTGGGCACGGAGCGCGGCCTCGAGACCCGACTCGTACCCGAGCGGGGCTATGAACTCGCCCTCATCCCCGCCGTGCCGCTGCCGCGCAAGCCCACCCCCGAGCTGATCACCGTGCCCGGGCGGCTGCGCGGCACCATCAAGGCGGCCGAGCAGATCCTGGAGCGCACCAAGGCCGACTGCGTGGTGGGCTTCGGCGGCTATGTGGCGCTGCCCGGCTATCTGGCGGCCAAGCGCGCGGGTGTGCCGATCGTGGTGCACGAGGCCAACGCGCGCCCCGGGCTCGCCAACAAGATCGGCTCGCGGTACGCCTCCGGGGTCGCGGTCTCCACGCCCGACAGCAAGCTGCGCGGCTCGCGCTACATCGGCATCCCGCTGCGCCGCACCATCGCGCTGCTCGACCGGGCCCGGGTCCGCCCGGAGGCCCGCGCGGCCTTCAACCTCGACCCGAACCTGCCCACGCTGCTCGTCTCCGGCGGCTCCCAGGGCGCCCGGCGCCTGAACGAGGTCGTCCAGCAGGTCGCCCCGGTGCTCCAGCGCGCGGGCATCCAGATCCTGCACGCGGTCGGCCCGAAGAACGAAATGCCGTACGTGGAGAACATGCCCGGGATGCCCCCCTATATCCCGGTACCGTACGTGGACCGGATGGACCTCGCGTACGCCGCGGCCGACATGATGCTCTGCCGCGCGGGCGCGATGACCGTCGCCGAGCTGTCCGCCGTCGGGCTCCCGGCCGCCTACGTCCCGCTGCCCATCGGCAACGGCGAGCAGCGGCTGAACGCCCAGCCGGTGGTCAAGGCGGGCGGCGGCCTGCTGGTCGACGACGCGGAGCTCACCCCCGAGTGGGTCCAGGGCAACGTCCTACCCGTGCTCGCCGACCCCCACCGGCTGTACGAGATGTCCCGTGCCGCCTCGGAGTTCGGCCGCAGGGACGCCGACGACCTCCTCGTCAACATGGTGTACGAGGCGATTGCGTCACGCCGCAACGCGTGAGAGAAGGCAGGGGACTGTGGCCGGACGGGCCGGACCGACGACCGCCGAACGGCGGGGGGCTGGGTCTGGGCCGTCCCGCCCGTCCCGCCCGCGCCCCCGCCGACCGCGGCTGCCGCGGGCCCTGCGGGCGCCCCGGGTGCGGCTTCTGATCGTCCTCGCGCTCGCCCTCGCCGTGCTCGCCGGGGGCGGCGCCTGGGTGTTCTACGGCTCGCCGTGGCTGCGGGTGGAGCGGGTGACGACGTCCGGGACGATGGTCCTCAAGCCGCACCAGGTGCGCGAGGTCGCGGACGTACCGGTCGGGGAACCGCTGATTTCGGTCGATTCCGGAGCCATCGAAGAGCGGCTTCGGAGAAAATTGCCCCGAATTGACTCGGTTGATGTCATCCGCTCCTGGCCCCACGGAATCGCACTGAAAGTGACGGAGCGCACGCCGGTTCTGCTCATCGAAAAGGGCGGAAAGTTCATCGAAGTGGACGCGAAGGGTGTTCGTTTCGCCACCGTCGAGAAGGCGCCGAAGGGCACCCCCCTCCTCGAAATGGCCACGGACCCCTCCGGCGGCGCCGCCGCGAGCCTGCGCCGCTTCGACGCCGCACGGCTGCGCCGCGAGGCCGTCCGTGTGGTCGCCGCCCTGCCCGGCGCGGTCGCGGCGGACACCCGGACCGTCAAGGTCCGTTCGTACGACTCCATCTCGCTGCGGCTGCGCGACGACCGTACGGTCATGTGGGGGAGCGGCGAGAAGGGCCGCGCAAAGGCCGAGGCGCTCGCCGGGCTCATGAAAGCAGTTCCGAAGGCACGGCACTTCGATGTGAGCGTCCCCACCGCCCCTGCGTCATCGGCGAGTTGACGTACATCAGCGCAGGCCAGCACCCTGGATGGGCAGGCTTAAGCCTGATCACATAGGGTGAAAAGAAAAACGGGAGGTTCGGCGTGTTCGTTGAACGTGCGCCACTTGTCGACTTAGTGTCCTGTTCGGAAGAGTCCAGGGAACAGACACACTGGTAACCCTAAACTTCAGCGTTAGGGTTCGGGTCGGCGTTCGGACCGTCCCATTCGGCATCAGTCGTCGTATCGCGGCAGTGCGAGACGGCGACACGTAACTCGAGGCGAGAGGCCTTCGACGTGGCAGCACCGCAGAACTACCTCGCAGTCATCAAAGTCATCGGTGTCGGCGGCGGTGGTGTCAATGCCATCAACCGGATGATCGAGGTCGGTCTCAAGGGCGTCGAGTTCATCGCCATCAACACCGACGCGCAAGCCCTGTTGATGAGCGACGCCGACGTCAAGCTCGACGTCGGCCGGGAACTCACCCGCGGACTCGGCGCCGGAGCCAACCCGGCCGTCGGCCGCAAGGCCGCCGAGGACCACCGCGAGGAGATCGAGGAGGTCCTCAAGGGGGCCGACATGGTCTTCGTGACGGCCGGTGAGGGCGGCGGCACCGGCACGGGCGGCGCGCCCGTGGTCGCCAACATCGCGCGCTCGCTGGGCGCCCTGACGATCGGTGTGGTCACCCGGCCGTTCACCTTCGAGGGCCGCCGCCGCGCGAACCAGGCGGAGGACGGCATCGCCGAGCTCCGCGAAGAGGTCGACACCCTCATCGTCATCCCCAACGACCGGCTCCTGTCCATCTCGGACCGCCAGGTCAGCGTGCTCGACGCCTTCAAGTCGGCCGACCAGGTGCTCCTCTCCGGTGTGCAGGGCATCACCGACCTCATCACCACGCCCGGCCTGATCAACCTCGACTTCGCCGACGTCAAGTCGGTCATGTCCGAGGCGGGTTCGGCGCTCATGGGCATCGGCTCGGCCCGCGGCGACGACCGCGCGGTGGCCGCCGCCGAGATGGCGATCTCCTCGCCGCTCCTTGAGGCGTCCATCGACGGCGCCCGGGGCGTCCTGCTCTCCATCTCCGGCGGCTCCGACCTCGGCCTCTTCGAGATCAACGAAGCGGCCCAACTGGTCAGCGAGGCCGCGCACCCCGAGGCCAACATCATCTTCGGCGCGGTCATCGACGACGCGCTCGGCGACGAGGTCCGGGTCACCGTCATCGCGGCCGGCTTCGACGGCGGCCAGCCCCCGTCCAAGCGGGACAACGTCCTCGGCTCGGCGTCAGCCAAGCGCGAGGAGCCGACGCCCCCGTCCCGGCCGAACGAAACGTCCCGTCCGGCCCCGGCGTTCGGCGGTCTCGGCAGCGTCACCCCGCGCGACGACGCCCCCGCGCCCGAGCAGCCCGAGCCGGTCCAGGCGAGCGAGCCCCCGGCCACGCCGGCGACCGCTCCGCAGGTCCCGCCGACCCGTCTGCACCAGGACAGCCAGGCCGAAGAGCTGGACGTGCCGGACTTCCTGAAGTGATAGACAAGCGCTCCGAAACGAGCACCGTGAGCGGCGCCCACTTCGCCTTCACCGACCGGTGGGGCGGGGTGAGCGCCGTTCCGTACGAGGAGCTCAACCTCGGCGGAGCGGTCGGCGACGACCCCGAAGCCGTACGCCACAACCGCGGGGCCGTCGCCGAGCACCTCGGCATCGACCCCGCGCAGGTGGTCTGGATGAACCAGGTGCACGGCCGGGACGTCGCCGTGGTCGACGGCCCCTGGGCGGACCGCGAGGAGATCCCGGCGGTCGACGCCGTCGTCACCGCCCGGCGCGGTGTCGCCCTCGCCGTCCTCACCGCCGACTGCACCCCGGTGCTGCTCGCCGACCCGGTCGCGGGAGTCGCCGCGGCCGCGCACGCGGGCCGGCCCGGAATGATCGCCGGGGTGGTGCCCGCGGCCGTCGAGGCCATGGTCGCCCTCGGCGCCCGCCCGGACCGGATCGTGGCCCGCACCGGGCCCGCCGTCTGCGGCCGTTGTTACGAAGTACCCGCGGACATGCGCGCCGACGTCGCCGCCGTGGAACCCGCGGCGTACGCCGAGACGAGCTGGGGCACACCCGCGGTCGACGTGACCGCCGGAGTGCACGCGCAGCTCGACCGGCTCGGCGTGCGCGACCGGGAGCAGTCGCCGGTGTGCACGCGGGAGTCGGGCGATCACTTCTCGTACCGCCGCGACCGCACGACCGGTCGGCTGGCTGGCTATGTGTGGTTGGACTGATGGGGCATGACGGACCGTAAGGCGGAACTCGCCGGAAATCTGGCGAAAGTGGAAGAGCGCATCGAGGCGGCCTGCGCGGCGGCGGGCCGCAAGCGCGAGGAACTGACCCTGATCGTGGTCACCAAGACCTACCCCGCGAGCGATGTGCGGTTTCTCTCGGAACTCGGCGTGCGTCATGTCGCCGAGAACCGTGACCAGGACGCGGCGCCGAAGGCCGCGGCCTGCGCGGACCTCCCGCTCAGCTGGCACTTCGTGGGCCAGTTGCAGACCAACAAGGTGCGTTCCGTGGTCGGTTACGCGGACGTGGTGCAGTCGGTGGACCGGCCCAAGCTGGTCACGGCGCTGTCCGCGGCCGCCGTGCGCGCCGGGCGCGAGGTCGGCTGTCTGCTCCAGGTCGCCCTCGACGCGGCGGCCGACGGGCGGGGGGACCGCGGTGGCGTGGGCCCCGGCGGGATCGAGGAGTTGGCCGCGTCCGTGGCCGACGCCCCCGGACTGCGACTCGACGGTCTGATGACCGTCGCGCCGCTCACCGGGGAATACGCGGGACGGCAACAGGCGGCGTTCGAGCGGCTGATGGATTTGTCGACTGCCCTGCGCGTGGCCCATCCGGCTGCGAACATGGTGTCGGCAGGGATGAGTGCGGACCTCGAACAGGCCGTGGCGGCCGGGGCGACACATGTGCGCGTCGGTACGGCGGTACTCGGAGTCCGACGCGGGCTCGGGTAACGTCGCCAGGAAGTCGGACCACAGCAGAAAATATGGTCATTCCCGCAGTTCGGCGGGAGACCTCGTGGATCGCGGGCAGTTGATGACGACGGACCTCTCGATCCACCACAGAGCGGAGGACTCAGAGCATGGCCGGCGCGATGCGCAAGATGGCGGTCTACCTCGGCCTCGTGGAGGACGACGGTTACGACGGTCGGGGCTTCGACCCCGACGACGATTTCGAGCCCGAGCCGGAGCCCGAGCGCGACCGCCGACGGCACGAGCCGTCGCACCAGTCCCACCAGTCCCACCTCGCGGACCGGGACTTGGACCGGGACGAATCGGTACGAGTGGTGCAGCCGCCCGCGCCCCGCGAACCGGCGCCGCGCGCCGCTTCGCTTCCCGCTGAATCGGGACGTCCGGCGCGAATCGCCCCCGTGGCATCCATCACACCTGAACGCCAGAGCCTGGAGAAGAACGCACCGGTGATCATGCCCAAGGTCGTGTCCGAGCGTGAGCCCTACCGCATCACCACACTTCACCCCCGGACCTACAACGAAGCCCGTACCATCGGGGAACACTTCCGCGAAGGCACCCCGGTGATCATGAACTTGACGGAGATGGACGACACGGATGCGAAGCGACTTGTCGACTTTGCCGCCGGTCTGGTCTTCGGCCTGCATGGCAGTATCGAGCGAGTGACGCAGAAGGTGTTCCTGTTGTCGCCTGCTAACGTCGATGTCACGGCGGAGGACAAGGCCCGCATCGCAGAGGGCGGGTTCTTCAACCAGAGCTGAGACGCAAGTGCAGTAGACGGCAGTCATCGGATCGACACAGCACGGACTCGACTGAGGACAGGGGAGAGGGAAACACGAACATGGGCGTGGTCTTGCAAGTGATCTACATCGCTCTGATGTGTTTCCTCATCGTGCTGATCTTCCGGCTGGTCATGGACTACGTCTTCCAGTTCGCCCGCTCATGGCAACCCGGCAAGGCGATGGTGGTCGTTCTGGAGGCCACCTACACTGTCACCGATCCACCGCTCAAGCTTCTGCGGCGGTTCATTCCGCCGCTGCGTCTCGGGGGCGTGGCGCTCGACCTGTCCTTCTTCGTGCTGATGATCATCGTCTACATCCTGATCTCCGTCGTGAGCCGGCTGTGAGCGCGATGTCAACTACGTTCTTGCCGAATGCCGACGACTACGTTGAGGTGAAGAGATGCCGCTGACCCCCGAGGACGTGCGGAACAAGCAGTTCACGACCGTCCGCCTCCGAGAAGGCTATGACGAGGACGAGGTCGATGCCTTCCTCGATGAGGTCGAAGCCGAACTGACCCGCTTGCTCCGTGAGAACGAGGATCTGCGAGCCAAGCTGGCCGCCGCCACGCGCGCGGCCGCGCAGAACCAGCAGCAGGGCGGCATGCGCAAGGGCCCCGGCGGTCCCGGTGGCCCCGACGGGCCGCAGGACCAGCGAGGTCCGGGCGCCCCGGTGCCCGCCGCAATATCTGGCCCGCAGCCGGTGCCGCCGCAGCAGCAGCACCCGATGGGCGGCCCGCCCCAGCTTCCGGGCGGCGCTCCGCAGCTTCCCCCGGGCCCCGGCGGCCACGGTCCGCAGGGCGGTCCCCAGGGTCCCGGCCCGATGGGTCAGGGTCCCGGTCCGATGGGCCAGGGCCAGATGCAGGGTCAGATGGGTGGCCCCATGGGCGGCCCGATGGGCGGTCACGGCCCGCAGCTTCCGCAGCCCGGCCAGGGCCCCGGCGGCGACAGCGCCGCCCGTGTGCTCTCGCTCGCGCAGCAGACCGCCGACCAGGCGATCGCGGAGGCCCGTTCCGAGGCCAACAAGATCGTGGGCGAGGCCCGTTCGCGCGCCGAGGGCCTGGAGCGGGACGCCCGCGCCAAGGCCGACGCCCTGGAGCGGGACGCGCAGGAGAAGCACCGCGTCGCGATGGGCTCCCTGGAGTCCGCCCGCGCCACGCTGGAGCGCAAGGTCGAGGACCTGCGCGGCTTCGAGCGCGAGTACCGCACGCGGCTGAAGTCCTACCTGGAGTCGCAGCTGCGTCAGCTGGAGACCCAGGCCGACGACTCGCTGGCCCCGCCGCGGACCCCGGCGACCGCCTCCCTGCCGCCGTCCCCGGCGCCTTCCATGGCCTCGGCCGGCGCGGGTGCCCCGTCCTACGGCGGCAACCAGTCCATGGGCGGCAACCCGGCCCCGGGCGCCCCGTCCTACGGCGGGCAGCAGCAGATGTCGCCCGCGATGACGCAGCCGATGGCGCCGGTGCGGCCGCAGGGCCAGCAGCCGATGCAGCAGGCTCCGTCCCCGATGCGCGGTTTCCTCATCGACGAGGACGACAACTGACGGGCTTCACCACGCCGTAGGCGTCGGCAGTCGTACAGGGCGAGGCCCCCGGAGATCCGGGGGCCTCGCCCTTTTGCGTGCGCTGCCCCTGTTGTGCGTGCGCTGCCCCGTCAGGTCGCCCCAGGCGTCGGTTCAGAGGCAGGGCGTCGGTTCGGGGGCAGCAGAAACGTTCCGACGTTTGTACGCGGGCACGCAACGCCGAAGGCCCGGTCCCACCAAGATCTTTGGTGGGACCGGGCCTTCGGCGTGTGCGGTTACGCCTTGCGGAGGCGGAACGACAGGGACACCGCGTCGTCCTTGAACGTCTCTCCGTACGTGTCGTCCGCCTCGCCCTCGGCGAAGTCCGTGGCCAGGACCTCGTCCGCGATGAGGGCGGCGTGGTCGGTCAGGGCCGTGACGACGGCCGGGTCGGCGGACGTCCAGCGCAGGGCGATCCGGTCCGCGACGTCCAGGCCGCTGTTCTTGCGGGCCTCCTGGATCAGGCGGATCGCGTCCCGGGCCAGGCCCGCGCGGCGCAGCTCGTCCGTGAGCTCCAGGTCGAGGGCGACCGTGGCACCGGAGTCGGACGCCACCGACCAGCCCTCGCGCGGGGTCTCGGTGATGATGACCTCGTCCGGGGCGAGCGTCACGGTCTCGCCGTCGACCTCCACGGAGGCCGTGCCCTCGCGCAGGGCGAGGGACAGCGCGGCCGCGTCGGCCTCCGCGACGGCCTTGGCCACCGCCTGCACGCCCTTGCCGAACCGCTTGCCGAGGGCACGGAAGTTGGCCTTGGCGGTGGTGTCGACCAGGGAGCCGCCGACCTCCGACAGGGAGGCGAGGGACGTGACGTTCAGCTCTTCGGTGATCTGGGCGCGCAGCTCGGCGTCGAGGGTCTCGAAACCGGCGGCCGCGACCAGTGCGCGGGACAGCGGCTGACGGGTCTTGACACCCGACTCCGCGCGCGAGGCACGGCCCAGCTCGACGAGGCGGCGCACGAGCACCATCTGCTTCGACAGCTCCGGGTCGATCACCGACAGGTCGGCCTCCGGCCAGGACGCCAGGTGCACCGACTCCGGGGCGTCGGGCGTGACCGGCACGACCAGGTCCTGCCAGACGCGCTCCGCGATGAACGGCGTCAGCGGGGCGAGCAGCCGCGTGATCGTCTCGACGACCTCGTGCAGGGTGCGCAGCGCGGCCGCGTCGCCCTGCCAGAAGCGGCGCCGCGAACGGCGTACGTACCAGTTGGAGAGGTTGTCGACGAAGGTGGACAGGAGCTTTCCGGCGCGCTGGGTGTCGTAGGCGTCCAGGGCCTGCGTCACCTGGTCGGTGAGCGCGTGCAGCTCGCTGAGCAGCCAGCGGTCGAGCAGCGGGCGGTCGGCGGGCGCCGGGTCGGTGTCCGAGGGGGCCCACTTCGACGTACGGGCGTAGAGCGCCTGGAAGGCGACCGTGTTCCAGTACGTCAGGAGGGTCTTGCGGACGACCTCCTGGATGGTGCCGTGGCCCACGCGGCGGGCCGCCCACGGGGAGCCGCCGGCCGCCATGAACCAGCGGACCGCGTCGGCGCCGTGCCGGTCCATGAGCGGGATCGGGTCCAGGGTGTTGCCCAGGTGCTTGGACATCTTGCGGCCGTCCTCGGCGAGGATGTGGCCGAGGCAGACGACGTTCTCGTAACTCGACTTGTCGAAGACCAGGGTGCCGACGGCCATCAGCGTGTAGAACCAGCCGCGGGTCTGGTCGATGGCCTCCGAGATGAACTGCGCGGGGTAGCGGCTCTCGAAGAGTTCCTTGTTCTTGTGCGGGTAGCCCCACTGCGCGAACGGCATCGAACCCGAGTCGTACCAGGCGTCGATGACCTCGGGCACGCGCACCGCTTCGAGGGAGCAGCCCTCGTGGGTGCAGGTGAACGTGACGTCGTCGATGAACGGGCGGTGCGGGTCGAGGTCCGACTGGTCGGTGCCCGTGAGCTCGCTCAGCTCGGCGCGGGAGCCGACGCAGGTGAGGTGGTTCTCCTCGCAGCGCCAGATGGGCAGCGGGGTGCCCCAGTAGCGGTTGCGGGACAGCGCCCAGTCGACGTTGTTGGTCAGCCAGTCGCCGAAGCGGCCGTGCTTGACCGAGTCCGGGAACCAGTTGGTCCGCTCGTTCTCCTCGAGGAGGCGGTCCTTGATCTCCGTGGTGCGGATGTACCAGGACGGCTGCGCGTAGTAGAGGAGCGCGGTGTGGCAGCGCCAGCAGTGCGGGTAGCTGTGCTCGTACGCGATGTGGCGGAACAGCAGGCCGCGGTCGTCCAGGTCCTTGGTGAGGGTCTCGTCGGCCTTCTTGAAGAAGACACCGCCCACGAGCGGGACGTCCTCCTCGAAGGTGCCGTCCGGGCGGACGGGGTTCACGACCGGCAGGCCGTACGACCGGCAGACCTTGAGGTCGTCCTCACCGAAGGCGGGGGACTGGTGGACGAGGCCGGTGCCGTCCTCCGTGGTCACGTAGTCGGCGTTGACCACGTAGTGCGCCGGGGCCGGGAACTCCACCAGCTCGAAGGGGCGCTGGTACGTCCAGCGCTCCATCTCGGCGCCGGTGAACCGCTGGCCCGTGGTCTCCCAGCCCTCGCCGAGTGCCTTCTCAAGGAGGGGCTCGGCGACGACCAGCTTCTCCTCGCCGTCGGTCGCCACTACGTAGGTGACGTCCGGGTGCGCGGCGACCGCCGTGTTGGACACCAGCGTCCACGGGGTGGTCGTCCACACCAGGAGGGCGGCATCGCCCGCGAGGGGGCCGCCGGTCAGCGGGAAGCGGACGTAGACGGACGGGTCGACGACCGTCTCGTAGCCCTGCGCCAGCTCGTGGTCGGACAGGCCCGTGCCGCAGCGGGGGCACCAGGGGGCGACGCGGTGGTCCTGGACGAGGAGGCCCTTGTCGAAGATCTCCTTGAGGGACCACCAGACGGATTCGATGTACTCCGGGTTCATCGTCCGGTAGGCGCCGTCGAGGTCCGTCCAGTACCCCATGCGGGTCGTCAGGTCGGCGAAGGCGTCCGTGTGGCGGGTCACCGACTCGCGGCACTTGGCGTTGAACTCGGCGATGCCGTACGCCTCGATGTCCTTCTTGCCGTTGAAGCCGAGTTCCTTCTCGACCGCGAGCTCCACGGGCAGGCCGTGGCAGTCCCAGCCGGCCTTGCGGGCGACGTGGTAGCCGCGCATGGTGCGGAAGCGCGGGAAGACGTCCTTGAAGACGCGGGCCTCGATGTGGTGCGCGCCGGGCATGCCGTTGGCCGTGGGCGGGCCCTCGTAGAACACCCACTCGGGGCGGCCCTCGGACTGCTCCAGGCTCTTGGCGAAGATCTTCTGCTGCTCCCAGAAGTCGAGCACGGCGTGCTCAAGGGCGGGCAGGTCGACCTGGGCGGGCACCTGGCGGTACTGCGGCGGCGTCATTCGCTTTTCCTCCGGCGGACGTTCTTCCCTTCCGTCGGAGGGACGAGAGGCGCATCGCTGCGCTCCCGCGGTACCACCCTCCTTGGCCCTCCGGCGCTGGCGCCACAGGGCCCCCTCATTGGGGTCGCGATGCCGGGTCTACTCGCCGGGCCCGTCCCTCAAGGGGGCCGGCCTGCGGCTTTCCTCCGGCGGCTCCGGGGTGATCTTCACGTCGCGCTCGCCCCCGGGCTCACACCGTCCCCGGGTCGCTCCTGGCTGCGTACGCCGCTACTCGTCCCCATCCACGCTTCTCGCTCCGGCCAGTGTACGGCGCCGGGGCGGGCGCGGCCGACCGGATTTCCGGGGGCGCGCGGGGAGGGCGGTGGGCGGCCCCCGCGGAGGCTCCGGTGGATCACGCGTGCTGGGGGATGTCGTCCTTGAGGGAGTCGCGGATCATCTTCCGCAGCTCGGGGCCGTCCGTGTGGCCGTGGACCGACACGGCGTGCTCACTGGCGGCGCGGACCACCTCTTCCTCTTCGCCGGAGATGGCGAGGGTGCAGTGGGTCTCGCTCGGGAATTCGCGGCAGTCGGTGATTTTGCGCATGGCGCACCTTCTTCAGTCGTCATCAAGTCTATGCCCGTACGGGAGCCCCGGGGAGGTGCCCGCGGGGTGCGCGGCCGCTGGGGGGGCGGGACCACGGGACTGCCCCGAATGGCGATACGCGGAGCGTCCGGATCCTGACCTCGGGCGTCCGGCGGATTACCCGCCGGAGAGCTGGGCACAACGCAGGCAGGCTCACCGCGAGACCCCCGGAGGCGGGCGAATCGGGCGGCGTGCCCCGTTGCCGCGGGCCTGGAGTCGATTTATCGTCCCAGCACGATTCGCGTGCAAGATCACAATATGTGAAGGGGCCGCGGCCATGGTGGCGAAGAAGACCGCCGTACAGCAGTCGGCGTCCAGCAGATCCACAGCCGCGGGGGCCGGGGCGGCGGGGGAAGCGGGCGGCAAGGCGGCCCGCGCCGTCAAGACCGTGCGTGCGGGTGCGGCGGCGCCGAAGAAGACCACGACCAAGGCGGCCGCGAAGGCTCCCGCCAAGGGGGCGGCGAAGAAGGCGTCCGCCGCTGCCCCGGCGAAGCAAGCCGCCGCCAAGAAGGCAGCCGCCAAGGAGACAGCCGCCAAGAAGGCCGGTGACAAGGAGGCGGCGGGGACCTCCAGGAACGCGGCCGCCAAGAAGACCGTTGCCAAGAAGACGACTCCGAAGAAGACGGCGTCGAAGAAGGCGTCGGCCACGAAGGCGTCGGCGGCGAAGGCCGCGTCCGAGCAGGCCGCCGCCGAGAACTCCGCCGCCCAGACGGAGGCGGACGGCGGGTCGGGTGCGTCCAAGAAGGCGACGGGCGCCACGAAGGGTTCGGGAGCCAGGAAACGTACGGCCAAGAAGTCGGCCGCGTCCGCGGCCGAGGGTGCGGCTCAGGCCGCGGAGACGACGGGAGCCACGACGGTGGTTGCGAAGAAGACTCCGGGCACGGCGACGGCGGCGGCGAAGTCGGGCGCGGTGCCCAAGGCGCGGGCCGCGGCGGTGACGCCCGGCGAGCTGGCGGTGCGCCCGGGCGAGGACCCGTGGACCCC
The DNA here is from genome assembly GCF_055594065.1 of Streptomyces sp. NPDC040610. Classification (NCBI taxonomy): domain Bacteria; kingdom Bacillati; phylum Actinomycetota; class Actinomycetes; order Kitasatosporales; family Streptomycetaceae; genus Streptomyces; species Streptomyces sp. NPDC040610. The sequence goes on along the minus strand of NZ_JBVIXA010000011.1, from coordinate 173,495 downwards.
GGCGGAGGTCGCCGAGGCGCGGACCGAGCTGATGTCCGAGACCATGCGGCTGCGGTCCGAGATCGAGTCGTCCGAGACCGCGCTCGCCGGACTGATGCGGGACTCCGGGGACGGCGCGGGCGACGACCAGGCCGACACCGGCACGAAGAACATCACGCGGGAGCACGAGATGGCGCTCGCCGCGAACGCCCGGGAGATGCTGGAGCAGACCGAGCGCGCCCTGGAACGCCTGGACGCGGGGACGTACGGCCTCTGCGAGAACTGCGGCAACCCCATCGGCAAGGCCCGCATGCAGGCGTTCCCGCGGGCCACCCTGTGCGTGGAGTGCAAGCAGAAGCAGGAACGGCGCTACTGAGCGTGGCCTGGGCGCCTCGGCCCGTACCCCGGTGTCGTACCCTCGTCCCCAGTCAGGCACCTAGGTTGAGGGACTCACGTGGCAGAGGCGGAGCGCATCATCGGTACGCCGGACATCCCTGAGGCGGAGGGGGCCGGACCGGAGCAGTCCGATTCCGGCTCCAAGGACGGCTCCAAGGACGGGCAGCGCTCCGAGAGCGAGCCGAAGCCGGAGTCGCAGACGACGGCGGACGCCGAGCCCGAGGCGGACGCCGACGCCGAGCCGAAGCCCAAGGGGCGGCGCAAGATCGCCGTGCTGTTCGGGGTAGCCATGTTCGCGTACGCCCTGGACCTCGTCAGCAAGATGATCGTGGTCGCGAAGCTGGAGCACCACGAGCCCATCGACGTGGTCGGTGACCTGCTGCGTTTCAACGCGATCCGGAACGCGGGCGCCGCCTTCGGCATGGGCGAGGCGTACACCATCATCTTCACCGTGATCGCCGCGGCCGTGATCGTGGTGATCGCCCGCCTCGCGCGCAAGCTGTACAGCCTGCCCTGGGCCATCGCCCTCGGCCTGCTGCTCGGCGGCGCGCTCGGCAACCTCACCGACCGGATCTTCCGCTCGCCCGGCGTGTTCAAGGGCGCGGTGGTCGACTTCATCGCCCCGAAGGGCTTCGCGGTCTTCAACCTCGCCGACTCCGCGATCGTCTGCGGCGGCATCCTGATCGTGCTGCTCTCCTTCCGCGGGCTCGACCCGGACGGCACCGTCCACAAGGACTGAGCGGGCCCCCGCGCAGGGCGTTCGGTACGGCGGTGTCGTAGCCCTCCTGCATACTCGTGGGGTGAGCACGATTCCCGAGATCCGTACCCTGCCCGTACCCGACGGCCTGGAGGGCGAGCGCGTCGACGCCGCCATCTCGCGCATGTTCGGCTTCTCCCGCACGAAGGCCGCCGAGCTCGCCGCGGCGGGGAAGGTCGCGGTCGACGGCTCGGTGGTCGGCAAGTCCGAGCGGGTGCACGGCGGCGCCTGGCTGGAAGTGGAGATGCCGCAGGCTCCCGCTCCGGTGCAGATCGTCGCCGAGCCCGTCGAGGGCATGGAGATCGTGCACGACGACGAGGACATCGTCGTGATCGTCAAGCCCGTCGGCGTCGCCGCGCACCCGAGCCCCGGCTGGACCGGCACCACCGTGATCGGCGGCCTCGCCGCCGCCGGGTACCGCATCTCGACGTCCGGTGCCGCCGAGCGCCAGGGCATCGTGCACCGCCTGGACGTCGGCACGTCCGGCCTGATGGTCGTCGCCAAGTCGGAGCGGGCGTACACCTCGCTGAAGCGCCAGTTCAAGGAGCGCACGGTCGACAAGCGCTACCACGCCCTGGTGCAGGGCCACCCCGACCCGATGAGCGGCACCATCGACGCCCCCATCGGCCGCCACCCCAACCACGACTACAAGTGGGCGGTCACGGCCGAGGGCAAGCCCTCCGTCACGCACTACGACCTCATGGAGGCCTTCCGCGCGGCCTCCCTGCTCGACATCAAGCTGGAGACCGGCCGGACCCACCAGATCCGGGTGCACATGTCGGCGCACCGGCATCCCTGCGTGGGCGACCTGACCTACGGCGCCGACCCCACGCTCGCCAAGCGCCTCGGGCTCACCCGCCAGTGGCTGCACGCCGTGCGGCTCGGCTTCGAGCACCCCGGGGACGGACAGTGGGCCGAGTTCGCGAGCGACTACCCCGACGACCTGCAGCTGGCGCTCGACCGGGTGCGGGCGGAGAGCGAGTGAGCGGGCCGGTGGCCTGCCGGGTCGCGGTGGGGCAGGAGGACCTGGACGCGTGCTTCGGCGTGCGCAAGGAGGTCTTCGTCGCCGAGCAGGGGGTGCCGGAGGACCTTGAGTACGACGAGTACGACGGCGGGGCCGTGCACGTGCTCGCCGTGCGGGCCGAGGACGGGGCGCCGCTCGGCACGGGGCGGCTGCTCACGGGCGCGGCGGCCGCCGTCAAGAACGGCGGGGACGCCACCGTGGGGGCCCTGGGCAGGCTGGCCGTGCTGCGCTCCGCGCGCGGGCTCGGCGTCGGCGCGGAGCTGGTGCGGGCCATCGAGGACGCCGCCCGTGAGCGCGGGCTCGGCGCTGTCGACCTGCACGCGCAGACGCATGCGCTCGGGTTCTACGAGCGGCTCGGGTATGTGGCGTATGGGCCGGAGTTTCCGGACGCTGGGATTCCGCATCGAGCCATGCGTAAGGCGCTGCGCTAGCGTTTCGCGGGGTACGCCGTGTGGGAGTCCGGCTGAGGGCTCCTCGTGGCTGGTCGCGCAGTTCCCCGCGCCCCTTGGGGGTGCTCCGGTACCGCCGCACGTCGGCGCGACCGGCGCCCCTTCGGGGCGTGACCGCACCGCGTCGCATGGGTGATTTGCGGCGATTGTTGTGCTCCGTGGCAAGGTTGAGGTCCTGATCATGTCGGCCTCACCCCTCGGAGGGCATCCCGTGGATCAACTGGCGTTGCTGCTCCTGCTGTTGCTGGGGGCCCTGGTCACCGTGCCGTTGGGGGACCGGATCGGGCTGCCCGCGCCGGTGCTCATGACGCTGTTCGGGGGCGTCCTCGCGTTCCTCTCGTTCGTGCCGAACGTCGAGATCGCGCCTGAGCTGATCCTCCCGCTGGTCCTGCCGCCGCTGCTCTACGCGTCCGTGCAGCGCACGTCCTGGCGGCAGTTCGCGGCCAACATCCGGCCCATCCTGCTGCTCGCCGTGGCGCTCGTGTTCGTGACCACGGCGGCCGTCGCAGCCGTGGCCAACGCCGTCGTACCGGGGCTGCCGCTCGCCGCGGCCGTCGCGCTCGGCGCGCTCGTCGCCCCGCCGGACCCGGTGGCCGCGACCGCCGTCGCCGGTTCGCTCGGCCTGCCGCGCCGCCTGGTGTCGATCCTGGAGGGCGAGGGGCTCTTCAACGACGTCACCGCGATCGTGCTGTACCACGTGGCCATCGCCGCCGCCGTCAGCGGCACCTTCTCCTGGCCCTCGGCCGTCGGCCAGCTCGTGCTCTCCGCCGTCGTCGCCGTCGCCGTCGGCCTCGCGCTCGGCTGGCTCTCCAACAAGCTCATGGGCCTGCTTGGCGACGCGACCCTGCAGACCGGCCTGACGCTGCTGGTGCCGTTCGTCGCCTACGTACTCGCCGAGGAACTCCTCGGCTCCGGCGTCCTCGCGGTCCTGACCACGGCCCTCTACCTCGCCGAGAACGCCACCGACGCCGACGACGTGCTCGGCCGGATCACCGGGCAGTCCTTCTGGGAGATCGTCGACACCCTCGTCACCGGCGTCGCGTTCGGGCTCATCGGCCTCGAACTGCACAACGTCTTCGGTACGGCCGACGGGCGCGAGTGGGAGATGGTCGGCTGGGGCGCCGCCATCGTGGCGGTCGTCGTCGGCGTACGGCTGATGTGGCTGCTGCCCGCCACCTGGCTGGCCAAGCGGCTGCACAAGCGCCGTGACTACGACGAGGAGATCCCGACCAGCTGGCGCGAGACCGTCGTCATGTGGTGGTCCGGCATGCGCGGCGTCGCGTCGGTCGCGCTGGCCCTCGCCATTCCGCTCAAGACGGACGACGGGGCTCCGTTCCCCGCCCGTGAAGAGATCATCTTCATCGCCTTCTGCGTGATCATCGCGACCCTGATCGCCCAGGGCCTGACCCTGCCGTGGCTGGTCAGGAAGCTCGGCGTACGCGCCGACACCGATGCCGAGCGGGCCCTGGAGCGCGAGCTCGCCGTGCGCGCCGCGAAGGCCGCCAAGGCGCGCCTGAAGGAGATCGAGGAGGTCGAGGAGCTGCCCGAGGAGGTCGCCGAGCGGCTGCTGCGCGGCGCCTTCGACATCGGCGCCCGGATCAGCCCCGACATCCTGGACGACGAGCGGCGCGAGCGGTACGCCACCCGCGTCGACCGGTTCAAGGCCGTCCAGCGCATCCAGCGCGAGATGATGTCGGCCGCCCGCCACGAGGTCCTCGCCGCGCGCAGCGAACCCGGCTACGACCCGGAGATCGTGGACCGGGTGCTGCACCACCTGGACGTACGCAGCCTGCGCTGACGCACGGGCCCTGGCGCCGCGAAGGCCCCGGGGGCAGCCCTCAGCCCCGCCCCCGCCGATGCCTCAGCCCCGCCCCGTCCGCGGCACGTGCGGAGTCACCGGATGCGGATGGTCGCCGTTCGGCGGCTCCACCGCCCAGGCCGTGTTGACCCGGGGCAGCGCGTACGGATGGTGCTCGGTCAGCCAGGCCACGAGCTGCTCGCGGACCGTGACGCGCACCGTCCAGATGTCGTCGGCGTCCTTGGCCGTGACCAGGGCCCGCACCTGCACGGTGTTCGGCGTCGTGTCCGTGACCGCGAGACCCCAGTCGCGGCCGTCCCAGGCGCCGCACTCGCGCAGGATCTCGTGCAGCTTCTCGCGCATCGCCGCCATCGGGGCGCTGTGGTCGAGCTGCAGGAAGACGGTGCCGGTCATCTGGGCGCCGCCGCGGGACCAGTTCTCGAACGGCTTCGACGTGAAGTACGACACCGGCATAGTGATCCGGCGCTCGTCCCAGGTCCGCACCGTCAGGAACGTCAGCGTGATCTCGTCGACGACACCCCACTCGCCGTCCACCACCACCGTGTCCCCTATCCGCACCATGTCGCCGAAGGCGATCTGCAGCCCCGCGAAGAGGTTGGCGAGCGTGGACTGCGCGGCCACGCCCGCGACGATGCCGAGGATGCCCGCCGACGCGAGCAGCGAGGCCCCGGCCGCCTGCATGGCGGGGAACGTGAGCAGCATCGCGGCGACGGCCACCACGCCGACGACCGCCGCGACCACGCGCTGGATCAGCGTGACCTGCGTGCGCACCCGCCGGACCCGCGCCGGGTCGCGGTGCGCGGAGGCGTAGCGCGCGTACGAGGACTCCACCACGGCCGCCGAGATGCGCACCGCGAGCCAGGCCACCGAGGCGATGAGGACCAGCGTGAGCGCTCTGCCGATGGCCACCGAATGCCCCTCGGCGATCTTCGCCTGGGCGTAGGACCCGCGCAGCATCGCCGCGCACAGCACCAGTTGCAACGGCAGTCGGCAGCGGCGCAGCAGCTCCCACAGCGGCTGTTCGGGCCGTCGGTCGGCGGCTCGGCGCAACGCCCAGTCGGCCACCCAGCCGACCGCGAGCGTGAGCACGACCGAGCCGCCGACCACGATCAATGGACGCAGCACGTTCTCCATGCCTCCGAGGGTAGGTGGCACGATGGCCCCATGAACATCATGCTTTTCCATTCGACGTACGGGCTGCGGCCCGCGGTGCGGGCGGCGGCCGACCGGCTGCGCGCGGCCGGGCACGAGGTGTGGACCCCGGACCTCTTCGACGGCCGCACCTTCGAGAGCGTCGAGGAAGGGCTGGCCTTCAAGGACGAGCTCGGCAACGACGAGCTGCTCAAGCGCGCGGTCCTGGCCGCCGCGCCCTACTCCGACCGGGGCCTCGTCTACGCGGGCTTCTCGCTCGGCGCCGCCACCGCGCAGACCCTCGCCCTCGGCGACGCCAAGGCGCGTGGCCTGCTGCTCCTGCACGGCACGTCGGACATCGCGGAGAACGCGTCCGTGGACGAGCTCCCCGTGCAGCTGCACGTCGCCGAGCCCGACGCGTTCGAGACGGACGACTGGCTCAGCGCCTGGTACCTCCAGATGGGCCGCGCGGGCGCCGACGTGGAGGTCTACCGGTACGCGGGCGCCGGGCACCTGTACACCGACCCGGACCTGGACGACTACGACGCCGAGGCGGCGGAGGCGACGTGGCGCACGGCGCTGGGGTTCCTGGAGAGCCTGTAGTCCCGCCTCAGCTCCGCACGCAGCGGCCCACCGGCCTGCTCGCGGGCGGCTTGCACTGCAGGCCGAGGTCCGTGGCCTCGTCGCTGAGATAGCGCCCCACGCAGGTGGTGTCCGAGGTGCGGCCGTGCTCCGCGCAGAACCGCAGCGCCGCCTGGCCGTTCGGGAACGGGCCCGGCGCGTAGAACACCCAGTACCCCGGGCGCAGCGAGGCATAGTCGTCGCTGCGCAGGTACTGGGCCTGTGGGACGGTCCTGCGGACGGCGGCGAGTTTGCGGTCGCGGGTCGCGGCGGACGACGAGCCCGGCTCGGAGTGCAGCTGGGCGATCCAGCGCCCCGCATCGGGCGGCGCGGACGACGTGGCGGGTGTGGCGGGCGTGGTCGGTGCGGTCGGCGCGGTCGGTGCCGAGGAGGCGGGGGACGCCGGGCCCTGGCTCGGCCCGGTGCTCGCCGCGTCGGTGGGCCGCCCGTCCGGTCCCGTCGTACGCGAACCCTCGGAGGCCGCCCCGCCGGTCCGGCCGCCGCCCTTGCCCGCCGTCGCCCCGCCGTTCCCGCCGCCTCCGCCGTCGCGCAGCGCGAACGCCAGGGCCACGCCCGCCACCAGCACGAGGGCCACCATCGCGGCGGCGAGCAGGGGCGTGCGGCGCCGGGCGGTGCCCTGGTGGTCGGCCCGGGGCGTGAGGCCGGGAGACGGGTCGGGCGCGGGCTGCGGACGGGTGTGGTCCGGGACGCCGGGTGGTGGCGCGGTGGGTGGCGCGGGCGGGTGCGGCGCGCTGTGCGTGGGCGGTGCGGACGGGCGGGGCGCCGTCTGGGTGGGCTGCCACGCGATCCCGTCGGCGACCGCCGAGAGCATCGCGTCCAGGCGCTCCACGTCGGGCCGCAGCGCCGGGTCCCGTACCAGCAGCGCCTCCAGGACCGGGGCGAGCGGGCCGGAGCGCACCGGCGGCGGCACCGGCTCGTCGAGCACCGCGGCCAGTGTGGCGAGGGTGGACGCACGGCGCAGCGGACTCACGCCCTCCACGGCCACGTACAGGACCAGACCCAGTGACCACAGGTCGGCGGCCGGGCCCTCGCCGGTGCCGCGGACTCGTTCCGGCGCGATGTACTCGGGCGAGCCGATCAGCTCGCCGGTGGCGGTGAGCTGCGTGGAGCCCTGGAGGGCGGCGATGCCGAAGTCGGTGAGGACGACGGGCGGCACCTCGTCGGGGCGGGCGGGGGAGGGCTCGCGGAGCAGGATGTTGGCGGGCTTGATGTCGCGGTGCAGGATGCCCGCCGCGTGGGCGGCCCGCAGCGCGGAGAGGACTTCCCGGCCCATGCGGGCCGCCTCCCGCGGCGGCAGGGTGCGCTCCTCCAGGAAGTCCTGGAGGGTGCGGCCCGAGAGCAGCTCCATCACCAGCCACGGGTGCGGCTCGACATCGACGATGTGGTGGATCGTCACGACATGCGGATGGTTGAGCCGGGCCAGGGCGCGGGCCTCGCGCAGCACCCGCTCCCGCAGCAGCCGCGAGGTGTCGTCGGCGGGCTCGGGGCCCGGCGGCCGGACCTCCTTCAGCGCCACCTCGCGGTGCAGCACGGTGTCGCGGGCCCGCCACACCGTGCCCATGCCTCCGCTGCCGAGCCGCCGCAGCAGCTCGAAGCGCCCGTCGAGTACGTCCCCCTGGCCGCTCATGGCCGACAGCGTAGGGGGTCGACGGGCGGCTGTCGGCCCACTTCACCGGGCTTGTCAGCGCACCGGCGAATGCACCCGCTCGACCTTCTGGGTGCCGGTGAGCGTGCGGTACGAACGCGCCCACGACGACGTCGCCCTGGGGTCCGAGCGGTCGGAGACGATGTAGTAGTCCATCTGCGAGCGCTCCGCGGTGACGTCCAGGACGCCGTACCCGTGGGAGTCCATGTCCAGCCACTTCACATGGCGGTTGGCGGCCTTGACCGCGGCGACGCCGACCAGGGACAGGGTCTGCGGCGGGACGTTCAGGAGGTCGTCGACGTTGTCGGACGTCACGGACGTGACGACGAACTCCGTGGCCGCGGACGGCGACGCCGGGTACGTGGCGGCGGTCACCGGCACGTCGTTGGCCCATGCCATGTGGATGTCACCGGTCAGGAAGACGGTGTTCCGGATGCCCTTGTCCCGCAGGTGTCCGATGAGTTCCTTGCGGTCGTGGGTGTAGCCGTCCCACTGGTCGGTGTTGACGGCGAGACCGCCCTCGGGCAGGCCGAGCAGCTTCGCGAGCGGCTTCAGGAGGTACGCGGGCAGTGAGCCGAACGCGACCGGCGAGATCATCACCGACGTGCCGACCAGCTTCCACGCGGCGTCCGACGCGGCCAGGCCCGCCTTCAGCCAGTCGAGTTGGGCGCGGCCCGCGATCGTGCGGTCCGGCGAGTCGACGTCGCCGCTGCCCACCCCCGCCTGCTTCGAGCGGAACGAGCGCAGGTCGAGCAGGTGCAGGTCGGCGAGCTTGCCGAAGCGCAGCCTGCGGTAGACGGTGCCCTCGGTGGCCGGGCGCACCGGCATCCACTCGAAGTAGGCCTGCTTGGCGGCGGCCACGCGCGCGGCCCAGGGGCCCTCGGTCTCCGGGCTGTGGTTCTCCGCGCCGCCCGACCAGGCGTCGTTGGCGACCTCGTGGTCGTCCCAGATCGCGATGACCGGGTGCGTGGCGTGCATGGCCTGCGCGTCGGCGTCGGTCTTGTGGGCGCCGTGCCGGGTCCGGTAGTCGGCGAGGGTGAGGATCTCGTGCTTCGGCTGGTGCTCGCGCACGACGTCGCCGGAGGAGGCGAAGCCGCCGGACGCGTACTCGTACAGGTAGTCGCCGAGGTGCAGGACCGCGTCGAGTTCGGTGCGGGCGGCGAGATGGCGGTACGCGGAGAAGTACCCGGCCTCCCAGTTGGAGCACGACACGACGCCGAAGCGGACGCCGGGCGCGGCGGCCTCGTGGGCGGGGGCGGTGCGGGTGCGGCCCACGGGGGAGTGCACCGGCGCATCGTTGCCTATGGAGAAGCGGTAGTAATAGGTGGTCGCCTGGCGCAGGCCCCTTACATCGGCCTTGACCGTGTGGTCGCCCGCGGCCTTCGCGGTGGTCGAGCCGTGGCCCACGACCTTGCTGAAGCCCTTGTCCTCGGCCACCTCCCAACGCACCTCGACGTCCGGGCCCTTGCCGGACCCGGGCACCGCCTCGGGCGTCGGGGTGATCCGCGTCCACAGCAGGACGCCGTCGGGCAGCGGGTCACCGGAGGCGACACCGTGCAGGAAGGCGGGGCCGTCGGCGGCGCGGGCCGAGGCGGCCGCCGCGAGCGGGGCCGCGAGGACGGCGGTGGCCGCCGCGGCCTTGACGACGGTGCGGCGGCGCGGCGTGAGGGCGGCGGACGGTGTGCCGGGACCCTCAGCGGGCGTAAGGAAGTTGTCTCTTCGACTGGTCACGAGGGGCAACCCTACGGACCGGTAACAGCGAAGAGCGGGCGACCACCGAAAGTTCGCCCGCTCTTCCGCAACACGCCTACTGCGCTTGCGTGATAACTCCTGGATCAGGCCTTCAGCTCGGCGTCGACGGCCTTGTTGAAGTCCTCGACCGACATCGGCGCGTTCTTGCCGTCGGCGCCCTTGAGCTGCTTGCCGTTCATGACGAACGCGGGGGTGCCCTCGACCCCGTCCTTGTCGTCCTGGAACGCCTGCCCCATGGCCAGGGCCCAGCGGTCGTACGTCCCGTCCTTGACCGCCTTCTTGAAGGCCGCGCTCTTCTTCAGCGCGGGCACCTCGTTGGCGACCTTCAGCAGGTAGGAGTCGTCCTTGAACTTGTCGTCCTGCTCGCTCGGGTGGTTGTCCGCCGAGTACAGCGCCTTCTTGTAGGCGAGGAACGCGTCCGGGGAGACGTTCAGGGCGGCGCCGAGCGCGCTCATCGCGTTGCGGGAGCCCTCGCCCGGGATGTTCCGGTCGAGGAAGGTGGCGCCGACGAACTGGACCTTGTACTTGCCGTCCTTGAGGTCCTTCTCGACCGTCGGGCCGACGGTCTGCTCGAAGCTCGCGCAGATCGGGCAGCGCGGGTCCTCGTAGACCTTCAGGGTCTTCTTGGCACTGGCCTTGCCGACGACGACGGTCGTGCCGTCCTTGCCCGAGGTGTTCGCGGGCTTGACGAGCTTCGCGTCCTTGGCGTCGTCCCAGTAGTCGGGCTTGTTGCTCTGCATGACGGCGTACGAGACGCCGCCCGCGAGGGCGAGGACGCCGACGATGGACGTGCCGACGATGATCGACCGCTTGCGCTTCTCGCGCTTGCGCTCGGCTTCCTGCTGGGCGCGGATCCGCTCGCGGGCGGCCTGCTTCGCGGCCTGGCTGTTGCGCTTGCTCATGGTGGTTCTCCGTGGGTGTGGCGTGGCTGGTCGGCTGTGCTCAGGCGAAGAGGGCCGAGCACGGCGGTCCACGCCGTCCCACGCAGTGCACGAGCAGCCGGGTGCGGACGACCGGCGTCCGGCGGGCGGGGCGCGGCAGCCGGCGCACCGGCTCGATCCGCCGGGTCACCGCGGCGACCGCGAGCAGCAGCGGCCGGAACGTCGCCGCGGCCGCGGCCCGGAGGAGCCCCGCCACGGCCCGCTCCATGCGCCCGAGCCAGGCCGCCGCGAGCAGCCCGACGCCGATGTGCGCGCCGAGCAGCAGCCAGGCCGTGGCCGGGCCGCCGTCGGCGAGCAGGGCGGCGGCGCCGTGGCTCTCGCCGCCCGCCATCCGCGCCAGTGGGGTGCCGACGCTGCCGCCGCCGCACAGCACGTCCACGCCGAAGGACCGCAGCGGGCCCGTGACGGGGCCGCCCGACTGGCCGTAGCAGACGTGCTGGCCCGAGGTGAAGACGGTGTCGGCGGCCAGCTCCAGCGGGATCAGCAGGGCGGCGATGCGGCTGAACCCGCGCTCGCGCCCGGCCAGGGCATACGCGATGACGTACACGCCGGCCGTGACGGCGAGGCAGGTCGTGAGCGGCAGCGGGGCCCGGGACAGCAGAATGTGCGACGCGGCGGACAGCATCACGACGAGTGCCGTGAACAGTGCCGCACGCACCACTCTGATCTGGGTCCCGGATATGTCCATCGCGCAAGCGAGTGTGCCATGAGCCGTCATAAGAGACCCCTAAAGGGTCCCTGTGAATGCCATGGCGGCCCGCTACAGCCCCGGGATCCGGCCGTTGCGGAACAGGTCCACGAAGATCTGGTGGTCCGCGCGGGCCCGTGCGCCGTAGCTGTGCGCGAAGTCCACCAGGAGGTCGCCGAAGCCGCCCTCGTCGGCCGCGATGGCGGCGTCGATGGCCCGCTCCGTGGAGAACGGCACCAGCTCCGAGTGGCCGCTCTCGTCGTCTGCGGCCGCGTGCATGGTCGCCGTGGCCCGACCCAGGTCGGCCACCACGGAGGAGATCTCGTCCAGGTCGTCGATGTCCGACCAGTCCAGGTCGACCGCGTACGGCGAGACCTCGGCGACGAGCTGGCCCGCGCCGTCCAGCTCGGTCCAGCCGAGCCAGGGGTCGGCGTGCGCCTGGAGGGCGCGCTGCGAGATGACCGTGCGGTGGCCCTCGTGCTGGAAGTAGCCGCGGACCGCGGCGTCCGTGATGTGCCGGGAGACGGCCGGGGTCTGGGCCTGCTTCAGGTAGATGACGACGTCGTTCTCCAGGGCGTCGCTGTTGCCCTCCAGGAGGATGTTGTACGACGGCAGTCCGGCCGAGCCGATGCCGATGCCGCGGCGGCCCACGACGTCCTTCACCCGATACGAGTCGGGGCGGGACAGGGAGGACTCGGGCAGCGTCTCCAGATAGCCGTCGAAGGCCGCGAGGACCTTGTACCGCGTCGCCGCGTCGAGCTCGATGGAGCCGCCGCCCGGCGCGAAGCGGCGCTCGAAGTCACGGATCTCCGTCATCGAGTCCAGGAGCTCGAAGCGGGTCAGGGAGCGGGCGGCGCGCAGGGCGTCCAGGAGGGGGCCCTGGGCCGTGTCGAGGGTGAAGGGCGGCACCTCGTCGCTCTTGGCGCCCGTCGCCAGGTCGTGGACGCGCTCGCGGTACGCCGCGGCGTACGTCCGCACCAGGGACGTGATCTGCTCGTCGCTCAGCGCCTTCGTGTACCCGATCAGGGCCAGGGAGGCCGCGAGGCGCTTCAGGTCCCAGGTGAAGGGGCCCACGTACGCCTCGTCGAAGTCGTTGACGTTGAAGATCAGGCGGCCCTGGGAGTCCATGTACGTGCCGAAGTTCTCGGCGTGCAGGTCGCCGTGGATCCAGACCCGGCCGGTGCGGTCGTCCACGTAGGGACCGGCGTGCTGGTCGCGGCCCAGGTCGTGGTAGAAGAGGCACGCCGTGCCGCGGTAGAACGCGAAGGCCGAGGCCGCCATCTTCCGGAACTTCACCCGGAACGCGGCGGGGTCGGCGGCGAGCAGCTCGCCGAACGCGGTGTCGAAGACGGCGAGGATCTCCTCGCCGCGCTGGTCGGCGGTGGGCTGCGGGACCGACATCGCGGGGTGCCTCCTGGTGCATCACATGGGGGACGGTCGTCCGCCCTCTTCTCAACGCCCGACCGTACTCCCGAGTGCCCGCCCGCTGTCAGTGAGCCGGACTAGACTTCCACGCTGTCCACCCACGCCACCCGCAGAGTTCCCCCGGAGGCCAACGTCGTGTCGAAGCCGCCCTTCACGCACCTGCACGTTCACACCCAGTACTCGCTGCTGGACGGTGCCGCGCGGCTGAAGGACATGTTCAACGCGTGCAATGAGATGGGCATGACGCATATCGCGATGTCCGACCACGGGAATCTGCACGGGGCGTACGACTTCTTCCATTCGGCGAAGAAGGCGGGGGTGACGCCGATCATCGGGATCGAGGCGTATGTGGCGCCGGAGTCGCGGCGCAACAAGCGGAAGATCCAGTGGGGCCAGCCGCACCAGAAGCGCGACGACGTGTCGGGTTCGGGTGGTTATACGCACAAGACGATCTGGGCGGCGAACCAGACGGGCCTGCACAATCTGTTCCGGCTGTCCTCGGACGCGTATGCCGAGGGCTGGCTGCAGAAGTGGCCCCGGATGGACAAGGAGACGATCTCCCAGTGGTCGGAGGGGCTGATCGCCTCGACCGGGTGTCCTTCGGGTGAGCTGCAGACGCGGTTGCGTCTGGGGCAGTTCGACGAGGCGGTGAAGGCGGCTTCGGAGTACCAGGACATTTTCGGCAAGGACCGGTATTTCCTGGAGCTGATGGACCACGGAATCGATATCGAGCGCCGGGTCCGTGAGGATCTGCTCCGGGTCGGCAAGAAGCTCGGTATTCCGCCGCTGGTGACGAATGACTCGCATTACACCTATGCGCACGAGGCGACGGCGCATGACGCGTTGCTGTGCATTCAGACGGGCAAGAACCTGTCGGATCCGGATCGTTTCCGTTTCGACGGGACGGGTTATTACCTGAAGTCGACGGACGAGATGTACGCCGTCGATTCCTCCGACGCCTGGCAGGAGGGGTGTGCGAACACGCTCCTGGTGGCGGAGCAGATCGACACGACCGGCATGTTCGAGAAGCGCGACCTCATGCCGAAGTTCGACATCCCCGACGGCTTCACCGAGGTCACCTGGTTCCAGGAGGAGGTCCGGGTCGGCATGAACCGCCGCTACCCGGGCGGCGTCCCCGAGGACCGCCAGAAGCAGGCCGAGTACGAGATGGACATCATCATCCAGATGGGGTTCCCGGGGTACTTCCTCGTGGTCGCCGACTTCATCATGTGGGCCAAGAACAACGGCATCGCGGTCGGCCCCGGCCGAGGCTCCGCGGCAGGATCGATCGTCGCGTACGCCATGGGCATCACCGACCTCGACCCGATCACGCACGGACTGATCTTCGAGCGGTTCCTCAACCCCGAGCGCGTCTCCATGCCCGACGTCGACATCGACTTCGACGAGCGTCGGCGCGTCGAAGTGATCAGGTACGTGACCGAGAAGTACGGCGAGGACAAGGTCGCCATGATCGGTACGTACGGAAAGATCAAGGCGAAGAACGCCATCAAGGACTCCGCGCGCGTCCTCGGCTACCCCTACGCCATGGGCGACCGGCTCACCAAGGCCATGCCCGCCGACGTCCTCGGCAAGGGCATCGACCTCGACGGCATCACCAACCCCACCCACCCGCGCTACAGCGAGGCGGGCGAGATCCGGGGGATGTACGAGAACGAGCCGGACGTCAAGAAGGTCATCGACACCGCCAAGGGCGTGGAGGGCCTGGTCCGGCAGATGGGTGTGCACGCGGCCGGCGTGATCATGTCCAGCGAGCCGATCGTGGACCACGCCCCGATCTGGGTGCGGCACACCGACGGCGTCACCATCACGCAGTGGGACTACCCGCAGTGCGAGTCGCTCGGCCTCCTGAAGATGGACTTCCTGGGCCTGCGCAACCTCACGATCATGGACGACGCCGTCAAGATGGTGAAGGCCAACAAGGGCGTCGACCTGGAGATGCTCAGCCTTCCGCTGGACGACCCCAAAACCTTCGAACTGCTCTGCCGCGGTGACACCCTCGGCGTCTTCCAGTTCGACGGCGGCCCCATGCGCTCGCTGCTGCGCCAGATGCAGCCCGACAACTTCGAGGACATTTCCGCCGTCTCGGCCCTGTACCGGCCGGGCCCGATGGGAATGAACTCGCACACGAACTACGCCGAGCGCAAGAACGGCCGCCAGGAGATCACTCCGATCCACCCGGAGCTCGAAGAGCCCCTGAAGGAGACCCTGGGCCTCACCTACGGCCTGATCGTGTACCAGGAGCAGGTGCAGAAGGCCGCGCAGATCATCGCCGGTTACTCCCTCGGCGAGGCCGACATCCTGCGCCGCGTGATGGGCAAGAAGAAGCCCGAGGAGCTGGAGAAGAACTTCGTCCTCTTCCAGGCGGGCGCCAAGAACAAGGGCTATTCGGACGCCGCGATCCAGGCCCTGTGGGACGTCCTGGTGCCCTTCGCCGGATACGCGTTCAACAAGGCGCACTCGTCCGCGTACGGCCTGGTCACCTACTGGACCGCGTACCTGAAGGCGAATTACCCGGCCGAGTACATGGCGGCGCTCCTGACGTCGGTGAAGGACGACAAGGACAAGTCGGCGGTGTATCTGAACGAGTGCCGCCGCATGGGCATCAAGGTGCTGCCGCCGAACGTGAACGAGTCGGTGCACAACTTCGCGGCGCAGGGTGACGACGTGATCCTGTTCGGCCTGGAGGCGGTGCGCAACGTCGGCACGAACGTGGTCGAGTCGATCATCCGGTCGCGGAAGGCGAAGGGGAAGTTCGCCTCGTTCCCGGACTACCTGGACAAGGTGGAGGCGGCCGCGTGCAACAAGCGCACGACGGAGTCGCTGATCAAGGCGGGCGCGTTCGACACGATGGGGCACACCCGCAAGGGTCTGACCGCGCAGTACGAGCCGATGATCGACAACGTGGTGGCGGTCAAGCGCAAGGAGGCCGAGGGGCAGTTCGACCTCTTCGGCGGGATGGGCGATGACGACTCCGACGAGCCCGGGTTCGGCCTGGACGTGGAGTTCTCCACCGACGAGTGGGACAAGACCTATCTGCTCGCCCAGGAGCGGGAGATGCTGGGTCTGTACGTCTCCGACCATCCGCTGTTCGGCCTGGAGCACGTGCTCTCCGACAAGGCGGACGCGGGCATCGGGCAGCTGACCGGTGGCGACTTCTCCGACGGCGCGGTCGTCACCATCGGCGGGATCATCTCCGGGCTGCAGCGCAAGATGACCAAGCAGGGCAACGCGTGGGCGATCGCCACGGTCGAGGACCTGGCGGGCTCCATCGAGTGCATGTTCTTCCCGGCGACGTACCAGCTGGTGTCCACGCAACTCGTCGAGGACGCCGTGGTGTTCGTCAAGGGCCGCCTCGACAAGCGTGAGGACGTCCCCCGCCTCGTCGCCATGGAGATGCAGGTCCCCGACCTGTCGAACGCCGGGACCAACGCCCCCGTCCTCATCACCATCCCGACCGTGAAGGTGAGCCCGCCGATGGTCACGCGCCTCGGCGAGATCCTCAGCCACCACCGGGGCAACAGCGAGGTGCGGATCAAGCTCCAGGGCGCGCAGAAGACCACCGTGCTCCGGCTCGACCGGCACCGCGTGAAGCCCGATCCGGCGCTCTTCGGCGACCTCAAGGTGCTGCTCGGCCCGTCCTGCCTGGCGGGCTGACCCCACCGCGAGCGGCGCGGGCGACGCGCACGGCGGCAATCGCATGGCCAAGGGGCGCACCCGGACCGGGTGCGCCCCTCATGTGTGCCTGTGCGGGCGTCAGTTGTGGCCGAAGCGGCGCTCGCGGTGCTTACGGGCGACATCGCCGGGGTTCGCCTCGGCCGCGGACTTGGCCTGTGCCTCCATGGCGGACTGCTGGGCCTGCTGCTGACCGCGCTCGGCCTGGGCGGCGGCCTTCTGGTTGCGATCGCGGTTCTTGTTCTTGGCCATGGTGATCTTCCTCCTGAGGGTGATCGAGGGGCCAGGACGCGACCAGACTCACATAGGTCTGCAAAAGGCGCATTTTGGATAATTACCGTGCGTCATAGGGGGACTCGCGGAGGCACTCGAAAGGGGCCACGCAACGCGTTCGGGCGGATACGCCACGCCGAAGATCGAGTTCGGGCCGTTAACCTCCGCGAGGTCGGGCAGACTCGAAGGAAACCCGAAGTGACCTCCAGGATCCGCGGGAGCTCCCGATCCGCGAAATCGCCGGATCCCTGGCCGGGATCTGTGGGATCTTCGGGCACCTTCAGGAATCTTCCAGGAAAGAGGGTGGATGGCGTGGACCGCTGCATCGTCCTGGTGGACGCCGGGTATCTGCTGGGAGCCGCCGCGAGCCTCCTCGCGGGAGAGCCGTCCCGGTCCAGGATCACCGTCGACCACACCGCCCTCATCCAGGGTCTGCGCGAGCGCGCCGAGTCCGACACGGAGCGCCCGCTGCTGCGGATCTACTGGTTCGACGGCGCCCCCGACCGCGTACCCCAACCGGAGCACCGCAGGCTCCGTGTGATGCCCCGCGTCACCGTCCGCCTGGGCGCCCTGACCCGCAGCGACGGCCGCTGGGCGCAGAAGGGCGTGGACGCCGCCATGCACGCCGAGCTGACCGAGCTGGCCCGCAACCGCGCCTGCTCCGACGTCGTGCTCGTCACCGGCGACGGCGATCTGCTGCCCGGCATGATGGCCGCCAAGGAACACGGCGTCGCCGTCCACCTCTGGGCCGTGCAGGCCGCCGACGGCGACTACAACCAGTCCGAGGACCTGGTCGCCGAGGCCGACGAGCGGCGCGTCCTCGACCGCGTCTGGATCACCAAGGCCGTCCGCGCCAAGGAACTGACCGGCGTCTGCGCCCCGCCGCCCGCCCCCCGCCCCGAGATCGCCGCGATCCTCTCCGCCCCGCTGCCCGAGTCCGCGCTCACCGCGAGCCCCGAGCAGGCCACCGCCGCCCCGCACCCCGCCGCGCCGCCCCGCGTCCAGGAGAACGGGGACCGGAATCCGGCCACGAAGGGCGTGCCCACCCCCAAGGACCTCGCGGCCCTGCGCGCCCCCGGCGTCAAGGACCCCAAGGAACCGGCGAACGCGACCCTGCGCTGGTCGTCCGACAGGGGCTGGGTGGACCGCCCCGGCACCCCCGCCGAGCCCCCGGAGGCCGCGGCGCTGCCCACCCTCGCCCAGCTCACCACGGCCGAGCAGCGCTGGGCCGACCGGGAGGAGGACATCACCACCGTCGGTGGCGACCCCTACGAGGTCGGCCAGGTCTTCGCCCGGCGCTGGATGGGGCGCCTGCCCGAGCAGCACAACCTCCAGAAGCTCGGCGCGATGTACCCGCGCATCCCGCACCGCATCGACGGCGAGCTGCTGCGCTACGCCGCCAGGTTCGGGCTGCTCGCCCACAAGGACGACCAGATCGACGAGCACGACCGGTACGCGATCCGGGCGGGCTTCTGGCGCGAGATCGACGTACGGACCGCCGCCGAGCACGCTCCGGCGGGGGAGTGAGGGCCGTTCCGGCGGGCGGCGCGGGTCCCCTCCTCGGTGGGGACAGGGGGCGCGAGAGCCGCCCCGCGCGCCATACCGGACACAGGACCCCGTACCCTCGTCCTTCGTGAGTACGCGCGCGGCACAGGCAGTCCGACAGGGGCTCCGGCAGGGGCACGGCAGCGATGCCGTCTGCGTCGTGCGTGACCTGGTCAAGGTCTATCCCGCCGCCCGGGGCAGGCGCGGCAGGCCCGCCACGCCCGAGGTCCGGGCCAGCGACGGCCTCGGCATCGAGGTCGGCCGCGGCGAGATCTTCGGCCTCCTCGGACCCAACGGCGCCGGCAAGTCCACCCTCGTGCGCCAGCTGACCGGGCTGATGCGGCCCGACAGTGGCAGCGTCCACGTCCTCGGCCACGACATCGTGCGCCACCCGGAGCGTGCCGCCCGGCTCCTCGCCTATCTGGGCCAGGAGTCCACCGCCCTGGACGAGCTGACCGTCTCCCTCGCCGTCGAGACGACCGCGCGCCTGCGCGGCCTCGAGACCGCCCGCGCGCGGGCAGAGCGCGACGACGTCCTGGAGGAGCTGGGGCTCACCGCCCTCGCCTCGCGGCCCCTGAAGAAGCTCTCCGGCGGCCAGCGCAGGCTCGCCTGCTTCGCCACCGCCCTGGTGGGGGAGCGGCGGCTGCTCGTGCTCGACGAGCCGACGACCGGCATGGACCCGGTGGCGCGGCGCGCCGTGTGGGGCGCCGTCGACCGGCGCCGGGCCGAGCGCGGCACCACCGTCCTGCTCGTCACCCACAACGTCATCGAGGCCGAGACCGTGCTCGACCGCGTCGCCGTGCTCGACCACGGCCGGGTCATCGCCTGCGACACGCCCGCCGGGCTCAAGGAGCAGGTCGCCGGGGAGGTCAGGGTGGAACTCGTCTGGCGCGAGCGGGCGCCCATCGACGTGCCCGAGGTCGCCGCGCTGCGGTCCTCGGCGGTCGAGTCCGGGCGCAAGTGGACGCTGCGGCTCGCGCCCGAGGAGGCGCGGGCGGCCGTCGCGGCGGTCACCGGCGGCGGCGCCTTCGCCGCCCTTGACGACTTCACGCTGGCCACGCCCAGCCTGGAAGATGTGTATCTCGCCCTGGGCGGGCGGGGCGGGGACGGGCTGGTGAAGGCGTGAGCCCGGTGCGCCCGAGGGCGCTGCTCGGCGCCCGGGACCGTGCGGGGGCGCCCGTGCGGCGCGCAGTAGTCAGGCCAGTCGGTAGGAAGGTTGTCCGTTGAGTGCCGTTCCCCTGGAAGCCGTCGTGCGTGCCGAGGACCGCGCCGCGGAGGTGACGGACCCCGTCGCGCCGCTCGGGGCCCGGGCGCGGCTCCTGCCGGCCCTGGGGGCCGTCTACCGGGCACAGCTGTCGCGGGCCCGCGTCGCGCGCATCCCGCTGCTCTTCGTCGCCACCTTCCAGTCCGTCGGCATCATGATCCTGATGCGGGGCGTCGTGGACGGCGGCGGCGAGGCCCACGCCGTCGTCGCCGGGTCCTCCGTCCTCGTGGTCGCGTTCGTCGCGCTGAACCTGCTCGCCCAGTACTTCGGCCAGCTCCGCGGCGACGGCGGCCTCGACCACTACGCCACGCTGCCCGTGCCGCCCGCCGCCGTCGTCCTCGGCGCCGCCGCCGCGTACGCCTCCTTCACCGTGCCCGGTACCGTCGTCACGGCCGTCGTCGGCTGCGGGCTCTTCGGCCTGCCGCTGACGCACCTGTGGGTGCTCGCCGCCGTGATCCCGCTCTCCGGCGCCGCCCTCGCCGGGCTCGGCGCCGCCCTCGGGCTGCTCGCGCCGCGGCCCGAACTCGCCACCCTGCTCGGGCAGATGGGCATGTCCGCCGCGCTCCTGCTCGGGGTGCTCCCGGCCGAGCGGATGCCCGAGTTCCTGCAGTACGCCCGCGATCTGCTGCCCTCCACGTACGGCGTGGAGGCCCTCGCCCGGACCTTCGGGGCCGACCCCGACTGGGGTGCCGTCGCGCTCGATCTCGGCGTCTGCGCGGGCGTCGGCGTCGCCTCCCTGGCCGTCGCCACCTGGGCCTACCGGCGGGCCGCCGTCCGCTGACGCCGATCCGCCGTCCGGTGGCGCGGTTCTCAGGCGGAGCTGGCACCATGTGTGCGTGACCGCACCGCTGACACCCTCCCAACCGCCGCACGACCGCCCCGAAGACAGCGACGCCGACTCCTCCGGCCCCGACAACCCCTGGCGGGAACCCGCGCGGTCCTCGGGGTACGCGGCCGAGGCGGCGCACGAGGAGGGCGAATTCCCCGTGCCGACCGACCTGAAGGCCGACGTACGGGACGCCGTAGTGATCATGGTCGCGGTCGCGGCCAGCGGAGTGCTGCTCGGGTTGCTGTGGCTGTGGCTCGCGCCCACCGTGCCGCTCATCGCCGACAAGACGGCCGTCTACCTCAAGGACACCGAGGGCGAGCAGGCCATCGGCGTCGACGGAACGTTCACTCTCCTCGGCCTCGCCTTCGGCCTCGTCAGCGCGGTCGTCGTCTTCCTCCTGCGGCGGCGCGGCGGCATTCCGCTCGTCGTCGGGCTCGCCGCGGGCGGGCTGCTCGGGGCCGTGCTCGCCTGGAAGGTGGGTGTCTGGGTCGGGCCCGAGACGGATGTGGCGGCGCACGCGGAGGCTGTGGGGGTGGGGGTTGTCTTCGACGCGCCCATGGAGTTGAAGGCCAAGGGGGTGCTGCTTGCGTGGCCCGTTGCTGCGATGGTCTTTCAGCTGGTGCTCACGGGGTTGTTCGGGCCCCGGGATCCGGAGCCGTTCTCGTCGTACGAGGGTTCGTACCGGGACGGGTACGGAGCGCCTGAGCGGTAGGGGGCCCTGCCGGGGGCTCCCCAACCCCGCCCCTTCCCGAAACTGGGGGCTCCGCCCCCAGACCCCCGCTCCTCAAACGCCGGAGGGGCTGAAATACGACAGCAGCACCTGATCCAGCCCGTCCGGCGATTGAGGACGAGGCGCGGAGCGCCGACAACGGGGTCCGGGGCGGAGCCCCGGTTTCGGGAAGGGGCGGGGTTGGGGAAGGTCACCCCCGGTCGCCTCTACGCCGGGCGGCGGCCATGGTTGGACTTGCCCTTCCTGGTCCGCCACTTCCGCTTGCGTGTTTTCTTCGACATGGGTGTGGTCCTAGTCGAGGACCGGCCCCCCGTCGAGGGGTCACGCACGCCCGATCGGGGCGAGCACCGCACCGGTGAGAGCGGCGAGATCGCCGGGGGAGAGCTCGACCTCGAGCCCGCGGCGCCCGGCCGAGACGCAGATCGTGGGGTGGCCGGAGGCCGACTCGTCCAGGACGGTACGCAGGCGTTTGCGCTGGCCGAGGGGCGAGATACCCCCGCGTACGTAACCGGTGGTGCGCTCGGCCGCCACCGGATCCGCCATCGTGGCCCGCTTGCCGCCGACCGCCGTGGCGAGGGCCTTCAGATCGAGGGTGCCCGCGACCGGGACGACCGCCACGGTCAGCTCCCCGTCGACGTCGGCGACCAGGGTCTTGAAGACGCGGTCGGGGGAGACGCCCATGGCCTCGGCGGCCTCCTGGCCGTACGAGGGGTGGGCGGGGTCGTGGTCGTAGGAGTGCACGGTGAAGGCGGTGCCCGCCGCGGTGAGGGCGACCGTGGCGGGGGTGCCACCGGCCTGCGTCTTCTTCTGCTTCTTCGCCACGCTGCTCGCCAACTTCCGCGGGTTCGTACGTGAGGGGTTCCGGCCGCGCCTCAGTTGAGGCTGGTCGTGCCGCGCGTCAGCTCCGTCGCGGGCAACGACGGCAGGTTACGGATGATGGCGGTCTCGGCGCGCAGCAATTTCAGCTCGGCGCGCAGCCGGGCGGCCGTGTCGGGGGCTTCGAGGAGTTCCTGCTTGGTGGGGGTGTCGAGGACGGCGGCCGCCGCGACCAGGTAGGACACGACCGACGGCTCGTCGGGGAGTTCCGCGGTGGTCGACAGGGACCGCTCGCGGGCGCCCGCGAGCCGCTTCTGGTACGAGCGGAAGGCGCGCAGCACACCCTCGGCGAGCGCGCCCGCCTCCTCGCCGGGCTCCTCCTGGAGCGGTTCGAGCTCGCCGACGAGGTAGGGCCCGGAGGCGTCCACCGAGCGCAGCCGCACCCGGGTGGTGCCGGTGGCGAGGACCTCGAAGCCGCCGTCCTCGCGCTCCCGGATGGTCGCCGCGTCCGCGACGCAGCCCACCTCGTGGAACGCCTTCAGCGGGTCGTCGCCGAAGCCCGCGCCGGGGCCCTGCTCGGGCTGCGCGGTCTGGTCGGGCAGGCCCGGCGCGCTGGGCGCCACTTCCCGGCCGTCACGGATCGCCACGACCGCGAACTGCCGCTGCTCGTCGTCGGGAACCTTCAGGAGTTCGCGCATCATGGCGCGATAGCGCTCCTCGAAGACGTTCAGGGGCAGTACGAGCCCCGGGAACAGCACCGAGTTGAGCGGGAAGAGCGGAAGCCGGACGGTCGTCACGATCCGAAAGCCTAACGGCCGTCGGCACCCCGGCCGTCCGCGTCGCCGTGCCGGGGGCGCAGCGGCGTACGTGCCGCGACCTCTATCCGCACCCCGTCCCTCAGCTCGAGGAACTGCCCGAGCGGGTCGTCGGACAGCCGGTCCCAGGGGAACGACGTCGCGTACGGGCCGATCAGGCGGAGCTGGTCGAGGGCGTCGTCCCAGCGCTCCAGGCGGATCAGGACGTACATGAGGAGGTTGCGGACCTCGGCCGGCCAGGGGTCGGCGGCGGCGTACTCGCCCGACAGGGCGATGGCCAGGTCGGCCGCCTTGTCCAGGCGCTCGCGCGGCAGGTTTCCGGCGGCGCTGGTGAGGTACGCGAACGCGGCGCGCACCGGCAGTGCCTGTATCAGCGAGCCGGGCAGCGCGTCGGCCGCCGCACGCTCCGCGAAGTGGAAGCACTCGGCGTGCGAGCCGTACCAGGCCGCCGACAGGTACATCAGGGCCGAGGCGTGGCAGCCGTAGTGGTACGAGGAGCGGCGCACCGCCTGCGCCCACAGCTCCTCGAACTCGGTGTGCGAGGCGTGCGTGCCGCGGGCGTGGTCGAGCGCGATGCGCCACGGCACCGGGTCGCGCGGGTCGGCGTCGGCGGCGGCCGTGAGCAGCGGGCTGACCTCGCGCAGGAGCTCCGCGCGTGCGGGCGACTCCCAGCCGCGGACGACGGCCAGCTCGGCCTTGAGCAGCAGGGCGTCCGGGTCGTGCGGGGCGGCGGACAGCCAGTCGTCGAACCACTCGGGGCGGGAGCGGGCGAAGGCGGCGAGGCGGGTCGCGTACCGGTCGCGGTTCTCCCACTCGGCGGCCTCGCGGGTGGTGGCGAGCAGCTTGGCGGCCGGGCCGTACTCGCCCCGGCCTGCCGCGACCAGGGCGGGCCCCAGGCGGTCGTCCGGCACGTCGAGCAGCACTTCGTCGTCGGGGGTGAGGCCGTCGGCCAGGCGGGGGGTGTGCCGGATCATGCGGGCGGTCCGGACGAAGGCGCGCAGCAGCGGCATCTGGCTGTCCCCCTTCGCGCCCCGACCGGCGCCGCTCCGTGGGGCGGGGCGCCGGTCACCGTGGCCGGTGTCGTGGTCGGTGCTGCAGCCCGCTCGTGGTCCGCGAGCGGGTCTCTTGCTGGTCGCGTGTGTTGACGGGCGAGGTGGGTCGAAGGTTGCCCCGCGCCGGATAACGGTTCAGCCGCGAAGCGCGGGCGCCCGCACGGCGCACGTCCCCGGCCCGGCTCCGGCGCGCCCGGCCCCCCCCGGGGGGGCCTCAGCTCCGTCGCAGCAGCCGCGTGGCCCCCGCCGCCACCGTCGTCGCCAGGATCCAGCCGAGGAGGATCAGGACCGCCGCGAGCCACTGCCAGCCGCCGCGGAGCTGCCAGTAGCTGTCCTGGCCCAGGTTGATGACGGGCAGGAGGAGGTCGAGGGCGAAGAGGGAGGGGTTCCAGTTGGGGTGTTCGCCGGGTTTGAGCGGGGGGTGGTCGGCGCGGGAGAAGGCGATGGCGCTCGCCGCCCACAGGACCGCCATCCACAGCGCGGCCCGGCCGGGGCGGTAGCCGTAGGCCACCGTCCAGTCCTGTGCGTACCCCCAGAGCTTGGCGGCGGGGGGCAGGGTCTCGCGGCGGCGGCGCTGCTTGGCGAGCAGGACCTCGCGGGCGTCGGCGTCCTCGCCGCCGTTGCGCAGGACGGTGGCGAGCTTCTCGTACGGCTCGGGGTTGTACTCGGGGGTGGCCGCCGCCACCCACGCGAGGCGCCGCGACAGCGGGAAGCTGCCCTGCGGGATGAGGTTCTCGTAACTGAAGCCGCCCATCTGGAGGTTGCCGGGGCCGGGCCAGCTGGAGGCGCGGTCCATCAGGTTGACCACCCGCGCGCCGGACAGCACGATCTTGCCGCGCCGGGGCGCCTCGGACAGGAAGCGCAGCTCGGGCGTCTGGACGCGGCGCAGCGACACCTCCTGGTCGTTCTGCAGGGTGAAGCGGGCCTGGCCGAAATCCACCGCGTCGCCGAAGCGCCCGTCGTCCAGGCGGATGCCGCCCTCGCACTCGAAGCGCTGCACACGGGTGCCGCGCGCGGGTGTCGTGCCGCTGGTCTGCGGGGGATTGCCGACGCCCGCCGGGGTCAGGTAGAGGGTGCGCTCGACGGTCAGCTGGGGCGCGTTCAGGGCGCGGCGGCTGTAGGGATTGGCGAGGCGGCTGCCGCGCAGGCTCAGGCTGACGCCGACCTTCGCGCCGCGCAGGCTCAGCTCGCCGTGCGACTCCAGCATCTCGGCCTGGAGGTCCTGGCCGACCGTCATGCCGTCGCCCATGATCGAGCGGCCGCGCCGGTCGCGGTAGACCACGGCCTGGTTGAGCAGCAGGTCGGTGCCGATGTG
Source organism: Streptomyces sp. NPDC040610 (assembly GCF_055594065.1). Classification (NCBI taxonomy): domain Bacteria; kingdom Bacillati; phylum Actinomycetota; class Actinomycetes; order Kitasatosporales; family Streptomycetaceae; genus Streptomyces; species Streptomyces sp. NPDC040610. Next base: position 148,515 of record NZ_JBVIXA010000011.1, on the reverse strand, counting down.
GGCGTCGGTGAGCCGCATGCCGTTGTGCAGGCGGCAGCGCGGCAGATGCAGATCGCCCTCCGTGTGCAGGCGGGCGGCCTCCAGGCGCGGGATGGAGCAGTCGACCAGGCGCAGCGTGGTGAAGCGCGCCTCGGGCAGCAGGACCTCCTTCTCGAACCGGCAGCCCTTCAGCTCCGTGTACGGCACGACCGTGCCGCCCGCCAGGTCCAGCACATCCGTGATCTGCAACCCGGCCAGCTTCAGGGACGACACCCGGCCCGCGAGCGCGGGCGGGCCGTCGAGCAGCAGCCAGCACACGATGCGGGCCCGGACGCTGCGCTCGGGGCCCCAGGGATACCCGCCGTGCGGGTCGTCCTCGGCCGCGTCCCCCGACCGCAGGTCGTACACGCTGCCGTTGCGGAACGCCTGCCACATGCCGATCTCCGCTGCGGTCAGCCCGTCCGGCGGGTCCCCGATGCCGGTGTCGTCGACCACTGCTGGTGTCCTCCCGTGTGTTCGCCGGTGTACTCGTGTCTCGTACACCTGTTCATGCCCGCTCCGTGACCGCCTGAACGCTAGTGGTGAACACGGACTTCCGTTAATTCGCCGGATGGAACGTCCGGGTCCGGGGGGCCTGTATCAGCCACTGATACAGGCGACCGGCCGCCGATGGCGGTCTGAGAGAATTGGCCACGTGATCTCTCGAATCGATCTGCGCGGCGACGCCCTCCCCGAGGGCAACGCCCTGCGCGCCCTGCTGCCCCGTGCCGACTTCGATGTCGCGGCCGCCCTGGAGAAGGTGCGGCCGATCTGCGAGGACGTGCATCATCGCGGCGACGCGGCGCTGATCGAGTACGCGGAGAAGTTCGACGGCGTGAAGCTGGAGCACGTCCGGGTGCCCGCCGCCGCGCTCGCCGAGGCCCTCGCGGGTCTCGCCCCGGACGTCCGCGCGGCCCTGGAGGAATCCATTCGCCGCGCCCGCACCGTCCACCGCGCCCAGCGCCGCGCCCCGCACACCACGCAGGTCGTGCCCGGCGGCTCGGTCACCGAGAAGTGGGTGCCGGTCGAGCGCGTCGGCCTGTACGCACCGGGCGGCCGCTCCGTCTACCCGTCCTCAGTGATCATGAACGCCGTGCCCGCGCAGGAGGCCGGTGTCGCCTCCATGGCGCTCGCGTCCCCGCCGCAGGCCGACTTCGGCGGCCTGCCGCACCCGACGATCCTCGCCGCCTGCGCGCTGCTCGGCATCGACGAGGTGTACGCGGTCGGCGGCGCCCAGGCCGTCGCGATGTTCGCGTACGGCACGGACACCTGCGCCCCGGCCAACATGGTCACGGGCCCCGGCAACATCTGGGTCGCCGCCGCCAAGCGGTACTTCACCGGCCGCATCGGCATCGACACCGAGGCCGGGCCGACCGAGATCGCGATCCTCGCCGACGACACCGCCGACCCGGTGCACGTCGCCTCCGACCTGATCAGCCAGGCCGAGCACGACCCGCTGGCCGCCGCCGTCCTGGTCACCGACTCCACCGACCTCGCCGACGCCGTGGCCAAGGAGCTGGAGCCGCAGGTCGCCGCGACCAAGCACGTCGAGGACCGGATCGCCCCGGCCCTCGCGGGCAGGCAGTCCGCGATCGTCCTGGTCGACGGCCTGGACGAGGGCCTGCGCGTCGTCGACGCGTACGGCGCCGAGCACCTGGAGATCCAGACCCGCGACGCCGCCGCCGTCGCCGACCGCGTGAAGAACGCGGGCGCGATCTTCGTCGGCCCCTGGGCGCCGGTCTCCCTCGGCGACTACTGCGCGGGCTCCAACCACGTGCTGCCCACGGGCGGTTGCGCGTGCCACTCCTCGGGCCTGTCCGTCCAGTCCTTCCTGCGCGGCATTCACATCGTGGACTACACCCGCGAGGCCCTGGCCGACGTCGCGCACCACGTGGTGACGCTCGCCGAGGCCGAGGACCTGCCCGCGCACGGCGCCGCCGTCAAGGCGAGGTTCGGATGGAAGGTGCCGAACCAGTGACCAGGATCGACGACCTCCCCGTCCGCGACGAGCTGCGCGGCAAGTCCCCGTACGGCGCGCCCCAGCTGGACGTCCCCGTCCGCCTGAACACCAACGAGAACCCCTACCCGCTGCCCGAGCCGCTGGTCGAGCGCATCGCCGAGCGCGTGCGCGAGGCCGCCCGCGACCTGAACCGCTACCCGGACCGGGACGCGGTCGAGCTGCGCACCGAGCTCGCGCGCTACCTCACCCGCACCGGCGGCCACGAGGTGACGCGCGCCCAGGTGTGGGCGGCCAACGGCTCGAACGAGGTCATCCAGCAGCTCCTGCAGACCTTCGGCGGCCCGGGCCGTACGGCCATCGGCTTCGAGCCCTCGTACTCGATGCACGGCCTGATCGCCCGCGGCACCGGCACCGGCTGGATCTCGGGCCCGCGCCGCGAGGACTTCACGATCGACCCGCAGGCGGCGGCGCGCGCCATCGCCGAGAACGCGCCGGACATCGTCTTCATCACCACCCCCAACAACCCCACGGGCAACGCCGTCTCCGCCGAGACGGTCGTGGCGCTGTACGACGCCGCGCAGGCTGCCAAGCCGTCGATCGTCGTGGTCGACGAGGCGTACGTGGAGTTCAGCCACGGCGCGTCGCTGCTTCCGCTGCTGGAGGGCCGCCCGCACCTGGTCGTCTCGCGCACGATGTCGAAGGCGTTCGGCGCGGCCGGGCTGCGCCTCGGCTATCTCGCCGCCGACCCCGCGGTCGTCGACGCGGTCCAGCTGGTGCGCCTGCCGTACCACCTGTCGGCCGTCACCCAGGCCACCGCCCTGGCCGCCCTGGAGCACACGGACACCCTCCTCGGGTACGTGGAGCAGCTGAAGGCCGAGCGCGACCGCCTGGTCACCGAGCTGCGGGCGATCGGCTTCGACGTGACCGAGTCCGACGCCAACTTCGTGCAGTTCGGGCGGTTCGCGGGCGAGGGCGCCACCCACGCCGCCTGGCAGCGGATCCTCGACCGGGGCGTGCTCGTCCGGGACAACGGAGTGCCGGGGTGGCTGCGGGTGTCCGCGGGAACCCCCGCCGAAAACGACGCGTTCCTCGATGCGGTACGCGAACTGAAGAAGGAGCAGAGCGCATGAGCCGCGTTGGCAGAGTCGAGCGGACCACCAAGGAGACCTCGGTCCTCGTCGAGATCGACCTCGACGGCACCGGCAAGGTCGACGTGGCGACCGGTGTCGGCTTCTACGACCACATGCTCGACCAGCTGGGCCGCCACGGCCTGTTCGACCTCACGGTCAAGACCGACGGCGACCTGCACATCGACTCGCACCACACCATCGAGGACACCGCCCTCGCCCTGGGCGCCGCCTTCAAGCAGGCGCTCGGCGACAAGGTCGGCATCTACCGCTTCGGCAACTGCACGGTCCCCCTCGACGAGTCCCTCGCCCAGGTGACCGTCGACCTCTCCGGCCGCCCCTACCTGGTGCACACCGAGCCGGAGAACATGGCGCCGATGATCGGCGAGTACGACACGACGATGACCCGGCACATCTTCGAGTCCTTCGTCGCCCAGGCGCAGATCGCCCTGCACATCCACGTGCCCTACGGGCGCAACGCGCACCACATCGTGGAGTGCCAGTTCAAGGCCCTCGCCCGGGCGCTGCGCTACGCCAGCGAGCGGGACCCGCGCGCGGCCGGCATCCTCCCCTCCACGAAGGGCGCGCTGTAAGCCATGAGCGGTACCTCCACCCTGCTGTTCTTCGTCGGGCTCTTCCTGCTCGGCGGCGTCTACTCCTTCGTCAAGCAGAAGCAGTCCAAGAGCCTGATCACGCTGCTCTCCATCGGCGCGGGCATGTGCCTGATCGCGGGCGTGGTCCGCCTGGAGGTGTGGAATTGACCTCCGCGGCTCCACGTAAGCGGGTCGTCGTCTTCGACTACGGCTTCGGCAACGTCCGCTCCGCCGAGCGGGCCCTGGCCCGGGCGGGCGCCGACGTCGAGATCACCGGTGACTACGACAAGGCCATGAACGCCGACGGCCTCCTGGTGCCGGGCGTCGGCGCCTTCGAGGCCTGCATGAAGGGCCTCACCGAGGCGCGCGGCGACTGGATCGTGGGCCGCCGCCTGTCCGGCGGGCGGCCCGTGATGGGCATCTGCGTGGGCATGCAGATCCTCTTCGCGCGCGGCATCGAGCACGGCGTCGAGACCGAGGGCCTGGACGAGTGGCCCGGCACGGTCGAGCCGCTGAAGGCCGACATCGTCCCGCACATGGGCTGGAACACCGTCGACGCGCCCGCGGGCTCCGAGCTGTTCAAGGGCCTCGACGCCGACGAGCGCTACTACTTCGTGCACTCCTACGCGGTCCACGACTGGTCCCTGGAGACGGTGAACCCCGCCCTGCGCGCCCCGCTCGTCACCTGGGCCACGCACGGCGAGCCGTTCGTCGCGGCCGTGGAGAACGGCGCCCTGTGGGCCACCCAGTTCCACCCCGAGAAGTCCGGCGACGCCGGCGCCCAGCTCCTCACCAACTGGATCGGAACCCTGTGAGCACCCTCGAACTCCTCCCCGCCGTCGACGTCCGCGACGGCCAGGCCGTGCGCCTCGTCCACGGCGAGTCCGGCTCGGAGACCTCCTACGGCTCCCCGCTGGAGGCCGCCCTGGCCTGGCAGCGGTCGGGCGCCGAGTGGCTGCACCTGGTCGACCTGGACGCCGCGTTCGGCACCGGCGACAACCGCGCCCTGATCGCCGAGGTCGCCGCCGCCATGGACATCAAGGTCGAGCTGTCCGGCGGCATCCGCGACGACGACACCCTCGCCGCCGCCCTCGCCACCGGCTGCACCCGCGTCAACCTCGGCACGGCCGCCCTGGAGACCCCCGAGTGGGTCGCCAAGGTCATCGCCGAGCACGGCGACAAGATCGCGGTCGGTCTGGACGTGCGCGGCACCACGCTGCGCGGCCGCGGCTGGACCCGCGACGGCGGCGATCTGTACGAGACCCTGGAGCGCCTCAACGCCGAGGGCTGCGCGCGCTACGTGGTCACCGACATCGCCAAGGACGGCACGCTCCAGGGCCCGAACCTGGAGCTCCTGAAGAACGTGTGCGCGGCCACCGACCGCCCCGTCGTCGCCTCCGGCGGCGTCTCGTCCCTGGACGACCTGCGGGCCATCGCGGAGCTCGTGCCGCAGGGCGTCGAGGGCGCGATCGTCGGCAAGGCGCTGTACGCGAAGGCGTTCACGCTGGAGGAGGCTCTCGCGGCGGTGGCGTCGTCATGACCGGGGACATCCGCCGGGTGGGCTCGGGCGGGCCGTGGGAGGAGTCCATCGGCTACTCCCGCGCCGTCGCGCTGCCCAACGGCCTGGTCCTGGTGTCGGGCTGCACGTCCGTGGTGGACGGCACGATAGACGCGGGCACGCCGTACCAGCAGACGCTCAACGCCTTCCAGGTCGCCTTCGACGCCCTGAAGAAGGTCGGCCTCGGCCCCGAGCACGTGGTGCGCACCCGGATGTACCTGACGCACGCCCGGGACGTGGAGGACGTCGGCCGCGCCCACAAGGAGCTGTTCGACGCCGTCCGCCCGGCCGCGTCCATGCTCATCGTCTCCGGCTTCATCGACCCGAGCCTGGTCGTCGAGGTCGAGGTGGAGGCGTACGCGCCCGCCGGGCAGGGTGATGCCGCATGACGCTCGCCGTACGGGTCATCCCCTGCCTGGACGTGGACAACGGCCGCGTCGTCAAGGGCGTCAACTTCCAGAACCTGCGCGACGCGGGCGACCCCGTCGAGATGGCCAAGGTGTACGACGCCGAGGGCGCCGACGAGCTGACGTTCCTGGACATCACGGCGTCCTCCGGCGACCGCGAGACGACGTACGACGTGGTCCGCCGCACCGCCGAGCAGGTCTTCATCCCGCTCACCGTCGGCGGCGGCGTGCGGGCGGCCGAGGACGTCGACAAGCTCCTGCGGGCCGGTGCGGACAAGGTCGGCGTGAACACCGCCGCCATCGCCCGCCCCGACCTGATCCGCGAGATCGCCGAGCGCTTCGGGCGCCAGGTGCTCGTCCTGTCGGTGGACGCGCGGCGCACGGAAGCGGGCACGTTCGAGGTCACCACCCACGGCGGGCGCAGGTCCGCCGGGATCGACGCCGTCGAGTGGGCGCACCGGGCGGCCGAGCTCGGCGCGGGCGAGATCCTGCTGAACTCGATGGACGCCGACGGCACGAAGGACGGCTACGACATCGAGATGATCGAGGCGGTCCGCAAATACGTCAGCGTCCCTGTCATCGCCTCGGGCGGCGCGGGCCGCCTGGAGCACTTCCCGCCCGCCGTCGCGGCGGGCGCGGACGCGGTGCTCGCCGCCTCCGTCTTCCACTTCGGCGACCTGCGCATCGGCGAGGTCAAGGAGACGCTGCGGTCGGCGGGACACCCCGTCCGCTAGCTCCGCGCCACCGGGCCCCGGTCCACCTCAGGGTGGCCGGGGCCTTCTCGCGCACAGATGCGAAGGAAAAGTTGCGCAAAACTAATTGCGCAACTTTTCCTTCCTGTCTAGCGTGAAGGGCATGAGCGACAAGCCCGGACAGAAAGACAAGCCCGAACAGCCCGAACAGCCTGGACAGTCCGAACAGCCCGGGCAGGGCGAGCGGAGCGCGGGCGGGCAGCCCGAGGACCGCCGCATCACCGACCTCGGCACGCTGAAGGCCTTCGGCCATCCGCTGCGCCTGAAGCTGTACCGCTCCCTGTACGTACGCCGCAGGGCGACGGCCTCCCAGCTCGCCGAAGAGGTCGACGGAGCCGTCTCCCTGGTCAGCTACCACCTGCGCAAACTCGCCGAGCACGGCCTCATCGAGGAGGCGCCGGGCGTCCACCGGGGCGACGGCCGCGAGCGCTGGTGGCAGCCCGCGCAGCAGGGCCTGAGCCTGCACCGGCGCGACTTCGAGGACGCCCCCGAGAAGCTCGCCGCGCACAGCGCCGTGACCCGCGTGATCGTCGACCAGCGCACCGACGCCTACCTGCGCTACCTCGACGAGCAGCCCGCCTGGAGCCCCGAGTGGCAGGCCGCCGCGGACGGCTCCGACTACCTGCTCCGGCTCACCGCCGCCGAACTCTCCGACCTCTCCGACGAGGTGCGCGCCGTCATCAAGAAGTACGTCGGCTCCGGCAACGCCGCGCACGAGGCGGGCGACGACGAAGGGCGCGAGAACGTCGCGCTGCACCTCTACAGCTTCCCGTTCCGGACCTGAGGGGCCCACCCGTGACCGTCACCCGGATCCGCACCGCCCCGGCCACCGGGAAACCCGCCCACCGCGACGGCAACGTCCTGCGCTGGCTCGCCGCGTACACCGCCTCGATGATCGGCGACAGCGTCTACTTCGCCGCCCTGTCCTGGGCCGCCGCCCGCAGCGGCAGCGCGACCCAGACCGGCCTCGTGCTCGCCGCCGGTGCCGTGCCGCGCGCCGTCCTGATGCTCGGTGGGGGAGTCGTCGCCGACCGGTTCGGGCCGCGCCGCGTGGTGCTCGGCAGCGACGCCGCGCGCTGCCTGGTGACCCTCGCGCTGGCCGGGGTCCTGCTGATGTCGACCCCCGCGGTCGGGCTGCTCGTGGCGGCGGCGCTGCTCTTCGGCGTGGTCGACGCGCTGTTCCTGCCGAGCGTGGGGGCCCTGCCGCCGCGGCTCACCGCTCCGGGGGAGCTGGCCCGGGTGCAGGGGATGAAGGTGCTCGCCCAGCGGGTCGCGACGGTGACGGCGGCCCCGGCGGGCGGCATGGCCGTCGCGCTCGGCGGACCCGCGGCGGGGTTCGCCGTGGCGGGGCTGCTGTTCGCCCTCTCGCTGCCGCTCCTGCTGGCCGTGCGGGTGCGCGAACTGCCCGCCGACGACCGGGTCGACGCCGCGGAGTCCGCCCGGCGGCAGCTCCTGAGCGGCCTGCTGTATGTGCGCGGGCACAAGGTGCTCGCACCCCTGATGGTCGTCATCGCGGTGACCGAGATGGGCTTCTCCGGACCGGCCAACGTAGGGATCGTGCTGCTCGCCGACGAGCGGGGCTGGGGCGCGGCCGGGATGGGGTGGATCGTCTCCGGGTTCGGCCTCGGAGCGGGGCTCGCCGCACTCGGCGTGGCCGTGCGGGGGCGGGCGCGGCGGGCCGGGGCCGTCCTGTCGTGGACGGCGCTGCCGGGGGCGGCGGCGCTCGCGGCCCTGGCGTTCGTGCCCTCGGTCCCGGCGGCGGCGCTCGCGGCACTCCTGGTCGGACTGCTGCTCGGGCTCGGCGGGGCCCTCGGCGGCGCGCTGCTGCAGACGGTCACCGAGCCCGCGTACCTGGGGCGGGTCACGTCGGTGGCGAGCCTGCTCACCCTCGGGGTGCCGCCGCTGTGCTACCCGCTCACCGGGGTCGCGATCGGGCTGTGGGGCGTCGGTCCCGTGTTCGTCGCGGGGGCGGTGGTGACCGGGGTGGGCGGTGTGGTCGGGCTCCGGTGGCTGCGCGGCGCCGAGCTCGCTCGGTGACTGCGGGGTCCTGCGGATGCGCGCTGCGTATGCGGAGCCCATGCTGGAGGTGACCGACGAACAGCAAGGAGGTCGGCGATGTCTGTGATGGACAAGCTGAAGCAGATGCTCAAGGGTCACGAGGACAAGGCCGGACAGGGCATCGACAAGGCCGGTGACTTTGTCGACGACAAGACCCAGGGCAAGTACAGCAGCCAGGTCGACACGGCCCAGGACAAGCTCAAGGGGCAGCTCGGCGCCGACCGGCCGGAGGAGCCGCCCCAGCGGTGACGTGGGACGGGCACGGACCACGGCCGCGGCAGGAGCTCACAGGGCCTGCCGCGGCCGTCCCGGTTCCCGGTAGGACACGGACTCCCGGTGTTCCCGGTAGGACACGGACTCCCGGTTCCCGGTAGGACACGGACCTGACGGTCAGAGGCCCAGCTGCTTGGTCTCGTGCAGCCGCGCGACCGCGTCCTTGTCGCCCTCCAGCTCCACCTCCGCCGCCTCCTGGCGCCCGAAGGCGAACATCAGGAGCTCGGCGGGCTCACCCGTCACCGTGACCACGGGGGCGCCGCGGTGGGCCACCGCGGTCTGCCCGTCGGGTCGGCGCAGGACCAGGCCCACCGGGGCCTTGCGGCCGACGACCCGGGCCATCCGCTCTAGCCGGGACCACAGGGCCTCGGCGAAGACGGGGTCCAGCTCGCGCGGCGTCCAGTCGGGCTGCGCGCGCCGCACGTCCTCGGCGTGGACGTAGAACTCCACGGCGTTCGAGGCCTCGTCGACCTGCTTCAGGTTGAACGGCGAGAACCGCGGCGGGCCCGTCCGGATCAGCTGGATCAGCTCCTCGTACGGCTTCGCGGCGAACTCCGCCTGCACCCGCTCCAGGCGCCCGGCGAGCTGCTTGATCAGGATTCCGCCCGCGGCGTCCGCGCGTCGCTCGCGCACCACCACGTGGGCCGCGAGATCCCGGGTGGTCCAGCCGTCGCAGAGGGTCGGCGCGTCCGGGCCGGCCGCCTCCAACAGATCGGCGAGGAGGAGTCGTTCACGCTTGGCATGGGTCGACATGGAGCCAGCCTACGACCGGGTGCCCGGTCCGGACAGTGGACGTCCGACGGGCGCGCGCCGCGCGGGCGGCACAATGGCCCCATGACCGCATCGCCGCAGCCCAGCAGCCTCGACCCGGAGATCGCCGCGCGCCTGAAGCGCAGCGCCGACGGCCTGGTCCCCGCCATCGCCCAGCAGTACGACACCGGTGAGGTGCTGATGCTCGGCTGGATGGACGACGAGGCGCTGCACCGCACCCTGACGACGGGCCGCTGCACGTACTGGTCCCGCAGCAGGCAGGAGTACTGGGTCAAGGGCGACACCTCCGGCCACTTCCAGTACGTCAAGTCCGTCGCCCTCGACTGCGACGCGGACACCGTCCTCGTCCGGGTCGACCAGGTCGGCGCCGCCTGCCACACCGGCACCCGCACCTGCTTCGACACCGACGTGCTCGCCGTGGCCGACGCCCCGGCGCCGGGTCAGTAGGGTCTTGCCCCATGGATCTGGAGACCTTCCGCAAGCTCGCGACCGACCGCCGGGTGATCCCTGTCAGCCGCAGACTCCTCGCGGACGGGGACACGCCGGTCGGGCTCTACCGCAAGCTCGCCGCCGAGCGCCCCGGGACGTTCCTCCTGGAGTCCGCCGAGAACGGCCGCTCGTGGTGCCGGTACTCCTTCGTCGGTGTACGCAGCGCCGCCACCCTGACCGTCCGCGACGGTGAGGCGCACTGGCTCGGCGACCCGCCCGTCGGCGTCCCCACCTCCGGCGACCCGCTGGCCGCGCTGCGCGCCACCGTCGAGGCCCTGCACACCCCGCGCGACCTGGCCGGGGCGGAGGGCCTGCCGCCGTTCACCGGCGGCATGGTCGGCTACCTCGGCTACGACATCGTGCGCCGCCTGGAGAAGATCGGCCCGGGGGAGCGGGACGACCTGGGGCTGCCCGAGCTGACGATGCTCCTGACCAGCGACCTCGCCGTCCTCGACCACTGGGACGGCTCGGTCCTGCTCATCGCCAACGCCATCAACCACAACGACCTGGACACCGGCGTCGACGAGGCCCACGCCGACGCCGTCGCCCGCCTCGACGCCATGGAGGCCGACCTCTCCCGGCCGCTCTCCCAGCCCCCGGCGGCCCTCCCGCCCTCCGAACTGCCCCCGTACACCGCGCTGTGGGGCGGCGAGCAGTACCAGGAAGCCGTCGAGGACATCAAGGAGCGCATCCGCGCGGGCGAGGCCTTCCAGGTCGTGCCGTCGCAGCGCTTCGAGACCCCGTGCGGGGCGAGCGCGTTGGACGTCTACCGCGTGCTGCGGGCCACCAACCCCTCGCCGTACATGTACCTGTTCCGCTTCGACGGCTTCGACGTCGTCGGGTCCTCGCCGGAGGCGCTGGTCAAGGTCGAGGACGGGCGCGCCATGGTGCACCCCATCGCCGGGACCCGGCCGCGCGGCGCGACCCCGCAGGAGGACCAGGCGCTCGCCGAGGAACTCCTCGCCGACCCCAAGGAGCGCGCCGAGCACCTGATGCTCGTCGACCTGGGCCGCAACGACCTGGGCCGGGTCTGCGAGCCGGGCTCCGTCGAGGTCGTGGACTTCATGTCCATCGAGAAGTACTCCCACGTCATGCACATCGTCTCGACGGTCACCGGCCGCGTCGCCGAGGGCCGCACCGCCTACGACGTGCTCACCGCCTGCTTCCCCGCGGGCACCCTCTCCGGCGCCCCCAAGCCCCGCGCCATGCAGATCATCGACGAGCTCGAGCCGTCCCGGCGCGGCCTGTACGGCGGCTGCGTCGGCTATCTGGACTTCGCGGGCGACTCCGACACCGCCATCGCCATCCGCACCGCGCTGCTGCGCGACGGCACGGCGTACGTGCAGGCCGGAGCGGGGGTCGTGGCCGACTCCGACCCCGTCGCCGAGGACACCGAGTGCCGCAACAAGGCCGCCGCCGTGCTGCGCGCCATCCACACCGCGAACCGGCTGCACGGCGCCGCGAGCCGTGAGGGATAGTGGACGGGTGACTTCTGCAGTGCCAACACCCCGTACCGACGGCGTGTCGTCCCGTTCCGACGGGGCGCCGCAGGTGGCCGCCGACCCCGCCCCCCGCGGCGGCCGGCGCAGCCTCGCCGCCGCCCTGCTGCTCGGCGCCGCCGGGGCCGCCCTCGCGCTGCTCGCGTCCCGGCAGTCCTGGGCGCACGGCACCGCGGCCGTGGCCGGCGGCGACTTCCCGCTGACGGCCAAGGGCAGCGACGTCACGGGCGTGCCCGCGGCCCTCGCGATAGTGGGCCTGGCCGCGCTCGTCGCCGTCTTCGCCGTGCGCCGCACGGGCCGCCTGCTGGTGTCCCTGCTGCTCGCGCTCAGCGGCGTCGGCATCGTCGTGGCCGCGCTGCTCGGCGCGAACGACAGCGACGCGCTCGACGAGAAGGCCGCCGAGACCTCCGGCGACGCCGCCTCCCAGATCGCCGGGCTCAGCCACACCGGCTGGCCCTACGCGGCCGTCGCCGCGGGCGCCCTGATCCTCGCCGCCGGACTGCTCGCCCTCTTCTGCGGCCGCAACTGGCCCGCGATGTCCGGGCGTTACGAACGCGACGGCTCGCCCCGCCCCCGCGCCCCCCGCCGCGCCCCCGACCCGGACCGGCCCGAGGAGCTGTGGAAGGCCATCGACCGCGGCGAGGACCCGACACGCGAGGCCTGAGCCCGTCCCACCCCCAGGACGCGCCCTGATGCCCGGACCCCGCGCTCAAGGCATACGCGCGGGTACGGGACAATGGCACCGAGCGTCCGACTCACGGTGGCGCGGGACCGGCGATCCGCCCGGACCGGCGCCCACCCCACACGCATAGCTACGAGGAGCAAGTCATGGCGGGCAGCAGCCACGGACACGGTCACACCCCGGCCGCCTGGACCGGCGTCATCATCGCCTTCATCGGTTTCTGTGTCGCGGGCGCCTTCATGGTGATGGACAACCCGCTCGGCTTCTGGGCGGGCATGGCCCTCACCCTCGTCGGCGGCATCGTGGGCGGCGCCATGCGCCTCGCGGGCCTCGGCCAGAAGCCGCAGCGGGCGCCGCGGGTGGCGAGCTCCGAGAGCTGACCGCGACAGCGGGCACACGTACGCCGAAGGGGGCCGGAGCACGTTCCGGCCCCCTTCGGCGTACCCGGCACCCGGCCGGACCACTTCACCCCTCCGTCGGCGTACCACCCGGGCGCACGGGCCCCGCGCGGGAGACAATGCCCGGGTGACCCCACAACCGCGGACCACCGCGCCCCCGGGCCCGGCCGGGGCCCTCCGGCGCCTGGCCGTGCCGCTCGGCCTGCTCGGCTCGGTCACCGCGGCCTTCGCGTACGTCGCCACGGTCGACCCGAACGAACCGGGCCACTACCCGCCCTGCCCGCTCCTGCACTACACGGGCCTCTTCTGCCCCGGCTGCGGCGGCCTGCGCAGCGCCCACGCCTTCGCGCACGGCGACCTGCCGACGGCCCTCGGCGCCAACGCGCTGGCCGTCGTGGGCTTCGGCCTGTTCGCGGTGGTGTGGGGCGTGTGGGCGCTGCGGACGGCGCGCGGCAGGCCGCTGCGGCTCGAACTGGGCCGCGCGCAGCTGTGGGGCGTCGGCATCGTCGTCGCCCTGTTCACCCTCGTACGGAACCTGCCGTTCGGAGGCGCGCTGCATCCCTAGGCCGACCCGGTGGGGCAGGCCCTAGCACTGCGCCGCACGCCTGACAAATGTCCAGGTCGTGGGACCCGCGTCAACCGGATGCGAGTCCTTCGCCCTCCTGCGGATACCATCGCAGTGACCATGGGAAAGCCCGTCGAGGGCGGACCGAGTGGGGCTGTACTGCTTGAACACCGCACTGAAACTGCTTGAACGTAGATTCAACCGTCCTGGAAGGGGGCCGCTCGCGTGAGTGTGCTCGACGAGATCATCGACGGAGTCCGCGCCGACCTCGCACAGCGGCAGGCGCGCGTCAGCCTCGACGAGCTCAAGGAGCGCGCGGCGAAGGCCCCCGCGGCCAAGGACGGGGTCGCCGCGCTGCGCGGCGACGGCGTCAAGGTCATCTGCGAGGTCAAGCGCTCCAGCCCGTCCAAGGGCGCGCTCGCCGCGATCGCCGACCCCGCGGGGCTCGCCGCCGACTACGAGGCCGGTGGTGCCGCCGCCATCTCCGTGCTCACCGAGGAGCGCCGCTTCGGCGGCTCGCTCGCCGACCTGGAGGCCGTGCGCGCCAAGGTCGACATCCCGGTGCTCCGCAAGGACTTCATCGTCACGTCGTACCAGCTGTGGGAGGCCAGGGCGTACGGCGCCGACCTCGCCCTGCTGATCGTCGCCGCCCTCGACCAGCCCGCCCTGGAGTCGCTGATCGAGCGCGCCGAGTCCATCGGCCTCACCCCGATCGTGGAGGTCCACGACGAGGACGAGGCCGAGCGGGCCGTCGACGCGGGGGCGCGGGTCATCGGCGTCAACGCGCGCGACCTGAAGACCCTCAAGGTCGACCGCGACACCTTCGAGCGGGTCGCGCCCGAGCTGCCCGACTCCGTCGTGAAGATCGCCGAGTCCGGGGTGCGCGGGCCGCACGACCTCATCGCCTACGCCAACGCGGGCGCTGACGCCGTGCTCGTCGGCGAGTCCCTCGTCACCGGCAGGGACCCGCGGGGCGCGGTGTCCGACCTCGTCGCCGCCGGGGCCCACCCGGCCCTCCGGCACGGCAGGAGCTGACCCGCCCCCATGCCCGCCGACCTCTTCGCCGCCGCCGACCGTCCGGGCCCGCGCCCGGACGGCGGTCGCGCGTGCGTGCGGTCGGCGGCGCCGGTGGGTCTTTCGGTCCCCCCGGGGCCCGCGGGCCTCTCGGGCGCCCGTGACCCGTACGCCCGCCTTGCCCGCGGCTGTCGGCCGCGGGGGTGCAGGGCGCCCGCGCGGCGCGTGCACGGGCGGCGGGTGCGGTACGTCATCGGGGACGAGCCCGGCCAGGTGAACGGCATGCGATGGCGCTCGCGCGACGACGCGCGCCTTTGCCTGCGGCACGGCTAGCGGCACGTTCGGCACCGCCGGGACGCGCCGTCGGGGCTGTTCGCCGCGGCGGCGGATTCTTCTTCCCCAAGCCCGCCCCTTCCCGAGACCGGGGGCTCTGCCCCCGGACCCCCGGGTGGGTGGTCCGTTCCCGCACCCGGGTCCCAGAGTGACGGGTGGGCGGGTGGGGCGATCCGCCGCGGAGCGGCGGGACAGCTTCCGCACCCGCACGTGCGGCCGAGTGGGAAACCCGCCGCGCAGCGGCGGGACGGCTGCCGCCCCCGCCGGCCAGAGGCGCTCGCATACGGTGACCGACAGTCCACCCACATCACGCGAGGTTCGACATGCCCAGCGAGTACTTCATCCCCGACCCGGAGGGTCGGATCCCGAGCGCCGAAGGGTACTTCGGCGCGTTCGGCGGCAAGTTCATCCCGGAGGCGCTGGTCGCCGCCGTCGACGAGGTGGCCGTCGAGTTCGACAAGGCGAAGGCGGACCCGGAGTTCGCCCGCGAACTGGACGACCTGCTCGTGAACTACACGGGCCGCCCGAGCGCCCTCACCGAGGTGCCGAGGTTCGCCGAACACGCCGGCGGCGCCCGCGTGTTCCTCAAGCGGGAGGACCTGAACCACACCGGCTCCCACAAGATCAACAACGTGCTCGGGCAGGCCCTGCTCACCAAGCGCATGGGCAAGACCCGCGTCATCGCCGAGACCGGCGCGGGCCAGCACGGCGTCGCGACGGCCACCGCCTGCGCGCTGTTCGGCCTCGAGTGCACCATCTACATGGGCGAGATCGACACCCAGCGCCAGGCACTCAACGTGGCCCGGATGCGCATGCTCGGCGCCGAGGTCATCGCGGTGAAGTCCGGCAGCCGTACGCTCAAGGACGCGATCAACGAGGCGTTCCGCGACTGGGTGGCCAACGTCGACCACACCCACTACCTGTTCGGCACCGTGGCGGGCCCGCACCCCTTCCCCGCCATGGTCCGCGACTTCCACCGCGTCATCGGCGTCGAGGCCAGGCGGCAGATCCTGGAGCGCGCCGGGCGCCTGCCCGACGCGGCCGTGGCCTGCGTCGGCGGCGGCTCCAACGCGATCGGCCTGTTCCACGCGTTCATTCCGGACGCCGACGTACGCCTCATCGGCTGCGAGCCCGCGGGGCACGGCGTGGAGACCGGCGAGCACGCGGCCACCCTGACGGCGGGCGAGCCGGGGATCCTGCACGGCTCGCGCAGCTACGTCCTCCAGGACGAGGAGGGCCAGATCACCGAGCCGTACTCGATCTCGGCCGGACTCGACTACCCGGGCATCGGCCCCGAGCACGCCTTCCTCAAGGACAGCGGCCGCGGCGAGTACCGCGCGGTCACCGACGCCGCCGCGATGGAGGCCCTGCGCCTGCTCTCGCGCACCGAGGGCATCATCCCGGCGATCGAGAGCGCACACGCCCTCGCGGGTGCCCTGGAGATCGGCAAGGAACTGGGCAAGGACGGGCTGATCGTCGTCAACCTGTCGGGCCGCGGCGACAAGGACATGGACACCGCCGCCCGCTACTTCGACCTGTACGACACGGACGCCGCCGTCGCGGCGGACGCGGCCGGCGCACACGCCGAGATCGAGGGGGACGCCAAGTGAGCGGGAACATCCAGCTGTTGAACGACACCCTCGCCGCCGCCAAGGCCGAGGGCAGGTCGGCCCTCATCGCCTACCTCCCGGCGGGCTTCCCCACCGTGGACGGCGGCATCGAGGCCATCAAGGCGGCCTTCGACGGCGGCGCGGACGTCGTCGAGGTCGGCCTGCCGCACAGCGACCCCGTCCTGGACGGGCCGGTCATCCAGACCGCCGACGACATCGCCCTGCGCGGCGGCGTGAAGATCGCCGACGTGTTCCGCACGGTCCGCGAGGCGCACGCCGCCACGGGCAAGCCGGTGCTCGTCATGACGTACTGGAACCCCATCGACCGCTACGGCGTGGAGCGCTTCACCGCCGAGCTCGCGCAGGCGGGCGGCGCGGGCTGCATCCTGCCCGACCTGCCGGTCCAGGAGTCGGCGCTGTGGCGCGAGCACGCGGCCAAGCACGGCCTCGCCACCGTCTTCGTCGTCGCGCCGAGCAGCAAGGACGCCCGGCTCGCGACGATCACGGCGGCCGGTTCGGGCTTCGTGTACGCGGCCTCACTGATGGGCGTCACCGGCACCCGCGTGTCCGTGGGTGCGCAGGCAGCGGAACTGGTGGAGCGCACCCGCGCCACCACCGACCTGCCGGTCTGCGTCGGCCTCGGCGTCTCGAACGCCGCGCAGGCCGCCGAGGTCGCGGGTTTCGCCGACGGCGTCATCGTCGGCTCGGCGTTCGTCCAGCGGATGCTGGACGCCGACGACGAGGCGGCCGGTCTCGCCGCGGTCCGCGAACTCGCGGGTGAACTGGCGAAGGGCGTACGCGAACACGCGTAATCCTTAAGGGTGGACCTGGGACCGGGGAGGCCGCACGGGCCTCCCCGGTTCGTTTGCCCGGATGTGAGCGAGAAGAACCGAGAAGGTAAGCAATCGGCCCGTGAACGCCTCGCGGTGGAGCGGGAGCGGCAGAAGGCGCGCGACAAGCGGCGCCGCGCCCTCCTGGTCGGCGCGGCCGTCGTCGGCGTGCTCGGCCTGGCCGCGGTCGTCGGCGTGCTCGCGGCCAACGCGGGCGACGACAAGAAGGACAAGGACACCGCGGGTCCGGTCGTCGTGCCGAAGGGAGCGAGCGGCGAGGGCAGGCTGTCCATCCCGCTCGGCAAGGACAGCGCGAAGTCCACGCTCACGGTCTGGGAGGACTTCCGCTGCCCGGCCTGCAAGCAGTTCGAGGACATGTACCGCTCGACGATCAACGACCTCGCCGCCAAGGGCATGCTGAAGGTGAACTACCACCTCGCGACCCTCATCGACGGCAACATGGGCGGCAGCGGCTCCCTGCACGCCGCCAACGCCGCCGCCTGCGCCCAGGACGCGGGCAAGTTCGCTCCGTACCACGACGAGCTGTTCAAGAACCAGCCGCCGGAGCCCGACGACGCCTTCGCCGACAACGCCAAGCTGATCGACCTCGCGGGCAAGGTCGAAGGACTCGTCACCGCCCCGTTCAAGAAGTGCGTGAACGACGGCACCCACAACAGCTGGGTCGGCAAGTCCCACGAGGCCTTCCAGAAGGCCAAGCTCCGCGGCACGCCCACGGTCCTGCTCGACGGCAAGGACATCTTCAGCGACCAGCAGAACCCGCTGACCCCCCAGAAGCTCAAGGCCATGGTGGAGAAGGCGAACAAGTAGCCGCGGATCGGCCGACGGCGATCACGGCCCGGGGACGGGGGCGTCGGCCCCGCCCCGGGCCCGCCGGTGTCAGGGCCCCGTTATGGACCCGTTGCGGGGCTGGCTGCCGTCGCCGCCGCCCGGCACGGTAGCGTCGACCCTGCCATGGAATTTGCCTACATCCCCAGCCCCTCGCGCGGAGTGGTCGATCTCGGCCCGATTCCGCTGCGCGGCTACGCGTTCTGCATCATCATCGGCGTCTTCGTTGCCGTGTGGCTCGGCAACAAGCGGTGGATCGCCCGCGGTGGCCGGCCCGGCACCGTGGCCGACATCTCCGTCTGGGCGGTGCCCTTCGGACTCGTCGGCGGCCGCCTCTACCACGTGATCACGGACTACCAGCTGTACTTCAGCGACGGCCGTGACTGGGTGGACGCCTTCAAGATCTGGGAGGGCGGGCTCGGCATCTGGGGCGCCATCGCCTTCGGCGCCGTCGGCGCCTGGATCGGCTGTCGCCGCCGGGGCATCCCGCTGCCCGCGTGGGCCGACGCGCTGGCGCCCGGCATCGCCGTCGCCCAGGCCATCGGCCGCTGGGGAAACTGGTTCAACCAGGAGCTGTACGGCAAGAAGACCGACGTGCCGTGGGCGCTGAAGATCACGTCCGCGGAGGACGGCCGGGTCCCCGGCACCTACCACCCGACGTTCCTGTACGAGTCGCTGTGGTGCATCGGCGTCGCCGTCCTCGTCATCTGGGCCGACCGCCGCTTCAAGCTCGGCCACGGCCGCGCCTTCGCGCTGTACGTCGCCTCGTACTGCGTCGGCCGCTTCTGGATCGAGTACATGCGTGTCGACGACGCGCACGAGGTCCTCGGCCTGCGCCTGAACAACTGGACGGCGCTGCTCGTCTTCGTCCTGGCCGTCGTCTACTTCGTGGTGTCGGCGCGGACGCGGCCCGGCCGCGAGGAGGTCGTCGAGCCCGGCGCCGCCGAGGAGAAGCAGCTCGCGGGCTCCGGCGCCGCCGACACCGGTGCCGACGTCGGCGACAAGGAGCCCGCCGACGCCACGACCGGCGGCGCCGCCAAGTCCCCGTCCCTGACCAAGGCCCCGTCCGAGCCGAAGTCCACGGACGCGGCCGCCGACAAGGGCTGACCGGCTCCGCTACGGCCCGCTCCCGGCCAGGGCCAGCGTCCTGCGGGCCTGCTCCACCACCGCCCGGTCCACGAAGCGGCCGTCAGGGAGGGCCAGCGCGCCCTCCTCGGACGCCGCCGCCTTGAGGACCGACTCGGCCTGCTCGACCTCCCGTGCGGTGGGCAGATAGGCGCGCTCGATCACCGGGAGCTGGCGCGGGTGGATCGCCGCGCGGCCCAGGAAGCCCAGGGTGCGCCCGTGCGCGCAGGACGCCGCGAGGCCGTCCGTGTCGCGGATGTCGGGGTGGACGGACTGCGGCGGCGCCGGGAGCGACGCCGCCCGCGCGGCCACGATCACCCGTGAGCGCGCCCAGTCGAGCCCCGCGTCCTCGCGTACGCCCAGGTCGGCGCGGAGGTCGGCCTCCCCGATGGACACCCCGCGCAGGGCCGGGTGGGCGGTGGCGATGGCGTGGGCCCGCTCGATGCCGAGGGCGGACTCCAGGAGGGCGTGCAGGGCGGGCGCACCGCCGTCGTGCGGCGCCGCCCGCTCCGCCGCGCGGATCACGTCGGCCGGTGAGGTGACCTTGGGCAGCCGCAGTCCGGCGAGTCCGGGAAGCGGGGCGATGGCGCGCAGGTCCGCGTCGGACAGCGGGGTGCCGAGCGCGTTCACGCGGACCTGCACGGCAGGGCGGGCGGTGCCGGGTGACGGCGGGGGCGGCGGCTCGGCGAGGAGTTCCGCGGTGGCCGCGCGGGCGTACTCCTTGCGGGCCGGGGCCACCGCGTCCTCCAGGTCGACCACCACCACGTCCGCGCCCGCCACGAGCGCCTTCGCCACCACGTCGGGCCGGTCCCCGGGAACGTACAGCCAGGTCAGCGGGATCGGTCTCACAGCGCGCCCGCCTCGCGCAGCGCGGTGATCTCGGGGTCGGTGAGGCCGAGACCGGTGAGGATCGCCTCCGTGTCCGCGCCGTGCGGGCGGCCCGCCCAGCGGATCGCGCCGGGGGTGTCGCTGAGGCGGAACAGCACGTTCTGCATGCGCAGGTCGCCCAGCTCCGGGTCCGGGACGGTGGTGATGGTGCCGAGGGCCGCGTACTGGGGGTCGGTCATGACGTCGCGTACGTCCTGGACGGGGGCCACCGCCGCCTCCGCCTTCTCGAACGCCTCGATCACCTCGGTGCGGGTGCGGTCGGCGATCCACGCGCCGACGGCCTCGTCCAGCACGTCGGCGTGGGCGGCGCGCTCCGTGCCGGAGCCGAACCACGGCTCGGCGGCCAGGTCGGGGCGGCCCACGAGGCACAGCACGCGCTCGGCGACGGACTGGGCGGAGGTGGAGACGGCGACCCACTTGCCGTCCGCCGTGCGGTAGGTGTTGCGGGGCGCGTTGTTCGCGGAGCGGTTGCCGGTGCGCGGCTGCACGTGGCCGAGCTGGTCGTACCAGAGGGGCCCCGGGCCGAGGACCGTGAGGATCGGCTCGATGATCGCCATGTCGACGACCTGGCCGCGGCCCGTGCGCTCGCGCGCCGCCAGGGCGGTCATGACCGCGTACGCCGTCGTCAGGCCCGCGATGGAGTCCGCGAGGCCGAACGGCGGCAGCGTCGGCGGCCCGTCCGGCTCCCCGGTGGCCGCGGCGAACCCGCTCATCGCCTCCGCGAGGGTGCCGAACCCGGGGCGGCGCGCGTACGGCCCGAACTGGCCGAAGCCGGTGACGCGGGCCAGGACGAGGCGCGGGTTCGCGGCGCTCAGCTCCGCCCAGCCGAGGTCCCACTTCTCCAGGGTGCCCGGGCGGAAGTTCTCCACGATCACGTCCGCGTCGGCGGCGAGGCGGAGCAGCGTGGCGCGGCCGCCCGGGGTGGAGAGGTCGAGGGTCATCGTGCGCTTGTTGCGGCCGAGCAGCTTCCACCACAGGCCGACGCCGTCCTTGGCCGGGCCGTGCCCCCGTGACGGGTCGGGGCGGGTGGGGTGCTCGACCTTGACGACGTCCGCGCCGAAGTCGCCGAGGAGGGTGGCGGCGAGGGGACCGGCGAAGAGGGTGGCCAGGTCGAGGACGCGCAGGCCTGTCAGGGGCGGCGGTGGGGGCGGGGGCGCTGACGGAGGCGTGTCGTTGCTCGCGGGGGTCATGCGCTCGCTCCCGCTTCGGCGTCGATCTCCGCCCGGTACGGCATGGAGGTCGCCGCACCCGTTCGCTGCACGGAGAGCGCGGACGCCGTCGATGCCCAACTCAGGGCATCCGGAGGGGAGTTGCCCTCGCAGAGCGCCACCGCGAGCGCGCCCGCGAAGGTGTCGCCCGCGCCCGTCGTGTCCACCGCCGTGACCCGCCGCGCGGGCACCGTGACGGGCTCGGCGCCCCGGGCCGCGTACAGGCTGCCCGCCGCGCCCAGTGTCACGACGACCTCCGGGACCTGGGAGAGGAGCGCTCGGGCCGCGGCGGCCGGGTCGGTGATGCCGGTGAGGGCGGCGGCCTCGTGCTCGTTGGGGAGCAACAGGTCGGTGGCGGCGAGGAGTTCGGGCGGCAGGGGCTGTGCGGGCGCCGGGGTGAGGATGGTGCGCACGCCGTGTTCGCGGGCGGTCCGGGCGGCGGCGAGCACGCCCTCCAGCGGGACCTCGAGCTGGAGCAGGAGCGCGGCGGCGGAGGCGATCTCGGCCTTGTCGCCCGCGGACAGCGCGGTGAGCGTGGCGTTCGCGCCGGGGATGACGACGATCGCGTTGCCGCCGTCGTCGTCGACGACGATGTGGGCCGTGCCGCTCGGGCCCTCGACCGTGCGCAGCAGGTCGGTGTCCACGCCCGAGTGGTCGAGGGCGGACCGCAGTCGGGTGCCGAAGCCGTCGTTGCCGACCGCGCCGATCATCGCGACGGTGGCGCCCGCGCGGGCCGCGGCGACGGCCTGGTTGGCGCCCTTGCCGCCGGGGAGGGTGCGGAACTCGCGGCCGGTGACGGTCTCCCCGCGCTGCGGGGCCTTGGCCACGTACGCGACGAGGTCCATGTTGGTGCTGCCGAGTACGGCGATGTGGGGCCGGGTCATGGGCGGGGTGCCTCCTGGGGGGTGGGGTCGGGGGTCAGGTGCGCGGTGAGCCGCGCGAGGGTGTCGAAGCCGGTGCCGTGGAAGCCGCCGACCGAGGTCGCGAGCCGGTTCTTGAGAGGGGCCGTCCAGCGGTCCGGGAGCGCGTCCGGGCGACCGGACAGCAGGCCCGCGACCGAGCCCGCCGTCGCCCCGTTGGAGTCCGTGTCCCAGCCGCCCGACACCACGCGCGTGATCGAGGCCGTGAAGTCGCCGTCGGCGTGCGTGAGGGCGGCCGCGAGCAGCGCCGCGTTCGGGACGACGTGCACCCAGTGGTACCCGCCGTACTCCGCGTGCAGCCGGTCCACCACGGCGTCGAAGTCCCGGTGCTCCCCGGCCAGCCGGACGCCGCGGCGCACCGCGGCGGCGAGGCGCGAGTCCGGCGGGACCACGTCGAGGCCCGCCGCCAGGCTGGCGTGCACGTCGGCCGTCCCCGACGCCGCCGTCGCGATCGTCGCCGCCGCGAACATCGCCCCGTACACGCCGTTGCCCGTGTGCGTCAGACACGCGTCCCGGTACGCCTGCTCCGCCGCCGACGCCGGGTCGCCCGGGTTCGTCCAGCCGTGCACGTCCGCGCGGATCAGGGCGCCGATCCACTCGCGGAACGGGTTGTGGTGGCGGGCCGCGCGGGGTGGCGGCACGCCGTTCAGGAGGTTGCGGTACGCCACGCGTTCCGCCGTGAACGTCCTCGCGGCCGGGAGCTCCTCCAGCCAGAGCGTGGCCACGTCGTGCGTCGTGAACGTCTTGCCGTGGCGCTGGAGGAGGAGCAGGTTCAGGAGGGGGTAGTTGAGGTCGTCGTCCTCCGGCATGCCGTCGATGTTCTCGGCCAGGGAGGTGGGGGCCGAGCGTCTGTTCCAGGGGTACGTGGTGGTGAGTTCGGGTGGGACTCCCTGTGCGGTGAACCAGGTGCCCAAGGGCCAGTTGCCGGTGGCTTTCGCCAGGGCGCGGATGCCTTCCAGGGGGAGCTTTTCTACCGGCTTGCCGAGGAGGCAGCCTGCGGCTCGGCCCAGCCAGGCCGCGTGGAGGCGGGGCAGGTGGGTGGGCCCTGCCGGGGGCTCCCCGGTCCCGCCCCTTCCCGTAACCGGGGGCTGCGCCCCCTGGACCCCGCCATCGCCGCTCCGCGGCTCGTCCTCAAGCGCCGGACGGGCTGGAATGGGGTGGGTGTCCCGTGCGGGTGGGACGGGCTTGCGCCGGATCGGCGCTTCGCGCCTCGTCCTCAAGCGCCGGACGGGCTGGAGAGTGGTCGGTTCGGTCTCGTCTTCCCCGTGCCCGTCCCCGTCCCCTTCCCCTTCCTGTTCCGTCGTGAGTTCGGTCAAAAGAGTCTCCGCCAGGGCGCGTAGCTCCGGCGAGGCCTGGTTCGGGGACGCGCCCGACTGGGGTGGGGTGGCGCGGCCGCCCGCCGCCAGCCAGCGGGCGGTCGCCTCCGTGACGTCTCTGCCCTCCTCCCGCGCCTGGCGGAACTCGTGCGGGAGGAGGTCCTCGGGCTGCAGCCAGGTCAGGCGCATCATCCGGCGGTGTCCGTCAGGGTCGTGAACGCCGACTCGTGGGCCCGGCGGCGGGCGCGGTCCTTGGCAAAGATCTCCCGGGTGACTTCCGTGAGGGTGGCGGCGGGGGTGTGGAGGTCGAGGCGGCTTGCCTCGGCGACCGTCGTCGACCAGTCGTCGGGGACCGCGGACGCGCCGCGCAGGGCACCCGCGAGGGCGCCGCTCATCGTGGCGGTCGAGTCGCAGTCGCGGCCGTAGTTCACCGAGCCGAGGACGGCCCCGCGGTAGTCGCCGTCGGCGATCAGGAACATGGCGAGGGCGACGGGCAACTCCTCGATGGAGTGCAGGCGGGAGGGGCGGCGGGCGCCCAGGGACGGGGCGCGGTACTCCGGGCCGACCGTGTCGAAGGGGGCGATCGCCGTCCGGAGCGGGGCCAGGGCGGGCTCGAACTCGTCGTACCCGGACGCCACTTCGGCCACCGCCTCGATCGCCGCGCGCGTGCCGTCCTTCGCCAGGGCGAGGCAGGTGTCGACGACGGACGCGGGCGTCGCGCCGGGAACGCAGGCCGCCGCCACGGCCGCCGCGAACACCCCGGCCGCCTCCCTGCCGTACGACGACTGGTGCGCGCCCGCGACGTCCAGGGCCTCGGCGTACGCGCCCGCCGGGTTCGCCGCGTTGACCAGGCCGACCGGCGCCATGTACATCGCGGCACCGCAGTTGACGATGTTGCCCGCGCCCGCCTCGCGCGGATCCACGTGGCCGTAGTGGAGGCGGGCCACGAGCCACTTCTCGGCGAGGAAGAGGCGGTGCAGGGGGAGGGCGTCGGCTTCGAGTTCGGGGATCCAGCGCGGGGTGGTGATCAGGTCGGGGACCAGGTGGTCGGCGATCGCGTACGCGTCGAGGTGGTCGCGGACCGTGGCGTACACGCGGACCAGCGCGTGGGTCATCAAGGTGTCGTCGGTGATGTGGCCGTCGCCCTTGTGGTACGGGGCGATGGGGCGGGCCGTGCGCCAGTCGTCCCCGTTCCAGGGGCCGACGATCCCCTGGACGCGGCCGCCGTGGCGCTCCGCGATCCGGTCGGGGGAGTAGCCCTCGACGGGGCCGCCGAGCGCGTCACCGACCGCCGCGCCGACCAGGGCTCCTGTCACGCGGTCGGCGAGGGTCAGCGTCGGGCGGCTCGACCGGGAGCTTCCCGATGTCGGATCCAGTGGTGGCATGTCCCGAGTCCTCCTGTGGGGTGGGTGGTTCGGTGTGTGCCCGCGCCAACTGCCCGGCCAGCTCCACCAGATCGGTGCCCGCGAGGCGGGGCAGGGCGCAGCCGGAGAGGGTGCGGCAGGTCTCCCGCCACGTGTACGGGATGGCGGTCGCCGTGGCCAGGGCGCCGGTCAGCGCACCGGCGAGCGCGGGCGCGGAGTCGGCCACGCGGGACAGGCAGGCGGCCGCCGGTACCGCCTCGCGGATCCGGCCCCCGGAGGCGACGGCGAGCGCCAGGGCCACCGGGACGGTCTCGGCGGCGGCGATGCCGTAGCTGTAGACGTGGTCGACGATCTGGTGCTCCAGGAGCGGGACCAGGGCGAAGGTGGCGTCGCCGGAGTGCGGGTCCTGTGCGCGGGCCAGGTCCAGGGCGTGCCGGGCGTTGCGGCCGATCTCCGTGTGCGCGGGCAGCTGGGCGAGGGCGGCGGCCACGGCCTCCTCGGAGGTCACGCCCACGAGTGCGGTCGCGATCGCCGCGGCCATCGCGCGGGCGCCGTGCACGCCGTCGCCGTCCTGGGTGTAGCGGGCGTCGAACTCGGCCAGGTCGGCGGCCCGTTCGGGCTCGCCCGGGTGGACCAGGGCGAGGACGCAGGCGCGTACGCAGGCGGCGTCGTCGAAGAAGTGCGGGTTGTCGTGGCCGGTGGCGGGCGGGCGCAGGCCGGCGGCCAGGTTGCCGAGGCCCGCGCGTACGGAGATGCGGGCGCGCAGGGGCAGGACGGCGGACTCCACCTCCGGGGCGCGGTCCGCCGCCGCGGCCACCTCGCTGGCCAGGGTGTTCCAGGCCAGGGCGAGGGTGGCCCGGGTGCGGCGGTCCCTGGTGAGGGTCTGGTCCAGGGTGCCGTCCGTCGCCTTCAGTACCGCTTCGGCGGTGAAGGCCGCCCATTCGGCGTCGTCGGAGGGGCCGAGGCGGAGGGGTTCGGGGGGCTGGTTCAGGGCGATGGGGACGGGGAGGGTGGTGGTCGCGTTGTGTTCGGCGAAGGTGTCGAGTTCGCGGGTGAGGCGGCGGGTCCAGGTGGGCATCCGCGCCGCGCGGTGGCGGGCGGCGGGCCAGCCCGCGGCGTCGCCCGCGGCCAGGCCGAGGAGGAGGCCTTCGGTACGAGTCCTCGCCGTCGTGCCCCGTACCGGGGCTGAGGCAGGGCGAGTGCATGGTGGCCCGGCGCTGCGGGCGTCCGCTGTGCCCACCCGTTCCGCCCTCTGGGCGGACCAGCTGCCCACAGCGGGAGCGGCGGACCAGCTGCCCACAGCGGGAGCGAACCAGTTGCCCGCAGACGTGTGGCTCATCAGGGCTCCTCGTCCGGCGTGAGCAACTCCGCGATGTCCAGGACGTGATGGCCCCGCATCGAGGGCAGGCACGTGCCGAGGGCCGGGCCGATGGGGGTGGACCACTCCGCGGGGATCGCGGTCGCGCCGCAGGTCGCGCCCGCGAGGGCGCCCGCGACCGCCGCCGTGGTGTCGGCGTCGCGGCCCATGTTCACCGCCGTGAGGACGGCCGTCGTGAAGTCGCCCCCGGCGGCCGCGTACGCGCCGAAGGCGAGGCCGACCGCCTCGGGGGCGAGGTCCGTCCACGGGTAGCCGCCGATGACGACCGCCGAGCGGACCGCGCGTTCGCCGCGGTGGGCGACGGCCACGGCGCGGCGCAGCGAGCGGGCGGTCCAGCTGTCCGCCGGGATGACCGAAAGGGCCGCCGCGACCACCGACTCCACCGGCGCGCCCGCCATCGCCGCCGCCACGCCCGCCGCCACCGCCCGGCCGCCGTGGATGCCCTCGCCCTCGTGGCTGACCGTGCCGTCGACGGCGACGAGGCGGGCCGCCTCGGCGGGGGCGCCCGCGGCGAAGACGCCGAAGGGCGCGGCGCGCATCGCCAGGCCGTCGCTCCAGGCGTGCCGGTGCTGGGCGGAGATGGGCGCGGCGAGGCCCCGGCGCAGGTTCTCCAGGGTGCCGCGTTCGCTGAACCCCGCGCCGCGGAACGGGCCTTCGTCCAGGTCGGCGATCCACTGGTGCCAGGCCGCCTCGACGTGCGCGACGGTGAGCGCGGAGCCGTGCCGGGCGAGAAGGAGGCCGGAGAAGATGGCGTACTCGGTGTCGTCGGTGCCCGCCGGATGCTCGACGACGTACCCCGTGATGCGGCCCCAGCGGCGGCGGATCTCGGAGGGCTTCATGTTCTCCGCGGGCGCGCCGAGCGCGTCGCCGACGGCGAGGCCGAGCATCGCCCCGCGGGCCCGCTCACGGAGTCCGCCGGCGTCACCGGGCGCCGGGACCGAGGGAACACATGCGACGGATGCCAATGCCGTGCCTCCCTGTCACGCCGACTGCCGGGTTGCAGTGCGTTGGACCATCCCTGCCACGCGACGGCACTCATGTGAGCATCCGTGCGCTCAGCGTCACCCCTTCGGCTCGGCGGGGGCCCGTGCGGTGGCCCGCGCGAAGGGGCGTCGAGGCGCGTTTTCGCAGGTAAGTACGGCCTTCCTTGCTGGCGGGCAAGATTTTTCGCGCGTACTTTCGAGGGTGTCCGAGGGGGAGGGACCGGGGCCGGAGCGCTCTGTACCGGGGTGACGTGTGCCCCCGTCCGTGTGCGTGTACCCCCGTCCGAGTGGGAGAGGAACAGCTGACTGTCATGGCGATCATCGAGACCGAGGCCCCGCTGCACGAGGCGCACCGGGACAACCACACCCACCGTGACGTCAACGGCGGCTGGCTGCGCCCCGCCGTCTTCGGCGCCATGGACGGCCTCGTGTCCAACCTCGCCCTGATGACCGGTGTCGCGGGCGGGGCCGTGTCGCGCGAGACCATCGTCATCACCGGCCTCGCGGGGCTCGCGGCCGGCGCGTTCTCGATGGCCGCGGGCGAGTACACCTCCGTCGCCTCGCAGCGCGAGCTGGTCCAGGCCGAACTGGACGTGGAGCGCCGGGAGTTGCGCAAGCACCCCAAGGACGAGGAGCGGGAGCTGGCCGCGCTGTACGTGTCGCGCGGCGTCGAGCCCGAGCTGGCCGGTGAGGTCGCCCGGCAGCTGTCCAAGGACCCCGAGCAGGCCCTGGAGATCCACGCCCGCGAGGAGCTGGGCATCGACCCGGGCGACCTGCCTTCGCCGCTGGTCGCCGCCGTGTCCTCGTTCGGCTCCTTCGCGCTGGGAGCCCTGCTGCCCGTACTGCCGTATCTGCTCGGTGCCAGTGCCCTGTGGCCCGCGCTGCTGCTCGCGCTGATCGGGCTCTTCGCGTGCGGTGCGGTCGTGGCCCGGGTGACGGCGCGGTCCTGGTGGTTCAGCGGACTGCGGCAGCTCGCTCTCGGTGGGGCCGCGGCGGGTGTGACGTACGCCCTGGGCAGTCTGTTCGGGACGGCCGTAGGATAGGCGGCCGTGCAGGTGTATGCAGGATTCTGCATAAGTAGTCGTTACCGTGCGGTTTCGATTCCTTGACCGCTGGGCATGAGCCGTAAGCGCTGCGGGCAATGAGGCCCCTGGCGCTCCGGGCCCGCGGTCACCGATCTGTCCGCTTCCGGTCCCTTCTCCGCCGCTCTCGACCCCCCAGAGCGCGTCCACATGTTGGAATGAAGTATCCGCTTTTCGAGAAGCGGGCCATCATGTAACCTGCACGAAATTTAGCCAGGGCCAACGTCGTCCCTATCGCCGCTCGCGCCCCCGGAGCCCCAGTCGCCCGGGAGGTCGCCCCCATCACGACGACGGGAGTGCCGATGCGTTCCGACGCCTGGTCGCCCATGGACGGTCGCCCCGCCCCGCAAGGGATGTACGACCCCCGTAATGAGCACGACGCCTGCGGTGTCGGGTTCGTGGCCACCCTCACCGGTGAGGCGAGCCATGAGCTCGTCGAGCAGGCGCTGACCGTACTGCGCAATCTCGAACACCGCGGCGCCACCGGCTCCGAGCCCGACTCCGGCGACGGCGCCGGCATCCTGCTCCAGGTCCCGGACGCGTTCCTGCGCGAAGTGGCCGGTTTCAGCCTCCCCGAGACGGGTGCGTACGCCGTCGGCATCGCCTTCCTGCCGCAGGAGTCCGCCGACGAATCCGTCTCACGGATCGAGACGATCGCCGCCGAAGAGGGCCTGACCGTGCTCGGCTGGCGCGAGGTCCCCGTCGCCCCGACGCTGCTCGGCGCCACCGCCCGCTCGACGATGCCGGTCTTCCGCCAGCTGTTCGTCGCCGACAGCGAGAGCAGCGGGCTCGTCCTCGACCGCAAGGCCTTCGTGCTGCGCAAGCGCGCCGAACGCGAGGCGGCCACCTACTTCCCGTCGCTGTCGGCCCGCACGATCGTCTACAAGGGCATGCTGACCACCGGCCAGCTCGAACCCTTCTTCCCGGACCTGTCCGACCGCCGCTTCGCCACGGCCGTCGCCCTGGTCCACTCGCGCTTCTCCACGAACACCTTCCCGAGCTGGCCGCTCGCGCACCCGTACCGGTTCGTCGCCCACAACGGCGAGATCAACACCGTGCAGGGCAACCGCAACTGGATGCGGGCCCGGGAGTCGCAGCTGGTCGGCGAGGTGTTCGGGAGCCAGGAGAAGCTGGAGCGGACCTTCCCGGTCTGTACGCCGGACGCCTCCGACTCCGCGTCCTTCGACGAGGTCCTCGAACTCCTGCACCTCGGTGGCCGCTCGCTGCCGCACTCGGTCCTGATGATGATCCCGGAGGCCTGGGAGAACCACGCCTCCATGGACCAGGACCGCCGCGCCTTCTACCAGTTCCACGCCACGATGATGGAGCCCTGGGAC
This sequence comes from Streptomyces sp. NPDC040610, assembly GCF_055594065.1. Lineage (NCBI taxonomy): Bacteria > Bacillati > Actinomycetota > Actinomycetes > Kitasatosporales > Streptomycetaceae > Streptomyces > Streptomyces sp. NPDC040610. The sequence goes on along the minus strand of NZ_JBVIXA010000011.1, from coordinate 119,131 downwards.
GGCCCGGCCTGCGTCACCTTCACCGACGGCACCCAGGTCGGCGCGGTCCTGGACCGCAACGGCCTGCGCCCGGGCCGCTACTGGGTCACCGACGACGGCCTGGTCGTCCTCGGCTCCGAGGTCGGCGTCCTCGACATCGACCCGGCCAAGGTCGTCCGCAAGGGCCGCCTGCAGCCCGGCCGGATGTTCCTCGTCGACACCGCCGAGCACCGCATCGTCGAGGACGACGAGATCAAGGCCGCCCTCGCCGCCGAGAAGCCGTACGCGGAGTGGCTGGAGGCCGGCGAGATCGAGCTGTCCGACCTGCCCGAGCGCGAGCACATCGTGCACACGCACGCCTCCGTCACGCGCCGCCAGCAGACCTTCGGCTACACCGAGGAGGAGCTGCGCATCCTGCTCGCGCCGATGGCCAAGGCCGGGGCCGAGCCGATCGGCTCGATGGGCACGGACACCCCGATCGCCGCGCTCTCCGCGCGCCCGCGGCTGATCTTCGACTACTTCACCCAGCTGTTCGCGCAGGTCACCAACCCGCCGCTGGACGCCATCCGCGAGGAGCTGGTGACGAGCCTGCGCTCCTCGCTCGGCCCGCAGGGCAACCTCCTCGACCCCACCGCGGCCTCCTGCCGCAGCGTCACCCTGCCCTTCCCGGTGATCGACAACGACGAGCTGGCCAAGCTCATCCACATCAACGCCGACGGCGACATGCCCGGCATGAAGGCCGCGACGCTCTCCGGCCTGTACCGGGTCGGCGGTGGCGGTGACGCCCTGACCGCCCGCATCGAGGAGATCTGCGCCGAGGCCGACGCCGCCATCGAGGCCGGCGCCCGCCTGATCGTGCTCTCCGACCGGCACTCCGACGCCGAGCACGCCCCGATCCCCTCGCTCCTCCTCACCGCGGCCGTCCACCACCACCTCATCCGCACCAAGCAGCGCACCCAGGTGGGCCTGCTGGTCGAGGCGGGCGACGTGCGCGAGGTGCACCACGTCGCGCTGCTCATCGGCTTCGGCGCCGCGGCCGTCAATCCGTACCTGGCGATGGAGTCCGTCGAGGACCTGGTCCGCGCGGGCACGTTCCTGCCCGGCATCGAGGCCGAGCAGGCCATCCGCAACCTCATCTACGCCCTCGGCAAGGGCGTCCTGAAGGTGATGTCCAAGATGGGCATCTCCACCGTCGCCTCCTACCGCGGCGCGCAGGTCTTCGAGGCCGTCGGCCTGGAGCAGGCCTTCGTCGAGAAGTACTTCAACGGCACCGCGTCCAAGATCGGCGGCGTCGGCATCGACGTCGTCGCCAAGGAGGTCGCCGCCCGCCACGCCAAGGCCTACCCGGCCTCCGGCGTGCCGTCCGCGCACCGTGCCCTGGACATAGGGGGCGAGTACCAGTGGCGCCGCGAGGGCGAGCCGCACCTCTTCGACCCGGACACGGTCTTCCGCCTCCAGCACTCCACGCGCAGCCGCCGCTACGACATCTTCAAGCAGTACACGGACCGCGTGAACGAGCAGTCCGAGCGCCTGATGACGCTCCGCGGCCTGTTCGGCTTCAAGAGCGAGGGCCGCTCGCCGATCCCCGTGGACGAGGTCGAGCCGGTCTCCGAGATCGTCAAGCGCTTCTCCACGGGCGCCATGTCGTACGGATCGATCTCCCGCGAGGCGCACGAGACCCTCGCCATCGCCATGAACCAGCTGGGCGGCAAGTCCAACACCGGTGAGGGCGGCGAGGACGCCGACCGCCTGTACGACCCGGCGCGCCGCTCGTCCATCAAGCAGGTCGCCTCCGGCCGCTTCGGCGTGACCAGCGAATACCTGGTCAACGCCGACGACATCCAGATCAAGATGGCCCAGGGCGCCAAGCCCGGCGAGGGCGGCCAGCTGCCCGGCCACAAGGTCTACCCGTGGGTGGCCAAGACCCGGCACTCGACGCCGGGCGTGGGGCTCATCTCCCCGCCGCCGCACCACGACATCTACTCCATCGAGGACCTCGCCCAGCTCATCCACGACCTGAAGAACGCCAACCCGCAGGCCCGCATCCACGTGAAGCTGGTCTCCGAGGTCGGCGTCGGCACCGTCGCCGCGGGTGTCTCCAAGGCGCACGCGGACGTGGTCCTCATCTCCGGCCACGACGGCGGAACGGGCGCCTCCCCGCTCACCTCGCTCAAGCACGCCGGCGGGCCTTGGGAGCTCGGCCTCGCCGAGACCCAGCAGACCCTGCTGCTCAACGGCCTGCGCGACCGCATCGTCGTGCAGACCGACGGCCAGCTGAAGACCGGCCGTGACGTGCTCATCGCCGCGCTCCTCGGCGCCGAGGAGTTCGGCTTCGCGACCGCCCCGCTGGTCGTGTCCGGCTGCGTCATGATGCGCGTCTGCCACCTGGACACCTGCCCGGTCGGCATCGCCACGCAGAACCCGACGCTGCGCGAGCGCTTCAGCGGCAAGGCCGAGTACGTCGTCAACTTCTTCGAGTTCATCGCGCAGGAGGTCCGCGAGCTCCTCGCCGAGCTCGGCTTCCGCTCCATCGAGGAGGCCGTCGGCCACGCCGAACTCCTCGACACCGAGCGGGCCGTGAACCACTGGAAGGCCCAGGGCCTGGACCTGGAGCCGCTGTTCCACGTCCCGGACCTGCCCGGCGGCGCCGTGCGCCACCGCGTCGTCGCCCAGGACCACGGCCTGGCGAAGGCCCTCGACAACGAGCTGATCAAGCTCGCGGCGGACGCCCTCGCGGCCGACTCCCAGGCGGACGCCCAGCCGGTCCGCGCCCAGGTCGCGATCCGCAACATCAACCGCACGGTCGGCACCATGCTCGGCCACGAGGTGACGAAGAAGTTCGGCGGCGCGGGCCTGCCCGACGACACCATCGACATCACCTTCACCGGCTCCGCGGGCCAGTCCTTCGGCGCCTTCGTGCCGCGCGGCATCACCCTGCGCCTGGAGGGCGACGCCAACGACTACGTCGGCAAGGGACTCTCCGGCGGCCGGATCGTGGTCCGCCCCGACCGCGGCGCCGACCACCTCGCCGAGTACTCCACCATCGCGGGCAACACCATCGGCTACGGCGCGACCGGCGGCGAGCTGTTCCTGCGCGGCCGCACCGGCGAGCGGTTCTGCGTGCGCAACTCCGGCGCGCTCGTGGTGTCCGAGGGCGTGGGCGACCACGGCTGCGAGTACATGACCGGCGGCCACGCGGTCGTCCTCGGCGAGACCGGGCGCAACTTCGCGGCCGGCATGTCGGGCGGCATCGCGTACGTCATCGACCTGGACCCCGACAACGTCAACGCCGGGAACCTGGCGGCCGTCGAGCCCCTCGACGACACCGACAAGCAGTGGCTGCACGACGTCGTGCGCCGCCACCAGGAGGAGACGGGCTCCACCGTCGCCGAGAAGCTGCTCGCGGACTGGGACACGTCCGTGACCCGCTTCAGCAGGATCATCCCCAGCACGTACAAGGCAGTGCTCGCCGCCAAGGACGCCGCCGAGCGAGCCGGACTCTCCGAGTCCGAGATCACCGAGAAGATGATGGAGGCGGCGACCAATGGCTGATCCCAAGGGCTTTTTGAACCACGGCCGCGAGGTCGCCGAGACCCGCCCGGTCGGCGAGCGGCTGCGCGACTGGAACGAGGTCTACGTCCCCGGCTCGCTGCTCCCGATCATCTCCAAGCAGGCCTCGCGCTGCATGGACTGCGGCATCCCGTTCTGCCACAACGGCTGTCCGCTCGGGAACCTCATCCCCGAGTGGAACGACTACGCCTACCGCGAGGACTGGTCGGCGGCCCAGGAGCGGCTGCACGCCACGAACAACTTCCCGGAGTTCACCGGGCGGCTGTGCCCCGCACCCTGCGAGGCGGCCTGCGTCCTCGGCATCAACCAGCCCGCCGTCACCATCAAGAACGTCGAAGTCTCCATCATCGACAAGGCGTGGGAGACCGGTGACGTGGCGCCGCAGGCGCCCGAGCGCCTGTCCGGCAAGACCGTCGCCGTGATCGGCTCGGGCCCGGCGGGCCTCGCCGCCGCCCAGCAGCTCACGCGCGCCGGACACACCGTCGCCGTGTACGAGCGCGCCGACCGCATCGGCGGCCTGCTCCGCTACGGCATCCCCGAGTTCAAGATGGAGAAGCGGCACATCAACCGCCGCATCGAGCAGATGCGCGCGGAGGGCACCAAGTTCCGCACCGGCGTGGAGATCGGCCGCGACATCGACGCGGCGAAGCTGCGCAAGAGGTACGACGCCGTGGTCATCGCGGCGGGTGCGACGACCGCCCGTGATCTCCCTGTCCCCGGGCGGGAGTTGAAGGGCGTCTACCAGGCGATGGAGTACCTCCCCCTGGCGAACAAGGTGCAGGAGGGCGACTACGTCACCACGCCCGTCTCCGCCGAGGGCAAGCACGTCGTCGTCATCGGCGGCGGCGACACCGGCGCGGACTGCGTGGGCACCGCCCACCGGCAGGGCGCGGCCTCCGTCACCCAGCTGGAGATCATGCCCCGGCCGGGCGACGAGCGCTCCGCCGGGCAGCCCTGGCCGACCTTCCCCATGCTCTACAAGGTCACCTCGGCCCACGAGGAGGGCGGCGAGCGCGTCTACTCCGTCTCGACCACCCACTTCGAGGGCGACGAGGAGGGGAACGTGCAGTTCCTGCACCTGGTCGAGGTCGAGTTCGTGGACGGCAAGCTCAACCAGAAGCCGGGCACGGAGCGGCGCATCCCCGCCCAGCTCGTCACGCTGGCCATGGGCTTCACCGGCACGGACCGGGAGAACGGCATGGTGGAGCAGTTCGGGCTCGACCTGGACGCGCGCGGGAACGTCGCCAGGGACGGCGAGTTCCAGACCAACGTCCCCGGTGTGTTCGTCGCCGGAGACGCCGGGCGCGGCCAGTCGCTCATCGTGTGGGCGATCGCCGAGGGGCGCTCGGCCGCCCGCGGCGTCGACCGCTTCCTCACCGGTGCGAGTGATCTTCCCTCGCCCATTCGCCCGACCGACCGGGCGCTGACGGTGTAATCCGTACGGCCCCCTCATACGTCCCGTACAACGGCGTACGGAACTGGCGCGACGCCTGCCCTGTCCCCGACCGGACACTGGGTGGGCGTCGCGTTTTTCGTGCGCCCGGCGCCCGGCACGTACACCGTCATTGCGTGATGCGCAACGACGATTGCAAGCCGTAGCGCACCGCGCAACGGTGATTACGGTTCGGCCGCTTCGCCGAAAGGGTCTAGACCGCCCACACTCTGTGTGACCAGAATCGCTCTCACCAAAGGAACCTGAAGGGGGCCGGCATGAAGCGACGTGTCATCGCGGCAGGTTGTATCGCCCTGACGCTCGGTCTGACCGCGACCGCGTGCGGTGGCGATGACGGCGGCGACAGCGGCGACGGCGGCAAGGTCGAGGGCAAGGGCAAGACGCTCACCGTGTGGATCATGGAGGGCACCAACCCCGATCCCCGGCCCTTCTTCAAGGAGGTCGGCGCGGCCTTCGAAAAGAAGACCGGCGCCAAGATCAAGGTCGAGTACCAGCAGTGGGCGACCGCCCAGAAGAAGTTCACGACCGCGATCGAGGGCGGCGAGGACCAGGTCCCCGACGTCGCCGAGGTCGGCACCACCTGGGTGCCGCAGTTCGCCGAGACCGACGCGCTCGTCGACGTCACCGACGACGTGAAGAAGTCCGGCCTGGCCGACGACCTGGTCGAGGGCCTGAAGGACGCGGGCACGCTGGACGGCAAGCAGTACGGCATGCCGTGGTACGCGGGCGTGCGCTCCATCGTCTACCGCAAGGACATCTTCGAGAAGCACAAGCTGAAGCCGCCGACGACCTGGAAGGAACTCCAGGCCACGGCGAAGACGCTGAAGGAGAAGGAGCCGGACCTGATCCCGTTCCCGGTGGCGGGCGGCGCGGAGATGTTCGCGACCCCCTTCATCTGGGGCGCGGGCGGTGAACTCGCCACTCAGGACGGCGACCAGTGGAAGTCCGCGATCAACTCGCCCCAGGCGATCAAGGGCCTTGAGTTCTACACGGGCCTCGCCACCAAGGACAAGGTCTCCCCGGCCAAGGTGAACACCTGGACCGAGAAGGAGGTCGGCGACGCCTGGAACAAGAGCCAGATCGCCATGGCGATCGGCGGCAACTGGACGCCGAAGGCCATCACGGACGCGAACCCCAAGCTCAAGGGCAAGCTCGGCGCGGTCCCGATCCCGGGCCCGACCGGCGGCATGAGCAAGTCGTTCCTCGGCGGCTCCTACCTGTCCGCGTTCAACACGGACAAGAAGGAACTCGCCTGGGAGCTGGTCAAGCTCATGACGACCGGTGAGTTCGCCGCGAAGTGGGCCAAGCAGACCAACTACTTCCCCGGCCAGAACTCCGAGCTGAAGAAGATCGAGGCCCAGAAGGACCCGCTGGTCGAGCCGTTCGCGAAGCAGATGATCGAGGCCGGCGCCACGGTGCCCAAGACCAAGGCGTACGGCGAGATCCAGGCGTCGAAGGTCGTGACCGGCATGGTGCAGTCGATCATCACGGGCAAGTCGTCCGTGAAGGAGGCCGCGGACAAGGCGGCCAAGGACATGGACAAGATCTTCGCCGACGACAAGTAGGCACACAGGGACGAGTAACAAAGTGAAAGACATGCTCGTCAGCGACGGCTCGAAGGACGGTTCGTCCAGCTCTTCGAGCCTTCGCTCCCACCCGTCCGACGACGGTGAGCGCGCGCGCCGCCGCAAGAAGCTCACCACCCTCACCCGCCCCTGGCTGCTCCTCGCGCCCGCACTGATCGTGCTCATCGGCCTGCTCCTGTGGCCGCTGATCCAGGTCGGCAAGCTGTCGCTGCAGGACTACGTCGTGAAATTCGGCGGCGGCAAGGGCACGTACACCGGCTTCGACAACTACACGGACCTGCTGACCGGCGATCTGCTGTGGAAGACGGTCCTGCCGAACACGGTCTTCTTCGCGTTCGCCTGTGTCGGTCTGACCGTCGCCCTCGGCACAGCCGTGGCGCTGCTCCTCAACCGCCTCGGCCCGACCTGGAAGCTGATCTGCTCGGTGTCGATCCTGGCCGCCTGGGCGATGCCCGCGGTGACCGGGACGTACGTCTGGATCTGGCTGTTCTCGCCCGAGGACGGCATGGTCAGTCAACTCGCCGACTCCATGGGCCTGATCGACGCCGAGACCACCAACTGGTTCACCGAACGGCTGCCGTTCTACGCCATCGCCACCATCAACGTCGTGCACCACGGCTTCCCGTTCGTGGCGATCACCGTCCTCGCGGGGCTCCTGACGATCCCCAAGGAGCTGTACGAGGCCGGGGAGATCGACGGCGCCAACGCCTGGCAGCGGTTCTGGAAGATCACCGTGCCGACCATCAAGCCCGTCTTCCTGGTGGTGACCATCCTCTCCACCATCTGGGACTTCAAGGTCTTCACGCAGATCTTCCTGATGCCGGGAGGCGGCGGCGAGAACCCGGACGTGTACAACCTCGGCGTGTACTCCTACATCGAGGCGTTCGCCAAGAACGACTACGGTGCGGGCGCCGCGGCCGCCGTCCTCCTGACGCTGCTGCTGCTCGCCATCACCGTCGTCTACATCCGGACGCTGTTCCGGCAGGGGGATGAGGACCTGTGAGCACCCGCCGTACCTCGCTCGCCGCGCGCATCGGCCTGCCGCTGTCCGTGGCGGCCCTGCTGGTCTTCACGCTCTTCCCGGTCTACTGGATGGTCTCCACCGCCCTCGACCCGAAGGCGCTCACCCGCGGCTCGGACCTGCTGCCGAGCGGCATCAGCTTCGAGCACTTCGACTTCGTCTTCGACCGGGGCAACTTCGGGCAGTACCTGCTGAACTCGGCGATCGTCGGGATCTCCACGATCCTGGCGGCGGCGCTGCTCTCGCTGTTCGCGGCGATCGCGGTGGCCCGCTTCAAGTTCAAGTTCCGCACCTCCGTGCTGATCATGATCCTGATCGTGCAGATGGTGCCGCTGGAGGCCCTCGTCATCCCGCTGTTCATCCAGATGCGGGACTACGAGATGCTCAACTCGCTGCTCGGCCTGTCGATCGTCTACATCGCCCTGTCGCTGCCGTTCGCCATCTGGACCCTGCGCGGGTTCGTGGCGGCCGTGCCCAAGGAGGTCGAGGAGGCCGCGTACATCGACGGAGCCTCCTGGTTCCGGATGTTCTGGTCGGTGCTGCTTCCGCTGGTCGCGCCGGGGCTCGTCGCCACCTCGATCTTCGCCTTCATCACGGCGTGGAACGAGTTCGTGTTCGCGTACACCTTCATGAAGGGCAGCGACAAGTACACGGCGGCCGTGGGCATCTTCCAGTTCTTCGGCGAGAACACCACGTCCTGGGGTCCCGTGATGGCCAGCTCCACGCTGGTCACGGTGCCCGTCATGCTCTTCTTCGTCGTCGTCCACCGCAGGCTCGGCTCGGGTCTGGCGGCGGGGGCCGTCAAGGGCTGACCTGCGCGAGGGTGCGGGGAGGGTCGCCGGGACACGGCGGCCCTCCCCGCACCCCCTTCCGTTTGCGCTGGCGCACCGCTCCGCCCGCGCTATTGACTATTATTCAATTCCGCTCCACTCTCGGGTCCTTGAAGACCGGCGCACCCTCCAGGAGGTCCCGTGAGCACCGAAGCACTGGAGAAACTGACGGCGGAGCTGGGAGTCGGGCCCCCGGCGTCCTTCGCCGGGCTGCCGCCCGAGCGGCTCGCGTCGCTCGCCGACGCGCTGCGCCGCGAGCGCGAGAGCCGGGCGTCCGGCCTGAACCAGGCGGCCGAGGAGGCCCTGAAGCTGGTGCCCGCGCTGGCCCGCGGGCCCGTACGCCGGATTCTGTTCCGGTAGGCCGGGGGCGAGGACACCATGGACAAGCTGCGCGGCAGGGCCGAGGCCCTGAAGACCGCCCGCCTCCTCGACGTCGAGCCCGACGCGCTCGCGTTCCTCGCGGAACTGCCCGCCGAGGACGTGCACCGCTTCCGCGCCGACTGCGTCGCGACGCTCCACGACCGGGCGCCCGACATGCTCGACCGCATCGCCTCCGCGACCAAGCTCGTGCCCGCCGGGGTCGCCGCCGCCATCTCCCAGAAGGCGCTCGGGCCCCGGCTCGCCGCCGCCGTCGCCGGGCGCCTCGAACCCGGCCGCGCCGCCGACATCATCGAGAAGCTGCCCGTCTCCTTCACCGCCGAGTCCTGCGCGCACCTCGACCCGCGGCGCATCAGCGGCATCGTCGACCGCCTCGACGAGAACCTGCTCGTCCGCATCGCCGTCGCCCTCGCCGAGCGCGAGGACCACATCACGATGGGGCGGTTCGTCGGCCATCTGCGCGACAGCGCGCTGCGGCGGATCCTGCCGCAGGTCGCCGACGCGGTGGTGCTGCGCACCGGCTTCCTCATCGATGTGCCCGAACGGCTCGGGCACATCGTCGAGTTGATGGGTGCGGAGCGGCTCGCCGCCGTCATCGGGACGGCCGCCGCCGACGGGCTGTGGCCCGAGGCGCTCGCCGTGGCCGGGATGGTGACCGGCGAGCAGCGCGGGCGGATCGCCTCCCTCGCCGCCGCGCAGCCGCCCGAACGGCTCGACCCGCTCGTGGTGACCGTGGCCGGTCAGGGGCTCTGGGAGTCGCTGCTTCCGTTGGTCGCGCTGCTCGGTGAGGAGGAGTTGCGTACGGTGGCGGGGCTGCCGGCGCTGCGGGACGCCGATGTCCTCGGCGGGGTCGTCCCCGCCGTCGTGGCCACCGGGCTGTGGGGGGAGTTCCTGCCCCTGGTCGAGGTGCTGCCCGAGGACTCCCGGCGGGTGGTCGCCTCGCGGGCCGCCGCGCTCTCCGACGCGGAGCTCGACGCGCTTGTGCGCGAGGTCGGGAAGCGGGACCTCTGGGACTTGGTGCTGCCGCTCGTGGAGCTGATGGACGACGAGGCGAAGGTCAGGATCTTCGCGCTCCCGGCCTTCGAGGACCGGCCCTCCTAGCCGGGGGGTTCGTCTGTACGTTGCCCGGGGCGGGCGCGGTGAAGGGGTGGGTCGTGTCTGCTCGTTGGCCGGGGCGGGGGCCGGTCGCGCTGCGCGCTCGTCCTCAGGCGCCGGACGGGCTTTTCCTCGCCCACCTGCCCCTTCTCCCTTCGGGGCTCCGGGGTGGGTGGGCAAGGGCGGTGGTGGGTGAGGGAGCATGGGGTGACGGTGGTCGTGGGGTGTGTGTGGAGGCTGGTGTGGGTTTGAGCTGTGAGGGGACCTCGAGGTGGGGGCGTGGGGCGGGGGTTGCGCTGCACTTTCACGAGGTGGGGGAGCCGGACGCGCCTGTGCTGGTGATGTTGCACGGGGGTGGGCCGGGGGCCAGTGCGTGGTCGGCGTTCGGGGACGTGGTGGGGGCCCTCGCCGGGCGGTTTCGGACGCTGCTCGTCGATCTGCCGGGGTTCGGGCGGTCGGACAAGCCCGAGTTGGACAAGGACGTGTTCTCGTTCGCCGCGGACGCCGTGGCCGGGCTCCTGGACGAGCTGGGAGTGGAGAAGGCGCACTTCGCGGGCGTGTCGCTCGGCGGTGGCGTGTGCGTGCGCCTGGCGCTCGACCACCCGGACAAGGTCGACCGACTGCTGCTCACGGCCCCCGCGGGACTCTCGCTCAACCTCTTCACCGCCGAACCCACCGAAGGCGTCAAGCGCCTCATCGAGTTCAGCGTCGCCCCCGACCCGACCCGCGAGCACGTGCGCGCCTTCCTGACCTCCCTCGTCCACGACCCGTCCCTGGTGACGGACGCCCTCGTGGAGGAGCGGTACGCGCAGGCCCTCGACCCCGGCTCCCGTCTCGGCGCCCAGCGGCTCGGGGCGGCCTTCGCCAAGTGGCCCGAAGGGTCCATGCTGTGGCGCGAGGCGCACCGGATCACCCGGCCGACGCTCCTCACCTGGGGCAGGGAGGACCGGGTCAACCCCGTCGACGGAGCGTTCGTCGCACTCAAGGCGATGCCGGACGCCCGCCTGCACGTGTTCCCGCGCTGCGGCCATCTGGCGTACGTGGAGCGGGAGACGGAGTTCCTGCGCCTGGCCCTCGACTTCCTCGAAGGCTGACCGGGGCGCGCCGCCCGGCCCGTACGCTGGTGCCATGGGCGCGGCGATCAGTCTCGACAAGGTGCGGGCCGTGGCGCCCGGCCTCGTCAGTCTCTACAAGACGGCGGGGGAGCGGCTGCGGGCCCACGGCCTGGAGGGCGAGCGCGCCGCCGTGTATCTGGTCGTCGACCACTCCGGCTCGATGCGGCCGTACTTCGACGACGGCAGCGTGCAGGCGCTCGCCGACCGCGTGCTCGGCCTCTCCGCGCACCTGGACGACGACGGCGTCGTACCGGCCGTCTTCTTCTCCACCGACGTGGACGCGGTCGTCGACGTCGAACTGACCGGCCACCAGGGCCGCATCGGGGAGATCGTCGCCGGGCTCGGGCACATGGGGCGCACGAACTACCACGCCGCCATGGACGCCGTCATCGACCACTACCTGGAATGCGGCGCGACCGCCCCCGCCCTGGTGGTCTTCCAGACCGACGGCGGCCCGCTGAACAGGGCCGCCGCCGAGCGCTACCTGTGCAAGGCGGCGAAGCTGCCGCTGTTCTGGCAGTTCATCGGCTTCGGCGACCCCGCGAGCAGGCAGTTCGACTATCTGCGCAGGCTCGACGAACTGCCCGTGCCCGGGCGCCGCGTCGTCGACAACGCCGGGTTCTTCCACCTCGGCAAGGACCCGGCCGCCGCCTCGGACGACTTCCTGTACGACCACCTCGTCGCCGAGTTCCCCCAGTGGCTGGCCGCGGCACGCGAGCGCGGCATCGTCGCACCCCGCACCGCGGCTCCCCAGCTCCCACGGCTCAGTCGACCATCGCCCGGCGCAACGTGACCAGCGTCCCCGCGTCCAGGCCGAGGCCCTTCGTCAGATAGCCGCCGAAGCTCCCGTACTGCCGTGTCACCTCGGCGAGCGCCGCGTCCAGATAGCCGGTGCGGACCTCCTGGAGCGGGACGAGCAGGTCCGGGTTCTGCATCATGCCGGTCTGCCGAAGCGTCTCGCGCAGCCTCGCGTCGTACGCGGCGCGGAAGGTGTTGGACGCCAAGTAGTCGTTCACCGCGGTGCGTTCGGGCACCCCCACGGCGCGCAGCAGGACGTACGTCGTCCAGCCCGTGCGGTCCTTGCCCGACGTGCAGTGGTAGAGCAGGGGCGCGGCCGCGCCGCCGCCCGCGATGTCGCGCAGCGTCGCGCCGAACTGCGCGCGGTCCGTCGCGTCCGTGACGAACGTGCGGTAGACGTCCCGCATGAACGCCTCGGCCCTCCCGCCGCCGAGCATCTCCTCCTGCCTGACCGGATCCCGGGAGCCGATCACGGTCATGAGCTGCCGGAACAGGCCGTTGTCGGTGACGGGCCGCGCGGTCGCGACCAGCCCGGCGGGCAGCCGGTCCGGCCCGTCGTACCGGACCTCCTCCGCGACCCGGAAGTCCACGACCTTCCGCAGCCGGAGCCCGGCCAGCGTCGCGACGTCCCCGTCCGTGAGCTTGCTGAGCGCGTCCGCGCGGAAGACCCGGCCGTGCCGCACCCGCTCGCCGTCATAGGTGCGGTAGCCGCCCACGTCACGGACGTTCACCGCCCCCTGGAGCGGGATCTGCCGGGGCGTTTCGGAGGTGAGGGGGTGCGTGTACGAGGGCCGGGGCGCCGTCGGCGCGGCGTGCGCCGTCACCGCCGGCGCGGTGCCGAGGACGAGCGTGAGGACCGCGACCGTGGCCGCCGTACGGGTGCGAGTGCTGCGCATCGGGCCGCCTTTCCGTACCTGTCGCCGTCCGGCCAAACAACTGTTTGGCCGGGATCGGGTGGGACGGTAACGGCGGCCCGTCGAAGGGGGAAGGCGCGTACGAAGGTTATTTGACGGGGCGTCAATACGGGGGAGGCGGTGCGGGCGCGTGTGCCTGATGTGAGGGGTGTCCTCGGTCGCGTACCGCCCGCTACTCCGCGAGCTGCGCCGCCGCCTGGCGCTGGCGGTCCGCCGCGCCGTCCAGGAAGCGGATGATCGTCTCCAGCTCGGCGGTCGTGAACTCCTCGCAGAACTCCTCCACCTCGCGCCCCCAGTCCGCGAAGACCTCCGTCAGGCCCGCCATCTTCTCGGCGCGGAACTCCACCAGGACCCGCCGCTTGTCCGTGGGGTGCTTCACCCGGCGCGCGAAGCCCTTGGCCTCCAGGCGGTCGACGAGGCCCGTCACGGACGCGGGCGCGAGGCCCGTCTCGGCCGCGAGGTCCTTGGCGGTGAGGGGGCCCTTGCGGATGAGCAGGTCGAGGGTCTTGCTCTCGGTGGCGTTCAGGCCCTGCCGGGCGGCGACGGCCGAGTGGAACATCACGGTGACCGCGCTGTTGGCCCGGCCCGCGGCGGACAGGCGCGCCACGACGTCGGCGCGCTCCGGGTCCGGCGACTCCTGGTGCGTGCGGCTCTTCGGCATGGGGTGAGCCTAGCAAGAAGTTCGTTCGGACGAACGAAAGACTTGTGATCACGGATCGCCCCGTGCAAGTCTTTCGTTCGACCGAACGAAATAAATCGGAGACCCACCCGTCCCGTCGACGAGACCCGAGGAGCCCTGAGCCCACATGACCGCCACCCTGACCACCCCGCCCGCGGACGGCGCCGCCGTCGGCGCCCCGCACCCCCGGCGCTGGGCGGCCGCCGTCGTGATGATGGTCGCCGCCCTCATGGACCTGCTCGACGTGACGATCGTGAACGTCGCGATCCCCTCGATCGGGCGCGACCTCGGCGCGTCCGAGAGCGCGCTCCAGTGGATCGTCTCCGCCTATCTGCTCGGCTTCGCCGCCACGCTGATCGTCGCCGGACACCTCGGCGACCGGTACGGCCGCAAGGCCCTGTTCCTGACCGGCACCGCGGGCTTCGGCCTGGCGAGCCTCGCCTGCGGGATCGCGCAGTCGCCGGGGCAGCTGGTGGCGGCCCGCGCCGTGCAGGGCGTCATGGCCGCGCTCCTCATGCCACAGGTGCTCGGCTCCTTCCGCACGCTGTTCCGGGGCAAGGAGCGCGGCACGGCCTTCGGGATGTACGGAGCCGTCGCCGGGTTCGCGTCGGCGATCGGGCTGCTGCTCGGCGGCCTGCTCACCGACGCCGACCTGTTCGGCTGGGGCTGGCGCTCGGTGTTCCTGGTGAACATCCCCGTGGCCGTCGCCACCTTCGCCGCCGGGATCGTCCTCGTACCCTCCACGCGTGAGCGCTCCGCCGGGCGGCCCGACGCGCTCGGCAGCCTGGTCCTCGCCGGGGCCCTGGTCGCCATCGTGCTGCCGCTGGTCCAGGGCCGCGCCAACGGCTGGCCGGTGTGGGGCTGGGTGTGCCTGGGCGCCGGGGTGGCCGCGCTCGCCGGGCTCGGCGTGGCCGAGGGGCGGCGCCGCTCGCACAAGATCGTGCCGCTGCTGCCCGCGCGCGCCTTCAAGCTGCCCGCGTTCTCCGTGGGCGTCCTGGTGCAGCTCCTGTTCTCCGTCGGCATGCAGGGCTTCTTCCTGGTCTTCGCGATCTGGCTGCAGGGCAGCGAGGGCTACACGCCGATGCAGGCCGGTGTCGTCACCATCGCCTTCTCCGTCGGGGGCTTCCTGACCGCGCCCGCCGCGGACGCGCTGGCGCTGCGCTTCGGGCGGCTGGTGCTCGCGGCCGGGGCGCTCCTGATGGCGGGCGGCTTCGCCTGGGTGTGGTCGGCGGTGGCGGACGCGAGCGACGCGCACACCGGGGCCTGGCCGCTGGTGCCGGGGCTCCTGGTGGCGGGCGCGGGGCTCGGCTTCCTGGTCGTACCGCTGGTGAACGTCGTCCTGTCGGCGGTACCGGGCGACATCGCGGGCGGGGCGTCCGGCATCTTCTCCACGGCCCAGCAGTTCGGCGGGGCGCTCGGCGCCGCCGTCATCGGGACGGTCTTCTTCGGCCACGTCCCGTCCGGCCCGGGGTCCGGCGAGCACGGCCCGGTGGGTACGGCGACGGGGCTCACCGACGCGCTCGGTGCCGCGATGCCGTGGGTGGTGGCCGCCTTCGCACTCTGCGCGCTGCTGTGCCCGGCGCTGCCGCGACGGGCGGTGGAGCCGCCCGAGTGAGGCCCCGCGCGTCGGCGTCGACCCGGTCCCCGGAGGGCTCCTGCCTGCGGGGGCCGGGCGCATGTTAAGGTTAACCGTTGCAGTTTTGGTACCCATGAACTTTATGTGCGCCTGACGGAATGCTTCCGAGGGCGCATTATTTTGTTTTTCCGGCTCTTTTGCGGGCCGGACCCCGGTCTCTCCGGATGGGGGTCCTTGCAGCGCTGGGAGGACCACAATTCCGTGGCTCTCCTTAATCTGCCCCTGTTGAGGAGATTGACATGGCAACTGGAACCGTGAAGTGGTTCAACTCGGAAAAGGGCTTCGGCTTCATCGAGCAGGACGGCGGCGGCCCCGACGTCTTCGCCCACT
Source organism: Streptomyces sp. NPDC040610 (assembly GCF_055594065.1). Lineage (NCBI taxonomy): Bacteria > Bacillati > Actinomycetota > Actinomycetes > Kitasatosporales > Streptomycetaceae > Streptomyces > Streptomyces sp. NPDC040610. The sequence goes on along the minus strand of NZ_JBVIXA010000011.1, from coordinate 103,747 downwards.
ACTCCAACATCGCCAGCTCCGGCTTCCGTGAGCTCCTGGAGGGCCAGAAGGTCTCCTTCGAGGTGACCCAGGGCCAGAAGGGCCTGCAGGCCGAGAACATCGTTCCCGCCTGATCGTCGCTTCTCGCGAACCTCGCAGCCGGGGCCCGCACCACCACGGTGCGGGTCCCGGCTTGTGTGCTGTCACCGGCCAGGAAGGCTTGCCCATGAATCGCCCCGACCGTCCCGCGCGCCCCGCCCGTCGGCGCTCATCGAATGACCGCACGGCAGGCTCGGCCACCCGCGGCTCGGCAGGCCAGAGCACCCGTGGCGGTGCCGGCTCGGCCTCCCGCGGACAGGCGTCGGGCGACGCCGGCCGGAAGGGCACCGGCAACGCGGGCGGCACCAGCGGTTCGCGCAACGGCGGCGCCGGTGGCAACCGGAACGCGGGCGGCGCCAAGCGCCCGGTGAACGGCGGCGGCCGAGGCGGCCGCAAGGCTCCCCGCCCCGCCCCGGCACGCACCGCGCCCGCCGACTTCGCGCTGCCCGAGACCCGCACCCCCGCGCTGCCCGCCGTCGAGGGCTTCGAGGACCTCGACATGCCCGAGGCGCTGCTCAAGACCCTCGCCGCGCAGGGCGTCACCACGCCCTTCCCGATCCAGGCCGCGACCCTGCCGAACTCCCTGGCCGGACGTGACGTCCTCGGCCGTGGCCGCACCGGCTCCGGCAAGACCCTCGCCTTCGGCCTCGCGCTCCTCGGCCGCACCGCGGGCCGCCGCGCCGAGCCCGGCAAGCCGCTCGCCCTGGTCCTCGTCCCCACCCGCGAGCTGGCGCAGCAGGTCACCGACGCCCTCGCGCCGTACGCCACGTCCGTGAACCTGCGCGTCGCCGCCGTCGTCGGCGGTCTGTCGATCAACAAGCAGGCCGCGACGCTGCGCCGCGGCGTCGAGGTGCTCGTCGCCACCCCGGGCCGTCTGAAGGACCTCATCGAGCGCGGCGACTGCGCCCTCGGCCAGGTCCGCGTCACCGTCCTCGACGAGGCCGACCAGATGGCCGACATGGGCTTCCTGCCCCAGGTCACCGCGCTGCTCGGGCAGGTGGAGCCGGGTGGCCAGACGATGCTGTTCTCGGCGACCCTGGACCGCAACGTCGACCGCCTCGTCCGCGGCTACCTGAGCGACCCCGTCGTGCACTCCGTCGACCCCTCCGCGGGCGCGGTGACCACGATGGAGCACCACGTCCTGTACGTCGCCGACGAGACGGACAAGAAGGCGGTCGCCCTGCGCATCGCCGCCCGCGACGGCAACGTCATTCTGTTCCTGCACACCAAGCGCGCCGTGGACCGCTTCACCAAGCGGCTCCTCGCCAGCGGAGTGCGGGCCTCCGGCCTGCACGGCGGACGCTCGCAGCCGCAGCGCAACCGCACCCTGGAGCAGTTCAAGAGCGGCGAGGTCACCGCGCTCGTCGCCACCAACGTGGCCGCGCGCGGCATCCACGTCGACGACCTCGACCTGGTCGTGAACGTCGACCCGCCCGTCGACCACAAGGACTACCTGCACCGCGGCGGCCGCACCGCGCGCGCGGGCGAGTCCGGGCGCGTCGTCACGCTCGTCCTGCCCGAGGAGAAGCGCGAGGTGGCCCGCCTCATGTCCGACGCGGGCATCAAGCCGGAGGCCGTCGCCGTCCGCTCGTCCTCCGAGGAACTGGTCACGATCACCGGGGCGCGGGAGCCCTCCGGCGTGCCGGTCGTCATCGCGCCGCCCGTGCAGGTCGTGGCGCAGCGCAAGGCCCCCGCGCAGCGCAGGTCCGCGGGCGCCGGAGCCGGGGGAGCGGGTGGCGCCGGCGGCGGTGCCCGACGTCGCGGCGGCCGTGGCCGCCGGGGCGGCCGGAGCAGCAACGCCGCGTAGTCCGCGGGCGGCTCAGGGGCACCTGGGACAGAGATGACAGACAGGGACGACGGGGTGGGCGCGCGCCCACCCCGTCGTCGTATCGCCGTCAACTCGCCCCTGTCACGCGCGAGTTTCACGTGTCGCAGTCCAACACCGTCCGGCACAGCCCGCACCGCGCCCGCATCCGGCCCCGTGCGGGTACCCGGATGCGCTGGCGGCAGGTCGGGCACGGGAACGACACCCGCAGCGGGCCGGTGCCGTCCGGGCGCGAGAAGGCGTACGGGCCGCTGGACCGCCCCGCGCCCGGCCCCGTCGCCGTGCCGTGGTCCTGGGCGTAGCGCCGGTCCTTGGCGTACCGCCGCCGGCCCGCCCAGCCCGCCGCCGTCAGCGGGGGCTGCTGCTCGTCCTGCCGGGCCCGGGCGAGCCCCTTCGTATACGCCGTGTACGCCTGCGGGCTGGTGAACCAGGTCTCGGGGGCCTCGCCGAACGCCAGCGAGCGCTTGGCGAGGACGTAGCCGAACTCCTCCGGCGTCAGATAGCCGAGCTTCTGCGACGAGGCGCTGTCCTCGCGGTAGGCGTCGAGGAGCAGCCAGCCCGCGCCCAGGTACGTGGTCGCCGTGTCGGTGAGGATCTCGTTGTCGCGCGTGCCCGGGAACGTCAGGTCGAGGCGGTGCAGATACACGTGCATCACCTCGTGCGCGAGGGCCGCGCCGATGTCCCTGCGGTGCGTGCGGAAGCGGTCGTTCAGCTCGATGAAGTACTCGGGCCCCGCGGCGAGTTCGACGGACGCCGCGTGCCGCATCTCCCGGAACGACACGATCATGCGGGCGTCCGGGAGGCGCAGATGCCGCACCATCTCGCGGGCCACCCGCTGCGCGCCCAGATACAGGTCGTCCTGGTCGCAGAAGGCCACGTCGGCCGGGGCGACGCTGGTGTCGAAGGTGTGCACGGTGTCGTACGAGAGCCGTCGGTACAGCGCGGTGATGGCCGCGTGCACCGTCTCCAGATGCGGATAGCCGTGCTCCACCGGACCGCCGTTCGCCACGCCCCCACCCCCTGAGCACCGCCCGATTCGTCCCCACTGTACGGGGGTTGTTCGCACCGGTAACCAGCCCGGACCCCAACGCCTGGCCGAAAACCGCCCCTTGTCGCCCGTGTGTGGCCCTCCTCATAATCCAACAACGCTTGGCGGGCTCATGCCACGCAGTGCCTCTGGTGCGTGCGGCATGGGCCCGCCGCGTGCGCAACCCCCCACAACTCCCACGAAGGGGCAAGAAGTTGAAGACGAAGTTCCGTGGAGTCAAGAGAGCCGCCGTCCTCGGGTCGGTCGCCCTCGGTGTCGCCAGCCTGCAGCCCGTCGTCGCGCAGGCGGCCCCTCACCCCGGCCCGAACCCCGGCGAGCGTGTCGTCGGCGGTGTGCGTGCCGCGCAGGGTGAGTTCCCGTTCATGGTCCGGCTCTCGATGGGCTGTGGCGGCTCCCTGCTCAAGCAGGACGTCGTCCTGACCGCCGCGCACTGTGTCGACGGCTCGGGCAACAACACCTCCATCACCGCCACCGGCGGCGTCGTCGACCTGCAGAGCTCCAGCGCGGTCAAGGTCAAGTCCACCAAGGTCCTGCAGGCCCCCGGCTACAACGGCAAGGGCAAGGACTGGGCGCTGATCAAGCTCGCCAAGCCGATCAACCAGCCCACGCTGAAGATAGCCACCACCACCAAGTACAACAACGGAAACTTCACCGTCGCGGGCTGGGGCGCCAACCGCGAGGGCGGCGCGCAGCAGCGCTACCTGCTCAAGGCCACCGTGCCCTTCGTGAGCGACGCCGACTGCCAGGCCGCCTACAGCGGCGACATCATCCCGGGCGAGGAGATCTGCGCGGGCAAGCTCAACGTGGGTGGCGTCGACACCTGCCAGGGCGACTCCGGCGGCCCCATGTTCCGCAAGGACGAGGCCGGTCAGTTCATCCAGGTCGGCATCGTGAGCTGGGGCAACGGCTGCGCCCGCCCGAAGTTCCCCGGTGTCTACACCGAGGTCTCGACCTTCGCGGCCGACATCACCAAGCACGCCAACCAGCTCTGACCAGTTCTGACCAGCTCTGACGCCCCGGGCGCCCAGGGCGTTCGTGAGGTGAACGGCTGAGCCGTCGCGGGGCCGGGTCACGGCTGACCCGGCCCCGCTTCGTATGCCCATATATGGGACACTCGGGGGCGTACGAGACAGGCACGGCAGGGCGGACGGCAGCACATGGCGATCACGGTGGTCATCGCGGACGACCAGGACATGGTCCGCACCGGCTTCCGCATGATCCTGGAGAGCCAGCCCGACATCGAGGTGCTCGCCGACGTCACCGACGGCGAGGCCGCGCTCGCCGCCGTCGCCCGCCACGACCCCGACGTGCTGCTCCTCGACATCCGCATGCCGCGCCTGGACGGCCTGGAGGTCACCCGCCGCCTGGCCGCCCGCGCCGGGGTGCGCCCCCGCGTCGTCATCGTCACCACCTTCGACCTCGACGAGTACGTGCACGCGGCGCTGCACGGGGGCGCCAGCGGCTTCCTGCTGAAGAACGCGAGCCCCGCCATGCTGGTGGAGGCCGTGCGTGCGGCGGCCGTCGGCGACGCGCTCGTCTCACCCGCGATCACCGTACGACTGCTGCGGGAGCTGGCCGCCGGGACCCCCGCCGCCGCGGAAGGGCCCGGCGCCCGCGCCCCCTCCGAACCCCTCACCCAGCGCGAGCAGGACGTCGTGCGCGCCCTCGCCCGCGGCCGCACCAACAACGAGATCGCCGCCGAACTCTTCGTCTCCCTGTCCACGGTCAAGTCCCACCTCGCGAACGTCCAGGCCAAGCTCGACGCCAGGAACCGCGTCGAGATCGCCGCCTGGGCCTGGGAGTCCGGCCTCGCCACCCGCACGCCGTGACCACCGCGATCCTCGACCGGTACGCGCGCCTGCTCGACCGGCACCCCGCGCGCCGCACCGCCGCCCGCCTGCTGCTCGCCGCCGTCCTCGTCCTGCTCGTCAGCGTCGAGGGCCTGACCCTCGCCCGCCAGCCCACCGGGCCGCGCGCCGCCGTCTGGACGGCGGGCATCCTCTGCTGCCTGTGCGCCGTCCCCTGGGCCCGCCCGGCCCTCGCGACCCGCGCCTGGCTCGCCGCCTGTGTGTCCTGGGCCGCCACCCTGTACGTGTTCGTCAGCGCCCGGCCGCAGATCGTCTGGGGCATGGGCGAGGCCATCGCGCTGCTCGTGCTCCTCACCGGCGTCCTGCTGCGGCTGCCCGCGCGGTGTGCCGCCGTGCTCGGGCCGCTGCTCGCGCTCGCCTGCGTGGCCGCGCCGGTGCGCGACGCCTCACCGGGCCGGTTCACGCTCCTGTTCTCCGCGCTGGCCGCCGTGGTGAGCGCCTTCTCTTTGCTTCTACGCGCCCAGCAGGCGCAGCGCGTCCGCGACATCGAGGCCGTGCGTGCCGCCGAACGCCTCGAACTCGCCCGGGAACTGCACGATCTGGTCGCCCACCACGTCACCGGAATCGTCGTACAGGCCCGCGCCGCGTCCTTCACCGAGGTCGGCGCCTCCACCGCGACCAGCGCATTCGTGCGGATCGCGGACGCGGGCGACGAGGCGCTCGGTGCGATGCGGCGCCTGGTGCGGGTCCTGCGCGAGGGAGAGGCCCGCACCGTGCCCGTGGCCGGGCTCGCCGAGCTGCGCGAGCTGTCCGAGACGTTCACCCGGACCGGCCCTCCGGTCACCGTGCATGTGGAACAGGCCCTTCAGGAGCGGCTTCCGGCCGATCTCGCCGCCACCACCCACCACATCGTCCGCGAAGCACTGACGAACGTCCGCAAACACGCCACCGGCGTCTCGGCGGTGCGCGTCGGTGTCCGCGTCGTCGAGGGCGGCCTGGAGGTGCGGGTCGCCGACGACGGCGGACAGCCGCCTGAACGCTCCGGCGAGCGGGGAGGGTTCGGCCTCACCGGCCTGGAGGAACGGGCCACGGCACTGGGCGGCACCTTGACGGCGGGACCGTCGCCCGAGGGCGGCTGGGAGGTACGGGCCGTACTGCCGTACGGGCAGGGGACGGCGGGGTAGCCCCCACCCGGCAACACCCCGGCCCGTCCCACCCGCAGGGACCCCCACCCGAGCATTCAGCCCGTCCGGCGCTTGAGGACGAGGCGCGGAGCGCCGACAAGCGGGGTCCAGGGGGCGCGCCCCCGGTTTCGGAGAAGGGGCGGGACTGGGGCGCCCCGCGAGGGCCAGGACGTTAGTCCAACACCTCTCCCACCTTTGTCCATGGGCGCCCTCACCCCACCCGACGCATCGTGACCGTCACAAATTCGGTTCCACGGAGGGTGCGTTCATGCTGCCGTCAGAGACATCCGGTTCAGGTTCCGGCCCGAGCCGCAGAGCCGTGGTCGCCTCGGGAGCGATCGCAGGGATAGGGGCCGCCGTCGGAGCCGGCACCGGCTCCGCGCACGCGGCCCCCTCGGCCTCGTCCGCCGCCCGCGCGGCGGCGGACGAGGCGATCCTGCGCTCGGCAGCCCTGGAGGTGCGCGTCGCCACCGGCTTCCCGCGCGTCGTGTCGTACACCGACCGTAAGAGCCGCGCGGTCCTGCACGGCCAGCCGGACCCGGTCACCACGCTCCTCATCGACGACAAGGAGCACACGCCGAAGGTCACCGCGGACGTACGCGGCGACCGGGCCGCGTACACCCTCACCCTCGACGGCGGCACCCGCATCGACGTGGAGATCGCGGTCAAGGGCCGCCAGGTGCACTGGCGCGTCACGAAGATCGCCGACACCGCCGCCCTGCGCGTCGGCACCCTGCGGATCCCCGGCCTCGCCCTGCTGTCCGTGCGCAGCGACCAGCCCGGCGCCGCGCTGCTCGCCGCGAAGGTGCAGCTCGACAAGGCCAAGAGCGGCGACACCCTGGTCAAGCTCACACCGGACACCCCCGCGGACGCGGCGAGCGGCTGCGCGTACGCGGTGCTCGCCCACGACAGGCTCGGCGGCGCCGTCGAGACCAACACCGTCTACGACAAGCCCACCTCGGAGACCAGCTGGGAGAACGGCCGGCTGTGGCGCCAGACCGTGCGCAAGGACTCCCACGTCGAGGCCCGCCTCACCCCCGGCCAGTGGACGCACCGCGCCGCCACCTCCCCGGTCGGCGCCACCGAACCCCTGCCGTACGCGACCGTCGTCGTCACCGGCGACCGCAACGGCGACGGCAAGGTCGACTGGCAGGACGCCGCCATCGCCTTCCGCGACATCATGGTGAACCCGCTCGGCGCGGACGAGCAGCACCTCCGCGTCGTCCCGCACATCCCCTTCAACTTCGCCTCGCAGGCCACCAACCCGTTCCTCGCGACCCTCGACGACGTCAAGCGGATCCACCTGGCCACCGACGGGCTGCGCCAGTACACGCTCCTCAAGGGCTACCAGTCCGAGGGCCACGACTCCGCGCACCCCGACTACGCGGGCAACTACAACCAGCGCGCGGGCGGCCTCGCCGACCTCAACACCCTGGTCCGCGAGGGCTCCAAGTGGAACAGCGACTTCGGCGTCCACGTCAACGCCACCGAGTCCTACCCCGTGGCCAACGCCTTCTCCGACACGCTCGTCGACAAGAAGAACGAGCAGTGGGACTGGCTCGACCAGAGCTACCGCATCGACCAGCGCCGCGACCTGGTCTCCGGCGACATCGTGCGCCGCTTCGCCGACCTGCGCCGCGACGCCCACCCGGCCCTGAACACCCTCTACATCGACGTGTTCCGCGAGTCCGGCTGGACCTCCGACCGCCTCCAGCGCACCTTCCGCGACCAGGGCTGGATGGTCACCAGCGAATGGGGCCACGGCTTCGAACGCTCGGCCCTGTGGTCGCACTGGGCGACCGAGACCGACTACGGCCCCGACACCTCCCGCGGCATCAACTCCCAGCTCATCCGCTTCATCCGGCACCACCAGAAGGACGTCTTCGCCGACAAGTGGCCCTCGCTGCTCGGCATCGCCCGCATGGGCAACTTCACCGGCTGGACCGGCAAGACCGACTGGACGACGTTCCACGAGCTGATCTGGACGCACGCGCTGCCCGCCAAGTACCTCCAGGCGCAGCCCATCAAGACATGGGGCGAGCACGAGATCACGTTCTTCGGCGCCGGAGCCACCTCCGTGTCCGACGCGGACGGCGGCACGCGCCGCATCACCACCGACGGCCACCTCGTCTACGACGGCGGAAGCTATCTGCTGCCCTGGGAGCCGCGCCGGGCCACCGACCCCGCGAAGCTCTACCACTTCAACCCCGGCGGCGGAAAGACCAGTTGGGCCCTGCCCCGCGGCTGGTCCGGCGCTCGCAAGGTCGCCCTGTACCGCCTCACCGACCAGGGCCGCGTCTTCGTCGCCGACGTCCCCGTGCGCGCCGGGAAGATCACCCTCGACGCGGACGCCAAGCAGCCCTACGTCGTCCACCGCACCCGCGTCCGCCGCGCCCCCGACCCCGACTGGGGCCAGGGCACCGCGCTGCGCGACCCCGGCTTCCACGCGGGCGACCTGGACGCCTGGCAGGTCAGCGGCCCCGCGTCGGTGGAGCGCAGCAAGCTCGGCGACTACGAACTCGTCCTCGCCGCGGGCGCCGCGGCCTCCGTCAGCCAGCGCCTGCGCCGCCTCAAGCCCGGCACCTATGTGGCGTCCGTGCAGGTCGAGGTGGGGGAGAAGGCCGGGCAGCGGCGCCGCGCCGCCCTGGAGGTCCGCACCGCCGACGGCGTCACCGCCGCCAACTGGACGCACACCTCCACCGCGGGCAACTTCGTCGCCGCCGACCGCAAGCACGGCACCCGCTTCCAGCGCCTGTTCACCCGCTTCACCGTCCCCGAGGGCGGCGGCCCGGTGCGGCTCGCGCTGCGCGCCGTCGCCGGGGACGCCCGGGTGCGCTTCGACAACGTGCGCGTCGTCGCCGTCGGCGCGCGGGCGCCGCTCGGCCGGGGCGTCCTCGCCCACGAGGACTTCGAGGACGTACCGCAGGGCTGGGGGCCGTTCGTGAAGGGCGACGCCGGGGGAGCCACCGACCCCCGCACCCACATCGCGCAGCGCCACGCCCCGTACACCCAGCGCGGCTGGAACGGCAAGGCCGTCGACGACGTCGTGGACGGCACCCAGTCCCTGAAGTCCCGCGGCGAGAACGACGGCCTCGTCTACCGGACGGTGCCGCACACGGTCCGCTTCGAGGGCGGCAAGCGCTACCGGGTGTCGTTCCGGTACGAGAACGAGAAGGCCGGGCAGTACGCGTGGGTGACCGCGGTGGACGAGCCCGACGCGCGCGAACTGTCCCGCGAGGCCCTGCCCGTGGCCACCGCCCCCACCACCCTGTCCTACGAGTTCACCGCCCCCGGGGACGGCGAGGCGTGGGTCGGGCTGCGGAAGGTCGGCGACGACGGGAAGGCGGAGTTCGTGCTCGACGCGTTCGAGGTGCGGGAGGTCTAGGGGGCCTGGGGAGGGTTCGGCGGTCCGGCGGGTCCGGCGGGTCCGGCGGGCTCGGCGGGTCCGGGCGGGTCCGGGGGTGTGGCTCCCGGACCCGCCCGGCCGCCCTGGGACGTGTCGGCGAGCCAGCCGCTCCCGTACCCGCTGTATCCGCCTTCGCCTACGCGCGGAAGTCGTCCGCGTGGTCCTCGGCCCAGCGCGCGAACGTCCGCGCCGGACGGCCCGTGACGTCCCGCACCGCCGTCGTCAGGTCCGGTTCCGTGCCGACGCTGTCACCGAGGGCCCGAAGGAGGGCCGGGAGCATCTCCGGCGCGACGTGCGGGAACATGTCCGCGGGCACCTCGGCGGGCGCTATCTCCTCGAACCGCAGCTCCCGGCCGACCGCCCGGCCCACGGCGTGGATCTGCTCCCGCGTGGTGACGCCCTCCGGCCCGGTCAGGGAGTGGACGGCGCCGGTGTGCCCGGCGGGGTCGCGCAGCGCCACGGCGGCGACGGCCGCGATGTCGGCCTCGTGGATCGGCGAGGACACGGCGTCGCCGAACGGCCCGCGGACCGTGTCGCCCGCGCGGACCTGGGGCGCCCACTGCAGCGAGTTGGTGCTGAACGCGCCCGGCCGCAGCGCCGTCCAGCCGAGCCCGCTCTCCCGGACGTGCCGCTCCAGCGCGGAGTGCACGACGTGGATGGGGTGCTCGGCGGCGGCGTCGTGGTCGACGATGATCGACGAGAGCACCACGACATGCTTGACGCCGCCGTCCCGCGCGGCCGCGAGCAGCGCCGGGGTGTCCTCGCCGCCCGCCACCAGATGCAGGAACAGCGCCGTCGCGCCCTCGAACTGCGCGGCCATGGCGGCGGGTTCGCCCGGCCCCGCGAACCGCGCCACCTCGGCCCCGGCCGGCACCCGCGCGCGGGCCGGATCCCGGGTCAGGGCGCGGACCGGAACCTGGTCGGCGGCGAGTTGGGCGACGAGAGCGCGGCCTACGTTTCCGGTGGCACCGGTCACGACGATCACGGGGGCTCCTTGAGGTCGGGACGACACCGGGCCGGGGACGCACGCCCCCGGCCCGGCTCTGATCACCACCGACCCTAGGCGGCGGACCGGGTCCATCGGATCATCACCAGGAAGTAGATGACCCACGCCCTCCTGGTCCGGCGGACCTAGGTCGCAGGACCCAAGCCCGCCGCGCCCGCCTCACACCCCCTCGGCACCCCGGCGCACCCGCAACGCCCGCTCCAGGTCGTCCAGTTGGTCCACGAGTCGACGGCGCAGCGCGGGCAGCACATCGGTGCGTTCCAGGCACTGCCTGCCCAGGCGCAGGGTGTCCTCGTCGACGGCGTACACCGGGAACGCGTACTGCCCCGCGGCCTCGGCGATGGCGGGTCCGCGGCGGGCGGCGAGCGCCACCGCGTCCTCGAAGAACCGCGGCACATAGGTGCGGACGACCGAGTCCTGCTCGGGCTGCCAGAACCCCTGCGCGGTCGCGGTGAACAGGTAGTTGGACAGCTCGTCGGAGCCGAACATCGCGTCCCACGCGGCCCGCTTGGCCTCCGCGTCCGGCAGCGCGGCCCGGCAGCGCGCGGCCCCTTCCCTGCCGGTCGCGCTCGGGTCCCTGCGCAGCTCGGCGGCGATGGCGTCCTCGTCGGTCGCCCCGAGCACCGCGAGCCGCCCGAGGACCCGCCAGCGCAGCTCGGGGTCGAGCTCGGGCCCGCCGGGCACCGCCCCCTGCGACAGCCACGTCGTCAGCGGCTCGGGCTGCGTCGCCGCGTCGATGAGACCCCGCACCGCCACCAGGCGGAGCCCCGGGTGCGAACCGTCCTCCGTGCGACGGATCACGTCCTGGCACAGCGCGTCCAGGACGGCGAGGGCGGCGCTGCGGCCGTCCGGCGGTGTGTAGCGCCCGGCGACGACGGCCGACGCGAACGGCAGCACACCGGAGACGAGGGCCAGGTCGTTCTCCGCGGGCAGATGCGCCCGCGCCGCCGCCAGGAACACGCCCGGCGCCAGCTCGCCGTCGCGCACCATGTCGCGCAGCGCGTTCCACAGCACCGCCCGCGTCAGCGCGTCCGGCACCCCCGAGAGGGACGTGAGGACGGTCTCCTGGGACACCGGGTCAAGGCGGATCTTCGCGTACGTCAAGTCGTGGTCGTTGGGCACGATCAGCGCGGGCCTGCCCCCGTCGCGCGCCGCCGGGGCCTCCTGCTCCGGCACGTCCGTCTCGTACCGCTCGCGCAGCACCAGCGACGTGCCGTCCGACAGATCGCGGTCGAACACACCGACCGCCACCCGGTGCGGACGGCTGCCGTTCCGCTCCAGGGACAGCGTCCACTCCCGGCCGCCGTGCGTGACCGTCGGCGTGAACGCGTCCACGCCGGTCGTCCGCAGCCACGACCGGGCCCAGCCGTGCACGTCGCGGTCCGTGGCCGAGGCGAGGTTGTCGATGAAGTCGGCGAGCGTGGCGTTGCCGAACCTGTGCCGTGCGAAGTGCGCGTTGATGCCCGCCAGGAAGTCCTTCTCGCCCAGCCACGCGACGAGCTGACGCAGCGCGCTCGCGCCCTTGGCGTAGGAGATCCCGTCGAAGTTGAGCATCGCCGACGCCGTGTCGGGCACCGCGTCCGGGTCCGGCGCGACGGGGTGCGTGGACGGGCGCTGGTCGGCGTCGTAGCCCCACGACTTGCGGGCGACGGCGAAGTCGACCCAGGTGGTGGTGAAACGCGTCGCCTCGCTCAGCGTCTGATAGCCCATGTACTCCGCGAACGACTCGTTCAACCAGATGTCGTCCCACCACCGCAGGGTCACCAGGTCGCCGAACCACATGTGCGCCATCTCGTGCGCGACGACCATGCCGCGGATCAGCCGCTCGGTGTCGGTGACCGCCGAGCGGTACACGAAGTCGTCGCGGAAGGTGACCAGACCCGGGTTCTCCATCGCGCCCGCGTTGAACTCGGGCACGAACGCCTGGTCGTAGGAGTCGAAGGGGTAGGGCTCGGTGAACTTCTCCTCGTACCGGTCGAAGCACGCCCGTGTGATGTCGAACAGCTCGTCGGCGTCGGCGTCCAGGTGCGGCGCCAGCGAGCGACGGCAGTGCAGGCCGAAGGGCAGCCCCCGGTGCTCGGTGCGCACCGAGTGCCAGGGCCCCGCGGCGACCGCCACGAGATACGTCGAAAGCGGCGGCGTGGGCGCCGCCCGCCACTCGCCCGCCCCCACCTGCTCGGTGACACCGTTGGCCAGGACCGTCCAGCCCCTGGGGGCCCGCACGGTGAGCGCGAACACCGCCTTCAGATCGGGCTGGTCGAAGGCCGCGAACACGCGCTGCACGTCCTCCATGAACAACTGCGTGTAGACGTACGTCTCGCCGTCGCTCGGGTCGGTGAAGCGGTGCATGCCCTCGCCGGTGCGGGAGTAGCGCATCGACGCGTCGACACGCAGCTCGTGCTCGCCCGCGGCGAGGCCCCGCAGCGGCAGCCGGTTGTCGGCCAGGTCCGCCGGGTCGAGCGGGGCGCCGTCGAGCGTGACGGAACGCAGCTGGGCGGGCTTCAGTTCGACGAAGGTGTCCCCGTCCGCGGCGGCCGTGAACGTGATCACCGTGCGGGAGTCGAAGGTCTCCTCGCCGGTGGTGAGATCGAGGGCGATCTCGTACCGCCGGACGTCGAGGAGCTGGGCTCGGGTCTGCGCTTCGTCGCGCGTCAGTGCGGGCATCTGGCCATGGTGCCCGATCGGGCCCGGCGGCTGGGAGTGGGTGTCCCCGCGACGGGGGCGCCGACGCGGGGAGCGAACCTCAGCGCTAGTTGAGCCTTTGACCCATTCTCGTGGATAGCTCCTCGGTGTCCTTTGTGTCCCACCATTCGAAGAGGTGGGTGCGCATCAGGAATGCGAGGTACGTGACGTGGTCGGGGTCGAGGTCGCCGCTGACGAGGCTTGCTTCTGGGCCCTTGTAGTTGAGGGTGACTTGCCATTGCTGGCCTTGGGTTTTTATTTTGAGCTGTACTGTGAGGGTTGGGTAGACCTCAGGAACTCGTAGGTCTAGGACTTCGATGGTGAAGCCTGGATATTCTTGCTGTTTCCCCAGGAGCTTCTCGCTTAGTCCTTCTTCCACTTGTTCCGAGGTCGCCATGGTTGACCTTTCTAGCACGGACCTTTGGCAGATTTTGCAGTGTACTGCACGGAGGCCGTGATGACGCCTTGAGGGGTGATCCCTCCGGGCTTCCCTCCGAGGGGGCCACTATTGTAGACGACCTTGAAGTTCTTTTTGGGATTGGGGGTGCAACTCACTCCCGGCTTGTCCCGGAAGATGACGCCTGGGCTCTGTTCATAGCCCTTCCAGAGCGTATTACTGATCTTGTTTTTGAAGGAATCGCTCCACCTGCCACGGGCAACTATGTGACGGAATCCCCAGTTCTTGTTCCCGCAGCGCAGAGGGATCTTCGCGGGGCCACGGTGGAACGTGTAGACAATCTTGCTATTGGGCTGCTTGCCCTTGCAGGGCTCGGTGGGCTTCTTTTTCGCGGCCTGCGCAATACCGTCATGCGCTTGAGGTAATGCGTTGGCTGTTGGCACTGAGAGTGAGACGCCGGCCACTGCTGCGGCGGCAGCAAGTGAAGCTGTGATCGCTCGATTGGGATGCACGTGAATTCACCCTTCTCCCGGTTCAGCTAGAGGGGTCTCTGATTGAGGTCCCTCTACTGCCGCGGAACTCTACGCACATCTCCATACCAAGATCTACAAGGAAATTCCGTTATAGCGATAGGGGAATCCTTCCGGTATCCCGCCCCCGACTTTCGGGAGCGCCGGAAACCGATCCCCACGCTTCATCCCCCCGCCGGGAAACACCACGCACCGGCTCGCATATGCGGGCCGGTGCGTCTGGAGCGGGGACGTCAGTGGCAGGTGCAGTCGCAGAGTCTGCCGGTGAATTTGTGGTTGCGGCGGCACCGCTGGTGCACGCGCTGGGCCCATTCGGCGAGTTCCGCGGCCTGTTCGGGATGCGTGGTGGTCGCCGCGGTGAGGGCTTGCGCTCCCGGAGCTGGAGCGGGGCTCGGCGCGCGGGGGAGTTTGCGCAGGCAGTGCGGGCCGATGCCCCGGGCCCGGGCGGCGGCCGTGCGCAAGGGTCTGCCGCACAGCGCGCAGTTGGTCGGCTGCGGGGTGGAGGTGGTCATGTCCGGCCCTCTGTGCGCGTGCGCGGCGGGGCGCGAGCACGTCGACGACGGCGTGGCGATCCTCGTGGACGACCGTGCCGACAGCATCTGCTACGTCGTGCGCGCGGACCTGATTACGCAGCACGCAGGCGACGTGATCACGGGCTCGCAGGCCGAGCGGTCACCGGACTGGATGCGATGCGGACCCCGGCTCGCTACGTCGTCCACGCCCAGGCGAGCTGACTGAACGCGTAGCCGGAGGGGGTCTCATGGCGTACGCAGAGAAGGTCTACAAGGTCCGGGGCGGACGGACTACGAAGCAGTACACGTGGCGGGCCCGCTACAAGAAGCCCGACGGGGCATGGGGCAGCGAGCCGGGCTTCCCGACGAAACGAATCGCCGAAGAGTGGCGCGACACCCAGGAAACGGCAATCAGGGAAGGCCGCTGGGTCGATCCTGACCTGATGCGCAAGCACTTCGGCGTGTGGGCCCGGGAGTGGATGGCAGTCCAGACGCCGCGCGGCCGGACGACGATGAACCGGTGGGAGCGGCTGGAAGCCCACATTCTGCCGAAGTGGGAGTACGCGCCGCTCATCACGCATCACGTTCAACTGGTTCGACGTCGAGGTGCGGGCGCGCACGCTGAGCTGTGCGCCGCGGACCACCCGCGCGTGCGTGCAACTCCTTTCCCGGATCCTCACCGGGGCTGTGGACGCGAAGCACCTCACGGTCAACCCGCTCTACGGGAGGCGCCTCACGGGCTTGTCCGGCGCCGAGCAGGCCCCAGCTCACGACGTCGTGGCGCGCGATGGGGACGAGGACGAGGATGACGACAGCATCATCGCCACGCCGGAGGAGGTTCTGCTCCTGGCCCGGCGGCTCGGCCCGGTGGTTGGCATCCAGGTCCTCACCCTCGCCTGGTGCGGTCCCCGCTACGAGGAGAACGCCGGCCTGCGCCGTCCTAATGTGCTGCGGCGCCGGAAGCGGAAGTACGACGGCGGCGTCTTCGAATGCCCGGTGATCCGTGTCGACAAGGACACGGGTGCGCTCGCCGAGTACTACGTGCGCGACGAGGACGGCAAGCGGCGCTGCTTCCGTGCACTGGAGCCGCCGAAGAACCCGACGTCCGCGCGGGACATCGATGTGCCGCCGTTCCTGGAGAAGCTCTGGCTGGCGTTCCTGCCGTCGTGGCCGCACGAGCACGTGGGCACCACCCCGACGGGCAAGCTGTGGTGGCGTAGTCACTGGCACAGCGTGCTCCGCCCGGCCGCGGACGGGCGCGACGCCCGCCCCAAGGCGCGGGGGCGGGCGGTGAAGGAGGAGTGGAAGCCGATCAAGCCGGGGCTGACGGCCCGGGACCTGCGCAAGACGCACGACTCGTGGCAGGAGGAGATCGGCGTCCACCCCGTGTTGGCCTACGAGCAGATGGGGCACAAGTACCCTGGCATCAAGGGCACCTACCGGCGCCCCACCCCGGCGATGCGCAAGCGCCGACTCGATGGCCTCCAGGGGCTGTTCGACCGCGCGATGGCCGACCTGGGGTGGACGGAGATCTGGCCGGAGGTGGCGAGCCCCAAGACTGATGATCTCCCAAATCCCTCCTAAACGATCCCCAGAGGAGAGAAGGGGATCACTCAGATGGGCTTGCGCTGCTGGTCACAGTGTCATCGGCGATCTGCTCATGGTGCCGGATCACTTCAGCGATGATGAAGTTCAGGAACTTCTCGGCGAACGCCGGATCCAGCTTCGCGTTCTCCGCCAGCTCCCGCAGCCGCGCGATCTGCCGGGCCTCCCGCGCCGGGTCGGCGGGCGGCAACTGGTGGTTGGCCTTGAGATGGCCGACCTGCTGGGTGCACTTGAAGCGCTCGGCGAGCATATGGACGACGGCCGCGTCGATGTTGTCGATGCTGTCGCGCAGCCGGGACAGCTCCGCGCGCACCGCGGGGTCCACGGCGTCCCCCGCACCGGCCCCGGCCGCGCCGCTGTCGTCACTGGTGTGGCGTGTGGTCATGGCAGCCGAGCCTACGTGCCCGCACCCGTGCCACCCGAAGCGGCCGTGCCGTCGAGCGACGTGAGCGTCGGCGGCCGCTCCGGGTCCGGCACCTGCTGCGACCAGCCCCCCGGCACCGCCCGCCCCTGCTGCTCCCGGAACCGCACCGGCGCCATCCCGACCCGCCGCGTGAACAGCCGCGAGAAGTACGCCGGATCGTCGTAGCCCACCCGCCGGGCCACCGCGGCCACCGGCAGCTCCGTCGCCGCGAGCAGCTCCTTGGCGCGGCCGAGCCGGATGCCGAGCAGATAGTCCTTGGGGCTGCACCCCGCCCCCCGGCGCACCGCCGTCCGCAGCTCCGCGGGCGTCATGCCGTGCCGGGCCGCGTGCTCGGTCACCGACAGCGCCTTGAACGCGTCCCTGGCCAGGGACTGAAGCACCGGGTCGCCGTCCGGCGCGATGTCGGCGCGGGCCCGGCGCAGCGCCACGAGCAGCTCATGGACGGCGGCGCTCGTCTCGACCTCGAGCAGCGGATTGCCCCGGCGCGCGGCGCGGGCGACGCGCCCGACGACGGCACGCGCCCCGTCCGGGTCGGCGAGCGGCACCACCGGCCGGTCCGGCTCGATGTAGCCCAGCTCCGTGTACGTCGTCGTGGCAGGCCCCGTGAAGTCCACGAAGCACTCGTCCCAGCCCGTCTCCGGATCGGCGCCGTAGTGGTGCGGCACCCCCGGCGACAGCCAGATCAACGCGGGCGCCGTGACCGGTCGGCGGCGCCCGTCCGGCGCCCGGAACCAGCCGCCGCCCGAACTGATCACCAGGGCCACGTGGTGGTCCAGGGTGCGGGGCCCCACGGCGGGCAGCGTGCCGTGCTGCAGGCCCACGCCCAGACACACCAGGCCGAGGCGGTGATGGACCGGGCTCGGCGTGAAATACCGCATCCACGTGTGGTACATCCGCTGCCGCCCCTCTCGTCGGATCGCTGCGTCCAACCCGGCTCGATCTTTGTCCATGGACCGTGCCGCCCGCCAGAGGCAATCGTGGCCGCAGTAGTGATCGGGAGGGACACGATGGACGCCAGCCACCACGTGGCAGACGACGGCACCGGCACGCGCGGCGACAGCTTCCGGGTGGGCGCGGACGACTTCGAACTGGACGGACGGCCGGTGCGGCTGCTCTCGGGAGCGCTGCACTACTTCCGGGTGCACGAGGCCCAGTGGGGGCACCGGCTCGCGATGCTGCGGGCGATGGGCCTCAACTGCGTCGAGACGTACGTCCCCTGGAACCTGCACGAACCACGCCCCGGCGAGCTCCACGACATCACGGCCCTCGGCCGCTTCCTCGACGCCGCCCACGCCGCGGGCCTGTGGGCGATCGTCCGCCCCGGCCCCTACATCTGCGCCGAGTGGGACAACGGCGGGCTGCCGCACTGGCTGACCGCCGAGGTCGGCGGCCGCGTCCGCACCCGCGACGCGGCCTACCTCGCGCACGTCGAGCGCTGGTTCGCCCGTCTGCTGCCCCAGGTCGTGTCCCGTCAACACGACCGCGGCGGCCCCGTCATCATGGTCCAGGTCGAGAACGAGTACGGCAGCTACGGCTCCGACCAGGTCTACCTGCGCCGCCTCGCCGACCTCCTGCTCGCCCACGGCGTCACCGCGGAGCTGTGCACCTCCGACGGCCCCGAGGACCACATGCTCACCGGCGGCAGCGTCCCCGGCGTCCTCGCCACCGTGAACTTCGGCTCCGCCGCCCGCGACGGCTTCGCCACCCTGCGCCGCCACCGCCCCAAGGGCCCCCTGATGTGCATGGAGTTCTGGTGCGGCTGGTTCGACCACTGGGGCGCCGAACCCGTCCTGCGCTCCCCGCGAGACGCGGCCGCCGCCCTCCGCGACATCCTCGACCTCGGCGCCTCCGTCAACCTCTACATGGCCCACGGCGGCACCAACTTCGCGGGCTGGGCGGGCGCCAACCGGGCGGACGGCACCACGTCCGACGGCACCCCCCTCGGCGGCGGGCTCCACGACGGCGCCCTCCAACCCGACGTCACGTCCTACGACTACGACGCCCCCATCGACGAACGCGGCCGCCCCACCGAGAAGTTCTGGCTCTTCCGTGAGATCCTCGCGGCCCACACCCAGGGCCCCCTGCCCGAGGTGCCCCCGCCCCCGGCCGCCCTCGCCGCCCCCGCCACCGCCCGCCTCACCGACTGGGTACCCCTCGACACCGTCGCCGACCACCTCGGCACCCCCCAGACCGAGCACGCCGTCCCGCCCACCTTCGAGCAGCTCGGCGTCGACCGGGGCCTGGTCCGCTACACCCTCGACCTGCCGGGGCCGCGCGAGCCGTACCCCCTGACCGTGCGCGGCCTGCGCGACCGCGCCACCGTGTACGTCGACGGGGCCCGGGCCGGAGTCCTCACCGAGGAGACCCCCACCCTTCCCGAACCCGTCCCCGGCCCCGCCCGCGTGACCCTCTGGACCGAATCCCTCGGCCGCGTCAACTACGGGCCCCGGCTCGGCGAGCCCAAGGGCATCACCGGGGGTGTCCTGCACGAACGGCAGTACGCCCACGGGATACGGGCCGTGGGCCTCCCCCTCGGCGCCTTCGACTCCACCGACGCCGTACGCGGCCTCCCGGCCGCCCCCTCGCCCCCCGGCCCGCCCGGCCTCTACCGCGGCACCCTCGACGTGCCCGCCCCCGGCGACGCCGCCCTCGAACTCCCCGGCTGGGGACGCGGCTTCGCCTGGATCAACGGCTTCTGCCTCGGCCGCTACTGGGCCGTCGGCCCGCAGCACAGCCTCCACGTGCCCGGGCCGGTGCTGCGGCCGGGGGCCAACGAGGTGTGGGTGCTCGAGGTGGAGGGGGAGGTGGGGGAGGGGGCGGTGGTGCGGCTGGGGTAGGCCCTGCGGGGCTGTTTCAGCCCGTCCGGCGTTTGAGGACGAGACGCGGAGCGCCGATCCGGCGGCGGGCTGTCCCACCCGCCCGGGACACCCACCCCCTTGGCGGGGGCCCGGGGGCGCAGCCCCCGGTTTCGGGAAGGGGCGGGGTTGGGGAGCCCCCCCCGGCAAGGCCCCCGCGCCCTAACACCCACCCCCACCCCACCGCAAACTCCCCCACCCCCAATACCCCTTTCGGGTTTCGATCGTTGGGCTTTCCGGGCATGCCGTCCACCGTCCGTACAGGCTGGTGACCCCACCCGCACACCCGGAGGACAGCGATGAGCAGCCCCCCGCCCCTCGCCGGAGGCCCCCAGGGCCCCGACGCCCTGAGGCCGCTGCTCGCCACGGTCCTCGACGCCCTGGCGGCGGGCGCGGAGGCCCGCGGCGGCCCCCTGCCGCCCGGCGGCCCGGCCGCCGTGGCGGCGAGGGTGCGGGAGGCGGCGGGCGACCTCCTGCCGGAGCGGGGCACGGGCGCGCAGGAGGCGCTGCGCGCACTCGTGGGCGCGGTGGGCGAGGGCGCGGCGGACCCGGCGGACCCCCTGTGCGCGGCACACCTGCACTGCCCACCCCTGGCCCTGGCGGTGGCGGCGGACCTCGCCGCGTCCGCCCTGAACCCGTCCATGGACTCCTGGGACCAGGCCCCCGCCGCGTCCGCCCTGGAAGCACTCCTCGCCGAGGCACTCGCCACCGAGGTCCACGGCGACGGCGGCGACGCCCTCGTCACCACCGGCGGCACCGAGTCCAACCAACTCGCCCTGCTCCTGGCCCGCGAACAAGCCGCCGCCCACGGCCACCCCCTCCACCTCCTCGTCGGCGCCAACGCCCACCACTCGCTGCGCCGCGCCGCCTGGCTCCTCGGCCTGCCCGAGCCCGTCACCGTGCCCGCGCCCGCCGGCGTACTGGACCCCGCGGCCCTGGACGAGGCACTCACCGAACTCCCGGGCCGACGGGGCCACTTCCTGGTCGCCGCCACCGCGGGCACCACCGACGCCGGCCTCATCGACCCGCTCACGGACATCGCCGACCTGTGCGCGGCCCACGGCGCCCGCCTGCACGTCGACGCCGCCTACGGCGCGGGCCTGCTCTTCAGCGACACCCGCAGGACCAAGCTGCACGGCCTCGACCGCGCCGACAGCGTCGCCCTCGACCTGCACAAACTGGGCTGGCAACCAGCGGCAGCCGGACTCCTCACCGTCCGCGACCGCGCCGACACCGCCGTCCTGGCCCACCGCGCCGACTACTTGAACGCCGACGACGACACCGAAGCCGGACTTCCCGACCTCCTCGGCCGCTCCCTGCGCACGACACGCCGCCCCGACGCCCTGAAGATCGCCGTCACCCTCAAGGCCCTGGGCCGCACCGGACTCGGTGACCTGGTCGACCAAGTCTGCGACCATGCAAGAGAGTTCGCCGACCTCGTCGCCGACCACCCCGGCTTCGAGCTGTACGAGAAACCGGCCATCAGCACCGTCCTGTTCCGGCCCGCCGACGCCGACGACGACCACATCGCCCACGTACGGAGGAAACTCCTGAACGACGGCACCGCCGTCCTCGGCCGCGCCCAGCTCGACGGCCGCCGCTGGCTCAAAGTGACGCTGCTCAACCCGCACACCCGCCCCGAAGACCTCGCGGCCCTGCTCACGCTCGTGGAAGGAACCACTCCCCGATGACGGCGACGCCCGAACTGCCCGACCGACCACCCCAGGCGCCCACCGCCCCCACCGCACCCCGCGACCTGGTCGGCATCGGCATCGGCCCGTTCAACCTCTCCCTCGCCGCCCTCGCCCAGCCCCTGGACGGCCTCGACGCCGCCTTCTACGAACAGCGGCCCTCCTTCCACTGGCACCCCGGCCTCCTCATCGAGGGCGCCACCCTCCAAGTCCCCTTCCTCGCCGACCTGGTGACCCTCGCCGACCCCGCGAACCCCTGGTCGTTCCTCAGCTATCTGCGCGCCCGCGAGCGCCTCTTCCCCTTCTACTTCGCCGAGCGCTTCCACATCCAGCGCGCCGAGTACGACGCCTACTGCCGCTGGGTCAGCGAGAACCTGCCCGCACTCCACTTCGGCCACCAGATCGACGCCGTCCGCTGGAACCCCGAACGGAACCTCTTCGAGGTCGACTTCACCCAGCTCGACTCCGACGGCGAAGCCGAAGCCCTCGGCCGCACCCACGCCCGCAACATCGCCATCGGCGTCGGCACCGCCCCCTACGTACCCGAACCCCTCAGGCCCCTCGCCGACGCCCCCACCGTCCCCGTCGTCCACGCCGCCGACTACCTGCTGCACCGCGACCGCTTCCTCGCCGCCGACCACATCACCGTCATCGGCTCGGGACAGTCCGGCGCCGAAGTCTTCCTCGACCTGCTCCGGCACCGCCCACCAGGCGCCGAACGACTCCACTGGCTGGCCCGCACCCCCGCCTTCGCCCCCATGGAGTACTCCAAGCTCGGCCTGGAACACTTCACCCCCGACTACACCCGCTACTTCCACTCCCTGCCCGAACCCGTCCGTGACCGCCTCGTCCCCGGCCAGTGGCAACTCCACAAGGGCATCGACACCGACACCATCGCCGCCATCCACGACGAGCTGTACCAACGCACCCTCCACGGAGGCTGGCCCGACGCCGTCCTCACCCCCGGCGTCGCCGTCCGCACCGCGGGACGCGTCGGCGCCACCCGCGTCGAACTCCACCTGGAACACCTGGAGCAGGGCACCCGGTCGCGCATCACCACCGACGCCGTCATCCTCGCCACCGGCTACAAGGAACGCCCCCTCGACCAGCTCCTCGCCGGCCTCGACCCCTATGTGCGGCGCGACTCCTCCGAGCGCCCCCGCATCGACGAGCAGTACCGCCTCGTCCTCGACCCCTCCGTCACCGGCACCGGCAGCAACATCTACGTCCAGAACGCCGAACGCCACACCCACGGCGTCGGCGCCCCCGACCTCGGCCTCGCCGCCTGGCGCAGCGCCACCATCCTCAACACCCTCACCGGCAAGAACCCCTACCCCCTGCCGGACCGCACCGCCTTCACCAGCTTCGGCCTCGCCGACCCCCGCCCCCACACCCCGGACCGGAGCGCCGCCACCACCAGCCACCCCAACCTCGTACGCCTCAAGAACTGACGCCCCGCCGCCGCACCCCGGGCGCGCCCAGCTCCTTCAGCGCGCCCACCGGCGCCACCACCCGCCGCGACCGGGGGCACGACCACACGGCCACACCCCCGGTCACCGACGCGTCCAGCGGATGCGACGCCGGATGGTCCGGGCACTCCGGCCACGTCGCGGGCAGCAACTGCGCGGCCAGCGCCTCCACCGCCCAGTCCTTCACCTGCTCCGCGAGGCTCGCCACCTGCTCGGCGGGAGCGGCGCCCTCCGGCACCGCGACCCCCACCCCCGAACCGTCGGCCTCATAGAGCACCACCAGCGGCTCCTCGTCGAAGTCCAACTCCTCACGGACGATCGGCTGCACCGCACACGTCGACTTGAGGTCGCGCTCGACGACGGCCAGCGCCACGGCCAGTTCCTCGTTCATACGACCGAGGCTAGACCTCAGAACACCGGCGTGCCCTCGCGGGTCAGCCGCCAGCCCACCGCCGCGAACTCCGCCGGGTCCACGGTGCCCTTCGCCTTCACCCACGAAATGATCGTGTTGCGGATCTCGTCGGAATTCGCCCACACCTGCTTGGCGGCCGCCACATGCGGGAAATTGCCGCCACCGCTCGCCCGGTAGTTGTTCACCGCGAGCACGAACTCCGCCTTCGGATCGAGGTCCTTGCCCTCGAAACGCAACTTCGTGATCCGGGACCCGGACGGCTGCGCGATGTCGATTTCGTACGTCACTCCGTACAGCGCGTCGTAGTTGTAGTCCGGAATGCTGTCCGCGTTCGTCAGCTTCGCCGGATCCACCGGCGCGCCCGCCGCCGTCCGCACGTAATAGCGCGCCGAGAACTCCAGATAGTCCTTCAGCTGCGCACCCGTGATCACCCGCGCTTCGAGGGTGTTCTCGAACGGATACAGACCCGCCGCGTCCCGGATCGTCACCTCGCCCGCCGGGATCTTCGCCGTGCGCGAGAAGCAGGAGGCCTGCGAAAGGACCGGCAGCTTCGCGTACGCGCCCCCCGCGAGCGCCGCCTTCACCGTCTCCGCCTGCACATGGCTGATCAGATCGATGATCGCGACATCCTTGTACGGGCCCTCGGCCGTGCTCATCGCCTCCTTCGAGGTGCCGATGACCTGGTTCACATACGCCACGACCTTCTTGTGCTCGTCCCCGAGCAGCCGCGTGATCTTCCGGTCCTCCGCCGCCGTATTCGAGTTCAGGACCTTCGCGCCGACCTTCGCGACCCGCCAGCGGCCCTTCGACCACTCCAGGTCGAAGTCGAAGAGCGTCAGCCGCTGGCCCCACTTCAACGGCTCGGACAGCACCACCTTCTTGCCCGTCTTCTTGTTCTCCACCAGATACTCGGGAATCTCCGTGTGCGCGTGCCCCACCAGAATCGCGTCGATCCCCGGCACCTGCTCCGCCACCAGCGCCGCCGCGTTCTCGATGTGCGGCAGCTGATCCCCGTACGACGACGTGCCGCTCGACCCCGAATGCGCCGACACGATCACCACGTCCGCGCCCATCGAACGCAGCCGCGGCACCCACTTCGCCGCCTGCTCCTCAAGACCCGGGAACGTCATCTTCCCCTGGACGTTCGCCTTGTCCCAGATCGCGATCCCCGGATTCGTCAGACCGAGCACCGCCACCCGCACATCACGACCGTGCGGCGTGCGCAGCCGGTGCATGCTGTACGGCGCGAACGCGGGCCGCTGCGTCTTCGCGTCCAGCGCGTTCGCCCCGAGCAGCGGGAAGTCGCACTGCTCCTCGAACTTCCGCAACACTGGAATGCCGTAGTTGAACTCGTGATTGCCGAGCGCCGCCGCGTCATAGCCGATCGCGTTCATCGCCTGCGCCATCGGATGCACCGGACCGCGCTTGGCCGTGATCGGGTCGACCTTCGCGTAGTAGTACGACAGCTGGGTGCCCTGGATCGTGTCGCCCGCGTCGATCAGGAGGGTGTTGCGGCGCCCCTTCTCCTTGCGGACCGCCGACACCAGCGTGGAGATCTTCGCCAGGCCCACGTCGTTGTGGTCCTTGTCGTCGAACTCCTTGTCCGTGAAGTAGTCCCAGTTGAAGACATTTCCGTGCAGATCGGTCGTGCCCATCACCGTGAACGAATAACGCCGAGGCCGCTTGCCCGGACGGGCCGCACCCGGCGCCACGGCCGCGTCGGCCACCGGCGCCGTCACCGCACCCGCCAGCGCCACCCCCGCACCCGTCGCAGCGGACCGCCCCAGGAACTTCCTGCGGTTCAGTGGCATCTCGGCTTCCTCCAACACGTCGTACAACATCGATGAACAGTGGTAACGCGCGTAGATTCTGACCCGCCCGACCGGCTCGCGACAGACCCGCCAGGTTTCGATCCGATGACTGTCCGGTGCCCGCCACCGATGCGAGAGTGGGGGCCATGACCACCGACGAGCCCCAGCAGAGCGTCCCCTACGGCACCCCCGAGGCCCCCCGCCTCGCCGTCCGCGGCGAAGCCCACCTCGAAGTCGACCCCGAGATCGCCCGCATCGGCATCACCGTCAGCGCCCGCGGCACCGACCGCCGCGACGCCCTCGCCGACCTCACCCGCCGCAACGCCACCGTCATCGACCTCGTCAAGACCTACGGCGAAGCCGTCGAACGCGTCGAGACCGGCTCCTTCTCCATCACCCCCGAACTCACCAAACGCGGCAAGGGCGAACGCGTCCGCACCTACCACGGCCGCGTCCACATCACCGCCGAACTCAGCGACTTCACCGCCCTCGGCGAACTCACCACCCGCGTCGCCGACTTGGACCTCACCCACGTCGACGGCCCCTGGTGGTCCCTGCGCCCCGACTCGCCCTCCCACCGCCGCGCCCGCCAGGAAGCCGTCAAGGAAGCCGTCCAGCGCGCCCGCGAGTACGCCGAGGCCCTCGGCACCGCCCTCGCCGCCCTCGTCGAGATCGCCGACATCGGCGCCGACAACGCCCCCTACCCGCCGTTCGGCGGCGGCCCCGCCGCCCCCGGCATGGCCCGCGCCGCCTACGGCGGAGCCCCCGAAGCCGCCGCCCCCCTCGACCTCGAACCCCAGCGTCAGTCCGTCTACGCCCAGGTCAACGCGCGCTTCACGATGAACCCGCCGCGACTCTGAGCAACACGGGCCCACCGCGACGCCGCAGCGCGGACGCTCGGCGACGCTGAGCAACCGCAACCATCGCAACTGTGACCGTCCGACGCCCCGTTGACCTCTGAACGCGCTCATCAGAGCGAGCGCGCGCACACTTCAACACTTGTCAAGACCCTTTCATGCAAAGGTCGTTGAGTAGTCATGCCCGGCCAAACCTCTACCCGTCAGTAAGGCCTAGGCTCGAAGCATGCGCCGAGCGAAAATCGTTTGCACCCTGGGACCCGCCACCGACACCTACGACCAGATCAAGGCCCTGGTCGAGGCCGGAATGGACGTGGCACGCTTCAACCTCAGCCACGGCACCTACGCCGACCACGAGGAGCGCTACCAGCGCGTGCGCAAGGCCGCCGACGAGCTCGGCCGCAGCGTCGGCATCCTCGCCGACCTTCAAGGCCCGAAGATTCGCCTCGGCCGCTTCCACGAAGGACCCGTACTCCTCGAACGCGGCGACGAGTTCACCATCACCGTCGAACCCGACACCCAGGGTGACCGCCAGCTCTGCGGCACCACCTACGCCGGGCTCGCCGACGACGTCACCCCCGGCGAGCGCATCCTCGTCGACGACGGCAAAGTCACCCTCGAAGTCACCGCCGTCGAAGGCCCCCGCGTCACCACCACCGTCATCGAAGGCGGCATGGTCTCCGACCACAAGGGCCTCAACCTCCCCGGCGTCGCCGTCTCCGTCCCCGCACTCTCCGACAAGGACGAAGCCGACCTCCGCTGGGCCCTCAACACCGGCTTCGACGTCATCGCCCTCTCCTTCGTCCGCAGCGGACGCGACATCGAAGACGTCCACCGCATCATGGACGAGGAGAACCGGCGCCTCCCCGTCATCGCCAAGGTCGAAAAACCCCAGGCCGTCGACAACATCGACGACATCGTCGCCGCCTTCGACGGCATCATGGTCGCCCGCGGCGACCTCGGCGTCGAAATGCCCCTGGAGCAGGTCCCCATCGTCCAGAAGCGCGCCATCAAACTCGCCAAGCGCAACGCCAAGCCGGTCATCGTCGCCACCCAGATGCTCGACTCGATGATCGACAACTCCCGGCCCACCCGCGCCGAGGCCTCCGACGTCGCCAACGCCGTCATCGACGGCACCGACGCCGTGATGCTCTCCGGCGAGACCAGCGTCGGCAAATACCCCATCGAGACCGTCCGCACCATGGCCCGCATCGTCGAAGCCGCCGAAGAAGACATCCTCGCCAAGGGCCTGCCCCCGCTCACCGAACGCAGCAAGCCCCGCACCCAGGGCGGCGCCGTCGCCCGCGCCGCCGCCGAAATGGGCGACTTCCTCGGCGCCAAGTTCCTCGTCGCCTTCACCCAGTCCGGCGACACCGTCCGCCGCCTCTCCCGCTACCGCTCCCCGATCCCCCTCCTCGCCTTCACCCCCGTCGCCGCCACCCGCTCCCAGCTCAACCTCACCTGGGGCGTCGAGACCTTCCTCGGCCCCCACGTCGAGTCCACCGACGCGATGGTCCAGCAGGTCGACGAGCACCTCCTGAAGATCGGCCGCTGCCAGAAGGGCGACATGGTCGTCATCACGGCGGGCTCGCCTCCCGGCGTGGCAGGCTCCACCAACCTGGTCCGCATCCACCGCATCGGCGAGGACGACGGCGCCCAGTAGGCGCCCGCTCTCAGTACTTGGGGCCCACGTGGGCGTCCATGAGGGCCACGGAGGCCTTGCGGGCGACGGAGATGTTGTACTCGTTGCCTTGGCGGGTGCAGTGCGTCCAGGTGACACCCAGTTTGTCGAGGGTGTCGGTGTAGAGCTGACGGATGTCGTCGGACTTGTTGGTGAAGAAGTACCGGGGGTACTCGTAGCGCTTGCGCTCGCCGCCGATGAGCCGGGTGGTCCAGTTCGTGAGGCGGCAGCCGTCGGAGTGGATGAGCCCTCGGATGAACTCCCACGGGTGAGCGTCGACGATCTCCTGCTGCCAGGGTTCGAGGGCGATGGTGCGGTCGTGCTTCTTGCCGGGGCCGTGCTGGGGGAACAAGCACCACAGGTGCATGGAATGCAGCTTCACTTCCCGGCAGCCCTGGCGGCGGACCCTGCACACGGAGTTTTTGGGGAACACCAAGCGCATGGCGTTCTCGCACTCGTCCATGAGGCCGGGATGGCTTTCAGCGCAGGTGACCGAAAGGCTTGGGGATCGCATGGAACGGTTCTGGACGATGTACCCATCCCCCAGGTAGAGGCCGAGCAGGTAGGCATACGCCGAGAGGTGCAGCTCTCCCTGGCAGCGGGGGCACGGCGGCGGGACCCGCCCAGGACACTCGCCACGCTTCGCCCGGTCCACATGGCGCCAGTAGCTGATCGTGCCGTTCGGGATGTTCAGTAGGCGCGCTACGTCCGCGTTCCTGGCGCCGCCGCGGAGCAGAGTCAGCGCTTTCTGTCGCACTTCTGTGCTGTGAAAGTCCATGCGACCACTCTGTGCAACTGATCGTGGCGCCGCGTAGCAAAAAGCGGAGGTTCACGAGAATGTGAACCTCCGCTACGTGGAGTGCCGGGTGCGGGATTCGAACCCGCACGTCCTTTCGGACAGATGTGTTTGAGACATCAGCGTCTGCCATTCCGCCAACCCGGCTTGGGGCGCTACGCACCCCGGAAGCATACCGGGTCACCGCGCAGCGCCGCAGCTAGGTACCCTGACGAGGCAGTGCACCTGCCATGAACGAGGAGCCCCCGTGACCACCCCCGAGTCGCCCGAGCCCGCTGACGTGTCCGACGAGCAGTCGCACGTGCCGCCGCTGACGACCCGTGTCGTCATCGCCGAGGACGAGGCCCTCATCCGGCTCGACCTCAAGGAGATGCTGGAGGAGGAGGGCTACACCGTCGTCGGTGAGGCCGGTGACGGTGAGAAGGCCATCGAGCTGGCCCGTGAGCACAAGCCGGACCTCGTGATCCTGGACGTGAAGATGCCCGTCCTCGACGGGATCTCCGCGGCGGAGAAGATCGCCGAGGAGTCCATCGCCCCGGTCCTGATGCTCACGGCGTTCTCCCAGCGGGACCTCGTCGAGCGGGCTCGCGACGCCGGTGCCATGGCGTACCTGGTGAAGCCGTTCAGCAAGAGCGACGTGGTGCCCGCCATCGAGATGGCGGTGTCCCGTTTCACGGAGCTGAAGGCGCTGGAGCAGGAGGTCGCGGACCTCACACAGCGCTTGGAGACCCGCAAGCTGGTGGACCGCGCCAAGTCGATTCTTCAGACGGAGTACGGCCTGACCGAGCCCGCCGCCTTCCGCTGGATCCAGAAGACGTCGATGGACCGCCGCCTGTCGATGCAGCAGGTCGCGGAGGCGGTCATCGAGGACGCGGAAGAGAAGAAGGCAGCCAAGGGCTGAGTCCCGTAAGGGGCGCGGGGAACTGCGCGACCAGCCCCCACCGGCGCACAGCCAAAGAACGCACAAGGAGGGCGGTCACCCCGACACCGGGGTGACCGCCCTCTTCGCTGCTCAGGGCCCAGGGGCCAGGTCAGTCCTCACCTAGGTACGCCTTGCGGACGGACTCGTCGTGCAGCAGGTCCTGGCCCGTACCGGACAGGACGATGTTGCCGACCTCCATGACGTGACCGTGGTCCGCGAGGGACAGCGCGGCCTGGGCGTTCTGCTCGACGAGCAGGATGGTGGTGCCCTGGGCCTTGAGTTCGCTGATGGTCTGCATGATCTTCTGCATCATGATCGGCGAGAGCCCCATGGAGGGTTCGTCGAGCATGAGGAGTTTGGGCCGGGACATCAGGGCGCGCCCCATGGCGAGCATTTGTTGTTCGCCGCCGGAGAGGGTGCCCGCGGCCTGCTTGCGGCGTTCTCCGAGGATGGGGAAGAGGTCGTAGGCGCGTTGGATGTCTTTTTCGATGCCTGCCTTGTCGTCGCGGAGGTAGGCGCCGAGTTGGAGGTTCTCGGTGATGGTGAGCCGGGGGAAGATGTGCCGGCCTTCGGGGGAGTGGGCGAGGCCGAGCGCGACGATCTTGTGGGCGGGGATGCCGTTGAGCGGCTGCCCGTCGAACATGATCTTTCCGGCGAGTGGTTTGAGGAGGCCGGAGAGGGTGCGCAGGGTGGTGGTCTTGCCGGCGCCGTTGGTGCCGATGAGGGTGACGACCTGCCCGGCTTCGACGCTGAAGGAGATGCCCTTGACGGCTTCGATCTTGCCGTAGGCGACCCTGAGGTCCTCGACCTCGAGCAGTGTGGTCACAGGCTCTTTCCTTCCGAACCGGTGGTGCTGGTACCGGAGTTGCCGGTACTGGTGCTGCCGGGCGCGCTGTCGTCGGGGGCGGTCGCGGCGGCTTCGGCCTCTGCTTCGGCCGCCTCGACCTCGGCGACTTCCGCGGCGCCGGGGGCGCCTTCGAAGGGGGTGCCGAGGTAGGCGGCGACGACGCGTTCGTCGGCCTGGACGACTTCGGAGGTGCCTTCGACGAGTTTCTCGCCCTGGACGAGGACGGCGACGCGGTCGCAGAGGTTGAAGATGAACCGCATGTCGTGCTCGATGACGAGGACGGCGATGCCCTGGTCGCGGATGGCGAAGACGAGTTCCTCGGCGGCCCGGGTCTCTTGCGGGTTCATGCCCGCGGTGGGTTCGTCGAGGAGGAGCAGTCCGGGTTCGCTGGCGAGTGCGCGGGCGATCTCCAGCTTGCGTTGTTCGCCGTAGGGGAGGTTGCGGGAGAGGTGGTCGGCTTTGTGGGCGAGGCCGATGAATTCGAGGAGTTCCATGGCCCGTGCGTGGGACGCGGCTTCGGCCCGTTTGAAGCCGGGGCCGCGCAGGAGCGCCGACCAGAGGCCTTCCTTGGTCCTGGTGTGGCGTCCGACGAGGACGTTCTCCAGGACGGTCATGTTGGCGAAGAGCCGGATGTTCTGGAAGGTGCGGGCGATGCCGGCGTCGGTGACGAGGTGGGGTTTGGCGGGCAGCACGGTGCCTTTGTAGGAGACCTTGCCCTCGGTGGGGACGTACAGGCCGGTGAGGCAGTTGAAGAAGGTGGTCTTGCCGGCGCCGTTGGGTCCGATGAGGCCGACGATTTCGCCGCTGTTGACGGTGAGGTCGACGGAGCGCACGGCGGTGAGGCCGCCGAAGCGCATGGTGACGCCGCTGGCTTCGAGGACGGTGGTGGTGGTTGTGGTGGTCATGGTGGTCACGCCCCCGCCTTGCTGGCGCCGACGGTTCCTTCGGGCAGTTTCTGCTGGTCGGGTACGTCGAGTTGGTCGGTCTCGTGGTATTCGAGCTGCGCGCGCTTGTTGGCGACGAGGCCTTCGGGCCTGAAGCGCATGAGCAGGATGAGGGCGAGGCCGAACAGCAGCAGCTGGTAGTCCTCGAGGAACTGGAGTTTGGCCGGGATGAGGTAGAGCAGGGCCGCGCCGATGAGGGGTCCGCTGATGGTGCCCATGCCGCCGAGGATGACGGCGGCGAGCAGGAAGGCGGAGTTCGGCGGCACGGTGTTGGCGAAGAGGTACTGCTCGGGGGTGATGCTGTACGAGACGTGTGCCTGCACGGTGCCGGCGAACCCGGCGAGGGTGGCGCCGAGGGCGAAGGCGATGAGCTTGACGCGGAAGCCGTTGATGCCCATGGCGGTGGCGGCGGTCTCGTCCTCGCGGATGGCGACCCAGGCGCGGCCGATGCGGGATTCCCCGGAGCGGCGGAAGACGAGGACGACGACGGCGGTGAAGAACAGCATCAGCAGGTAGTAGTTGGCGGGCCTGCTGAGGGTGAAGCCGAGGACTTCGTGTTCGACGCCGAGGTTCCAGCCGAGGATTTCCAGGTCGGGGATGTTGGGGATGCCCTGGGCGCCGTTGGTGAGGTCGGGGCCCGCGCTGCCGTTGAGGTTGTTCATGGTGATGCGGAAGATCTCGCCGAAGCCGAGGGTGACGATGGCGAGGTAGTCGCCGCGCAGCCTCAGGGTGGGGGCGCCGATGATGACGCCGAAGAGGAGGGAGGCGGCGGCGCCGGCGAGGACGGCGGCCCAGAAGGGGAAGTGGACGTCGAAGGTGGACGCGGGCGATCCGGAGACGAGGGCGGCGGTGTAGGCGCCGACGCCGAGGAAGGCGACGTATCCGAGGTCGAGGAGTCCGGCGAGGCCGACGACGACGTTCAGGCCGAGGGCGACGGTCGCGAAGATGAGGATGTTGACGCCGATGAGGGCGTAGCTCGCGTCGCTCTGGGTGAAGGGGAACATGGCCGCGGCGACGATGGCGGCGGTGAAGGTGACGTTGCGGTGCTTGGTGGTGAGCGCGTTGAGGCGGGGGATGAGGCCTGCGCGGTTGAGTGCGGTGGCGCCGAAGACGGTGGTGATGAGGAAGCCGATGAAGAGTTCGGAGTAGGCCTCGATGCCGTATGCGAAGACGTAGAGGCCGATGCCGAACGAGGCGGCGATGATGAGGATCTCGACCCAGTCGGGCAGGGTCTTGGCGCGCTTGGGCGCGGGTGCTTTGAGGCTGGCGCGCAGGCGTTCCCAGGGGTTCTGGTGGGGTTCGTCGGCGGGCAGGTCGGAGGGGAGCCCGAGGGCGCCGATGGTGGCGACGAGCGCGCCGATGCCGGAGACCCAGGCGCCGGGTTCGAGGTTGACGATGCCGCCGAGGTGTTCGGCGATGGCGCCCATGGTGTAGCCGGTGGAGCCGAGGACGCCGAGGCTGAGCAGGACGACGGGGCTGTTGGTGCCGCCGGGGGTGAGCCAGCCGAGGCCGCGGATGCCCTGGCCGGAGAGGGCGAAGAGCAGGGTGAGGGCGGCGCCGACGAGGGTGATGATCTGGAGGCCGCCGGGGTAGCCGGTGACGGTGAGGTCGCCGGGGAAGGCGGCGGTCCAGGTCCAGGCGAGGAAGGTGCCGACGAGGGCCGCGGCGGATCCGGTGTAGACGGCGATGCGGGCGAGGTGCGGCGGGAGGGGGAGGGTGGAGGTGGACAGGTCCGCGGGGGTCTTGGCGGTGTTGCCGGTGTTCCCCGTGCCTCCCGGGTTCCCGGAGTCCTTGGTGGTGTTGGTGGTCATGGGTATCACGCCCGATCCGCGACGCGTTCGCCGAGTAGGCCTTGGGGCCTCAGGAGCAGGACGAGGATGAGGAGGGCGAAGGCCCACACGTCCTTCCAGGCGCCGCCGCCGAACTGTTCCATGCCGGGTACGTCGGCCATGTAGCCGGTGGCGAGGGCTTCGGCGACGCCGAGGACGATGCCGCCGAGCATGGCGCCGTAGATGTTGCCGATGCCGCCGAGGACGGCCGCGGTGAAGGCCTTGAGGCCCATGATGAAGCCCATTTTGAAGCCGACTTGGCCGTTGTGCAGGCCGTAGCCGACGGCTGCGACGGCGGCGAACGCGGCACCGATGGCGAAGGCCATGACGATGATGCGGTCGGTGTTGATGCCCATGAGCTTGGCGGTGTCGGGGTCCTGCGCGGTGGCCTGCATGCCGCGGCCGGTGCGGGTCTTGTTGACGTAGTAGGCGAGGGCGACCATGCACAGCGGGGCGGCGAGGATGAGGAAGAAGTCGCCGCGCTGGATGTCGGCGCCGAAGATGTGCACGGGGTCGCCGCTGAACTGCGGGAACGTGCGGTCCTTCTTGGCCTCGGGGTACCACTTCCAGACGGCCTGCTGGAGCAGGATGGACAGGCCGATGGCGGTGATGAGGGGTGCCAGGCGTGGGGCGCCGCGCAGGGGGCGGTAGGCGAAGCGTTCCGCCGCGGTGCCGACGGCGACGGAGACGATGACGCCGCCGATGATCATGAGTGGGATCGCGGCGAGCAGCGAGAATCCCTCGGGGAGCCACAGGGAGACGGTGAGGGCGCCGAAGCCCCCGACCATGAAGATCTCGCCGTGGGCGAAGTTGATGAGCTGGACGATTCCGTAGACCATCGTGTAGCCGATCGCGATGAGACCGTACATCGCGCCGAGGATGAGTCCATTGGCCAGCTGTTGCGGCAGTTCGTTCACCGCAGGGCCTCCGTTGGTTCGGATATGGCACCGCGCGGGAGCGCTGGTAGCGCTTCCCGCGCGGTCTTGAGTCAATGGGTGTGCGTGGGATTTACCGGGGCTTGTAGGCCTCGCTGAACTTCGACTCCCACTTGTTGTTCTTGATCTCGTACGCGGTCATCATCGTGTTCGTGGTGTCGCCGTACTGGTCGAAGGAGACGCTGCCGGTGACGCCGTCGAACTTGACCTTGCTCATGCTGGCGAGGACCTTCTCGCGGGCGTCGTCGGGAAGCTTTCCGTCGTTGTCGTCGACGGCGAGCTTCACGGCTTCGATGATCGCCCAGGTGGCGTCGTAGGTGCCGCCACCGTAGGTCTCCATGTTTTCCTTGTAGTTCTTGTTGTATTCCGCGATGAACTTCTTCGCGGAGGGAAGTTCCTCGACGGGGGCGCCGACGGAGGTGCCGAGGTCGCCTTCGGCCTTCTTGTTGAGCTTCGGGAACTCGTCGCTCTTCATGCCGTCGCCGCCCATGAGCGGGACGTCGGCGCCGGACTCCTTGAGCTGCTGGCTGAGGGGCGCCGCGGCGGGGTACTCGCCGCCGTAGTAGACGGCTTGGGCGCCCTTGCCCTTGACCTTGGAGGCGACGGACTTGAAGTCGCGGTCCTCGGGGTTGACGTGGTCCTGGCCGACGATCTTGCCGCCGAGGGAGGTGAAGGTGTCCTTGAAGGACGCGGCGAGGCCGGCGCCGTAGGTCTTCTGGTCGTCGATCAGATAGACCTTCTTGATCTTTGCCTTCTGGTACAGGTACTGGGCGGCGAACTGGCCCTGGACCTGGTCGGTGGTGGCGGTGCGGAAGAAGGTCTTGAACTGACGCTTCTTGTCGCCCTTCTTCCAGCCGTCGCCCTGGGTCAGCTCGGTGCCGGTGTTGGCGGGCGAGATCTGGGTGAGGTTGGCGTCGTTGAAGGGCTTCTGCATCGACTGGGAGACGCTGGAGTTCAGCGGGCCGACGACGCCGATGACGTCGTCGTTGCTGATGAACTTCTGGGCGTTCTGGCCGCCGACGGAGGGCTGGGCCTGGTCGTCGAGGGGCTCCAGCTTGAACTTGACGCCGTCGACCGTGTTCTCCTTGTTGGCGGTCTTGACGGCGAGCTCGGCGGAGTTGCGCATGCCGATGCCGAGCGCGGAGAGGTCGCCGGTGAGCGGGGCGTCGAAGCCGATGGTGACGGTGGTCTTGCCGCCGCCGTTGTCGTCGGAGTCCTTGTCCTTGTCGCGCGACCCGCAGGCGGTGAGGGTGAGTGCCCCCGTGGTCAACACCGTGGTGAGGATGAGCGCGGAACGGTTTCGCACGATGGGTCCTTTCCCTGGCGCGGTCCCCTCTGCGGAGGAGCCGTGAAGATCGCCGGGCCGTACTGGTGGTGGTACCGGGCCGTGCAATTCAGTTCGCGCCCGGCGGCGCGGTGACTGGCCGTGACTCTAAGGGGGCAATTGATCCTGGTGGAGTGGTCGAGCCAAGGCTGTGACGCTCTTGTTATGCCACGGAGTATTCCGCGCTGGAACGCAGGGGTCGGTTGTGGCGGAATATGCACGCTTCGGCAGATGTCGCCCCCGTAAACCAGCAGGACCGTTAAGTGGTTTCACTCATGACAGCCGTGTTCGGGGGGTATGCGGAGCCGAACGCACGGAAATGATCTTTTGCGTTGCGTGGCGTGCTTCCGGTGGGTCGCGAGGGGATTGCACGCGCATTACGCAGCGTTACTCCGACAAAAAGGGAGCCCGGCATTCCGTGCCACTTTTCCGCTTTCGCGAATGTGCGCGGTCAGGAGTGTTTTTGCGTAGCACTCCTGTTTTTGAGGTGAAGACCACGGTGCGCGCACGGGTGCGGCCGGGTGGCGGCCCGCTGGCGCGCTCCGGATACGGTTGGTGACGACTCGTGTCCGCTATCCGGGCAGTGCCGGGGCGGGGCCCGTTCCCGTCGGGCCGCGCGGGCGCCGGGAGTTGGGCGGAGCGGGCGCGTCCGCCCGTGCGCTACCAGGGATTTCCGCCGGGTCCGCCGTCGCGGTAGCGGTCCGCGCACTTCTCGCGCGCCTGGCGCTGCATCAGTTTCCGGCCCGCGGTGGCCCCGTGGCGCTCGCGCTCGGCCCGCGCGGCCTTCAGGACGTCTAGGAGGATCGTGTACTGCCCGTTCGACAGGCCCATGTTCTGGTAGTCGCCGTAGGGCTCCTTGCCCAAGTCGTAGACGTCGCGCCCCCACTTGACGATGAGGATCGCGCACAGGTCCGCGGGGGAAGTGGTGCGTGGGGCGGGGGAGTCGGGCGTACGGGAGCCATGGGCGCGGTCGGTGCCCGCACCCGAGCAGCCGACGGCGACGGGCAGGACACAGAGGGCGGCGGCGAGGGCGAGCGCGCGGCGGAGCCTGCTTGGCCTCATGCGGCGACGCTAGGCCGGGGGCGCCCGCTCCGGCAACGCCCGGGCGCCCCCGCCCGACGGGAGAACCCCGGGCCTCAGGCCGGGGAGCCGCCGTCCGCCCCGTCGATGCCGGGCATCGCGTCGACCGGCCGCAGCAGACACGTCAGGCGCGCCGTGCACACCCGCTTGCCGTCCTCGTCGGTGATGACGATCTCGTACGTCGCCGTGGAGCGCCCCCGGTGCACCGGCGTGGCCACGCCCGTGACCAGGCCCGAGCGCGCGCCCCGGTGGTGCGTGCAGTTCAGGTCGACGCCCACGGCGACCTTCGTGCTGCCGCCGTGCAGCATCGAGCCGACCGATCCGAGCGTCTCGGCGAGGACCGCGGACGCGCCGCCGTGCAGCAGGCCGTACGGCTGGGTGTTGCCCTCGACGGGCATGGTGCCGACCACGCGGTCGGCGGCGGCCTCCAGGATCTGCACGCCCATGCGCCTGCCGAGGTTCCCGGCGGAGAACAGGGCGGGCAGGTCGACGCCGAGCGCCGCGTACTCGTCGATGACCTCTTGCGGGAACTTCGTCGTGTGCTGCTCACCCATCGGGCCGGGCTCCGTTCGTCGACGACACCTGACAACAACCGCGGCGGCCACCGCGGCGGCGCGCCTATCGCTGAGCGAACGCTCAGTCGGTCGCCGATTGTTCCAGGCGTACGACCACGGACTTGCTGGCGGGGGTGTTGCTGGTGTCGGCCGTGGCGTCCAGCGGCACCAGCACATTGGTCTCCGGGTAGTACGCCGCCGCGCAGCCCCGCGCCGTCGGGTAGTGCACGACGCGGAAGCCCGGCGCGCGCCGCTCGACGCCGTCCTGCCACTCGCTGACGAGGTCGGTGTACGCGCCGTCGGCGAGGCCCAGCTCGCGGGCGTCGTCAGGGTTGACCAGGACGACGCGGCGGCCGTTCTTGATGCCTCGGTAGCGGTCGTCCAGGCCGTAGATCGTGGTGTTGTACTGATCGTGGGAGCGCAGCGTCTGGAGCAGCAGGCGGCCCTCGGGGAGGGCGGGGTACTCGACGGGCGCGGCCGTGAAGTTGGCCTTGCCGGTGGCCGTGGGGAAGCGGCGCTCGTCGCGCGGGGCGTGCGGAAGGGCGAAGCCCTCGGGGCGTGCCACGCGCGCGTTGAAGTCCTCGAAGCCGGGGATCACGCGCGCGATGCGGTCGCGCACCGTGGCGTAGTCCTTCTCGAACTCCTCCCAGGGCGTCGCCGACTCCGGGCCGAGGACGCGGCGCGCGAGGCGGCACACGATCGCGGGCTCGGACAGCAGCTGCGGGCTCGCCGGGTCGAGGCGCCCGCGCGAGGCGTGCACCATGCCCATGGAGTCCTCGACGGTCACGAACTGCTCGCCGCCGCCCTGGAGGTCGCGCTCGGTGCGGCCGAGGGTGGGCAGGATCAGGGCGCGCGCGCCGGTCACGACGTGCGAGCGGTTCAGCTTCGTGGACACGTGCACCGTCAGACGGGCGCGCCGCATCGCCGCCTCCGTGACCTCCGTGTCGGGCGACGCGGAGACGAAGTTGCCGCCCATCGCGAAGAACACCTTCGCCTCGCCGTCGCGCAGCGCCCGGATGGCACGGACGACGTCCAGGCCGTGGTGGCGCGGCGGCGCGAACCCGAACTCCTTCTCCAGGGCGTCCAGGAACGCGGGCGCGGGCCGCTCGAAGATGCCCATCGTGCGGTCGCCCTGCACATTGGAGTGCCCGCGCACCGGGCACACGCCCGCACCGGGGCGGCCGATGTTGCCCCGCAGGAGCAGGAAGTTGACGACCTCGCGGATCGTGGGCACCGCGTGCTTGTGCTGGGTCAGGCCCATCGCCCAGCACACCACCGTGCGCTTGGAGGCGAGCACCATGCGCAGCGCCTCCTCGATGCGGGCGCGGTCCAGGCCGGTCGCCGTCAGCGTCTCGTCCCAGTCGGCGGCGCGCGCGGCGGCCACGAACTCCTCGTACCCATGGGTGTGTTCGCGGACGAACTCCTCGTCGACCGCTCCCTCTGTCTCCAGGACGAGCTTGTTGAGGAGGCGGAAGAGGGCCTGGTCGCCGCCGAGGCGGATCTGCAGGAACAGGTCGGTGAGCGCGGTGCCCTTGAGCATGCCCTGCGGGGTCTGCGGGTTCTTGAACCGCTCCAGGCCGGCCTCGGGCAGCGGGTTCACCGTGATGATCTTCGCGCCGTTGTTCTTCGCCTTCTCCAGGGCGGAGAGCATGCGCGGGTGGTTCGTGCCCGGGTTCTGCCCGGCGACGATGATCAGGTCGGCCTTGTAGAGGTCTTCGAGGAGGACGCTGCCCTTGCCGACGCCGAGGGTCTCGGTGAGGGCCGAGCCCGACGACTCGTGGCACATGTTCGAGCAGTCGGGGAGGTTGTTCGTGCCCAGCTCGCGGGCGAACAGCTGGTACAGGAACGCCGCTTCGTTGCTGGTGCGCCCCGATGTGTAGAAGAGGGCCTCGTCGGGGGAGCCGAGGGCGGCCAGCTCCTCGGCGACGATGTCGAAGGCCCGCTCCCACGACACCGGCTCGTACCGGTCGGAGCCCTCCGCCAGATACATGGGGTGGGTGAGGCGGCCCTGCTGCCCCAGCCAGTACCCGCTGCGCGTGGCGAGGTCGGAGACCGGGTGCGCGGCGAAGAAGTCCGGTGTGACGCGGCGCAGCGTCGCCTCCTCGGCGACCGCCTTCGCGCCGTTCTCGCAGAACTCCGCCTTGTGCCGGTGCTCCGGCTCGGGCCAGGCGCAGCCGGGGCAGTCGAAGCCGTCCTTCTGATTGACGCGCAGCAGCGTCAGCGCCGTGCGCCGCACGCCCATCTGCTGCTGCGCGATACGCAGGGTGTGACCGATGGCGGGCAGTCCTGCCGCCGCGTGCTGGGCGTCCGTGACCTGCGGCGCGTCCTGGACCGGATCACCCTTGGGCGGCTTGCTTGCCATGGCCTGCTCCTCTTCGAGCGCATACGTGACGTACGTCTCCGATCCTCCCACGCACGACTGACACCGCCCCCGGGCGGGCTAGGAGTGGCTGGACTGTCAGTGGGGCGTGGCAGGATCGGGGGCGTGGCAGAAACAGCAGCGAAGAAGAAGTCCGCGCCCGCCGCCAAGACGGCGAAGAAGGCGACCCCGACCGGCGGCGAGCGTCCGCGCCTGCTCCTGATGGACGGGCACTCCCTGGCGTATCGGGCGTTCTTCGCGCTGCCCGCGGAGAACTTCACGACGGCGACGGGCCAGCCCACGAACGCGATCTACGGCTTCGCGTCGATGCTGGCGAACACGCTGCGCGACGAGGCGCCCACGCACTTCGCGGTGGCCTTCGACGTCTCGCGCAAGACCTGGCGCTCCGAGGAGTTCACGGAGTACAAGGCGAACCGCTCCAAGACCCCGGACGAGTTCAAGGGCCAGGTCGAGCTGATCGGCGAGCTGCTCGACACGATGAACGCCGTGCGGTTCGCCGTCGACGGCTTCGAGGCGGACGACGTCATCGCCACGCTCGCCACGCAGGCCGAGGCGGCCGGTTTCGAGGTCCTGATCGTCACCGGCGACCGCGACTCCTTCCAGCTGATCACCGACCACGTGACGGTGCTGTATCCGACGAAGGGCGTCTCGGAGCTGACGCGCTTCACGCCGGAGAAGGTCGAGGAGAAGTACGGCCTGACGCCCGCGCAGTACCCCGACTTCGCGGCCCTGCGCGGCGACCCGTCGGACAACCTCCCCGGCATCCCCGGCGTCGGCGAGAAGACGGCCGCGAAGTGGATCAACCAGTTCGGTTCGTTCGCGGAGCTGGTCGAGCGCGCCGACGAGGTCAAGGGCAAGGCCGGACAGAACTTCCGCGACCACCTGGACGCCGTGAAGCTCAACCGCCGTCTTACGGAGATGGTGCGCGACGTCGAGCTGCCCAAGGGCGTCGACGACCTGGAGCGCGCTCCGTACGACCGCAAGGGCCTCGCGATGGTCCTGGACACCCTGGAGATCCGCAACCCCTCGCTGCGGGAGCGGCTCCTCGCCGTCGACCCGGGCGCCGAGGAGGCCGAGGAGACACCCGCCGCCGAGGGCATCGACCTGGACGGAGCGGTGCTCGGCGCCGGTGAGCTCGGGCCCTGGCTCACCGAGCACGGCAAGGCCGTCCTCGGCCTGGCCACGGTCGACTCCTGGCAGCTCGGCACCGGCTCGGTCACCGAGGTCGCGCTCGCCGCGGCCGGGGGCGCGGCGGCCTGGTTCGACCCGGCGCAGCTCGACGAGGCCGACGAGAACGCCTTCGCGGCCTGGCTCGCCGACGCCGACAAGCCCAAGGTCCTGAACAACGCCAAGGGCGTGATGCGGGTCTTCGCCGAGCACGGCTGGAGCGTCGACGGCATCACCATGGACACCGCCCTCGCGGCGTACCTCGTCAAGCCCGGGCGCCGCTCCTTCGACCTGGACGCGCTGTCCCTGGAGTATCTGGGCCGCGAGCTGGTGCCCGCGGCGGCCGACGGGCAGCTCGCCTTCGGCGTCGAGGACGACGCCGGCGCCGAGGCGGACACGCTGATGGTCCGGGCCCGCACCATCCTCGACCTGGGCACGGCGTTCGGGGACCGCCTCAAGGAGGTGAACGCCGCCGACCTCCTCAAGGACATCGAGCTGCCCACGTCCACCCTCCTGGCCCGCCTGGAGCGGCACGGCATCGCGGCCGACCGGGCGCATCTGGAGTCCATGGAGCAGCAGTTCGCGGGCGCCGTGCAGCAGGCCGTGAAGGAGGCGCACGCGGCCGCGGGCCACGAGTTCAACCTGGGCTCGCCCAAGCAACTCCAGGAAGTCCTCTTCGGCGAGCTGGGCCTGCCCAAGACGAAGAAGACCAAGACGGGGTACACCACGGACGCGGACGCCCTCGCCTGGCTCGCCGCCCAGACGGACAACGAACTCCCCGTGATCATGCTCCGTCACCGCGAGCAGGCCAAGCTGCGCGTCACCGTCGAGGGCCTGGTCAAGTCCATCGCCGCGGACGGCCGCATCCACACGACGTACAACCAGACGGTGGCCGCCACCGGCCGCCTGTCGTCGACGGACCCGAACCTGCAGAACATCCCCGTCCGCACCGACGAGGGCCGGGCGATCCGCCGCGGCTTCGTCGTCGGCGAGGGCTTCGAGTCCCTGATGACCGCCGACTACAGCCAGATCGAACTGCGCGTCATGGCCCACCTGTCGGAGGACGCGGGCCTCATCGAGGCGTTCACCTCCGGCGAGGACCTGCACACCACCGTCGCCTCGCAGGTGTTCGGCGTGGAGCGCTCCGGCGTCGACGCGGAGATGCGCCGCAAGATCAAGGCCATGTCGTACGGCCTGGCGTACGGCCTCTCGGCCTTCGGCCTGTCCGGACAGCTCGGCATCGAGGCGGGGGAGGCGCGCGCCCTGATGGACACCTACTTCGAGCGCTTCGGCGGGGTCCGCGACTATCTGCGCCGCGTCGTCGACGACGCCCGCGCCACGGGGTACACGGAGACGATGCTCGGCCGCCGCCGCTATCTCCCCGACCTCAACAGCGACAACCGGCAGCGGCGCGAGATGGCCGAGCGGATGGCGCTGAACGCGCCGATCCAGGGCACGGCGGCCGACATCGTCAAGATCGCCATGCTGAACGTGGACCGTGCGCTGGGCGAGGCGGGGCTCGGCTCGCGGATGCTGCTCCAGGTCCACGACGAAATCGTCCTGGAGATCGCTCCGGGGGAGCGGGCGGCCGTGGAGGAGCTGGTCCGGCGGGAGATGGCCGGGGCGGTTTCGCTTCGAGCGCCGTTGGATGTGTCGGTGGGCGTGGGGGCCGACTGGGAGTCGGCCGCGCACTAGCCTCTCCGGCTGGGGTGGGGTGCCTCTGGGCGTGGGGCTTTCGGTCCCGTCGGCCGGGGGCGCCCTTGATCGCGCTGCGCGCTCGTCCTCAATCGCCGGACGGGCTCTTGACAGCCTTCGTGCGTCCGTCGGCTCGGGGCGGTCTGGACAGGCCCCGGGTGAACGAGAAGCATCCGGAGCGCAACCGTGGGGAACCGGGACAGGACCGTGACGCGCCAAGACGGGAAAAACGGTCACGAACGGGTGTCTGGGCTCCGGAAGTTGTCGTAGTGTCGCCTGAGTCGTTCCGTCAAGGGCGCGCGGGTGCGCCGGGACGTACGGGCCGGGTCGTCAAGGGGAGGGGTTCACGGACATGGCGGCGGTATTCGGCAGTCGGGTGCGCAGGACCGCGGTGACCACCGCGGTCGCCGCCGCCGCGGTGGCGGCGCTGGCCGCATCGCAGGCCCCGGGCGTGACCAACGACCAGGCGCGGGACGACCGGGCGGGTGCGGCGGACACCACGCCGTCGCCGGACGGCGACTCGGCCACCGGTGACTCGCCGTACTACACGGACCTCCCGCCGCTGAAGAGCCCCGTCCCGCCGAGCTCCAAGCCTGGTGGCGGCGTGGCCACAGGCGACAAGGAAGCGGGCCTGCCGGCCTCGGTCCTCGACGCGTACAAGAAGGCCGAAGCGGCCGTGCGCACCTCCCGGCCCGGCTGCAACCTGCCCTGGCAACTGCTCGCCGCCATCGGCAAGGTCGAGTCGGGACAGGCCCGCGGCGGCCGCGTCGACGCCGACGGCACGACCCTCACGCCCATCCTCGGCCCGGTCCTCGACGGCAACGGCTTCGCGAAGATCACCGACACCGACCGCGGTGCCTTCGACGGCGACACCACGCACGACCGCGCCGTCGGCCCGATGCAGTTCATCCCCTCGACGTGGGCGAGCTGGCAGCAGGACGGCAACGCCGACGGCAAGAAGGACCCGAACAACATCTACGACGCCGCGCTCGGCGCCGCCCACTATCTGTGCGCGGGCGGCCGCGACCTCGCCGACAAGGACGACCTGCACGCGGCGATCCTCAGCTACAACCGCTCCACGGAGTACCTGAACACGGTCCTTTCGTGGCTGGAGTACTACCGCAAGGGCACCCACGAGGTCCCCGACGGCACCGGCGTCCTGCCCGACGACCGCAGCGACGAGAACCGGCCCTCGCCCGGCACGTCGAACCCGCCGCTGCGGCCCACGCCCCCGCCGAGCACCACCCCGCCGAAGCAGCTGCCCAAGCCCCATGAGCCCGGCAAGACGCCCGGCGGGGACAAGCCCGGTACGCACCCCGGAACCCCGAAGCCGCCGGACAAGCCCGGCAAGCCCCACGAGCCCAAGCCCCCGAAGCCGCCCAAGCCCTCGCCGTCCGAGCAGGTCACCCGCCTGGAGAACGCGGGCGCGGCGAAGCTCACGGCGACCGCGGGCGACACCTTCGCCGGACGGGTCGCGGCCAAGGCGGAGAACCGCAACGGCATCGGCGTGCCCAAGGTCAAGGTCCGGTTCACCATCTCCGGCGACACGGACACCCGGTTCGAGGGCGGCGCGCGCAGCGTCACCGTCACCACGACCGGCAGCGGCACGGCCACGGCACCCGTCATCGAGGCGGGCGAGCGGACCGGTGGGTTCACCGTCC
Source organism: Streptomyces sp. NPDC040610 (assembly GCF_055594065.1). NCBI lineage: Bacteria > Bacillati > Actinomycetota > Actinomycetes > Kitasatosporales > Streptomycetaceae > Streptomyces > Streptomyces sp. NPDC040610. Next base: position 60,332 of record NZ_JBVIXA010000011.1, on the reverse strand, counting down.
GCGCCCGGGTCGTGGACCGCTCCCTGACCGCCGTCGAGGTGCCCGCGACCGTCACCGCGCGCCAGGCCGACAAGCTGGAGCGCACCAGCGACAAGGCGCTGACCTGCGTGCCCGGCCAGGCCTTCGCCGACCAGGTCGAGGTCGAGGCCACGTACAAGGGCGAAAGCGCCGCAGGCGTCACCGCCACCGCCACGATGATCAAGTCGGCGCAGGACGGCACCGCCAACGACAAGGGCCCCTACTTCAAGGACGCGAACGGCAAGCCCGTGCGCACCCTCAAGGGCCTCAAGACCGACGAGGACGGCAAGCTCCTGCTGCCGAAGATGTACGCCGACGACACCGCCGGGACGTACCTCCTGCGGATCGTCACCAACGGCGGCGCCACCCTCACCGTCGAACTGAAGGTGGCCGCTTCCGCCTCGCCCACCGCGTCCGCCTCGCCGACCGCTTCCGCCTCGCCCACCGCGTAACCAGCCACCCGCCCGCGCCCCGGCGCGAGCACCGCACGCGCGCAGCACCTGACCGCCTCCGGCCCACAACGGGCCGGGGGCGGTCGCCGTGTGTGCAACGTGTTCTCATCTGGCCTGTCCGTTGCTACGGTGCCCCCGCTCTGACGCACAGTCAGTTCCCGGTTCCAGCCGCCTCGGGAGGCCCGCATGCGTGCCCTCATCGCCGCCGCCACCGGCCTCGCCGTCGCCTTCGCCCTGGTCCTGACGATCACAGCCATCGGCGCGCCGTCCGGCGAGACCTCGCCCAAGCCGCTGCTCACCACCGTCCCCAAGCACCCGTAGGGAGGGCCGAGATGCGCCGCAAGGCCAGCCTGGTCCTGCTCGCCTTCGCCGTGTTCTGCGCGGCCATGTCCCCGCTCATGCGCTGGTACGCCTTCCCGCGCCTCGCCAAGATCCCGCCGAGCCAGTACCAGGACGCGGTCCTGGAGGCGAAGGACGCGACGCTCATCGACTACGGCACGATGAAGGCCAAGAAGGTCCCCAAGGTCACCATCGTGCAGACCCTCAAGGGCAACGTGGAGGCGTCGGAGAAGATCGAGAAGAACGACGGGGACTCCTCCCGCGACGTCGTGGTCTGGGACGCCCTGTCCTACGTACAGGACTCCAAGGGCAAGATGGTCTCCAAGATCCCCGAGCGGTACATCTTCGACGCGCACAGCCAGGAGCCCGTCCACGCCACCGGCGAGATGGTCGACGGCGACCCCGTCAAGCGCCAGGGCATCGAGTTCAAGTGGCCCTTCCTGACCGAGAAGCGGGACTACGAGTACTTCGACGCGCAGGCCCGCGTCACCAGGCCCATCCACTACAAGGGCACCCAGGACTTCCGCGGCGTGAAGGTCTACTACTTCGAGCAGACCATCCCCTGGACCAAGGTCCCCTTCCCCAAGACGATGCCGGTCGAGGACATCACCCCGGAGTCCCTCGCCAAGACCGGCACCACCCGCTGGTACACCACGGTCCGCAAGTTCTGGGTCGAACCGACCACCGGGGCGCCCGTCTACGGCGAGGAGATCCAGCGCAATGAACTGCGCGGCGGCACCCTCCTCGGCGACCGCGACAAGCTCACCGTCTTCGCCGGGCACGTGAAGATGCGCGAGGACTACATCAGGAGCACGGTCGACCTGGTCAAGTCCCAGCGCGTCCTGGTGCTCCTGCTGACCTCGTACCTCCCCTGGGGCTTTCTGATCCTCGGCGTGCTGCTGCTCGCGCTCTCCCTCTGGCTGGAGGCCCGCAGCCGCAGGCCGGGGGACCCGGCACCGGCGCCGGACGCGGAGCCGCAACCGGTCAACGCGTGAGGCCCGGCCCCGGGCTCACCCCCGGTGGGCCCGCTCCTGCCGGGCCTTGGTGTACCGCGTCGGCGCCGCCCCGGCCGGATCCTCCGGCCACGGGTGCTTGGGGTAGCGCCCGCGCAGTTCGGCGCGGACCGCGCGGTAGCCGTCGCGCCAGAAGGAGGCGAGGTCGGCGGTGACGGCGGCCGGGCGTCCCGCGGGCGAGAGGAGATGGACGAGGAGCGGTACGCCCGCCACCCGCGGGGTGTCGTCGAGCCCGAACATCTCCTGCAACTTGACGGCGAGAACCGGCTGTTCGGGGTCGGTGTAGTCGATCCGCACCCGTGACCCGCTCGGCACCTCCACCCGCTCCGGCGCGAGCCCGTCCAGGCGGACCGCCTCGCCCGTGGCCCACGGCAGCAGCCGTGCGAGGGCCTGCCCGGCGTCGATCCGGCCCAGGTCGGCGCGGCGCCCGGCCCGGCCCAGCTCCGGTTCGAGCCAGGCGTCGGCACGCTCGACGAGCGCCTCGTCCGACACGTCCGGCCAGGGCTCCCCGAGGTGCCGCCGCAGAAACCGCAGCCGGTCCCGCAGGGCCACGGCGTCCCGGCTCCACCGCAGCAGCCCGAGCCCGTCCCGCCGCAGCCCCTCCAGCAGCGCCTCCCGTACGAGGCCGGGGTCCGGCTCCCGGAGCGGCCGCACCACCAGCTCCACCGCACCGAGCCGCTCCACGCGGCGCGCCACAAGATCCCCGTCGACCCACGCGACCTCGTCCCCCTCGGCGTGCGTCGACGCGGCGGCCGCCCGCGCGACGCCTTCGTCGACGACGGCCCCGAGCCGCACCCGGGCATGCCCCGCCCCGGCAGCCCGGTCGGCCACGGCCACCGCGACCCAGCCGGCCCCCGCGAGCCCCGACCCCCCGCTCACCTCGGCCCGGGTCCCCCCGACCATCAGAAACGTCCCGTCGTCGGTACGCCGGGCAACGCGCTCGGGGAAGGCGAGGGCGGCGACGAGGCCGACGACGAGGTCGTCGGGGACCTTGCTCCGGGGAGCGTCGGCGCCGGGTTCCCCCGGCTGCGGGTCGTGGGCGGGCGGGTGGGAGATGTCCCGCGCCGAAGGCGCGGGCGCCGACGCGGAGGTGACATCGGCGCCGCCCCCGGTCCCGGACGTGGCACGGGCCGACCCCGCACCGACGGCCGAGGCGAGGCGCCCCACCTCGCCCCGCCAGCGCGCGGCATAGGCGTCGGTGCCCCGCCGGGCGGCCCGCAGCCCCGCCGCCAGGTCGTCCCCGTACTCCCGGGGAGGCTCCTCGCTGAGCAGGGCGACGGCTTCCGCGGCCCGCCGGGCGCCGACCCGGGGCGTCGCGTCCAGGAGGGCCCGGGCGAGCCGCGGATGCACCCCGGCCCGGGACAGCCGTACGCCCCGCTCGGTGACGCGCCCTGTCGCCCCGTCCACCGCGCCGATCGCGACGAGCACGTCCCGCGCGGCGGCCATCGCCCCGGCGGGCGGCGCGTCGAGCAGCGCGAGCCCGGACGCGCCGGGGTCTCCCCAGACCGCGGCCTGGAGCGCGAACGCCGTCAGGTCGGCCACCTTGATCTCGGGGGAGGGGAAGCGTGGCAGCCGCCCGTCCTCGGCCTCCGCCCAGCACCGGTACACCGCCCCGGGCGCCTCCCGCCCGGCCCGCCCCGCCCGCTGCCGCCCGGCCGCCTGCGAGGCCCGCACGGTGGTGAGTGAGCTGAGCCCGCGCGCGTGGTCGACCCGCGGCTCCCTGGCGAGCCCGGAGTCGACCACGATCCGCACCCCCGGCACCGTCAGGGACGACTCGGCCACGGACGTGGCGAGGACGACGCGGCGCCGCTCACCGCCCGCGAGGACCGCGTCCTGCACGGCGGCCGGAGCGCGCCCGTGCACCTGAAGCACCTCGACGCCGCCCAGATCCCCCAGCTGCCCGGCCACCCGGCCGATCTCGCCGACCCCGGGCAGGAAGCACAGCACGTCCCCGTCCCGCTCCCGCAGCGCCCGCCGCACCACGGACGCCGTGTGTGTGAGCAGCGCCGGATCCACGCGCATGCCGTGCGGCGGCCGTACGGGCCGCGCGGGCGGCGCCCACACCACGTCCACGGGATGCGTGGTCCCCGCCGCCTCCACCACGGGGGCGCCGCCGAGGACCCGCGCCCACCCCTCGGCGTCCGTCGTCGCCGACGCGGCCACGAGCCGCAGCTCGGGCCGCAGCGTCTCGCGCACGTCGACCAGGAAGGCGGCGACCGTGTCCGCGTCCAGATGCCGCTCGTGGCACTCGTCGATCACCACTGCGTCAACCGCGCGGCCCCCGCCGCCGCCCGCCAGCTCCTGGTCCCGCTGGAGGCGCTGCAGCAGCACCCCGGTGGTGACGACCTCCACGCGCGTGTGCGGCCCCACCACGCGCTCGCCGCGCACCGTGTAGCCGACGCTCCGGCCGACCTTCTCGCCGAGCAGCCACGCCATCCGCCGTGCCGCGGCCCGGGCGGCGATGCGCCGCGGCTCGGCGACCACGACACGGCGTACCGCACCACCCTCGGCACCGAGCCCGGGCACCAGACCCGCGAGCGCCAGCGGCACGAGCGTCGTCTTGCCCGTGCCGGGCGGCGCGCACAGCACGGCGCACCCCGGCCCCTCCAGGGCCTCCCGCAGGGCGGGCAGCGCGTCGCGCACGGGCAGTCTCAGAGCGTCGTCACGGATCACGCCCCCAGTCTCGTACGCCACCGCGCGGCGCCGGAACCGAGACCCGGAGAAGGCCTCGGCCCCGCCCCTACAAGAAGGACTGCCTCAGTCCCGCTCGCACACGAAGATCGCCGTCCCGGGAATGAGGTTCCCGCGCAGCGGGGACCAGCCGCCCCACTCCTGGGTGTTCCATTCCGGCCACTCGGGCTCCACCAGGTCCACCAGGCGGAATCCGCCCGCGACCACGTCCCGCACCCGGTCCCCGACCGTCCGGTGGTGCTCCACGTACACCGCGCGGCCCTGGTCGTCCTGCTCGACGTACGGAGTGCGGTCGAAGTAGGAGGCCGCCACCGAGAGGCCCTCGGGCCCCGGCTCGTCCGGGAACGCCCAGCGGATCGGGTGCGTGACGGAGAAGACGAACCGGCCGCCGGGCCGCAGCACCCGGTGCACGTCCCGCAGCACCCGCACCGGGTCGGCGACGAACGGCAGCGCCCCGTACGCGGAGCAGGCGAGGTCGAAGGAGCCGTCCGCGAACGGCAGCGCGCCCGCGTCGGCCTCCACCAGCGGCACCCGGGCCCCGAAGCCCTCCTGGATGCGCAGCGCGTGCTGGAGCTGGCGGTGGGAGAGGTCGAGGGCCACCGGCCGGGCGCCCTGCGCGGCGAGCCAGCGCGAACACTGGGCCGCGCCCGCGCCGATCTCCAGGACGTCCTTGCCCTTCAGCTCCTCGGGCGGGCCGAGCAGCTCCGCCTCCACCTCGTCGAGCCCTTCCGGGCCCCACACGAAACGGTCGTCCCCGAGGAACGTGCCGTGCTCGATCTGGTAGTCGTCCGCGTTCCGGTCCCACCAGCCGCGATTGGCGCGGCTGCTCTCCGTGACATCGGCGTCACGCCGGGTCGCCTCGGGTTCCGGTGCCGCGGGTGCGTCGGGCTCTTGGATGATCCGCTCCATCGTCGTTACTGTGCCGTCTGGCGTCGCCGGTACGGTGGCGTCCGGCGTCGGCGGGTGCGTCGCGGCAGGGCGCGATGCGGCCGGTGTGGCCTCATGCAACACGTTTTGTGCCGGGTATGCGGCGATCCGCCCCGGGTGTGCGCCTTCGCGCATTGACCCTGTACGACAGCCCCCGTATGCTACAAGTTGCGCTGCGGGCCTGCGTTCCTCAGACATAGCAGGTTGCGCTCGCGTCTGTTGTATGTCCCCTCGGTTGTCGAGGCGCTTTCCGTTTCCTTCGGGAATCCAGGGAGTCGCGCCTCCTAGGCTGTCCGGCTTCTTCAGAGCGAAACGGGCTCCGGCGTAAGCAGTACCTACGACTTCAATGTCCGTACCGGAGCCCTTTCCCACATGACGAGCAGCACCGAGACCACCGCCACCACTCCGCAGGTAGCGGTCAACGACATCGGTAACGAGGAAGCCTTCCTCGCCGCGATCGACGAGACGATCAAGTACTTCAACGACGGCGACATCGTCGACGGCGTCATCGTGAAGGTCGACCGGGACGAGGTCCTGCTCGACATCGGTTACAAGACCGAAGGCGTCATCCCGAGCCGCGAGCTCTCCATCAAGCACGACGTCGACCCGAACGAGGTCGTCGCCGTCGGTGACGAGATCGAGGCCCTTGTTCTCCAGAAGGAGGACAAGGAAGGCCGCCTGATCCTCTCGAAGAAGCGCGCCCAGTACGAGCGTGCCTGGGGCACCATCGAGAAGATCAAGGAAGAAGACGGGATCGTCACCGGTACCGTCATCGAGGTCGTCAAGGGTGGTCTCATCCTCGACATCGGCCTCCGCGGCTTCCTCCCGGCCTCCCTGGTCGAGATGCGCCGTGTCCGCGACCTTCAGCCCTACGTGGGCAAGGAGCTCGAGGCCAAGATCATCGAGCTGGACAAGAACCGCAACAACGTGGTCCTGTCCCGCCGTGCCTGGCTCGAGCAGACCCAGAGCGAGGTCCGCCAGACCTTCCTCACGACCCTGCAGAAGGGCCAGGTCCGCTCCGGCGTCGTTTCCTCGATCGTCAACTTCGGTGCGTTCGTGGACCTCGGCGGCGTCGACGGTCTCGTCCACGTCTCCGAGCTTTCCTGGAAGCACATCGACCACCCCTCCGAGGTTGTCGAGGTCGGCCAGGAAGTCACCGTCGAGGTTCTCGACGTGGACATGGACCGCGAGCGCGTCTCCCTGTCGCTCAAGGCGACGCAGGAAGACCCGTGGCAGCAGTTCGCCCGCACGCACCAGATCGGGCAGGTCGTTCCCGGTAAGGTCACCAAGCTCGTTCCGTTCGGTGCGTTCGTGCGCGTCGACGAGGGCATCGAGGGCCTGGTCCACATCTCCGAGCTGGCCGAGCGCCACGTGGAGATCCCGGAGCAGGTCGTCCAGGTCAACGACGAGATCTTCGTCAAGGTCATCGACATCGACCTCGAGCGTCGCCGGATCTCGCTGTCGCTGAAGCAGGCCAACGAGTCCTTCGGCGCCGACCCGTCGGCCGTCGAGTTCGACCCGACCCTGTACGGCATGGCCGCGTCCTACGACGACCAGGGCAACTACATCTACCCCGAGGGCTTCGACCCCGAGACCAACGACTGGCTCGAGGGCTACGAGACCCAGCGCGAGGCCTGGGAGACCCAGTACGCCGAGGCGCAGCAGCGCTTCGAGCAGCACCAGGCTCAGGTCATCAAGTCCCGCGAGGCCGACGCCCAGGCGGCGGCCGAGGGTGGCAACGAGGCTCCGGCCGGTGCGGCTCCCGCCGCCTCCGGTGGTGGCTCGTACTCCTCCGAGGGCCCGGACAACTCCGGTGCGCTTGCCTCGGACGAGGCGCTTGCCGCTCTGCGCGAGAAGCTGGCCGGCGGTCAGTCCTGACCGCGCGCCGCTCTCTTAGGCGGTAGCTGAGCACTGTGGGCCCGCACCTTTTGGTGCGGGCCCACAGTGTTTGTTTTTTGTGCTTCGCGCCCGGGGCGCGCTGTATCTGCGGGTGCGTGGGGGCTTGGCGCGCAGTTCCCCGCGCCCCTTACAGGGCGCCCCGGTGCGGGTGGTCTGTGTTCCTGAGGTGCTACGGGGTTACCGGGACGTTCGTCAGGCCCTTGCCGCCCTTGACCGTGTTGCTGGCGTGGACCGTTGTCCTGCAGCTTGAGCTGTTGTTCGTCACGTTGATCGCCAGTTGCTTGTCGCCGGAAGCGCCCGTCAGGTCGGACTTGTTGGCGCGGAAGACCGTGCCGCAGCCCCAGCCCGACTGCTGGGTGTGGGTCTCGAAGCCGTTGTTCGTGGTGTTCTTGCCGGTGTTGCCCTCGATGACGTAGTCGTTGCCCTTCACGTCGACCCATGAGTCGTCGTAGTTGTTGCCGGTCAGGCCCTTGCCGTCGAAGGTGTTGCCGGAGACCTTGCCGTTCCTCGTGCCTTCCTTGAGGTCGATGGCCTCGCCGCCCACGTCCGGGCCTATGACGTTGTTCAGGATCTGTACGTTGTCGCTCTTGTCGGAGAGGCCGCCCGCGCTGCCGACGTACACGCCCTCGCCCATGCCGCGGTTGTCGTTGCCCGTGTCGTAGATCTTCGAATTCTTGATCACGCCGTCGGTGCTCGACTTGCGGAAGTGGACGCCCTCCATGTCGAGGCCGTGGACCGTCACGCCGTCCACCACGACCCCCTTCGCGGAGTCGATCATGATGCCCTTCTGGCCACCGGTGACGGTGATGCCCTTGACGGTCCAGTACGAGGCCCCGTTCAGGTGCAGCCCGTAGCCGCCGCCCGCGGTGAGGACGGCCTTCGGCGAGCCGGTGAGCGTGATCCGGGAGCCGGAGCTCGCGGCGGTCGAGGTCTTGAAGTTCCCCGAGTACGTGCCGTCGGCGAGGTGGATGGTGTCGCCCGGGCCCGCCGAGCCCAGCGCCGACTTCAGCTGGGCGGCCGTGGAGACCTCGATGGTGGCGGCCGGGCGGGGGGCCGAGGGCGCCGGAGTCGCATATGCGGCTGCCGTGAGGCCGCCTACGGCGGTGGTGGCGGCGAGCGTGGCGATGAGGAAGCGGGTGCGCATCGTGGGGTTGCCTTCCCGTGGGGTGCTGCTCCGGCAAGAGAAGTGGGTTCTTGTACGTGAACTGTGGATGTCAATCTGAACGCTTCGCTGCCTCGTGACGGTAAGGGTGGGGCATGTTCGCGTCAAGGACGCGAACCGTGTCGACGTACCGGTAGGGAACGGATCAGTCGTGGCTGTGAATGCGCGGACAGGGGAATGCCCGCCCCGCGAGGCGCGTTCTGCTCAATGAACACGAGGAGGAGCGGTCACAGTGCTAGATCCGCAGGGTTTGTACGCATGGGAGCCGAAGGGCCTCGCTGTTGTCGACATGGCGCTCGCCCAGGAGTCGGCCGGTCTGGTCATGCTCTACCACTTCGACGGATACATCGACGCGGGCGAGACCGGCGATCAGGTCGTCGAGCGGCTCGTGGACAGCCTTCCCGGGCAGGTCGTCGCGCGCTTCGACCACGACCGGCTCGTGGACTACCGCGCCCGGCGCCCGCTGCTCACGTTCCGGCGCGACCGCTGGAGCGACTACGAGGTGCCGACGCTCGACGTCCGCCTCCTCCAGGACGCCACCGGTGCGCCCTTCCTGCTGCTCTCCGGCCCCGAGCCGGACATAGAGTGGGAGCGCTTCGCCGCGGCCGTCAGGGAGATCGTCGAACGGCTCGGCGTGCGGCTCTCGGTGAACTTCCACGGCATCCCCATGGGCGTACCGCACACGCGCCCCGTGGGCCTCACCCCGCACGGCAACCGCACGGACCTGGTGCCGGGCCACAGCAGCCCCTTCGACGAGGCGCAGGTGCCGGGCAGCGCGGAGGCGCTGGTCGAGTACCGCCTCGCGGAAGCGGGCCACGACGTGCTCGGCGTCGCCGCGCACGTCCCGCACTACATCGCCCGCTCGACCTACCCCGACGCCGCCCTGACCGTCCTGGAGGCCATCACCGCCGCCACCGGCCTGGTCCTGCCCGGCGTCGCGCACGCGCTGCGCACCGAGGCGCACCGCACCCAGACCGAGATCGACCGGCAGGTCCAGGAGGGCGACGAGGAACTGGTCGCGCTCGTACAGGGACTTGAGCACCAGTACGACGCGGCGGCGGGCGCCGACGCGCGCGGCAACATGCTCGCCGAGCCCGTGGACATCCCGTCCGCGGACGAGATCGGCCGCGAGTTCGAGCGCTTCCTCGCGGAGCGCGAGGGCGACGGCTGACGGTCGGCGGCAGCAGGCCGAAGGCCGGGGGGCAGGTGGGGACCGGGGGACGGGGGAGTGCCGGGGTTCCGGCAGACACGGGGAAGGCGGGCGCATAAGCTGCCGGTCATGCTGAAAGTGGGGCTGACCGGCGGGATCGGTGCCGGCAAGAGTGAAGTGTCACGGCTGCTCGTCGAGCGGGGCGCCGTCCTCGTCGACGCCGACCGCATCGCCCGCGAGGTGGTGGCGCCCGGCACCGAGGGCCTGGCCGCGGTCGTCCGGGCCTTCGGCCCTGAGATCCTCGCCGCCGACGGCTCCCTCGACCGCCCGAAGCTCGGCGCGATCGTCTTCGCCGACCCGGAGAAGCTGGCCGCGCTCAACGCGATCGTGCACCCCCTGGTGGGCACCCGCTCCGCCGAACTGGAGCGCGCCGCCGCCGACGACGCGGTGGTCGTGCACGACGTGCCGTTGCTCGCCGAGAACGGCCTCGCGCCGCTGTACGACGTCGTGGTCGTCGTCGACGCCCGCCCCGAGACCCAACTCGACCGCCTGGTGCGGCTGCGCGGCATGACCGAGGACGACGCCCGCGCGCGGATGGCCGCCCAGGCGACCCGCGAGAAGCGCCTGGAGATCGCCGACCTCGTCATCGACAACGACGGGCCCCTGGAGCGGCTCGTGCCGCGCGTCGACGAGGTGTGGCAGGACCTGCGGCAGCGGGCCGGGGCGGCGTAGCGCGCGCGGGCCCGGAGAGCGGCGAGAAGGGCGGGCTTTGTGGTCGTACTGGCGGCGTTCACCACCCTGGGCGGGCTCGTCGCGCTGCTCGCGGGCGCGTACGGCCTGCAGCGCACCCGGCACCTCACCGAGGCCGGAGAGATCGCGGAGGCCCTGGTCAAGGCGGTGCTGCAAGGGGCCGACCGGCCGACCCTGCAGTTCGAGACCGCCGACGGGCGGGTCCTTGAGGTCGTCTCACCTGTGCCCGCGAACCGGCGGCGGCCCCTGCGCGCCGGGGAGCGCGTGCGCATCGCCTACGACGCCGACGACCCGCGCGAGGTCGTGCTCATCGGCCGGGAACGGCGCGGCCTGGACCGGGCGTTCGTGGCGGCGGGCGCGAGCCTGGTGATCGTGGGGCTCGCGCTGGGGATGGCGGGCTGACCCCGGACCGCGCCCGCGCGTACGTGGCCCGTCCTGCCCCGGAATATGCCGGATCGGGTGGTGTGTTGACGCAGAGGAGTGAGGGAAGGAGTCCGGCGTGCCCGAAAGCAGCCCGGAGAGCCATGTCATCGATTTCCGCGCGGCCGAGCAACTGCTCGCCGCACGGGACCCGCGGGGTGCGGTGAAGCTGCTCGACTCCGTCATCGCCGCCCATCCGGAGAACACCGCGGCGCGGCTCCTGCGCGCCCGCGCCTTCTTCGCCTCCGCGCAACTGCGCGCCGCCGAGCTGGAGTTCAGCATCGTCCTGGAGCGCGAGCCGGACAACGCGTTCGCGCACTTCGCCCTCGCCCGCACCTATGAGCGCGCCGCCCGGCCCGACCAGGCCCGCCGCCACTTCCGGCTCGCCGCCGCGCTCGACCCGCAGCCGGAGTATCTGGCGGCGGCGCGGTTCGACGAGGACGCGGGTGGGGCCGGGGGAGCGGGTGGCGGCTAGGGCCTGTCCGGTGGGGCGTCGGGGCCGGTCGGGACGTGAGGCCGCCTAGCCGTCGGGGCTGCCCGGGGTGCCAGGTCGCCTAGCCGTCGGGGCTGCCGGGCGGTCGGGTCGCGCGCGTAGCGGGTCAGGTCCGAGGCGGGTCGTACGGCGGTACGTCCCGGCCCGGCTGGAAGTGCGGGCCCTGGCGAATGTGCCGTACGACCAGCGTCATGTCGACGACCACCACCAGCCACAGCACCCCGCACGCCACCGCCCACGCGGTGCGCCCGGCGAGCGCGAACGCGACCGTCCCCGCGGCCGCCCACACCAGCCCCCATACGCTGAACCAGAAGCGCATACGCAGCGGACTGCGCGCGGTCACCGGTTCACTGCCTGTGCGCATGGAAACGTCATCTCCTCCTTCCAGGGTCCACCCGGTACGGGGCGAACGGAAGGGCCGACCGAGGGGCAGGTGGAGCCGTGCTGGACGCACTGCGGGCCGCGGCCGAGTCCGACGAGGCGCTCGCCGCTTGGCTGAAGGGCCTTGACGACGCGGGTGCGCCCGTCGCCGACGCCGTCCTGCCGGGCGCCGACGAGCTGCCCGACGTCCTCCTCGACCTCGCCGTGCCCCACGAGGACATCAACGCGCTGATCGGCCTGCGGGCCCGGATCCTCGGCGACCCGGGTGCGCGCCGGCTCCTCGACCTGTGCGTCGGCGTGCTGCTGCGGGACCTCGGTGAGCCCGGGTCCGACGTGCGGCTGCCCGTCCTGCCCGCGGGCCTCGGCGAGCTGGGCAGTTGCTTCCACGTCTTCGTCTTCGTCGCCGCGCTGCCCCATGTGCGGGACTACCATCGGCGCCGCGGCATCCCCGACGACGTGTCCCGGCGCACACTCGCCGATCTGGGGCGGCACATGGCCGTCCACCGCAGGCGCCACGGTACGCGGGGTGTGCCCGTGCCCGGCTGGCACGCGCTGCACTTCCGCGGTGAGCTCTACCAGTTGGGGCGGCTGCAGTTCCAGCGGGCGGTGCTCGGGGAGCGGATGGCGGCCGATGTCGCCGCGGCGGGGCGTGGGGCCGACTCCGGGGATCTGTGTCTGAGCGTGCACATCCCCGACTTCCTCGGGCCGATGTCCGATGCCGCGTGTCAGCGGTCCGTGGAGCTGGCCCGGGAGTTCTTTCCCCGGCACTTTCCCGGGGAGCGGTACGACGTGGTCGTCTGTCACTCCTGGCTGCTTGATCCGCAGTTGAAGCGGTATCTGCCGGGGGCGGCCAACATTGTGCGGTTTCAGGAGCGGTTTCGGCTCGCTGGGACGTATGCGGGGCAGGAGCCGGATGACGGGTTGCCGGTGGGGTTCGTCTTCGGGGATCGGGGGCTTGGTGTGGCGGGGTTGCCTCGGCGGACTCGGGTGGAGCGGGCCGTGGGGGATCACTTGCGGGGTGGGGGGCACTGGTATGAGGGGCATGGGTGGTTTCCGCTGGAGCGTCCCCGACCCCGCCCCTTCCCGTAACCGGGGCGCTGCGCCCCCGGGCCCCCGCTCCGGGGGGACGTCCCGTGCGGGTGGGACGGGCCGCCGCCGAATCGGCGCTTCGCGCCTCGTCCTCAAACGCCGGACGGGCTGAAAATCCCGGCTCGTCCTCGCACGTCGGGCGGGCTGAAAGTGCTGGCTCGTCCTCGCACGTCGGATGGGCTGGAGATGTGTGGGCGGGCCGGAACGGTGCCGCGCGGGCTGGGGGTGTGCTGCCCGCGTCAGCCGGGTTCAGGGTCGTGGGCCGTGGCCGGGTGTTTCGGCGTGGCCGAAAGTGTGGGGCCCGTGCGGGAGTTGAGGGCGCGTAGGCGGTCCATGTCGCGGCGGTCGCGCTTGGTGGGGCGGCCCGTGCCGCGGTCGCGGATGCCCGCGGGGGCCACGGCCTCGCGCGGGGGTGGGGGCGGGCTGTTGTCCACGTAGCACTCGACGGCCACGGGTGCGCCGACCCGCTTGCGGATGAGGCGCTTGACGATCACGACGCGCTCGCGGCCGCCAGGCTGGCGCAGCCGGACCTCGTCGCCCTCCTTCACGCCGTACGCGGGCTTCACGCGTTCGCCGTTGACGCGGACGTGGCCGCCCTTGCAGGCCGCGCCGCCCGCCGAGCGGGTCTTGACCAGTCGTACGGACCAGATCCAGCTGTCGACGCGCACGGTGCCGCCGCCCGTACCCGGTGAAGTCTCCGAAGCCATGCGTCGACCTTAGTGCGGCATCGGTGCGGGGAGCCCGGCTGCCCGGCGAGCCGTCCGGAATCCGCGAGCCGCCGCACTCGATAATTCGGGCCATTCATGGCAAATCACTCATACGTCCGCCCTCAGATGACAGAGGTGCTCCCATGACGCCCGAAGAGCTCGCCACCACGGTCGACGGACTGATGGACGGCCTGCGCGCCGACCTCGTCCGGCTCGCCGAGATCCCCTCCATCGCCTTCCCCGGGTTCCCGGCCGGGCCCGTCCAGGAGGCGCACGACCTGGTCGCGGAGCTGCTGCGCGACGCCGGTGTGCCGCACGTCGAGCGCCTCGACCTGCCGGACACCGCGCCGGTGGTCTACGGCGAGATCCCGCCACCGGATCCCGGCGCCCCGACCGTGCTGCTCTACGGCCACTACGACGTCCAGCCGCCCGGCGACGAGAAGCTGTGGCGGTCGCCGCCCTTCGAGCCGACGCCGATCGACGGGGACGGCGGCGGGCTGCGGGCGCGCGGCATCGCCGACGACAAGTCCAACGTCATCGCGCACATCGGGATGCTGCGGGCCTACGGCGGGCGGCCACCCGTCGGCGTCAGGATCGTCATCGAGGGGCAGGAGGAGTACGGCAGCGCCTTCGACGGCTATCCGCCCACCGACCCCGACCGCTTCGCCTGCGACGCCATGGTCATCGCCGACCTCGGCAACCTCCGCCCCGGCACCCCTACCCTCACCACCGGGCTGCGCGGCGCCGCCGAGGTCGTCGTCGAGGTGCGCACCCTGGACGAGCCCCGGCACAGCGGCGAGTTCGGCGGCGCCGCCCCCGACGCGCTCCTCGTGCTGCTCAAGGCGCTCGCCACGCTGCACGACGTGCACGGGGACGTCGCCGTGGAGGGGCTGCGGCGGGAGGAGTGGGCCGGGACCTCGTACACCGAGGAGGAGTTCCGGGCGCTCGCCGGGGTGCGCGAGGGGATGCCGCTCATCGGCAGCGGCGGGCTCGGCGAGCGGCTGTGGAGCGGGCCCGCGATCACCGTGATCGGCCTGGACGCGCCGAGCGTCGAACACGCGGCGTCGGCGGTCGTGCCCTACGCCCGCGCCAAGCTGAACCTGCGGTTCCATCCCCGGCAGGACCCGGTGGAGGCACGGTCGCGGCTCGTCGAGCACCTGCGCTCGCTGCGCCCCTTCGGCGTCCCGCTGACCGTCACGCCCGGCGACACCGGCCCCGGCTACGAGGCCGAGACCGGCGGGCCCGCCTACCGCGCCGCGCTCACCGCCCTCAAGGAGGCCTGGGGCAAGGAGGCCGCGTACGTGGCGACCGGCGGGTCCATCCCGCTCGTCAACGGGCTCGCGCAGGCGGCACCCGGCGCCGAGGTCCTGCTGTTCGGCGCCCAGGACAGCATGTGCAACCTGCACGCGCCCAACGAGCGCGTGCTGCTCTCGGAGCTGCGCGACACGGTGGTCGCGATGGGCGCGTTCGTACGGGAGTACGCCGCCTCGTACACCGCTCGCGGCGGGGACGGGAGCGACGCGTGAGCACCACCACGACCGAGCCGGGCACCGAAGAGCCCGCGCCCAAGGGCAAGTTCACCTTCCCCAGCGCCCTCACCGTGCTCGCGATCGTCACCGTCGCCGTGTGGCTGCTCGCGTTCCTCGTGCCGCCGGGCGCCTACGACCGCAACGACAAGGGCGCGCCCGTCCAGGGCAGTTACCACCGCGTCCCCGACGACCAGTCCTTCGTCGACCGCCTCAACGACCTCTTCCTCGCCCCCGTCAACGGCCTCTACGGCGTGCAGGACACCGAGTCGGGGCAGGTCGGCCCCGACCTGGTCGGCGAGCTGTACGGCAGCGCGGGCGTCTTCCTCTTCGTCCTCGCCATCGGCGCGTTCATCACCGTCGTGTTCGCCACCGGCGCCCTCGACCGGGGCATCGGACGGCTCGCCCACCGGCTGCGCGAACGCGGCGCGATGCTCATCGCGGGCGTCATGGTGGTCTTCTCCGTCCTCGGCACCGTGGAGGGCTTCGCCGAGGAGACGCTGGGCTTCTACGGCCTGATCGTGCCGCTGATGCTCGCCCTCGGCTACGACCGCATGACCGCTGTCGGCGCGATCATTCTGGGCGCGGGCGTCGGCGTCCTCTGCTCGACCGTCAACCCCTTCGCCACCGGCGTCGCCTCGTCGGCGGCGGACATCTCGCTCGGCGACGGCATCGTCCTGCGGTTCGCGATGTGGCTGGTGCTCACGGGCGTCACGGTCGCGTACGTCATCCGCTACGCCCGCCGCGTACAGAAGGACCCCGAGCGGTCCCTGAGCGGGTTCCTGTCGGGCGACCGGGACGGCGCCGCCGCCGAGCAGTCGGGGGAGGTGCCCGAGCTGACCGGGCTGCACAAGGCCATCCTGGCCGTGGTCGCCCTGGTCTTCGCGTTCATGATCTTCTCGGTGGTGCCGTGGTCCAGCGCGCTGACGGGCGACGCGGACGCCGAGCCGTACGGCTTCGAACTCGGCTGGTCCTTCCCGCAGTTGGCCGCCCTGTTCCTGTGTGCGGCGGTCCTCGTGGGCCTGGTCGCGCGGATGGGCGAGCAGAAGCTCAGCTCGACGGTCATCCAGGGCGCGGCGGACTTCATCTCGCCCGCGCTGGTCATCGTGCTGGCCCGCGGGGTCACCGTCATCATGAACAACTCGCGCATCACGGACACCGTGCTGCACTCGATCGAGGGGGTCGTGAAGGGCACCTCGTCGGGGCTCTTCGCCATCATCGTGTTCCTCGTCAACCTGCCGCTGGCCTTCCTCATCCCCTCCACCTCCGGGCACGCCACCCTCGCCATGCCGATCCTCGCGCCCCTCGCCGACTTCGCCGGGGTCTCCCGGTCCGTCGTCGTCACCGCGTGGGCCGCGGCCAGCGGCTGGATGAACCTGTGGGTGCCGACGACCGCCGTCACCATCGGCGGGGTCGCGCTCGCCAAGGTCGGCTACGACAAGTACCTGCGGTTCGTATGGCCGCTGCTCGCCATCCTGTTCGTGCTCATCTGCGCCTTCGTTGCCGTGGGCGCGGCGCTCACCTGAGGGCGGTTACCGTGCCGGGATGAGTCTTTACCCGGAGATCGAGCCGTACGACCACGGCATGCTCGACGTCGGCGACGGCAACCGCGTGTACTGGGAGGTCTGCGGCAACCCGCTCGGCAAGCCCGCCGTGCTGCTGCACGGCGGGCCCGGGTCCGGCTGCACCCCCGGATTCCGGCGCTACTTCGACCCCGACGCCTACCGGATCGTGCTGCTCGACCAGCGCGGCAGCGGCCGCTCCACACCGCACGCCAGTGACCCCGCCACCGACATGTCCGTCAACACCACCAAGCATCTGCTCGCCGACCTCGAGCTGCTGCGGCGCCACCTGCGCGTCGAGCGGTGGCTCGTCTGGGGCGTCTCCTGGGGGTCGGTGCTCGGCCTCCGCTACGCCCAGACCTACCCGGACCGGGTGTCCGAGCTCGTCCTCACCGGGCTCGCCACCGGGAGCCAGGCCGAGGTCGACCTGCTCACCCGGGGGCTCGGGCGGGTGTTCCCCGAGGCGTGGGCGGACTTCCGGGAGGGGGTGCCCGAGGCGGCGCGGGACGGGGATCTCGCCGGGGCCTACCTGACGTTGCTGTCCTCCGGGGACCCCGACGTGCGGGCGCGGGCCGCGCGGGCCTGGACCGACTGGGAGACCGCCATCGCCATGGCCGCGCCCCGGTCCGTCGCCCGGTACGAGGACCCGGTGTTCCGGGCCGGGTTCGCCCGGACCGTCACCCACTACTTCGCCAACGGGCACTGGTTGGGGGAGGACGGGGTGGTGCTGCGGGACGCGGGAGCGCTGCGGGGGATCCCGGGGGTGGTGGTGCAGGGGAGCCTCGACTTCGGGAACCTCTTGGGGGTGCCGTGGCGCCTGCAGCGGGGCTGGGGGGACGGGGAGTTGGTCGTCGTGGGGGATGTGGGGCATGACGCGGGGGCGGCGGGGATCGCTGCGGCGCTGGTGCGGGCCACCGACGGGTTTCGGGCCGGGGGGTAGGGGCCCGCGGGGCGGTCGGTCACGGGAACCCCGGCGTGCGCCGCCGTCGGGGTGATCTTCCGGGGGCGCGGGGAAGTTCGGGCGTCCGGATGGGCACGTTCTGCGCAACGCGCCGGGGACCGCCGGTGCCTGGTGAGTGGAGCGGCCTGTGGTGCGCGGAAGTCTGTCGCGGGGGCTTGTCTGTGTCGCCGCTCTTGTGGGGCTCGCCGTCCCCTGTGGTGCGGGGGCGGCGGCCGACGCGGAAGCCGGAGGGGTGCCCGGGGCCGTGGAGTTCTGGGTGAATCCGGACACCTCGGCCGCTCGGCAGGTGGCCGAGTGGCGGAAGCAGGGGCGGATCGCCGACGCCTGGTTCATGGGGCGCATCGCCGGGCGGGCCCAGGCCGAGTGGCTCCACGAGGACGCGGTGGCGGGGGCGGGCGGCGCGGGCGGGACCCGGGACGTGGTGCGGGGGTACGTCGAGAAGGCCGCCGCAGCCGGGCGTACCGCCGTGCTCGTCGCCTACTTCGTGCCGCACCGCGACTGCGGGGACTACTCGGCGGGGGGCGCGCGCGACGCCGCGCACTACCGCGCGTGGATCGACGCCTTCGCCGACGGCATCGGCACGCACCCCGCGTACGTCGTCGTCGAACCGGACGCCGTCGCCCAGGAAGTCGCCGGATGCGAGGGCGCCGACGCCACCGAGCGGTACGCGCTGCTCGCCCACGCCGTCGTCCGGCTCAAGCAGCAGCCCGGCGCCAAGGTCTACCTCGACGCGGGCAACGCGAGCTGGATCCCCCAGGAGAGCCGCCTCGTCGCACCGCTGCGCCAGGCCGGCGTCGACCAGGCCGACGGCTTCGCGCTGAACGTCTCCAACTACCGCACCACCGAGGAGAGCGCCGCGTACGGCCACCGCCTCGCCCGCGCCCTCGGTGGCGGCAAGCACTTCGTCATCGACACCAGCCGCAACGGCAACGGGCCCTACACGGGCGACGACAAGGCCTGGTGCAACCCGCCCGGACGCGCCCTCGGCATCCCGCCCACCACCGGCACCGGCGACCCCGCCATCGACGCCTTCCTGTGGATCAAGCGGCCGGGCGAGTCGGACGGCACGTGCCGGGGCGGGCCCGCCGCCGGGACCTGGTGGCCGGAGTACGCCCTCGGGCTCGCCGTCCGGGCGCGCGGCGCGCACCTGGTGAGCCTGGCGCCCCCGGGTGTTCCCGGTGTGCGTGAAGTTCCCGCTGTTCAGGGGCGCCAGACGTAGCGGACGTCCGGCTCGCGTTCCTCGTTGTCGGCGCCGTCCGTCCACAAGTCCGCCGTGAAGCCGTGGCGTTCGTAGAAGCGGTGCGCGGGCTCGTTGACCTGGAAGGTGTGGAGGGAGAGGCCGTTGGGCGCCTGTTCCTTGGCCAGGGCGACGAAGCGGTCGCCGATGCCCCGGCCGCGCCACTCGGGCGCCAGGTACAGCTGGCTCAGGTCCCTCGGTGCCAGGGCCCGGCCGGGTTCGGGGCCCTCCAGGACCATCATGCCCACGACCTCCCCCGCCGCCTCCGCCACCCATGTGCCGCCCCGCCCCACCACCACGTACCGGAAGAAGTCCCGGACCTCGTCGTCGGAGTGGGCGCGGCGCACGGTCGGCAGGGCGGCGTCGTACGAGCGCAGGTACACGTCGGCCACCGCGCGGGCGTCCGCCTCGGTGGCGGGGCGCAGCGTGACGGTGGTGGCGGAGGGGCTCACGCGTCCGTCCCGGCGGGCACGACGGCCGTGGCGGTGATCTCCACCAGCTGGCCGGGGTAGCCGAGGACGGTCACGCCGAGCAGCGTCGAGGTGTGCGGGCGTTCGGTGAGGAGCTCGGACGCGCGGACCACGTCCCACACCCGCGCCAGCACTCCGGGCTCGTCCCCGACGACGTACACCGTGCTCGCGACCACCTGCGACAGCTCGCTGCCGACGGCGCGCAGGGCCTCGTCGAGATTGGCGATGACCTGCTGCGCCTGGAGGACCGGGTCGTCCTTGCCGACGAGGTTCCCGTCGGCGTCCAGGGGGACGGAACCGGCCATGAACGCGAGGCGCGTACCGGCTTCCACGACGGCCGCGTGGGCGTATCCGGGGGGCGGGAAGAGGCTGGGGACGATGGTGCGGACGACGGGGGCGGTGGGGGTGGCGTCGGTGGTCATGGGGGCATGGTGCGGTGCCGGGCGGGGTGGGCGCATCCGGATTTCGGGGGCGCCCACCCGGCGGCCGTCGCCCGTGGCGGGCTCAGCGCACCTGCGCCGGTGAACTGGCGCCCGGCACCCGCAGCTCGGGGGTGCCCGTGCCGTCCGCCCGCGCCGTCCAGATGTCCTGCTTGCGGCCCTCGCGGCCCGGCAGGGCGTACGCCAGCGTGTCGTCGTCCAGCCAGGCCGCCTGGTCGTCGACGCTGCGGCTCTCGGCGAGGGGGTGCTCGCGCATGGTGCGCAGGTCGAGGACGTACAGGCGCCAGGGGTTCTTCGTGCCGCCGCGTACCCGCTTCTTGAAGGCGAGGCGGGTGTTGTCGGGGGAGAGGGACGGGCACTCGGCGTTCTCGCGCAGGGCGCGGGCCGTCCACTTCCGCATGTCGCCCCGGACCAGGTACGTCTTGCCCTTCGTCGAGACGGTGGCGTAGAAGCGGTTGTCGTCGCGGGCGAAGGTGACGCCCCAGTAGTTGACGTCGGGGGAGTGGTGGCGGCGGCCGTCGAGGGTGAGGGGGATCTCCTCCATGTTCTTGACCAGGTAGCCGGTGCGGGTGTCCAGGATCGAGGTGCGGGTGGAGAACGACGAGTCGCCGCCCGCGTACGAGTCGCCGGTGGTGAACATCGTCCACGACAGCATCCGGCCGGACGCCGAGACCCGCGCCCGGTTCGGGATGCCGGTGAGCGCCACGCGCCGCTTCTCGCGCAGCCGCTCGTCGAGGACCACGGCGTACGACTTCGGCGGGATGCCGGGGCGGCGCAGCAGGCACAGGGCGGTGCCCCCGGCGGCGTAGAAGCGTTCGCAGGAAGGGCCGCCCGGGGTGCGGGGGCCGGTGCCGGACGCGGGGAGGCGGGCGACACGGCCCGCTCCCTGTTGCGTCGAGCGGAAGTAGAGATGGCCGGGGTCGAGGGCGAACTCCGAGCTGGAGGCGATCGGTTCGGCCCGGTGGACGGCGCGGACGGTGTACGTGACGGCCACGGCGGCAAGGAGGGCGGCGGCCGCCACGACGGAGACGACGCGCAGACGGGTGGACGCCTCGGGCGGCGTGAGGGTCATGGGGTGCCTTCCGGGGGTGCGTGGGGTTTCTCCGGGGGCGCGTGGGGCTCTTCGGCGGTCGGTGCGTCGGAGGTCGGCGCGTGGGGCTCTTCCGGGGGCGGCGCGGGGTCCGGCGCGGCCTCCGTGGACCGCAGCAGCGCCGCCCCGCCCGCGAGCGCCACCGTCAGCGCGAGCGCCGCGCACGTCAGGGCCGCGCCGATGCCCCACAGGGTCCAGGCCGCGCCGAACCCCGCCGCGGCGAGCAGCCGGCTCAGCGCCTGACCCGTCTGGAGCACCGCCATGCCGCTCGCCCGCCGCCCCTGTGGCAGGCACGGCGTGGCCAGGGCCATCAGGACGCCGTCGGTCGCCGCGTAGAACACACCGAGCGCGAGCAGCACCCCGACGAGCAGCGTCCGGCCGCCGGTGGGCAGGAGCAGCAGGATGTACGCGACGAGCAGCGCGCCGTGCCCCGCGAGGAACGGGCCGCGGCGGCCGACGCGGTCGGCGATCCGCCCCACCGGCACGGCGAGCAGCAGATACACCGCCGCCGTACCGAGCGGAAGCAGCGGGAACCAGCTCTCCGCGAAGTCCAGGCGCCGCTGGAGCAGCAGATAGAGGAAGGCGTCCCCGACGGTCGCCGCGCCGAGCAGCGCGGCGGCCGCGCAGATGCGGCGGAAGGCGGGGACCCGCAGGAGCGTGAGCGCCTTTCGGGGGCGGGACGCCGGAGCCGTGGCGGGCGCGGCGGGCAGCGCCCCCCGGCCCGGCACGAACGCCACCAGGAGCAGCACCCCGAAGAGGCCGAAGCAGAAGCTGACGACGAACACCGCGTCGTACGCGTCCGCCGTCACCCACAGCAGCGCGAACGCCGCGAGCGGGCCGAGCAGCGCCCCCGTCGTGTCCATGGCCCGGTGCACGCCGAACGCCCGGCCGAGCCCGTCCGGCGGGCTGCTCAGCGAGATCAGCGCGTCCCGCGGCGCCGTCCGCACGCCCTTGCCGAGGCGGTCCGCGGCGATCGCCGCCCCGATCCCGGCCGTGGCACCGCCCGCGAGGAGCAGCCCGAGCCGGGACAGGGCGGACAGCAGATACCCGGAGCCCGCGACGAGCTTGTGCCGCCCGCCGCGGTCGGCCGCGTATCCGCCGAGGAGCCGTACGAACGCCGTGGCGCCGTTGTAGAGACCGTCGAGGAAACCGAACGCCAGCGGCGACAGGCCGAGGCCGAGGACGAAGTACAGCGGGAGCACCGCCGCGACCATCTCCGAGGAGATGTCGGTGACGAGGCTGACGGCGCCGAGCGCGAGGACGGGGCCGGTGACGCGCCCGCGCCCCTTGCCCGCGCGCCCGCCGCCGTCGTCCTTGCCGGTGCGCTCGCCCTTGCCGTTCTTCTTGTCCTTGGCCGTGGCGACCGCGTCCGTGGTGGCCAGATACATCTGCGCGACACCCGGGCCGGATCAGCGGCAGCTGTACGACGGGCTGGTGTCCTTCGTCGACCCGTCCGTGCCGATCAGCTTCCAGGAGAAGCCCGTGTCGGTGAAGTCGAGTTTCACGACGCCGTAGGTGTTGGTGATCCGCTTCTGGCTGTTGGGCTGGATCTCCTCGATCTTGTACGGGTTCGCTCCGCCCGTACCGGCGAGGATCTCGACGATGCCGTTCGAGTCGGCGGAACCGTTCGGCTTCTGCGGCGCGAACCGCTCGTAGTGGTGGTCGTGGCCGCCGAGGACCAGCTCCGCCTTCGCGTCGTCGAGCAGCTTCCAGACCGGCTTGCCGACCGGGTTGTTGCCGTGCTCGCCGGAGGAGAACAGCGGGTGGTGGAAGTACGCGGCCACGCACTTCTTGGAGTTCGCGGCCAGGTCCTTCTTCAGCCACTCGATCTGGGCGCTGCTGTCGAAGCTGTTGGAGTCGAGCGCGATGAAGTGCCAGTTGTCCTGGTCGAAGCTGTAGTAGCTCTTGCCGTTCGGGTAGGCGACCGAGCCGAAGTAGGACTTGTAGCCCTTGAGCGGGCCCGCCGGGTCGTACGTCTCGTGGTTGCCCGGCACGGGCTTGGTCTTGTCCTTGAAGGCGCCCCAGGTGGTCGCGTAGTACTTCTGGAAGTCCTTCAGGCGCGCGTCGTCGTACTGGTTGTCGCCCATCGTCAGCACGAACCGCGGGTTGAGCTGCTTGACGAGCGCGGCCGTCTTCGGGTGCGCGCAGTCGCTGTCGCTCTTGGTGCACTGCTCGGCGATGTCGCCGACGGCTACGGCGGAGAACGCGGCCCGCGGCGCCGCGGCGTCGGCCTCGTCGGCCGGAGACCACAGGAGCACGCCGCCGACGACGGCGAGCGCGGTGGCCGTGGCGGCCGGGATGGCCCAACGGGCCTTCTTCATACGGGAGTTGGGGGTTACCTCGGTGACACGGGGGGTGCTCGGCATGTCCGTCTCCTGATCGCGTGGGGGGTGTCGCGTGGGGTGCGGGAGATTCCGTTTCAGGAATGGTGGCGAGGCGGCATGAGCGCGTCAATATCGTGGACCATAATTGTTAGGAAACTTTCCTACCGTGGGTGCGAGGGCTCGCCGAGGGCGCGCGGGCGGGCTCGGGGGCGGGGCGGGGTGCGGGGCCGCTTTAGGGTGGCGGTGGGAGCCGAGGGGCGCGTGTGCGGGCAGGGTGTGTGAGCGATGAGTGAGGGGCGTGCGAGGTGGTGGCGATGACGGCGGAGGGTGCCGGGGCTGCCTCTGACGGCACCCGCCGCGTCGTCGCCGGACCCGCTGTCGACGGTGCCGCGCTCGCCGAGCTCGTACGTGGTTGTGCTGTCGTCTTCCTGCCCGCGGAGGTGCCCCGGGAGGGCGTGCTCGCGTGGTGGCGGCCGGACGGCGGGGAGCTGCCCGATGTGATCGGTGCGGCGGGCTCGGGGGTGTGGGGGCGGGGCGAGGTGACCGTCGTGCGCCGTCATGGTGCGGGGGTGCGGAGGCGGGTTGTGCCTGCGCTGTTCGCGCCGGTGGGGGTGGGGGTCGAGGTGTTGTTCGGGGGTGGACGTGCCCTTGGGGTCGGGGGTGTGGCGGTCCCTGGTGTGTCCGTGCCGGGTGGGTCGGACCGCGCCCGCGCCTCCGTTGGCGGGGCCTCCCGCGCGCGCCCCTTCGCCGCCGCGCACCCCACCGCCGCCTGCTGGGCGGCCGCCGCCCGGCACGCCCTGCACCTCGCCGCCCGGGGCAAGCTCCTGCCCGGCCTGACCGACGCCGACGTCGACGCGTGGCGGGCCGGGCCCCTCGGCGCCGAGGACGTCGCGCACCTACGGGCCATCGCCGCCGCCATGCCCCCGGAAGCGCACGCCGTGCCCCTGCCCGGCGCCCGCGCGCCGCTCCTGTTGCCCGAGCCGTACGCGCTGGTCAGGGCGTTCGTCGACGCCGTCGTCGACGTCCTGCCGCGCACCCCGGCCGCCGCGTACGCCATGGGCGCGCCCTTCGCCGCCCGTGCCCCCCAGTCGCTGCCCGCGGCGCGCGAGTGGGCGGCGGAGGTGGCGGCCGGGCAGGACGCGGGGGTGCGGGTGTCGCTGCGGGTGGATCTGCGGGCGCATGACTTGTTCGACGGGGAGGAGGAGGGCGCGGGTGTGGGGGCCGAGGTCGGTGTGGCCGGGCCCGGCGGGGGTGCCGGAGCGGCTGTTGGGGCCGGTGGGTGTGCCGGAGTCGCCGCCCAGGCTGGTGGGCGTGCCGGAGTCGCCGCCGGGGCCGCTGCCGCCGTCCTCCAGGTGCACAGCCTCGCCGACCCCACCCTCGTCGTCGACGCCGCGCGGCTCTGGGAGGGCGTCGAGCACTTCGGGCCGCGCGCCAAGGCCCAGACGCTGCTCGCCGTGCGCCGGGCCGCCCGCGTCTGGCCGCCGCTCGGCCGTCTCGTCGACCGGCCGCGCCCCGACGTGCTCCCGCTCACCGAGGCCGAGCTGTACGACCTCCTGGGCGCCACCGCGACCCGGCTCGGTGCGGCCGGGGTCGATGTGCACTGGCCGCGGGAGCTGTCGCGCGAGCTGACCGCGACCGCCGTGGTGCGGCCCGCGCCGGGCACGGCCGCCGACAACTTCGACTTCTTCAAGACCGAGCAACTCCTCGAATTCCGCTGGCAGTTGGCGCTCGGCCCGGACGGGGGCGGGGGTGCGGGCCCCGACGGCGCGGCGGGCGGCTCCCCGCTCACCGAGGCCGAGATGGACGCCCTCGCCGAGGCCCACCGCCCCATCGTGCGGCTGCGCGACCAGTGGGTCCTCGTCGACCCCGAGCTGGTCCGCAAGGCCCGCAAGCGCGACCTGGGCCTGCTCGACCCCGTCGACGCCCTCACGGTCGCGCTCACCGGCGGCGCCGACGTGGACGGCGAACGCGTCCCCGCCGTCCCCACCGGCGCCCTCGCCCACCTGCGCGAACGCCTCACCGGCGAACCGCACCCCGTCCCGCGGCCGCCCGCCCTCACGGCCACCCTGCGCGACTACCAGCTCCGCGGCCTCGCCTGGCTCGACCGCATGACCGCGCTCGGCCTCGGCGGCTGCCTCGCCGACGACATGGGCCTCGGCAAGACCGTCACCCTCATCGCCCTGCACCTGCACCGGGCGCGCCCCGAACCGACCCTCGTCGTCTGCCCCACCTCCCTCCTCGGCAACTGGCAGCGCGAGATCGAACGCTTCGCCCCGCACGTCCCCGTACGCCGGTTCCACGGCGCGGGCCGCAGCCTCGACGCCGTACCCGAAGGTGCCATCGTCCTCACCACGTACGGCACGATGCGCACCAGCGCCCCCGAACTCGCCGCCCGCGACTGGGACCTGGTCGTCGCCGACGAGGCACAGCACGTGAAGAACCCGCACGCGGCCACGGCCCGGGCGCTGCGCACGATCCCCGCGGCGGCGCGGGTCGCCCTCACCGGCACGCCCGTCGAGAACAACCTCTCCGAGCTGTGGGCCCTCCTCGACTGGACCACCCCCGGGCTGCTCGGCCCGCTCAAGGCGTTCCGCGCCCGGCACGCCCGCCTCGCCGAGACCGGCGGGTCCGCCGAGAGCGACGAGGCGGTGGCGCGCCTGGCCCGCCTCGTACGCCCCTTCCTCCTCCGCCGCAAGAAGTCCGACCCGGGCATCGCCCCCGAACTGCCCCCGAAGACGGAGACCGACCACCCGGCGCCCCTCACGCGCGAACAGACCGCGCTCTACCAGGCGGTGGTGCGCGAGACGCTCGCCCGCATCGAGGCCGCCGACGGCATCGCCCGCCGCGGCCTGGTCATGAAGCTGCTCATGGCCCTCAAGCAGATCTGCAACCACCCCGCGCAGTACCTGAAGGACGGCGCGGCCCGCACCGGCGCGGGCCGCTCCCGCTCCGGCAAGCTCGAACTCCTCGACGAGCTCCTCGACACGATCCTCTCCGAGGGTGCCTCGGTGCTCGTCTTCACCCAGTACGTGGAGATGGCGCGCCTCCTTGAGTCCCACCTGTCCGCGCGCGGCGTACCCACCCAACTCCTGCACGGCGGTACGCCGGTGGCCGCGCGCGAGACGATGGTGGACCGCTTCCAGGCGGGCGAGGTCCCCGTCTTCCTCCTCTCCCTCAAGGCGGCAGGCACCGGCCTGAACCTGACCCGCGCGAGCCACGTCGTGCACTACGACCGTTGGTGGAACCCCGCCGTCGAGGACCAGGCCACCGACCGCGCGTACCGCATCGGCCAGACCCAGCCCGTCCAGGTCCACCGCCTCATCACCGAGGGCACGGTCGAGGACCGCATCGCCGAACTCCTCGCCGCCAAGCAGGCGCTGGCGGACGCGGTCCTCGGAGACGGCGGGGAGGCGGCCCTCACGGAGCTGTCGGACGCGGAGCTGTCCGACTTGGTGACGTTGCGGAGGGCACGATGAGCTCTGCCATGGGCGACGGCGCCCTCTCCCGGACGTCCCGTCCCCAGGGCGACGGCGCCCCCTCCCGGACGTCGTCCGGTCTGGGCGACAGCGCCCCCTCCCGGATCTTCCCCGGTGTGGGCGGCGGCGCCCGCTCCCGCGTCTTCCCCGCCCTCCCGCCCCGCACCGACCCCGACGCCCCCTTCGCCTCGACCTGGTGGGGCAACGCGTGGATCGCCGCCCTGGAGGGCTCGGCCCTCGACCCGGCCCGCCTGGCCCGCGGCCGCGCGTACGCCCGCGAGGGCCACGTCGACACCATCACCGTCGCGCCGGGCCGCATCACCGCGTACGTCCACGGCAGCCGCCCCCGCCCCTACCGCGCCGAACTCCGCATGCGCACCCTCACCCCCGTCGACTGGGACCGCCTCCTCGACGCGGCCGTCGCCGACCCCGCCCACCTCACGGCCCTCCTCACCCGCGACATGCCCCAGGCCCTCGCGGCCACCGCCGACCACACCGGCGTCCCCCTCCTCCCCGGCCACGGCGACCTCGTCCCCACCTGCACCTGCCCCGACCGCGGCCACCCCTGCAAACACGCCGCGGCCCTCACCTACCAAACAGCCCGCATCCTGGACGCCGACCCCTTCGTCCTCCTCCTCGTACGGGGCGCGGAGGAGACGCGCGTACTGGACGAACTCGCCCGCCGCAACGCGCACCTCGCGGCCAGGGAGACCGCACACGGCGAGACGGCGGTGCTCCCGCACGGGGAGGCACCGACGTCCGGGGCCACGTCGGCGGCGGCTTCGTCGGACGACGTCGGCAGGGCGGGGGCCGATGACGGTGACGCCAGCCGGGAGGCGGGGGAGGAGACGGAGGCCGGGGTCGGGGTCGGCGAGGCGGTGCGTCGGGCGCCGGGGAGGGACGACGGCTTCGGTCCGGCGGCCGGGGCAGCCGAGGCCTTGGGCCCGGCGGCGGGGGTGGACAACGCCTTCGGCCCGGCAGCGGGGGTGGACGAGGCTTTCGGTCCGACTGCGGGGGCGGACGAGGCTTTCGGCCCGGCGGCCGGTGCGGACAACGGCTCCGGTCCGGCGGCCGATGCGGACGGCACCTTCCGTGCGCCGACGTCCGGACAGGGTGACGCTGCCCGCCCGGCGGCCAAGCCGGACGACCTGCCTGAGGTACGGAAAGCCGCCCGCCCGTCGGACGCGGCACGCAAGGCCATCCGCTCGGCTTCCAGGGCGGGGAAGGCGGCCCGCAAGAGCCCGGAGGCGGGCGACACCGTCCGCCCGACGGCTGCGGAGGGGGACGCTGCCCGTCCTGCTGGTCGGGTGGGGGACGCTGCCCGTCCTGCCGGTCGGGTGGGGGACGCTGCCCGTCCGTCGGACGCATCCCGCACCACCCCCCGCCCCTCCGAAGCGGCCCGCAATGCCATCCGCCGACCCCCCGCTCCCAACCCAGGCAGCAGCCCCCCGGCGCACCCGCAGCAGGACACCCCACGCCCCCTCCAACACCCGGAGAACGCAAGCCCCTCCACGACGAGGGGCCCACAGCACTCCCTGCCGACGAAGCTCCTGCCCTCCACGTCGACGAACCCCCTGCCCTCCACGTCGACGCCCCCGCTGCCCTCCATGTCGACGACTGCCCTCCCCGCCGAGCCGCCAGCCGACCCGTCCTCCCCACCGCAGGACACCCCCACACCTCACCCCGAGGGGCCCGCGACACCACCCCTC
This sequence comes from Streptomyces sp. NPDC040610, assembly GCF_055594065.1. Classification (NCBI taxonomy): domain Bacteria; kingdom Bacillati; phylum Actinomycetota; class Actinomycetes; order Kitasatosporales; family Streptomycetaceae; genus Streptomyces; species Streptomyces sp. NPDC040610. The sequence goes on along the minus strand of NZ_JBVIXA010000011.1, from coordinate 32,046 downwards.
ACACCCCTGACCCTCCCCGGCACCCCTGCCCGGGAAATCCTCGCCACCGACTACCGCCCCCCGCTCCCACCCTCGTTCCCCGTCCCACCGCACCCTGGCGAACCGCCCCTGCTGCCCGCTGTGCCGGGCGCGCCCGACGCCACGGCGCTTGAGTTCCTGGCGACGGACGCGGCGGCGCGGGCGCACGCGTACCTGCGGTGGGACGAGTCCCCGTTCGCGGCCGACGCCTGGCTCGACGCGGTGCGGCTTGCCGCGTCGCACCCGGGGCTGACGGGCCGCCGGACGTTCAGCCGTCAATTCGCCGCGCTGGCCGCGTCGGTGGGCCGCGCCCCCGCCGACCTGTCCCGCGCGGCGGCGGCCTGGCGGCAGGGCGGAGAGGAGGGCCTCGCGGTCCTGGAGTCCCCCTGGGACCCACCGGCGGGCCCCTTCGACCGGGCCAGGGGCGCCCTCGCCGCCGCGGACCTGCCCCGCATGACGATCAAGCGCAACCACCTCACGGACCCCACCGGCACTTACCAGATCCGCTACGGCCGCGACGGCCGCTGGTACCCCTACCGTGCCGAACCCCACGCCGACCGGGCCGACTGGTGGCCGGACAGCCCCGCCGACGAGGACCCGGTCGGCGCCCTCACGAGTCTGCTCGGCGCCTGACGCACGCGGCCGCTACCGTGGAGCCTCCAGCGGCAGCAGCAGCGGAAGCGGCGACGAAGGAGACCCCATGGACGCAGAGTTGACCGCCCTCGCGGCGGCCGGAGCCACGGCGCTCGTGCAGTCGATGGTGGGGGACGGGTGGACGCACGCGCGGGAGCGGGTCGTCGGGTTCTTCACGCGGCGGCGTGCGGAGGGCGCGGACGATGCCGCCGTCGCCGTCGGTGGTGAACTCGACGAGGCGCGCGAGGAGTTGGTCGCCGCGCGGGACGCGGAGGACGCGGACACCGCCGCCGACGTACAGGCCGAGTGGAGGAACCGGATGCGGCGGGCTCTGCGCGACGACCCCGAGGCCGCCGCCGAACTGCGGGTGCTGCTGGACGAGTTGGCGCCCGAGAGGGGTGCGGAAGGGCGGGGCGGCACCGTGCGCAACACCATCAGCGGCGGCGTGCAGCACGGGGACGTCATCCAGGCCCACACCGTGGGCGACGTCACGCTCGGCTAGGTCAGCGCGCGCCCGGAAGGGCGCGGACGTCCTCGCCCCGGTCCGGGCCGCCGCTGTCCGTGTCCGCACGGTGCCGGGGGCAATGACGTACAGCCAGTTCCCGGCACCCCGCGATTGTCCCGGTCGACGCGTGTCAGAAGTCCACCCGGGCCCGGTCGTCCAACCGCCCCACCGAGTCCTGCTTGAACTTCTTCTCGTAGTCGGAGCGGATCTCCTCGATGAGGACGTCGCGCTTCTTCGCCTCGGCGGTGGGGTAGAGCAGGATCAGTTCGTACGAGCGCTCCCGTTCGATCCTGCCGTTGCTGTCCTTCCACTGGCCCCGGCCCTGCTGGATGGTGAGGCCGTCGGAGAAGCCGGGCGTGACCTCGGTGTCGATGAACTTCATGAACTGCTTGTCCGTCACGGCCGGGCCGCCGTCGGGGCGTTCGGTGCCGAAGAACAGGCGGGTCTCGACGAAGGGCTCGCCGCGCGAGGCCGTGGCCCGCGTGCGGGGTGCCGTGTCCTCGGAGTCCAGGGCCGCGTACGCCGTCGGCGCGCCGATCGCGAGGACCGCCGCCGTGGCGGCCAGGGCGAGGCGCGGGCCGGTGAGCGTGAGGGTGAGGGCCATGGAGGCCGCCTTTCGTGCGGGCGCGCGGCCGCGCGGGCCGGGCGACGGGTGCAGGGGGGTACGGAGGTACGGGGTGTCGGCGGCCGGGTGCGGAGCGGCGTCGACGGGCGTACACAGTAGAGGACCCCGGCCTCCTGGACGTGGTGGCACACGGGGCTGTCCGTAAGTCGCCGTCTTCCGTCCCGTCACTCTCATCCCTTACCTTTCCCAGGACTTGACGGGTGTGGCGGAGGGGACGGCAGTGCGCGGAGTGGCGGAGTGTTCAACAGGTGCGGGGCGTGCGGGGCGTGCGGGGCGTGCGGGGCGTGCGGGAAGTGAGGGGGCGGGGGTGCCGCGCGGGCGTGGCAGGGCCCTCCTCCTCGCCTGCGCCGTCCTCGGCGCCCTCACCGCCGCCCCGCCCGCCCTCGCCGACAGCGGCCCGGCGTCAGGGCCCGCCGCCTCCCCGTACGCCGCCACCACCGGCGTCGGTGTCCACAACGCGTACGAGAAGGCGAAGTACCCCTACTTCGCGGACGCCCTGGACTCCGGCGCGGCCATGCTCGAACTCGACGTGTGGACCAACGTCTTCGGCGGCGGCTGGCGCGTCTCGCACAGCAACCCCGTCGGCAACGACAACAACTGCGAGAACGCGCAGAAGCCCGACGAGCTGCGCACCAAGGCCCGCAACCAGCGGCTCGACGGCTGCCTCGCCGACATGAAGGCCTGGCACGACGCCCACCCGGGCCACCGGCCCGTCCTCGTGAAGGTCGAGCTGAAGGACGGCTTCCAGGCGAAGAACGGCCGCGGCCCCGCCGAACTCGACGCCCTGCTGCGCGGCAAGCTCGGCGACGCCCTCTACCGCCCGGGCCAGCTCGCCGAAGGCAGCGCGAACCTCGACGAGGCCGTGCGGAGCAAGGGCTGGCCCGACCGGGCCGACCTCGCGGGCAAGTTCATCGTCGAGCTGATCCCCGGCACCGTCGAACAGGGCAACCCCGCCGACAAGCTGTGGACCGACCGCGAGTACGCCACCCATCTGCGCGACCTCGCCGCCGCCGGCCGCCTCGCGGACGCCGGTGCCTTCCCCGCCGTGCTCGGCGCCGCGTCCGGCGACCCGCGCACGCGCTACCAGGACACCTCGATCCGGCCGTGGTTCGTGCTGTTCGACGGGGACGCGTCGGTGTACGCGGGCGGGTCCGTCGACACCAAGTGGTACGCCGACCGGCGCTATCTCGTCGTCATGTCCGACGCCCACAACGTCCCGCCCGCCATCAGCGCCACCAACCCGACCGAGCCACAGGCCCGCGACCGCGTCGCCCTCCTCGCGGGACGGCACGCCAGCATCGTGTCGTCCGACTGGTATCCGCTGCCGGGGGTGCTGTCCACGGTCCTTCCGCGCGGCTAGGGCGACAGAGACGGAGACGGGTACGGAGACGGTGACGCAGGCGGTGACGCAGGCGGGGCGTCGATGCGGACGAGGGGGCGCGGTCGCGCGCTAGGGCTGGAAACGTATCCACACCGGCGCGTGATCCGACCCCGGAGCGTCCCTGCGCGCCTGCGGATCCGCCCCCACCGACGGCAGCTCGGGCCCCGCCGCCTCGTCCGGCAGCCCCGTGCCCGCCTCGCCGTCGGCCGTCACCCTGCCGGTCAGGCGGTGGCTCATCAGGACGTGGTCGATGAGTTCGCGGCGGCCGAAGTTGACGCGGGAGTAGCGGCGGTCGGCCGGTATCAGCGGTGCCACGTTCCACAGCCGGGTCGCGTCGCCCTTGTCCGGCCTGTCGTGGCCGGGGGTGCCGAGCTCGGAGCCCGGCGGGCCGAGCAGGATCTGGGTGGTGGCCGCCGCCACCTCGTCGTTGAGGTCGCCGAGCACCACCACGTCGCGGTCGAGCCCGGCCCCGCCGAGCAGCCGGTCGGCGAGCGCGCGCAGGGTCGCGGCCTCGGCGGTGCGGCGGTACAGCGCGTATGCCCCGACGCGGGCCCGTTCGCCCTCGTCGCGCGGCTGGAAGCGGCCGCCGGGGTACGTCAGGAGCTTCGACTTCAGATGACAGACCGCCGCGTCCACGGTCAGGGCCCGGGTGACGATCCGCACGGCGAACAGGCCCCGCCCCGTCGTGGCGACCGGTGTGCCCGCGTCATCCCCCTGCACGGGCCGCAGCTTCGCCGGGAACGCCGCCACGTCGGCGAGCACCTCCAGGTCGAGCCGGCTCAGGAACCCCACCCGGATGCCCCGGCTGTCCGCGTGCTCCGACACCGCCGTGCGCCAGTCGCCGTCGAGCATCCCCGCCAAGTCGGTGAGCGCCGCCGGATCGCCGACCTCCTGCACGCCGAGCAGGCTCGGGCGCAGCGCGCGGACCGTCTCCGCGAGCGCGCTCAGCTTCGCCTCGTACGCCGCCTTGTCGCTCGGCCCGAACGGGCCGCCGGGCCGGTACAGGTTCTCCAGGTTCCAGGTCCCGAGGAGCATGCCGGGCTCCTTCCCGGCGTCGTGGCGGGAGCGTTCCCCGGCCGGGGCGGGCGCTCGCGCGGGCGCCGTCGTGAGGTCTTCCCGCGGGCCCGGGGCAGGGCGGGCGGCTGACGCCAGAGTGCCCCCGAAACGCCTGCCGCGACAGGCCCACGGCGACCCACTCCCCGTACCGTGAACGGATGACCGAGCCTGCCGCATCCGGCCCCGCCGACCTCATCGTCATGGGCTGCACGGCCCTCCTCCACGACTCGGCCGAGCGCGTCGGCTTCGCGGAGGACACCGCGATCGTCGTACGCGACGGAGTCATCGCCGACGTCACCACGACCGCCGCCGCGGCCCCGCTCGCCACCGCCGAGCGCATCGACGCCCGCGGCCAGGCGGTGCTGCCCGGCCTCGTCAACTGCCACACCCACTCCCCGATGGTGGCCCTGCGCGGCATCGCCGAGGACCTGCCCGTGGAGGAGTGGTTCAACGACTACGTCTGGCCCATCGAGTCCAACCTCGAAGAGCGCGACGTGGAACTCGGCGCGGGCCTCGCCTGCGCCGAGATGATCCGCGGCGGCGTCACCACCTTCGCCGACCACTACTTCGCCATGGACACCGTCGCGGACGTCGTCGCCGCGACCGGCCTGCGGGCCGGCCTCGGGCAGGCGTACTTCTCCTCCCAGGGCCCCGAGGGACGGGAGGCGTCCCTGGACTTCGCGCTGCGCCGCGCCGGATCCGCCGACGGCCGCATCACCACCTGCCTGGCCCCGCACGCCCCGTACACCGTCGACGACGCCGACCTCGCCGCCACCGCCGAACTCGCCCGCGAACACGGCCTGCTGGTGCATCTGCACGCCGCCGAGAGCCGCGCCCAGACCGAGCACAGCCTCGCCCGGCACGGCGCCACGCCCATCGAGATCCTGCACCGCGCCGGGCTCCTCGACGTCGACCTCCTCATCGCCCACGGCACCGGCATCGTGGAGCGCGACCTGCCCGTCCTGGCCGGGGCCACGGGCCGCGTCGGCGTGGCGAGCGCGCCCCGCGGCTATCTGAAGTTCGCCTGGGACACCACACCGGTGCGGGAGCTCGCGGACATCGGCATCCCCGTCGGCCTCGCCACGGACGGCGCCGCCTCCAACAACTCCCTCGACGTCTGGGAGGCCATGGCGCTCACCGCCCTCGTCCAGAAGTCCACGACCGGCGACCCGCGCTGGCTGACCTCCCGGCAGGCCCTGCACCACGCCACGCTCCAGAGCGCCCGCGCGGTCGGCCTCGGCGACTCGATCGGCAGCATCGCCGTGGGCCGCCGCGCCGACCTGATCCTCGTCGACCTCTCCGGACCGCACACCCAGCCCGTGCACGACATGGCCGCCACCCTCGTGCACAGCGCGCGCAGCGGGGACGTACGCACGACGATCGTCGACGGCCGCGTCCTGATGCGGGACCGGGAGCTCCTGACGGTCGATGTGGCGGCCGTCGTGGGGGAGTTGGGGGAGCGGATGCCCGCGCTGGTGGAGCGGGGGCACGGGAAGCGGATCCAGGAGTACGACGGGTGAGGGGGCGGGGCCGTCGTCCCAGGGGCACGGGGGCCCCTCGCGGCCGGGGCGCCGCATGCCCGCGGCCAGGGGCGCCGCACCCTGCCGCCGGGCCCGCCGATCTCCGGCCCGCCGCGCTCCTTAGGGTGGAACCCATGGCGACTCCCGCGAAACCCGATCACCTCGACGGGCTCATGACCGACCCCTACGGCACCTACGCGCACCTGCGCGAGAGCGCCCCCGTGCGGCGGATCGCCGGGCCCGACGGCACCCCCGCCTGGCTCGTGACGCGCTACGCGGACGTCCGCGCGGCACTCGCCGACCAGCGCCTTTCGGTGGACAAGAGGCGCGCGCTGCCCGGGAGTTACCGCGGTTTCTCGCTGCCGCCCGCGCTGGACGCGAACATGCTGAACATGGACCCGCCCGACCACACCCGCATCCGCCGCCTGGTCGTCAAGGCGTTCACGAAGCACCGGGTCGAGAGCCTGCGCGCGCCCGTCCGGCGCACCGCCGACGCACTCCTCGACGCCGTCGAGGGCGCGGGCCGCGCCGACCTCGTGGCCGCGTACGCCGCGCCGCTGCCCGTCATCACCATCTGCGACCTCCTCGGCGTGCCCGCCGACCACCGGCGCGACTTCACGGACTGGACCGACGCGCTCATCGCGCCGGACCCGGCGAAGCCCGACCGCGCCAAGGAGACCGTCGTCGCGATGCTCGGGTTCTACACCGCGCTCATCGCCGACAAGCGCGAGCGGCCGGGCGACGACCTGCTCTCCGACCTGATCGTGGCGCGCGACGACGGCGACCGGCTCAGCGAGGACGAGCTGACCTCACTCGCCTTCCTGCTCCACTTCGCCGGGTACGAGAACGCCGTACAGCTCATCGGCAACGCCGCCCTCGCCCTCCTGCGCCACCCCGAGCAGCTCGCCGCCCTGCGGGCCGACCCGGCGCGACTGCCGGGCGCCGTCGAGGAGTTCATGCGGTACGACACGTCGGCCGTGTTCTCCATCCGGCGCTTCGCGCGCGAGGACGTCACGATCGGCGGCGTGACCGTCCCTGCCGGGGAGACCGTGTTCCTCGGCCTCGGCTCCGCGGGCCGCGACCCCGGCCGCTTCCCCGACCCGGACCGCCTCGACCTCGACCGCGACGCGAGCGGCCACCTCGCCCTCGGCCACGGCATCCACCACTGCGTGGGCGCGCCGCTGGCCCGCCTGGAGCTGACGACCGCGATCGGCGCGCTCGTCGAACGCTTCCCGGACCTCGCGCTCGGCGTGCCCGAGAGCGAACTGCGGTGGCGGCCCTCGATGCGGGCACGGGGGCTGCTCGCGCTGCCGGTCGTGTTCTGAACCGGGCCGGTGTTCCGGGCCGGTTCGGTGTTCTGACCCGGGCCGGTGCTCCGAAGCGGGCCCTTCGGCCGGGCCAGGGGCCACCCCTGACGGACCGGCTGAGAAAAAATCCGGGAAATCCCGTACGGGACCGATGAGTTCTTGTGAGACATCCAGTCAGCCCTCCCGAGAACCCGCGAACCGCGGACCGGATCCGGAGGAATGCGCCATGGGACTGCCGCACATCGTCACGCGCGCGGAGTGGCTGGCCGCCCGCGAGAAGCTGCTCGCCAAGGAGAAGGCCGCCACCCGCGCCCGCGACGAGCTGAACGCCGACCGGCGCGGGCTCCCCATGGTCGAGGTGGACAAGGACTATCTGTTCGACGGCGCGGACGGGAAGGCGACCCTGCTCGACCTGTTCGACGGCCGCGTCCAGCTGATCGTCTACCACTTCATGTTCGCCCCCGAGTGGGACGCGGGCTGCCGCAGCTGCTCGGCGTTCCTCGACCAGATCGGGCACCTCGCGCACCTGCGGGCGCGGGGCACGACCTTCGTCGCCGTCTCGCGCGCCCCCTTCACCCGCATCCTGCCCTTCAAGGCCCGCATGGGCTGGGTCGTGCCCTGGTTCTCCGCGTGCGGCGGCGAGTTCAACCGCGACTTCGCCGCGTCCTTCGCGGGCTCCGACGGCCGCGTCCAGGACCGCCCCGGCCTCAGCTGCTTCCTGCGCGACGGCGACCGCGTCTTCCACACGTACTCCACGTTCGACCGGGGCCTGGACGGCATCGGCTCCACCACCAGCCTGCTCGACCTCACCGCGCTCGGCCGCCAGGAGGAGTGGGAGCGGCCGCAGGGGCGGGCGTCGGCGCTCGGGGCCCCGGCGGGGAGCGACCGGGTGCGGTACCACGACGAATACGACGAGTACGGGGCGTACGACGGGCACGGATACTGACACCGTGCTGCCGTACGGCCCCAACTCCGTCTCGGTTAGGTCACGTTGTGAGTCGATCGGGGTGCGGCGCGCGTTCTCCTCAGTGCAGGGTCTGTGTCTTTGAGAACGTGGCTCTGAGAACGCCGTACCGAACACTGAGTCGTACACGGGGGAACGTGAACATGATGAACGGACGAGTGGTGCTTGAGCGCTTCCCGGCGGGCGGACCGCGCGGGTCGTGGCCCGCGGAGGAGTTCGCACGGGACCGGCGCCGAGAGGGACAGTGCGCGGAGGTCGTGATGGACCTGTCGAGCGACGCTTTCCTGGTGGTCGTGCGCGGTCAGGAGGCGAGCGGGCGCTCCGCGGCCTGACATCGCGTCGCGCGGCCCGATGGGCCGCGGCGGGCCGGGGGCGAACCGCCCTCGGCCCCTCTTCGTGCCCGGGCCTCAGGCCCGGACGGCCCCCGCCCACCCCGGCACGGCCCCGGCCAGGCGGCACAGGCCCAGATACAGGGGGATCGGCGGGGTATAGGGGACAGAGCCTTCGGGCCGGTGCACGAGCACCGGCTCCCGGGTCGCGTCCGGCACCACGGCGCCCGGCGAGTAGAACGTCGACGGCGGCCACTGCAGGGCCACGTCCGAGTCCGCCGGCACGATCCACCACCAGCGCGGCCCGTCCTCGTACACACATCCCACCCGGGGCAGTCGCTCCAGGAGGCGCGGACCGAACTCCGCCGGCATGGCGACCGCGTCGCAGCCGAGGGGTTGCCGCATTCCGGCGGGGACGGCGAGTCGTGCCACTGGCTGCACACTCACGACTCGCCGTCCGACCGCCCGCTCCCGCTCTCGCGAGAGCCGTACCAAGGTGCCAAGGTCGAGCAGTCGCGCTGTCCTCGTGCTCACATGTCCCCCGACCGCATCACTGTCGCACTCGCATCCCCGTCAGTCGGCTCACAGGCCGTCGGTCAAGGCCTCGACGCCTTCGACGTCGAAGGCCTCCGTATCGAAACCGTGGACACCGGTCTCCCGCGTGCCGGAGCACGCCGCCGGATCGGGTGATCTGGGCAGCTCCGCCCACACCGAAAGGCCGGATCCGGAGTCCTGGACACCCCATGCGCTGCTCACGGCGCTCACGAGAAGCAGTCCCCTCCCATGCTCCTCGTCAGGTCCCCGCAGCCCTGTCGGCCGTGGCACGCCCGCGTTCCGACCCTCGTCGCGTATGGCTATCCGCACGGTGTCGGCTCCCGTGCAGATCTCGCAGACGACGGTGCGGCTCGCGGTGTGCACGATCGCATTGGTGACCAGCTCCGATACGACGAGCGCCGCCAGGTCGCAGGCGTCGTCGCCGACCGCGAGGGAACAGAGCCGATCGCGCGTCAGCCGCCTCGCCCGCGCCACCGAACTCGGCGTCGCGGCCAGGGTGAAGGTGACGCAAGGCTCGCCAGCCTCCGCCCGACCCTCGGCACGCAGGCCAAGTCGGGCATGGGTGGCTTCAGTTCCTAACGATGCGGGCGGAGTCACGCTCTCCACTATCGCCCCGCCGCGAACACCTTGGCAAGGGCCACTCTGAAAAGTGCACAGTGACATGTCCCTTTGAGACGTCCCATGGCACACTTCTCGCAACGCCTCACCGAGCGGCGTGACGTGCGCGACACGTGGTGAAGTGCGGTGACGCACGGTAACGCCAGTCGCACAACGGCGATGCAGAGAGCGACGCGAAGTGGGTGGAGGTAGGACGTGAGCGAACCGCGGTCGGCGCCGACCGTCGGACAGGTCGTTCTCGGTCGTCGCCTGCAGGACCTGCGCGAACGAGCCGGTCTGAAACGCGACGAAGCCGCGCGGGTACTCCGCGTGGCCCCCGCCACGGTCCGCCGCATGGAGACGGCCGAGGTCGCGCTGAAGATCCCGTACCTCCAGCTGCTGCTGAAGGCGTACGGCGTCACGGACGAAGAGGCCGACGCCTTCGTGCTGCTCGCCGAGGAGGCGAACAAGCCCGGCTGGTGGCAGCGCTTCCACGACATCCTGCCCGGCTGGTTCAGCATGTACGTCAGCCTGGAGGGCGCCGCCAGCCTCATCAGGTCCTACGAACCGCACTTCGTGCCCGGACTGCTCCAGACGGAGAGCTACGCGCGTGGCGTGCTGCGTTCCGGGGCCATCGGCCAGACCCGGCCCGAGGACATCGAGCGGTACGTGGCCCTGCGCATGGAGCGCCAGGCGCTGCTCACCCGCGAGGACGCGCCGCGCCTGTGGGCCGTGATGGACGAGACCGCGCTGCGCAGGCCCGTCGGCGGCCCCGACGTGATGCGGGCGCAGATCGACCGGCTGCTCGAAGCCGTGGAGATGCCGCATGTGACGCTCCAGGTCGCGCCGTTCTCCTCCGGGCCGCACCCGGGCACCTTCGGGCCGTTCGTGCTCTTCCGCTTCGCGATGGCGGAGCTGCCGGACATGGTCTACAGCGAGTACCTGACCGGTGCCGTCTATCTGGACGCGCGCACCGAGGTGGCGACGCATCTCGAGGTCATGGACCGCATGGCGGCCCAGGCCGCTACCGCACAACGCACGAAGGAGATCCTCCGGGATGTCCGCAAGGAGCTGTGAATGGACCGAGATCGACACCGTGCGGGCACGGGACCTGCGTCCCGGCCCGACACCCGCGCCGACTCCCGGCCCCCCGGGTCCCGGATCTACAACGGCATGCCCGCGCGCGAACTCGGCGCCGAGGGCTGGCACAAGCCGTGGAGCGGCGGCAACGGCGGCAACTGTCTCGAAGCCATGAAGCTGGACGACGGCCGCGTCGCCGTCCGCCAGTCCTCCGACCCGGACGGCCCCGCGCTCATCTACACGGACGGTGAGATCCGGGCGTTCATACAGGGAGCGAAGTCGGGGGAGGCGGACTTTCTGCTGTCGTGACCGGGTACGTCACCGGCGGGTGAGTGGATACGCCACCGGCGGGTGACGGATACGCCACCGGCCGGTGGGGCGGGTGCCGCATCCGCCGGTGAACTCGTACGTCGTGCGCGCACACCTTGACCACGGTGCGCGCGGACCTCGGTGAAGGGGCAAGGGAGCCACAGATGACCGGGACGGGGCAGGCCCAGGGGGACGAGGGCGGCTCGTCGTACATCGACACGAGCAAGCCGCATCCCGCGCGGATGTACGACTGGTGGCTCGGCGGCAAGGACAACTACCCCGTCGACGAGGAGATGAGCCGTCAGCTCGTCGCCATGGACCCGCGCATCCCCGCCGTCGCGCGCGCCAACCGGGCCTTCATGCAGCGCGCCACGCGCTGGCTCGCCGGGGCCGGGATCCGGCAGTTCCTCGACATCGGCACCGGCATCCCGACCGAGCCCAACCTGCACCAGATAGCCCAGGGCATCGCGCCCGACACCCGCGTCGTCTACTGCGACAACGACCCCATCGTCCTCGCCCACGCCGAGGCGCTGCTCCGGTCCACGCCCCAGGGCGCCACCGAGTACATCCAGGCCGACGCCCGCGAACCCGCCGCCATCCTCGCCGAGGCCCGCAAGACCCTCGACTTCACGCGCCCCGTCGCCCTGTCCCTGGTCGCGCTGCTGCACTTCGTCCCGGACGAGGACGGCGCGTACGAGGTGGTGGACGAGCTGGTGTCCGCGCTGCCGGCGGGGAGCTTTCTGATGCTGTCCCACGGCACCGGCGAGTTCACCCCCGACCGGGCCAGGACGGCCGGTGACCTCTACAAGTCCCGTGCCCTCACCCTCGCCCTGCGCGACCGCGCCGAGGTCGTCCGCTTCTTCGACGGCCTCGACCTGGTGGAGCCCGGTGTGACGGTGGCGGACGCGTGGCATCCGGAGCTGGGCGAGCGGGTGGAGCCCGTCGGGGACGGGCCGCTGCCGATTTATGGCGGGGTGGCTCGCAAGGGGTGAGGGGCGGGGGCTGCTCTCCTGCGGGGTCGGCGTCGGTCGGTTCCGTGGCGCCCGGTCACGGTCTGAGCGGGCCGTCGTGTGCCGACACCGGTGACGGCAGTGACGTCGTGCCCATGAGGTGGCGGTCCACGGCCGCCGCGGCCGCGCGGCCCTCCGCGATCGCCCACACCACCAGGGACTGGCCGCGCCCGGCGTCCCCGGCGACGTACACCCCGGGCACGTTCGTCGCGTAGCCGCCGTCCCGGGCGACCGTCCCGTCCGGTGCCACCGTCACACCCAGTGCCGACACCGCGCCCCCGACGGTCACCTCCGGCCCCCGGAACCCCAGCGCGAGCAGCACCAGGTCGGCCCTGAGCACCCGCTCGGCGCCGGGCACCGGGCGCCGCCGCGTGTCCACAGTGCCCAGGTGGACGGCCCGCACCCGCCCCGCAGCGTCCCCGGAGAACCGCAGCGTCGAGGCCGCGAAAAGGCGCGCGTCCGCGTCCGGATTCTGGCCGAAACCCAACGCACCGGCCTCCTCGTGGGCGGGGGAGATCCGGTGCACCGTGGGGTACGTGGGCCACGGGTCGGCCGTCTCGTCCCGCTCCGCCGGGGGGAGCGCGCGGATGTCCACCTGGGTCACGGACGCGGCGCCCTCCCGTACCGCCGTGCCCAGGCAGTCCGCCCCGGTGTCGCCGCCGCCCACGATCACCACGTGCTTGCCGGCGGCGGACAGCGGCGAGACGTCGAGGTCGCCCTCGCCCACGCGGTTGGCCTCCGGTAGATACTCCATGGCCTGCGTGACCCCCGCCAACTCCCGCCCCGGAACCGGGAGTTCCCGCCACGCCGTGGCCCCGACGGCGAGCACGACCGCGTCATGGCGGCTCCGCAGCGCCGCCGCGCCGATGTCCCGGCCGACCTCCGTCGACGTACGGAACCTCGTGCCCTCGGCCCGCAGCTGCGCGAGCCGCCGCTCCAGGTGGTGCTTCGCCATCTTGAACGCGGGGATCCCGTAGCGCAGCAGCCCGCCCGCCCGGTCGTCCCGCTCGTACACCACGACCGTGTGCCCCGCCCGCGTCAGCTGCTGCGCCGCCGCGAGGCCCGCGGGCCCCGACCCGACGATCCCCACCGACCTGCCCGTCAGCCGCTCGGGCGGCATCGGCGGGGCGAGGCCGTCCGCCCAGACGCGGTCGGCGATGGCCGCCTCGACGTTCTTGATGGTCACCGCGGGCTGGTTGATGGCGAGGACGCAGCCCGCCTCGCACGGCGCCGGGCACAACCGCCCGGTGAACTCGGGGAAGTTGTTCGTCGCGTGCAGCCGCTCGGCGGCGGCGCGCCAGTCGGCCCGCGAGACCAGGTCGTTCCAGTCGGGGATCAGGTTCCCCAGCGGACAGGCCTGGTGGCAGAACGGGACCCCGCAGTCCATGCACCGGTCGGCCTGCTCCTCGATCAGGGGCAGCAGCGCCCCGGGGACGTACGCCTCGTCCCAGTCCTTCACCCGCTCGCCCACCGGCCGCCGCGGCCACTCCCGGCGCGGGTGCCGCAGGAACCCCTTGGGGTCGGCCATGGCCGTCTCCCTACGCGTAGGGCGCGTCTTTCAGCCACCACGGTATGCCGGGGAGACGGGGTCGGCATGTGGTCCGGGGGCGGGGCGGCGGGCAGGCCGGTCGGGAACGCTCAGGTCAGACCGAGGATGAAGGAGACCGTCGCGGCGGTGGCGGCCCCGGTGCGGATGTGGTTCCACATCGTCCATTCGGCCACGTACGTACGCCAGTACGCCGCGCCGGACTCGGATGCCGCGTCGACCTTCGCCAGCTCGTTGTTGCGCGGCACGTTCGCCACGACCGTCACCCCGAAACAGCCGAAGAGATACAGCGCGCAGCCCAGCAGCAGCTCCACCGCGCCCTCGTCCGGCCAGACCACGAAGGTGACCACGGCGAGCACCACGCTGACGCCGGTCGCTCCCATGAACACGGCCATGAACGGCGGCCTGACCGCCGTGACGTTGATCGCGTTCATCGCGGCGATGCCCTGGGACGACGGCAGCGCGGCGAGGCCCCGCATCACGAAGGTGGAGAAGCCGATGAACACCCCGGCGACGAGGGCGCAGGTCACCGCACCGAGAACGGTGAGCACGAAGTACGGTCCGTCGATCATGGCAACTCCCTGAGTGGGTCCGGCCGCCGACGGCCGGTGCGACGCGCCTGATCCTGCACGGCGCGGTATGTCTGTGACCAGTCAATGACCACGAAGCACCGGACGCCATACGCGGACCCCGCACACCCATACGCCGACGTCTCACTGGCCGGGGGCCTGGCCCGGGGCGCTCGGGCGGGGCACGTCCGCTGGTCGGTGCGGTGGTGCGGTGGTGCGGTGGTGCGGTGGTGCGGTGGTGCGGTGGTGCGGTGGTGCGGTGGTGCGGTGGTGCGGGCCGCGGCCTCGGCGCGGAGTGGCACCCCAGCCCGGCCTTCCGTCCCCGGGCCGGGACCGGCTGTTCACGCCCCGGCGCCCCGCCCGGGCTCGTCCTCCCCGGCCCCCGGCCCGTCCTCCGCCCGCCACCCCCGCAACCGCTCCTCGACCGCCCCCGCGATGGCACGCCGCGCCTCGCCCCGTGGCACCCCGCGCATCAGCAACTCGTCGTAGTCCGTGTCCGTGTGCCGCACCGCGGCGATCACCGCCGCCGTCACCGCCCTGGGCGTCAGGGCACGGCCGGCCGCGCTGCGGCCCACCCGGCCGCTGCCCCGGGCACCCGCGTGCGCGGCGATCGCCCGGGCCCGGTCCCACGGGCAGTACGGGAACAGCCGACGGATTTCCGCCGCGAACTCCCCGACGAACCGCACGTCCTCCCCGGCCCGCCGGGCGCCGTCCCGCGCCCGCCGCCGCGCCCGCGCGTCCGCGTCGGCCAGGCACCGCTCCTCGGCCCGGACGAGCGCCGCCTCCTCGACCAGGACGCCCTGCCGCTCGTACCGGCTCTTGCGCCGGTTGAACCGCACGACCACCGCGGACAGCCCACTGCCCTCCCGCGCCCGCCGCGTCAACGCCGTGTCCCCGCGCGGCAGATACACCAGATGCCCGAGGTCGGCGCAGTCCAGACAGCGGGGCTCCCCGCCCTCGTGGACGAGCAGGGCCAGCGGCCCGCCCCGGCACTCCGCACAACGCCTGCGCTTCAGCGGCTGGATGACGACGGGCCCGGTGCGCCCGCGAGGAACTGCCATGCCCGGTTCATGCCCGCCCGTCGGCACCCCGCATCATGGCCTTGTGCGACTCGAAGCGATCACCTGGGAACGCCTCACGGACACCCTCGCCGACCGGCTGCTCGACCTGGAACCGGGGGACGGCGGTGCCTGGCCGCGCGTCGCCTTCGACGGCGCCCCCGCCGCCCGCCCCGGCGAACTCGCCGCCGCGGTGGGCGAGGCGCTGCGCGTGCGCGGGCGACCCTCGCTCGTCGTCGGCACAGCGGGGTTCCTGCGGCCCGCCTCGCTGCGCCTCGAGTACGGACACGAGGACGTCGAGGCGTACTACAGCGGCTGGTTCGACACCGGCGCCCTCTGGCGTGAGGTCTTCGGGCCGCTGGACCCGGGCGGCACCGGCCAGGTCCTGCCCGACCTGTGGGACCCGCACGCCGACCGCGCCACCCGCACCCCCTACGTCGCACTCCCTCCCGGCGCCCTGCTGTTGCTGCACGGCCCCCTGCTGCTCGGCCATTGGTTCCCCTTCGACCTGACGGTGCACGTACACCTCTCCTCCGGCGCCCTGCGGCGGCGCACCCCGCCGGACGAACAGTGGGCCCTGCCCGCTTTCGACCGGTACGAGGCGGAGAACGACCCCACCGCCGCGGCCGATGTCGTCGTCCGCGCCGACGACCCGCGCCACCCGGCCTGGACGGGCTGACCCGACCAGCGCCGATCGGCCCCGCGGCGGCTGCGGGTGCGGCCTGTGGGCGCCGCGGCGAGAATGAGGACGCCGGGACTAGCGGCGCCCCCGCGCCGCGCCGGCCGTCCGGCACCGGGAGGTACCCATGACCACCGCCGGAGACATCATGCACCGGGGTGCCCAGTGGATCCCCGCGCACGAGACCCTGGACCGCGCGGCCCAGCTCATGCGCCAACTCGACGTGGGCGCCCTGCCCATCAGCGACCAGAACGACCGGCTGTGCGGCATCCTCACCGACCGCGACATCGTCGTCGGCTGCGTAGCGATGGGGCACGACCCGGCCAAGGTCACCGCGGGCGACATGGCCAGGGGCACACCGCGCTGGATCGCCTCGGACGCCGACGTCGACGAGGTGTTGCAGGAGATGCAGGGCCACCAGATCCGCAGGCTGCCCGTGATCGAGAACAAGCGCCTCGTCGGGATGATCAGCGAGGCCGACCTCGCCAAGCACCTGACCGACGAACAGCTCTCCGGCTGGGTCGAGAGCGTCTACGCCAAGTCCTGATCCGTCACAGCCAGCCGTTGCGCCGGAAGCCTCGGTACAGCAGGACACACGCTGTCGCTATCACCCCCATCACCAGGCCGTATCCGTACTGCCAGCGCAGCTCGGGCATGTGGTCGAAGTTCATGCCGTAGACCCCGCAGACCATCGTGGGCACGGCGACGATCGCGGCCCAGGCCGTGATCTTCCGCATGTCCTCGTTCTGCGCGACCGTCACCTGGGCGAGATGCGCCTGGAGGATCGAGTTCAGCAGTTCGTCGAAGGCCGCTATCTGTTCGGTGACCCGCTTGAGGTGGTCGTCCACGTCGCGGAAGTACGCCTGTATCTCCGGGGCGACGAGCCGCATCGGCTTGGCGGCGAGGATCTGCAGCGGGCGGCCGAGCGGCACCACCGCCCGCTTCAGCTCCAGGAGCTCGCGCTTGAGCTGATAGATCCGGCCCGGGTCGGCGCCGCGGGCGCCCTCGGGCGCGAACACCTCCGCCTCGACCTGGTCGATGTCGGACTGCACCGAGTCCGCCACCTCCAGATAGTCGTCCACGACCTGGTCCGCGATGGCGTGCAGCACCGCCGCCGGGCCCTGCGCCAGCTGGTCGGGTGTCCCCTCGAGCTCCTCGCGCAGCGGGCCGAGCGAGCCGTGCCTGCCGTGCCGGACGGTGATCACGAACTCCTTGCCGACGAAGACCATGATCTCGCCGGTGTCCACCACCTCGCTGGTCGCGGTCAGCTCGGCGTGCTCCACGTAACAGACCGTCTTGAACACGGCGAACAGCGTCTGGCCATAGCGCTCGACCTTCGGCCGCTGGTGGGCGTGGACCGCGTCCTCGACCGCCAGCGGGTGCAGGTCGAAGAGCTCGGCGATGCCCGCGAACTCCCGCTCCGTCGGCTCGTGCAGACCCAGCCACACGAAGCCGTCCTCGTGCTTGCGGACGTGTCCCACGGCCTCGACGAGATCGCCGTCGCGGGCCGGTGTCTGGCGCACCCCCTTGCGATAGGTCACGCATTTCACCACCGATGAGCCCAGCGGGGAGCGGGCGGGGTGGCTCAGGTCGACGCGAGGGCCGCGCCGGGTCAGTCCCGCGACCTTGCGCAGGCCGCGGACGCTCCGCAGATTCCCGACCTTGCGGAGGCTTCCGACCTTCCGCAGGTTGCCCGACATCGACATGTGCAGCTCCTCGTGCTGGACTTGATGAGCAAGTCTGCCAGCCCGGTCCGACACCACGACGGGGCCTGTGGGAACGGAATACTCCGCTCCGGAACTGCCATGATCGCCGCATGACGCGAACCGACGGTTATCTCCTCGACGGCAGGCCCGACGAGTCGGCGACCCGCTCCAGCGCCTTCGCCGCCCTCTTCGACCCCACCACCTTCCGGCACATCGAACGGCTCGGCATCGGCCCCGGCTGGCGCTGCTGGGAGGTCGGCGCCGGCGGCACGTCCGTCGTGTCCTGGCTCGCCAAGCGGGTCGGCCCGACCGGCCGTGTGCTCGCCACCGCCACGGACACGGCGCCGCTGCTGTCGGCCGCGCGCCCGCCCGTGCAGGTGCGGATCCACGACGTGGCCGCCGACGCGCCGCCCGCCGAGGCGTTCGACCTCGTGCACGCCCGCCTCGTCCTCACCCATGTGCCGGACCGCGAGCGGGCCCTGCACTCCATGATCAAGGCGCTGCGCCCCGGCGGCCGGCTCCTGATCGAGGAGGCCGACCCCGCCCTGCAGCCCTTGGCCTGCCCCGACGAGCACAGCCCCGAGGAGGAGGCGGCGAACCGGCTGCGCGCCGGTGTGCGCGCCCTGCTCGCCGACCGCGGCGCCGACCTCGCGTTCGGGCGGGTGCTGCCGCGGCTGCTGCGTGCGGCGGGACTGCGGCAGGTGGAGGCCGACGCGTACTTCCCGCTCGTCTCCCCGGCGTGCGCGGCCCTGGAGTCCGCCACCGTCGAACAGATCCGCGCGGACCTGGTCGCCGCGGGCCTCGCCTCGCACGACGACATCGAGCGGCACCTCGCCCATGTCGCCGAACGCGTCGTCGTCCCGGCCACGGCACCGCTGGTGTCGGCCTGGGCGCGCAAGGCCTGAGAGGGGCGTGGGCTCTGGTCGGAGGGCGGGCCCTGTTCGGAGGGCGGGCCCTGAGAGGGGCGCGGGCCCTGATCGGAGCGTGAGTCCTGATCGGAGCGCGAGTCCTGGCAGGGGCGCGGGCCCGGACCGGGGCGCCTCATGACCTTGGGTGAGACCCCGCTCGTCCCCCGGGAAGGGGTGCCCCCGTACGTCCCCCGAGAGGGTGAGCCTCCGCAGGCCCCCCGAGAGGGTGAGCCTCCGCTCGTCCCCCGGGAAGCGGGGCCCGCAGCTCCGGCCGGGCCCCCACCCGTGACACCGCCCGCGCCCCCGCCCCGCACCCCTCACCCACGGCCTCCCGCAGCCCCGCCCCCGCCATCCGCGACGCGATGTACGCCCCCGTGAACGCGTCGCCCGCGCCCGTGGAGTCCCGTGCGTCCGCCCGCACCGCCGGGACGCGCACCCGCACCCGTCCGTCCCGCGCGGCCAGCGCGCCGTCCCCGCCCAGCTTGACCACCACTTCGGGGAACCGGCGGCTCAGCTCGGCGGCCGCGTCGGCGGGACCGGTCGACTCAGCCGCTCTGGTCGGCTCCGTCGCGTCGGCAGCGCCCGTGGCCCGAGGTCGACCCGTCAGCAGCAGCGCCTCGTCGCGGCTCGGCAGCAGTACGTCCACCCCGGCCGCGTCGGCCAGGAAGCGGTCCACCCCGTGCCGGAGGAGGAACCCCGTGGACGCCGGGTCCACGCTCACCGTCACCCCACGCGCGCGTGCCGACGCGAGCGCCGCCCGCGCCGCCGCGCGGCTGGACTCGGCGAAGAACAGGTACCCGGACAGGTGGAGCCAGGTCACGCCGTCGAGCAGGGACGGCGTCCAGTCGGCGGGGGACAGGCGCAGGGACGCGCCGCTGTCCGTGAGGAACGTCCGCTCGGCCGCCGCACCCGCCGCGTCGACCAGGCAGATCACCGTGCCCGTGGGCGCCTCGGGGTCGACGGCGATATGGGGGCGTACCGAGGCGCGGAGCAGCGTCTCCTCGTGCCACGCGGCCGCGTCGGCACCGGCCCGCCCGAGGAAACGCACGTCCTGGCAGCCCCAGTGGGCCGCCCAGCAGGCGACGTTGGCGCCCGCGCCGCCCGGCACGGTACGGATCGCCGCGGCCGTGTCGGTGCCGGGTGCGAGGGGTGCTCGGTGCCGGGCGACGATGTCCGTGACGACGTCACCCACGACCAGGAGGGCGCCGGTTCCGTTCGGGGAGAGCGCCGAGGGGTGCTCCGGCCCGCCGGGAGCCATGGCGCAGGGGGCCGGCGGCTCGCCGGGGGCCATGGGGCCCGAGGCCAATGGTTCGCCGGGTGTCGTGGGGTCGGACTCCGGTGGCTCGCCGGGTGTCACGGGGACGGATTCCAGTGGTTCGCCGGGTGCTACGGGGACCGAGTCCGGCCGCTCGCCCGAAGCCGTCACGTCGTCGTCCGCGTCCACGCCGCCGCGATCCGTGCCGCGAGCCGCACGTTCCCGCGCACCGCCGCGAGGTTGGCCTCCAGGGAGGCCCCTTCGGTGTGCCGCATCAGGTGGTCGAGGAGGAACGGGGTCACCGCCTGGCCCTGCACACCGCGCGCGGCGCACTCCCGCAGCGCCTCGTCGAGCACGCGCGCGTGGAGGGCGGGTTCGAGCTGTTCGGCCTCCGGCACCGGGTTGGCCACGACGAGCGCCGACTCCGGTCCGGCCAGCGCGTCCTGGGCGCGCATGACCGCGGCCACCTCGTCCGGTGTCCGCAGCGTCCAGTCCACGTCGTGCCCGGAGTCGGAGAGGTAGAAGCCGGGGAAGCGGGACGTGTCGTAGCCCGCCACCGCCACGCCCAGGGTCTCCAGCCGCTGGAGCGTCGCGGCCACGTCCAGGATCGACTTCACGCCCGCGCACACGACCGTGATCCGGGTCCGCGCGAGCAGCCCCAGGTCGGCCGACTCGTCCTGGGTGAGGGCCCACTCCCGGTGCACCCCGCCGAGCCCGCCCGTGGCGAACACCCGCAGCCCGGCGCGGGCGGCGAGCAGGGCCGTCGCGGACACCGTCGTCGCCCCGCTCGCGCCCGCCGCGACGGCGATCGGCAGGTCCCGGTGGCCCAGTTTGCGGATCCCGTCCTCCCCGGCGACCCGCTCCAACTGGTCCTTGTCCAGGCCGACATGGGGGCGCCCGTCGAGGACGGCGATCGTGGCGGGCACGGCGCCCTCGTCGCGTACGGCCTGCTCCAGTTCGAGGGCGACACGCAGATTGCGGGGGCGTGGCAGCCCGTGCGCGATGATCGTTGACTCCAGGGCCACGATCGGGCGCCGTCGTGCGAGAGCCGCCTGTACCTCGTCGGACACCACCAACACGGTCAGCCTCCTGCCAGTCGGGTCTTCCTTCATCCCTGGCGGGCGGTGCCCCACGGCAAACCCATTAAGGTGACCGGCCATGACCACGAATGATCAGAACGCGCCCTCTTTTGCCGTGCACATTCCGGACGCCGAGCTGGAGGAGGAGCCGCTCGACCCGCAGCAGATCGTCTCCGGAGAGCCCGTCGTCACCGGCAAGGTCCTTTGGGAGTCCGCCGACGGCAAGCAGCTGCGCGGCATCTGGCAGATCACCCCGGGCGTGGTGACCGACACCGAGGCCAACGAGCTCTTCGTGGTCGTCAGCGGCCGCGCCACCATCGAGGTGGAGGGCGGCGACGTCCTGGAGGTCGGCCCCGGCGACGCGGCCGTGCTGCGCGAGGGCGACCGTACGACGTGGACCGTGCACGAGACGCTGCGCAAGGCGTACCACATCACCCTCGGCGGCTGAACGCCCGCCGCGACGCCGGACGTCCGGTTCGTCCGGTGCGCCGGGTCAGCCCTGTGGTACGGCGGCGACCCGGCGTCAGTCCTCCGGTACGGCGTCAGCCCCGGTGTCCGTACGGCCGGGCCCGCGCGTGAACAGGGCGAACGCCGCGAGCGGCAGCAGCAGGAGCGCCGCGATCAGGTTGAGCCAGCCGTAGCTCGCCCGCGCGACCACCAGGCCCGCCACCGCGCCGCCGACGCCCGCCGCCGTGTTCATGGTCAGGTCCGAGAGGCCCTGGGCGGCGGCGCGGGCGGCCTGCGGCACGGAGTCGGTGAGCAGCGCGGACCCCGCCACGAGCCCCGCCGACCAGCCGAGGCCGAGCACGAACAGGCCCGCCGCCGTCTGCCCGTGGTTGCTCCCGGCCGTCCCCGCGAGCAGCGCCGCGCAGGCGAGCAGGCTCACCGACAGGGCGATGACGGCGAGCCGCCCGATCCGGTCCGCGAGCCGCCCCATCACCGGCGAGAACGCGTACATGCCCGCGATGTGCCCGCTGATGACCAGGCCGATCAGATCGATGCTCGCCCCGTGGTGGCCGAGGTCGACCGGCGTCATCGACATGATCGACACCATGGCGGTGTGCGCGATGGCGACCGTCACCAGCGCGAGCCGCGCCTGCTGGGACGCGGCCACGGCGGCGAACCCGGCCCGCAGCGATCGGCCCGCCGCGGTCTGGTCACCGCCGGGTTCCAGGGCGCGGGCGGTGAGCAGTGGGTCGGGGCGCAGCAGCAGCGCCACCACGACCGCCGAGATCAGGAAGATCCCGGCCGCCCAGACGAAGGGCCCCGCCTCCTTCGGAATGCCGAGCCCGGAGACGCTGCGGCCCGCGGGTGCCGCGATGTTGGGTCCGAGGACCGCGCCGATCGTCGTGGCCCATACGACGTTGGAGATGGCGCGCGCCCTGGCCCCCGGCTCGGCCAGGTCGGCCGCCGCGAATCGCGCCTGCAGGTTGGCCGACGACGCCGCGCCGAACCCGGCCATGCCCACCAGGAGCAGCGGGAAGTTGCCGAGGGCCGCGGCCACGACCACCACTCCCGCGCCCAACGCGCCGATGAGATACGCGAGGACGAGACCGGGGCGGCGGCCCCGCGCGGTCATCAGCGCCGCCAGCGGCACCGACAGCAGCGCGGTCCCGGCGACGGTCGCGGTGGGCGCGAGCCCGGACAGCGACTCCGTGCCGCTGACCTCCTTCGCGAGCACGGCGGCCAGCGCGATCCCGGTGGCCACACCGAGCCCGCCCAGGATCTGGCTCGCGACCAGGACCGCCGTGATCCGCCGTCGCAGCGCGGGCAGTTCCTCGACGGCGACGGGTGCGAGGGTCGCGTCCCCGGTCGTGCTCATCGGGGACATCGCGGGCTACGGGGACACCGGGCGGGCGCAGCGGCTACGAGGTCCGCGGCGGCTGCCCGGGACGACGAAGGCGAAGACGCGGGGGACGACGAGGGCGAGGGGGATATGACCACGTCGGAAGTGTGTCAGGACAGGTGCTGTTCATGTACATGCAGTACGGAACGAAGCCGGTTGCATGCCGTGCGGAACGAAGCCGGTGACGAGGGCGCGGCGCACGAGGCCGCCGCCCACGGACGCCCCCGCCCGCGCACGCCGCCACAGATCCACGCCGCCCGCTCAGAACAGCGGCTCGGGAAGCACCCCCTCCAGCGCGAGCAACCGCCGCTTCGTCTCCAGGCCGCCGCCGAACCCGCCGATGCCGCCGTCCCTCTCCACCACCCGGTGGCAGGGCACCACGACCGGCAGGGGATTGGCGCCCATCGCCATGCCCACGGCCTGGGCCGCGCCGGGCTGGCCGACGCGGCGGGCCAGGTCTCCGTAGCCCACGACCGTTCCGAACGGCACGCCCGCCGCGAGCTCGCGCAGCACCTGGCGGTTGAAGCCGGAGATCAGCGACCAGTCCAGCGGCAGCTCGAAGTCGCGCCGCTGCCCGGCGAAGTACGCCCGCAGCTGGCGTATGGGCTCGGCGAGCAGCGGTGAGGCGGGATCCTCGACCGGCTCGGCGCCCAGGCGGGAGCCGAGACGCTCCAGGGCCTTGTCGCGCACGTCGTCCGTGGCGTGGAAGACGACCGTGACCAGGCCCGCGTCGGTCGCGGCCAGCAGCAGCGGGCCGATGTCGCTGGCGACGACGGCCCACACGGCGCCGGACCGCGCGTCCGGCTCCCGACGCTCGTCCCGGTCCTGCTCGTTGTGCCCCATGGCGTTCATGGAAACCACGGTACGTCCGGGCACTGACAACGCCGCGGGACGAGTCGTCCCGCGGCGCTCGGCAGGCGGGAGACCTGCCGTCGGTCGAGCCATGGCCGTGCCGTCGGCTGCGCGTCCGGCCGTCCGGCTGTCCGGTCAGTCGTTGATCGCTCTGCGCACCACGTCCGGCTTGTTGGTGATGATGCCGTTCACACCGAAGGCCGCCGCCCGCCGCGCCGCGGCGCTCTCGTCCACGGTCCAGGTGAAGATCTCCAGGCGCTTGCCGTGCGCGCCCTTGAGCCGGTGGATCGCGGAGACGTACCCGGCGGAGATGGACGTGTGCGTCGAGTTGATCTGGTCCGCGAACTTCGCGTACGCAGGGAGGTCGGCGGTCGCGGGCGTGCCCAGGAAGCCGGTCTTGATGTCGGGCCGCCGGGCGTGCACCTTCTTGACGCTGTCCGCGCTGAAGCTCTGGACGACCAGCTTGTTCTTGACGTGGTCGCGGTCCAGCCAGCCGGTCTTGCGCAGCACCCGCAGGGTGTCCCGCTCGATGCCGGGGTACAGCTCGGGCTTCTTGATCTCCAGGACGAGGCTCTGGTGGTTGCGCGAGACGCGGTTCATGTACTGCGTGAGCGTCGGCACGCGCGCGCCCTTGTACTGCGCCCCGAACCAGCTGCCCGCGTCCAGCTTGGCGATCTCCGCCGCGGTGAAGTCCTTCACCTTCCAGGGGGAGCGGTGGGGGAAGACCTGCTCGACGTTGGTCGTCCGCTTCAGGGTGTCGTCGTGGACGATCACGAGGACGCCGTCCTTGGTGCGCTGGACGTCGTTCTCGACCCAGCGGAAGCCCATCCGGGCGGCCTTGTCGATCGCGGCGAGCGTGTTCTCGGGGACGTACGCGGAGGCTCCGCGATGGGCCACGACTGTGGGGGTCCTGTGTGCGGCGGAGGCGGCGACGGTGGTGTCGGCGGGGGCCTCGGCGCCGGCGGTGGAGGGGAGGACGAGTGCTCCTGTTCCCAGGAGAGCGGCGGTCGTGGCGGCTGCGGCGCGTGCGTGCACGGGTTCTCCTCGCGTCATGAGCTCACGGTTCGATTGAGAATGACAGTCCACGGCCAACTACAGACAGGTACAGGATGACCACACGTTGAACACCGGTCTCCCAAGTGGGGACCCCAGGCGCGGAACCCGTGTGTCTTTGCCGGAAAATCGGTCGTGCGTTCACGGCTGAGCCCTACTCTCACCTCAGCCGACGGCCCGTCACCTGGCTGTCGGCCGAGAGCAGACGGGGCGTTCCGGGACATCCAGGTACGACAGGCGGAAGGGCTACCGCTCATGGAGGGCACGGTCGACGGCTTCAGCTACGGATTCGTCACGCCGGTGGTCGCCTATCTGATGGCCTGCCTGGGCGGCGCGCTCGGCCTGCGCTGCACCACGCGGTCACTCCTGGTCGCGCACTCCTGGCGGCCCGGCTGGCTCGCGCTCGGCTCGGCCGCCATCGGGTCCGGCATCTGGACCATGCACTTCATCGCGATGATGGGCTTCAGCGTCGAAGGGACCCCGATCCACTACGACCGGGCGACGACCTTCGCGAGCCTGGCCGTCGCCATCGTCATGGTCGGCGTCGGGATCTTCATCGTGGGCTACCGCGGCGCCAGCGGAGCGGCGCTCTTCACCGGCGGCACCATCACGGGGCTCGGCATCGCCTCGATGCACTACCTGGGGATGGCCGGAATGCGGCTCGGCGGCAGGCTCCAGTACAACACCCTGACCGTCGCCGCCTCCGTGGTGATCGCCGTCGTCGCCGCCATCGCCGCCCTGTGGGCCGCGGGCCAGATCAGGGGCTTCCTGTGGAGCCTCGGCGCCAGCCTCGTCATGGGCCTCGCCGTCAGCGGCATGCACTACACCGGGATGGCCGCCGTCACCGTCCATCTGCACGGCCACTCCACCGCCCCGCCCGGCGACTCGTCCCCCGAGATCCTCGCCCCCCTCATGGTCGGCCCGCTCGCCTTCCTGCTGCTCGCGGGCGTCATCGTGATGTTCGACCCGCTGATGATGCTGGGCAAGGCCGACCTGAAGGCCGCGGCGGCCCGCCCGCGCTCCGCCTCCTACCCCGTGCCCCGCTCCGGCGACCGCCAGGCCGGGCACGTCAGCCGCCGGCCCGCGGCCCGGCCCGGCCGCAGGACCCGCCGCAGAACGGGGGCGCGGACACCGCAGAAGTGGTGAGCGCGGGGGCGTTGTCAGTGGGGGGTCGTACGGTGGGTTCCATGCGGCCCGTATCGAAGATCGAACGCACGGTGGCACCTTTCGAGGTCGTCAGCCCGTACCAGCCCAGTGGCGACCAGCCGACGGCCATCGCCGACCTGGAGAAGCGCATCCGCGCGGGCGAGAAGGACGTCGTCCTGCTCGGCGCCACCGGCACCGGCAAGTCGGCCACCACCGCGTGGATGATCGAGAAGCTCCAGCGCCCCACCCTCGTGATGGCGCCGAACAAGACCCTGGCCGCCCAGCTGGCCAACGAGTTCCGCGAGCTGCTGCCGAACAACGCCGTCGAGTACTTCGTCTCGTACTACGACTACTACCAGCCCGAGGCGTACGTCCCCCAGTCGGACACGTACATCGAGAAGGACTCCTCGATCAACGAGGAGGTCGAGCGCCTGCGCCACTCCGCGACGAACTCGCTGCTCACCCGCCGCGACGTTATCGTGGTCGCCTCCGTCTCCTGCATCTACGGCCTCGGCACCCCGCAGGAGTACGTGGACCGGATGGTCCCGCTCAAGGTCGGCGACGAGATCGACCGCGACCAGCTCCTGCGCCGCTTCGTCGACATCCAGTACACCCGCAACGACCTCGCCTTCACCCGCGGCACCTTCCGGGTCCGCGGCGACACCATCGAGATCTTCCCGGTGTACGAGGAACTGGCCGTGCGCATCGAGATGTTCGGCGACGAGATCGAGGCGCTCTCCACGCTGCACCCGCTGACCGGCGAGGTCATCAGCGACGACGACCACCTGTACGTCTTCCCGGCGTCCCACTACGTAGCGGGCCCCGAGCGCATGGAGAAGGCGATCAACGGCATCGAGAAGGAGCTCGCCGAGCGCCTCGCGGAGCTGGAGAAGCAGGGCAAGATGCTGGAGGCCCAGCGGCTGCGCATGCGCACGACGTACGACCTGGAGATGCTCCGCCAGATCGGCTCCTGCTCCGGCGTCGAGAACTACTCGATGCACTTCGACGACCGCGGCCCCGGCACCCCGCCGCACACCCTCCTCGACTACTTCCCCGACGACTTCCTGCTCGTCCTCGACGAGTCGCACGTCACGGTCCCGCAGATCGGCGCGATGTACGAGGGCGACGCCTCCCGCAAGCGCACCCTCGTGGACCACGGCTTCCGACTGCCGTCCGCGCTCGACAACCGCCCGCTGAAGTGGGAGGAGTTCCAGCAGCGCATCGGCCAGACCGTCTACCTGTCGGCGACCCCGGGGGCGTACGAACTCTCCCGCTCCGACGGCGCCGTGGAGCAGATCATCCGCCCCACCGGCCTCGTCGACCCCGAAGTCGTCGTCAAGCCCACCGAGGGCCAGATCGACGACCTGGTGCACGAGATCCGCAAGCGCACCGAGAAGGACGAGCGCGTCCTGGTCACCACGCTCACCAAGAAGATGGCCGAGGACCTCACGGACTACTTCCTCGAACTGGGCATCCAGGTCCGCTATCTGCACAGCGACGTCGACACCCTGCGCCGCGTCGAGCTCCTGCGCGAGCTGCGCGCCGGTGAGTACGACGTCCTGGTCGGCATCAACCTCCTCCGGGAGGGCCTCGACCTGCCCGAGGTCTCCCTGGTGGCGATCCTCGACGCCGACAAGGAGGGCTTCCTGCGCTCCGGCACGTCCCTGATCCAGACGATCGGCCGCGCGGCGCGCAACGTCTCGGGGCAGGTCCATATGTACGCCGACAAGATCACCCCGGCGATGGAGAAGGCCATCGAGGAGACCAACCGCCGCCGGGAGAAGCAGATCGCGTACAACAAGGAGAAGGGCATCGACCCGCAGCCCCTCCGCAAGAAGATCAACGACATCGTCTCGTCCATCGCGCGCGAAGAGGTCGACACGGAGCAACTCCTCGGCACCGACTACCGCAAGGCGAAGGACGGCAAGAACGCCAAGGCCCCGGTGCCGTCGCTCGGCACGGCGGGCGGCGCGGCAGCCGCCAAGGGCGCCAAGGCGGGGACGACGGGGAAGGCCGCCAAGGGCAAGACCGGGCAGACGGTGCCCACGGACCGGCCCGCCGCCGAACTCACCGAGCAGATCGAGGAGATGACCGCGCGGATGCGCGCCGCCGCCGCGGACCTGCAGTTCGAGATCGCCGCACGACTGCGCGACGAGGTGTCGGAGATGAAGAAGGAACTGCGGCAGATGAAGGAGGCAGGCCAGGCGTAGCGCAGTGTTGCAACACCGACACAAAGTGCCCGGCAGGGTGCGGCGCGGTGGACAGGGCTGCATAGGGTGATGGGCAACCGCCGCAACGGGCGGTTGCCCAGGGCAGTTCGAGAAGGGGACAGCGCGTGACGGTCAACATGACCAAGGGCCAGGCCATCAGCCTGCAGAAGGACGACGGGGGCGCTCTGACGTCGGTGCGCATGGGACTTGGCTGGCAGGCGGCCCCGCGGCGCGGCCTGTTCGGCACGCGCACGCGGGAGATCGACCTCGACGCGTCGGCCGTCCTGTTCGCTGACAAGCAGCCCGTCGACGTGGTGTTCTTCCGGCACCTCGTCAGCGACGACGGCTCCGTGCGGCACACCGGCGACAACCTGGTGGGCGGCGTCGGCCAGGGCGGCGACGACGAGGCCATCCTCGTCGACCTGCAGCGCGTCCCGGTCCACATCGACCAGATCGTCTTCACGGTCAACTCCTTCACCGGTCAGACCTTCCAGGAGGTGCAGAACGCGTTCTGCCGCCTGGTCGACGAGACCAACGGCCAGGAGCTGGCCCGTTACACCCTCGACGGCGGCGGCCAGTACACCGCCCAGATCATGGCCAAGGTCAACCGCGCGGGCTCCGGCTGGCAGATGACGGCCCTCGGCAACCCCGCCAACGGCCGCACCTTCCAGGACCTGATGCCGTCGATCCTGCCGCACCTCTGAGCACCACCGTCCAGACGGCAGTCCGCACGCAGGCCCGGTGAGGGGGCCGACACCAAGGGGGAACGAAAGCGATGACCGCCGAGCTGGTCAGGGGGCAGAACCATCCGGTTCCCGGCACCCGCCTCGAGATCCGGGTGTCGGCCGGCAAGCCGATCGTCGCCGGCGCCACCCTGTGCGACGACCACCGCAAGGTGCGCGACACCTCCTGGGTCGCCCACCCCGGCGCCCCCACCCTGCCCGGACTCGAAGTGTCCCGGCAGGCGGCCGCCGACCACCGCCTCGCCGTCGACCTGGGCGCGCTGCCGGACGGCGCGCACCAGGTCAACGTGCTGCTCGCGCTGCCCGTCGGCGTCGCGGGCCCGGTCTCCTTCGGCGCCGTCGCCGCGCCCTTCGTGGCCGTCACCGCACTCGACGGCACCGAGATCGCCAGCTACACGATCACGGACCTGTCCGCCGAGTCCGCCGTCGTCGCCCTGGAGCTGTATCGCAAGCAGGATGTCTGGAAGGTCCGCGCCGTCGGCCAGGGCTACGCGGGCGGCCTCGCCGCCATGCTCGCCGACCAGGGCCTGCCCGAGGCCCAGGAGCTGGCGACCGCCATCAACGACGCCGTGGCCCGCGGCCTCGCCCGCTCGGTGGCCGCACCCCCGCCCCGCCCCGCGGACGAGACCCGCGTGCGCGCCGCCGCCCAGGGCCACACGAGCCCCGGCCGACAGCCGTCGGCGCCCGAGCCGGGCCCCGACACCGCTCCGCAGCCCGTCACCCCCTCGCCCGCACCCGGCGAGGGCGGCCAGCCCCCGCAGCCCGTCCCGCCCGCGTCCGGGGACGCCACCCCGCCCGCGCAGCCCGGCGACGGCGGCCCCGTGAACTACACCCACCCGCGCCGCCAGACCAGCGCGCCCCCGCCGCCCCCGCCCACCGCTCCGCCCGCCGCACCCGGGCAGCCCGCCCGCCCCGTCGCGGGCGACGCCACCGGCTGGTCCATGGAGGAGCGGCTGTACAACCAGGTGTGGGGCATGTTCGAGGACCTGGCCCGCTCCGCGTCGGCGTACCGCAGCGCGGTGGACTTCGCCGACTCCCGTATGGAGCAGGAGCTGGACAAGGTCCTCTCCGACCCGCGCAGCCGCATCGGCGGCACCGGTGACGCCGCGCGCGAGGCCGCCCGCGCCCGCCACGGCGACCTCGTCGACCAGGCCAGGGCCGCCCTCGACCGGGACCTGGCCCAGCTCGCCGCCGAGGCGGAGGTCGTCGAGCCCGCCCTGCCCCCGGCGTTCGCCGACTGGTCGAGCCCGGTCTGGCAGGGCTATCGCGCGCCCATGGAGATCCCCATGGCCCTGCGCCTGGGCGGCCTCAGCCTCCCCGAGCGCCCCGACCTGCGCATCCCCATGCTCGTCCGGCTGCCCCTGGAGCGCGGCCTGTGGATCGACAGCGGCCGCTCCGGCACGGACTCCCTCGTGGACGCCGACCAGCTGCGCCGCCTCGCCCTGGACAGCGCCGTCGCGCACGCCGCGCGGCTGCTCGCCTCGTATCCGCCCGGCGCGTTCACCGTGCACGTCATCGACGCCGCCGGCAGCGGTGCGAGCGCGTTCGCCCCGCTGGTGGGCGCCGGGGTCCTGGACGAGCCGCCCGCGACCGGTGCCGCGGGCGCCGCCGCCGTGCTCACCCGGCTCACCCAGCGCGTGGACCTCGTGCAGATGGCGGTCCGCGGCGGCATGGCCGACGCGCTGCCGCAGGACCTGGACACCGGCGAGCACCTGCTGATCGTCAACGACTTCCCGCACGGCTTCGACGACCGCGCGGTGACCCGGCTGCGCTATCTCGCGGACGAGGGCCCCGCCGTCGGCGTGCACCTGATGATGGTCGCCGACCGCG
This sequence comes from Streptomyces sp. NPDC040610, assembly GCF_055594065.1. NCBI lineage: Bacteria > Bacillati > Actinomycetota > Actinomycetes > Kitasatosporales > Streptomycetaceae > Streptomyces > Streptomyces sp. NPDC040610. Next base: position 1,677 of record NZ_JBVIXA010000011.1, on the reverse strand, counting down.
AGGACGCCGCGGAGTACGGCCCGCTCCTCGACCCGCTGTGGCGGGCCCTGCTGCGTCTCACGCCGGTGCCGGAGGACCACCTCGCGGACCCGTGGGTGGGCCACGCGTGGACGTACGAGCCCTCGCTCGCCCCGCCCGGCAGCCAGGTCCTCAGCCACGTCCTGGACCGTGTGGGCGCGGCCCGCCGCACCGGAAGCCGCTGAGCCGCCGACTCCGCATCGGCAAGTCGACATGTGCCCCACCCGCCCCTCGCGTACCGGCGCCGCCAAGTCGACCTAGAGACTGTCAAGCGCCCACGCACCCTTGTGAGCTGGGCATTTGGTGCTCGTTTGCCGGTCCCTTTACCTAACCTTGGTCTTTCGCGTACTCTTCTCAGTGCGGAGGGGAGTACTCCCAGACGCGACGTGCCCGTCAATACGGACCGCCATCGGTCCCGGGGCGTCGGACCGGGGCGCACGCACAGCGCCCGGGTGGAAGAGACCTCCGGCAGCGACGACGCTGATCAGTAGCCGTACGACGCCGGAGGCGCAGTGGACGTTTCTATGACCGTGTGGGTGACGACCGTTCTCGGTCTGTGTGCCCTGATCGCAGTCGACTTCTTCATCGGGCGCAAGCCCCATGACGTGTCGATCAAGGAAGCCGGAATCTGGACCATCGTCTGGATCGTCCTGGCGGCGCTCTTCGGCGTCGGCCTGCTGCTCGCGGGCGAGAGCCAGGCGTCCGGCGAGTTCTTCGCGGGCTTCATCACCGAGAAGTCGCTCTCCGTCGACAACCTCTTCGTCTTCATCCTGATCATGGCGAAGTTCTCGGTGCCCTCCCACCTCCAGCAGCGCGTGCTGCTGTTCGGTGTGCTGATCGCCCTGGTCCTGCGAGCGATCTTCATCGCCGCCGGCGCCGCGGTCATCGCCAACTTCTCGTGGGTCTTCTACATCTTCGGCGCGTTCCTGATCTACACCGCCTGGAAGCTCATCCAGGAGGCGCGTGCCGACGAGGAGGAAGAGGACTGGGAGGAGAACCGCCTCCTGAAGTCCATCGAGAAGAAGTTCGGCGTCTCCGACCGGTACGAGGGCACGAAGCTCTTCATCCGGAAGAACGGCAAGAAGATCATGACGCCTCTCATGGTCGTCATGCTCGCCATCGGTACCACCGACGTCCTGTTCGCCATGGACTCCATCCCGGCGATCTTCGGCCTGACCCAGGACCCGTACATCGTCTTCACCGCCAACGCCTTCGCCCTCATGGGCCTGCGGCAGCTGTACTTCCTCATCGGCGGACTGCTCAGGAAGCTGGTCCACCTCAGCTACGGCCTGTCGGTGATCCTCGGCTTCATCGGCGTGAAGCTGGTCCTGCACGCCCTGCACGAGAACGGCGTACACGTCCCCGAGATCTCCATCCCGGTCTCGCTCGGCGTCATCTGCGGCGTCCTGATCATCACGACGATCACCAGCCTCATGGCCTCCAAGAAGCAGGCGGAGCGCGAGGCGGCCGAGGCCGGCAGCGGCGACGAGTCCGGCAAGGACGACGCCCAGAAGGACAGCATCGAAGCGTGACGGTGCCGGCTGTGTGAAGAACCACCCCGGAGCGGGGGGGGGGGGGGGGGGGGGGGGGGGGGGGGGGGGGGGGGGGGGGGGGGGGGGGGGGGGGGAGGGGTGGGGGGGGGGGGGGGGGAGAAGAGGG